>JACIYT010000001.1 GCA_014359765.1 Roseovarius sp.
ACGCGCGACGGCGGGCCGGTCAGCACCCGCTACTACCTCTCCTCCGCCCGCCTCACGCCCGAACGCTTCGCCCAGGCCGTCCGATCGCATTGGGCCATCGAGAACAGCCTGCACTGGGTCCTCGACGTCACCTTTGACGAGGACCAGGCCCGAAACCGCGCCGATAACGGCCCCGAAAACCTCGCCATCCTCCGCCGCCTCACCCTCAATCTGCTGCGAACCGCCCGCCCGAAACTCCCCATCTCGCGCAAAAGAAAGCGCTCCGGATGGTCCGACGCCTTCGCAAGATCCGTCATCGGTCAAATGCGATAGCCCTGCATATCCTGTGGTGCGATCTTGACAGGCCCCCGATGCCCCCGCAGGATCGGATAGCAACGGAATCACCCGACCGGAGCCACGATCGTGCAGTTCACCAGGCTCAGACTGACCGGCTTCAAGAGCTTCGTCGATCCCACCGAACTGGCGATCGCGGAGGGGCTCACCGGCGTCGTCGGCCCCAATGGCTGCGGCAAGTCGAACCTGCTCGAGGCGCTGCGCTGGGTGATGGGCGAGAATCGCGCTTCGGCGATGCGCGGCGGTGGCATGGAGGATGTGATCTTTGCCGGGGCGGCAACGCGGCCCGCGCGCAATTTCGCCGAAGTGGTCATGCAGATCGACAATTCGGAGCGGCTGGCGCCTGCGGGCTTCAACGATGCTGACCATCTGGAGATCACCCGGCGGATCACCCGCGACATGGGCTCGGCCTACAAGGTCAACGGCCGCGAGGTGCGCGCGCGCGATGTGCAGATGCTCTTTGCCGATGCCTCGAGCGGGGCGCATTCGCCGGCTCTGGTGCGGCAGGGCCAGATTTCCGAGCTGATCAACGCCCGGCCGAGGGCACGGCGGCGTATCCTCGAGGAGGCGGCGGGGATTTCAGGCCTCTACCAGCGCCGCCACGAGGCCGAGCTCAAGCTGCGCGGGGCCGAGGCGAACCTGACCCGCGTCGAGGATGTGATCGAGCAGCTCGCGGGCCAGCTTGCGCAGCTGGCGCGGCAGGCGAAACAGGCGGTGCGCTATCGCCAGATCGGCGAGGAGCTGCGGCGCGCGGAGGGGCTGCTCCTGTGGCGGCGCTGGCGGGAGGCGGAGGAGGCGCGCAGCCAGGCCGCCGAGGCGCTGCGCGCGGCCATGGTGACGGCCTCGCGTGCGGAGGCTGCGGCACGGGCCGCGGCACGGGCGCGCGCCCAGGCCGAGGACGCATTGCCCGCCCGGCGCGAGGAGGCGGCCATCGCCGGCGCGATCGTGCAACGGCTGAGCGTGCAGCGCGACACGCTGGCCACGCAGGAGGCGGGCGCGCGCGAGCGGATCGCGACGCTGGGCGCACGCATCGCCCAGCTCGAGCGCGACATGGAGCGCGAGGCCGGCCTCAACCGCGACGCGGGCGAGACGATCGCGCGGCTCGACTGGGAGGCGGCGGAGCTGGCCAAGGGGGCCGAGGGGCACGAGGCACGGCTTGCCACGGCGCAGGAGGCCGCGCAGGCGGCGGCGGCGGAGCTTCAGGCGCGCGAAGGCGATCTGGCCCGCGCGACCGAGGATCTGGCGCGGCTCTCGGCGCGTCACCAGTCCGCGCAGCGGCTGATCGAGGACAATCGCAAGACGCAGGCGCGCAGCGAGGCCGAGGCCGGGCGCGCCCGCGCCGCCTGTGCCCAGGCGCGGGAGGCGCTCGCCCGCGCCGAGGCGGATCATGCGGCGGCAGAGGTTGCAGAGGCAGCGGCGCAGGCCGCCGCCGAGGCCGCCGAGGCACGGCTGCTGGCGGCGGACGAGGCGCGCAGCACCGCCGCCGCGCGCGAGGCCGAGGCGCGCGCCGCGCGCTCGGAGGCCGAGGGCGAGCTGGGCGCGCTGCGCGCCGAGGCCGGTGCGCTCGCGCGGCTGGTGGCACGCGATACCGCCGAGGGCGGGCAGATCATGGACCGGCTCCAGGTGGAACAGGGCTTCGAGAAGGCGCTCGGCGCGGCGCTGGGGGACGATCTGCGCGCGCCCGAGGTTTCCGGCGACGGGCCGTCGGGCTGGTCGCGCCTGCCCGGCTATGGCGCGCCGCAGCCCCTGCCCGAGGGGGTGACGGCGCTCAGCAACCATGTCTCGGTGCCCAAGGTTCTGGCGCGGCGGATGGGGCAGATCGGCCTTGTCTCCCCCGAGGACGCGCCCCGCCTGCAGTCGCTGCTCAAGCCCGGTCAGCGGCTGGTGAGCCGCGAGGGCGATCTGTGGCGCTGGGACGGGTTTCGCACCTGGGCCGAGGACGCGCCCTCGGCGGCGGCGCTGCGGCTGGAGCAACTCAACCGGCTCGAGGCGCTCAAGCAGCAGCTCGAGCACGCGACGGCGCGCGCCGAGGGGGCGGCGCGCGCGCATGAGGCGCTGCGCGCCGATCTCGCCGCCTGCACCGAGGCCGATCGCGCCGCCCGCGAGGCCCGTCGCGAGGCCGATGCCGCAGCCACCGCCGCAAGCCGCGCACTGAGCCGCGCCGAGGCCGACCGCAGCCTCGCCGCCTCGCGGCTCGAATCCTCAAGCCTCGCGGTCACGCGCCACGAGGAAGAGGCAAGCGCGGCGCGCAAGGCGCTGGCCGAGGCCGAGACGGCCCTTGCGGGGCTGGAGGACCTGGCAGCGGCGCGCGCCGCGCTCGAGACGCTCCGCAGCACGGTCGAGACTGCGCGCATGGCGATGATGGCGCGCCGCTCGGCGGCAGAGGAATTGCGCCGCGAGGGCGAGCGGCGCACTGCGCGCCGTCAGGAGATCGCCAGGGAGGTGAGCGGCTGGCGGCACCGGCTGGAGACGGCGGAAAAGCGCGGCGCGGAACTGGCCGAGCGCAAGGCGGCGTCGGAGGCGGAGCTAGCCGAGGCGGCGCGCGCGCCCGAGGAACTGGCCGCGAAGCGCGCGGAACTGGCCGACGAGATCACCCGCGCCGAGGCGCGGCGCGCGGCGGCGGAGGATGCGCTCTCAGGGGCAGAGGGCGTGGCGCGGCAGGCGGCGGCGGATGAGCGCGAGGCCGAGCGGCTCGCCTCGGAGGCGCGCGAGGCCCGCGCGCGTGCCGAGGCGCGCGCCGATGCCGCCCGCGAGGCGCGCGACCTGGCGGCAGAGCGGATCGCGGAGGCGGTCGAGATGACGCCCGAGGCGTTGCTCGAAAGCCTCGGCGCCGATCCCGACACGATGCCCGCCCCGGACGCGATCGAGGCCGATGTGGCGCGGCTCAAGCGGCAGCGCGAGGCGCTGGGCGCGGTCAACCTGCGCGCCGAGGAGGACGCGAAGGAGGTCAAGGCAGAACACGCTACGCTGGTGACGGAAAAGGCCGATCTGGAAGCGGCCATTCGCACGCTGCGCAGCGGCATTGCCAGCCTCAACCGCGAGGGGCGCGAGCGGCTGCTGACGGCCTTCGAGCAGGTCAATTCCAATTTCACGCTGCTCTTTCGCCATCTCTTCGGCGGTGGCGAGGCCAATCTGGTGCTGGTCGAGAGCGACGACCCGCTGGAGGCGGGGCTCGAGATCATGTGCCAGCCGCCGGGCAAGAAGCTCTCGACGCTGTCGCTCTTGTCGGGGGGCGAGCAGACGCTGACGGCGCTGGCGCTGATCTTTGCGGTGTTCCTGGCCAATCCCGCGCCGATCTGCGTGCTCGACGAGGTCGATGCGCCGCTTGACGATGCCAATGTGACGCGGTTCTGTGACCTGCTCGACGAGATGTGCCGCCGCACGGCGACGCGGTTCCTGATCATCACCCACCACGCCGTGACGATGAGCCGGATGGACCGGCTCTTTGGTGTGACCATGGCCGAACAGGGGGTGAGCCAGCTTGTTTCGGTCGATCTGCGCAAGGCCGAGGCGATGGTTGCCTGAGATGGGCGCGGGACCGGATTTCGCCCATGAGCGCGCGGCGCTGGCGCTTGGCCATACCCGCATTGCCGGGGTGGACGAGGTCGGGCGCGGGCCGCTGGCGGGGCCGGTGACGGCGGCGGCGGTGGTGCTCGACCCCGACAACATTCCCGAGGGGCTCAACGATTCCAAGGCCTTGAGCGGCGCGCGGCGGGCGGTGCTGGCCGCGCGGATCCACGAGCTTGCCGAGGTGTCGATCGCCCATGCCAGCGTGGCCGAGATCGACGAGATCAACATCCTGCGCGCCTCGCATCTGGCGATGGTGCGGGCGCTGGCGGGGCTCGCGCGCCCGGCGGATTTCGCGCTGATCGACGGCAACATGGTGCCGCGCGGCCTGCGCCTTGGGGCGCGGGCCATCGTGAAGGGCGATGCCGCGTCGCTGTCGATCGCGGCGGCCTCGATCGTGGCCAAGGAGGCGCGCGACGCGCTGATGCGGGATCTGGCGCAACAGTGTCCCGGCTATGGATGGGAGCGCAACGCCGGTTACCCGTCAAAGGCGCATCGGCAGGCCCTCCTAGATTTGGGGGTGAGCCCCCATCATAGGCGTTCGTTTCGGCCCGTCCACAATATCTTGTATCAAGAAAAATAACCAAGCCCCTGATTCAAAAAAGAAATTGACCGCGAGTCGGGTTTGACTCAAACTCTGCCCCAACGAGCAGAGCGCCAGAGCGCCGGGACAGAGGCAGAAAATGACGACCATGACCAGATCCAAGGGCGCGCCCGCGCTCCCTCTCAACACGATTCTCGGTGGCGATTGCATCGAGGTGATGAACGGCCTGCCTGAGGCCAGCATCGACCTGATCTTTGCCGATCCGCCCTATAATCTCCAGCTCAAGGGCGACCTGCGCCGTCCCGACAACAGCGCCGTCGATGCGGTGGACGATGCCTGGGACCGGTTCGACAGCTTTGCCGCCTATGACCGGTTCACGCGCGACTGGCTCGCCGCCGCGCGGCGGCTGCTCAAGCCCAATGGCGCCCTCTGGGTGATCGGCTCCTATCACAACATTTTCCGCGTGGGCGCGGCGCTTCAGGATGCCGGGTTCTGGATTCTCAATGACGTGATCTGGCGCAAGTCGAACCCGATGCCGAACTTTCGCGGCAAGCGGCTGACCAATGCGCATGAGACGCTGATCTGGGCGTCGAAGGAGGAGGGGGCGAAATACACCTTCAACTACGAGGCGCTGAAATCGCTCAACGAAGGCGTGCAGATGCGCTCGGACTGGGTGCTGCCGATCTGCACCGGGCATGAGCGGCTCAAGGATGACAAGGGCGACAAGGCGCATCCGACGCAAAAGCCCGAGAGCCTGCTTCACCGGGTGATCGTGGGCACGACCAATCCGGGCGATGTGGTGCTCGATCCGTTCTTCGGCACCGGCACGACGGGGGCGGTCGCGCGGATGCTGGGGCGCGACTATATCGGGATCGAGCGCGAGGCGGCCTATCGCGCGGTGGCCGAAAAGCGGCTGGCCTCGGTGCGGCGCCATGACCGCGAGGCGCTGATGGTCACGGCCTCGAAGCGGGCCGAGCCGCGCGTGCCCTTCGGCACGCTGGTGGAGCGCGGGATGCTGCGGCCGGGAGAGGTGCTGACCTCGCTGAACGGCAAGGCGGCGGCGCGGGTGCGCGCCGATGGCACGCTGGTGGCCGACGGGATCAACGGCTCGATCCACCAGGTCGGCGCGCATCTGGAGGGCGCGCCCTCGTGCAATGGCTGGACCTACTGGTGCTTTCGCCGCGACGGCAAGCGCGTGCCCATCGACGTGCTGCGCCAGCAGATCCGCGCGGAACTGGCCGACCGGCCCAACTGAGCGACCAACACCGCGAATGTCCGGGGCCTGACTTCCCGGGCATTCTCACCTCGCCCCGTCACGCCGGACGTGACGGGGCCTTTTTCCGGGATTCCGTTTGGCGATCCGGCGGTGATCGTGCCGGGCCGGCGCGGGGCCGCGCTTGCCGCTTGATTTGCTGCGCGCGCGCCGATATACGGCCCCTGTCACCAAGGCGGAACCGCCACGAGGCAGCAGGGATCGGGCAGGGTCGGCTTCTCCGGCCCTCTTTGTTTTGGAACGCTTTGTGACCCGCCCGACCAAGGACCCCCGTCCCCGTCGCGGGTGGACGATCCCAAAGACCGGCGGAGACAACCGCACGGCCGGAAAACAGATGTAAAGGAACAGAACGCCACATGGCTCAGAACGCATCCATGGAGGAATTCGAGGCCCTCCTGAACG
This sequence comes from Roseovarius sp., assembly GCA_014359765.1. GTDB lineage: Bacteria > Pseudomonadota > Alphaproteobacteria > Rhodobacterales > Rhodobacteraceae > Roseovarius. The sequence continues at coordinate 6,120 of JACIYT010000001.1, forward strand.
AAAGCCTCGAAATGGACACGCCCGACGAGGGCTCTGTCGTCAAGGGCAAGGTCATCGCCATCGAGGCGGGCCAGGCCATCATCGATGTCGGCTACAAGATGGAAGGCCGCGTCGATCTCAAGGAATTCGCAAATCCCGGCGAGCAGCCCGACATCAAGGTGGGCGACGAGGTCGAGGTGTTCCTGCGCTCGGCGGAGAATGCCCGCGGCGAGGCCGTGATCAGCCGCGAGATGGCCCGCCGCGAAGAGGCCTGGGACCGTCTCGAGAAGGCCTATGCCGACGAGGAGCGCGTCGAAGGCGCGATCTTTGGCCGGGTCAAGGGTGGCTTTACCGTCGATCTGGGCGGTGCCGTGGCCTTCCTGCCCGGCTCTCAGGTCGATGTGCGCCCGGTCCGTGATGCGGGCCCGCTCATGGGCCTCAAGCAGCCGTTCCAGATCCTCAAGATGGACCGCCGCCGCGGCAATATCGTCGTGTCGCGCCGCGCCATTCTCGAAGAGAGCCGCGCCGAGCAGCGCGCCGAGGTCATCGCCAACCTCACCGAGGGGCAGACCGTCGATGGTGTGGTCAAGAACATCACCGAATACGGGGCCTTCGTGGACCTGGGCGGTGTCGATGGCCTGCTGCACGTCACCGACATGGCCTGGCGCCGCGTCAACCACCCGTCCGAGATCCTGTCGATCGGCGAGACCGTCAAGGTCCAGGTCATCAAGATCAACAAGGAAACCCACCGCATCAGCCTCGGCATGAAGCAGCTTCAGGAAGATCCGTGGGACCTGGTGGGGGCAAAATACCCGCTCGGCTCGGTCCATACCGGCCGTGTCACCAACATCACCGATTACGGCGCCTTCGTGGAGCTGGAGCCGGGGGTCGAGGGCCTTGTTCACGTCTCGGAAATGTCCTGGACCAAGAAGAACGTGCATCCCGGCAAGATCGTCTCCACCTCCCAGGAGGTCGAGGTCATGGTGCTCGAGATCGACAGCGCCAAGCGCCGCGTGTCGCTCGGCCTCAAGCAGTGCATGCGCAACCCGTGGGAAGTGTTCGCCGAACAGCACCCGCCGGGCAGCGAGGTCGAGGGCGAGGTCAAGAACATCACCGAATTCGGCCTCTTCATCGGCATGGAAGGCGATATCGACGGCATGGTTCACCTCAGCGACCTGAGCTGGGACGAGCGTGGCGAGGATGCGATCCAGCACTACAAGAAGGGCGATGTGGTCCGCGCCGTGGTCTCCGAGGTCGATGTCGAGAAGGAGCGCATCTCGCTCTCGATCAAGGCGTTGGGTGGTGACAAGTTCGCCGAGGCCGTGGGCGGCGTGAAGCGTGGATCGGTGATCACCGTGACCGTGACCGCGATCGAGGATGGCGGCATCGAGGTGGAATACGAGGGCGCGAAATCCTTCATCCGCCGCTCCGACCTCAGCCGCGACCGCGCCGAACAGCGCCCCGAGCGGTTCTCGGTCGGCGACAAGGTCGATGTGCGCGTGACCAACGTGGACAGCAAGACCCGCAAGCTGGGCCTGTCGATCAAGGCGCGCGAGATCGCCGAGGAACAGGAAGCCGTGGCGCAATACGGATCGTCCGATTCGGGCGCGTCGCTGGGCGATATCCTCGGCGCGGCGCTCAAGGGGGGCGACCGCTGAGCCATGTCGCCCGGGAACGGGAGCCGGTCCGGTCCTGAACGTGTCGCGCGAAAGCACATGAGCGCGCCACGCACCAGGACCTTCCGCCCCGGAGCGGCTGCCGGGGTTCGGCCCTGCCACATGGCGGGGCCTTGATCCGCGCCAGCCCGGACTCTGTCCAGCCCGGACTGTCCAGCCCGGACTATCGAGACGGCCCCCCGCCAACAGGCGGGGGGCCTTTTCGTTCGCGGGCAGGGGGGCGGCGTGGCGCGGCGGCCATGTCGTCATTGCCCGCCCCTCTGTCCAGCGCCAGGCGCGGCCCGCATCTGCATCGCCCGATCGCGTCCTGCCGGGCGCCGGATGAGCGGATTTCCTCCATCGCGTTTGGTTCTCCGACGGGGCCTTCTTATCTCGTCTGTTGTCGGGCTTGTCCCGAACTATTTGTTCAAATCGGAGAAACTGGAATGAAACTCTTCAGGCTGATATGCGCGGGTGTTGCCGCGGCGACGCTGGCCCCCGTTTTCACCACCGTCACGGCCACCCAGGCCAGTGCGCAGAGCGCGCAGGACGTGCTGCCGCTTGTCACCGACGATATCGAGCAATTTCGCTCGTGGGAGAATTGGACCATCCTGCGCAACAACACGCGCGGGCATTGCTTCGGGACGAAATCCAGTGACCGCGCCATCCTCCAGATGGGCGTCACGGGGGACGGGGAAATGGGCTATGTCGGCGTGTTCGTCAAGGATGAGGGGATTCCCCGGGGCGATGAGCGGCCCGAGAATGTCGCGATCCTGCTGGGGGAACGGGCCTTTGTCGGCGGGATTGCCGAGCTTGTCCAGGCGCCCTCTGCCGGTTGGTTCGGCGGCTATGTCCTGAGCGGGGACAGGGATTTCCGTCGCGCGATCGAGGCCAACGATGTCATGGTGGTGTTCCCCGACACGCCTTATGTGGTGATGGCCGATATCAGGGGCGCCAACAATGCGATCTTCGAGATCGCCAAGTGCAGCGACGAGATGTCGAACTGATCGCTGCCGCCTGCGCGCCCCCGGCTTGATCCTCGCGCGCCTTCGGGGCAAGAGGGCCGGATGCGACAGCGGATCGGCATCAGAGGGATGAGCGGCGCCTGCCGGCCGCGCGGGGCGCGCGCGTGCCCGGCATGAGCGGGCGTGGTAGTGCGCTCGTGATCGGGGCGGGGCCTGCGGGGCTCATGGCGGCCGAGGCGCTGGCCGCGGCGGGGCTCGCCGTCACCGTGGCCGAGGCAAAGCCCTCGGTCGCGCGCAAGCTGCTCATGGCCGGGAAATCCGGCCTCAACCTGACCAAAGCCGAGGCGTTCGAGCCATTCCTCGCGGCCTATGGCGCGCGCGCCGAGGTGCTGCGCCCGATGCTCGCGGCGTTTGGCCCCGAGGCGGTGCGCGACTGGGCCGAGGGGCTGGGCCAGCCTTTGTTCATGGGCTCGACGGGGCGGGTATTCCCGCGCACGATGAAGGCCTCGCCGCTCCTGCGGGCCTGGCTCGGGCGGCTGGACGCGAAGGGGGTGCGGATCCGCACCCGCTGGCGCTGGCAGGGATGGGAGGGGGACGCGGTGCGGTTCGCGACGCCCGAGGGCGCGGCGCGTCTCATGCCGGTGGTCACGGTGCTGGCCTGCGGCGGGGCGAGCTGGGCGCGGCTCGGCTCGGACGGGGCCTGGGCGGCGCATCTCGGCGCCGATGTGGCACCGTTCCGCCCTGCGAACATGGGCTTTGACGTGGCGTGGTCGGGGCATATGGCGCGGTTTTTCGGCCAGCCGGTCAAGGGCGTGGCGCTCGAGGCCGGGGGGGTGCGTTCCCGCGGTGAGTTCGTCATCGCGGCCAGCGGCATCGAGGGCGGCGGCATCTACGAGGTGAGCGCCGCGCTGCGAGATGGCGCGGCGCTGACGCTCGACCTGCTGCCGGAGCTGAGCCGCGCCGAGATCGCCGCCCGGCTCGGGCGCGCGCGGCCCGGCGACAGCCTCGGCAACCGGCTGCGCAAGGCGCTGCGCCTGTCCCCGGTCAAGGTCGCGCTGGCGATGGAAATCGCGCGCGGCGCGCCCGATCTTGCCCCCATGCTCAAGGCGCTGCCGGTGCCGCTCCGGGGGCCGCGCCCGCTCGATCAGGCGATCTCGACGGCGGGCGGGCTGCGCTTCGAGGCGCTCGACGCGGGGCTGATGCTGCGCGCGCGGCCGGGCACATTCGCCGCCGGCGAGATGCTCGACTGGGAGGCACCCACAGGTGGCTATCTGCTGACCGCCTGCCTCGCCACCGGGCTCTGGGCCGGGCGGCACGCCGCGGCATGGGCCGGGATGCGCGCCCGGTGAGGGCCTGCGCCTCCGGCGCCAGGCGGCACTGCCCGATTGCGCCGCCTCACGCCTCCTCGGTGCGGTCGGTCGCAGGCGGCGGCGCGGGGATGAGGGTTCCGAGCCGATCGAACAGCGCCTGATCCATGTCGAAATCCAGTGCCGCGAGCGAGGGCGCGAGCTGCGCGGCGCCAGAGGCGGAGATGATCGGCACCGCCCCGAGCGGATGATGCGCCACCCAGGCCACGGCGAGCGTGGCAGGATCAACGTCATGCTCGGCGGCGATCGCCACCAGATCCGCGGCGGCGCGATGCAGATGCGCGCCCGCGTAGCGCGCCGCATACATCCTGTTCTCGGTGATCCGCCCGCCCTCGCCGCGGGCGTATTTGCCGGTGAGCAACCCCCCGGCAAGCGGCGAATAGCAGGCCGCGACCATGCCCTCGGCGCGCGCCATCGGCAGGATCTCGACCTCCGCTTGCCGCTTCACGAGGTTGAACATCGGTTGCAGGATGGAAATGGAGAGGCCCATGCGCGCCGCGATGCAGGCGGCCTTCATCACCTGCCAGGCGGCGAAATTCGACAGGCCGACATGGCCGATGAGCCCCTCGGCGTGGAACGCGGCGAAGGTCTCCATCGTTTCTTCGAGGGGCGTGTCGGGATCGAAGCGGTGCAGATAGAGAATTTCGACCCGGTCCATGCCGAGGCGCCGGCGCGAGGCGTCGAACTGCGCGCGCATGTTGGCGCGCCCGCCCCCGCCGCGCAGGCCGACCTTGGTGGCGATCACGAGACGCTCCCGCACGGGAGCGGCGAGACGGCCGAGGATCGTCTCCGAGGCGCCGTCGGTATAGACATGTGCGGTGTCGAAATGGGTGATGCCCGCGTCGAGGCAGGCGTCGAACATGGCACGCGATTCGGCCTCGTCGGCCTTGCCGCCGAATTGCATCGTGCCAAAGGCGAAGCGGCTCGCCGGCGTGGCGTCGGGGGAGGTGATGTGCTGATCCATGGGCGGCAAGGTGCCACGGGACGGGCGGATTGGAAAGGTGCTGCCTTGCATCGGCTTGCATCGGGCGGGCAGGGGGCTTAGTCGATAGGCGACGATCTCCGAGGACCGCTGCCCATGAAGATGCACGAGACCTTTCTCAAGCCGATGCACCCCGAGGGGCGCAGGTTCGTGGCGATCTTTGCAGGCGCCGCGCTGCTGCTCTTTCTCGTCTGGGAGCCGCTCGGCTGGCTCGGGGCCGGGCTCACCGTCTGGTGCTACTATTTCTTCCGCGATCCGGAGCGTGTGACGCCGGCCCGTCCCGGCCTGATCGTCAGCCCCGCCGACGGCATCGTGTCGCTGATCGGGCCCGCCGTGCCCCCCGCCGAGCTCGGCCTGCCCGATATCCCGCTCACGCGGGTGAGCGTGTTCATGTCGGTCTTCAACTGCCATGTGAACCGCGCGCCGGTGGCGGGGGTGGTGCGCACCATCGCCTATCGGCCAGGCAAGTTCCTCAACGCATCGCTCGACAAGGCCAGCGAGGATAACGAGCGCAACGGCATCGTCATCGAGATGGAGGATGGCCGCCTGCTGCCGGTGGTGCAGATTGCCGGGCTGGTGGCGCGGCGGATCGTGTGTTTCGTGCAAGAGGGCGAGAGCGTGGCGCGCGGCGAGCGCTTCGGCCTCATCCGCTTCGGCTCGCGGCTCGATGTCTATCTGCCGCAGGGCGTGAGCCCGCTGGTGCAGGTGGGACAGACGATGGTGGCCGGCGAGACGGTGCTTGCGGAGCTTGACGCATGACGACACCGCCGCCGCGCAAGGAGCTCACGCTCGCGCAGCTCCTGCCCAACATGCTCACCGTCGCGGCGATCTGTGCGGGGATCACGGCGATCCGGCTCGGGGTGCAGGGCGACTATGTGCGCGCGGTGCAGCTCATCCTCATCGCGGCCGTGCTCGACGGGCTCGACGGGCGGCTGGCGCGGCTCCTGCGCAGCACCTCGGCGATGGGGGCCGAGCTCGATTCGCTGGCGGATTTCCTCAATTTCGGGGTCGCGGCCCCGCTCGTCGTCTATTACTGGGGCTTGCAGGATGCGCGTCACGCGGGCTGGATCGCGGTGCTGTTCTTTGCGATCTGCTGCGTGATGCGGCTGGCACGGTTCAACGTGTCGGCGCGCGAGGAGGGGGGCAAGGGCGGATCGGGGGCGTTCTTTGCGGGCCTGCCTTCGCCGGCGGGGGCGCTGCTGGCGATGCTGCCGATGTTCGTGACCTTCGCCCTGCCGGGGATGTCGCGCCCGCCGGCCGCGCTGACCGGGCTTTACATGGCGGGGGTTGGCCTGCTGATGATCTCGCCGGTGCCGGTCTGGTCGTTCAAGAAGACGCGGATCTCGCGCGAGAACGTCAAGTTCTTCCTGCTCGGCTTTGCCTGCGTTGCCGCCGCGCTGGCGATCTTTCCATGGGCGGCGCTGATCGTGCTGTGCCTTGTCTATATCGCCATGGTGATCTGGGCGGCACTGGTCTGGTATCCGTCGGAAAGGTAAGGTGTCGCCATGGAGCTTCGCACTGTTCGCAATTCCTATGCCCGCTGGGCGCCGGTCTATGATTCGACCTTCGGCAGGATCACCCGCGCCGGGCGGCGCGCGGCGGTGACGTATATCAACGCGCGCGGCGGCGATGTGCTCGAGGTGGGGGTGGGCACGGGGCTCTCGCTCGAGACCTACGATCAGCGGGTGCGCGTCACCGGCGTCGATTACAGCCCCGCGATGCTGCGCAAGGCGCGTATGCGGGTGGCACGGCTTGGCCTGAGCAATGTCGTCGCCCTGCGGCGGATGGACGCGCGCAAGCTCGATTTCCCCGATGCGAGCTTCGATACCGTCGCCGCGATGCATGTGCTTTCGGTCGTCCCCGAGCCCGAGCGCGTGATGGCCGAAATCGCGCGCGTGCTGCGTCCCGGCGGGCAGGTCGTCATCACCAACCATTTCAAGCACGAGCGCGGGCTCTGGGCCGGTCTTGCCCGCGCGGCGGCGCCGCTCGAAAAGGTGCTCGGCTGGCATTCCGATTTCGAGATCGCCACCGTTCTCGGCGAGGATGCGCTCGACGTGGTGGACCGGCGCGGCCTGCCGCCGATGGGGATGATGACCTTTCTCGTGCTGCAAAAGCGCGCCGACTGAGGCGCGGCGTCAGTCGAAGGTGCCCGCCACGCGCCCGAGCAGCATGAAGGCGCGCGCGGTGCGGGTGTCCGACAGGGCCGCGATCTCGGCATCCGAGGCGGTCTCGGCAAAGCGGGGGAACATCCGGTCGAACAGCCGCAGGAAGTGATGCGCCGCGTCGCGAAAGATCGTGTCCTGCTTCATCCGGGCCGCCATGCTCGCCAGCGGCGCGGCATCCCGGATGCCCCCGAGCGCGGCAATGGCGCGCCCGCGCTCGCCAGCGGCGAAGCGGCGCCAGATCTCCGGCCGCGCCATGTCCGGGCGCAGATCGTCCATGTAGATGCCATCCTCCGACATGAGCGTGAGCACGTCCTGCGCGGCGCGGATCAGCTGTGCGGCGGGGCGGTCCCTGAGCGCGCGGCGCAGCGCGTCAAAGCCGGCCTTGTCCTCGGGGCTCTCGGGGAAATTCAGCGCGCGGATGAGATCGGAATGCGCAAGCGGCAGGGGGCGATCGGCCATCAGCGGCCCAAGCGGCAGCGCCGCCTGGGCGCCGGGCGCCGGTGACGGCGGTGGCGCGGGGCGCGCGTGGTGCTGGGGGGCGCGTTCGTCGGGGCGGGGCGCGGGCGGCGGCGGCGGTGTCCCGGCCTTGCTGGCCTCGGCGGCGATGAGCGCGTCGAGCTTTTGCGCCACGGCCCTGTCCACCGTCGCGGCAAGGGCGTGGTTCTGCGCGCGGGCGGCGGCGCGGGCGGTGTCGAGCGCGGCGCGCAGCTCGGTGATCTCCGCGCGCAGGGTGCGCAGGGCGCGGGCGGTGGCCACCCCCAGCCCCAGCAGCGCCACGGGCAGCAGGATGGTGATCAGCGCGCTCGCGCCCGGCGGCAACGCGCCGCTTCCCGCCGCTGCCGGGCCGCGCCACAGCAGCCAGGCCGCGGAACCGGCCAGCCACAGGAGCGCCAGCACCACGGCCGCCATTTCCGCGGCGGTCAGTGGCGTTCGCGCGGCAGGATCTCGGTCTGGTGTGCGGGCCATGGGCGGGTGCGCCGGTCAGACATAGGCGACCTTGATCACCTCGTAGGTGCGCTCGCCCCCGGGGGTGCGCACCTCGACGCTGTCGCCCTCTTCCTTGCCGATGAGCGCGCGGGCGATCGGCGATTTCATGTTGAGCAGCCCGGCCTCGATGCTGGCCTCATGCTCGCCGACGATCTGCCAGGTATGTTCCTCGCCGGTATCCTCATCGACGAGCGTCACCGTCGCGCCGAACTTGATCGGCCCCGAGAGTCGCGTCGGGTCGATGATCTCGGCCAGGCTGAGGATGCCCTCGATCTCCTTGATCCGGCCCTCGATGAAGGACTGTTTTTCCTTGGCCGAGTGATATTCGGCATTCTCCGACAGATCGCCGTGCTCGCGCGCCTCGGCGATCGCGCGGATGATGGCCGGACGCTCGACCGACTTGAGCTGCTTGAGCTCCTTTTCCAGCGCGGCATGGCCGCCTGCGGTCATCGGGATCTTTTCCATTCCACTCGCCCATTGTCAGAAGCGGGGCCGCCCATGGCCGGCCCCGTCAGTGTCCTGTCCGTCACCCCCCGAGATTGCCCGAAGCGCGCGCCCGATTGCAAGAGCCGATCCGCATCGCGCCGATTCCCGCGCGATCCCTCGCCACGTCGGGGTTTCGGGCGGCCGGATGTCGTGTTTTGATTGACTCCGGGGATGGGCCGTATAGTCCATGCAGCAAGATTGTTGCGCGCCAGAGGAGGATGACCGATGCAGGATGCGATGCAGGATGTGACGCGCGAAGCGATGGATTACGATGTGGTGATCGTGGGGGCGGGGCCGGCGGGCCTCTCGGCCGCGATCCGGCTCAAGCAGCTTGACGCCGATCTGAACGTGGTCGTGCTCGAGAAGGGCTCGGAGGTGGGGGCGCATATCCTGTCGGGCGCGGTGCTCGACCCGTCGGGTCTCGACGCGCTTATCCCCGACTGGAAGGAAAAGGGCGCGCCGCTCACCGTGCCGGTGACCGAGGATCGTTTCTACATGCTGGGCGAGGCGGGGCAGATCCGTGTGCCCAACTGGCCGATGCCGCCGCTGATGAACAATCACGGCAATTACATCGTCTCGATGGGCAATGTCTGCCGCTGGATGGCCGAACAGGCCGAGGCGCTCGGCGTCGAGATCTTTCCTGGCATGGCCTGTTCGGAGCTTGTCTTTGGCGAGGCGGGCGAGGTTCTGGGCGTGGTCGCGGGCGAGTTCGGCCGCAATCCCGACGGCACGCCGGGGCCCAATTACGAGCCGGGGATGGAGCTGCGCGGCAAATACGTGTTCCTCGCCGAGGGCGTGCGCGGCAGCCTCTCCAAGCAGGTGATCGCGCGCTACGACCTGCAAAAGGGCCACGAGCCGCAGAAATTCGGCCTCGGCATGAAGGAAATCTGGGAGATCGACCCCGCCAGGCACCGCCCCGGCAGCGTCACGCATACGATGGGCTGGCCGCTGGGTTCCAATGCCGGGGGCGGATCCTTCATCTACCACCTCGACAACAATCAGGTCTATGTGGGCTTCGTGGTGCATCTCAACTACGAGAACCCGTATCTCTATCCCTACATGGAATTCCAGCGGTTCAAGCATCACCCGATGGTGGCGGAGTTGCTCGAAGGGGGCAAGCGCGTGGCCTATGGCGCGCGGGCGATTTCCGAGGGCGGCTATCAGTCGATGCCGAAGATGGTCGCGCCCGGCGTGGCGCTGCTGGGCTGTTCGGTGGGCATGGTCAACGTGCCGCGCATCAAGGGCAATCACAACGCCATGCTTTCGGGCAAGGCCGCGGCCGAGGCGGCCCATGCCGCCATCGCGGCGGGGCGCGCGGGCGACGAGCTCAACGATTACGAGACGGAGGTGCGGACCGGCGCCATCGGCAAGGATCTGAAAAAGGTCCGCAACGTCAAGCCACTCTGGTCGAAATTCGGGCTGGTGGCCTCGCTCGCGGTCGGCGGCTTCGACATGTGGACCAATACCGCCGGTTTCAGCCTGCTGGGCACGCTCAAACACGGCAAGACCGATGCCGAGGCGACCGGGCTTGCCGCCGATCACAAGCCGATCGACTACCCGAAGCCCGACGGCAGGCTGAGCTTTGACCGGCTGACCAATGTCGCCTTCTCGATGACCAATCACGAGGAGAACCAGCCGCCGCATCTGCGCCTTGTCGATCCCGAGGTGCCGATCCGCGTCAACCTCCCCCGATATGCCGAACCGGCGCAGCGCTATTGCCCGGCAGGTGTCTATGAGGTGGTGCAGGAGGAGGGCCGCGAGCCGCGTTTCGTCATCAACTTCCAGAATTGCGTGCATTGCAAGACCTGCGACATCAAGGATCCCTCCCAGAACATCAACTGGGTCACGCCACAGGGCGGGGATGGGCCGAATTACCCCAACATGTAACGGGCGCGTGATCGCCACGGCGCGTCCCCGGGGGCGCGCCGCATTGCCATGGCGCGGCGCGCATACTACCTTCGGGCGGAACGCGAGGCAGAAAAGGCATTCCCACCCGTGACATTCCGCAGCTTGATGGCGGCGCTGGCCGTCCTTCTGATGCAGCCCCTGCCGGCCCCCGCCCAGGAGCCGGCCGGCGCCTATCTGGCGGCGGAACATGCCCGCGCCAAGGGCGATTTCACCGCCGCCGCGCAATATTACGCGCAGGCGCTCGCCCGCGATCCGGACAATCCCGCGATGCTCGAGAATGCCACCATCGCCTATCTCGCGCTCGGTCGGCTCGATGAGGCGGTGGCGCTGGCGCGCAAGCTCGAGGGCGAGGGGATGCGCAGCCAGGTGGCACAGATCGCGCTGATCGCGGACGAGGCGCGGCGCGAAGATTGGGCGGCGGTGCTGAGGCGCGTCGCGGAGCAGCGCGGCGCCGGGCCGCTCACCGACGGGATGATCGCCGCCTGGGCCGATCTGGGGCGCGGCGACATGACCTCGGCGCTGGCGCGGATCGACGCCATGGCCGCAGAGCCGGGCCTGCGCAATTTCGCCCTCTATCACAAGGCGCTGGCGCTGGCGACGGTCGGCGATTTCGAGGCGGCCGACCGGGTGTTCGCGGGCGAGGATGGCGGGCCGCTGCAACCCACGCGATCGGGGATCGTCGCCTGGGCGCAGATCCTCAGCCAGCTCGGCGCGCAGGCGCGAGCGCTCGGGATCCTCGACGAGGCCTTCGGCCCCGATCCCGCCGATCCGGAAATCGCGGCGCTGCGCGCCCGGCTCGAGGCGGGCGAAGCGGTGCCCTTCGGGCTGATCGGCAATGCCCGCGAGGGCGTGGCGGAGGTGTTCTTCTCGCTGGCGCGCGCGCTGATCGAGGAGGTGGATGATGAATTCGTGCTGATCCACGCCCGCGCGGCGGAGGCGGTCAATCCCCGCCATGTGGAGGCCACGGTGACCGTGGCGCAGATGCTCGAGAGCCTCGGGCAATACAGCCTCGCGATCGAGGCCTATGGTCGCGTGCCGCGTGATCACCCCGCCTTTCCCGGCGCCGAGCTGGGCCGCGCCGAGGCGCTGCGCCGCGAGGGCAGGGTTGACGCCGCGGCCGAGGTCCTCGCCCAGCTCGCGCAGTCCTATCCCGAGCTTGCCAATGTGCATGTCGCGCTGGGCGATCTGGCGCGCGAGCAGGAGGACTGGGCGCGCGCCATCGACGCCTATGACCGGGCGCTCGCGCTGCTGGAGGCGCGCGACAACCCGCAGTGGTTTCTCCATTACGTCCGGGGCATCGCGCATGAGCGGCTCGATCACTGGCCCGAGGCCGAGGCCGATTTCCGCCGCGCGCTGGAGCTGAACCCCGATCACCCGCAGGTGCTCAACTATCTCGGTTATACCATGGTCGAGAAACGGGTGAACCTCGACGAGGCGCTCGACATGATCGAGCGTGCCGTCGCGGCCCAGCCCGACAGCGGCTATATCGTGGACAGCCTCGGCTGGGTGCTCTACCGGCTTGGCCGCTACGAGGAGGCGGTCATCCAGATGGAGCGGGCAGCCGAACTCATGCCCACCGATCCGGTGGTCAACGATCACCTGGGCGATGTGCTCTGGGCGGTCGGGCGGCACACCGAGGCGCGCTTTCAGTGGAAGCGCGCGCTCTCGTTGCACCAGACCAACCCTTCCGACGATCTCGAAGCCGAGCGCGTGCGCCGCAAGCTCGATCTGGGGCTCGACCGGGTGCTCGAGGATGAGGGCGCCGCACCGCTCCGGCCCGTCAATGCCGCTGTCTCCGGTAACTGAGCGCGCCCCCGCCAAGGTTAACCTCACGCTGCACGTCACGGGGCGGCGGGGGGACGGCTATCACCTGCTCGATTCGCTGGTGGCCTTTGCCGGGGCAGGTGATCGCGTGACGGTCGCGCCGTCCCCGGTTCCGTCGCTGCGCGTGACCGGGCCGCGCGCGGGCGGCGTGCCGGAGGGGCGTGAAAACCTCGTGCTGCGCGCCGCCGCCCTGATGGGCGTCACTGCCGCGATCACGCTGGAAAAGCACCTCCCCGCCGCTGCCGGGATCGGTGGCGGATCGAGCGATGCGGCGGCCACCTTGCGCGCGCTCGCCCGCCTGAGCGGTCGCCCGCTGCCCGAGGCGCTCGCGCTCGGGGCCGATCTGCCGGTCTGCCTGATCGCGCGCGGCGCGCGGATGCGCGGCATCGGCGAGACGGTCGAGCTCCTCCCGACCCTGCCCGCGCTCGACGCGGTGCTGGTCAATCCCGGCCTGCCGGTGGCGACGCCCGCGGTCTTTGCCCGCCTCGCGCGCCGCGACAACCCGGCCATGCCCGACCGCCTGCCGCGCTGGCCCGATGCGGCGGCCTGCATCCGCTGGCTCGCCACCCAGCGCAACGATCTGGAGGCTCCGGCGCTGGCGCTCTGCCCGGATATCGGCGTCACCCTCACGGCCTTGCGCGAGAGCGCGGGCTGCGCGCTCGCGCGTATGTCAGGCTCTGGCGCGACCTGCTTCGGCCTCTATCCGGATGCGGCCAGGGCCCGCCGCGCGGCGGAGAAAATCGCCGCCGCTCACCCCGGCTGGTGGGTCGTCGCGACCCGGCTCAGCTGATCCGCGCCACCACGTAACCCGCGAGCGCGTCGAGCATGTCGCGCACCGGATGTTCCGGCAGCAGCGCGAGCGCGCCGCGCGCCTGCGCGATCCAGCCCTGCGCCTCCTCCCGCGTCGCCGCAAGCGCGCCGCGCGCCTCGAGAATGCCGCGCGCGCGCTCCAGATCGCCCTCGCGCTGGTCGCCCTTCTCGATGGTGCGCCGCCAGAACGCGCGTTCGTCCGCGTCGGCCATGGCCAGCGCCTTGATCAGCGGCAGGGTCAGCTTGCGCTCGCGGAAATCGTCGCCCACATTCTTGCCGGTCGCCTTTGGATCGCCCTGCCAGTCGAGCAGGTCATCGACGATCTGGAACGCGATTCCCAAAGCATCGCCATAGGTGAATAGCGCCTCAACCTGGTCCTCGGGCGCGCCCGAGATCACGCCCCCCACCTGCGTCGCCGCGGAAAAGAGCGCCGCCGTCTTGCCGCGCACGATCTGGAGATAGGTCGCCTCGGTCGTGGCCAGATCGCGCGCAGCACTCAGTTGCAGCACCTCGCCCTCGGCAATCGTCGCGGCGGCATCGGCGAGAATATCCAGCACCCGGAGCGATTCGGTCTCCACCATCAGCTGAAAGGCGCGCGCGAACAGGTAATCCCCCACAAGCACGCTTGATTTGTTGTCCCACAGCAGGTTGGCCGTGGGCCGCCCGCGCCGGCTCGCGCTCTCGTCCACCACGTCATCATGCAGCAGCGTCGCGGTGTGGATGAACTCGACCGTCGCCGCGAGGCGCACATCGTGCTCGCCGCGATAGCCGCAGAGATCAGCACTGGCCAGCGTCAGCATCGGGCGCAGCCGCTTGCCGCCCGCCTCCACCAGATGCGCCGTCACCTCGGGAATGCGCGGCGCGTGGCGCGAGGCCATGCGCGCGCGGATGAGCGTGTTCACCGCGTCGAGCTTGGCGGCAAGATGGGCGGCCAGCGCCTCATGCGGTTTCGTGGCGACCTCGTCCAGGCCCATGCTTTCCCCCGGAACGCGCTCGACAAATCGGGCGCGGTGCTTTTATCTCTCTGGCATGAAACAGCTTTACCGAACGAACGACATGGCCGGCATGGCCTTTGCCAAGGCGCTGCTTCAGGGCGAGGATATAGACTGCTTTGAAATGGACGTAAACATGAGCGTGCTCGAAGGCTCGATCGGCATTTTCCCGCGCCGCCTGATGGTGGCCGATGCCGATTACGACGACGCGCGCGCGGTGCTCATCGACAACGGGTTCACGCTTGAGGACTGAGGCGTTCGCGCCCGGGGAACTGAGCCTCGACGCCTTTCTCGGCGGGCGGCTCATCATCGCACAGCCGCGCAGCGGCTATCGCGCCGGGGTCGATCCGGTGCTTCTGGCCGCGAGCGTGCCCGCGCGCGCTGGCGAGACGCTGCTCGATCTGGGCTGTGGTGCCGGGGTGGCTGCGCTCTGCGTTGCGGCGCGGGTGCCGGGGCTGCGGCCCGTGGGGCTCGAGATGCAGCCCGCCTATGCCGCCCTCGCCCGCGCAAATGCCGCGCGCAACGGGATCGAGATGGAGGTGCTGACCGGCGATCTCGCCGCCATGCCGCAGGCGCTGCGCGCGCGCCAGTTCGATCACGTCATCCTCAACCCGCCCTTCTTCGACCGCACCGCCAGCACGCCCGCGCGCGATGCGGGGCGCGAGGGGGCGATGGGCGAGGGGGTGCCCTTTGCCGCCTGGATCGCGGCGGCGGCGCGGCGCACGGCATCGCGCGGCCATGTCTGTGTCATCCATCGGGCGGAGCGGCTGGCCGATCTGCTCCCGGCGATGGCCGCGCGGCTTGGCTCGCTCGAGGTTCTGCCGCTGATTCCCCGGCGCGGGCGACCGGCGCGGCTGGTTCTGATCCGGGGGCGCAAGGGCGGGCGCGCGGCGCTCCGGCTCTGCGACGGCTGGCTGTTGCATGCAGGGGCACGGCACGAAGGGGACGGAGAAAACTACACCGCCGCAACGGCCTCGGTGCTGCGCGATGCCGCGCCGCTCGGCTTTGGCTGAGACGCCGGCAGGAATCCGCGCGAGAAAATTTGCCGATTCCTGCGACGAGGCGTGACAGAATTGTAAAACTGTGGTGCACTTCCCATGTCGTTTGGACGTGACCATTCCACCACAGGAGGATGCCCATGAGCTTGAGTTCGCATGTCGAGGAACTGAAGAGGAAACATCACGCGCTCTCGGAACAGGTGGAAGCGGCGCAACGCGCGCCGGGGGTGAGTTCGCTTGAGGTGGCCGAACTCAAGAAACAGAAGCTGAAGATCAAGGAAGAGATCGAACGCCTGTCGCCCGGCGCCTGACGGGCGATGCCGATCGGGATCGGGCCGGGGTGTTCCCGGCCCGGTCTGCGCTCTGGATCAGGCGAATGGCTCAGGCGAAGAACTGCCCGCCATTGGCCGAAATGGTCGAACCGTTGATAAAGCCCGCATCGTCGGCCGCCAGGAAGGTCACGCAGCGGGCAATCTCCTCGGGCTGACCGAGGCGGCCCGCCGGGATCATGCTGATGATCGCTTCGCGGACCTTTTCCGGCACTGCCATGACCATTTCGGTGGCAATATAGCCGGGGCAGATGGCGTTGGCGGTGATGCCCTTGGCCGCGCCCTCCTGCGCGAGGCTGCGCACGATGCCGAGATCCCCGGCCTTGGTCGCGGCATAGTTGGCCTGGCCGAACTGGCCCTTCTGCCCGTTGATCGAGGAGATCACGACGACCCTGCCGAAACCGCGCTCGCGCATCCCCGGCCAGACCGGGTGAATGGTGTTGAACACGCCGGTGAGGTTGGTGTCGATCACCTCCTGCCATTGCTGCGGGGTCATCTTGTGGAAGGGCGCATCGCGGGTGATGCCGGCATTGGCCACGACGATTTCGACGGGGCCGAGATCGGCCTCGACGCGGGCGATTCCGGCCTTCGATGCCTCATAATCGCCGACATTCCACTTGTAGGTCGGGATGCCGGTCTCCTCGGTGAAGCTGGCTGCGGCCGCATCATTGCCGGCATAGTTGGCGGCGACGGTATAGCCTTCGGCCTTGAGCGCCCTGGAAATGGCGCCGCCGATCCCGCGCGTTCCCCCGGTGACGAGTGCAGTTCTGGCCATGGTCTCCTCCAATCTGACTGTGGTATGAAACTTGATTATCGGCTTGATGGCCGGTGCGCAAGATTATTGCGCAATCACGCCCGTGATTCGAAATGGTGTGTCGGGATGCGCGTCATGGCGAGCCGGCGCCCCGCGCATCCCGCCCCGTTACGGGCGCTCGACGCAGAGCGCGACGCCCATGCCACCGCCGATGCACAGCGTGGCGAGGCCCTTCTTCGCATCGCGGCGCTTCATTTCGAAGAGCAGCGTGTTGAGAATGCGGCAGCCCGACGCGCCGATCGGGTGGCCGATGGCGATGGCGCCGCCGTTCACGTTGACGATCGCCGGATCCCAGCCCATTTCCTTGTTGACGGCGCAGGCCTGCGCGGCAAAGGCCTCGTTGGCCTCCACCAGATCGAGATCCTCGACCCGCCAGCCCGCCTTTTCCAGTGCCTTGCGGCTCGCATTGACCGGCCCGATGCCCATGATCGAGGGGTCCACCCCGGCGGTGGCCCAGGCGGCGATGCGCGCCAGCGGCTCGATGCCGCGGCGCTCGGCCTCGTCGGCGGACATCAGCAGGGTCGCCGCCGCGCCGTCGTTGATGCCGCTGGCATTGGCCGCCGTCACCGAACCGTCGGCGGTAAAGGCCGGGCGCAGCTTCTGCATCGCCTCGATGGTCGCGCCGTGGCGGATGTATTCGTCCTTGTCCACGACGATATCGCCCTTGCGGGTCTTGACGGTAAAGGCCACCACCTCGTCATCGAAGCGCCCCGCCTTCTGCGCCGCCTCGGCCTTGTTCTGGCTCGCCACGGCGAATTCGTCCTGCTGCTCGCGGGTGATCTGCCAGCGGCTGGCGACATTCTCGGCGGTCTGGCCCATGTGATAGCCGTTGAACGCATCCCAGAGCCCGTCGCGGATCATCGTGTCGATATATTTCATGTCGCCCATCTTGTGGCCCGCGCGCAGATGCGCGGCATGGGGGCTGAGCGTCATGTTCTCCTGGCCGCCCGCGCAGACGATAGCGGCATCGCCGAGCTGGATATGTTGCGCCCCGAGCGCCACCGCACGCAGGCCCGAGCCGCAGACCTGGTTGATCCCCCAGGCGGCGGATTCGATCGGCAGGCCCGCATTGACATGGGCCTGGCGCGCCGGGTTCTGGCCCTGCGCGGCGGTCAGCACCTGGCCGAGGATGGTCTCCGAGACCTCCGCCTTGTCGATGCCCGCGCGCGCGACCACCGCTTCGAGCACGGCGGCGCCGAGATCGTGGGCGGGTGTGTTGGCGAAGGCCCCGCCAAAGGAGCCGACGGCGGTGCGGGCTGCGGATGCGATTACTACATTGGTCATTGGAATCCTCCACCAGGGGTTGCGCGGGCTGCCGCCACGCCTCCGGTCGCGGCACGACAGCCTTCTCCAGCCTCTTACCGCAAGCGCCGCGTCGCGGCAACGGCTCAGGCGCTCGCGCTGGCGCGACCGGATTCGAGCCATGGCGGGTGGATGGTGGGAGCGCCGAAGTAATAGCCCTGCATGCAGTCGATCCCGAGCGCGGTGAGATAGGCCGCGTCCGCGGCGCGCTCGACGCTCTCGGCGACGGTGACCATGTCGAATTGCCGCCCGATGCTGAGCAGCGCGGCGGTCAGCACCTGGTTGTCGGCATCCTCGGCGATCCCCTGGATGAACTGTCCGTCGATCTTGAGGATGTCGAAGTAGAAATCCTTGAGAAAGCGAAAGGATGTATAGCCAGCGCCGAAATCGTCGAGGGCAAATCCGATTCCGAGGCTCTGCAACTCCTTCATGAAGCCCACCACCAGTTCCGGCACCAGCATGGCCGAGCTTTCGGTGATCTCGAGGATCAGCCGCTCGGCGATCGTCGGATCCGCCGAAAGCCCCTTTTTCAGGGTGCGCATCCAGCGTCCGTAGCCGATGGAGCGCGCGGACATGTTGACCGAGAGGCGCAGCCCGGGAAACTGCGCCAGCGCGGCTAGCCCCTTGTCGAGCGCCAGGCAATCGACGACGCGCCCGGTCTCGCGGGTCTCGATCTGGTCGATGAAGTCACGCGCCGGGATCACCCGGCCGGTGGCGTCGAGCACCCGCACAAGCCCCTCGTAAAAGGCCGGCTGCCCGGATTTCCCGGCGATGACGACGGGCTGAAAGGCGAGCATGACCTGCCTGTGCCGCACCGCGGCCTCGACCATTTCGATCACCGAGCGGTCGCGCGCGGAAATCGCATAGCCAAGCGGGCTGTCCTGTCCCGGTGGTATGTCGGCCCATTTGCCATTGCGCGCCATGCTGCCCTCCGAACTGCGGTCCCGCGAGCACCATGCGCCCTTTCCGTTAAGGATCGCTTAAAGCGCGAATTTGAACGATCTTCGCCGGCCGACGGCAGAAGGGTTTGGCCAGAAACGACAAACCCCCGAGGCGGCTGCCCGGGGGTCGTCTCTTCGTGTCGGAAGCTCTTGCCGCGAAACGCTCAGAGCAGACCTTCGCGCTGCGCCTTCTTGCGTGCCAGTTTCCGGGCACGGCGAATCGCCTCGGCCTTCTCGCGCGCTTTCTTCTCGGAGGGTTTCTCGAAATGCTGCTTGAGCTTCATTTCGCGGAACACGCCCTCGCGCTGCAATTTCTTCTTCAGGGCGCGAAGCGCCTGATCGACATTGTTGTCGCGAACACTAACCTGCATGTGGTGTCACCACCTTCCTAAGTTAAAGTTGCAAGATTTGCAGGAATTCTTCGTGTAGCAAAGCGCACCGATCTTGTCTAGGGTGCGCGGGCAGAGGAGGTGCACATGTCCGGGACCGATCTGAAATCGCGCCTGATCGAGGCCGCGGCGCCCCATGTCCCCTTCGACGGCTGGAGCGAGGCGACACTGCTGCTGGCCGCAGAGCAGACCGGCACGCCGCCTGCGCTGGTGGCGGCCGTGTTCCCGCGCGGCGCGGTCGATCTGGCGCTGGCCTGGCACGAGGCGGGCGATGCGGCGATGGTGGCCGCGCTCGCGGCGGCGGATCTCGGCGCGATGCGGTTTCGCGACCGGGTCGCCTTTGCCGTGCGCACCCGGCTCGAACTGGTCGAGGACCGCGAACTGGTCCGGCGCGGCATGACGCTGTTTGCGCTGCCCCATCACGCGCCCGATGGCGCGCGCGCGCTCTGGTGCACTGCCGACCGCATCTGGACGGCGCTGGGCGACACCTCGGACGATATCAACTGGTATTCGAAACGCGCCACGCTTTCAGGGGTTTACGGGGCGACCGTGCTCTACTGGCTCGGTGACGAGAGCCCGGGGCAGGAGGCGACCTGGGCGTTTCTCGACCGGCGAATCGCCGATGTGATGCGGATCGAGACGCTGAAGGCCCGCGCGCGGGAAAACCGGCTGGTGGCGGGGCTGATGGCCGGGCCGCTCTCCGTGCTCGGGCGCGTGCGCGCGCCGCAGGGCGCGGCTCCGGCGGGGATGCCGGGGCGCTGGGGGCGGCGGAACTGAGAAAGGGCAGGACATGAGCGAGACGATGCAGGCGGTGGAGATCACGCAGCCCGGCGGGCCGGAGGTGTTGCACCTCACCACCCGGCCCCGCCCCGAGGCGCGGGCGGGAGAGGTGGTGATCCGGCTGGCCTGGGCCGGGGTGAACCGGCCCGACGCGCTGCAACGGGCAGGGCTTTACGCGCCGCCGCCGGGGGCGTCGGACCTGCCCGGGCTCGAGGGCGCGGGCGAGATCGTGGAGATCGGCGCAGGCGTCAGCGGCTGGCAGCTGGGCGATCAGGTCTGCGCGCTGCTGCCGGGGGGCGGCTATGCCGAATACGTGGCCACGCCCGCCGCGCATTGCCTGCCCGTGCCGGCGGGGATGGGCCTGCGCGAGGCGGCCTGCCTGCCCGAGACGTTTTTCACCGTCTGGAGCAATGTCTTCGGGCGCGGGGGCCTGAAGGGCGGCGAGCGGTTCCTGGTGCATGGCGGCTCGTCCGGCATCGGCACCACGGCGATTCAACTGGCCCATGCCTTTGGCGCGCGGGTCTTCGCCACTGCCGGGTCGCCGGAAAAATGCCGCGTCTGCGAGGATCTCGGCGCCGAGCGCGCGATCAACTACCGCGAGGCGGATTTCGTCGAGGTGCTCAAGGCCGAGGGCGGGGCCGATCTCATTCTCGACATGGTTGGCGGCGACTATCTGCCGCGCAATATCCGCGCGCTTGCCGATGACGGGCGGCTGGTGCAGATCGCGTTTCTGCAGGGGCCGAAGGTCGAGTTGAATTTCGCGCAGGTGATGATGCGGCGGCTGACGATCACCGGCAGCACGCTGCGCCCGCAGAGCGACCTGGCCAAGGCGCGCATTGCCGAGGGGCTGCGCGCCGAGGTCTGGCCGCTGCTGGAGGCTGGCCGCGTCGCGCCGGTGATGGATTCGGAGTTTCCCCTCGCTGAGGCGGCGGCGGCCCATGCGCGCATGGAATCGAGCGCGCATATCGGCAAGATCGTTCTCAGGATCGCCTGACGCGCCCGGTGGCGCCGGGGAAATGAGTATTTATGGAAAGATGAAGCGTCATCTTCCCTTCATCTTTCTGGAAATACTCCTGCCGGAGGCGGCCCGTCAGGCCAGCTCGGCGAGACGGGCGAGGGCGGCGCGCAGGCGGGTTTCCTCCTCTTCGCGCTGCGCGAGGGTCTCGCGGGTCTCCGCGACCACGTCCTCGGGCGCGCTTGCGACGAATTTCGGATTGGCGAGGCGCCCGCGCAGCGCGGCGATGTCTTTCGAGAGTTTCCCGATCGTCTTTTCGAGGCGGGCCTTTTCCTCGGCCACGTCGATGATGTCGGCGAGCGGCAGGCCGAAGGTCGCGCCCTCGAGCGCGATCGTGGCGCAGCCCTTCGGCAGGGTTTCGGCGGTGCTCAGGCTCTCGATCCGGGCGAGGCGCTGGATCATGGCGGCGTTGTGCTCCCAGGCGGTGCGGGCGGTGTCGCTGATCGCGGTGACGAGAAGCGGCACGTAGAGGCCGGCGGGGACGTGCATCTGGGCGCGGACCGAGCGCACCTGTTCGATGAGGGCGATGACCCAGGTCATCTCGCGTTCCGCGTCCCGGTCGATCAGCTCGGCCCCGTAACCGGGCCAGTCGGCATGGATCAGCATTTTCGCGCGCTGCCCCAGCGTGCCCCAGAGTTCCTCGGTCACGAAGGGCATGATCGGGTGCAGAAGGATCAGGCACTGGTCGATCACCCAGGCCATGGTGGCCTGGGTCTCGGCGCGGGTCTCTGCGTCGCCATCCATCAGGAGCGGCTTGGAAAATTCCACATACCAGTCGCAGACCGTGCCCCAGACAAAGGCATAGAGCGTGTTCGCCGCGTCGTTGAAGCGGAAGTTCTCGAGCGCCTCATCGACGGCGGCGCGGGTTCTGGCGGTCTCGCCGATGATCCATTTGTTGACGGTGGCGGCGGGCGCGGGCACTGTCCCGTCCGAGCCGGTGGCGCCGTGCATCTCGGCAAAGCGCGCGGCGTTCCAGAGCTTGGTGGTGAAGTTGCGATAGCCTGCGATGCGCTCTTTCGAGAGCTTCAGATCGCGGCCCATGGCGGCCATGGCGGTGAGGGTGAAGCGCACCGCGTCGGCGCCGTATTCGTCGATGAGCTCGAGCGGGTCGAGCACGTTGCCAAGCGATTTGGACATCTTCTTGCCCTTCTCGTCGCGCACGAGGGCGTGGACATAGACATGCGAGAAGGGCTTTTGCCCCACCACCGCATATTGCATCATCATCATCCGGGCGACCCAGAAGAAGATGATGTCGAACCCGGTGACGAGCACGGAGGTGGGGAAGTATTTCTGCAATTCCGGCGTGTTCTCGGGCCAGCCAAGCGTGCCGATGGGCCAGAGCCCGGAGGAGAACCAGGTGTCGAGCACGTCCGCATCGCGCCAGACGGGATAGACGAGATGGGTGGGATCCTGCGTCGCGGTATACTCGGCCAGCGCCGAGGCGAGGCGGTGCAGCGCCGCCTCGCGGCTTTCGACCTCGACCACCGGCATCGCCGCGAGCGGCAGCGGCAGGCCCGCCAGCCGGTCGCGGAAGGCATCCGCCACGGGGGCGAACCCGGCGGCGCATTCCATCAGCGGCGCGAGGTGCCCCTCGTTCAGCAGGCGCAGCATCTCGGCCAGGTCCAGTGTGCCGTCGCCCTCGTCATCCTCGAAGCCGGGGGCGGAGAGATCGAACCCATACCACACCGGGATCTGGTGGCCCCACCACAATTGCCGCGAGATGCACCAGGGCTCGATATTTTCCAGCCAGTGGAAATAGACCTTGGCATCCTGTTCGGGCAGGATCGTGACCTCGCCCGAGCGCACCGCGTCTATGGCGGGCTGGACGATCCTGGCGGTATCGACGAACCATTGATCGGTCAGCATCGGCTCGATCACCACCTTGGAGCGGTCGCCGAAGGGCTGCATGATGGGTTTTGACTCGACGAGGGGGGTGGGGTTGCCCTCGTCATCCGTGACCATGACGGCGAGGCCCTCGGCGGTGATCTCCTCGATGACCTTTTCGCGCGCCTGGAGGCGGTCCAGCCCGCGCAGGTGGTCGGGGACGAGGTTGAGCGTGTCGATTTCCTCAGGCGTGAAAGCGGCCCCTTCGGCGATCTGTTGCGCGCGCGCGGCGCATTCGGCGTAAGCAGGCCCGTCGCTGCGCATATGGGCGCGCGTGTCCATCAGGCGATACATCGGGATATTGCCCCGCTGCGCCACGGCATAATCGTTGAAGTCATGCGCGCCGGTGATCTTGACCGCGCCCGAGCCGAAATTCGGGTCGGGGTAGTCATCGGCGATGATCGGGATCAGGCGGCGATGCTCTTTCGGCCCGACGGGGATCTCGCAGAGCTTGCCGACGATGGGCGCATAGCGTTCGTCCGAGGGATGCACCGCGACCGCGCCATCGCCCAGCATCGTTTCGGGGCGCGTGGTGGCGATGGCGATATAGTCTCGCGTCTCGCGCAGGGTCACGTTGCCATCGGCGTCGCGCTCGACATATTCATAGGTCTCGCCGCCCGCGAGCGGATACTTGAAGTGCCACATATGGCCCGCGACCTCGATATTCTCGACCTCCAGATCGGAAATCGCGGTCTCGAAATGCGGGTCCCAGTTCACCAGCCGCTTGCCGCGATAGATCAGGCCCTTGTTGTAGAGATCGACAAAGACCTTGATCACCGCGTCGTGAAAATTGCCTTCTTCGCCTGCGGGCGCGCCGGGGGCGCCGGACATGGTGAAGGCGTTGCGCGACCAGTCGCAGGAGGCGCCGAGGCGCTTCAACTGGTTGATGATCGTGCCGCCGGAGCGCTGTTTCCACTCCCAGACCCTGGCGATGAATTCCTCGCGCGTGAAATCGGTGCGCCGCTTGCCTTCTTCGGCCAGCTGCCGCTCCACCACCATTTGCGTGGCGATGCCCGCGTGATCCTGCCCCGGCTGCCAGAGCGTGTCATGGCCGCGCATCCGGTGCCAGCGGATCAGGATATCCTGCAACGTGTTGTTGAAGGCGTGGCCCATGTGCAGGCTGCCCGTCACGTTGGGCGGCGGGATCATGATGGAAAAGGTCTCGGCCCCCGGCCGCGCATTGGCCCCGGCGGCAAAGGCACCGGCCTTTTCCCAGGCGTCGTAAATCCGCGCCTCGGCACGGGCCGCGTTGAAGGTCTTGTCCATCGTCATGACGTCTCGTTCCTGCCTGTGACGGGTCTTGCGATGCTCTAGCGAATGCCGCGCCGGAGTGAAAGGCGGGGGGCGCATTTTTCCCCTGCGCGGCGTGACAGCGGGCGCGTTCCGGTCCAGATTGGCAGGGGACAGGAAAGGAGCGGGCATGGACGGGATCAGGGTCTGGCGGATCGGGTCGGATGGAACAGGGCGGGCGCTGGGCGCGGAGGCGGCGTTTGACCGGGCGCGCGCCGAGGGGGCGCTCATCTGGGTGCATGTGGATTGCGCGCGCGAGGGGGCGCGCGACTGGCTGGAGGCGGCGCCGCTCGATCCGCTGGTCCTGCGCGCGCTGCTGGCGCCCGAGACGCGGCCGCGCTGCACCACCCATGAGGCGGGTGTGCTCATCAACCTGCGCGGCGTCAACCTCAACCCCGGCGACGAGGTGGAGGACATGGTATCCCTGCGCATGTGGGTGACGGCGGATCTGGTGGTGAGCGTGCAGCTGCGCCGGCTGATGGCCGTGGGCGACGTGTCCGACGGGGTGGCGCGCGGGCAGGGGCCCGATGGCGCGGCGGAACTGGTGGCGCGGCTGGCGCTGCGGCTGGCGGACCGGGCCGAGCCGGTGGTGGCCGGGCTCAACGAGAGGCTCGACGCCCTGGAGGATCAGGTGATCGAGGACATGGCGCGGCTCGACCGCAGGGGGCTGGCGGAAATCCGGCGGGTGGCGATCGTGCTGCGCCGTCACATGGCCCCGCAGCGCGACGCGCTCAGCACCTTCGAGATCGAGGACATGGCCTGGATCCGGGCGCATGACCGGGCGCGGCTGCGCGAGGCGACGGAACGGATGACGCGGCTGGCGGAGGAGCTCGACGCGATCCGCGACCGCGCGCAGGTGGTCCATGATCAGATCATGGATGCGCGCGCCGAGGTGATGAACCGGCAGATGCTGCTCTTGTCGGTGGTGGCCGCGATCTTTCTGCCGCTGGGGCTGATTACCGGGCTTTTGGGGATCAATGTGGGCGGGATGCCGGGAGAGGAGAACCCGCGCGCCTTCTGGATCGTGACCGGCGGGCTGGTGGTGCTGGGGCTGGGGCTGATGGTCTGGTTCCGGCGCGCGGGGCTTCTGGGGGGGAGGTGAGCGGCGCAGGAGGCGGCACGAGCCGGGTGGCGCGGTGGATGACGCTCCCGGAGGCGCGCAGGCCATGCGACATCGCGTTCAGTCGCGCGGCCTCGATCCTGTGGGTTCGCGCGCCCGTTCCTCGCGCAGCAACGTCTCCAGCCGTTCGAGGCGGCCGAGCACCTCGTCGCGGTAGGTGTCGGTGCGGGCGGTATCCTCGGCGTGGTGGGCCTCCTGCATCGAATTGACGATGAGACCGACCAGAAGGTTCACCACCGCGAAGGTGGTGACCATGATGAACGGCACGAAGAACGCCCAGGCCTGCGGATAGACCGCCATCACCGGGCGCACGATCCCCATGGACCACGATTCGAGCGTCATGATCTGAAAGAGCGAATAGGCCGAGCGTCCCAGATCGCCGAACCATTCGGGGAAGGCCGCGCCGAAGAGCTTGGTCGCCATGACCGAGCCGATATAGAAGATCATCCCCATCAGCAGAAACACCGACCCCATCCCCGGCAGCGCCGCGATGAGCCCCTCGACCACGCGCCTGAGCGAGGGCGCGACCGAGACCACGCGCAAGAGCCGCAGGATGCGCAGCGCGCGGAGCACCGACAGGCCCTGTGTCGTCGGCACCAGCGAGATGCCGACGATCACGAAATCGAATATGTTCCAGCCGCGCGAGAAGAACCCGGCGATGCCCCGGGCGTAGAGCTTGGCGATGATCTCGATGACGAAGATCGACAGGCACAGCCTGTCGAGCGCGGTGATCAGCCCCCCCGCCCGCGCCATGACCGGGCCAACCGTCTCCAGCCCGAGGATCACCGCGTTGAAGAGGATCACGCCCAGGATGGTGTTCTGAAAGAGCGTCGTGTCCAGAAAGGCACCGACGCGGCTGCGAAATGTCATGTCCTGCCTGTCCGTTCGCGCTGCAATCGCGGCTCATATGGGCGCAGGCGACCGGCGCCACAAGCCCGGCCCGCCCCGCCCCGCGTCACTCCCGCGGCAGCATCCGCCCCAATACCCGGCCCCCGAGGATGTGGAGGTGATAATGCGGCACCTCCTGGACCCCGTTCACGCCGGCGTTGGAGACGGTGCGAAACCCCTCGCCGCCCGCGCCGGGGGTGACGCCGGTCAGCCGGCAGACCTCGGCCGCCGCGCGGTTGAAATCGACGATCTCGGCCTCGCTCGCCTCGGCCGCGAAATGCGCGTAATCCACATAGGGCCCCTTCGGGATCACCAGCACATGCACCGGCGCCAGCGGGCGGATATCCTCGAAGGCCAGCGTGTGCTCGGTCTCGAGCACGGTCTTGTTGGGGATTTCGCCGCGCAGGATCCGGGCAAAGATGTTCTGGTCGTCGTAGCTGTAGGGCATGATCGTTCCTCAATCGGCAAAGAGATGGTCCAGTTGCGCGATTTCCTGCGCCTTTTCGGCGGGAATATCAAGGAAACGCGCGAGAATATCGGCATGTTCCGCCAGCCCGTCGTTTTCGCGCAGGATCAGGTGCCCGGCGAAACCCGCCTCGCGGATCCGGTCGGATTCATGGAGGATGTCGCCGCGGAGCGTGGGCAGGAGCGACGCAAGCGTCTCGGGCGAGGTCTGCGCGCCGGCGAGCCCGACGCGCTGCGCATGGCCGACGAGATAGGCATCCGCAAAGCTGCACTGGATTTCCAGCAGCCGGACCCCGGCACGATCGCGATGGAAATCCTCGAGCAGGTCGATGCTGGCCGGGTCGATGCAGATGATGAGGCGGTCGGTCTCGTAATGGTCGAACAGCATCCGCAGCAGCGCGCGGTGGTGGCGGGTGCGCTTGGCCAGCGTTGTCTCGATCCCGCCCAGATCGGGCAGCGCGGTTGCTTCCTCGTTGAACAGGTATGCCACCGCCGGCAGGTCCGTCACCTCGCGGATCCGGTCCAGAAGGCGCTTGGCGACGTGCCATTTCTTGCACGCCACGATCATCATCTCGCGCTCGTGGCCCAGCGTGCCCTGGGTTTCCCAGAAGCGCCGGGCAAAGCGCCGCCCCTCGCGGCCGCGCGAGGTGAGAAAGCGAAACAGCTGCCGCCCCTCGTTGGAGATGGTGAATGTCGCCGTGTCGTCGAGGTAGAGCGCGCCGAGCCGCTGGCGGAGCTCATGCGCCTCGGGGCTGATCTTGCGCGCGAAGAGGTAATCCTGGTTGAGAAGCATGTCGTGGTGATCGTTGTAGAACGTTACCGGCATCCCGTAATCGGTGAACATGAGGAAGGTCAGCGGGCGCGTCTCGATCTCGGCCTCGGGCACGAGATGGCGCACCAGCGTCTGAAAGAAGGTCTCGTCGGGGATCCATGTCGTGCGAAAGAAGCGCATCACGTCGCGCCGCGTCTTCGTGAACGCGACGATCTGCTCCACCGTGCGGCGGCGCAGGCACCACCACTGGCTGCCGATCTGCACCTCGATGTCGTGCGGGATGGGGCGCGACAGTCGCAGGCGTTTCTGGATCTCCAGCGAGGTGTAGAACCACCATTTCCGCGCCCGCTCGTTGAAGAAATGGCGATAGATGAGCCGCTCCTCCCGGATCCCGGTCTTGATCCAGCCGCTTTCGAAGAAATCGAAGCTCTCGATATGGTCGCGATCGCGCCCGTCGAGAAAGTCATGGATGAAGCGGGCCGACTTGATTGGCGCGCAATCGCCCGAGAGCATGTAGAAATGCGTGGCGCGCGGAAAGGCGTCGAGCGCGGCCTCGATTGCCAGCAGCGTCGCCTGCACCAGCGACCACTCGCCCCAGCCGCACCTGATCCGGCGCCGGGCAAAGACCACGCCGGGATTGCCCGCGAGCCCGTCGCGGATGGCGGCAAAGGCCTCGGGCGTGGCGCGGGCGTCGAAATGGATGGCGACGTGATCGCCTGCCTCGGTCAGCATCCGCGCCTGGCGGATGATGGCTTCGGGGTCCTTGTGGCAGAGCAGGATGAATGCGATTCGGGCCATGCGGGAAACGGCTTGCCTGGAGAAGGAACGATCTGTCCCATCCATAGCGGTCATGGCCGCAGTGATAAACACGCTTTCTTTGGCGGGCTGAAAGGGTTAGATCGATTCCACCCGTCGGCGCGGCGGGAGCGGGCTGAGGAGGCGGGCGCATGGGCTTTCCCGGGACATGGATGACCGAGAGCGAGAGCGTGGTCTACCGCGTCGTGCCGAAATGCGCCTGTTCCACCATCGGCCAGATCCTCTATTATTCGGATCACGGCGAATTCTTCGACGGCGACATCCATGATGCGACCGCGGGCCTGCACAAATGGGCCATCGAGGCAAGCCAGAAGGCGATCACCGACAACGTGCGCGCCCACAGGAGCCATGCCTTCACCTGCGTGCG
The DNA here is from genome assembly GCA_014359765.1 of Roseovarius sp. GTDB lineage: Bacteria > Pseudomonadota > Alphaproteobacteria > Rhodobacterales > Rhodobacteraceae > Roseovarius. The sequence continues at coordinate 34,410 of JACIYT010000001.1, forward strand.
CAACCCCTATACGCGGATCCTGTCGTCGTTCTTCGACAAGATCTGCGGCATCCAGCGCAACGGCCAGCGCTATCGCGGCAAGCTGGTGCCGACGCTCATCCAGAAATACGGCATCGAGGTGGGTGGCGACGACGGCAGGGAAGAGTTCGACCAGATCAAGAGCTTTCGCCGCTTCCTGCTGTTCGCGCGCGACACGATCCGCTGGAAACGCCCGATGGAGCCCGATATCCACTGGTCGGCCATGTCGGGCCATGTGGCGACCTTCATCGTCAATGGCGGGCGCTATGACAGCATCTTCTGGACCGAGAAATTCGATGAGGGCATGGGCGCGGTGCTCGCGGCCATCGACACACCCCACAAGGTCGATCTGACGACGATCCCGCGTTTCAACGAATCCGAGGGCCACGGTCCCCGACGCGCGCATCCGGTCGAGGACTATTTCGACGATCTGTCGATGCATCTCGTTTACGAGATCTACAAGCGCGACTTCGAGTTGTTCCGATACGATTTCGAGAATCCCGCCAACAAGATGCCCGTGGGCGAGATCGACCTGGACGAGGTGCACGCGAAACTGGGCGAATAGGCGCGGGGTTGCATTTCCCGCCGACTCGGTTATACGCCCCGCCAGACATGCGCGTGATGCCCGCTTTCAGGCAAGAGCCGAGGCCCCGGTGGCGGGGCCGTTCCGGGTATCCATGCGCCACGCAGACAACGCAGAGACCGACCCGAGAAAGGCCCGACACCCATGGCTAACACACCCCAATCCGCCAAGCGCGCGCGCCAGAACGAAAAGCGCTACGCCATCAACAAGGCGCGCCGCTCGCGCATCCGCACCTTCCTGCGCAAGGTCGAGGAGGCGATCGCCTCGGGCGACAAGGAAGCCGCCACCGCCGCCCTGCGCGCCGCGCAGCCCGAGCTCATGCGCGGCGTGACCAAGGGTGTGTTCCACAAGAACACCGCCGCGCGCAAGATGTCGCGCCTGTCGGCACGGGTGAAGGCGCTCGGCTGATCCGCGATCGGCCCCGGATTGATCGAAAGGCACCGCCACCGCGCGGTGCCTTTTTTCTTGCCGGTTTGCTGCGCGCGCGAGAGATTCTTTGCGCCCTCCCGTTGTGTCAAGCGCATTGATGGAGTTGCCGGACCGTGCCGGAGATTGCTAGTTTCCAGCACGCGATTCACGCTTGGGGGGACAGGCCGCGGTGCATCGGGCCCGATGGGGGCGCTGGCACATGAAGCATTCCTGCTTTGGCCTTGTCCGAGATGCGTTTCAGGGAAAAGCCCTCGCAGCCGTCGGGAGCGGCTGCGCAGAGTGGTTTCACCTGAAATGCCGGTGAAGGCTGTCCGGTTTCCGCTGGCCCATGGTCAGCGGGCGGGCGTTGCTTTCCCTGTCCCCTGTGAAGGCGCCGGAAAGGGGATCGGGTGTCGGTGGCCGTTGGCTGCGGGCGTCAGGACAGAGCAGCGGAATGGCAGAGATGACCGTGGAACAATGGGGCGCGTTGAAGCAGCAAATCCGGCAATCGGTGGGGCAGAACAATTTTCGCAACTGGATCGAACCGCTTGAATTTGCCGAGCTGGCCGACGGGGTGGCGACCTTTTCGGTGCCGACCAGTTTTCTCGGCACCTATGTGTCGCAGCATTATGGCGATCTGATCCTCTACCAGCTCACGCGCATTGATCCGCGCGTGCGCAGGCTCGATTTCCGGGTGGCGGCCAATTCGGCGGCGCGGCCGCGGCCGCCGGCCCAGCCGGACCAGGCGGCCGAACCCATGCGCAGCGACAACCCGCTGCATTCCGCCCCGCTCGACGAGCGGTTCCGCTTCGAGAGCTTCGTGGTCGGCAAGCCCAACCACCTCGCCCATGCCGCCGCGCGCCGCGTGGCCGAGGGCGGCGAGGCGACGTTCAACCCGCTGTTTCTCTATGGCGGGGTGGGGCTCGGCAAGACCCACCTGATGCACGCCATCGCCTGGGATCTGAGTGAACGGCACCCGCATCGCAACGTGCTCTACCTGTCGGCGGAACAGTTCATGTATCGCTTCGTGCAGGCGCTGCGCGACCGCCGGATCATGGATTTCAAGCAGATGTTCCGCTCGGTCGATATGCTGATGGTCGATGACGTGCAGTTCATCGCCGGCAAGGACAGCACCCAGGAGGAATTCTTTCACACCTTCAACGCGTTGGTGGACCAGAACAAGCAGATCGTGATTTCCGCCGATTGCGCGCCGGGCGATATCGCCCGGCTCGAGGAGCGGATCAAGTCGCGGCTGCAATGCGGCCTCGTGGTCGATCTGCACCCGACCGATTACGAGCTGCGCCTCGGCGTCCTTCAGACCCGCGCCGAGCGCCACCTCGCCCAGCATCCCGAGCTGGTGATCGAACCGGGGGTTCTGGAATTTCTCGCACATCGGATCAACACCAATGTGCGCGTGCTCGAAGGCGCGCTGACGCGGCTTTTCGCCTTCGCCTCGCTGGTGGGCAAGCCGATCACCCAGGATCTGACGCAGGATTGCCTTGCCGACATGCTGCGCAGCTTCGATCGCAAGGTCTCGGTCGAGGAAATCAAGCGCAAGGTCGCCGATCACTACAATATCCGCCTCTCCGACATGATCGGACCCAGGCGCACGCGCTGCTACGCGCGGCCCCGGCAGGTGGCGATGTATCTGTGCAAGCAGCTCACCTCGCGCTCGCTGCCCGAAATCGGGCGCAGCTTTGGCGGGCGCGACCATACCACGGTGATGCACGGGGTGCGCCGCATCGAAGAGCTGCGCGCCCATGATGCCGAGATCGCCGACGATCTGGAGCTGCTGCGCCGGGCGCTCGAGGGCTGAGCCGCGCCAGCCCTTGACGCCCCCCGCAATCCGGCTGAAAACTCGAGAAAACGCTTGAGCGGCGGGGGGAATTGGCTACGGTGCCTCTCCCGGCGCAAGACCGGCACCTGACAGGAGCGAGGGCATGAAATTCAGCATCGAACGGGGCACGCTGCTCAAGGCCGTGGCGCAGGCGCAATCGGTGGTCGAGCGGCGCAACACGATCCCGATCCTCGCCAATGTGCTGATCGAGGCCGAGGGCGAGCGCGTGCAGTTCCGCGCCACCGATCTCGACATCGAGATCGTGGACAAGGCCCCGGCCCAGGTGGAACGCGCGGGCGCGACCACCGTTTCGGCCGTGCTGCTGCACGAGATCGTGCGCAAGCTCCCCGACGGCGCGCTGGTCGCGGTGTCCGAGGATGCGGTCTCGGGGCGGCTGACGGTGCAGGCGGGGCGCTCCAATTTCAACCTCGCGACCCTGCCGAGGGAAGATTTCCCGGTGATGGCCTCCTCGGAATACGCGTCGAATTTCTCGGCCCCCGCGCCGGTTCTGCGGCGCCTCTTCGACAAGTCGAAATTCGCCATTTCGACGGAGGAGACGCGCTATTATCTCAACGGCGTCTACATGCATGTCGCCGAGGCCGATGGCGGGCGGGTGCTGCGCTGTGTGGCCACCGATGGCCACCGGCTGGCGCGGATCGACGCCGACCTGCCCGAGGGCGCGGGCGAGATGCCCGGCGTGATCGTCCCGCGCAAGACCGTGGCCGAATTGCGCAAGCTGCTCGACGATGACGACATGCAGATCGCGGTCTCGGTCTCGGAGACCAAGATCCGCTTTGCCACGCCCGACATCACGCTCACCTCCAAGGTGATCGACGGCACCTTTCCCGATTACACGCGGGTCATTCCGGTCGGCAATTCCCGCCGCCTCGAGGTCGATGCAGGCGAATTCGCGCGGGCGGTGGACCGGGTGGCCACGGTCAGCTCGGAGCGGTCGCGCGCCGTCAAGCTGGCGCTCGACGAGGATCGGCTGGTGCTCTCGGTCAACGCCCCCGACAGCGGCGCGGCGGAGGAGGAGCTGGCCGTGGCCTATGGCGACGAGCGGCTGGAAATCGGCTTCAACGCGAAATACCTTCAGGAAATCGCCAGCCAGGTGGACCGCGAGAACGCGGTGTTTCTGTTCAACGCATCCGGCGATCCGGCGCTGGTGCGCGAGGGCAACGACACGACGGCGGTCTATGTGGTGATGCCGATGCGGGTGTGATTTCGGCCGGCGGCCTGTGGCCGGATCGTGCATGACGATGAGATGAAAGGGCCGTGAATGCCCGGCCTCTACCTGTCGGAGCTGAGCCTCGCGCATTTCCGTTCGCACAAGACCGCGCGCCTGGTGCTCGACGCGCGGCCCGTGGCGATCCATGGCCCCAACGGGGCGGGCAAGACCAATCTGATCGAGGCGGTGTCGCTGCTCTCGCCGGGGCGCGGGCTGCGGCGGGCGCCGGCGCATGAGATGGTGCGCCGCCCCGAGGCGCCGGGCTGGAAGGTCGCCGCGATCGTGCAGGCGGGCGGCGAGGCGCGCGAACTGGCGACCTGGTCCGAGGCGGGGGCGGCGCGGCAGGTGCGCATCGACGACAAATCCACGAGCCAGCTGGCTCTGGGGCGAATCGCGCGGGTGCTCTGGCTCGTGCCGGCGATGGACCGGCTCTGGGTCGAGGGGGCGGAGGGGCGGCGGCGGTTTCTCGACCGGATGACCATGAGCTTTCTGCCCGCCCATGCCGAGGCGGTGCTGCGCTATGAGCGGGCCATGCGCGAGCGCAACCGCCTGTTGCGCGACCAGGTGCGCGACGCGCATTGGTATCAGGCTCTCGAGTGGCAGATGGCCGCGGCCGGCGCCGAGCTCCACGCCAACCGGCAGCACGCCCTCGCCCGGATCAGCGGGGCGCAGGGTCAGGCCGAGGGCGCCTTTCCCGCAGCCGAGCTGGAGCTCATGCAGACCGAGGGCGAGATGCCCGAGGCGCCCGAGGACCTGCGCGAGGCGCTGGCCGAGAGCCGGTTCCGCGATCTCGCCGCCGGGCGCACGCTGGTGGGGCCGCATCGCGCGGATCTCTACGGGGTCTATGCCGCCAAGGGGATGCCCGCCGCCGACTGTTCGACCGGCGAGCAGAAGGCGCTTCTGGTCTCGCTCATCCTCGCCAATGCGCGCGCGCTGGCCAGCGATGCCGGCGCGCCCCCGATCCTGTTGCTCGATGAGGTCGCGGCGCATCTTGACGCCGCCCGGCGCGCCGTGCTCCATGACGAGATCTGCGCGCTTGGCGCTCAGGCGTGGATGACCGGCACCGGGCCGGAGCTGTTTGCCGATCTGGGCGCCCGGGCGCAGCATGTCGAAGTGACCGATACCGGCGGCGTGAGCCGCGTTGCGAGGGGTGAGGGATGACGGTAACGGGGTCTCAGCTGGCGCTCTATGCGGCGGCCATGGCAGGGCTCTGGGCGGTGCCGGGCCCGGTCTGGGTGGCGCTGACGGCGCGGGCGCTCTCGGGGGGCATGGCGGGGGCCTGGCCGCTGGCGGTGGGGGTGGCGCTCGGCGATCTTATCTGGCCGCTCTGCGCGATCCTCGGGCTGGCCTGGGTGCTCTCGCTCTATGGCGACGCGCTCGAGGTGATGCGCTGGATCGCGGCGGGGGTGTTCATCGTCATGGGGCTGCTGATCCTGCGCGCCCCGGCGCGGCCTCCGGGCGCGGACAGCCGCATGACGCGCCCCGGCATCTGGGCGGGGTTCTCGGTCGGGATGGCAGCGGTGATCGGCAATCCCAAGGCGATCCTGTTCTACATGGGTTTCCTGCCGGGGTTCTTCGATCTCTCGACCGTCACCGCCGCCGACATTGCCGCGATCATCGCCATTTCGGCCGTTGTGCCGATGCTGGGCAATCTCGGGCTGGCGCTGTTTCTCGACCGGGCGCGACGCCTGTTGCAGAGCCCGGCGGCGATCAGGCGGATGAACATGGCCTCGGGCGGGCTGCTCATTCTCGTGGGGCTTGTCATCCCCTTTGCCTGAGTGCTGCGGATGCGCAAAATATGGGGGAGGGCCGTGACATTCCCCCCCAGACTTCGTATATGTTCCTCAAACGTCCAAAGGAAGATCCGCATGTCCGAACCCGCCCGCGCGCCCGAGGAATATGGCGCCGAATCCATCAAGGTTCTCAAGGGGTTGGAGGCCGTTCGCAAGCGTCCCGGCATGTATATCGGCGATACCGATGACGGGTCCGGCCTGCATCACATGGTCTATGAGGTCGTCGATAACGGCATCGACGAGGCGCTCGCCGGTCATGCCGACCGCGTCAGCGTCACGATCCACGCCGATTCCAGCGTCTCGGTGCGCGATAACGGGCGCGGCATCCCCACCGACATCCACGAGGAAGAGGGGGTCTCGGCGGCCGAGGTCATCATGACCCAGCTCCATGCCGGCGGCAAGTTCGACCAGAATTCCTACAAGGTCTCGGGCGGGTTGCACGGGGTCGGCGTCTCGGTGGTGAACGCGCTGTCGGACTGGCTCGAGCTGCGCATCTGGCGGGGCGGCAAGGAGCATTTCGCGCGCTTCGAGGGTGGCTATACCACCGAGCCGCTGCGCGTGGTTCGCGACGCGCCCGGCGAGCGCGGGACCGAGGTGCGCTTTCTCGCCTCGACCGAGACCTTTTCCAATCTCGATTACAGTTTCGAGGTGCTGGAGCGGCGGCTGCGCGAGCTGGCCTTTCTCAATTCCGGGGTGCGGATCGTGCTGCGCGACGAGCGCCCCGCCGAGCCGCTCCAGACCGAGCTCCATTATGAAGGCGGGGTGCGCGAATTCGTCAAGTATCTCGACCGCCACAAGACCCCGGTGATGGCCGAGCCGATCTTCATCACCGGCGAGCGCGACGGCATCGGCGTCGAGCTGGCGATGTGGTGGAACGACGGCTATCACGAGACGGTGCTGCCCTTTACCAACAACATCCCGCAGCGCGACGGCGGCACCCATCTGGCGGGGTTCCGCGGTGCGCTCACCCGCACGATCAACGCCTATGCGCAGGCGAGCGGCATCGCCCGCAAGGAAAAGGTGAGCTTCACCGGCGACGACGCGCGCGAGGGGCTGACCTGTGTGCTGTCGGTCAAGGTGCCCGATCCGAAATTCTCCAGCCAGACCAAGGACAAGCTGGTGAGCTCCGAGGTGCGCCCGGCGGTCGAGGGGCTGGCGGGCGAGAAGCTGGCCGAGTGGTTCGAGGAGAACCCCAACGAGGCCCGCGTGATCGTGACCAAGATCATCGAGGCCGCCCATGCCCGCGAGGCGGCGCGCAAGGCGCGTGAACTCACGCGGCGCAAGAACCCGATGGATGTGAACTTCCTCGCCGGCAAGCTCAAGGATTGCTCAAGCAAGGATCCGGCACGGACCGAGCTGTTCATCGTCGAGGGCGACAGCGCGGGCGGCTCCGCCCAGACCGGGCGCGACCGGAGCACCCAGGCGATCCTGCCGCTCAAGGGCAAGATCCTGAACGTGGAGCGGGCGCGCTTTGACCGGATGCTGAGCAGTCAGGAAATCGGCAATCTGGTGATGGCGCTGGGCACCGGGATCGGGCGCGACGAGTTCGACATCTCGAAGCTGCGCTATCACAAGATCATCCTGATGACCGACGCCGATGTGGACGGCGCGCATATCCGCACGCTGCTGCTGACCTTCTTCTACCGGCAGATGCCGGAGCTGATCGAGGCGGGGCATCTCTATATCGCGCAGCCGCCGCTCTTCAAGGTCGCGCGCGGCAAGTCCGAGGTCTATCTCAAGGACAAGGCGGCGCTGGAGGATTACCTGATCGCGCAGGGCACCAATGACGCCGCGCTTCGGCTCGGTTCGGGCGAGGAGATCGCCGGTCCCGATCTCGTGCGCGTGGTCGAAGAGGCGCGCGCCGCGCGGCGCATCCTCGACGCCTTCCCGACGCATTACCCCCGCCACATCCTCGAACAGGCGGCGATTGCCGGGGCCTTCGAGCCGGGGCGCGCCGATGCCGATCCGCAGGGCGTGGCCGATGCGGTGGCGGCGCGGCTCGACCTGATCTCCAGCGAATACGAACGCGGCTGGCAGGGGCGCCCGACGCAGGATCACGGGCTGCGGCTGAGCCGCACGGTGCGCGGCGTCGAGGAGGCGCGCGTGATCGACGGGCCGGTGCTGCGCGGCGGCGAGGCGCGGCGCCTCGCGCAGATGACCCCCGCGCTGCGCGAGATCTACGGCACCCCCGCCACGCTCGTCCGCAAGGACCGCAGCCAGGCCATTCATGGCCCGCTCGATCTGTTCGACGCGATCCTGAAGGAGGGCGAGAAGGGGCTGACGCTGCAACGCTACAAGGGCCTGGGCGAGATGAACCCCGATCAGCTCTGGGAGACGACGCTCGATCCGGAGGCGCGCACCCTGTTGCAGGTCCGCATCGAGGACGTGGCCGAGGCCGACGACCTCTTTACCAAGCTGATGGGCGATGTGGTCGAACCGCGGCGCGAGTTCATTCAGGACAACGCGCTCAACGTGGTCAATCTCGATTTCTGAGGCGGGGCGCGGCCGGGGCTTGATCCCGGCGGCGTTCTGGCCCAACGTGCCGCGACGCGCGCCCCTCACGGGGGCGCGATCATCCACGAACTTTGGGAGGGGTTCACATGTTCGATTTCAAACGGCTGAGCGTTGCCGCAGCCGCCACATTCCTCGCGGTCGCGCCTGCCATGGCCGACACCACGCTGCGGATCACGCTGCAACTGCCGACCGCCAGCCACCTTGGCCAGAATCTCCTGATGTTCAAGGAGGAGGTCGAGGCCAATTCCGACATGAAGATCGAGATCTACGACAGCGCGCAGCTCTACAAGGATGCCGAGGTGCCCGAGGCCGTGGGCGCGGGCGAGATCGAGATGGGGGTGGCCTCGCTCACCCGTTTCGTGGGCGAAATCCCGGCGGTGGATATCTTCTACATGCCCTTCGTGCTCAATACCGAGGAAAAGGTGCGCGCCGCCGTCGCCCCGGGATCGCCGGTGCGCCAGCCGATCGACGACGCGATTCGCGAGACGGGCTCGCATGTGCTGTGGTGGCAGGCCTATGGCGGCAACGTGCTGCTCAGCAAGGGCGCGCCGATCCGCGGCCCCGAGGATCTGAAGGGCAAGAAGGTGCGGGTCTTTGGCAAGTGGCTTGGCGAATGGGTCAAGGAGCTGGGCGGCGCGCCGACGCTGATTTCCGGCTCGGAGCAGTTCCTCGCCTATCAGCGCGGCACTGTCGATGCCGGCATGACCGGGCTCTCGGGGGTCGTCTCGCGCAAGCTGTGGGAGGTGATGGATACGATCACCGTGGTGAACAATGCCGATATCGAGTTCATCGTGGTCATCAACGACGATGTCTGGCAGGGGCTGACCGACGCGCAGCGCGAGGTGCTGACCACCGCCGCCCGCAATGCCGAAACCGCCGTGCGCGACTACATGAGCGAATTCGAGGCGAACGCGGTCGAACTGGCCAGGCAGAACGGCATGACGGTGTATTTCCCGACCGACGATGAGATCGACGCCTGGCGCGCGGCCTCCGCGCCGGTGATCGAGGCCTGGCTTGGCGAGGCCGGGCCGCTGGGTCAGCAACTGCTCGATGCCGCGAACGGCCTCTGAGCGCGATGCAGGCGGTTGCTTCCCTTGTGGACCGGGCCTCGGACGCGCTGGCCCGGCTCTGCGGCTGGGCCTATTTCGCGATCGGCCTGATGCTCGGCTATGAGGTGGTGGCGCGGTATTTCTTCAACGCGCCGACCATCTGGGCGGAGGAGCTGTCGCGCCTCGTCTTCGTCTTTGCCACGCTGCTGGCAGCCCCTGCCCTCCTGCGGCACAATCAGCATATCCGTGTGACCGCGCTCACGGCGCTGATGGGGGAAGGGGCGCAGCGCGTGGCGCGGCTGGTGGCGCTCGGGGTGGTGATCGCCTTTTGTGCGCTGCTGGTCTGGCACGGGATCGAGGCGCCGCTCAATTCCTATGCCCGCGGGCGCAGCTCCGGCTCGATGCTCGATATCCCGGCATGGTGGGCGCAATCGGCGGTGCCGCTGGCCTTTGCCCTCGTGGGGGTGCAGGCCGTGCTCGAATTCCTGCGCTGCGCGATGGGCGCGCCGCTGCCCTCCGACGCCCCGCATCCGGAATAACGCCCGTGCTTACAGTCGCTCTCATTCTCGCCGCGCTTTTCGCGCTCCTGCTGATCGGGGTGCCGGTGGCGTTCGCCCTTGGCGGGCTCGGCATGGCGCTGCTCATCATCGGGGATTTCGCGCCGCGCATGGCGAGCACGGCGCTGCTGTCGTCGCTCGACAGTTTCATCCTCATCGCCGTGCCGCTCTTTCTGCTGATGTCGAACGTGCTGTTGCGCGGCGGGGTGGGGCGCGACCTCTTTGCCGCGGTGCAGGCCTGGGTGGGGCATTGGCCGGGGGGGCTTGCGGTGGCGACGGTGCTCTCCTGCGGGCTCTTCTCGGCCATCTCGGGCTCGTCCGTGGCCACGGCGGGGACCATCGGATCGGTGGCGATCCCGGAAATGACCAAACGCGGCTATCCGCGCAGCTTCGTCTTTGGCCTGCTGGCGGCGGGGGGGACGCTGGGCATTCTCATCCCGCCCTCGATCATTCTCATCGTTTACGGCGTGATCACCGAGAGCTCTATCCTCGGGCTGTTTCTGGCCGGGATCGGGCCGGGGCTGCTGCTGATGGGGCTCTTCATCCTGTATTCGATGCTCTATGCGCGGCTGTCGCCGCATTACCAGAGGATGCCGCGCGCGGGCTGGCAGGAGCGGCGCGCAACGGGGCTGCGCGCGCTGCCGACGATGGCGCTGGCGGCGCTGGTGATCGCGGGGATCTATGCGGGCTGGTTCACGCCGACCGAGGCCTCGGCCATCGGCCTTGTCGGGGCGCTGCTGCTGACGATCGTGCTCTTGCGCTCGCTCGATCTGGCGGGGTTGCAGGCGGCGGTGATGGACAGCCTGCGCGCCTCGGCGGCGATCCTGCTGATCGTGGCGGGGGCCAAGGTGTTCGGCAAGGCGATCGCGCTCTGGCGCATCCCGCAGGATGTCTCGGGCTTCATCAGCGCCAATGTGGATACGGTGGGGCTGTTCATCGTCGCGGTCGGCGTCGCGCTGCTGCTCATGGGCCTGTTCATGGAGGCGCTGTCGATGCTGCTCATCATGATGCCGGTGCTGGCGGGCGCGGTGGCGGCGCTCGGGCTCGATCCGATCTGGTTCGGGATCTTCTTCGTGCTGATGGTCGAATGCGCGCTGATCACGCCGCCCGTGGGCCTCAACCTCTACGTGATCCAGGCCATCGGGCGCGCGACATTGGGAGAGGTGGCGCGCGGGGCGGCGCCTTTCGTGGCGCTCATGCTCCTGACCGTTTTCATCATCTACTGGATCGAGGATATCGTTCTATGGCTTCCACGGGTTCTCTGAGTGCCGCCGCGCGGCTGCGCGCGCGGCTTGGCAGCGGTGAATTGCTGGTCACGCCGTCCTGTGGCGATGCGCTCTCGGCGCGGCTGATCGAGCAGGCGGGGTTCGACGCGATGTTCATGTCGGGTTTCGCCGTCTCGGCGCACCGGATCGGTGCGCCCGATGCCGGGCTGATTTCCTATGGCGAGATGCGCGATGCGGTGCGCGACATCTGCGCCGCGACCTCGCTGCCGGTGCTGGCCGATGGCGACACCGGCTATGGCAACGCGATGAACGTGCGCCGCACGCTGGCGGGCTATGCGCAGGCGGGCGCGGCGGCGGTGATGATCGAGGATCAGCTTGCCCCCAAACGGTGCGGCCACACGCGCGGCAAGCTGGTGGTGGATCGCGCCGAGGCGGTGGACCGTATCCGCGCCGCCGCCGACGCCCGCGCCGAGGCCGGTTCCGACATCGTGATCATCGCGCGCACCGATGCGCGCCATACCCATGGCCTCGACGAGGCGCTGTGGCGGGCCGAGGCGTTTCACAAGGCGGGGGCGGATATCCTCTTTGTCGAGGCGCCGCGCGACGAGGCGGAGATGCGCCGAATCTGCGCCGAATTGCCCGGCTGGAAGATGGCCAACATGGTCGAGGGCGGGGATACCCCGGTGCTGCCGCCAAAGGTGCTGGCCGAAATCGGCTATCATCACGCCGCCTGGCCGCTCACTCTCATGTCGGCGGCGATGCGCGCGATGTGCGCGGCGCTCGAGGCGTTCCGCAAGGGCGAGTTGCCCGAGAGCCTCATGCCCTTTGACGAATTGCGCACAAGGGTAGGCTTTGACGCCTATTACGAGACCGAGGCCCGCTATGCGGGCCGGCGCGATCTCGCCTGACAGCCCGCCGGCAGGGCCGGCGGGCGTGATCCCTGCCCGAGAGGGATCACCGCCGGTAATATCGCGCGCCGGCATGACCGCGCGGACCCCAATAGCGATAATGGGGGCGGTAGGCGGGCTTGGCATGGCGGTGATAGCCATGGGCCTTGCCCCGGGGCGGTGTCGGCGCGTGGTATCCGTAACCGCGACGCGGGAGCGGCGCGTGGAAGCCCTTGCCGCGATGGTCGTTGCGCGACACGTGGCGGTGATGCTTCGTGTGGCGATCCGACACGAGCGTGATCCCCGCAGGGGTGGCCATGGCGGCCATGTCGGCACGGTCGCGGGCCTGGGCGGGGCCGGCGGCAAGGCCGGTCGCGGCGAGGGTGGCGGCGGTCACGAGGGCAATGAGTTTGCGAGTCATGTCCATATCCTTTCGGTTGCGAGCAGTCTCCTCAACAGCGCCTGTCCGCTTCCGGGCGGGGCTGCTGCAATCAAGCTGGGCCGCGACCACGGGACAGGCAATAACGCCCCCATGTTATCCGATAACAGCGTGCCACCCGATCCCTTGCCCCGCCGGTGATTGAATAGCGGCGAAAGATCGCGCATCTTGTGGGCATGATACGCATCCTTCGCGCCCTGGTCGTCGTTCTTGCCCTCCTGCTCAGCGCGCAGGTGGCCCATGCCGCCTGCCAGGTCGAATACAAGGCCAAGCGCGACAGGCCCTTGCAGCTCTTTCATGATGTGACCACGGTCAACGCGCCCTGTTCCGCCGCCGAGCAGGTCCTGCGCGCACAGTTGAAGCGGCAGGGCCTGACCCTGCTCAAGATCATGTCGAAGAAGGAAAGGTGAGGGTGATATCAGGAAAGGGTGAGCGGTGCGCGGTCTGACGGCCACGGTCGCCGAGCTGCGACGTTCGGGCGATCGGGTGGTGACGTTCGGGGTCATCGCGATCGTCGCCATCCTCGCGCTTGCCGCCGTGTTCCTGTTCCTGAGCCTGCCCGACGGCAATGCCTTCAACGCGCGGGTCGAGCAGATCTTCGTCGAGAATGACGCGCTGACCGGCGAGGCCGAGATCAAGCTGCTGGAGATCCTCGCGCTCGCCGGCACGGCGTTCTCCGAGACGCTTGTGAGCTACCGGATGGTCATGTTCGTGCTGCTGATCTTCGCCACTGCGCTGCTGGTGGCGTCGCTGGTGTTCCTCGTGATGCTGGCGGCGCTCAACCGGCGCATGGCGCAGATCGAGCGCGCGGGCATCCAGGTCGCGTCCCTGCAAGTCAACCGCGAGGAAAAGACCGTCTATCTCAACGATATGGCCTTCAAACTGACCGGCGCCGCCATCGAGACGCTCAGCGTTCTGGCCGAGGCGCGGCTCGACGGCGAGGTGCTCAGCGGCGCCGAGATCGAGGCGATGATCTCCGGCCGCCGCCCCGAGGAATGCGAAGAGGCCGCCGGCGCCACCCGCATCAAGCGGCTGCGCGATGCGCTCGGCAATCAGCTGGTGAGCGAGCTTCTGATCAGGAACATCGCCCGGCGCGGCTATGTTCTGGCGGTGGACAAGGAGACGATCCGCGTGGAATGAGCCCCGGCAATGGCACCTGCGGCGCGCGGTGTGGCGCAGGACGGCCTGCCGTTTCGGCAGCTTCTGGCGTTGCTGCGACGGTCCTGAGGGCCGCAGGCGCGACACCCCGCGCCATGCGCCGGGGCGCCGGGGCTTGCGCCTTTGGCGGGCAGGGTCAGGTATCGGTGAGAATCGCGCGCCCGACGATCCGGCCTTCGGCGAGCCGGTTGAGAACGTCCTCCGCCTCGTCGAGCCTGTAACGGGTCGTGGGGATTGCGCTGATCCGGCCCTCGCGGGCCAGCGCCATCAGCTCGGCAAAGTCCTGCGGAGAGCCGGTATAGCTGCCCTGGATCGTGAGCGATCGCAGGGCGATGAAGGGCAGCGCCCATGGCGCGGCGCCGCCGAAAAGCCCGACGATGACATAGGTCCCGCCCTTGTCCACGGCGTTGAACCCGAGCTCGGCCGTCGCCTCGGCGCCGACGAAGTCGATCGCCGCAAGGGGCGCGCCACCGGCGGCGGCATGGATCTGCTCCACCGCATCCGGCGCGCCGGGGTCGATCGCCGCGCAGGCCCCCGCGGCAAGGGCCGCTTGCCGTTTGACCGGGTCGATATCGACGAATACCGGCGCGCGGGCCTCCAGCGCGGACAACAGATGCGCGCACATCAGGCCCAGCCCCCCGGCGCCGATGATCAGCGGCGGGCGCGCCTTCAGCGTATGTTCGACCTTCTTGAGCGCGCCAAAGGCGGTGAGCCCCGAACATGCCAGGGGTGCGGCGTTTTCGGGGGCGATGTCCCCGATCTCGTAGAGATATTTCGGATGGGGCACACGGACCTGGGTGGCATATCCCCCATCGACATGGATCCCGAGGAACCGCGGCGACGTGCAGAGCTGTTCGTTGCCGCCGGCGCACAGCGCGCAGCTGCCGCAGCCGATCCAGGGATAGATCACATAGCCCCGGCTCGTGTCGAGGTCGCCCGCCTCCGGTCCAAGCGCAACGATCCGGCCCGCGATCTCGTGCCCCATCACCCGGGGCAGCGATATCCCGCGGCTGGCAAAGTCCAGCCTCCGGCCATGTCCGAGGTGATAGCCGCCCTCGCGGACATGCAGATCGGTGTGGCAGACGCCGGCCGCGGTGATCGCAACGATCACCTCGGTTCCCTGCGGCGTCATGTCCGGCCTGTCGTCAGGGCGAAGGGGCTGGCCGAATTCGTGAACGCATTGGCAATGCATGGTGTGTTTCCTTTTCTGCGCGGGGCTTTTGCCGGGGCTCGGCCTGCCCCCCATCGGGGGCAGGCATCGGTGATGGGCGCGCCTCAGTTGGCGACATAGCCCCCATCGACGACCAGTTCCGCGCCATGGACAAAGGACGATTCATCCGAGGCAAGAAACAGCACCGCCTTCGAGACCTCCTCGGGTCGGCACGGCCTGTCGAACAGCGTGGCACCCATGATCGCCTTGCGGGTTTCGGCGTCGCCGTGGAGCAGGTCCCTTGTCATCGGCGTGTCGATGACGCCCGGATGGACCGAGTTCACCCGGATGCCGAACCCGACCAGGTCCACGGCACAGGATTTCGTGAGCAGCCGGACCGCCCCTTTCGAGGCGATGTAGGCCCCCGCCGAGGGCGCCCCGACAAGGCCATAGATCGACGAGATGTTGATGATCGAGGCGTTGCGGTTCTTCATCAACGGAACACAGGCGCGGATGCCCAGCCAGACGCCGCGCACATTGACGTTGAAGACCGCGTCCCATTCGTCATTGGTGGTTTCATGCGCCGGCTTCAGCACGAGGATGCCCGCGTTGTTGACCAGAATATCGAGATGCCCTGCCCGGTCGGCGATCGCCGCGGTCACGCTGTCCCAGTCGCTCTCGCGGGTCACGTCGAGCGCGAGGAATTCGGCCTTGCCGCCGCTGGCGACGATGCCTTGGACGACGGCCTCGCCCGCGGCAACGTCCCGGTCGGTCACAAAGACATGCGCCCCTTCCCTCGCCAGGTCCTCGGAATGGGTCTTGCCCATCCCCATGGCCCCGCCCGTCACCAGTGCCACCTTTCCCTGCACGCGTCCCATGCCCTGTCTCCCTTTCCTGATGTTTCGCTTCCTGATGTTGCGATGATCGCGGCCCGGGTGTCATCCATGCCCGGGCCATCGGTCCGGTCGGCTCAGCGGTCGAATTCGAGCGGGGCATAGCCCGCGTCCACAACCTTGCGGAGCTCCTCCCGGTAGCCGCCGAGCCCCCCCAGATAGAAGCGCACCGCGTTCGACTTGCCGGGGATGTTGGCCCCGAAGATCCACGATTCGGCTTGCGGAAACAGCGTCATGTCGGCGATGGTCCGGCAGGTTTCGATCCACTCGTCCCGCGACTCAGGCTTTGGCTCGATGGTCCTGTGGCCCCCGGCCTCCATCATCGCGATCGTGTCGGCAATCCATTCGACCTGCACCTCGATGCTGGGCGGCAGGTTGGTGAACGGCCCGTTGGGGCCGAGGATCATGAACAGGTTCGGGAAATCCGTCTCCATGACCCCCAGATAGCCCTGCGGACCGTCCTTCCACAGCTCGTTCATCGTCACGCCGCCGCGGCCGCGCATGTCCATCCTGGTATAGTTGCCCTCCACGGCATCGAACCCGGTGGCGAAGACCACGACATCCAGCTCATGCTCGGCGCCGCTGGTCAGCTTGATGCCGTTGGGGGTGAATTCGGCGATCGGGTCGGCCTTCACATCCACGAGGCTGACATTCTCGCGGTTGTAAACCTCGTAGTAGTCCGCGCCGCAGAGCGGTCGCTTGGCGTAGAGGTCATCGGGCATCAGCTTGCGTGCGGTTTCCGGGTCCTTCACGACCTGCGCGATCTTGCGCTTGATGAAATCCGCCGCCGCGTCATTGGCCTCCCTGCTTGTGGCAATGTCGCAGAAGGTCTCGAACATGAAGCGGAAGCCGCCCCCGCGCTGCCAGGCCTCCTCGAACACGCGCTCGCGTTCGGCCTCGCTGACCGAGGTTGCGGGGACCGTGCTTTCCTCGAACCCGAAGGCAACCGCCGAAGACCGGATCTGCGGCCAGATCTCGTCATATCTGGCCTTGTAGTCGTCGATCGTTGCCTGATCCTCGGGCCAGTTGCCGATCGGCACGACATATTGGGGCGATCGCTGGAACACCGTCAGATGGCGGACAACCGGCGCCAGCGCGATGATGACCTGCACCCCGGTCGAGCCGGTGCCGATGACACCGACGCGCTTGCCGCTCAGGTCGATTCCCTCCGGCCAGGCCCCGGTGTGGTAGATGTTTCCCTTGAACGTATCGGCCCCCTTGAAAGGCGGTGTGTTGGTCGCCGACAGCAGGCCGAGCCCGGTGACGAGGTATTTCGCGGTGATCGTCTGGCCCTTGTCCGTCGTCACCCGCCACAGCCCCGACGCCTCGTCGAAATGCGTGGCCGTTACCCTGGTGTCGAACTGATAGCTGCGCCGGATATCGAAGCGATCGGCGAACGTGTTGAGGTAGTCGAGGATCTCGGGCTGGGTGAGATAGCGCGTCTTCCACTGGCCCTCCTGCAACAGCTCCTTGTCAAAGGAATAGCGGTAGCAGAAACTTTCGGTATCCGAGAGCGCGCCGGGATAGCGGTTCCAGAACCAGGTTCCGCCGACATCGCTGGCACTGTCATATGCTTGCACCGAAAGGCCCAGATCGTTGCGCAGCTTGTGGACGGCATAAAGCCCGCCGAAGCCGGCGCCGATCACCACCGCGTCCACGTCGGCACCAGGGGTTCTGGTCTTGGTCTTGGTCTTGTTCGTGTCCATGTTCATGTGATTCTCTCTTCTGGAACGCGACACCATACGCGACGGATGCGCGTCGAGACGTTCTCTGGAATGGGCGCCGATGCCCGTTCGGCATCGGCGCGCGCCACCCTCTCAGAGGGCCTTGTACCAGGCTGCGATACGGGCGAGTTCGGCATCGGCCTCGGGCGCCCGGCCGGACAGGGCGGGAAAGACGTGCTGCATGCCCGGCACGACCGACAGTTCGACATCCACGCCCGCGGCCCGCGCCTTTTCGCAAAGCGCCTCCGAGTCGCTCCGAAGGGTCTCGGCCCCGCCGCAGTTGATGTAAAGTGGCGGGAAGCCGGTGAAATCGTTCTCCAGCGGATTCGCCAGCTTGTCGAGCGGGTCGGTCTTGTCTCCGAGGAACATGCCGGCCATCCCTTCGAGAATGGCGCGGCTGACCAGCGCATCGGTGGCCGCGTTCGTTTCCAGCGTCTCCCCGCGCAGCGCCATGTCCAGCCAGGGCGAATAGGCGATGACCGCACCGGGCAGCGGCAGGCCGAGATCGCGGAGCTTGAGCACGGTGGAAATGGCGAGGTTGCCCCCGGCGCTGTCGCCGGCGGTCAGGATGTTCTCCGGCGCAAACCCCTGCTCGAGCAACGCCTTGTAGGCGGAAACGGCGTCCTCGATCTGGGCAGGGAAGGGGTGCTCCGGTGCGCGGCGATAATGCAGCACCACCGCCGTGACCCCGAGCGCCTTGGCCAGATGCCCGGCCATCTTGCGGTGGCTGTCGGCCGAGCCGACGGCGAATCCTCCGCCATGGGTGTATTGAATGACCCTGGACCTGTCGGCGCCTTCGGGCATTGCCCAGATCGCCTCGACGCCGCCGACCGTGTCGCTCTTGTAGGTGACGCCTTCGGGTTCCAGCGCGGGCTGACCCCATTCGTCGAACATGCTGCGCAGGTTCAGGATCGTGAGGTTCGGATTCTCGACCATCTGGTCGGTCCAGCTCTGATAGAGTGCGCGCAGAACGTCGGCTTCCTTGCTGATCGCCATTTTTCTCCTCCCCGAGATGTTGGCCTCATGGATGTCTGACCCGACCATGCGACCGGCCTCCATTCCGGTGTGACAAGTCGGGCCTCTCCTTCGCAGACCGAGCGTAGAAAGCGCCGAAGCCGTCTGTATTGAACATTCCTGCCGGAACTTTTGCATTATCCTGCGCGCGCATTCGGCCGCTTGCCGCCTGGCGCAGGTGATCGTGGCGCAGGTGATCGGCGTTGCGGGAACCGCCACAAGCGGGACGCGCTGGGCACCGCGTTGCCGATCCATGTCGTGAAGCTTGACTGTGGCGACAATCGCAAACTACCCTTTTCGCAAGGTCGCACCCAGGGGGAGCCCGATGAGACCAGCGCAGCAGTTCGAGGAACATGACAGCCACGATTCGGGGCGCCACGATCCGGGGCGGGCCTGTGAAGATGACGGTCTTGCCTTGAGGGCACGCGGCCGATTGCGCATTCGGGATTTCGTCGGGGATGGCGGGGCGCTGGCGGTTGCCTGCGATGACGCGGTGGCTCGGGCAGGGGGTGCCTGTCCGGGAACAGACGGTGTGCCATGACGCGCCGGCCCGCGAATGATGCCGCCAGGGCCCTTGTGCCACCAGACAGGATCCCGGAGTGGATATCGGGCGTGCAGACCCTCGATTCCGCGTGCCAGAACTGGAACGGCGTCACGTTGAAGGGCTATCGCTACCACCGCCAGTCTGCGGAAATCCCGCCGATGCGCGATTACATGATCGTGGGCTATGGGGGCACGCCCACCACGATGCGACGGAAGGTCGGCAGATCGCGCGAGGAAGGCAGCGTCGGGCCGGGGCGGATATCGCTTCTGACCCGCGCGGAGGAATCCACCTGGGCCTGGCGCGATCCGATCGACGTCCGCCATATCTATCTTGGCCACGAGGAAATCGAGACCGCGGCCCTCGGTGTCTTTGACCGCGATCCCCTGTCGATCGAGATCGGCGATTGTGTGTCGCGGGAGGATCCCCTGATCCTGAACTGTTTCAACATGCTCGAGGCCGAGTTGCGATGTGGCGGGTTCGGCCAGCGGCTGATGGTGGACGCCGTGCGCAGCCAGCTGGCCGTGCACCTTCTGCGGCACTATGCGCGGATTCGCCTGCGCGATGATGCCGGGGCCGGTCTCACGCCGGCGCAAAGGCGGCGCGTTGTCGAGATGATCGAAGCGCGCCTGTGCGAAAACATCACGCTTGACGAACTCGCCCGCGTCGCGGGGATGAGCGCCTTTCATTTTTCCCGCAGGTTCAAGGCCAGTTTCGGGATCGCTCCTTATGGCTATGTCATCCGCGCTCGAATCGCCAGGGCACGGGAAATGCTGCGACGCCGGAACGTCCCCCAGAAGGTCATCGCGCTCGAATGCGGCTTCTCGGACCAGAGCCATTTCAGCCGCACATTCCGCAAGATAACCGGCGTTTCGCCGCGCCGATACCAGAATGAGGCATGATCCCGGTCGCAAACGCGCTCAGGCGCGGCGACCGGCCTTGAGATCGGCGAAGAGGTCGATGTTGCGGCAGTAATCCGGCGCGGGCGCGCCCGGCGCGTGATTGTCGAGCCAATGCGCGCAATCGCCGGGGTTGGTGCAGGCGGTGCAGGCCAGCACGGCATCGCCCAGCCTGCCGGGAGAGAGCAGGCCCTCCATCATCTTCGTTTCGAGATCGACACCCTGGGCCGTTGACATGCGGTCCACGAGCGCGGCGTGCTCCTTGAGCGTGAGGGCGCGTTGCATGGGCGATTGCTCCTCTGGTCGATTGTGTCGCGTTCTCCCGTCTCCTGTGTCAGAGCCTGCGCCCGGCCGGGCGCGCGCGCCTTGATCTGCATCAAGCGGGCGCGCGGCTCAGAGCTGCGAGGCGACGCGGCGCACGGTCTCGACCCGTTGCGCATTGGGCGGGTGGGTCCCGAGGAAGCGGTTGCCCGGATCGGGGATCTGCGAGAAGAACGCGACGCCGCGCATGGGATCGAAACCTGCCTTGTGGGCGATCGCCGTGCCGAGCGCGTCGGCCTCCAGCTCGAACTCCTTGGAGAACACACGCCCGCCCACGCCGGCGCCCAGCTGCACCGCCTGATCCACCGTGCCCTGCCCGGCCCCGGTGACGGCGGCGATGCCGCCCAGGACGAGCGCGCCGACCGCCGCGCTCTGCTGCTGGCGGGGGATGTGGCCGGCGATGTGGTGCGCTGCCTCGTGCCCCATGACAAAGGCCAGCTCGTCGGCATTGCGCACCGCGCCGATCATCGGCAGGGTGAAGGCGAGGATCGGCTGACCGTTGCGGTCGAGCGTCTGATAGGCGTTCACTGGCTGGCCGGGGCGGTCGTCGATGACGATCCGGAAATCGCAGTTGGCGCGCGGCACGCGGGCGCGGCATTCGCGTTCGGCCACCGGCTCCACCCGCCGCACAACGGCATGGAACTGTTCCACCTTCGCGCGCGTCACCACCGGTTCGGCGGGGCGCTGCGCGGCGGCGGGTTGCGGGGCGGGGCGCGGTGTCTGGCCCGTCTCCACGACATCGACGCAGGAGGCGAGAGCGATCAGGGCAAGGCAGGCGATCCAGCGCATGGCGACTCCTCTTGGTATCCTTGGCCGTCAGTCTAGCAGGCTTGTGCCGCCCCGCCACCCCTTGCCCGCGCCGCGCGGCGCCATTTGCAAACCCGGGCCGCGGCGATATGCTGGGCGCATGTTTTCCATCGAACACGAATTCGACTCGACGGTGATCACCCTCGTGGATGATGGGGAGGTGCCGCTGATGGAGGATGTGATCGTCAATGCCTTCGAGGAATGCGTCACCATCGAGCAATACGACCCGCGCACCGACCGGATGCAGAAGATCACCCTGTCGATGAGCCAGTTGCGCGATCTCGGGGCGGCGCTCGACCTGCCCGAGGGGGTTTACCTGCGGGAGGTGACGCCCTGATCCCCGTCGAACCCCGGCGATGCCGGGGCGATGTCGCGCGGCGCGGGGGCGGACGGGGCCGGCCTCAGCCGTTCAGCTCTTCGAGCATCCGTGCCGCCGCGACCGTGGGGGTGATCGCGCCCGCTGCCACCTCTTTCCCGAGCGCAGCCATGCGCGCGCGCGCCTCCGGCGCGTCGAGCCGCGCAAGCAGGCCCTCGCGCACCTCCGCGACGAACCAGCTTTGCGCCTGTGCCGCGCGGCGGGCGGCGAAATGCCCCTCGGCCTTGCGCCAGTCGATCAGCGCGCGCATCTCCTCCCAGGCCGCCGCCAGCCCGTCCTCGGCCAGCGCCGAGACGCAGAGCGCCTTGGGAAAGCCCTCGGGATCCTCCGGTCGCTTGCGCAGGAGCCGCAGCGCGCCCGCGTAATCCGAGCGCGTGCGCATCGCCGCCGGTTTCAGATCGCCATCGGCCTTGTTGACGAGGATGAGATCGGCGATTTCCATGATCCCGCGCTTGACCCCCTGCAATTCGTCGCCGCCCGCGGGGGCCAGCAGAAGCACGAAGATATCCGACATCTCGGCCACCACCGTCTCGGACTGCCCGACGCCCACGGTCTCGATCAGCACCACGTCAAAGCCTGCCGCCTCGCACAGCATCACCGCCTCGCGCGTGCGCCGCGCCACGCCGCCCAGATGGGTCTGGCTGGGCGAGGGGCGGATAAAGGCGCGGGGATCGCGCGAGAGCCGCTCCATCCGGGTCTTGTCGCCGAGGATCGAGCCGCCCGAGCGCGCCGACGAAGGATCGACGGCGAGCACCGCCACGCGCAGCCCCTGGCCGGTCAGCATCAGCCCGAAGCTCTCGATGAAGGTGGATTTGCCCACCCCCGGCGTGCCCGAAAGACCGATACGAATCGCCGTGCGCCCGGCCCGGTTCACCTTTTCCAGAAGTTCCGCGGCGGCGGCGCGGTGATCGGGGCGCGTGCTCTCGATCAGGGTAATGGCGCGCGCGAGCGCCCGACGGTCGCCGCTGAGGAGTTGTGTGCTCAATTCGTCTCGGGTCATGGGGGC
The DNA here is from genome assembly GCA_014359765.1 of Roseovarius sp. GTDB lineage: Bacteria > Pseudomonadota > Alphaproteobacteria > Rhodobacterales > Rhodobacteraceae > Roseovarius. Next base: position 56,838 of record JACIYT010000001.1, read on the forward strand.
GCCTGTTGTTGCGCGGTGTTCTTGCCCCGATTGGGGGGCGCGTGTCCAGAGCGGGGGCTGAGTATTTATGGAAAGATGAAGCGGGGGCAGGCTCTGGCCAAGCGCGCGGCGCTGGCCGATAAGCGGGGCATGAGCCCGCGCCTGCCCATCCATGACGCGATCCCCGATCTTCTCGCCGCGCTGCGCGAGGGGCGGCGGGCGGTGTTGCAGGCGCCGCCCGGCGCGGGCAAGACCACGGTGGTGCCGCTCGAGATGCTGCGCGCGGGGCTGGTTCAGGGCCGCATCGTGATGCTCGAGCCGCGCCGCCTCGCCGCGCGCGCCGCCGCCGAGCGCATGGCCGAGAGCCTCGGAGAGGGCGTGGGCGCGACGGTGGGCTACCGGATCCGGGGCGAGGCGAAGGTGAGCCGCGCCACCCGGATCGAGGTCGTGACCGAGGGGATATTGACGCGCATGTTGCAGGGCGCGCCGGACCTGCCCGGTGTGGGCGCGGTGATCTTCGACGAGTTTCACGAACGTTCCCTCAATGCTGATCTGGGGCTCGCGCTCTGCCTCGAGGTGGCCGGTGCCCTGCGCGAGGACCTGGTGCTGCTGGTGATGTCCGCCACGCTCGATGCCGCGCCAGTGGCGGCGCTGATGGGCGATGTGCCGGTGATCACCTCGGAGGGGCGCAGCTATCCGGTCACGCTGCGCTGGCTGGAGCGGCCCCTGCCGAGGGCTGCCCGCCTGCCCGAGGCGACCGCCGATCTGGTGGTGCAGGCGGTGGAGGCGACGGCGGGCGGCGTGCTGGTATTCCTGCCGGGCGAGGGCGAGATTCGGCGCGTGGCGGCGCTTCTGGAGGGGCGGTTGCCGGAGAAATGCGCGATCCGGCCCCTTTATGGCGCGATGGATTTCGCAGCACAGCGCGCCGCCATCGCGCCGGTGGCGCAGGGGCGCAAGGTGGTGCTCGCCACCGCCATCGCCGAGACCTCGCTCACCATCGAGGATATCCGCGTGGTGGTCGATGCGGGCCGGGCGCGGCGCGCGCGTTTCGATCCCGGCTCGGGCATGGCGCGGCTGGTGACCGAGCGGGTGACGCGCGCCGAGGCCGCGCAGCGCGCGGGCCGTGCGGGGCGGGTGGCCGAGGGCATCTGCTACCGGCTCTGGACACGCGGCGAGGAGGGCGCGCTCGGCCCCTTTCCGCCGCCCGAGATCGAGATCGCCGATCTTGCCGGGCTGGCGCTCGAGCTGGCGCTCTGGGGGGCGGGGCCGGAGGCGCTGCCCTTGCTCACGCAGCCCAATCCCGCAAGCTATGGTGAGGCGCGCGCGCTGCTTGAGGCGCTTGGCGCGCTCGATGCGCGCGGCGCGATCACCGATCATGGACGCGCGCTGGCCGCGCTGCCGCTGCACCCGCGTCTGGCGCATATGCTGAGCGTGGCGGGGCCCGGGGCGGCGGGTCTTGCCGCCCTTCTGGCCGAGCGCGATCCGTTGCCGCGCGCGGCCCCGGTGGACCTCACGCTGCGGCGGCGCGCGCTCGCCGATCCGCGCGCCGCCCCCGAGGCGCATCGCGCCACGCTGGAGCGCATCCGCGCCGAGGCGCGGCGTCTGCGGGGCGCGATCCGCCTCGGGGGGCAGGCCATGAGCGCGGCGGAAATGGCCGCGCTCGCCTATCCCGACCGGATCGGGTTGCGGCGCAAGGGGGGGGCGCCGCGCTATGTGCTCTCGGGCGGCAAGGGCGCGGTGATGCCCGAGGGCGATCCGCTGGCGGGCGCGCGGCTGATCGTGGCGACCGATCTCGACGGCGACCCGCGCGAGGCGCGCATAAGGCAGGCCATCGCCATATCCGAGGCGGAACTGCGCGGGCTTTTCGCCGAGCGCATCGGCTGGCACGAGATCTGCGCCTGGGACCGCCGCACCCGGCGCGTTCTGGCGCGGCGGCAGGAGCGGCTCGGCGCGCTGGTGCTCGACGACCGGACCTGGCCCGAGGTGCCGCCCGAGGCGCTGGCACGCGCCATGCTCGACGGCGTGCGCGAGTTGGGCCTGGTGTGGAGCAATGCCGCGCGGCGGCTGGCGGCGCGCGTGGCGCTCTTGCGGGCGCGCGATCCGTCCTTGCCGGACATGGGCGAGGCGGCGCTGATGGCGGGGCTGGAGGACTGGCTGCTGCCGCATCTCGCAGGCGTGACAAGTGCGGCCGACTGGCGCGGCTTCGACATCCTTCCCGCGCTCGAGGCGATGCTGACATGGGATCAGCGGCAGGCGCTCGACCGGGCGGTGCCGGGGCAGTTCACAACGCCGCTCGGGCGGCGGATCCCCATCGACTATTCCGGCGAGGCGCCCGAAATCACGCTGCGCCTTCAGGAGATGTTCGGTCAGGCCAGCCACCCGGAGGTGGCGGGCCAGCCGCTGCGCGTCACGCTTCTGTCGCCTGCCGGACGCCCCTTGCAGACGACGATGGACCTGCCCGGTTTCTGGGCGTCGTCCTATGCGGAGGTGCGCAAGGAGATGCGCGGGCGCTATCCGCGCCACCCCTGGCCCGAGGACCCGGTTCAGGCCGATCCGACGCTGCGCGCAAAATCGCGCAAGGGCTGATTGCGGCGCAGTCCCGGATCGGCGCGCGAGCCCTGTTTCGCATCGGCGCTGCATGGACTATATGGGATGCCACAGCCCCCACAGGACCCGCTCCCATGACCAAGCCTTCTGCCCCGATCACCCAGGACGTGCTGACCCTCCCGCGCAAGCTGCCCGAGGGGCGGCCCAATATCGTGGGCCTCACGCGCGAGGCGCTGCGTGCGGCGCTGATCGCGGCGGGCACGCCCGAAAGGCAGGCGAAGATGCGGGTGAACCAGATCTGGCAATGGGTCTATCAATGGGGCGTGCGCGATTTCGCGGCGATGACCAATCTGGCCAAGAGCTATCGCGCCGAGCTGGCCGAGCGGTTCGTGATCGAGATCCCCGAGGTCGTCAGCAAGCAGGTGAGCGCGGACGGCACGCGCAAATACCTGGTGCGGATCGCCGGCGGGCATGAGGTCGAGGTGGTCCATATCCCCGAGACGGACCGGGGCACGCTGTGCATTTCCTCGCAGGTGGGCTGCACGCTCACTTGTTCGTTCTGTCATACCGGCACGCAGAAGCTGGTGCGCAATCTGACGGCGGGCGAGATCATCGGTCAGGTGATGCTCGCACGCGACGATCTGGGGGACTGGCCACGCCAGGGCGAGGGGACGGGCGAACGGCCGCGCCTCATCTCCAATATCGTCCTGATGGGCATGGGCGAGCCGCTTTATAATTTCGAGAACGTGCGCGATGCGATGAAGATCGCCATGGATGGCGAGGGGATCGCGCTCTCGCGGCGCCGGATCACGCTCTCGACCTCCGGTGTGGTGCCCGAGATCGCGCGCGCCGCCGAGGAAATCGGCTGTCTGCTGGCGGTGAGCTTTCACGCCACCACCGACGCGGTGCGCGATCGTCTGGTGCCGATCAACAGGCGCTGGAACATCGAGACGCTGCTGGGCGCGCTGCGCGACTATCCGCGTCTGTCGAATTCCGAGCGGATCACGTTTGAATATGTCATGCTCAAGGATGTGAACGACAGCGACGAGGACGCCCGCCGTCTGGTGCGGCTGATCGCGGGGATCCCGGCCAAGATCAACCTCATCCCGTTCAACGAATGGCCCGGCAGCCCCTATCAGCGCAGCGACTGGGCGCGCATCGAGCGGTTCGCCGACATCATCTACAAGGCGGGCTATGCCAGCCCCATCCGCACCCCGCGCGGCGAGGATATCATGGCCGCCTGCGGCCAGCTCAAATCCGCCACCGAACGCGCCCGCAAGAGCCGCGCCGAGATCGAGGCCGAGGCGGGGCTTTGAGCGTGCCCGCCTTCGCCCCCCTGCCGCAGCCGCGCACTGCCGAGGGTGCGCCGCGTCGCGTAGGCGTCGAGATCGAGTTGGGCGGGCTGGCCGAAGCCGATGTGGCGTGCCATTGCGCCGAGGCGCTCGGGGGGCAGGCCCATCAGCGTGACAGCCATATCTGGCAGGTCACTGGCAGCGAAATCGGCGATATCGAGGTCTATCTCGACATCTTCCTGCGCAACGCGGCGAAATCGCGGCTGCGCGATCTGGCGCTTGATCTGGGGCGCGAGGTGGTGCCGGTCGAGATCGTGACCGGACCGCTCGACATGGAGGGCCTGGCGCGGCTCGACGCGCTGCGCGAGGCTCTGCGCGCGGCGGGGGCGCTTGGCAGCGGGGCGGGGTGGCTCTTCGGCTTCGGGGTGCATTTCAACATCGAGGTGGCGGGCGAGGCGGATGCCGACACGGTGCGCCCGCTGCTGGCCTATGCGCTGGTCGAGGACTGGCTGCGCGCGGCCTATCCGATCGACGAGGCGCGCCGCCTTCTGCCCTTTACCGATCCCTACCCGACCGACTTCGTGCGCGCGCTGATCACGGCGGGGCCGGGGGCCACGCGCGATGCGGTGACCGGGCTCTACCTTGAGCATACGCCGAGCCGCAATCGCGGGCTCGACATGCTGCCGCTCCTGGCCCATTTCGCGCCCGAACGCATCGCGGCGGCGATCGAGGACAAGACCTCGGCGCGTCCCACCTTTCATTTCCGCCTGCCCGATTGCCGCATCGACGAGGCGGGCTGGTCGCTCGCCGCAGAATGGCAACGCTGGGTGATGGTCGAGCGGGTGGCAGCCGACAGCGCCCTCCTGCGCCGCCTGTCGGATGCCTGGGAGGACGATCACGGGCTGATCACGCTCTCGCGGCAGGGCTGGGCCACGCGCGCGGGCCGCATCCTGCAAAGCGCGGGGATCACCTCGGCATGAGCACGCGCCCGGTGATCGGCGTCACCGTCTCGCGGCGGTCGGGCTGGCGTATCTTTCCGCTGATTGCCCTCAATGTCTGGCTGGCCGGGGGGCGCGCGCGGCGCTGGCAGGCGGGGCGCGCGGCAGAGATGGCGGCGGTGGACGGCGTGATCATCGGCGGTGGTGACGATATCTCGCCCGATCTCTATGGCGGGCGGATCGTGACCTCGGCGCGGCTCGACCCGGCGCGCGACGCGCTGGAGCGGGCGGTGGTGCTCGATGCCTTTCAGCAGGGCCGCCCGGTGCTGGGGATCTGCCGGGGCAGCCAGATGCTCAACGTGGCGCTCGGCGGCTCGCTGCACCAGGACGCCTATGCCACCTATGCGGCCAGCGACCACATGCGCACGATCCTGCCGCGCAAGCGGGTGTATCCGGTCGCGGGCACGCGGCTGGCGCGGCTGGCGGGGGCCGCACCGATGAAGGTCAACGCGCTGCACAGCCAGGCGGTGGACCGGCTGGGCGAGGGGCTGCGCGTGGCCGCGCGCGATCAGGGCGGCATGGTCCAGGCGATCGAGCGCGTGGCCGAGCCCTTTGCGCTGGGTGTGCAATGGCACCCCGAGCACCTCTTTTACGCGCGCCGCCAGATGCGGATCTTTCGCGCCCTCGTCGCCGCCGCCCGCGCCTGTCATGAGAACCGGGCGCAACTGGCCGGGGTCGATGCCGAGGCGGGATGAGCGCGCGCCTGTCCTGTCCGGATCGGGCGCGCGGGCGCATGAATCCTTCGGGGAATCGCATTCGTTATTTGCGATGCTGGATGTTTATTCATATATTGGCGACTCATTGAATGAATACTCGCCGCATGGCCGCATAGACGGGCAGTCTCTCGCATGGTCCAGATGTCTCCGATCCCCGCGCGCGCGGGCAAGGCGCCTCTTTACCCGCCCGACATGCAGGTCGCGGCGCTCTGCTGGCGCGTGGCCGGGGGCAAGCGGGAGGTTCTGCTGGTGACCAGCCGCGACACCGGGCGCTGGATCGTGCCCAAGGGCTGGCCCATTGCCGGGCTCACGCCGGTCCAATCGGCGATGCGCGAGGCCTGGGAAGAGGCGGGCGTGCGCGCCGAGGCGTCGCGCGCACGGCCCTGCGGCGAATATCGCTACGAGAAGATCCTCAAGGACGGCAGCAGCGTTCTGCTGGTCACGCAGCTCTTCAAGGTGCGGCTGCGCGCCGGCGATCTGGCCGACAGCTACCCCGAGGCGGGCCAGCGTCGGCGCCTCTGGGTGCGCGCGAAAAAGGCCGCGAAGATGGTCGCGGAGCCCGACCTTCAGGAGATCCTGCGCGCCCTCTGAACCCGCTCAGCGCGGGATCAGCGCCCAGTAATCGAGATCGAGCAGGACCTCGGGCAGGTATTTCCCATCCGCATCCCGCAGCGCGAAGGGCGCGCCGCCCTTCGTCGCCACCAGCCGCAGCCGGAGCGCGCCGACGCCGGGCGCCGGGGTCTCGGCCCGGTCGAGCACCTCCGACCACGCGCGCACCGTATCGCCGGTGAAACACGGGTTGGCATGGCTGCCGGCGTTGATCGCGACGATCATCTGCGCATTGGCGAGGCCGTTGAAGGACAGTGCCCGCGCCATCGAGATGACATGCCCGCCATAGATGAGCCGCCGGCCATCCTCGCGCAGGCTGGCGTCGAAATGGGTTCGCGCGGTGTTCTGCCAGAGCCGCGTGGCGAGCATGTGCTCGGCCTCCTCGATGGTGACGCCGTCCACATGGTCGATCCGCTCGCCGATCGCGTAATCGCCCCAGCGATGCGGCTCTCCGGCCAGGTCGAAATCGTAGCGCGTGAAATCGAGCCCCTCGGGGATTACCAGATCCGCCGCCGCCACCGACGCTGCGAGATCGGGCACCACCGGCGCGGGGGCAGGGGCATCGAGATCCTTCTTGCGCACCATCACCCAGCGGACGAATTCCATCACCGGCAATCCGTGCTGGTTGAACCCGGTGGTGCGCACATGGACGACCCCGGTCTTGCCCGACGAGTTCTGCTTGAGCCCGATCACCTCGGATTGCGCGCGCAGCGTGTCGCCCGGCCAGACCGGGCGCAGCCAGCGCGCCTCGGCATAGCCGAGATTGGCCACGGCATTGCGCGAGATATCGGGCACCGACTTGCCAAAGACGATGTGAAACGCCGCCAGGTCGTCGATCGGGCTGTCGGGCAGGCCGCAGGCGCGGGCAAACGCGTCGGAGGAATGGAGCGCATGGCGCGCGGGATAGAGCGCGTGGTAGAGTGCCCGCTCGCCACCCGAGACGGTGCGCGGCACGGCATGGGCGATCACCTCGCCCAGCCGGTAATCCTCGAAGAAACGGCCCGGATTGGTCTTGGCCATGCTCATTGCTCTCCCAGTTTCAGGTCGGGGGAATAGGTGCCCGGCACCTCCTTGATCACCGCCTGCCCGCAGCGCATCACGCCATTCGCCGCGTCGAACGCATAGCTCGGCCCGCCATGCAGCGCCCACCCCTTGTTGAGCGCGGCGGTGACCTTGTGGCAGAATTCCGACGTGTCGTCGGCGGTCAGAAAACGATAAAGCTGCATCGGTTCACCCCGGAAACGGCCAGACACCCAGCCAGTTGTGAACGAAGGTCATGGCAAGGAACATGACCACGGTGAGGATCACGAGAATCACATCCCGTTTCGCCTCGCCCGGTGCGGGGCGGTCCCATTCCTGCGCCATGTTGATCACCACCACCTCCAGCACCGCCCAGCCCAGAAGCCCGCCAAAGAGAATGAGCGAGGCCAGATCGCCGTTGACCAGCAGATGCGCCACGGCCCAGACCTTGACCGCCGTCAGCTGCGGGTGGCGGATCGCCCCCCGGAGCCGCCCCCTGGTGGCGCTCATCCCGTAGAGAAACACCGCCCCCAGCATCATCAGGTTGTTGACATGCACCGTCCAGGCGGGCGGGAACCAGACATGGACCAGTTCGGCCTGCCGGTAGCCCACGATCATGAGCCCCAGCCCGGCGAGGATCACCAGCGCGGCGAGTGCCTTGCCGGCCATGCCCATCCTCTCGCGCAGGTCCGGGGCGATGCGCTTGAAGAGATGCGCGCCGCTCCACAGGATCAGTCCGAGGATGAGATAGGCCATTGCTCGTTACTCCGCCGCCAGATCGCGTATCGCCCGGGCCTGGGCAAGGATGCGCTCGGCGGTGACGACATGCAGGTTTTCCACGATCTGCCCGTCCACGACCGCGATTCCCTGCCCCGAGGCGCGGCTTTCTTCATAAGCGGCAATCTGGCGTTCGGCCAGTTCGATTTCGGCCTCGGTCGGGGCAAAGGCGGCATTGGCGATGTCGATCTGCGCAGGATGGATCAGGGTCTTGCCGTCAAAGCCGAGGTCACGGCCCTGCGCGCATTCCTCCCGCAGCCCGTCCTCGTCCCTGAAGCGGTTATAGACCCCGTCCACCGCCACGATCCGCGCCGCCCGCGCCGCCAGAACGATGCTCTGGAGCGCAAGGATCAGCGGCAGCCGGTCGGGCCGCGCCCGCGTGCGCAGGTCCTTGGCGAGGTCATTGGTGCCCGCCACCAGACCGGCGACGCGCGGATGCGCCGCGATCTCGCGCGCGTTGAGGATCGAGAGCGGCGTTTCCATCATCGTCCAGACCGGCAGATCGGGGCCGATGATGTCGCCCAGCACGTCGATATCGCTGGCGGCATTGACCTTGGGCAAGAGGATCGCGTCGGCCCCGGCCTCGGCGAAGGCGCGCGCATCCGCCAGCCCCCATTCCGTGCTCAGCGCGTTGATCCGCACGATTTTCGCGCGCCGCCCATAGCCGCCCTCTTGCAGTGCCGCGCGCAGCGTGGCGCGCGCCTCGGCCTTGGCATCGGGGGCGACGGCATCCTCGAGATCGAAGATGATCGCATCGGCGGCCAGACCGCGCGCCTTCTCGAGGGCGCGCGCATTGGAACCGGGAATGTAGAGCACGGAGCGATAGGGATGGATGTTGGCCATGGTCTGCCCTCGGTCTGGGAAAGAATCTTGCGCAGCCATGCCATTTTCCGGCGGAAATGTCCAAGCGGTTTCTCCCACTCGTTCGGGGGCGGCCCTGCCGCGCGTGCCACCGGTGCCCGGTCGGGAACGGCAGGCTTGCATGAGCGGGGATTTCGGACTAGGCCACGCCGCAACATTGCAACCTTGCAACCTGTGGAGACTGATCCAATGGCCAGACCCAAGATCGCGCTGATCGGTGCGGGACAGATCGGCGGCACGCTCGCCCACCTCGCCGCGTTGAAGGAACTCGGCGATATCGTGCTCTTCGACATTGCCGAGGGCGTGCCCGAGGGCAAGGCGCTCGACATCGCCGAATCCGGCCCCTCCGAGGGGTTCGATGCGGCGCTCAAGGGCACGCAATCCTATGCCGATATCGCGGGGGCCGATGTCTGCATCGTCACCGCCGGCGTCGCGCGCAAGCCGGGGATGAGCCGTGATGACCTTCTGGGCATCAACCTCAAGGTGATGAAATCCGTGGGCGAGGGCATCGCCGCCAACGCGCCCGACGCTTTCGTGATCTGCATCACCAACCCGCTCGATGCGATGGTCTGGGCGCTCCAGAAATTCTCGGGGCTTCCCGCGCACAAGGTCTGCGGCATGGCGGGCGTGCTCGACAGCGCCCGCTTCCGCCACTTCCTCAGCCTCGAATTCGGCGTGTCGATGAAGGATGTGACCGCCTTTGTTCTCGGCGGGCATGGCGATACGATGGTGCCTTCCGTGCGCTATTCCACCGTGGCGGGTATCCCGCTGCCCGACCTCATCGAAATGGGCTGGACCACGCAGGACAAGCTCGACGCCATCGTGCAGCGCACCCGCGACGGCGGCGCCGAGATCGTGGGCCTCCTCAAGACCGGCTCGGCCTTCTACGCCCCCGCCACCTCGGCGATCGAGATGGCCGAGGCCTATCTCAAGGACCAGAAGCGCGTCCTGCCCTGCGCCGCCTATTGCAACGGCGAACTGGGCGTCAAGGACATGTATGTGGGCGTGCCCACCGTGATCGGCGCGGGCGGGATCGAGCGCATCGTCGAGATCAAGCTCACCAAGGACGAACAGTCCATGTTCGACAAGTCGGTGGACGCGGTCAAGGGCCTCGTCGCGGCCTGCAAGGAGATCGACGCATCGCTGGCGTGACGGATTGCCGGCAACATCGTGGTCGGGGCTGGCGCAGGGCCGGCCCCGATTCTTTTCAGGGTGCGGGAAACCGCCTGCGCATTGTTTGTGATCACACGAATATTTCCCGTGATCACAAATCATGGAATTTCGGCGGAAATCCTCCGCTCCGACGAAAAATTCTTTAATTCCGCCGCCATTTCATGCCTATACCTGTCCCGATCGCAGTAAAACGGGACAGTTTCATGAACATCCACGAGTATCAGGCGAAGGCGCTGCTTCGCTCCTACGGCGCCCCGGTGTCGGATGGCCGCGTGGTCCTGCGCGCCGAAGAGGCCAAGACCGCCGCGGGCGCGCTCGACGGGCCGCTCTGGGTCGTCAAGGCACAGATCCACGCGGGCGGGCGGGGCAAGGGCCGCTTCAAGGAGGCCGGCGCCGGCGAGGCCGGTGGCGTGCGGCTTGCGCGTTCGGTCGAGGAGGCCGCCGAAGAGGCGCGCCGGATGCTCGGCCGCACCCTCGTGACCAAGCAGACCGGGCCCGCGGGCAAGCAGGTCAACCGCGTCTATATCGAGGACGGATCGGGCATCGAGCGCGAGCTTTACCTCGCGCTGCTGGTCGATCGCGGCACCTCGCGCATCAGCTTCGTCGCCTCCACCGAGGGCGGCATGGATATCGAGGACGTGGCCGAGCGGACGCCCGAGAAGATCCTCAGCTTCTCCGTCGATCCGGCCACCGGCTATCAGCCCTTTCATGGCCGCCGCATCGCCTTTGGCCTTGGCCTCACCGGCGCGCAGGTCAAGCAATGCGTGGCGCTGATGGGCACGCTCTACAAGCTCTTCGTCGAGAAGGACGTGGAGATGCTCGAGATCAACCCGCTGATCGTCACCGACAAGGGCGATCTGAAATGCCTCGACGCGAAGATGGGCTTTGACGGCAACGCGATCTATCGCCACCCCGACATTGCCGAGCTGCGCGACACCACCGAAGAGGACCCCAAGGAACTCGAAGCGTCGAAATACGACCTGAACTATATCGCGCTGGACGGCGAGATCGGCTGCATGGTCAACGGCGCGGGTCTGGCGATGGCGACGATGGACATCATCAAGCTCTACGGCGCCGAACCTGCCAACTTCCTCGACGTGGGCGGCGGCGCGACCAAGGAAAAGGTCACCGAGGCGTTCAAGATCATCACGTCGGATCCCAACGTGAAGGGCATCCTCGTCAACATCTTCGGCGGCATCATGCGCTGCGACGTGATCGCCGAGGGCGTGGTGGCGGCGGTCAGGGAGGTGGGCCTCAAGGTGCCGCTCGTGGTGCGGCTCGAAGGCACCAATGTGGAGAAGGGCAAGGAGATCATCAACAGCTCCGGCCTCGACGTGATCGCTGCCGACGACCTCAAGGACGGCGCGCAGAAAATTGTCAAAGCGGTGAAAGGCTGATCAGATGGCGGTTCTTGTCAACGAAAACACCCGTGTGATCTGTCAGGGCCTCACCGGCTCGCAGGGCACGTTCCATTCCGAGCAGGCCATCGCCTATGGCACGAAGATGGTCGGCGGCGTGACGCCGGGCAAGGGCGGCACGACGCATCTCGACCTGCCGGTGTTCAACTCGGTGCACGAGGCGAAACATGAGACGCAGGCCAATGCCTCCGTCATCTATGTGCCGCCGCCCTTTGCCGCCGACAGTATCCTCGAGGCGATCGACGCGGAAATGGAGCTGATCGTCTGCATCACCGAGGGCATTCCCGTGCTCGACATGATGCGCGTCAAGCGCGCGCTCGAAGGCAGCAAAAGCCGGCTCATCGGCCCCAACTGCCCCGGCATCATCACGCCCGACGCCTGCAAGATCGGCATCATGCCCGGCCATATCCACCGGCGCGGCAGCGTCGGCGTGGTTTCGCGCTCGGGCACGCTCACCTATGAGGCGGTGAAGCAGACGACGGATGTGGGCCTTGGCCAGTCCACCTGCGTGGGCATCGGCGGCGATCCGATCAAGGGCACCGAGCATATCGACGTGCTCGAATGGTTCCTCGCCGATGACGAGACCCAGTCGATCATCATGATCGGCGAGATCGGCGGCTCGGCCGAGGAAGAGGCCGCGCAATTCCTGAAAGACGAGGCCAAGCGCGGCCGAAGCAAGCCCGTCGCAGGCTTCATCGCGGGGCGCACCGCCCCTCCGGGCCGCCGCATGGGCCATGCGGGCGCCATCGTCGCCGGTGGCAAGGGCGATGCCGAATCGAAGATCGAGGCGATGAAATCCGCCGGGATCACGGTGGCCGAGAGCCCCGCGGGCCTCGGCGAGGCCGTGCTCAAGGCGATCGGCTGACATGCGCGGGGGCGGGCCGGCCCCGCCCCCGTTTCACAAGGGCGGGGCCGCGCGCCCTCGCGGGAGGACAGCAGAGATGACCGACCAATCCCCCAACGACCTCTTCCACGCATCCTCCTTCATGCAGGGGGCCAATGCCGAATATCTCGAACAGCTTCACGCCCGCTACGCCAATGACCCGAACGCGGTCGATGAGGCATGGCGCGCCTTTTTCGACCAGCTGGGCGACGGGCAGGAGGATGTTCGGCGCGAGGCGCAAGGACCCTCCTGGGCGCGGTCCGACTGGCCGCCGGTTCCCGATGACGACCTGACCGCCGCGCTCACCGGCGAATGGCCGGTCGAGGTGGAGATGAAGGAGGCGGGCCGCAAGATCGCCGCCAAGGCCGCCGAAAAGGGCATCGAGGTCGCCGATGAGCAGGTCAAGCGCGCGGTGCTCGATTCGGTGCGCGCGCTGATGCTGATCCGCGCCTATCGTATCCGCGGCCATCTCATCGCCGATCTCGATCCGCTCGGCCTGCGCGAGCAGACCTACCAGCCCGAGCTCGACCCGAAATCCTACGGCTTCACCGAGGCCGACATGGACCGGCCGATCTTCATCGACAACGTGCTCGGCCTCCAGGTGGCGAGCCTGCGCGAGATCCTCGCGCTTGTGCGGCGCACCTATTGCGGCACCTTCGCGCTGCAATACATGCATATCTCGGATCCCGAACAGGCCGCCTGGCTCAAGGAGCGGATCGAGGGCTACGACAAGGAAATCAGCTTTACCCGGCGGGGCCGCAAGGCGATCCTCAACAAACTGGTGGAGGCCGAGGGCTTCGAGAAGTTTCTCCATGTCAAATACATGGGCACCAAGCGTTTTGGCCTCGACGGCGGCGAGAGCCTCATTCCGGCGATGGAGCAGATCATCAAGCGCGGCGGCCAGCTTGGCGTGCAGGAAATCGTCATCGGGATGCCCCACAGGGGCCGCCTCTCGGTGCTGGCCAATGTCATGGGCAAGCCCTATCGCGCGATTTTCAACGAATTCCAGGGCGGCAGCTTCAAGCCCGACGAGGTCGATGGTTCGGGCGACGTGAAATATCACCTCGGCGCCTCCTCGGACCGCGAATTCGACGGCAACAAGGTTCACCTGTCGCTCACCGCCAACCCCAGCCATCTCGAGGCGGTGAACCCTGTCGTGCTCGGCAAGGTGCGCGCCAAGCAGGACCAGCTGAACGACACCGAGCGGACCAAGGTCCTGCCGCTGCTCTTGCATGGCGATGCGGCCTTTGCCGGTCAGGGCGTGGTGGCGGAATGTTTCGGCCTCTCGGGCCTCAAGGGGCATCGCACCGGCGGCACCGTGCATATCGTGGTGAACAACCAGATCGGCTTTACCACGGCGCCGCATTTCTCGCGCTCCTCGCCCTATCCGACCGATATCGCGCTGATGGTCGAGGCGCCGATCTTTCACGTCAACGGCGACGATCCCGAGGCGGTGGTCCATGCCGCGCGCGTGGCGATCGAGTTCCGCCAGAAATTCCACAAGGACGTGGTCATCGACGTCTTCTGCTACCGCCGCTTCGGCCATAACGAGGGGGATGAGCCGATGTTCACCAACCCCTTGATGTACAAGCAGATCAAGCAGCACAAGACGACGCTCGCCCTCTATACCGACCGGCTGGTGCAGGACGGCCTCATCCCCGAGGGCGAGGTCGAGGACATGAAGGCCGCGTTCCAGGCCTTTCTTTCCGAGGAGTTCGAGGCCGGCAAGGAATATCGCCCGAACAAGGCCGACTGGCTCGATGGCAAATGGGCCGATCTCAACCCCCACAGGGGCAAGTATGAGCGTGGCGAGACCTCGATCGCGCCCGAAACCCTCCGTGAGGTCGGCGCGGCGCTGACCCGCGTGCCCGAGGGGCTGAACATCCACAAGACCCTCCAGCGCCTGCTCGAGGCCAAGGCCCGGATGTTCGAGACCGGCGAGGGCTTCGACTGGGCGACTGCCGAGGCGCTCGCCTTCGGCTCGTTGCTGACCGAGGGCTACCGCGTGCGCCTCTCCGGCCAGGACAGCACCCGCGGCACCTTCAGCCAGCGCCATTCGGCCTTCATCGACCAGGAAACCGAAGAACGCTACTACCCGCTCGACAATATCCGCGAGGGGCAGGCGCATTACGAGGTCATCGATTCGATGCTGTCGGAATATGCCGTGCTCGGGTTCGAATATGGCTACAGCCTCGCCGAGCCCAAGGCGCTGACCCTCTGGGAGGCGCAGTTCGGCGATTTCGCCAACGGTGCGCAGATCATGTTCGATCAGTTCATCTCTTCGGGCGAATCGAAATGGCTGCGCATGTCGGGCCTCGTCTGCCTGCTGCCGCATGGCTACGAGGGGCAGGGGCCGGAACATTCCTCGGCGCGGCTGGAACGCTTCCTGACGATGTGCGGAGCCGATAACTGGATCGTGGCCAATTGCACCACCCCGGCGAACTATTTCCACATCCTGCGCCGCCAGCTCTATCGCACCTTCCGCAAGCCGTTGATCCTGATGACGCCGAAATCGCTTCTGCGTCACAAGATGGCAGTGTCGAAGGCCGAGGATTTCACCACCGGTTCGTCCTTTCACCGGCTGCTGCGCGACGATGCGGAAGGGGGCCAGTCGGGCACGAAGCTCGTGGCCGACAAGAAGATCCGCCGCGTCGTCATGTGCTCGGGCAAGGTCTATTACGACCTGCTGGAAGAACGCGACAAGCGCGGCATCGACGATGTCTATCTCCTGCGCGTCGAGCAGTTCTATCCCTTCCCGGCCATGTCCATGGTCAAGGAGCTCGAACGCTTCAAGGGCGCGGAAATGGTCTGGTGCCAGGAAGAGCCCAAGAACCAGGGCGCGTGGTCCTTCATCGAGCCCAATATCGAATGGGTGCTGACCCGCATCGACGCCCGGCACAAGCGCCCGGTCTATGCCGGCCGCCCCGCCGCCGCCTCGCCCGCCACGGGTCTCGCGCGGCAGCACAAGGAACAACAAGAGGCGCTGGTCGATGCCGCGCTGACCATCGAAGGGAACTGAGTGATGAGCACCGAAGTCCGCGTCCCCGCCCTTGGCGAATCCGTCACCGAGGCCACCGTCGCCACCTGGTTCAAGAAACCCGGCGATGCGGTGGCCGCCGACGAGATGCTGTGCGAACTGGAAACCGACAAGGTGACGGTCGAGGTCCCCTCGCCCGCCGCCGGCACCCTTGGCGAGATCGTGGCCCAGGAGGGCGAGACCGTCGGCGTCGATGCGCTGCTGGCCACCATCACCGAGGCCGACGCCGACGGCGAAGACAAACCCGCCCCCGCCCCGCAGGAAGAAAGACCCGAGGCCAGCGCCGCCGCCACCGACGGCGATGACGGCGATGACGCGGTCGAGACGATCGACGTCATGGTGCCCGCCCTCGGCGAGAGCGTGACCGAGGCCACCGTCGCCACCTGGTTCAGGAAGGTGGGCGATACCGTCGCCGCCGACGAGATGCTCTGCGAGCTTGAGACCGACAAGGTCTCGGTCGAGGTGCCCGCGCCCGCCTCGGGCACGCTGGTCGAGATCCTCGCAGGCGAGGGTGAGACGGTGCAGGCTGGCGGCAGGCTCGCGCGCCTCGCCTCGGGCGAGGGGGCCGCCGCCGCCGCCGCCAGCTCCACCGACGCCCCGGCAGCGAAGGCCGCGCCCGGATCCGGCAAGGATGTCGAGGACGCGCCCTCGGCGAAAAAGGCCATGGCCGAGGCGGGCATTTCCCGCGATCAGGTCACCGGCTCGGGCCGCGATGGCCGGGTGATGAAGGACGACGTGGCCCGCGCCGCCGCCGCTGCCGCGCACGCCTCCGCCCCCGCCGCCCCCGCACAGGCCCCCCGCGCGCCCTCCCCGGCCGAGGATGCCGCCCGCGAAGAGCGCGTCAGGATGACCCGCCTGCGCCAGACCATCGCCCGCCGCCTCAAGGACGCGCAGAACACCGCCGCCATGCTCACCACCTATAACGAGGTGGACATGACCGAGGTCATGGCGCTGCGCAACGAATACAAGGACGCGTTCTTCAAGAAACACGGCGTGCGCCTCGGCTTCATGTCCTTCTTCACCAAGGCGTGCTGCCACGCCCTCAAGGAAGTGCCCGAGGTCAATGCCGAGATCGACGGCACCGACATCGTTTACAAGAACTACGTCCACATGGGCATCGCGACGGGCACGCCCACGGGCCTTGTCGTGCCGGTGATCCGCGACGCCGACGCGCTCAGCTTTGCCGAGATCGAAAAGGCCATCGCCGAAAAAGGCGCCCGCGCCCGCGACGGCAAGCTCTCGATGGCCGAGATGCAGGGCGGCACCTTCACCATCTCCAATGGCGGCGTCTATGGCTCGCTCATGTCCTCGCCGATCCTCAACCCCCCGCAATCGGGCATTCTGGGCATGCACAAGATCCAGGATCGCCCGATGGCGATCAACGGTCAGGTGGTGATCCGCCCGATGATGTATCTGGCATTGAGCTACGATCACCGCATCGTGGACGGCAAGGGCGCGGTCACCTTCCTCGTGCGGGTCAAGGAGGCGCTCGAGGATCCCCGGCGGTTGCTGATGGATCTGTGAGCGACCCGGATTACGAGTGGGACGCCGACAAGGCCGCACAGAACATGGCCAAACACGGCGTCCCGTTCGAGGCTGTCACCGGGTTCGATTGGCGCACGGCAATCGAGGCGGAGGATACGCGCTATGACTATGGCGAGACACGAATGCAGGCCCTTGGCAAGATCGACGGCAGGTACCACGTTCTTGTCTACGCCTGGCGTGGCACCCGCATCCGCGTAATCTCGCTGCGCAAGGCCAACCGGAGGGAAGTCCCATGACCATACGCCCCAAGCCGCCCGAAGGCTTTGACGAAAACCCGCCGCTCGACGCGGATTTCTTCACCCGCGCCCGCCCCGCCGCCCCCGGCGAAGCCGCCCGCCTGCGCGCGGTGCTGGAACGGATCGTGAAGGCGCACGAAGAGGGCCGCCCCGTGGATGACGCGATTGCGCAGGCGCGTAAAACTCTATCGGACGCGAACTGGAATTAACGTCATATTTCTATTTTAGGTCGCTGAGGGTTACGTGAATGACCTCTAAAGATTCTGAAGTGTCGAGGTTGGGGAGAGCCGATGCACTTGGCTTGGCTTTTGTGCGCACGACGATAATACTTAACTCGGGGGCCATTCTCGCCATTCTGACTTTTGCAGGGAACGCTGATGCATCGCGCATGATCTGGTTTGAGTTTGAAAGCATCAAATGCGCGATGTGGTCGTTCTTGGTTGGCATTGCTTCTATTCTTTTGGCGCTGATCATCTCTTACTCATACATGGCAACAGCGCCTCAGTATTGTTGGCATAGCTTTTGGGACAATTGGATTATCCCATTTAATGTCGTTCTAGGAATCTTGTCTGTCGGAGCCTTCCTTTTCGGTGTCGGCGTTCTCATTTCAGGAAGTGTGTCCACGCAATGACCCCCGAACTCACCGCCCTCACCCTCGCCGCGCTCCTGCAAGCCGTGCAATTCATCCTCTACGCGGTCCCGGCCAATCGCGAGCTTGGCCCCGGCTACACCATGTCCGCCCGCGACCGCGAGCCGTCCCGCCAGCTCTCGCCCGGAACCGCCCGCCTGGGCCGCGCGCTCACCAACCATTTCGAGGGGCTGATCCTCTTCACCATCGCCTGCGTCACCATCACGCTCAGCGATCAATCCACCCAATTCACCGCCGCCTGCGCCTTCACCTATCTCGGCGCGCGCGTGCTCTACATCCCGGCCTATGCCTTCGGGCTCTGCCCCTGGCGCTCGCTGATCTGGGCCGTGGGCTTCGCGGCCACGCTCCTCATGCTGCTGGCGGCGCTCTTGTGATGCTTCATCTTTCTGCAAATACTCCGGGGGAGTCGCCCGAAGGGCGACGGGGGCAGCGCCCCCACCCCTCCTCTGACGAAAGGAAATTCCATGGCCTCCTATGACGTGATCATCATCGGCGCCGGCCCCGGCGGCTATGTCTGTGCCATCCGCTGCGCGCAGCTTGGCCTGAAAACCGCCGTGGTCGAGGGGCGCGAGACGCTTGGCGGCACCTGCCTCAACGTGGGCTGCATCCCGTCGAAGGCGCTCCTGCACGCCTCGCACCAGCTCCACGAGGCGGAACACAATTTCGAAAAGATGGGCCTCAAGGGCAAGGCGCCTTCGGTGGACTGGAAACAGATGCTCGCCTACAAGGACGAGGTGATCGGCCAGAACACCAAGGGTATCGAATTCCTCTTCAAGAAGAACAAGGTGGACTGGATCAAGGGCTGGGGTTCCATCCCCGAGGCGGGCCGCGTCAAGGTCGGCGACGAGATCCACGAGGCGAAGAATATCGTCATTGCCACTGGCTCCGAGCCCTCCTCCCTGCCCGGTGTCGAGGTCGATGAAAAGGTGGTGGTCACCTCCACCGGCGCGCTCGATCTGCCGAAGATCCCGAAAACCATGGCCGTCATCGGCGGCGGCGTCATCGGGCTGGAGCTGGGCTCGGTCTATGCCCGGCTCGGGGCGCAGGTGACGGTGATCGAATATCTCGACGCGATCACGCCCGGCATGGATGGCGAGGTGCAGAAGACCTTTCAGCGCATCCTCAAGAAACAGGGGCTTGATTTCATCATGGGCGCCGCCGTCCAGTCGGTCGAGGCGCTCAAGACCAAGGCCAGGGTTGATTACAAGCTGCGCAAGGATGACAGCGAACACCAGATCGAGGCCGATGTGGTCCTCGTCGCCACGGGCCGCAAGCCCTTTACCGACGGGCTCGGCCTCGACGGGCTCGGCGTCGAGCTGACAAAGCGCGGCCAGATCAGGACCGACGATCACTGGCAGACCTCGGTCAAGGGCATCTACGCCATCGGCGACGCCATCGAGGGCCCCATGCTCGCCCACAAGGCCGAGGATGAGGGCATGGCCGTGGCCGAGGTGCTCGCGGGCAAGCATGGCCATGTGAATTACGGCGTCATCCCCGGCGTGATCTACACCCATCCTGAGGTCGCCAATGTGGGCGAAACCGAGGAGAGCCTGAAGGAACAGGGCCGCGCCTACAAGGTCGGCAAGTTCTCCTTCATGGGCAATGGCCGCGCCAAGGCGGTGTTCGCGGGGGAGGGCTTTGTCAAGATCCTCGCCGACAAGGAGACCGATCGCATCCTCGGCGCCCATGTCATCGGGCCGGCGGCCGGCGAGCTCATCCACGAGGTCTGCGTGGCGATGGAATTCGGCGCCGCGGCCGAGGATCTCGCGCTCACCTGCCATGCGCACCCGACCTTTTCCGAGGCGGTGCGCGAGGCCGCGCTCGCCTGCGGCGACGGGGCGATTCACGCCTGATCGGGCGGCGTCTCCTTCCGGCGTCCGGTCAGGGGCGGCGGGCGGGATCCCGCCCGTTCACAGCCGGATCGCCGAGATGAGCCGCCCGTAATCGGCCTCGCCGGCATGGGTGCTGCGGCGGTAGGAATAGAAGCGTTCGGCATCGCCATAGGTGCAATGGCGGGTCCATTCGGCATGGCCCACGCCCGCGCGGCGCAGGCGGTGGAGGCCGTATCCTGGCAGGTCGAACAGGTAGCGGTCGCCGTGGCCATTGGCGAAGAACCGGCCGCTCTCGGGATCCTCGGCGAGGAAATCCTCGAAGAGCTCGGGGCCGACCTCATAGGCCGCCTGGCTGATCGTCGGGCCGATCACCGCGGTGATCCGCGCGCGCGCCGCGCCAAGCGCCTCCATCGCGTCGAGCGTGGCCTCGAGCACCCCATCGCGCGCCCCGCGCCAGCCGGCATGGGCCGCCCCGATCACCCCTGCGGCGGGGTCGGCCAGCAGCACCGGCTGGCAATCGGCGGTCAGCACGGCGAGCGCGATCCCCGGCGTGGCGCTGACCATGGCATCGGCGCGCGGGCGTTCGGTGAGCGGGCCGGTGACAGGCAGGACATCGGCGGAATGGACCTGGTGCACCGTGATCAGGTGATCGGGCGCGACCTGCATCGCCTCGGCCACGCGGGCGCGGTTGATGGTCACGATCTCGGCCTGGTCCGAGGAGCCGGGGCCGCAATTGAGCCCTGAAAACACCCCCGAGGACGCCCCGCCGCGCCGGGTAAAGAACCCGTGGCGCAGGGGGGACAGCGCGTCGGCGGTGATGATTTCGAGCGTCATGGCTCCAGTCCCGGTGGCGGCGGGGTGCCGGGCGGGTAGAGCCCCAGCACCTTGAAGAGCGTCCCCATTTCCTGCGCGCGGGTCAAGCGCCGATATGCGGCCATGTGGCTTTCGAGCGCGGCACCGCTGAGGCCGCGCGCCAGCGTCTCGGCGCGTGCGGCGATGCCGAGCCGTTCGAGGAAGACCCCCTGCGGCGTGAGGCGGGTATGGGCGGCGGGGGCGCTGGCGCGGGCGAGCGCCTCGAAATCCACATGCGCGGTGAGATCGGCGGCGCCCGGTGCGGCAAGGGGATCGGTGGTGGTATGGCCCGCCACCGCCTGAAACGTATCCCCGAGCGCGCGCCAGTCGCCGTAGTCGATGATGAGCGCCGCGCCGCCATGCTCGGCGATGCGCGCGCCGATATGTGCGGCGATGGCCGCCCCCGGCGCGCAGGTCTCGACGATGTCTCCGGGCTGCGTATCGCCGAGGCGGTGCGCGAGCTCGTCCAGCGCGGTCTCGGGGCCGAGACCGAGGGTCAGGCGGTCGTCCGTGAGCCCCACAACCCGCTCGCGCCAGCCGCTTTGCCCGCGCTGGAACTGGCGCACCGGCAGCGCGTCAAAGAATTCGTTGGCGATCAGGAAGAGCGGCGCTTCGGGCAGGTCCTCCACCCGGTCGCACCAGGTCACGTCGCCCTGCCCGAGCGTCGCGGCCTGCACCTCGCGCAGGGTGGGGGAGGTTTCGACCAGGTGCAGGCGCATCGCGGTGTGAAAGCCGGGAACGCGGCGCGTTGCGCGCAAGAGGTCCGCCATGAGCGTGCCGCGACCGGGGCCAGGCTCGGCCAGGACAAAGGGCGTGGGCGCGCCCTGATCCATCCAGGCCTGCGCGAGGCAAAGGCCCACAAGCTCGCCGAACATCTGGCTGATTTCCGGCGCGGTGATGAAATCGCCCCCCCGCCCGAAGGGATCGCGCGTGGCATAATAGCCGTGGCGCGGGTCCATCAGGCAGGCCGCCATGTAATCGGCGAGGCTCATCGGCCCCGTGGCACGGATGCGCGCGGCAAGCGCCTCGGCCAGCGCCGTCATGCGGGCCGCGCCCGCCGCGACCAGAGCACCATGCCGATCCCGAGGGCGATCATCGGCAGCGACAGCATCTGCCCCATGGTGAGGCCATAGCCCCCGACATGCCAGGCCAGCCCGAGCGGATTGCCCGGCGCGACGAATTGCGCGTCGGGCTGGCGCACGAACTCCACCAGGAACCGTGCGATCCCGTAGCCTGCAAAGAACACCCCCGTGAGCATCCCGGGCCGGCGCAGCGCCCCGCGCCGCCAGCCCAGCCACAGAAGCACCGCGCCGAGGATCAGCCCCTCGAGCGCCGCCTCGTAGAGCTGCGAGGGATGACGCGCGCAGAGCCCCGCCACCACGCCCGCGCAATCCTGTGCCGCCGAGCCGGGAAAGATCACGCCCCAGGGCAGGTCCGTGGGCCGCCCCCAGAGCTCGGCATTGATGAAATTGGCGATCCGCCCGAGCAAGAGACCCGCCGGCGTCACCATGCAGAGCGCATCGGCGACCGACACCCAGTTGATGCCGCGCCGTCGCGCGAACAGCAGCACCGCCAGCACCACCCCCAGAAGGCCGCCGTGAAAGGCCATGCCCCCCTCCCAGACCTGCAATATCTGCGCGGGATTCGAGAGGTAATAGCCCGGCTGATAGAAGAGCACATAGCCAAGCCGCCCGCCCAGGATCACCCCGAGGATCACCCAGGTGAGCAGGTCTTCGACATCCGCCGCCGTCATCGGCGCCGCGCCGCCCGGCCAGAGCGCGGGCCGCCGCACCGTGGCCACCACGATCCGCCAGCCGATGACGATGCCGACGATATAGGCCAGCGCATACCAGCGCAGGGCGAATTCCATTCCGAACAGCGGGATGGAGAAGATCTCGGGCGAGATGTCGGGAAAGGGGATGGCGGCCTGCATATGCGTCTCAATGCCTCTGGCGCGCCGGGAAAGTCAACCTTGTGATCGCGGCGCGCCCGACCATATAAGGGGCATATGTAA
Source organism: Roseovarius sp. (assembly GCA_014359765.1). GTDB lineage: Bacteria > Pseudomonadota > Alphaproteobacteria > Rhodobacterales > Rhodobacteraceae > Roseovarius. The sequence continues at coordinate 79,276 of JACIYT010000001.1, forward strand.
CGCCGGAGGCACGCCATGCAGACGCGAAACAAGGTGCTCGACGATCTGAGCCAGTTGATGACCAATGCCATGGGCGTGGCGCAGGGCGCGCGCGCCGAGGCCGAGACGGCGATGAAATCGCTGATCGACCGCTGGCTGGCGGATCGCGATTTCGTCACCCGCGAGGAATTCGACGCCGTGCGCGCCATGGCGCAGAAGGCGCGCGAGGAGAACGCGGCGCTCGCGGCGCGGATCGCGGCGCTGGAGAAGCGCGCGAACTGAGCGCATTCCGTGATCACATTCCCGGGGCCAGCTCCATATGCGGGAATCCCTGGTCCGGTGCCCCTGATTCCGCGCTGTGGCGTGGGGGTGGGAGATTTTCGCGTGGGTGTGATCACACGATTATTTTCGTGATCACAAAGCCTGGCCTTTTGCGGCGAATTGTCCGGTTGGACGGCATTTTTTCACTCTTGGACGTGACAGGAGCGGCAAAAGGCGCCAGAACATACGCAGCCCGCGCGGCACATGCCGCCGCCGACCACCCCAAGGAGGTTCCCCATGGCACGGACCAAGGAGGTTGAGCGCCCGCTCTCCCCGCATCTGCAGATCTACCGCCCGCAACTCACGTCGATCACCTCGATTCTCACGCGCATCACCGGCAACGCGCTCATCGTTGCGGCGCTGCTGATCGTGTGGTGGCTGCTCGCGGCCTCGACATCGGATGCGTATTTCGCGGTGGCCAATGCCGTGCTCACCTCGTGGTTCGGCGATCTGGTGCTGACGCTCTCGCTCTGGGCGCTGTGGTATCATTACCTCGCGGGGCTGCGGCATTTCTATTTCGACGCCGGCAAGGGCCTCGATATCCCCACCGCCGAGAAGCTCGGCTGGGGCTGCATCATCGGCTCGGTCGTGCTGACCGTTCTGACCCTGCTTCTGGTCTGAGGAGGCTGACATGCGTTATCTGACCGCACGCAAGCGCGCCGAAGGGATGGGCGCCTCGGGCACGGGCACCGAGCATTTCTGGTACATGAAGCTCTCGGGCGTCGGCCTTGCGCTCATCGTGCCGGCATTCCTCGTGGCCTTCGGGCGTATTCTGGGGGGCGACCGGGCCGAGGTTCTCGACGGCCTCTCCCATCCCGCGATGGCGATCCTCACGGGGCTGGTGCTGTTCTTCGGGCTGCGCCATTTCGCCGCCGGGGCGCAAACCATGATCGAGGATTACAGCCAGGGCGTGACGCGCCGGGTGCTGATCATCTTCGTCACCATCCTGAGCTACGGGACGATCGCCACCGGGCTGTTCGCCCTTGCCAAGATCGCGCTGTGAGGACCTGAAGACATGGCTGCATACGAATACGAGACGCATGATTACGATGTCGTGGTCGTGGGGGCGGGCGGTGCGGGGCTTCGCGCCACGCTCGGCATGGCCGAACAGGGGCTGCGCACGGCCTGCGTGACCAAGGTGTTCCCGACGCGGAGCCACACCGTGGCCGCACAGGGCGGCATCGCGGCATCCCTTGGCAACATGGGCCCCGACAGCTGGCAGTGGCACATGTATGACACGGTCAAGGGCAGCGACTGGCTCGGCGATACCGACGCGATGGAATATCTCGCGCGCGAGGCGCCCAAGGCGGTCTATGAGCTGGAACATTACGGCGTGCCGTTCTCGCGCACCGAAGAGGGCAAGATCTACCAGCGTCCCTTTGGCGGCCACACCACCGAGTTCGGCGAAGGCCCCCCGGTGCAGCGCACCTGCGCCGCCGCCGACCGCACCGGCCACGCGATCCTGCACACGCTCTATGGTCAGAGCCTCAAGCAGAAGGCCGAGTTCTACATCGAGTATTTCGCCATTGATCTGGTGATGACCGACGGCGCCTGCACCGGCGTCGTCTGCTGGAAGCTCGACGATGGCACGATCCATGTCTTCAACGCCAAGATGGTGGTTCTGGCCACCGGCGGCTATGGCCGCGCCTATTTCAGCGCGACCTCGGCCCATACCTGCACCGGCGACGGCAATGGCATGGTGGCGCGCGCGGGGCTGCCGCTTCAGGATATGGAATTCGTGCAGTTCCATCCCACCGGCATCTATGGCGCGGGCTGTCTCATCACCGAGGGCGCGCGCGGCGAGGGCGGCTATCTCACCAATTCCGAGGGCGAGCGGTTCATGGAACGCTATGCGCCCAACTACAAGGACCTCGCGCCGCGCGACTATGTCAGCCGCTGCATGACCATGGAAATCCGCGAGGGGCGCGGCGTGGGTCCGAACAAGGACCATATCCACCTCAACCTCAGCCACCTGCCGCCCGAGGCGCTCAAGCTGCGCCTGCCGGGGATCTCGGAGAGCGCGCGCATCTTCGCCGGCGTCGATGTGACCAAGGAGCCGATCCCGGTGCTGCCCACGGTGCATTACAACATGGGCGGGATCCCCACGAATTACTGGGGCGAGGTTCTCAACCCGACCGAGGAGGATCCCAATGCCGTCGTGCCCGGCCTGATGGCCGTGGGCGAGGCGGCCTGTGCGAGCGTGCATGGCGCGAACCGGCTCGGTTCCAACTCGCTCATCGACCTGGTGGTGTTCGGCCGCGCGGCGGCGATTCGCGCGGGCAAGGTGGTCGATCCCGAAAGCGCGGTGCCCGCCACGAACAAGGCCGGGGTCGAGAAGGCGCTCGATCGTTTCGACGGGCTGCGCCATGCTGACGGCGCGGTGCCGACCGCCGATCTGCGCCTCGAGATGCAGCGCACGATGCAGGCCGATGCCGCGGTGTTCCGCACCGACAAGACCCTCGCCGAAGGGGTCGAGAAGATGGATGCGGTTGCCAGCAGAATGGATGATCTGCGCGTCACCGACCGCTCGCTGATCTGGAACAGCGACCTGATGGAGACGCTGGAGCTGACCAATCTCATGCCCTGCGCGCTCACCACCATCAACGGCGCCGAGGCCCGCAAGGAGAGCCGGGGCGCCCATGCCTCGGAGGACCATCCCGAGCGCGACGATGCGAACTGGCGCGTGCACACCATCGCGCGGGTCGCGGGGCGCAAGGTCACGCTCAGCTATCGCCCGGTGATCGAGACGCCGCTGACCCCCGAGGATCAGGGCGGCATCAGCCTCGCGAAGATCGCGCCCCGCAAGCGCACGTTCTAAGGAGACCGATCATGGTTCAACTGACACTCCCCAGGAATTCGCGCCTCGTCACCGGCAAGACATGGCCCCGCCCCGAGACCGGCGGCACGCTGCGCAAGTTCCAGATCTATCGCTGGAACCCCGATGACGGGAAAAACCCGCGCGTGGATACCTATTTCGTCGATCTCGACGATTGCGGGCCGATGGTTCTCGATGCGCTCATCTATATCAAGAACAAGATCGACCCGACGCTGACCTTCCGCCGGTCCTGCCGCGAGGGAATCTGCGGATCCTGCGCGATGAATATCGACGGGATCAACACGCTGGCCTGCATCTACGGCATGGACGAGATCAAGGGCGACGTGAAGATCTACCCGCTGCCGCATATGCCCGTGGTCAAGGACCTGATCCCCGACCTCACGCATTTCTACGCGCAGCACGCCAGCATCATGCCCTGGCTCGAGACCAGGACCAACGCCCCGGCGAAGGAATGGCGGCAGAGCATCGAGGACCGCGAAAAGCTCGACGGTCTCTACGAATGCGTGATGTGCGCATCCTGTTCGACCGCCTGCCCGTCCTACTGGTGGAATGGCGACAAGTATCTCGGCCCCGCCGCGCTGCTCCACGCCTATCGCTGGATCATCGACTCGCGCGACGAGGCCACCGGCGAGCGGCTCGACGATCTGGAAGATCCGTTCAAGCTCTATCGCTGCCACACGATCATGAACTGCACCAAGACCTGCCCCAAGGGCCTCAACCCCGCCAAGGCGATCGCGGAAATCAAGAAGATGATGGTGGAACGGCGCGTTTGAGAGATGTCAGGGGCGATCTGAACATGAGGTCCCGAAACCGGCATATGGTCGTTGTTGCTCCTGACGGCTCTCGGTTGCGGTCGTCGGGGGGCGGATATGCCTCCCACGGGCCGTGGCGGGACACGTCATTCACATGTCGATATGGCCGCGAGGCGGTTTGCCTTCCGATCTATCCGGGATGATCCCGGTCTCATCCACCCATCTGTCTGATTACGGCCAGGCTCAGCCCCTTGCCCCCTCGCCGCGGGCATAGAGATCCTCGTAGCGGATGATGTCGTCCTCGCCGAGATAGGCCCCGGTCTGCACCTCGATCAGCACCACCGGCACCTTGCCGGGGTTTTCCATCCGGTGCAGCGCGCCGAGGGGAATATAGACGGACTGGTTCTCGGTCACGAGCTGCTCGTGGCCGTCGATCACGACCCGGGCGGTGCCCTCGACCACGATCCAGTGTTCCGAGCGGTGGTGATGGCTCTGGAGGCTGAGCGCGGCGCCGGGGTTGACGTGGATGCGCTTGACCTGGAAACGCCCGCCGGTGGCGAGGCTCTCGAACCAGCCCCAGGGGCGGTAGTCGCGCGGCAGCGTCTCGGCCTGTGGCGCGCCCGCGGCCCTGAGCGCGGATACCGCCCGTTTCACATCCTGCGCGCGATCACGATGGGCGACGAGCACGGCGTCGGGCATGGCCACGGCGATGATGTCGCGCAGGCCGATCCCGACGAGCGCCTGCTGCCCGTCCTCGGCGCGCAGCAGGCTGCCGGCGCAGTCGATCGCGGTGGCGGGGCCTGCGGTCACGGTGCCCGAGGCGTCCGGGCCGCTCGCGCGCCAGACCGCCTCCCAGCCGCCGAGGTCGGACCACCCGCCGCCATAGGGCACGACAGTGAGATTGGCGGCCTTTTCCATCACCGCATAGTCGATGGAGATATCGGCGCAGTCGCGCCAGGCATCGGGTGCAAGGCGCAGGAAATGGAGATCCTGCGCGGCCTCTTCGAGCGCGCGGGCGACGGCGCCGACGAGGGCGGGCTGATGCGCCTCGAAGGCGCTCAGGATGGCGGTCGTGGTAAAGAGGAAGATCCCCGCGTTCCACAGGTGCATCCCCCCCGCCAGAAGCCGCGCCGCCGTATCGGCGTCGGGCTTTTCGACAAAGCCGCGCAGCGGCTGCGGCACGGGGGCAAAACGCGCATCGGGCGGCGCATCGAGGGCGAGCCAGCCATAGCCCGTCTCGGCGCGGGTGGCGCGGATGCCAAAGGTCACGAGTTGCCCCGCCTCTGCCGCGGGCACCGCTGCCGTGACCGCCGCGCGAAAGGCGGGCGCGTCGGAAATGACGTGATCGGAGGGCGCGACCAGCATCAGCGCGCCGGGCGCGCGCGCGTGCAGCGCCAGCGCGGCGGCCAGAATGGCCGGGCCGGTATTGCGCCCCTCGGGCTCGATCAGCGTCGCCGCGGCGGCGATCTCGACCCCGGCGAGCTGCTCGGTCACGACAAATCGGTAATCCGCTCCGGTGACCACGATGGGCGCGGCAAAGCCCTCCCCCGAGAGCCGCCGCGCGGCGGCCTGAAAGAGGCTCTCCTCGCCGGTGAGGCGGGTGAACTGCTTGGGGTAGCTCTTGCGCGAGAGCGGCCAGAGCCGCGTGCCCGCGCCACCGCAGAGAAGAACCGGGTGAACATCCTGTGCCATGGGCTGCTCCTCATCGCGCCACTGCCGCGCAAGGCGCGGCAAGGTCCCTTTCCCTCGGGACATCCGCCAGATCGCGGCGGTCCTGCCCGCGTATATGCGGCCGTTCCGGATCAGCGATAGCACATTCCGGGGCCGGGGGAATGGCCACAAGGGGGCCATGTGCCCCGGGGGCGAGGACTGTTGCCGAAAGGCCGGGGGCAGGCCGTCATGCCAGGGGACGGTTGGCCGCCAAGCCGGGGGCGAAATCATCAAACTTGTCTCAAGTGCCGGGCAAAAGCCGTTGTTCTGCCAGAATTTCGCGCGGCTGCCTCCGACCTTTGCCGTCATACCGGTCTTGGGTGTGAGTGGTGAGGAAAGGTGATGAACCTGCAGTTCGTCGCGCATCTCCGGCTGTCCGATCCGATGCTCGATCAGGACCTGCGCGATTTCGGGCTGGTGGCCTTGCCATCGGGCCTGCATCTCGTTGCCGGCACCGGGCCACAGGGCGGGCTCGTCTCCTATCGGCTCGACGCGGGTGGCGCGGCGCAGCTTGTCGATACGCGCCATTTCACCGGCGCCGCCGCGAGCGGGCAGACCGGGCTTGTGACCCCTGTCGCGGGGGAGGGGGATATCACGCTGGCCTTTGGCAGCGCGCCCGATGGGGCCGGGCAGGCGATTCTCGGGCTGGAACTGGATGAGGCGGGGGGGTTTGGCGAAACCGTCATCCTCGGCACCCTGCCGCAGGGAGGGGGTGATCTGTCGGCGCTGGTCGCGGTGCGGGTCGGGGGTGTGGACACGCTCTTTGCCGCCGATGGCCAGAGCGGCCGGCTGCTGGTCTTTCGGTCGGAGGCGGTCGAGACGGGGTCAGCCCCCACGGGGCAGGCGCAGGATGGGGCGATCACGCTGGCCGGCCCGGCGCTCCTGTCGCTGGCCGGGGCGGTTGGGGCGGGGGGGCATCTTCTGGCGCTCGATCAGGGGCGCGGCGCGCTCCACAGCCTCGACGTCGATCCTGCCACGGGCGCGCTCACGGCGCGCGATATGCTCGATGCAGAGGACGGGCTGGCCATTGCCGATGCCACCGCGCTCGAGGTCGTGGCGGCCCATGGCGCGCATTTCGCGATCATCGCCGCGGCGGGGTCGCAGTCGCTCAGCGTGGTGCGCGTGCAGGACGATGGCACGATGGTGCTGGTCGATCACCTGCTCGACACCCGGGCCACCCGGTTCGGCGGGGCGCAGGGGCTGAGCGTGGCGCAGGTCGGTGATCATGTCCTGGTGGTGGCCGGCGGCGCCGATGACGGGCTGAGCCTGTTTCGCCTGCTGCCGGACGGGCGGTTGCTGCATATCGGCAGCCTGGCGCATGATATCGGCCTGGGGCTCGAGAATGTCGGTCAGATCGGCGCCGCCGTCGTGGGCACGGAGATGCAGATCTTCGTGGCGGGCGATCCGCGCGGGGGGATCAGCCAGTTCGCGCTCGATCTCTCGGGGCTTGGCCTCGTCGCGCAGACCGAAGGGACCGCCGCGCTGCTGAGCGGAACGGCAGGGGACGATCTGCTGGTGGCGCGCGGCCATGGCGCGGACACGCTCGAAGGCGGGGCGGGCGACGATATTCTCGTGGCCGGTCCGGGCGAGACCGAGCTGCGCGGCGGCCCGGGGCGCGACATCCATGTCGTGTCGGCGCAGTCGCGCCTCGTGCGGATCACCGATTTTACCCCCGGCCTGGATCGGATCGACCTCTCGGCGCTGCCGTTCCTGCGCAATCCAGGGCAGCTCGTCGTCGAGGCGGGGCTGGGCTTTGCCCGGCTCGTTTTCCGTGACACGGTGGTGGAGATCACCGCGACCGTGCCTGTCTGGCTCGATGCGGCGCAGCTCCTTGGTCCGGCCTTCGACTGGCCCGACCGCCTGCCGATCATCACCAGCGCCACGGCCCCGCCCGCCACCGGCAGCGCCGGCGCGGACGTTCTCTCTGGCACGGCGGGGGCGGATTCGATCGACGGGCTGGGGGGGGACGACCGGATTTACGGCATGGGTGGCGACGACACCCTGCGCGGCGGCGAGGGGAATGATCTCCTCCGGGGTGGTTCGGGCGACGACAGCCTGTTCGGGGGCGGGGGCGATGACACGCTGCGCGGCGGCATGGGCGATGACACGCTCGAGGGCGGGGCAGGCGACGATCTGCTCTTCGGCGGGCCGGGGCATGACCTGCTGCTCGGCGGCGATGGCCATGACACGCTGGCCGCCGGCTTCGGGGAGGATGTGATCCATGGCGGGGCGGGCGATGATCTGATCCTGGCGGCCTTCGGCGATGATATGGTGAGCGGCGGCAGCGGCAATGACACGATCAGCCTCTCCTTCGGGGATGACCTCGCCGATGGGGGGGCAGGCGACGATCTGATCCTCGGGGGGCTGGGGCGCGACACGCTGTTCGGCGGGGAGGGGAATGATGTGCTGCTCGGCGGTTGGGGCGATGATCTGCTCGATGGCGGGGCGGGGCGTGACATGCTCCGGGGCGGGACGGGGCGCGACACGCTGATCGGCGGGGCGGGCGATGACGTGCTCACGGGCGGATGGGGGGCGGATGTTTTCGTCTTTGCGGACGGGCATGGCCGCGACACGATCACCGATTTCGACCCTTTCGATCCGCTCGAGCGGATCGACCTGCGCGCTGTCGGCGCGCTCGGGTCGCTCGCCGATGTCCGGGCGGCCACGACCGTGCTGGGGGAGGATCTGTGGATCGACACCGGCGGCGGCGATGCGATCGTGCTGCGCGGGGTGACTGCGGGCGATCTCGGGGCCGATGATTTCCTGTTCTGAGCGGCCTCGTCCGATACGGCATGGCGATTGACGCCACCGGGCAGGCTGCTACCAAGTGCCATGCTCGGCGTTTTCTTTCAGACCCTTCCCTTCTTTCTGATCATCGGCCTCGGATACCAGGCGGGGCGCAGCGGGTTCTTCTCGCAGGAGGGTGCGGCGTGGCTGACGAAATTCGTCTTCTACTTCGCGCTTTCGGCGATGCTGTTCCGGTTCTCGGCCAACCTGTCGCTCGGTGAGGTGCTCGACTGGCAGGTGGTGCTGGCCTATCTGGCGGCGACGACGGTGGTCTATGTGCTGGCGAGCGCGGTGGCGATGCTGCGGGGGCTTCGCGTCGAGGAGGTGGCGATCGAGGCGCAATGCGCGGTGATCGGCAACGTGGGCTTTCTCGGGATCCCGATGCTGGCGATGCTGATGGGCGAGGCGGCGATCGGGCCGGTGGTGCTGGTGCTGGCGGTCGATCTGCTGGTTTTCGGCTCGCTCGTGGTGATCCTCATCACCGGCGCGCGCGACGGGCGCATGTCGGTGCGCATCCTCGGCAGTATCGTGCGCGGCCTCGTGCGCAATCCGATGATCGTGGCGATTGCGGCGGGCTTTGCCTGGTCGGCGCTGCGGCTGCCGGTCCCCGAGCCGATGAACGCCTTTCTGGCGATCCTGGGGGGCGCGGCCACGCCTGGCGCGCTCTTTGCCATCGGGGCATCGCTGGCGGCGAAATCCGCCGAGCGCGCGCATGTGGCCGTCTGGCTCAGCCTGTGCAAGCTGGTGCTGCATCCGGCGGCGGTGGCGGTCTCGGTGCTCTGGCTGTTTGATGTGCCGCCCTATACGGCGGCGGTGGTGATCGCGGCGGCGGCGCTGCCGGTGGCGGGCAATGTCTTCATCATCGCGCAGAGCTATGGCGTCGCGCCGCGCCGCGTCTCCACGGCGATCCTGATCTCGACGCTGCTGGCGGTGCTGAGCGTGGCGCTGGTGATCGGCTGGACGGCGCCGCTCTACTGACGGTCTGCGCCGCGGTCGTGAAAGAAATCGTGGATCTTCTGCGCCAGCGCGTCCGAGATCCCCTCGACCGCCTTCAGATCGGCGAGATTGGCGCGGCTCACCGCCTTGGCGCTGCCGAAATGCGCGAGCAGCGCGCGCTTGCGCGCGGCGCCGACGCCGGGCACCTCGTCGAGCGGGGTGGCAGAGATCGCCTTGGCGCGTTTCGCGCGATGCGTGCCGATGGCAAAGCGGTGCGCCTCGTCGCGCAGGCGCTGGACGAAATAGAGCACCGGATCGCCCCTGCGCAGCGCCATGGGCGGCTTGCCGATGCGGTGAAATTCCTCCTTGCCGTGGTTGCGGTCCACGCCCTTGGCCACGCCGACCATCGGGATATCCGCGACCCCCATCTCGCGCAGGATCGCGGCGGCCGCGCTCACCTGGCCGGCGCCGCCGTCGATCAGCAGCAGGTCGGGCCAGAGGCCCTCGCTGCGGTCCGGGTCCTCCTTCAGGAGGCGCTTGAAGCGGCGGGCGAGCACCTCCCGCATCATGCCGAAATCGTCGCCGGGGCTGAGATCCGCGCCGCGGATGTTGAACTTGCGATACTGCGCCTTCTCGAATCCCTCGGGCCCGGCGACGATCATCGCGCCGACGGCGTCGCTGCCCTGGATATGGCTGTTGTCATAGACCTCGATACGCCGCGGCGGCGCAGGCAGATCGAAGGCCGCGGCGAGCCCGCCGAGCAACTGGGCCTGGGTCGCGGTCTCGGCCATCTTGCGCGCGAGGCTCTCGCGGGCATTGCGCCGTGCGCCCGCAACCAGCTCGGCCTTTTCGCCGCGTTGCGGCACAAGGAGCCTGACCGCGCGCCCGCGTTTCTGGCCGAGCGCCGCCGCCATCAGATCGGGATTCTCGAGCGCGTGCGAGAGGATCACGGTGCGCGGCGGCTCCCGGTTGTCGTAGAACTGGCCGAGGAACGCCTCGAGCACCTCGGCCTCGGCCACGTCCGGGCCGACGCGGGGATAGAAATCGCGGTTTCCCCAGCTCTGCCCGGCGCGGATGAAGAACACCTGCACGCAGGCCTGCCCCCGGTCGAGATGGAGCGCGACGATATCGGCCTCGGTCACGGTGCGCGGGTTGATGCCCTGCGCGGTCTGCACCTGCGTGAGGGCCTTGATCCGGTCGCGCAGGGCGGCGGCGCGCTCGAATTCCATCGCCTCGGAGGCCTGCGCCATTTCCGCGGCGAGGCGCGCCTGAATCTCGGTGGAGCGCCCCGAGAGGTAGCGTTCCGCGTCGCGCACCAGCGCGGCATAGTCGGCGCGGCTGATCCTGCCCACGCAGGGCGCGGTGCAGCGCTTGATCTGGTATTCGAGACAGGGGCGGGTGCGGTTCTCGAACACGGTATCGGAGCAGCTGCGCAGCTGAAAGGCGCGCTGCAACTGGGCCAGCGTCCGGTTCACGGCGCCGGCGCTGGCAAATGGGCCGAAATAGCGCCCCTTGTCGCGCCGCGCGCCGCGGTGCTTGCGGATCATCGGAAAGTCATGCGCCGTGACGATGATATCGGGAAAGCTCTTGTCGTCGCGCAGGAGCACGTTGTAGCGGGGCTTGAGGTGCTTGATGAGGTTCTGTTCGAGCAGCAGCGCCTCGGTCTCGGTCGCTGTGGTCAGGAACATCATCGAGGCGGTCTCGCGGATCATCCGGGCGATGCGCGGGCTGTGCCCGGTCGGGCGGGCATAGTTCGAGACCCGCGCGCGCAGATTGCGCGCCTTGCCCACATAGAGCACCTGCGAGGAGGCATCGAGCATCCGATAGACGCCCGGCGAGGCGTCGAGCGTGCGCAGGTAATCGCGGATCACCTCATGCCCCTGGCGGGCGGGGGGGGGATCGGTTTCGGTCATGTGCTCAAAGGTATGATTCCCGCGCCTTGCTGCAACGCCCCGACGCAAAGAGCAAGCGCCAAGCTATCCACGATTCCTGTGGATAAGTCTGGAGACAAATTCCCGACAGCCGGAAATTCCTGTTGCAGGGGGGCGGGTTCGTTGACTTGCACAATTTTCAGGCAAATATGCAAGCCGTTGATATTGAACGATATTTAATTGTGAGCGGCGCAGTCGATTGAAACCATTGGGAATTTCATGACGCTTGCGTAACGAAAAGGTGAAAGGTGCACAACCTGTCGATGCGGCCCGTTGTTCACTCCACCCCGAGCACGTCCGGGGTCTGCCAGCCGAGGTGCTGGCCGCCATCCACGCAGATCAGTTGCCCGGTCACGCCGGGCGCGTGGAGCAGGTAGCCAAGCGTGGCGCAGACCTCGTCGGGACTACCGCCCCGGCCGAGGACGGTGGCGCGGCGCTGCGCGGCGAAATGCGCGGGGCTCTGGCGGTGGCCCTGCATGGTCGGGCCGGGGCCGATGGCGTTGACGCGGACACGCGGGGCGAGCGCCTGCGCGCCCGTGCGCGTGAGCGCCCAGAGCCCGGCCTTGGCGAGGGTGTAGCTCATGAATTCGGGCGTGAGCTTGCGCACGCGCTGGTCGATCATGTTGACGACCAGGCCACGCGCGCGCGGCTCGCCATTCCTGTCGGTCGCGGGCTCGGGCACGCCGCGGGCCATTTCCTGCATGAGAACGAAAGGCGCGCGCAGGTTGCTTTCCATGTGGCGGTCCCAGCTTTGCCGGGTGGCGGTGGCGATGGTGTCATGCTCGAAGATCGAGGCATTGTTGACCAGCGTCAGGATCGGCCCGCCGAGCGCCTCCGCCGCGCGCGCGACGAGCGGCGTGACCTGCGCCTCGTCGAGCAGATCGGCGCACAGCGTCACCGCCTTTTGCCCCAGGGCGCGGATCGCGTGCGCGACCTCCTCGGCATCCGCGGCGGAGGTGGCGTAATGCACCGCCACGTCATGCCCCTGCCGGGCCAGCTCGATCGCCATGGCGCGCCCCAGCCGCCTGCCTGCCCCCGTCACCAATGCCCGCGTCATGCCCGGCCTCCGCTCAATTCAGCACGGTCAGCACATAGCCCGCATAGCCCGCCGTCAAGCCGATCCCCCAGATCCGCCCGATATCGCGCCCGAGGAACACGAACGGAATGAGGATCAGCGACGCCGCCAGCATCACCCAGAGATCGAAGCTCAGGAATTCGGCATTCACCGGCACGCGCCCGACCATTGCCGTCACCCCGATGATCGCCAGCAGGTTGAACATGTTCGATCCGATCACGTTGCCGAGCGCGACATCGGCCTGGCTGCGCAGCGCCGCCATGATGGTTGTCGCCAGTTCCGGCAGCGAGGTGCCGACCGCGACCAGCGTCAGCCCGATCACCGCCTCGCTCACCCCGTAGCGCAGCGCAAGGATCGAGGCATTGTCCACCAGGATATCCGCCCCGAGCGGAAGGCCGATGAGACCCAGCACAAGGAAGGTGACGATCTGCCACCAGGGCATGTCGGGATCGGCGCCCTCGACCTCTTCTTCCTCCGTCGCGAGGAGCCTTGCCGCGGCCACGTCGCGACGATGAAGGAGCGAGCGGTGAAAGGCATCGGCCAGCATCAGCGCCAGCGCCCCCAGCAGCACCAGCCCCGCGATCCGGTCGAACGACCCGCGAAAGGCCAGCGCGATGAACAGCACGCTGGCCGCCAGCATCTGAAGATAGGAACGACGACAATCGCAGCGGCTCGTATGCGTGACCGCGAGGACCGCCGGCAATCCCAGCACCAGCAGCACGTTGGCGATGTTGGAGCCGACGACATTGCCGAGGCCGAGGGCCGGCTTGTCCACCAGCACGGCGTTGACCGACACCAGAAGCTCCGGCGCCGAGGTGCCGAAGGCCACCACCGTCAGGCTCACGATCAGCGCCGGGATGCCGATCCGCAGGCTGAGATTGACCGCGCCCTTCACCAGCGCATCACCCGCCAGCAGCAGGATCAAGAGGCCGAGCGCGACCATCAGCCACGGCATCATCGGCGCGGATCCTTCTCGCAATCGCAGGGCCCCTTGCCGATCCGGTAGCGCCCGCAGCGTCTGCATTTCGCATCAACAAGGCGTTTCTGCCCCGGAAAGCGCAGACGCCCGAACATCGCCAGAACGGCCATGGCGACGAGGAAGAGGAGAACGATCTTCACCAGCATGTCAGAGACCGAAACGCGCGAATTGCGCGCGCTCCTCGATTGTGCCGAGCGCGTCGCCCAGGATCCGCGCGCCCAGCCGCGATAACAGCCCGCGCCGCCGCCCGTAGCGAATGAGGCGCACCTTGTCGCCGTAAAGCGCCTTCAGGCGCGGCTCGAGATGGCCGATGCCGTCGGCCAGCCCGAGCGCGATCGCCCGCTTGCCGGGCCAGAATTCTCCCGAAAAGATCGCCGGATCGTCGGCCAGCCGGTCGCCCCGGCGATCCTTCACATGGGCGATGAAGGTGGTGTGGATCTCTTCGAGCAGGACCTTGAGCCGCGCCACGTCCTCGGGTCTTTCGGGGAGGAAGGGATCGAGCATGCTCTTGTGATCGCCGGCGGTATGGACGCGCCGCTCCAGCCCGTGCCGCCTGAGGAACGCATCCGCGCCGAACCCCGCCGAGATCACCCCGATCGAGCCCAGGATCGAGGCGGGATCGACATGGATATCGTCGGCAGCCACCGCCAGCCAGTAGCCGCCCGAGGCGGCCACATCCTCGACGAATGCGTGAACGGGGATTTTCCTCTCATCTGCCAGTCGCCGGATGCGCGCGGCGATGAGCGCGCTCTGCACCGGCGAGCCGCCCGGCGAATTGATCACCAGCGCCACGGCGCCCGGCTTGCCGCGGCGAAACGCCTTCTCGATCACCGGGCCGAGCGCCTCGTCGGTCAGCCCGCCGCGCGGCCCCCCGCCGATCATGCCCGCGAGACGGATGACGGCCACGCGGGGCGGTTGCCTGAGGAAGGGGAGGAGATGTCTCATGCGGCCCGATGTAGAGTGCGCCCGCGCGCCAGACAAGGCCGCGCGCCGCCAGGCATGGAAAAGGGTGTCAACGCGTGAAATCGGTCACGCCGCCATGCGCGCGCTCTTGGCGCGGTTCGTGGCGGGACCGGGCGATGGCCCCTTGCCTTGGCCACGGCGCTGCGCCATTTTCGCCCCATGACCAGGCCCGCAGACAACCCCGCCGATCCGTTCAAGAAGGCGCTCGCCAACGCCACCAGAGTGATGGCCGATGACAGCGATCTGACGATTTCCTACTCGGTCGATCCCAGCGGCCTCTCGGGGGAGGCGATGCGCCTGCCGCAGGTGAGCCGCCGGATGACGCGCGAGGAGGTGCTGCTGGCGCGCGGCACGGCGGATGCGCTGGCGCTGCGCCACAAGTTCCACGATGACGCCGTGCACGCGCGCTATGCCCCCCCCGGCGAGATGGCGCGCGATCTCTACGAGGCGATGGAGACCGCCCGCTGCGAGGCGGTCGGCGCGCGCGACATGCCCGGCACCGCCACCAATATCGACGCCCGGATCGCGCAGGAGGCCGCGCGCCTCGGCTATGACCGGATCACCTCGACCGCCGATGCGCCGCTGCCGGCGGCGGCGGGCTATCTCATCCGCCATCTCGCCACCGGGCGCGACATGCCCGCCGGCGCGCAGAACGTGATGGATCTCTGGCGTGGCTTCATCGAGGAGCAGGCGGGCGGCACACTGAAGAATCTTCAGGACATCCTCGCCGACCAGGCCGCTTTCGCGCGGCTGGCGCGACGGGTGATCGAGGATCTGGGCTATGGCGATCAGTTGGGCGAGGATCCCGACGCCGCCGACGACAGCGAGCAGGAAGAGGCCGAGGAACAGGGCGAGGAGGAGCAGCCCGACAGCACCGGCGAGGAGCAGGCCGACGAGAACGAGGCCGAGGCCGATCCCGAGCGCGGCCAGGACGAGCAGCAAGATGCGAGCGAGGCGCAGGTGAGCCTTGACGAGATGGCCGACGAGGACGTGGACGAGGAGGCCGAATTGCCCGAGGGCGAGGCCCCGCTCGAGCCGCCGCCGCCGGCCCCCGCCTCGGAGGCCGATCCGGATTATGCGGTCTTCGCGGCGGAATTCGACGAGGAGATCCGCGCCGAGGAGCTGGCCGATCCGGTCGAGCTCGAGCGGCTGCGCGCCTATCTCGATCAGCAGCTGGAGCCGCTCAAGGGCGCGGTCGCGCGGCTCGCCAACAAGCTCCAGCGCCGGCTTCAGGCGCAGCAGAGCCGGTCGTGGGAGTTCGACTGCGAGGAAGGGATCCTCGATGCGGGACGCCTCGCGCGTGTCGTGGCCAATCCCACCACGCCGCTCAGCTTCAAGATCGAGAAGGATACCGAGTTTCGCGACACGGTGGTGACGCTGCTTCTGGACAATTCCGGCTCGATGCGCGGGCGGCCGATCTCGATCGCCGCGATCTGTGCCGATGTTCTGGCGCGCACACTGGAGCGGTGCTCGGTCAAGGTGGAGATCCTCGGATTTACCACCCGCGCCTGGAAGGGTGGGCAGAGCCGCGAGAAATGGCTTGCCGAGGGGCGCCCGCACCTGCCCGGTCGCCTCAATGACCTGCGCCACATCATCTACAAGGCCGCCGATATGCCGATGCGGCGCACGCGCAACAACCTCGGGCTGATGATGAAGGAGGGGCTCCTCAAGGAGAATATCGACGGTGAGGCGCTGGAATGGGCGCATCGGCGCACCGTGGCCCGCAGGGAAGCGCGCAAGATCCTGATGGTGATCTCGGACGGGGCGCCGGTCGATGACAGCACGCTCTCGGTCAACCCGGCCAATTACCTCGAAAAGCACCTGCGCGACGTGATCGCCATGATCGAGCGGCGCAAACAGGTGGAATTGCTGGCCATCGGTATCGGCCATGATGTGACGCGCTATTACAACCGCGCGGTGACGATCACCGATGCGGAGCAGCTTGCCGGCGCGATGACCGAGCAGCTTGCCGCGCTGTTCGACAATGACCCGCGCGCGCGGGCGCGGGTGATGGGGATACGCCGGGCTTCGTGAGGCTCACACCAGCCGGTCGCGCGGTTCCCGGCCCGCGAAGAACGCATCGAGATTGTCGAGCGCGCGCGCGCCCATGGCATCGCGCGTGGCGCGGGTGGCGCTGCCGATATGGGGCAGCATGAAGATGTTCTCATGGCCCGCGAAGGCCGGGTTGCCGCCCGGTTCCACCTTGAAGCAATCGAGCCCGGCAGCGGCGACATGGCCGCGCTCGATCGCGGCAAGCAGCGCCGCCTCGTCGATGAGCGCACCGCGCGCGGTATTGACCACCACCGCCCCCGCAGGCAGCCGCGCGAGGCGCTCGGCATTGAGCAGGTCCACCGTCTCGGGCGTGGCGGGGCAGTGCAGCGAGAGGAAATCGGCCACCTCCAGAAGGCTGTCGATCCCGTCGTGAAAGACCGCGCCCTGTTCCTCATCGGGGGCGAGGCGCGACCGGTTGTGGTAATGGATTTCCATGCCGAAGCCGCGCGCCTTTTGCGCGAATGCCCGGCCCACGCGCCCCATGCCGACGATGCCGAGCCGCGCGCCGGTCACCTGCTTGCCCACCATGAAGGAGGGCGACCAGCTATCCCATTCCCCCTGCCGCACGATCCTGTCGCCGCGCACCGCGTGGCGCGCAGCCCCCAGCATCAGCAGCATGGCAATCTCGGCGGTGGCGTCCGACAGCACATCGGGCGTGTTCGTGACCACGATGCCGCGCGATTTCAGCGCGGCCAGGTCGCAATGATCGACGCCCACCGAATGATTGGCCACGATCCTGAGCCGCGGATCGAGCCGCGCCACGACATCGGCGGTGAAATGCTCCGAATGGCAGGGGATCATCCCGTCCACCCGCGCGCTCATGGCGACGATCTCTTCGGCGGTGCCGGGCGTGTCGGCCTCGTTCAGGATCACCTCGTAGTCGCGTCGCGCGCGCGCGATGGTGGCCTCCGACAGGCGGCGCGGGATCCAGATCACGGGTTTCGCCATGGCCTAGCTCCTGTCGCCGCTCGAGGTCAGGAAATCACAGGCGGCGAGCGCCGCGGCAAGGCCGGTCAGCAACCACAGATCGAGCGAGCCGATCTTTCTGGCAAGGATGTAGAGAAACGCCGCCAGCACGGCGAAGGCGAAAAGCGCCAGTATCCGGTTCATATGCTCATCCTTTCGTCATCCGCCAGCCTCGGACAGCCAGCCGTGAAACCAGTTCGCCGTGCGCAAAAGGCGCGCATCGCCGCCGCGCGGCCCGACAAGCTGCACCCCCATCGGCAGCCCGTTGGAGGCGGTAAAGGCGGGGATCGTGACGGCGGGGGTGCCCATCAGGGTCCAGAGCCCGTTGAAGATCGAATCACCGGTGGATTCGAGCCCCTCGGGCGCGGGGCCGGGCGCCGCGGGGCACAGGATCGCATCGCAGCGCGCGCATATCTCCTCGATGCCGGCATAAAGCACATCCGCCCAGTCGAGCGCCGCCAGATAGTCGCGCGCAAGGATCGCCTCGCCCTCCTCGATGGCGGCGCGGGTGCGCTCCCCAAGTGCTGCGCGGTTCCTGGCATAGCGGTGATAACAGCGCGCCATTTCCGCGTGGTTGATGCGCGCGCGCACCTCGGCGGCCTGATCGAAGGCATTGGGCAGCGGCACCTCGAAGACCTGATCACCAAGCGCCTCGGCAAGTTCGCCAAAAGCGGCGTGCAGGTCGGGATGCGCCTGGTCCCAGCCCGGCGGACGCACGAAGGCCAGCACCGGCGCGACCGGCGGGGCCGTGCGCGCGACCTCCAGAAGATGCGGCACAGGCGCGGGCGTGGTGGCCGGATCGCCCGCATCATGGCCCATCAGCACCTCGGCGAGCATCGCCGCATCGAGCGGCGAGGCCGCGAAAACCCCCATCGTGTCGAGCGTGGGCGACTGCATCAGAACGCCCGTGCGCCCGATCGCGCCAAAGCTGGGCTTGTAGCCCGTCACGCCGCAGAACGAGGCGGGCCGGATCACCGAGCCGCCGGTCTGCGTGCCGATGGCGAGCGGCACCATCCCGTCCGCCACCGCCGCGGCAGAGCCCGAGGAGGACCCCCCGGGTGTATGGGCGGGGTTGTGCGGGTTGCGCGTCGGGCCGGGCTGGAGATAGGCCAGTTCGGTCGTGACGGTCTTGCCCATGATGATCGCGCCCGCCTGTTTGAGGCGGGTGACGAGGGCTGCGTCCTTGACCGGCACGCGGCCCGCATCGAGCGCGCAGCCGTTTTCCGTCGGGATCTTCGCGGTGTCGATGACATCCTTGAGCGCAACCGGCAGGCCATGCAGCGGCCCGATGGGCCGCCCGCCGAGGCGATGCGCGTCGAGTGCACGCGCCTGCTGGCGCACGAATTCGGCGTCGAACCAGGCAAAGGCGCGGATTTCGGGCTCGCGCGCCTCGATCCGCGCGATCAGCGCCTCGGCCAGGTCAAGGGCGCGCAGCGCCCCGGAGGCCAGCCTGTCGCGCAACACATGCGCCTCGGGGGAGGTGTCAGCGGCCATAGATCAGCTCCGGCAGGTAGAACACGATCTGCGGATAGACATACATCAGCGCCATGGAGATGAAGACGCAGAACAGGAACGGCATGACACCGGCAAAGATCTGCGTCAGCTTGATCTCGGGCGGGGCGATCCCCTTGAGGTAATAGGCCGACATCGCCATCGGCGGTGTCAGGAAGCTGGTTTGCAGGTTGAGCGCCACGAGGATGCCGAAGAACAGCGGATCGACCTCGAAGAACTGCAACAGCGGCAGGAAGATCGGCACGAAGATGATGATGATCTCGGACCATTCCAGCGGCCAGCCGAGCAGGAAGATGATGAGCTGCGCCAGCAGCAGGAACATCAGCGGGCTGAGGTTCAGCCCCTGCACGAAATCGGAGATGATATGCTCGCCCCCGAGATAGGAGAACACCGCCGAGAAGGTGTAGGAGCCGACGAAGAGCCAGCAGACCATCGCCGTTGTGCGCACCGTGAGATAGACGCTCTCGCGCATCCGCTGCCAGGTCATCGCGCGATAGGCGAAGGCGAGCAGGATGCCGCCCAGGGCGCCGATCGCGGCGGCCTCGGTCGGGGTGGCCAGCCCGAAGAGGATCGAGCCGAGCACCGCGAGGATCAGGAAGGCCAGCGGCACGAAGGATGAGAAGATCATCAACATGAGCTGTGACACGGGAATGTCGGGCACCTCCTCCCTGGAGGGCCTCGGCGCCACCGAAGGCTGGATGATCGAGCGCCCGATCACATAGACGAGGTAGAGCCCCACCAGCGTCAGCCCCGGCAGCAGCGCCGCCGCATAAAGCCGCACGATCGACACGTTCGACGCCGCCGCATAGACGATCAGCATGATCGACGGCGGAATGAGAATGCCCAGCGTGCCGCCCGCGCAGATGATGCCGCTGGCAAAGGACGGGTTGTAGCGCGCCTTGAGCATCGCGGGCAGCGCCAGCAGCCCCATCAGCGTCACCACCGCGCCGACGATGCCCGTGGCCGTGGCAAAGAGCGCGCAGGTAATGAGCGCCGCCACCCCCATCGAGCCGGGCATGTTGCGCGCTGCGATGTTGAGCGTGGAAAACAGCCGGTCCACGATATTCGCGCGCTCGACGATATAGCCCATGAAGAGAAACAGCGGCACGGCGGTCAGAACCTCGTTCGACATCACCGTGAATGTCTGGTTCACGAAGAGATCGAATATCCGGTTGTTGAAGAACCCCTCGAACCAGAGGGACCATTGATCCCATGTGCCTGCATCCTCGCCCAGCCGGTCGAAGGCCCGCCACATCCGCCGCGCATCGAAATAGGCATAATAGCCAAAGCCGATGCCCATGGCCATCAGCGTGAAGGCGATGGGAAACCCGAGGAAAACGAAGACGATGAACAGCCCCAGCATCATCAGGGCGACTTGGGGATCGGTCATGGATGTGCGTCCTTCTCGGCCTCGGCGGCCTTTTGCATCAGCAGGTCCTCGGTCTCGAACACGTCCTCGTCGGCGGCGAGCCATTCATTGGTGCGCATCGCCAGGATGCAGCGGCAGACCTGCGCCATGCCCTGGATGAAGAGCAGGATTCCGGCTGCCACGATCACCGTCTTGAACTGGTAGATCGGCACGCCCGCCGGGCTGTTGACTGACACCTCGCCATAGGACCAGGAACGCGCGGCGTATTTCCACCCCGCGAATATCAGCGCGGTCACGCCGGGAAAGAAGAACAGGATATAGAGCACCAGGTCCACCCTGGCCTGATTGCGCGGTTCCCAGAGGCGATAGATGAAATCGCCCCGCACATGCCCGCCCCGCGACAGCGTATAGGCCCCGCCCATCATGAAGAGCGTGCCATACATGATGAAGGACACATCGAGCGCCCAGGCCGTCGGGCTGTTGAAGATGTAGCGCATGACCACCTCATAGCCGGTGCCCACCGACATCAGCACGATGAGCCAGGCAAAGGCCTTGCCGAACCAGGCCGACAGGTTGTCGGCGAAGCGAATGAAGCCGACCACGCGGGCGCCCCCCCTTGCTATCTTGAAAAGCGGCCCCGGCGGGATCGCGCCGGGGCCAGCATGTCAGCATTGCGAACCGCGATCAGAGCTTGAGGCGACCGGGGAAGTAGTGGTCGTAGGCCAGTTCCAGATCGGGCGCGTTCATCAGCTCATAGTAGGTGACCTGCTCCACCCAGGCGCGCTGGCTGTCGAGACACTTCTTCATGAACGGATCGGCCTCGAGATCGGGGATCAGCTTGTCCCAGGCGTCGAGCTGTGCGGCCAGGATGTCCTTCGACGTGCGGTGCACGGTCACACCCGCCTCTTCCTGGAGCCACTTCAGATCGGCCGAATAGCGCCGCATCGCCTTGGCGGTGTTGGCGGTCGAGGCCGCCTCGACCGCGTGCACGAGGATCGCGCGCAGATCGGGATCGAGGTCTTCCATGGTGAGCTTGTTGAACAGGAATTCAAAGCTCTCCGAGGCCTGGTGGTAGGAGGACAGGTAGTAGTTCTTCGCCACGTCATGCGCGCCGAAATCCTTGTCCGAGGAGGGGTTGTTGAATTCGAACGCGTCGATCACGCCACGCTCCATCGCCGGCACGATCTCGCCGCCCGGAAGCTGCGCCACCGACATGCCCATGCTCTGGAGCAGATCGGCCGCAAGCCCCACGGTGCGATACTTGAAGCCCTGAAGATCGGCGGCGGTGTTGACCTCGCCCTTGAACCAGCCGAAGGGCTGCGCAGGCATCGGAAAGCCCATATAGCCATCGACCTCCATGCCGAGGATGTCGTTCACCAGCTCGTCATAGAGCGCCTTGCCGCCACCCTCGTAGAACCAGCTCAGCATCGTGGTGGCCGAGCCGCCAAAGACCGGGCCGGTGCCGAAGAGCGAGGCGCCCTTGTGCTTGCCATACCAGTAGACCGGCACGGAATGCGCGGCATCGAGCACACCGTCATTCACGGCATCGAGCACCTGGAACGCGCCCACGACGGCGCCTGCGGGCATCACGTCGATCTTGAGCCGGCCGCCGGACATGGCCTCGACCCGGTCGGCGTAATCCTGGGCGAATTCCTGCCAGATATTGCCCGCGCCCCAGGAGGTCTGCATCTTGAGAACCATCGGCGCCTGTGCCAGCACCGCCGGCGCCGCGAGGCCGCCGGCCACTGCTGCGGGCGCGCCGATGGCGGCGCGGCGCAGGAACGCGCGCCGGTCGAGTTTGGTCTTGTCCGTCATGATATCCTCCCTGATTTCTCGCGTCGCGTGGTCCGGACGACCGCCAAAGGCCCGCGCTCCGGGCGATTCGGGCCGAACGTCTCGCGCGCTGGTGCTATCGTATCGTGAAGTCGCGTGAAAACAAGCATTTCGGCGCGGTCATCTACAGGATCTGTCTGCCCGTGGGAGCGGCTTTGCGCGGGCGCGCCCGGCGCGCGCGCCGAGCAGGGCGCCGGCGAGCGCGCCGATTCCGTCGGCCAGCAGATCGCCCCATTCGGCGCTGCGCCCGGTAAAGGGCTGCACCCACTCGATCGCCCCGCCATAGGCGAGCCCGGCCAGCGCCACCGCCCCCCAGGAGCGGGGATAGCGCCAGGCGAGCGGCGCGGCGACCGCGGCAAAGGCCACGACATGCGCCACCTTGTCGAAATGGGCCATCCCCCCGGGCGCCGGGGTCGCCGGTCCGAGGGTCAGGACCGCCACGGCGAGAGCGATGAGAAGGCTTGCGACGATGGCCATGCCCCCCGATAGGCGTTGCGGGGGCAGGGTTCAACCGGTCATGCGCCGCTCAGCGGATCACATGCACGGCGCATTGCGCGTGGCGCACAACCTTGGCGGCGGTGGAGCCGAGCAGCAGATCCTGCATTCCGGGCCTGTGGCTGGCGATCACGATGCAGTCGGCCTTGTGCTGATCGGCCCAGTCGAGGATCGTGCGCGCCGAATGGCCCGAGACGACATGGGCGCTGCCATCGGGGAGATCGGCGGCGAGCTTCGCCAGGTCGGCCTCGAGCGCCTTGCGCGCCTCGGTCTGGAAATCCGCCGGCAGATGCGAGGCGGCATAGGCCGGCACATGCTCGATCACATGCAGGAGGCTGATATGGCCATCATCGCCGGCCAGAAGCCGGGCAACGGCCAGCGCACCGGCGCTGTCGCGGTCGGTGTCGAAGGAGATGGGAACGAGAACGTGCTTGTACATCGGGTCATCCTTTCCTGTTCGCTCAGGGGAGCATGGCGCGCGGCGCGGACACCCGCCTTGATCTGGATCATTCCTGCACGGCGCGCATTTCCTCGGCGATCCGGGCCGCCCATTCGCCGATGATGGGCAGGAATTCGATCTGGCTCAGGGACCAGACGATCACCGACAGGAGCACCGTCGCCCCCAGCACCGTGCCCAGCCCCACAGCCAGCCCGCGCGCGAAATTGAACGCCAGAAGCCGCATCGGGTGGTTGTGGATCCGCACGAAGCGATGCGCGTTGAGCCGCGCCACCTCGGTGCGCAGCGCGCGCACCTCCTCGGCCAGCGCGTCGGTCCGGGGCGTCTCGGGCATCAGAACACCGCCACCACGTCATACATCACCGGCTCGAAACTCTTGCACAGGGCGTTGATCTCGCGGTTGCGGCGGCGCATTTCCGGGCTGCGCAGCATCGCCTGGAAATCGCCGCGCGCGCGCCATTGCGAGTAATTGGCAACGCGCGTCTGGGCGTCGTTCACATGCAGCCCGGCAGCGATGAAGCCGGGCTGTCTGGAGATCACCTCGCGATAGGCGTCGGTGAGCAGGTCGAGCACGTCCTGACAGGTGCCGGGCGTGACCTCGAAGGTGGTCAGAACGGTCTGGTGGCTGGTGTCCTGGCTGATGTGGGGCATGGTGGTGTCCTCCTGTCCCCTTGATAGCAGCGCCACGCGCGGCGGTAAATTCCGCGCGGCCATTAACCTTCGGTTTACCTGTCTTAACCAAGGTCGGGGCGGAGGTAACCATGTTGGCACGCCTGTGGCTCGCCCTTGTCCTGCTGCCCTGGCTCGCGGCCATGGCCGAATCCGGCGCCTGGCCGCGCGAGAAGGGGCAGGTTTTTGCCGTGCTCTCGTATCAGATCGACGAGCGCGACGAAAACGGCGTGCAGAAGCAGGATTACGGGTTCTATGGCGAATATGGCGCCACGGAGCGGCTCACGCTCGGGCTGGATGCGAACGGCAACGCGCTCCAGAGGTCCAAGACCCTCGCCTTTGCCCGGCTGGCGCTCGACCGGGGGGACCGCCCGCTGAAACTGGCACTGGAACTGGGCGCCGGCACCGTGGAGGAGGAGACCGCGCTGCGACCGGGGGTCTCGATCGGCCGGGGCTTTGCCCTCGGGGCGCGGCACGGCTGGCTCAACGGCGATCTGCGCGCGATCCTCACCGGCGATGCGGATTTCGAGAGCGATCTGACCGCCGGCCTCGCCATCACGCCGCGCACCCTCGTTTTCGTGCAGCTTCAGGCCGGGCTGGCCGACGGGGGGCAGGACTATCTGCGTCTTGCCCCCGCGCTGGTCCACGAGATCCGCCCCGGCGCGCAGATCAAACTGGGTCTGATCCAGCCGCTTTCGGGCCGCGACCTGCGCGGCCTGAAGCTCGGGTTCTGGCGCCGGTTCTGATGCCTCAGCGCGAATTGTCGATGCGCACCCGCAGGACCAGCCTGCCCCTGACCGCCGAGGGCCAGACGACATGCACCTGGTCCTTGCCGGAGCCCTGATTGGTCAGCACATAGGGGCTCTCATGCTGTGGCGTGCCCGCCGCATCGCGCAACGGCCCCTCCGCCACCAGCGCCTCGACCGTCTGCGCCCAGGCCCCGAACGGCAGGCGCGGGGCCGGCGAGATCACCCAGGTCGCGGCCGCCGTGCCCTGATCATGCGCCAGCACGAGCGGGCTCTCGGAGGGCACGGTGATGTTGTGAAAGCTGTTTTCGGCAAAGGTGATGTTGCCCACGCGGTTGTAATCGAGATCGGCAAGGCTCGTATCCACGCTCTCCACCCGGTCGATCGTGCCGATGGCGCGAAATGTGTTGCCGGTGACGATCAGCCCGTCGAGGAAATGCCCCGGCCCGTGCGGCTTGACCGCAAGAAAGGTGAACCACGGCGCCATGTCGCTCGCCAGAAAGACGTTGCCGGTCACGCTCAGCGCGCTGAAGGAGAACTCGCTGGCGAAATCGGGGGCGGCGTCATGCTCGTTGCCCCATTCGATGAAGCAGTTGTCGATGTAGTTGCCGGTGATCGTGCCGCGATTGTTGGTCCGCGTCATCACGAACCCCGCGCTGCGCAGCCCGCCGCTCGCCGAATCGCCCTGAAAGACGTGATTGCCGGTGATGAGCGAACTCGATCCCGCCAGCACCGCGAAATGCCGGAAGAATGTCCCGCGATTGTCGCGGATCTTGAGATCGTTGGCATTGGCATTGAGCGCGATGCTCTGGCGCTCGCTCACCAGCAGCGCGCTCTCGTTCGAGAGGAACTGGCAGCGATCCACCATCATGCCCTGATCGCCCTCGCCATGGCTGGTGATGCCGCGATCCTTTGGCCGGGTAAAGAAACAGTCGCGGAAATGGTTGGCCGAGCCCTGCGGCGGCAGCAGCACCGCGCTGCAATTGCCCCCGCACTGGAAATCCACCTCCGAGATCACCATGCGCGACACGTCCTGGAAGCCGCTGAAATCGAGCATGTATCTGAACCGCCGAAAGGTAAAGACCTGCGTCCCGGCGGCATCGAAGAGCGGCTGGCTCAGCGTCAGCCGTCCGGCGGCGATGTTGCGATCCGTGACATAGACCTCGCGCCCCACGCCATTGCCCTCGACCAGCGATCCCACCGGGATATTGGCCACGTTGGCGACATTCACGAGCCGGCGCATGTCGCTCTCGGGCGCATAGGTGGCCTGCGAGGTGACGACGGTGGTCTCCCATGCCGGGGTCGGAAAGACCGAGAACTGCCCGTTCTGGATCACGTGCCGCTGGTTATAGGTGCTGCGATTGCCGACGGCGGCGGCCATGTCGATGGGCGCGCGCAGCGCCACCTTGCGCCCGGCCAGGTCGAGCGTGACATGATCGGGATTGTTCAGAAGCGCCTGATAGGCCTTCTTGAACGCAAGTTCGCTGTCGCCGAAGGCGTCGATATAGGCGGGCAGGTCATAGTTCCTGGTCAGCGCCAGGATCGCCGCGTCGGGCATCGCCACCGTCCCCTCGAAACGGATGCGGCTCTGGATCGTGGTGCTCTGGCCGAGGAAATAGGTGCCTGCGGGCACGATGATCTCGCGGCCCTGCGCCGCCGTGTCGGCGGCCTCGAAGGCGGCATGGTCATCCGTCACCCCGTCGCCGATGGCGCCGAAATCGCGCACATCCACAGTGGCGATCACGTCGCGCAGGAAAAACCGGCTCACATCCTCGATCTCGATATCGTCGATGCGCACCACGCCCCCCGACGGCCCCGTGAGGTCGAGCCCGAAATGCCCGAACACCGCCTGCGGCCCCCAGACCATGTCCACGCCGCCGCGCTGCCCGGTGCCGACGATGGCGCTCACCTCCACCACCTCGCCATAGGTGGTGAGCGTCACGGCCGGCCCGCTCACCGTCACCCCCGGCAGGGCCACGCCCCCCGCGCCCCCGGCAAAAGCCGCGATGCGCACATTGGGCAGGTTGCCCGCCACCGCCTTGATCCGGGCGCGGATCTGAAGGTAACAGCCCGGCAG
Source organism: Roseovarius sp. (assembly GCA_014359765.1). Lineage (GTDB taxonomy): Bacteria > Pseudomonadota > Alphaproteobacteria > Rhodobacterales > Rhodobacteraceae > Roseovarius. Next base: position 105,721 of record JACIYT010000001.1, read on the forward strand.
GATCGGCGTCTCGCCCATGAAGCGCAGGCGCTGCACCGTCTCGACCTTCTGCAATTCGAGCGCCCCGCCGAAATCCTGATCGGCCGGCACGAAGGCGGCGTTCGCGGCATTCTCATAGGTGTCCGAGCCGGGCCGCCCGTCGCCGCTCGACCATTGACCGAGCCCCGCCGCAAAGGGCTGGGGCATGAAGGTGATGCCTTGGGTGATTGCCTTGTTCATGGGATCCCTTTCCATCTGCCGCTTGGGGCGCATTCCGGGAAAGGGAAGTATCAACGCTTTGTTAACGGGGCCTCAGGGCACCGTCACGGTGGTTCTCTCACCGCTGGATCGCCTCCAGCCAGGCCACCAGATCGGCCATCGGCTGCGTGCTGCGGATGGTCTCGCCGGTTTCGCTACGGATCACGAGGTCGCCCCCGGCAAACAGATCGCCATAGACCGGCATTTCGTTCCCATGGGCGAGCAGCGGATCCCGCCCGTCGATCCGCCAGATGACGCGGGCGGTCGGGAACACCCCGCCATTCCTCTCCGCCAGACGGGTGAGGTCCGGCGGATCGAGCGTCAGCACGCGCCGCATCGGGCCGCTGCCGGTGCCATCAGCCCCGTGGCAGGACACGCAATAGCGCGCAAAGATCTCGCCGCCCGCCTCCTGCGCGCCCGCAGCCGTGGCCAGCAGCAAGCAGAGGATCGCCGCCCGGATCATTCCACCACCCGCCCCTGATCGAGCCGCACCACCCGGTCCATGCGCGCCGCCAGATCGAGGTTATGGGTGGCGATGAGCGCGGCCAGCCCCTCGCCGCGCACCAGCCGCTCCAGCGCGCCGAACACCCGATCGGAGGTGCCGGGATCAAGGTTGCCCGTGGGCTCGTCCGCCAGCAGCAGCCCCGGACGATTGGCCAGCGCCCGGCAGAAGGCCACGCGCTGCTGCTCGCCGCCCGACATGGCGGCGGGGCGATGATCGGCGCGCGCGGCGACACCCACCTCCTCGAGCAGGGCGCGCGCGCGTTTTGCCGCCTCGGGGCGCGCGACACCATCGGCCAGTTGCGGCAGCACCACGTTTTCCAGCGCGGTGAATTCCGGCAGCAGGTGGTGGAACTGATAGACAAAGCCCACCTCGCGCCGCCGCAGCACCGTGCGCCGCCGGTCGCCGAGCCCGGTCACATCCCTGCCGCCGATCGCGATGCTGCCTGCATCGGCGGTATCGAGCATCCCCGCGATGTGTAACAGCGTCGATTTCCCCGCACCCGAGGGCGCCACCAGCGCCACCATCTCGCCGCGCCGCACCTCCAGATCGACCCCCGCAAGCACCCGGATCTCGCTCACGCGCCCGCGGTTATAGCTCTTTTCGACCCCGGCAAGGCGCAGCATCGGCTCATTCATAGCGCAGCGCCTCCACCGGGTTCATCCGCGCCGCGCGCCGCGCCGGAAAGAGCGTGACCACGAAGCTGAGGCCAAGCGAGAGCGCCACGGCGGTCAGCACATCGCCCGCCTGCAATTTCGCCGGCAGGTGATAGATGCCGCGAATCGACGGATCCCAGACCTGCCCGCCCATCATCACGTTCACGAGGGAAAAGATCGGGTCGATATAGATGGCGAAGAGACAGCCCAGGACCACCCCCGCCGCCGTCCCGATGAGCCCGGTCACTGCGCCGCAGATGAAGAACACCCGCAGCACCGAGCCCTCGCTGAGGCCCATGGTGCGCAGGATGCCGATGTCGCGGCCCTTGTTCTTGACCAGCATCACGAGGCCCGAGGTGATGTTGAGCGTGGCGATGAGCACGAGGATCGACAGGATCACGAACATCACGTTGTCCTCGACCTCGAGCGCGCGCAGGAATGCCCCGCTCGCATCCTTCCAGCTCCAGACCAGCGCCCGGTCCCCGGCCGCCTCCAGCAGCGCGGGGATCAACGCCTCGACGTGCTCGGGATCGCGCACCATGACCTCGATTTCGTCGGCGCGCCCGTCGCGGTTGAAATAGCGCTGCGCCTCGGCAAAGGGCAGATAGACGCGCACCCGGTCGATGTCATGACGCCCCGCGGAGAAGATATGGACCACCTCATAGGCGTTGATGCGCGGGCTGGTGCCGAGCGGTGTCCTCACCCCGTCGGGCGAAATCAGGCGGATGCGGTCGCCCACCGAGAGGCCCAGCTCCTGCGCAACGCCCATGCCGATGGAGATGCCCGCGTCGAACCGCGCGATATCGCCGCGCCCGGTCTCGGGATCGGCGACGCGCGGGATGGTCCGCAGATCGGCGGCGCTGATGCCGAACACCTCCACACCGGCATTGCGCCCGTTCGCCGTCGCCATGACCTGTCCCTTGACCAGCGGCGCCGCCCGCGTCACCCCGGGAACCGCGCGCAGCCGCCCGGCCATGGCCTCATATTCCGCGATGGTCCGATCGACGCGCCCTGTCACCGGGTCCATCTGCCCGGCCCGATAGACCGTGACATGGGCATTCGCGCCGAGGATCGTATCGACGAATTCCGCCCGAAACCCCGAGCGCACCGCCAGCGTGGCGATCAGCGCAAAGACCGCCAGGGTGATGCCCACGAGGCTGATCCAGGTCATCACGCTCACGCCGCCCTCGGCGCGGCTGGCGCGCAGATAGCGCCAGGCGATCATCCATTCGAACGGGGCGAAAGGGGGCGGCGTTGCGGCCATTGCGGCTCCTCGGGGCGGATCGCGCGGACCTTGGGCATTTCGCCTGCTGGCGTCAAGGGCGGGGTGTTCAGCCCTTCATGAGCGCGGGCAGATCACCCGTCAGCCCTGCCGCCTCGCGGATCAGGCCCCGGCGCAGCGCGGGCAGGCGGCCGATTGCCCCCATGCCGAGGTCGCGCGCCGCGCGCAGGAGCGGGTTGTCGTTGGAAAACAGACGGTTGGTCAGATCGGTGGCCAGCGCCAGCGTCGCCGTGTCGAAGCGCCGCCATTGCTGATAACGTGCCAGCACATCGGGCGCGCCGATCTCCTCGCCGCGTTGCCGCGCCTCGCCCAGCACCTGCGCGAGTGCCGCCACGTCGCGCAGCCCGGCATTGAGGCCCTGCCCCGCGATGGGATGCATCCCGTGAGCGGCATCGCCGATCAGCGCCAGCCGCTCGGCCACGAAGCTGTTGGCGACGGTGAGGTTGAGCGGATAGGTGAACCGCTTGCCGCGCAGCGCGATCTCGCCCAGGAAATCGCCAAAGCGCGGGCGCAGCACCTCCATGAAGGCGTCATCGGGCAGCGCGGCAAAGCGCGCGGCGGTCGCGTCCGTCTCGGACCAGACGATCGAGCTGACATTGCCCGGCAGCGGCAGGATGGCGAGCGGACCGGGCGGCATGAAGAACTGATGCGCGATGCCGTGATGGGGCAGGTCATGCGCAATGGCGGCGACCAGCGCGGTCTGGCCATATCCCCAGCCGGTGCGCCCGATCCCCGCCCGCCGCGCCGTGCCCGAGCCGCGCCCGTCCGCGCCGATCAGCACCCGGCCCTTGAGCCTGCGCCCCGAGGCGAGGGTCAGCGTCACGCCCTGCGCGTCCGGCGCCTGCGCCACCACCTCTTCACCCGAAATCTGGGTGATTTCAGGGGCCGTCTCCATCGCGTCGATCAGCGCGCGGCGCAGAAAGCGATCCTCGAGCATGTGGCCCATCGGCCCTTCCTCGATCTCGGCATGGTCGAAATGCAGGAAAAAGGGCGCCGGCCCCTCGCCCGCGCGCCCGTCGGAAACCTTGATTTCCAGCATCGGCTGCGCGTGCGCGGCCACCCGCTCCCACACGCCCAGATTGCGCAGGAGCCGCACGGATGAGAGCGCCAGCGCATAGGCGCGCCCGTCGAAATCCGCAGCCGTGCGGGCGGGCGCGGGCAGCGCGTCGATCACGGTGCTGCTCAGCCCGGCGCGGGCGGCGGCAAGCGCGAGCGCCGGGCCGTTGAGCCCGCCGCCGACAATCAGAAGATCGCTGTCATGCTCCATGGCCCTCAATATGTCGGCGCGGGCGGGATTGTCCATGCGCCCGCGTGCTGCTGGTGTTCGACATCTGGCGGGGGCTGTCCGATGACGCCGCCCAGGCCGCGGTGCGCGAGGCGTTGTGATTGGTCCGCGCGAGCGTTCCGATCTTGCTCCAAATGCGCGGAATCAAGGTGCCGAAAGGCACCGCCGCGCAGCGCCCGACCGCCCGGACGGGCGGGCGCTCCGGCAACGATCAGAACCGCCCGAGCGTTACAGTATCTTGCGCCATAAAGTAATGACCACACAGGTTTGAGCGCCCACCCGCGGGCGGGCGCTGCACGGCTCATCGCCGCCACCGCAGTGCGATCCGTCGGGGCTCAGTCGAACTTGCGCGAGGGTGCGAGCACGGTGGCCTCGCCGATCAGCACCTTCCTGCCATCGACGAGGCAGCGGCAATCGAGCTGCACCCGGCGTTTGGCATGGTCGATGCCGACCACCTCGACCTCTGCATGAACCATGTCGCCGGGGCGCACGGGGGCGAGGAATTTCAGCGTCTGGCCCATATATACCGTGCCGTGACCGGGAAGCTGCTCGCCGATCACCGCCGAGATGAGCCCGGCGGTCAGCATCCCGTGGGCGATGCGCCCCTCGAAGATCGTGTCGCGCGCGTAATCGTCGTCGAGATGCACCGGGTTGCGGTCGGTCGAGACCTCGGCGAACATCTCGATATCGCGGTCGGTGACGACCTTTCGCAGATGGCGCACCATGCCCATCTCGATATCCTCGATGCAGATCGTTCCGCGCGGCATATTGTCCAACATTCGCCCCTCCGATTTGACCGGTGCGTAAGATTGAGGCGAATTTTGCGCCTGTGTTGGAATTTTATTACTTTGCGACCGCAGAAAAATCAAGGGGAGACCGACGCAAATCGGTCATTTGATGACAACCCGGATGATTCATGACGTCCGTTTCATGGGCAGCCTCTCATGCCCCCGCCGCCACGGCGCCCGATGTGACGAGCGCCTCGGCCTCCGCCTCGGCAAAGCCGAGCACGGCCAGAACCGCGCGGCTGTCGGCGCCTGTGTCAGGTGCCGGCCGCCGGATCGCCGGCGCGCGCCCGTCCGCCTTCGCCGGAAAGCACGCGAGCGCGTGGCCTCCGACATCCTCCACCAGGCCGCGCGCGCGGACATGGGAGGTCTCGACCGCCTCGGCAGGGAACAGGCAGAGGCTCGCAGGGACATCGGAGGCCTGGAAACGGGCGATCCATTCGGCCGCCGGGCGCCGGGCGATGGCCCGGGTCAGCGCCGCGTGGAGATCGTCGCCATGCGCGCGCCGCCCGGCATCGGTGTCAAAGCGCGGCTCCAGGATCATCGGCAGGTCCGTGGCCATCGCGGCGCGGAAATTGTCCCACAGATGGTCCTCCGAACCCACCCCGAGCGCGATCTCGCGGTCGTCGGCGGTGGTGAAGAGGTCGTTCGTCGGATAGGGTGAATCGGGCACCCAGCGGTCGCGCTCGAGCCCGTGGCGGATCGAGACGCCAAACAGCACCGCCTCCATCAGCGACACATCGAGCGCCCTCCCCTGCCCGCTGCGCGCCCGCTCGTGGAGCGCGGCAAGGATGGCGATCACCGCGTTGCCCGTGCCGAGCAGGTCGGCAACCGGCAGGCCCGAGCGCCGGGGCCGGCCCGTCCAGTGCCCGGAAAAGGCAAAGGCCCCACCCGCCGCCAGGAAATTGAGATCGTGGCCCGGGAGGTCGCGCCACGGCCCGGTCTGGCCATAGCCCGAGACCGAGCAGGTGATGATCCGACCGTTCACCGCCGCGAGCGCGGCGTGGTCGATGCCCAGCCGGGCGGCCACCCCGGGGCGAAAGCTCTCGAGCGCGATATCGGCCCAGCGGGCGAGCGCGGCCACCACCTCGCCCGCGCGCGGATGTTTGAGGTCGAGCGCGAGGCTCGCCTTGCCGCGGTTGGCACCGCGCAGGATCGGTCCGAGCACCTCGCGGTGACGCGCGCCCTCGCCTGCCTTCGGCTCGATCTTGACAACCTCGGCCCCGAGATCGGCCAGGATCGCGCCCGCCGCCGGTCCCGGCAGAAGCGCCGAGAAATCGGCCACCCGAATCCCGGCGAGCGGCTGCCAGGGGCCGGCGGTATCGGCGCCGGGCGGGGTCGGGTCGGGATCGGTCATGGATCGCGGGTCCTTTGTGTCGTGCCCGTGCACGGCATCAGTTGCTCATTCGTCCGGGGAGCCAGAGGATGATCTCGGGCACCAGCCCCAGGATCACGATCAGCGTCAGAAGGATGCAGAAGAAGGGCATGATCCCGGCAAAGATCTCATGGACCGAGCGGCCGGTATAGCGCGCCACGACGAACACGTTGAGCCCCATTGGCGGGGTGATCATCCCGATCTCGGCGGCCATGACCACCAGCACTCCGAACCAGATCGGATCGAAGCCGAGCCCGGTCACGATCGGCAGGATCACCGGCACGGTGAGGATCAGGATCGCCACCTGATCGAGGAAACAGCCAAGGATGAGGTAGATGATCAGGATCACCAGCATCACCACATAGGGATGGATGTCCAGCCCGCCGACCCAGGCGACAACCGTGTTGGTGGCCTGGGTCAGCGTGAAGAAATAGCCGAAGATATGCGCCCCCAGGATGATGAATGCGATCATGCAGCTGATCCGGGCCGCGTTCACCAGAGCCTGCGCGACGCCGCGCAATGTGAGCCTGCGCTGCACGGAGGCCAGGATCATCGCCGCCAGCGCACCCACGGCGGCAGCTTCGGTGGGGGTGGCGATCCCGGCGTAGAGCACCCCGGTCACCGCGCCGAACAGGATCAGCATGGGCAGGGTCACCTTCAGCACCGCGATCTTCTCGCCCCAGCGCCGCGGTCGCCCGGGGGGCATCCTGTCCGGTCGATACAGCGACATGCCCACCACGATCATGCAGAGCACACCCGCTACCAGAAGGCCGGGGATCACGCCGGCGATGAGCAGCTTGCCGATACTGACATCGGCGACAATGCCATAGATCACCAGTGCGATGGACGGCGGCACCAGGATCGCCAGCGTTCCGGTGATCGCCACCAGCGCTCCGGCGGTGCGCAGTGAATAGCCTTGCCGCATCATCGCCGGCAGCGAGGTCGAGGACAGTGTCGCGGCCGAGGCCGTGGACGAGCCCGAAATCGCCCCGAACATCGCGCCGGCCAGCACTGTCGCCACGCCAAGCCCGCCGGGTGTCCTGCCGACCCAGACCGCGGTCGCGTCGAACAGTTCGTCGGCGATGCGCGCGATGATGATGAACTCGGCCATCAGGATGAACATCGGGATGGTGATGAGCTCATAGGAGCTGACCGAGGAGAGGGTGGAGGATCTGACCATCCCCATGACCAGGTCGAGCCCGCCCACGGCATAGAGCCCCGCCACGCCCGATACCGCCATGGCAAGGGCGACGGGCATTCCGGCGGCCAGCAACAGAACCAGCAGCAGGCTTCCAAGGATCGCGATCACTGCACCCCACCCCCCTGGGGCGGGGCTGGCTTGTCCGCGGGCTCGGCAGGGAGATGTCCGGCCGTTTCGGGCACATGGCCGTCGCCGCCGCGCGCGAGGTCGAGGAAATGCGCCACGACCCGCAGCAGCAGCAGCCCGATGCCGAGCGGGACGAAAACATGGCTCGCCCAGACCGGCCAGGTCACGATCCCGGGGATCACCTCGCCGCGCTCGAAGGCCCGCGTGGTGGCGTTCCACCCGGTGACGATCATCGCCAGCAGCACCGGCATCACCAGCAGCGCGCTGAGCGCATCGAGCCGGCGCCGCAGTCCGGGACGAAGCATGTTGCGGAAGAGATCCACCGCGACATGCCCGCCACGGCGAAAGGTCTCGGACACAGCGAGGAAAAACGCGCCCACCATCAGGTAGTTGGAGACGAGATCATAGACCCAGCCGAGCGGTTGGTTGAAGAAGTAGCGCATCACCACATCCGCCGAGACGACCAGCATCGTGACCAGGACACAGAGCGCGGCCCCCGCGATCGCCAGCGTTTCGATCCCGTCGATGCCGCGGGTCAGGATCCTCAGCCACGCCATGAATCTGCCCTCCCCCGGTCCGCTACGTCGTCGCGTCGCGCGGGGCGGCGGGGCGCTTCATCATCAGGCCCACGCGCGCGACCTTGACCACCATCTCGTCGCGCTGGTTGAAGCCGCGCGTCTCGAAATGGACGATGCCCGTGTTGGGGTTCTTCCTCGATTCGCGGCGGTCGGTGATCTCGGTCTCGGCGCGCAGCGTGTCGCCGATGAATACCGGTTTGGGAAAGGTGATCTCTCCAAACCCGAGATTGCCCAGCGTCGTGCCCAGCGTCAGGTCGCCCACGCCGACGCCCACCACCAGGCCCAGCGTGAAGATGCTGTTGACCAGCCGCTTGCCATAGGGGGTGGTCTTGCAGAATTCGTCGTCGAGATGCAGCGGCTGCGCGTTGTAGGTCAGCGCCGAGAACAGCAGGTTGTCGGTCTCCGTCACCGTGCGGGTGATGGCGTGGTGATAGACCTGCCCTGGCACGAGCTCTTCGTAATATTTCCCCGATACGGTTGCGGTCATCGCGGGTTCCTCCCTGCTGGCGATGGTGGCGGGCTCAGGCCGCGCCTGCGGCCTCGGCCAGGGCAATGGCCTGGCGCGCGGTCTGGACATGGGCGAGGTCGATATGGTCGCCCTCGTAGATCACCGCGCCGATGCCGCGCGCGGTCGCCTCGTCATAGGCGGCGATCATGCCGCGATAGTAGCGCAGTTCGGCCTCGCTCGGGGTATAGGCGCGGTTCACCACCGCGACGTTCGAGGGATGCAGGATCATCTCGCCGGTGAAGCCATGGGCGCGGTTGCGCCGGGCATAGGCCGCGAGCCCCTCGAGATCGTGAACGTCCTGCCACAGCCCGCCGACCGGCAGCTTGCCGGCCGCGCGCGCCGCCATCACCGTGCGCTGCCACATGTAGAGCGTTTCGGTCCCTTCGGCGCTCCAGTCGATGCCGAGCGCGCGGGCGGAATCGCCGTTCCTGGCGCTCGCGCCGCAGATGAGGTTGACGCGGGGGTGACGCGCGATGTCCCAGCAGAGCTGCATCGACCGCGCGGTCTCGAGCGTCGGTGCGAGGGCGATCGAGCCAAGGGGCAGGCCGTTGCGCAGCTCGGCCTCGCCGGCGATGGCCGCGGCCACATCCATGTCCTCGGGTCCGATCGGCTTGGACAGGACCAGCCCCTCGAGCCCGGGGCGGGCGACGGCCAGCACATCCTCGAAGTCATACATCGCGGGCGAGCGGTTGATGCGCACATAGACGCGCTGGCCGTTGGCGGCAAGATCCTCGATCCGGCTGGAAACCAGAGCCCGCGCCGCGGCCTTGTGGTCGGGGGGAACGCTGTCCTCGAGGTCGAGGATCACCGCGTCGGCCCCGTGCGAGGCTGCGCGCGTCACCCAGGATTCGCGGTGCCCCGGAACGAACAGGAAGGAACGGATCGGGCGCATTGCGGTTGCGGGAAGGGTCGTCATGTCGGAACTCCGGGATCGGGGCAAGGGCAAGGGCGGACGTCGGCGCCTTTCGGTGACAGGCAGGGACGCGGGGGGAACGGGCCCGCCGCGTCCGTCGGTTCAGTCGGCCAGCCGGCCGAGTTCCGCGCGATAGGCGTCGATCGCCTCCTGCGCCGGCTTTCCCTGTCCGCCGAGCGCCTGCGCCCATTCGGCGGCCACCGCGGCGGTGCGCTCGGTCCAGCGGGCCACCTCCTCGGGCGAGAGCGTGGTCACCACCAGCCCGTCCTCCGCCACCATCCTGTCGCGCGTGATCAATTCGTTCTCGGCCATCCAGCGGCAGTTGTTCTCGGACGCGGTCACCCCGTGGCGCAGGAATGCCTCCTGCACGTCGTCAGGCAGCGCGTCGAACCTTTCCGCGTTCATCAGGAGAACGAGATGGGTCGAGCCCATGCTGACGCCTTCGGTGCTGTGCCTGAAGATCGTCTGCAGGTCATAGGGCGGCATTCCGTTATAGAGAAAGAGCGCCCCGTCCACCGTGCCACGCTGCGCCGCCTGGAACAGTTCGGCCGACGGCATCCGCACCCCCACGGCGCCAAGCGCGCGGGCGGTCATGTCCATCGCCGCGCCCGTGGTCCGCAGCTTCAGCCCGGCGACATCCTCGAGCCTTTCGACCTTCTTCGTGCGGGTCACCAGATTATAGACCGGCAGGCTGACATCGTAGAGCGCGCGCACCTCGTTGGGAGCAAAGTCCACGGTATCGAACAGCGCACCCTTCGCGGACAGCGCCATCGAGGCGCGGCTCGCGGCGCAGATGTCGGTGAACATGCCCGGCAGTTCGGCCACCCCCGAAACGGTGAACTGCGCCGGGTGGTAGGAGGTCGCGGTCAGCACGAGATCCGCGACCCCGCTTGACGCGAGGTCCAGCATATCCGCCGCCTTGCCGAGCTGCTGCGCCGGGTAGAGCGTGATGTCGATGCGTTCGCCCAGATCCCGCTCCACTTCGGCCACCCAGACATCGAGGCCCTCGGCGACCAGATAGTGCGTTTCCGGGAAGGGATGGGCGATCTTGAGTTCGATCGTTTCCTGCGCCCCGGCGGGAGCCGTGGCCAGCCCCGTGACCAGGGCCAGCGCGGCTGCGGTGGATCTTGCGGATTTACATGCGAAATTCATCGGGTCTCTCCTCTCCGGCGGGATTGCGGCCCCGCAGACCTTTGTGATCGTCTTTCCTCCGGGCAGTTTCCCCCGGGCCGCCACCTTCCTCCCAAAGGGCCGCGACGCGGGCATCGACGTCAGTATGACCTTGGCAGGCCAAGCTGTTTCTCGGCGACATTGCTCAGGATCAGCTCGGTCGAGACGGGGGCGATGCGCAGGATCATCACCTCGCGCAACAGCCGCTCCACGTCGAATTCCTTGGCATAGCCAAAGCCGCCATGGGTCAGGATCGCGCGCTCGCAGGCAAAGAAGGCCGCCTCCGAGGCCAGCAGCTTGGCCGAGTTGGCCTCGATCCCGCAGGGTTCCTTGCGGTCGTATTGGGTGGCGGCCTGGAACATCATGTGGTTGGCCGCCTCGAGCTGCATCCAGGCGCGGGCCAGCGGGTGCTGGATGCCCTGGTTCTGGCCGATGGGGCGGTCAAAGACCACTCGCTCGTTGGCGTATGCCGCCGCGCGCTGGACCGCGTACCGCCCGATCCCCACGCATTCGGCCGAGACCAGCACCCGCTCGGCGTTCATCCCGAAGAGGATATGACGAAAGCCCTTCCCCTCCTCGCCGATCAGGTCGGCGGCGGGAACCGGCAGGTTCTCGATGAAGAGCTCGTTGGAGTCGATCGCCTTGCGGCCCATCTTGTCGATCTCGCGGATCTGCACATGGTCGCGGTCGAGCCGGGTGTAGAACAGGCTCAGCCCGTCGGTCGGATTGCGGCACTCTTCCTCGGGGGTGGTGCGGGCGATGATCAGCATGTGATCGGCGACCTGCGCGGTCGAGATCCAGACCTTCTGGCCACTGATGTAATACGTGTCGCCCTTGCGCACGGCGCGGGTCTTGAGTTTGGTCGTGTTGAGCCCGGTGGTGGGCTCGGTCACCGCGAAACAGGCCTTGGTCTCGCCCCGGATCAGCGGGGTCAGCATCCGCCGCTTCTGTTCCTGAGTGCCAAAGGCCACCACTGGCGACAGGCCGAAGATGTTCATGTGGATCGCCGAGCAGGCGCTGAGCCCGCCACCGCATTCGCCGATCGCCTGCATCATCACGGCGGCTTCGGTGATGCCCAGCCCCGAGCCGCCGAACTCCTGCGGCATGGCGATGCCCAGCCAGCCGCCTTCGGCGACGGCGCGATAGAAATCCTCGGGAAAACCGCCCCTGGCATCCCGCTCGCGCCAATAGGAGGGCGGGAACTTCTGGCACAATTCCATGATTGCCGCGCGGATCGCGCGCTGGTCATCCGTCATCCGGTAGTCCATCCGCTTCTCCTCCTCCGAGCGCAGCCATGCAGCCGTCAACAAGGCACCGAAGTTCGGTAATCCGAACTGTGTTTCAACTTGCGCACAAAGTGATTCCACCTTTCGCCCCGGCTGTCAACGCAAATCCAGGGCCCGCCAGCCGCCGGCCAGCGACCGGAGTCCGACATGATGGCTGCGCGTTTCGCGTGGTCCGATCCGCCCGCAACCGGGCATCCTGGCGAGGGCTGCAACCGCCGCCATGAAGCGGTCCCCTTCGTCGCCGGCGAGACCGGGTTCGGATTTCACGAGTTCACCGCGAGTCTCGCGTCGAGCCACGATCGCCGGGCCAACCGCGATTTCGTTCGCCTCGCGGATCTGATCGCGCATCGCGCCGTGGAGCACCTTGTCGCGATATTTCGTGCCCCACATGACGTGGAAACCGTGGTGGAAACACATATGCGCGGATGGCGAGCACCGCATGACGCCGGAGGCCGGAGGAGAGATTATCAACAGACATGCCGAAGCGGGCCGGCTGGGAGCCGGTGGTTTTCATGCTACGAACGATCGATGGAGGCTCACATGGCCAGGGAAGCGATGATCCTGCGCCCGGTCATGCGCGCAGGCGGCGGCGGGCCAACGCGGCTTGACAAGCTGGCCGGGCCTGTCGCGCTGGAGAACGACCTGCTCTTTCCTCGGTTCGGGTCTGCGCGATGACCGGGGACGGGACATATGCCTCGCCGCCGTGCATGGCGGCCGAAGTCGATCCCGCGTATTTCGATCCGCTGGGCGTCGATCCCGGACAGGCGCGCGATGTGGCGCGCTGGCGCCGGGCGGAACGGATGCGGTTGGCCGGGCTGAGGGAGGGCCTGGGTCAGGCCGGGCGCGCGCGGGTCTCGGACAGGATATCGGGGTATCTGGGGAGGGCGCTGCGCGACCGCGGGTTGGCTCCTGGATGCGTCCTCTCCTGCTACTGGCCGATCAGGGGGGAACCCGACCTGCGCCCGGCCTTGGCCGGTCTGCACCGCGCGGGCGTGACCATCTCGCTTCCGGTGGTCGAGACGCGCGCGGCTCCGCTCGTGTTTCGCCGTTGGACGCCCGAGACCAAGCTGGTGCACGGCGAGTGGAATATCCCGGTGCCGCCGCCCGAGGCCGAGGTGCTGACGCCCGATATCGCGCTCGCGCCCTGCATCGGATGGGATGATGCCTGTTTCCGGCTGGGCTGGGGCGGGGGCTGTTTCGACCGGACGCTGGCCGCCTTGACGCCGCGCCCTGTGACCATCGGCATCGCGCTTTCTGCCGCGCGTCTGCCGACGATCTTTCCGCAACCCCATGACATCCCGCTCGACCTGATCCTGACCGAGGACGGCATCGCGGCGGCAAGGACAGACCGATGACCACCACCAGACAGATGCGCGACTGGACCGGGCCTGCGATCCTGACCTACGGGTTCCGCCCGTTCTTTTTCGGTGCGGCGGTCTGGGCGGTGCTGGCGATGGCGCTCTGGCTGGCGATGCTGTCGGGGCACCTGCTGCCGCCCGCCGGGTTTGACCCCGTGTCATGGCATGCGCATGAATTCCTCTTCGGCTATCTGGGTGCCGTCGTCGCGGGGTTCCTGCTGACCGCGGTGCCGAACTGGACGGGGCGCCTTCCCATCGTGGGCTGGCGGTTGGGACTGCTTGCAGGTCTGTGGCTGATGGGGCGGCTTGCCGTCATCCTGTCCGGTGACCTCCCGGCCTTGCCCTTCGCTCTGGCCGACCTCGCGTTTCCGGTTGTCCTCGCGCTGTTGATCGCGCGCGAGATCGTGGCGGGCAGGAATTGGCGAAACCTGATCGTGCTGGCGATGCTCGGCGTCTTCATTCTCGGCAACGCGCTGTTTCACTGGGAGGCCGCAAGGGGCGGTCATGCGGCTCAGGGCTACGGCCTGCGGCTGGGCCTCGGCGCGGGCATCATGATGGTCGCCGTGATCGGCGGTCGCGTGGTGCCGTCCTTCACCCGGAACTGGCTGGTCAAACGGCGCAGCGCCGTCTTGCCCGTCGCGCCAATGCAGTCCTTTGACAAGGCGGCGTTGCTGGTCCTCGTGATCGCGCTTCTTTTGTGGGTCGTTCTGCCTCTCGGGGCGCTGACCGGGCTGGCCCTCGCGCTGGCAGGCGTCATGCACACCCTGCGCCTGGCCCGTTGGGCCGGGCACAGGACATTTGCAGAGCCGCTGGTGACGGTCCTGCATGCAGGCTATGCATTCGTGCCGCTGGGGGCCTTGGCCCTGGCTGCGGAAATCCTGGCTCCGGGCCTTTTCGGGATGGCGGGCGCACAGCATTTCTGGATGGCGGGCGCAATCGGTTTGATGACCCTCGCGGTGATGACTCGCGCCACGCTAGGCCATACCGGGCAGGACCTGAGGGCGGGGGCGGGGACGGTCGCGATTTATCTGGCCCTGACGCTGTCCGTGTTCGCACGGGTCGTGGGCGGCGTCTGGCCCGAGGTTTCCGGTCCGTTGCACATGGCGGCGGGACTGTTCTGGATCGTGGCCTTTGGCGGTTTCGCTGTCATTTACGGTGCGCTTTTGTGGCACCGCAAGCATCCGCCGAGGGCTGTCCGCGCTGATCGCGAGAATGGTCGCAAGGCTTGACCTTGTGTCATGCTCTTGCGTTTTCATCCCGATCACCCCATGGCTGCCGGTCTCTGAATCGAGGCGGGCCGGATCGTCGCGACCCATTCCCGCAGCTTCGGCCCTGGTCCCGCCGAGGGGGTGCGGGTCGAGTCATGTGATCCGACCTGTGACGGCGATTGCGCGCTCACCGTGCCGGTGACGCTGCCCCGGGGGTGCGCTGGCGCGGCTCGCCACCGGCAGAAGGCCGGGGGGCCTTGCGCGGGCGCTCACGGTGCCGGAGGTCGGCGCGGGGCGATCATCGCCGCGCTGGCGCTGCATCTCATGCGCGCCACGCTCTGAGCCGCGGATCATTCCCACCAGCGGTCGATGGCGGCGATGTCCCTGTCCGACCAGCCGAAGTGATGGGCGAATTCGTGCACCACCACATGCGCAATCAACGCATCGAGCGGGATATCGCCCCGGTCGCGCCATTCCGCGAGGATCGGCTCACGAAAGAGCCAGACCGTATCGGGGCCGAGCGGCTGATCGAATTGCGATTTCTCGGTGAGCGGGATGCCCTCGTAAAGCCCGGTCAGCTCGAAGGGATCGTCGATCTCCATCTCGGCGAGGATATGCGCGGGTGGCCAGTCCTCGATCAGCAGCACCACGTCGGAGGCGGGCTTGCGAAAGGCAGGTGGCAGCGCGTCGATGGCGGTCAGCGCGAGGCGCTCGAACTCGGCGAGGGAAGGGGCGCGGGTATCCATGCGCGCCATATGGGGCGGGGGGGCGGGATTGTAAATCCGCCCCCCCCCCGCGCGGCGTCAGAGCATGAGCTGATAGCTCGCCGGAACGTAGCGGAATCCGTCGCCCGCCGCCTCGACATAGCCCAGGCCCGGCCAGGGCATGTGATAGCCGACAAAGGGGATGCGGTCTGCGGCGAGCATCCCGAGAATGCGGCGGCGCGTGGCGGCGGCGGTGGGTTTGTCCATGTCGAACAGCACCTCCCAGTCGGGATGGGCGAGCGACCAGACATAGTGATTGGCGAAATCGGCGGCGACCAGCAGCGACTTGCCGTCGCTCTCGATCACATAGGCGGTGTGGCCGGGGGTATGGCCGGGGGCGGCCATGGCGGTGATTCCCGCCGCGACACTTGTGCCGTCGCCGATCATCGTCGTCTGCTCTGCCAGCGGGCGCATGTTGCGCTCGAAGAGATCATTGCCCGCGCCGGCCCAATGGTCGAACTCGGCGCTCGCGGTGACGTAGCGGGCATTGGCGAAGGTGGGCGCGCCATCACGCATCAGCCCGCCGATATGATCGCCATGCATATGGGTGATCACCACCACATCCACCTGGTCGGGCGTATATCCGGCCTCATCGAGCGCGCCCACGATACCGTCGGGATTGAGCCCGGTGTCGAAGAGCACAAGCTCGGCCCCGGTATTGACCACGGTGGGGGTAAAGAAGAACTGCGCCTGATCGGTGGGCAGGTTGGCGGCCTGCGAGACGGCGGCGAACTCCTCCGCGCTCACGTTGAGGCCGAAGATCGTGTGCGGATCGGGGCGCGGCGTGGTGGCGGCCAGAAGCGTCGTCACCTCGAACGCGCCGAGCGTGACGCGGTTGAACCGTGTGGTGCCGGTGCCCATCATCGGGGCGGCGGCGCGGGCGGGGGCCGCCGCAGCAAGCGGCAGGGCGGCGGTGGCGGCGATGAGGCCGCGGCGGGTGATCTGTCCTTGGGTCATCGAAAACTCCTCGTTCGTTGACATGCGCGCGCGAGCCTGGCGCGGAAGTGACGCGCGGCGGTCACACTCACGGCAAGTTGATCGCGCTTGCCGGGGCCCGCCTGAGGGGTAACATGGCGCGATGCTGAGCATTCTCAAGAACCGCGATTTCGCCCGCCTCTTCGCCGCGCAGGTGGTGGCGCTCCTGGGCACGGGGCTGTTGACCGTCGGCCTCGGCTTGCTGGCCTATGATCTGGCGGGGGCGCAGGCCGGGCTGGTGCTGGGCATCGCGTTCACCGTCAAGATGGTGGCCTATGTCTGCCTCTCGCCGGTGGCGCAGGCGCTGGTGCAGCGCAGCCCGCGCAAGGCGGTGCTGATCGGCGCGGACCTCCTGCGCGCGGGCGTGGCGCTCTGCCTGCCCTTCGTCACCGATCTGTGGCAGGTCTACACGCTCATCTTCGTGCTTCAGGCGGCCTCGGCCACGTTCACGCCCGCGTTTCAGGCGGTCATTCCCGACATCCTGACCGATGAGGGCGATTATACCCGCGCGCTGTCGCTGTCGCGGCTGGCCTATGATCTGGAAAACCTGCTCAGTCCCGCGCTGGCGGGGGTGCTGCTGCTGGTGCTGAGCTATCACTGGCTGTTTCTCGGCACGGTCGCGGGGTTTCTGGTCTCGGGCTGGCTGGTCTGGCGGGCGACGGTGCCGCCGGTCGCGGGCGGCGCGGCGCGGCCCTTTCGCGAGCGGCTGACGCGCGGGGCGCGCATCTATCTGGCGACACCGCGGCTGCGGGGGCTCTTGGCGCTCAACCTTGCGGCATCGTCGGTGGGGGCCTTCGTGCTGGTCAACACCGTGGTGCTGGTGCGGGTGGATTACGGCGGGGGCGAGAGCGCGCTGGCGGTCGCCATGGCGGCCTTTGGCGCGGGGTCGATGGCGGCGGCGCTGATGCTGCCGCGCGCGCTGGAATGGACCGGCGACCGGCCGGTGATGCTGACAGGCGCGGGGGCGCTGGTGGTGCTGGCGCTGGGGCTGGGCGGCGCGCTCTGGGCCGGGCGGGGGCCGGGCTGGGAGGCGTTTCTCGGGCTCTGGGCGCTGATCGGCCTGGGCTATGCGGCGATCCTCACGCCGTCGGGGCGGCTCTTGCGGCGCTCGGCCGATGCCGCGGACCGGCCCGCGCTCTTTGCCGCGCAATTCGCGCTGAGCCATGCCTGCTGGCTGGTGAGCTATCCGATGGCGGGGGTGGCGGGGCGGTGGCTGGGGATGGGGCCGGCGCTGATGCTCGCGGGGCTGGTGGCGGGGCTCGGCCTGTGGGGGGCCTTGCGGCTCTGGCCCGGCGCCGGGCATCTTGTCCCGCATGGGGGCCAACCCTGAGCGCCATTCTGGACAAAAGCCCGCGCCTGTGACAAAGCCCCGCCCATTGTCAGGAGAGCCCCATGACCACGACCCGCTTTGCCCCCTCGCCCACGGGATATATCCATGTCGGCAACCTGCGCACCGCGCTGATGAACTGGCTCATTGCGCGCAAGGCGGGCGGCACGTTCATCCTGCGCATCGACGATACCGACCCGGAACGCTCCAGGGAAGAGTATGTGGACGCGATCAAGGAGGATCTCGACTGGCTCGGCCTGCACTGGGACCGGGTGGAGCGGCAATCGCTGCGGCTTGAGCGTTACGGCGAGGCGGCGGAGCGGCTGCGGGGCATGGGACGCCTCTACGAGGCGTTCGAGACCCCGACGGAGCTGGATCTGAAGCGCAAGAAACAGCTCAACATGGGCCGCCCGCCGGTCTATGACCGCGCGGCGCTGGCGCTGTCGGAGGAGGAGCGCGCGCGGCTGCGCGCCGAGCGGGGCGCGGGCGTCTGGCGCTTCCTGCTCGATCATCAGCGCATTGAATGGCGCGACGGGATCCTCGGGCCGATCTCCATCGACGCGGCGAGCGTGTCGGACCCGGTGCTGATCCGCACCGACGGGCAGGTGCTCTATACCTTCGCCTCGGTGGTCGATGATATCGAGATGGGCGTCACCGACATCGTGCGCGGTGCCGATCACGTCACCAACACCGCCACGCAGATCCAGATCATCGAGGCGCTGGGCGGCGTGGTGCCGCGCTTTGCCCATCATTCGCTGCTCACCGGGCCGCAGGGCGAGGCGCTCTCGAAGCGGCTCGGCGCGCTCTCCTTGCGCGACCTGCGCGCGCGCGGGGTGGAGCCGATGGCGCTCCTGTCGCTGATGGCGCGGCTCGGATCAAGCGATCCGGTGGAGTTGCGCAGCGACATGGCGGAGCTGATCGAGGGGTTCGACATCGAACGCTTTGGCGCGGCACCGACGAAATTCGACGAGGCCGATCTCGTGCCGCTGAGCGCGCGCGTGCTCGCCGCGCGTCCCTTCGAGGCGGTGGCGGACACGATCCTGGCGCTCGGCGTGCCCGAGGAGATCGCCCCTGACTTCTGGGAGGCCACGCGCGAGAATATCACCACGCTGCACGATCTCGAGGGCTGGTGGCGGATTTTTCGCGACGGCGCCGAGCCGGTGATCGCGGATGAGGACCGGGCGTTTGTCGCCGAGGCGCTGGCGTTGCTGCCCGAGGGGCCGCATGACCGCGAGACCTGGGACAAGTGGACCGCCGTCGTCAGGGAGGCCACCGGGCGCAAGGGCAAGGCGCTGTTCATGCCGCTGCGCAAGGCGCTGACCGGCCGGGCGCAGGGCCCGGACATGGCGCGCGTCCTCCCCCTCCTCCAGGTGATCCGCGCGAAGGCATAGCGCGCCCCGCACGGCCGGGCGCGGAAATTTTTCCTCCGAAAAAATTTCACCCCGAGAAAATTCGCGAATTTTCTCGGGGTCGCGTGGCGTAAAATGCATTTCGGGCCGAGCTTTTCCTTCCTGACTTGACCTGCATCAAGGCCCGTGCGCGCGACTGGTCCAGAATTGACGGGTTTCCAGCGCGAGCGAGCCCCATGCGGATCACCAAGAGAACCAATATCGCCATCCGGTTGCTGATGTTCTGCGCGATCAACCGCGATCGGCTCGTGACCAAGTCCGAGATTGCCGAGCGCTGCAATGCCTCCGAGAGCCACCTGGCGCAGATCATCAACCGGCTGGGGCAGCTGGGATTTCTGCGCACGCAGCGCGGGCGCACCGGCGGCGTGACGCTGGGCCGGCCGATGGCCGATATCTCGGTGGGCGAGGTCTTCCGCAAGCTGGAGGAGAACGTGCCGGTGGCGGAATGTTTCGCCGATGTGGACAATACCTGTCCGCTGACCGCCGGCTGCCGGTTGCGCGCGGCGCTCTCGGATGCGGTCGAGGCGTTCTATGCGCGGCTCGACGATGTCACGCTCGATTCCCTGGTCTGCGAGAACGAGACGCTGGTCGCGCTCTTTTCCGCGCCGCCCTGCCTCAAACGGGCTTGATCACGGGCGCGGGGCATATTAGCGTCTGGACCAATCGGACAGGGAGAACCGGCTGCGTGCCGGTGCCGAAGGAGCAACCGCCCCGGAAACTCTCAGGCGCAAGGACCTGCCGGTCAAGACACTCTGGAGAGACCCCGCACGCGGGGCGCCGACGGGATAACGATCTCAGGCCAAGGGACAGAGGGGGCATCGTGGCGCGGGCCGTGCGGGCCTGTGCGGAATCGGTGCCGGTGCGATCGTGACACGGTCCGGCCCGGGGAATGGGGAGGGTCCGTTGACCGACTTGAACGTAACACCGCTCAATGCGCTGCACCGTGAGCTCGGGGCGAGAATGGTGCCCTTCGCGGGCTATGACATGCCGGTGCAATATCCCATGGGGGTGCTCAAGGAGCACCTGCATTGCCGCGAGAAGGCCGGGCTTTTCGATGTGAGCCATATGGGCCAGGTGATCCTGCGCGCGCCGGGCGGCTACCGCGCGGTGGCGCAGGCGATGGAGGCGCTCGTGCCGGTCGATCTGCTGGGGCTGGGCGAGGGGCGGCAGCGCTACGGGGTCTTCACGAATGAGGCGGGCGGCATCCTCGATGACCTGATGCTTGCCAATTACGGCGATCACATGTTCGTGGTGGTCAACGCCGCCTGCAAGTCCGGGGACATCGCGCATATGCGCGCGGGGCTGCCCGGTGTCACGGTCGAGGAGATCACCGACCGTGCGCTGCTGGCGCTGCAAGGTCCGGCGGCCGAGGCGGTGCTGGCTGCGCTGGTGCCGGGCGTGGCGGCGATGCGCTTCATGGATGTGGGGGTGTTCGGTTCGGATTTCGGAGAACTCCGGATTTCGCGCTCGGGCTATACTGGCGAGGACGGGTTCGAGATTTCGGTGGCCGAGGGGCAGGCGGAGGCGCTGGCTCGCGCGCTGCTGACGCATGAGGAGGTGGCGCCCGTCGGGCTTGGCGCGCGCGACAGTCTGCGGCTCGAGGCGGGGCTTTGCCTCTACGGCCATGACATCGACACCACGACGACGCCGGTCGAGGCGGGGCTGGGCTGGGCCATCCAGAAGGTGCGCCGCGCGGGCGGGGCGCGCGCGGGCGGATTTCCGGGGGCTGCGCGGATCCTCGCCGAACTCGCCGGGGGGGCGCCGCGCATGCGCGTGGGGCTCCGGCCCGAGGGGCGCGCGCCGATGCGCGAGGGCACGCCGCTTCTTGCCGGGGCCGAAGGCGGCGAGGCCCTGGGCCTGATCACCTCGGGGGGGTTCGGCCCGACGATCGGGGGGCCGGTCGCGATGGGCTATGTGCCTGCCCGGCTCGCCGTGCCCGGCACCACGCTCTATGGGGAAGTGCGCGCCAGGCGCCTGCCGGTGACGGTCAGCGCGCTGCCCTTTGTCCCCGCCCGTTTCAAACGCTGACCATCAGGGAGCTTCCAGCAATGAAATTCACCGAAGAACACGAATGGCTGCGCGCCGAGGGCGATCTGGTCGTTGTCGGCATCACCGAACACGCCGCCGAGCAACTGGGCGACGTGGTCTATGTCGAGCTGCCCGAGGTCGGGGCGCGCGTCGCCAAGGGGGACGAGATCGTGGTGATCGAGAGCGTCAAGGCCGCCTCGGACATCCTCGCGCCGCTCGACGGCGAGATCGTCGAGGTGAACGCGGCGCTGGCCGAGGAGCCCGGCAAGGTCAATGAGGATCCGATGGGGGCGGCCTGGTTCTTCAGGATGCGGCCCGTGGACCCGGCCCAGATGGACGAATACCTGGACGAGGCCGCCTACAAGGCCCTTGTCGGGTGATCCCGGATCCCGCCGGGGGAGCCTCCGGCGGGAGTATTTCCGGAAAGATGAAGCACGGCGCACACCCCGCGCCGCAGAGCCCTGTGTCGAGGAGAGAGCGATGCCCTTCAAGGCCACCGAATATCTGCCCTATGATTTCGCCAACCGCCGCCATATCGGCCCCTCGCCCAGCGAGATGGCCGCGATGTTCGAGGTGCTGGGCGTCGAGAGCCTCGACCAGCTCATCGACGAGACGGTGCCGAAATCGATCCGGCAGGCCGCGCCGCTCGATTTCGGCAAGCCGCGGTCCGAGCACGAGATGCTGCACCAGATGAAGGCGGTCGCATCGCGCAACCGGGTGCTGACCTCGCTCATCGGTCAGGGCTATCACGGCACGGTGACGCCGCCGGCGATTCAGCGCAACATCCTCGAGAACCCGGCATGGTATACCGCCTATACCCCCTACCAGCCGGAGATCAGCCAGGGGCGGCTCGAGGCGCTGCTGAATTTCCAGACCATGGTATGCGATCTCACGGGGCTCGATATCGCCAATGCCTCGCTTCTGGACGAGGCGACGGCGGCGGCCGAGGCGATGACCATGGCGCGGCGTGTCGCCCGGTCGAAGGCGCGCGCCTTTTTCATCGACGAGAACTGTCACCCGCAGAACATCGCGGTGATGAAGACCCGCGCGGCGCCGCTCGATATCGAGGTGATCGTCGGCGCGCCCGAGGCGCTCGAGGCGGACCGGGTCTTTGGCGCGATCTTCCAGTATCCGGGCACGCATGGGCAGCTGCGCGATTTCACCGATGCGATGGCTGCCCTTCACGCGCAGGACGCCATCGGTATCGTGATCGCCGATCCGCTCGCGCTCACGCTGTTGAAGGAGCCGGGGGCGATGGGCGCGGATATCGCCGTGGGCAGCACGCAGCGCTTTGGCGTGCCGATGGGCTATGGCGGGCCGCACGCGGCCTACATGGCCTGCCGCGACGCCCACAAGCGGGCGATGCCGGGCCGGATCGTGGGCGTGTCGATCGACAGCCACGGCAATCGCGCCTATCGCCTCAGCCTTCAGACCCGCGAGCAGCATATCCGCCGCGAGAAGGCGACCTCGAATATCTGCACCGCGCAGGCGCTCCTGGCGGTGATGGCGTCGATGTATGCGGTGTTTCACGGCCCCGAGGGCCTCAAGGCCATCGCGCAGCGCATCCACCGCAAGACTGTGCGGCTGGCCCGCGGGCTGGAGGCGGCGGGGTTCCGGGTCGCGCCGAAGGTGTTCTTCGACACGATCACCGTCGATGTGGGCCTCTTGCAGCGGGGCGTGTTGCAGGCGGCGGTGCGCGAGGGGGTGAACCTGCGTCGCGTGGGCGAGACGGGGATCGGCATCACCCTCGACGAGTGCACCCGCAGCAGCACCATCGAGGCGGTCTGGCGCGCCTTTGGCATCGTCATGGAGGATCACGATTTCACGCCGGAATACCGCCTGCCCGAGGCGCTCCTGCGGGAGAGCGCCTATTTCACCCATCCGATCTTTCACATGAACCGGGCCGAGACCGAGATGATGCGCTACATGCGTCGGCTGGCCGACCGCGATCTGGCGCTCGACCGGGCGATGATTCCGCTCGGCTCATGCACGATGAAGCTCAACGCCGCCGCCGAGATGATGCCGATAAGCTGGCCCGAATTCGCGCAGCTGCACCCGTTCGTGCCGGCCGACCAGGCGCTCGGCTACAAGGAGATGATCGACGATCTGTCGGCCATGCTGTGCGACATCACCGGCTATGCCGCGATCTCCATGCAGCCCAATTCGGGCGCGCAGGGGGAATATGCGGGCCTGCTGACGATTGCCGCGTATCACCGCGCGCGGGGCGAGGCGCATCGCAAGGTGTGCCTGATCCCGGTCAGCGCGCATGGCACGAACCCCGCGAGCGCGCAGATGGTGGGCTGGGATGTGGTGGTGGTCAAATCCGCCGCCAATGGCGATATCGACGTGGAGGATTTCCGCGCCAAGGCCGAGAAACACGCCGCCAACCTGGCCGCCTGCATGATCACCTACCCGTCCACCCATGGCGTGTTCGAGGAGACGGTGCGCGAGGTCTGCGAGATCACGCATCAGCATGGCGGGCAGGTCTATATCGACGGCGCCAACATGAACGCCATGGTGGGCCTCGCGCGGCCCGGCGATCTGGGCGGGGATGTGAGCCATCTCAACCTGCACAAGACCTTCTGCATCCCGCATGGCGGCGGTGGTCCGGGCATGGGGCCCATCGGGGTCAAGGCACATCTGGTGCCGCACCTGCCCGGTCATCCCGAGACCGGCGGCACCGAGGGGCCGGTCAGCGCCGCGCCCCATGGTTCGCCCTCGCTCCTGCCGATTTCATGGGCCTATTGCCTGATGATGGGGGGGGCGGGCCTCACGCAGGCGACCAAGGTGGCGATCCTCAACGCCAATTACATCGCGAAGCGGCTCGAAGGGGCCTATGAGGTGCTCTTCAAGGGACGCAATGGCCGGGTGGCGCATGAATGCATCCTCGACGTGCGCCCCTTCGCCGAGAGTGCGGGCGTCACTGTCGATGACATCGCCAAGCGCCTGATCGACTGCGGCTTTCACGCGCCGACGATGAGCTGGCCGGTGGCGGGAACGCTCATGGTGGAACCCACCGAAAGCGAGACCCGCGCCGAGCTTGACCGCTTTTGCGACGCGATGCTGGCCATCCGCGAGGAGATCCGCGCCATCGAGGAGGGCCGCATCGACGCGCAGAACAACCCGCTCAGGAACGCGCCGCACACGATGGAGGACCTCGTGCGCGACTGGGACCGTCCCTATACGCGCGAACAGGGCTGTTTCCCTCCTGGCGCCTTCCGCGTGGACAAATACTGGCCGCCGGTCAACCGGGTGGACAATGCCTATGGCGACCGCCACCTTGTCTGCACCTGCCCGCCGCTGGAAGATTACGCCTGAGCGGCCGCGCGGGGCGCAGGATATCCCCGGCGCGCGCGCGCGTGCGCGCAGCCAGGGCGAAGACGCCCCGGGAACCGCTTGCAGCGCCGCGCGCGATGCGGTATCGACACGCACCACTTGGGGCGAGTTGGCGGAGTGGTGACGCAGCGGATTGCAAATCCGTGTACGGGGGTTCGATTCCCCCACTCGCCTCCAATGTTTCCGGCCGCAAACGGGTGCCTCGCCGGGGCGCGGGGCCGCGTCAGAGCGCCGCGCGGATCCGCTCGATGGCGCGGGTGATATTCTCGGCGGAATTGGCGTAGGAAAACCGCAGGAACCCCTCGCCGCCCGCACCAAAGGACGTGCCCGCGATGGTCGCCACCCCGGCCTCGTCCAGAAGGCGGTTCTGCGCCGCCATCGCGGTCATGCCGGTGCCCTCGATATTGGGGAAGGCGTAAAAGGCCCCGCCCGGATCGGTGCAGCGCACCCCCGGCAGATCGTTGAGCGCCGCCACGATCAGCCGCCGCCGCGCGTCGAACGCCGCCATCATCTCGGCCACCGCGTCCTGCGGCCCGGTGAGCGCGGCAAGCCCCGCATATTGCGCCGCCGCGTTGACGCAGGAATGATCGTTGATGCAGAGCCGCGTCGCGTGCGCCACCGCCGCCTCGGGCCAGACCGCATAGCCCAGCCGCCAGCCGGTCATGGCATAGGTCTTGGACCAGCCGTCGAGCATGATGAGCCGGTCGCGGATCTCCGGGTATTGCAGAAGCGACACATGGGACCGCCCGTCATAGAGCATGTTGGAATAGATCTCGTCCGAGAGCACCGCCACCTGCGGATGATCGGCCAGCCCCGCCACCAGCCGGTCCACCTCTGCGCGCGGCGTCACGCCGCCGGTGGGATTGGCGGGGCTGTTGAGGATGATGAGCCGTGTGGCGGGTGTGATCTGCGCCAGCACCGCCTCGGCCTCGAAGGCAAAGCCCGTCTCCTCGCGCAGGCGGATCGGCACCGGGGTGGCCCCGGAATAGCGGATCACCGATTCGTAGATCGGAAAGCCGGGATCGGGATACATGATCTCGGCCCCCGGCTGCCCGAACATCAGCACGGCAAAGAACATCGTGGGCTTGCCCCCCGGCACGACGATGACGTGATCGGGATTGACCTCGACCCCGTGACGGCGGTGCAGATCGGCGGCCACCGCCTCGCGCAGGGCGGGAATGCCATTGGCGGGGGTATAGCCGTGATGGCCATCGCGCAGCGCGCGGATCCCGGCCTCGACGATATGCGGGGGCGTCGGGAAATCGGGCTGGCCGATCCCGAGATTGATGATGTCGCGCCCCTCGGCTGCCAGCGCCTGCGCGCGCGCCAGCACGGTAAAGGCCGATTCCGTCCCCAGCCGCGCCATGCCGTCCGCAAAGATCATCGCCACCCCTCCCTGCCGTCTTTTCCAGGTCCCCGGCACCTGCTACCGGGGGTCATGCTCAGCTATCAGCACCACTATCACGCGGGCAACCCTGCCGATGTCCACAAACACGCCGTGCTGGCGTGGATGCTCGACTATCTGACCGCCAAGGACAAGCCGCTCAGCTATATCGAGACCCATGCCGGGCGCGGGCTCTATGATCTGGGCGATGCGGCGGCGCTCAAGACCGGCGAGGCGCAGGCGGGCATCGGGCGGCTCGAGGCGCGGCTGCCCGAGGATCACCCCTATCGCCGCGTCCTGACCGAGACGCGCGCGCAGCACGGGGCGCAGGCCTATCCCGGCTCGCCGCTGATCGCCGCGCGGATGCTGCGGCCCGCCGACCGGCTGCATCTGGCGGAGCTGCACCCGGGCGAGAACGCGCGGCTTGTGCAGAATCTGGCAGGGTATCCCGCAACCATCCGGCAGCAGGACGGGTTTGCCATGGCACATGCGCTCTGCCCGCCCACCCCGCGCCGGGGGCTGTTGCTGGCCGATCCGAGCTATGAGGTGAAGGCCGAATATGACGCGATCCCGGAGCATTTCGGGCGGCTGGCGCGCAAGTGGAACGTGGGCATCCTCGTGCTCTGGTATCCGATCCTGATTGCGGGGCTGCATGTGGCCATGCGCGACCGCCTCGTTGCGCGGTTTCCTGGCGCGCTGTGCCACGAGGTGCATTTCGCGCCGGTGCGCGCGGGTCACCGGATGGTGGGCTCGGGGCTTTTCGTGGTGAACCCGCCCTATGGCCTGGGCGAGGGGGCGGCGCGGCTCGGGCGCACGGTTTTTGCCAAGGGCGCGTCCTGAGGCGCGCCCCGGCGTTCAGGCGGTGTCCTCGCCCCATTCATCCCGCTCGGGCGCGCGCCGCCTGTCGCGGAACCGCTTCCAGCGCACGCGGATCGCCCAGAAAAGCGCGGCCAGCCCGGTGAACAGCAGGATGTTGAACCACGGGATGATGCGCGCGTCGGGGCCGTCCACGGGCCGGATCGCGACCGCGTTGGGATAGATGGACAGGAATTCGTTGCGCCAGCCGTAATGGCGGATCGCCACCCATTGCGCGGCTTCTGCGGCGCGTTTGGATATCAGGTCCGAGGCCTGGGCCTGCAGGTTCGAGGCGTTGAACTTGAAATAGGGTGGCCAGCCCCAGCCGGTATCCTCGTTGCGATAGATCATCGGGCGGCCGTTGGCGCGAAAGGTCTGGATGAAGAACACGTCGCGCTCGGTGGCGGCGACATTCTCGCCGGTATTGGCATTCGACCAGAAGAGCGCGTTCTCGCCCGGATTGACGCGCTTTTCATAGGTGTCGGTAATGCGCACGATGTCGTGCTGTGGCAGCGTGTAGTGCAGGAAGGCGACGATCGCCCCCCAGAAGACGATCCGCAATCCCCATTTCACATAGACCATGGTGCCGGTCCCTTCAGTTGAAATTCGTGAGCCATATGAGCAGCCCGATCGCCGTCACCGGCAGGATATAGACCAGCCACAACAGCCTGCGCCGCAGCCGGGGTTCGTATTGTGCCATGCCCTCGGCGATATAGGCGTCGCGGTCGCCGGGGCGTCCGGCCTCTTGCCAGTCGCGCGCCATGCGTGCGCGGTGTCGGGCACACAAATGCCACAACAGGGCCAGATAGACCCCGGTGAGCACGATCAGCCCGAAGATCACCAGACGCAGCAGCGCGACCATCATCGTCCTTTCGGTCAGGGTGACGAACCGTTCCGGGGCTGTGTCTAGCGCAGAATCAGGTCACGCGGCACCCGATATCGTCCAGAAACCGGAAACAGGTGATGTGTGATGTGCGTATCGTGAACGCGGTCAGGGACCGGATGCTGTCGCGGCGCGGCTTTCCTGTCGCGGCAGTGGCGGGCTTGCGCGCATCGTTGCGCTGATCTGATCCCGGGGGCGGCGGCGGTCAGTGGACCGTCACCGGCTCCATGTCGTTCTGGCGCGCGAGAAAGAAGGCCATCTTGCGGTCGCGCACCAGCGCGAGGCGCTCGCCCTCGATCGAATGCACCGCGTAGAGCGTATCAACGCCGCCCAATTGTGCGCGCACCTCCTCGGGCAGGTCGTCCACCTTGACCGGGCGCACATAGACGATGGGCCGCCCGTTCATCGTTCCGAAGTCGTATTTCACATCCATGACCGTTTACCCCTTGTTGATCGTGATCCGTTGCACCACCGGCTCCGGCTCGATCCGCCGCAGATCGACATGCAGCAGACCGTTTTCCATCACCGCCTCGCCGACCTCGACCCCGTCGGCCAGCACGAAGGAGCGCTGGAACTGTCGCGCCGCGATGCCGCGATGGAGAAAGACGCGGCCCTCGTCTGCCTCGGACTGCCGGCCGCGAATGACCAGTTGCCGGTCCTCGACGGTGATCGCCAGATCGTCCTCGGCAAAGCCCGCCACGGCGAGCGTGATGCGGTAGGAATTGGGCGAGGTCTGTTCGATGTTGAAGGGCGGATAGCCCTCGTTGCCGGATTTTGCGCTGCGCTCGAGCATCCGTTCGAGTTGCTCGAAGCCCAGCAGGTAGGGATGCGATCCCAGGGTAGGTTTTGTCATGACACGTCCTTGCAGGTAAGCGACCGTCTTGCACCCGAACCCCTTGAAAGGCGGCCCGGCAGGGCAGATATGGGGCGCGGGCCGGAGCCTTGCAAGGGCCTTGCCGGCCCGGGAAAACCCGCTAGGATCGTTTTTCGCGGTATTTTCGGGGGAATCGCTGACCATGAATGCCCTTGGCGATCTGTCCATGAAGACCGAAGAGGTGCTGCAAGTGGAGCTCGAGGAGTTCCGCCGCGAGCATCGCGATCTCGACGAGGCGATCCGCGCGCTTCAGGATCGCGGCACCGCCGATCAGCTGACACTGCAACGCCTCAAGAAGAAGAAGCTCTGGCTGCGCGACATGATCGCGCGGATCGAGGATCGTCTCTATCCCGACATCATTGCGTAGCCGCCCGTGATGCGTATAGTGCGCGCTCCAAAGAGAGGGGCGCGGCATGACAGGCGTGAAGGTGGGCATCATCATGGGCAGCCAGTCGGACTGGCCCACCATGCGCGAGGCGGCAATGGTGCTCGATGAGCTGGGCGTGGCCTATGAGGCGCGCATCGTCTCGGCGCATCGCACGCCCGATCGGCTCTGGGATTACGGCCGCAGCGCGGTGGCGCGGGGCCTTCAGGTGATCATCGCGGGCGCGGGCGGGGCGGCGCATCTGCCGGGCATGATGGCGTCCAAGACGCGCGTGCCGGTCATCGGCGTGCCGGTGCAGACGCGCGCGCTCTCGGGCGTGGACAGCCTCTATTCCATCGTGCAGATGCCGCGCGGCTTCCCGGTGGCCACGATGGCGATCGGGGCGGCGGGGGCCGCGAATGCCGGGCTGCTGGCGGCGGCGATCCTCGCCAATTCCGATGCGGCGCTGGCCGAACGGCTCGACGCGTGGCGCGCGGCGCTCTCGGCCTCGATCCCGGAGGAGCCGCGCGATGAGTGATTTCCTGTCTCCGGGTGCGACCATCGGCATCCTCGGCGGCGGTCAGCTTGGGCGGATGCTCTCGGTTGCAGCCTCCCGTCTCGGCTTCAAGACCTGCATCTACGAGCCCGCCGCCGATTGCCCCGCGAGCCATGTCAGCCAGGCCCATATCAAGGCCGGCTATGACGACGCGGCGGCGCTTACGCGCTTTGGCGAGAGCGTCGATGTGATCACCTACGAATTCGAGAACATCCCCGCCGAGGCGCTCGACCTGCTCGAGGGGCTGGCCCCTGTGCGCCCGGGGCGCCGCGCCCTCAAGGCGAGCCAGGACCGGCTGGTGGAAAAGGCGTTCCTCAGCGATATCGGCCTGACCACCGCGCCCTTCGCCGCCGTCGATGACGCCGACGACCTCGCCGAGGCGCTGGCCGATATCGGCACGCCCGGCCTCCTCAAGACCCGGCGGCTGGGCTATGACGGCAAGGGGCAGGCGCGCATCAATGCGCCCGAGGAGGCCGGGGCGGCGCTGGCCGCGATGAACGGGCACCCCGCGATCTACGAGGGGTTCATCGACTTCTCGCACGAGGTCTCGGTCATCGCGGCGCGCGGCCTCTCGGGCGAGGTGGCCTGCTATGATCCCGGCGAGAACGTGCATGAGGGCGGCATATTGCGCAGCACCACGGTGCCTGCGCGGCTCAGTGCCGCGCAGCGCGCCGATGCGGTGCTGCTGGCGGGCAGGATCCTCAATGCGCTGGGCTATGTGGGCGTGATGGGGGTGGAGCTTTTCGTGACGCCCGCCGGTCTCATCGTCAACGAGATCGCGCCGCGCGTGCACAATTCCGGCCACTGGACGCAGGCGGGCTGTGCCATCGACCAGTTCGAGCAGCATATCCGCGCGGTGGCGGGCTGGCCGCTGGGCGACGGGGCGCGCCACTCGGATGTGGTGATGGAGAACCTCATCGGCTCGGATATGGACCGGCTGCCCGAGTTGATGCGCGACCCGCGCGCATCGCTCAATCTCTACGGCAAGGCCGAGGTCCGCGAGGGGCGCAAGATGGGCCATGTCAACCGCGTGACCGGCGCAGGCACCTGAAATGTCGCCGCGATTGGCCGTGCGTGCGGTGATCGTCGAGGATGGGCGGCTTTTGCTGGTCAATGCCTATGCCGGGGTGGAGAGCACACTCTGGTGCGCGCCCGGCGGCGGGGTGGTGGCCCATGCCTCCTTGCCCGAGAATCTCATGCGCGAGGTGCATGAGGAAACCGGGCTGCACATAAAGGTCGGCCCGCCCTGCCTCGTGAACGAGTTTCACGCGCCGGAAGGCGGCTTTCATCAGGTCGAGGTGTTCTTTCGCTGTCGGCTTGTTGGCGGTGTGCTGCGCGACGACTGGCGCGATCCCGAAGGCGTGGTGACGCGCCGCCGCTGGGTAAGCGAGGAAGAACTGGCATCGCTGCGGGTGAAACCGGCAAGCCTCGGCGCGGCAGCCTTCAGGCGCGGCATGGGCTATGATCCGCTGGAGCCTATCGTCGGCCCCTGACCGGCACGACCGAGAGCGCGACGCCGCCCAGAACCACCGCCCCCGCGATGATCAGCGGCAGGCCGAGCGTCTCGCCAAGCAGCAGAACGCCACCCGCCATGGCAATCACCGGCACGCTCAGTTGCGCCACCGCCGCGCTCGAGGCGGGCAGGTCCGGCAGCACGCGATACCAGAGCGCATAGCCCAGCCCCGAGGTGACGGCCCCGGAGAGCACGGCAAGCGCAATCCCCTCCGCGCCCAGGCGCACGCCGCCGCTGGCCGGGATCAGGAGGCCCAGCAAGAGGCCCAGGGGGGCTGCGAGCAGGAAATTCGCCGCCGTCCCCTGAAGCGCGTCGGTGCTCTTGCGGCCTGCGAGCGAATAGATCCCCCAGCCGAGCCCCGCCGCCGCCATCATCAGCCCGTGGAGCACGCTGACCTGCGGCCCCGCGCCGGGCCAGAGCAGCCAGACAAGCCCCGCGAAGGCCAGCGCCGCCCCGAGCGCGCGGCGCGGCGGAATGGCTTCGCGCGCGATGAGGCTGCCTGCGAACATGGTGATTTGCACCACGCCGAAGAGGATGAGCGCGCCAAGCCCCGCATCGAGCGCGGTATAGGCCCCCGAAAACCCGTAGATATAGAGGAGCAGCGCGCCGACGCCCGCCACCCGCCCCGCACCGCCGAGGCGCAGCCCGCCGCGCAGGCCAAGGCAGAGCAGGCCGAGCATCCCCGCCCCCGCGACGAGGCGGATCGTGCCAAAGCTGGTGGCGTCGATCGTCCCGCCCGCAAGCGCCATCCGGTTCAGCACCGAATTGGCGGCGAAGGCGATCATGGTGAGGGCGGTCAGCAGAAAGAGGCGCATCTCAGAGGCCTGGCGCAGATGTCGGGAAGGCGCAACCCCTGTCGAAACCCGCCGGAGCGCGTGCGACGGGGCCGACATCCCCCGCCCGGCGGGGCCGCCGGGCGGGAGATGTCGGGGCAAGGATCAGCCCGCGATGAGGCCCATCTGTTCGAGCTTCAGGATCACCTGATGGGCGCAGTTGTCCACGTCCACATTCTCGGTATCGAGGCGCAGTTCGGGGTTTTCCGGCACGTCATAGGGATCGGAAATCCCGGTGAATTCCTTGATCTTGCCTTCGCGCGCCAGCTTGTAGAGGCCCTTGCGGTCACGCCGCTCGCATTCCTCGATGGAGGTGGCGACATGGACCTCGACGAAGGCGCCGTATTGCTCGACATCCTCGCGCACCGCGCGGCGGGTGCTGGCATAGGGCGCGATCGGCGCGCAGATCGCGATGCCGCCATTCTTGGTGATCTCGGAGGCGACATAGCCGATGCGGCGGATGTTCAGGTCGCGGTGCTCCTTGGAGAAGCCCAGTTCGCTCGACAGGTTCTTGCGCACGATGTCGCCGTCAAGCAGCGTGACCGGACGCCCGCCCATCTCCATCAGCTTGACCATGAGCGCGTTGGCGATGGTCGATTTGCCCGAGCCGGAAAAGCCGGTGAAGAACACGGTAAAGCCCTGCTGCGAGCGCGGCGGACGGGTGCGGCGCAGTTCCGCCACCACCTCGGGAAAGGAGAACCATTCGGGGATCTCCAGCCCCTCGGCCAGACGGCGGCGCAGTTCTGTGCCCGAAATGTCAAGCACGGTCGCCCCTTCGGGCACCTCCGAGACGGGATAATACTGTGCCTTTTCCTGCACATAGACCATGTGCTTGAAATCGACCATCTCAAGGCCGATCTCGTCCTGATACTGCTTGAACAGCTCCTGCGCGTCGTAGGGGCCATAGAAATCCTCGCCCTGGCTGTTCTTGCCGGGGCCCGCGTGATCGCGCCCGACGATGAAATGGGTGCAGCCGTGGTTCTTGCGGATGAGGCCATGCCAGACCGCCTCGCGCGGGCCGGCCATGCGCATCGCCAGGTTGAGCAGGCTCATCGTGGTGGTGGCGGCGGGGTATTTGTCGAGCACCGCCTCATAGCAGCGCACACGGGTGAAGTGGTCCACATCCCCCGGCTTGGTCATGCCGACCACGGGGTGGATGAGCAGGTTGGCCTGCGCCTCGCGCGCGGCGCGGAAGGTCAGTTCCTGATGCGCGCGGTGCAGCGGGTTGCGTGTCTGGAAGGCCACGACGCGCCGCCAGCCGAGTTTGCGAAAGAGCGCGCGCAATTCGTTGGGCGTGTCGCGGCGGGCCTTGAAATCATAGTGCACCGGCTGCTGGATGCCGGTGACGGGACCGCCGAGATAGACCTTTCCGGCCGTGTTGTGCAGGTAGTTCACCGCCGGATGGGCGACATCATCGGCGCCAAACACCTTCGCCGCCTCGCGCGCCTTGTCCGGGCTCCAGCGATCCGTCACGGTCATCGTGGCGAGGATCACGCCCTCCTGGTCGCGCAGCGCGATATCCTGGCCGATCTCGATCCCTTCGGCGAATTTCTCGCTCACATCGAGGGTGATGGGCATCGGCCAGAGCGTGCCATCGGCGAGGCGCATCTTTTCCACCACCGAATCGTAATCGGCCTCCGAGAGAAAGCCCTTGAGCGGGTTGAACCCGCCATTCATCAAGAGTTCCAGATCGCAGATCTGGCGGGGGGTCAGATCCCAGCTGGTGAGCTCTGCCGCCTCCAGCTTGAGCTTCTGCGCGCTCTCGTAGGACACATAGAGTTCGGGGACGGGGGCGAGATTGGGGGACTGCATGGGAACCTTCGGTTGCTCTCTTGAAATGCGGGACGTGCCAGCGCACGGTTTCGGGCGCGGCTTAGACCCG
Source organism: Roseovarius sp. (assembly GCA_014359765.1). GTDB lineage: Bacteria > Pseudomonadota > Alphaproteobacteria > Rhodobacterales > Rhodobacteraceae > Roseovarius. The sequence goes on from JACIYT010000001.1 coordinate 139,174, forward strand.
GAACACCGCCCGGTTCAAGCGCGGGTGGCGCGTTTTCCTGAAGATGAGACCGATATGGCGCGGTTTTGCGCCGATCCGGGACAGTTTTGCGCGCTGATTGCTGCAATGCGGCAAAAAATCGTGATCACGCGCCGCGCGGCAGACGCCGTTCCGCCGTCACACCCATTTCGCCAGCGGCGGCAGGCTCATCAGCACGGCGTTCGCGTCATGGCCGGTGGCCAGCCCGAATTTCGTGCCGCGATCATAGACGAGATTGTATTCGGCGTAGAGCCCGCGATGGACAAGCTGCGTGTCGCGGTCCGCTTCGGTGAAGGGCTGCACGCGGCGGCGTTCGATCAGCGGCAGAAAGGCGGGGAGAAAGGCGCGGCCGATATCCTGCGTGAGCGCGAAATCGGCCTCCCAGTCGCCGCTGTTGCGATCATCCATGAAGATACCGCCCACGCCGCGTGCCCGATGCCTGTGGGGGATGTAGAAATATTCATCCGCCCAGGCCTTGAACCGGGGATAGAGATCGGCCCCGTGCGGATCGAGATGGGCCTTTTGTTGGCCATGAAAATGCGCGGTGTCCTCGGCATATTCGATGCAGGGGTTGAGATCCGATCCGCCACCAAACCACCAGGCGTGCGGCGTCCAGAACATGCGGGTGTTCATGTGCACGGCGGGGCAATGCGGGTTCTGCATATGCGCGACAAGGCTGATGCCGGCGGCCCAGAAGCGCGGATCATCCGCCATGCCGGGGACGCCGCGCGCGGCCATGGCGCGCTGTGCCGCCTCGCCAAGATGGCCGTGGACCTCCGACACATTGACGCCCACCTTCTCGAAGACGCGGCCCCCCCGCATCACGCTCATCAGCCCGCCGCCCGCGTCCGATCCATCCTCGCTCGCGCGGCTTGTCTCGCTCACCTCGAAGCGGCCCGGGGGCTGATCGGCGAGCGGCCCTTGCGCGTGGCTGTCCTCGAGCGCCTCGAAGGCCGCCACGATCTCGTCGCGCAGGCTGCGGAACCAGGCGCTGGCGCGCGTCTTGCGGTCGGTGAAATCCTCGGACATGGGCATTCCTTCAATGCGCCGGCGCGGCGACCGGATCGAGCAGGGTGCGCCCGCCATCCATGGTCATGATCTGCCCGGTCATGAAGGCCGAGGCATCGCAGGCGAGGTATTGCACGGCCTCGGCCAGCTCGGTCGCCGAGGCGATGCGCCCGAGCGGCGTGTGGCATTCGATATCCTCGCGATAATCGCCATGCGTGCGCAGCGTATCCTTGAGCGAGGCGCTCATCACCGAACCGAAGGCCACGGCATTGACGCGGATGCGGTGCGGCGCGAGCGCCACGGCAAGGCTGCGCGTCATCTGGTCGAGCGCAGCAGAGGCGATGGAATAGGCCAGAAGGTCGGGATGCGTGCGCCGCGCGGCGATCGAGGAGAGGTTGACAATGGTGCCCGCCGTGCCCTCCTGCACGCCCTCGGCCTGCTTGATCATGCGCCGCGCGACAAGCTGGCTCATGCGCAGCGCGGTCAGCAGATTCTGCTGGAGCAGCATCTCGACCCCGTCATCGTCGGGGTTGAGGGGGTCCGAGGGCACCACCTGGCGGCAGGCGTTCACGAGAATATCCACCTGGTCGAATGCGTCGAGCGTGGCCGACAGGAGATTGGCCTGGGCCAGCCGCTCGCGCATGTCGCCCGCGAAAAAGCGCACATTCTCGCTCTCGGTGAGCTTGCCAAGTTCCTCCTTGAGGCGCTTTTCATCCTTGTCCGCGAACATCACCCGCGCGCCCTTGTCGGCGAAATGTCGCCCGATGGCGAGGCCGATGCCGTTGGCGGCGCCGGTGACGATGGCGGTCTTGCCTGCGATGGAAAAGGACATGGGCGGGCCTTTCTGGCTGATCCGTCGCGCGAGATTAGGCCGGTTCAGGGCCGCTGGCGAGAGGGATGGCTGGCATGGAGGATCTTGAAGCGCGCATCGCCCGCCGCCTCGGTCACGCGGCGGAAGTGCTGCGCAAGCGCCGTTTCGTAGGGCAGGTGGCGATTGGCCACCATCCAGAGCGCCCCCGCGGGCCTGAGCATCCCGGCGGCGGCGGCGATGAAGGCGCGGCCGAGCGCGGGATCGGCGGCGCGCCCGGTGTGAAAGGGCGGGTTCATGATCACCGTGTCGGCGAGGGTCCCGGGCTGCCAGGCGGTGGCGTCCGCCCAGTGACAATGCACGCGGGCGTCATCGAGATTGCGACGCGCGCAGTCGAGCGCGGCGTGCTCCGCCTCCACCAGATCGAGCCGGGCGATATCGGCACGTTCGAGCGCGCGCGCCGAGAGATAGCCCCAGCCGCCGCCCAGGTCGATGACATGTGCGCCAAGGCTCGCGGGCAGGCTGTCGCCGAGGAGCCTCGCGCCGGGGTCGATCCCGTCGGCGGAAAACACCCCTGGCGCGGTCACGAATCCCCCCGCGATCGCCTGTGGGCCTGGGCTCTGCCAGTCCGCGAGATCGGCCCCCGGCGCGAGCGCGAAGATCTTGCCATGCGCCTTGGAGAGGGGCAGCCCGGTCTCGGCCCGCGCCCGCAGCGCGCGCAGCATCGATTCGATCCCGTCGGTCTTGTCCCCGTCCACGACCACCGGCCCGTCGCTCATCTCGGCGGCGCGCGCGATGAGCGCCTGCGCCAGCGGTCTGGCGCGGGGCAGACAGACGATGGCCGCGCCATAGCGGCCCTCGGGTTCCGTGGCGCAGTCATATCCCTGTGCGGTGAAATGCCCGAAATCGGGGGCGAAGCCGGTGATCACCTGCACCCGCGCGCGCGGCAGTGCCGAAAGGTCCGTGCCGGCGCGCGGCGCGAACACGGCGATGCGCCCCTCCTCGGGCAGGCTCAGGTGCCCGCTCCCGAGGGCGAGCGTCAGGCGATCGGCAAGGCCCATGTCATTCCTTTTCCATGGTGCATTGCAGCGGGTGCTGGTGGCGACGGGCGAAATCCATCACCTGCCCGACCTTGGTCTCGGCGATCTCGTGGCTGAACACGCCGACCACGGCCAGGCCCTTCTTGTGGACGGTCAGCATCACCTCGAAGGCCTGCGCGTGCGACATGCCGAAAAACCGCTCGAGCACCGCCACGACGAATTCCATCGGCGTGTAATCGTCATTGAGCAGCAGGACCTTGTAGAGCGGGGGGCGCTGCGTCCTGGTCCGGGTCCTCACGACGACCGATGTCTCGTTATCGCCGTCCTCGGGTCCTGTCATGGTGGGGCGCGCGGTCTGGGGCATGGCGTTCGGTCGGTTCCGGGTCCTTGGTCGCGGGGTGTTCTCGGCCTCTCTATATAACTTCCGGGGCGGGTGAGAAAAGGGGCGGTTTTCAGCGAAAGCCGGCGAAAGACGCGCGCTGCCGCGTCACCCGCTCGCGCGTTGCGCCCCCTCGTCGATGGCGGCGCGGAGCTTCTTCTCCAGCGCGGCGCGCTTGGCCTCGGAGTGGAATTTCAGCCCGAACATGTCCTTCACATAGAAGGTATCGACCACCTGCTCGCCAAAGGTGGCGATGACCGCCGAGGCGATATAGACATTGTTCGCCGCCAGCGTGCGGGTGAGATCATAGAGCAGGCCGGGCCGGTCGCGGGTATCCACCTCGATGATGGTGTAGATCTCCGATCCGTCATTGTCGAAGGTGACATGGGTGGGCACCTTGAAGGCGCGCTCGCGCTTCTTGAGCCTGTCGCGCGACTTGATCGCCTCGCGCGGGACGACCTCGCCCTTGAGCGTCTTCTCGATCATCTGCCGCAGGCGCGGCAGGCGGCTCTCCTCGAACGGGTGTCCGTCGCCGTCCTGGATCCAGAACACCGCCGTGGCGAACCCGTCCCGCGAGGTATAGGTGCGCGCATCCACCACATTCGCCCCCGCCAGCGCCAGCGCCCCCGCGAGACGGGAGAAGATCCCGGGATGATCGGCCAGCGCGAAACAGGCGCGGGTGGCATCGCGGTCGGCGTCGATGGCAAGGTCGATGGCAATCGCGTCATCCTCGAGGTCGCGCAGCAGCCGCGCAAAGATCACATGCGCCGAGAGGGGCAGGCCCTGCCAGTAGGGCGGGTAGTGGCGCGTGGTCTCAACCTTGAGGTCTTTCGCATCCCAGTCCGCCAGGACCTCGCGCAGGGCGCGCTTGGCGTCGGTCCCGCGCTGTTCGCGGTTGAGCGCCTCGAGCCCGCCCTCCATGGCCTGCCGCGTCTCGCGGTAGAGCGCGCGCAGCAGCGACGCCTTCCAGTTGTTCCAGGTGCCGGGGCCCACGCCGCGAATGTCGCAGACCGTCAGCAGCAGCAGCAGGTCGAGCCGCTCGCGCGTCTGCACCGCCTTGGCGAAATCGCGCACCGTGCGCGGATCGGCGATGTCGCGTTTCTGCGCCGTGTCCGACATCAGCAGGTGATGGCGCACCAGCCATTCCACCGTCTCGGCCTCGCGCCTGGACAGCCCCAGCCGGGGCGCCACCTTGCGGGCGATCTGCGCGCCCAGGATCGAATGATCCTCGGGCCGCCCCTTGCCGATGTCATGCAGGAGCAGCGCGACATAGAGCACCCGGCGATTGACCCCTTCGCGCAGGATCCCTGAGGAGACCGGCAATTCCTCGATCAGCTCGCGCCGCTCGATCTGCGCCAGGTGCGAGATGCACTGGATGATATGCTCGTCCACCGTGTATTGGTGATACATGTTGAACTGCATCATCGCGCGCACCGGCTCGAATTCCGGCAGGAAGGCCGAGAGCACGCCCAGCTCGTTCATCCGCCTGAGCGCGCGCTCGGGGTTGCCGTGTTTCAGCAGCAGATCGAGAAACAGCTTCTGCGCGCGCGCGTCGTTGCGAAACGCCTCGTCGATGAGATGCAGGTTGTTCGTCACCATGAGCATCGCGTCGGGATGGATCAGCAGCCCGGTGCGGAGCGCCTCCTCGAAGAGCCGCAACAGGTTGAGCGGGTCGGCAAGGAAACGCGCCTCGTCGGCGACGCCGAGCCGCCCGGTGATCTCCACATAGCCCGGGCGCAGCCGCTTGCGCCGCTTGAGCAGCCGTTGCAGCAGCGGCTCGGCCTTGTGCTGATCGGCCTCGAGCTTGGTGAGGAAGATGCGCGTGAGATCGCCCACGGCGGTGGCGTGGCGGAAATAGTCCTGCATGAATATCTCCACGCCCCGCCGCCCGCCGCGATCGCCATAGCTCATGCGCTCGGCCACCTGCACCTGCATGTCGAAGGTGAGCTTGTCATTGGCGCGCCCGGAGATCAGGTGCAGATGGCACCGCACCGCCCAGAGAAAGCTCTCGGCGCGGGCAAAGGCGCCGATCTCCTCGCGCGTGAAGATGCCCTGCGCCACCAGATCGCCCACGTCGCGGACATGGTGCACATACTTGGCGATCCAGAACAGCGATTGCAGGTCGCGCAGCCCGCCCTTGCCCTCCTTGACATTGGGTTCGACCATGTAACGCTCGCCCTGTTTCTCGTGGCGCGCGTCGCGCTCGGCGAGCTTGGCTTCGGTGAATTCGCGCTCGGTGCCGGCGAAAAGGCGCTCGCGCAATTCCCGGTCGAGGCGCCGCGCAAGGCCCGCGTCGCCGCCGAGAAACCGATGCTCCAGCAGGGCGGTGCGGATCGTCATGTCCTCCGCCCCGAGGCGCAGGCAATCGCGGATGGTGCGGCTCGCATGGCCCACCTTGAGGCGCAGATCCCACAGGATGTAGAGCATCGATTCGATCACGCTCTCGGCCCAGGGGGTGATCTTGTAGGGGGTGAGAAACAGCAGATCGACATCGGAAAAGGGCGCCATCTCGCCGCGCCCGTAGCCGCCGAGGGCACAGACGGCGATGCGCTCGGCCTCGGTGGGGGTGGCGAGCGGGTGCATGTGCCGGGTCGCCAGATCGAGCGCGGCGAGAATGACGCAATCGGTGAGCCAGCACCAGGCGCGCGTCGCCGGGCGCGCGTCAAAGGGGCGGGCGGCAAAGGCCTCCGCGATGGCCGCGCGCCCGCGTGCCATCTCCGCCGACAGGAGCGTGACGGCGGCGCGGCGCAGCGCGGCGGCGTCGCTGGCCCCGGCAGCGGCCTCATCGAGCGCAAGGCCGAGCCTGTCGGCGTCGAAAATCGCCTCGGGCGGCAGGATCAGGTCCGGGGGCGTCTCGGGCAGGGGCGCGGGGACCACGCGGGACTCAGAGACCGGCACCGCCGAACCCCTGCGGCGCGGGCGACAGGATCTGGACCCGCTTGTTCACGATGGTTGCCACGGCGAGGCCGCGCTCGTTGGTGCCGTCGGGCTTGAGCCGAAAGACCCCGCTCACGCCCTGGAACCCGGCGGGCTGGGTGAGATCGCCCCGCGTCAGGCCGCGTCCGGCCCGGGTGAGCGCGCCGACCGCGGCGATGCCGTCATAGGCGAGCCCGGCGATCGGGTGCGGGCTCGTCCCGTGGGCGGCGCGAAAACGGCTCTCGAAGGCGGCGGCGCGGGCCGGATCGGGCAACGCGAACCAGCCGCCCTGCACCCCCGGCAGCTCGAGCGTCTGCGGCGGCGTGTCCCAGCGGGCAAGGCCGATATACTGCACCCGCTCCGGGCCGAGCCCCGCCTCGGGCAGCATCTGCGAGAACAGCGGCAGCGCGCCGGCGCTGTTGGCGGTCAGGAAGATCGAATCGACGGCGTTGGTCTCGGCGGTGGCGCGAATCACCGGGACGGCGTTCACGACCCCGTCCTGAGAGAACTCGTAGGCCACGCTGCCCATCAGCGTCGCGCCCTGTGCCTGCACCGCCCGGGTGATCGCCTCGAGCCCGAGCCGCCCGGCGAAATTGTCCGAATGGACCGCCATGAAGCGCGACTTTCCCTGCCGGGTGGCGAATTCCGCCAGCCGGTCGGCGGTGTTGTGAAAGGTCTGCCCGAGGATGAAGAGATTACCCCCCGCGATGGAAGGATTGTTGGAGAAGGCCAGCACGTTGACGTTGTCGCGGGCCATGGCGACGGCGACGGCATTGGCCGATTCGGCATGCAGCGGGCCGATGATGATCCGCGCGCCGTCGGCAGCGGCGTTGCGCGCGGCCTGCTGGGCCTGCGCGGGCTGCCCGGCGGTGCCATAGACGCGCAGATCGATCTCGACCCCGGCAAGATCGGCCACCGCAAGCCGCGCGGCGTTCTCCAGATCGCGGGCGAGCTGCGCCTCCTGCGGATTGGCCGTGCCATGCGGCACCAGAAGCGCCACCGGCACCGCCCCGCCACGCGAAACGCCGCCCGCGCCGGGGGTCGCGACCGGCGCCATGTCGCAGGCGGCGAACCCGACGAGCGCCAGGATGGCGGCGAGGCGGGTCAGGGGCTTGCACAGGAGGGTGAAACGGCCAAACATGATCTGCTCCCTGTGATGGGCATCCGGGCCTGGATACGCATCGGGGATCATAACCGCCACGGAACGAGGGTCCAGCGATGAATGCCGATCCGCCGAAACTCGCCGCAGGGCTCTATCTGGTCGCCACGCCCATCGGTGCGGCGCGCGACATCACGCTGCGGGCGCTCGATCTGCTGGCGGCGGCGGATGTGCTGGTGGCGGAGGACACGCGCAGCCTGCGGCGGCTGATGGAGATCCACGGCATCGCCCTCGGCGAGCGCCCGCTCTGGGCCTATCACGATCACAACGGCGCCCGGATGCGCCCGCGAATCCTCGCCGCGCTCGGGGAGGGGAAATCGGTGCTCTACGCATCGGAGGCCGGCACCCCGATGGTGGCCGATCCGGGTTTTGATCTCGGGCGTGCCGTGGTGACGGCAGGCTATCGGCTGATCACCGCGCCGGGACCCTCGGCGGTGATCGCGGCGCTGACGCTCTCGGGGCTGCCCACCGACCGGTTCCTCTTTGCGGGCTTCCTGCCCCCGAACGCGACCCGGCGCAAGGCGGTGCTCAGGGAACTCGGAGCCGTTCCCGCGACGCTCGTGTTCTACGAATCACCCCGGCGCGTGGCGGCGATGCTGGCGGATGCCGCCGAGGTGCTGGGGGGCGACAGACCGGCGGCGCTCTGCCGGGAAATCACCAAGAAATTCGAGGAAACCCGTCGCGATACCCTCGAAAACCTCGCGCGCGGCTGCGTCGGCGAGACACTCAAAGGCGAGATCGTCGTCGTGATCGGGCGCGGCGATTCACCGGATGTTAGGGAAATCGATATAGACCGGGCGCTGAAAGAGGCGCTCAAGGAGGACAGCGTGCGCGATGCCGCAGATCGGGTGGCGGCGGCGCTCGGTCTGCCGCGACGCAGGATCTATCAGCGCGCCTTGCAGATTGCGCAGAACGGTGACTGAGAAAGGGGCCGGAGATGGGACAGCTGGTATTCGATTTCGACGCGCGACCGTCCGTCGCGGTTCTGCCCGCTGCCACCGTTCCGGGCCATGTGCCGCGCTCGCGGCGGGATCGGGGGCGGCGGGCCTTTCTCAGCGGGCAGGCCGCCGAGGAGATGGTCGCGCGCCATTACGAGGGGCGCGGTGTCGCGGTTCTGGCACGGCGCTGGCGCGGGACCGGCGGTGAGGTCGATCTCGTGTTGCGCGCGCCCGACACCTATGTGTTCTGCGAAGTCAAGCGCGCGGCCACGCACGACCTGGCGCTGCAGCGGCTGCGCGACGGGCAGGTGCAACGAATCTGTCACGCGGCCTCGGAATATATCGGCCTCACGCCCGAGGGACAGCTTGCGCCGGTGCGCTTCGACGTGGCAACGGTCGATGCCATCGGTTCGGTGACGATCCTCGAAGCGGCGTTCGGGCTTTTCTGAATTGCGCGCAGGCGCGGCATGGCCCATGAAAGGGACGATATGACACAAGAGGCCACGCATGAAGATCGCCTTTCAGATGGATCCGATCGGGCCGATCGATATCCATGCCGACAGCACGTTCCGCCTGATGCTGGAGGCGCAGGAACGAGGGCATGAGCTGTTCTATTACACGCCCGACGCGCTCGCCTATGAGGAGGGGCGCATCACCGCCCGCGGCTGGCCGATCGAGGTGCAGCGCGTGGTGGGCGATCATTACCGGTCGGGCGTGGCGCAAACGGTCGATCTGGCCGAATTCGATGTCGTCTGGCTCCGGCAGGATCCGCCCTTCGACATGCATTATATCACCACCACCCATCTGCTGGAGCGGCTGAGCCCCGGCACGCTGGTGGTCAATGACCCGTTCTGGGTGCGCAATTTCCCCGAGAAACTGCTCATCCTCGACTTTCCCGATCTCATGCCGCCGACCGCCATCGCGCGGGATCTCGCCACGATCCGCGCCTTTCGCGCCCGCCACGGCGATGTCATTCTCAAGCCACTTTACGGCAATGGCGGTGCGGGGGTGTTCCATCTGCCCGAGAGCGACCGCAATCTCGCCAGCCTGCACGAGCTGTTCACCGGCTTCTCGCGCGAGCCGTTGATCGTGCAGAAATACCTCCCCGATGTGAGCCGGGGCGACAAGCGGGTGATCCTCGTCGATGGTGCGCCCATCGGTGCGATCAACCGGGTGCCTGCTGCGGGCGAGACGCGCTCCAACATGCATGTGGGCGGGCGGCCCGAAAAGATCGGCCTCACCGCGCGGGACCTGGAGATCTGCGCGCGGATCGGCCCGATTCTGCGCGAACGGGGGCAGATCTTCGTGGGGATCGACGTGATCGGCGACTACCTGACCGAGATCAACGTGACCTCGCCCACGGGACTTCAGGAACTGGAGCGATTCGACGGGGTGAACGGCGCCGCGCTGATCTGGGAGGCGATCGAGGCGCGCCGGGCATGAGCCTGCGCGCGCGGCTCCTCAACCTTTCGCTGCGGCTCTTCGAGAAGCGTTCCCTGGCGAGGGCGGAGGATCCGGTGGTGCTGCGCGCGGGTTTCGAGCGCAAGGCGCGGTTCTGGTTTCGCGCGCCGCGCGGCAGCCGATTCGAGCGGGGCGAGGTCGGCGGGCGCCCTGCGCTCTGGGCGCTCGGGCCGGGGGTGGCGCGCGATGCGGGGCCGGTGATCCTTTATTTCCACGGCGGCGGTTATGTCTTCGGCGCGCCCGCGACGCATCGCGCGATGCTGGCGCGGCTCTCGGCGCTCACCGCCATGCCCGCCTGTCTGCCCGATTACCGGCTCGCGCCCGAAGACCCCTTTCCGGCGGCGGTGGAGGATGGGCTTGCGGCGCTGGCGGGGCTTGCGCGGCGCCCGGTTGTGCTGGGCGGCGACAGCGCGGGGGGCGGTCTGGCGCTGGCGGTTCTGGCGGAGGGGCTGGCGCGGGGCGTGCGCGTGCCACGTGCGCTCTTTGCCTTTTCGCCGCTGACCGATCTGACCTTTGCCGGCGAATCGTTTCGCCGCAATGCGCGCGCCGATGCCATGTTGCCCGCGTCGCGCGCGCATGAGCTGGCCGCGCTTTACCTGCAGGGCGGCGATCCGCGCGATCCGCGCGCCTCGCCGCTTTTCGCCGATTTCAGCGGCGCACCGCCGGTGTGGCTGGCGGCGGGGGATACCGAGATCCTGCTCGACGACACACGCCGGATGGCCGCGCGGCTGCGTGCGCAGGGCGTCGTCGTGACCGAGCGCATCGCCCGTGACCTGCCCCATGTCTGGCCGATGTTCCGGGGCCTCATCCCCGAGGCGGAGGCGACGCTCGGGGAGGTTGCGGACTGGCTCAGCTCTCCTTGATCGTGGCGATGCGAAAGCTGACCGCCTCGGCGACATGGGGCAGGCGGACATCCGCAGCCCCGTCGAGATCGGCGATGGTGCGGGCCACCCGCAGCACCCGGTGATAGCCGCGTGCCGTCAGCCCGAAGCGGTCCGCCACGCGGGTGAGCAGCGCGCGCCCCTCGGCATCGGGCGTGGCGATCTCCTCGAGGGCCTCGCCTTCGGCATCGGCATTGAGGCGCATGTCGGGCCGGTCGGCAAAGCGCGCGCGTTGCACCGCCCGCGCCGCCGCGACCCGCTCGGCCACCTGTGCCGATGTCTCGCCATTAGCGGGCAGGTCGAGATCGGTAAAGGCCACGGGCGGCACGTCGAGGCGCAGATCGAACCGGTCCATGAGCGGCCCCGAGATGCGCCCCATGTAATCCTCGCCGCAATTGGGCGCGCGCGCGCAGGCGCGGTTCGCGTCGCTCAGATGGCCGCATTTGCACGGGTTGGCCGCGGCCATCAGGAGAAACCGGCAGGGGTATTTCACATGGGCATTGGCGCGCGCGATCATCACCTCGCCGGTCTCGATCGGCTGGCGCAGGGTTTCGAGCACGGGGCGGGGAAATTCGGGAAATTCGTCCATGAAGAGCACACCGTTATGCGCGAGGCTGATCTCGCCCGGCCGCGCGCTGCGCCCGCCGCCGGTGATCGCGGCCATCGAGGCGGTGTGGTGCGGCTCGCGGAAGGGGCGCGTGCGGCTGATCCCGCCCTCCGAGATGAGCCCCGCGACCGAGTGGATCATCGAGGTTTCGAGCGCCTCGGCGGGGCTGAGCGGGGGCAGGATGCCGGGCAGCCGCGCGGCGAGCATCGACTTGCCAGAGCCGGGCGGGCCAACCATCATCATGTGATGCCGCCCGGCGGCGGCGATCTCGAGCGCGCGCTTGGCGCGTTCCTGCCCCTTGACATCGCGCAGGTCGCGCCCCGGCGGCGGGCCGCTCACCTCTCCCGGTTCGGCGGGGGCGATGACGCATTCGCCGGTGAAATGGCGCACCACATCGCCCAAGGTGCCCGCGCCGATCACCTGCGCCGCGCCGACCCAGGCGGCCTCGGGCCCGCAGGCGCGCGGGCAGAGCAGGATGCGGTTTTCCTCGGCGGCCGACATGGCGGCGGGCAGCGCGCCGCTCACCGGCACAAGCGTGCCGTCGAGCGACAATTCACCGAGCGCGGTGGTGCCCTCGACCGCGTCGCGCGGCAGGATCTCGAGCGCGGCGAGCAGCGCGAGGGCTATGGGCAGGTCGAAATGGCTGCCCTCCTTGGGCAGATCGGCGGGCGAGAGATTGACCGCGATGCGTTTCGACGGAAGCGCGATGGCCAGCGCCGAGAGCGCCGCGCGCACCCGTTCGCGCGCCTCCGACACGGCCTTGTCGGGCAGGCCCACGAGGGCAAAGCCCGGCATGCCCGCGAGCACGGCGCATTGCACCTCGACGGGCCGCGCCTCGACCCCTTCGAAGGCCACGGTATAGGCGCGTGCGACCATTCCCTCCCCCGCGCGGCGATATGACATGGTTAACGGGTAGCGCCGGGAGGTTTAGGAATGGTTAACGTCCGCCCGGCCCCCGCTCAGGCCGCCGAAAATCCCGCGTCGAGCGCCGCCAGGATCGTGTCCACCTCCGCCTCCGAGATCACAAGGGGCGGCGACATCAGCACGTTATGCCCGCCCAGCCGCACCATCGCGCCCGCCTCATAGGTGGCGGTATGGATGCGCTGCATGGTGGCCGGGTCCATCGGCGTCTTGTTCGCGCGGTCGCTGACGATCTCGATCCCGGTCATGAGGCCATGCCCGCCGCGCACATCGCCGATGATGGTGTGCTTCGCGGCGAGCCGCTTCACCCCCTCGTAAAGCTGCTTGCCGCGCGCGCCTGCGTTGGTCTTCGTGTCGAGGCGCAGCGTCTCGGACAGGCAGGCGACCACCGCTGCCGCGCCCACCGGATGCGCCGAATAGGTGTAGCCCGTCCAGATCGTGCCTTGCGCGTCGGCGCTCTCGAACACCTCGGCCACCGCGCCGGAGACGAGCACGCCGCCCACCGGGAAATAGCCCGAGGTAATGCCCTTGGCGACGGTCATCAGGTCGGGCCTGACCCCCCAGTGGCGCGCGCCGGTCCAGTCGCCGGTGCGCCCGAAACCACAGATCACCTCGTCCGAGATCAGGAGGATCCCGTAACGGTCACAGATCTCGCGCATGTGGCGCATGAAGCTGGCATCGGGCACGATCACGCCGCCTGCGCCGAGGATCGGCTCCATGATGAAGGCGGCGATGGTCGAAGGGTCCTGAAACTCGATCTCGTCCACCATCGCGGCGGCGATCTTCTCGGCCAGCTTCGCCGGGTCGCTCTCGTCAAACGGGTTGCGATAGGTGTAGGGCGCCGGGATGTGGAAACAGCCGGGCAGGAGCGGCTCATAGCCGATGCGAAAGCGGTTGTTGCCGTTGACCGAGGCGCCGCCCCAATGGGTGCCGTGATAGCCCTTTTTCAGGCTGAGGAACTTGGTGCGCGTGGCCTCGCCGCGCAGGCGATGATATTGCCGCGCAAGGCGCAGCGCGGTATCGACGCTGTCCGAGCCGCCCGAGGTGAAGAAGACCCGCTCCATCCCGTCCTCGGCGAAGAACTCGCGCACCGCCCAGGAGGCTTCGATCGCGGGGGGATTGGTGGTGCCGGCAAAGCCCGAATAATAGGGCAATTGCCAGAGCTGATCGGAGATCGCCTGTTTCACCGCGTCGTTGGAATAGCCGAGATTGACGCACCAGAGCCCGCCCACGGCATCGACGACCGAATGGCCGTCGATGTCGTGCAGGCGCACGCCTTCGGCGGCCTTGATGATGCGCGGCGTGTTGCGCTGCGCCTCGCCGGGATGGCCCATCGGCTGCCAGAGGTAGCGGGCGTTCATCTCGCGCAGGAAATTGTCGTCTTTCATGGGGTGGCTCCGGTCGGCTGCGGGATTTGATCAAATCCTGCCACTGCGGCGGGGAACTGTCCAGAGGCGGCGTTGGAACGGGCGCCCGCGCTGTGCCATATCCGAGCGGCCCGGGCCGGGTCGGGTCGCCGCTCGCTCAGTCGCGCCTGTCTTCCAGCCCCTCGGGCCGACCCACCACGACGAAGGTCAGGCGCTCGGGGTCGAGCCGCTCGCGCGCCACGCGGTTGATCTGGTCGAGGGTGACGGCGTTCACCATGTCATTGCGCCGGGCGATGTAATCGGTGGGCAGCCCGTCCAGCTGCATTTCCACGGTGATCGCGGCGATGGTGCCGTTGCCGTCAAAGCGCAGCGGATAGGCGCCGGTCAGATAGGTCCTGGCATTCTCCAGCTCCTCGGCCGTCACACCCTCCTCGCGCAGCCGCCCCCATTCGTCCCGGATCACGGCGATCGCCTCGGCAATGCGGTCATTGGCGGAGGCGACCGAGCCGGTCCAGAGATCGGCGGCGTCCTTGTTGGCGATGTAGGAATAGACGCCATAGGTCAGCCCGCGCTTTTCGCGCACCTCGGTCATCAGCCGGCTCTCGAAGCCGCCGCCGCCGAGGATATGGTTGAGGATGAAGGCCGCGAAGAAATCCGCGTGGTGCCGGTCGATCCCCGCCTGGGCAAAGATCGCCACCGATTGCGGGGTGGCGAAATCGACCACCTTGACGCCTCCGGGCAGGTTCGGCTCGGCGCGCGGGGGCAGGGGGGTGCCGGTCGCGGGCAGATCGCCCAGCAGGTGATCGACGAGGCGCCCGAGCTCCTCGGCGGTGATGTCGCCTGCGGCGCTGATATAGGCCCGGTCACGGGCGAGCGCGCCGCGATGCGCGGCGAGGATGTCCGCACGGGTGAGCGCGGCGACGCTCTCGGGGGTGCCCTCTCCGGGCGAGCCGTAGGGATGATCGCCATGGATGAGGCGCGCCGCCTCGCGGCTGGCGATGGCGCGGGGGTCGGTCTCGGCCGCGCGCAGCCCGGCAAGAACCTGCGCGCGCACCCGCTCGATGGCGTCCGCGTCAAGGCGCGGCGCGATCAGGCTGTCGCGCAGCAGATCGACCGCGGCATCGCGGTTCTCGCTCAGCACACGCGCCGAGACGCTCACCGCGTCGTCGCCGGCGCGGTAGTCAAAGCGCGCGGCGAGCGCCTCGGTGGCCTCGGCAAAGCCATGCGCGTCGCGCGCGCCGGCGCCCTCCTCGAGCAGCGCCACCATCAGGTTCGTGGCGCCGCGCGCGCCCTCGGGGTCGAGCGAGGTGCCGCCGCGAAACCGCAGCTCCAGCGCCACGAAGGGGATGGTGTGATCCTCCACCAGCCAGGCCCGGAACCCGCCCGGCGTGGTGATCTCCGCCACGTCGATGCCGGCGCGTGCGGGCAGTGCCGCGACCAGCAGCAGCAATGCGAGGACAAGCCGGATCATTGCGTCACCTCCGGGGCCATGAGCCAGCCCGTCACCGATCGCCGCCGGTCGAGCACGTCGCGCGCGGCGGCCATGATCTCCTCGGGGCCGGTCGATTGCAGGATCGCAGGCCAGGCCGCGACATCCGCCACCGTCAGCCCCTGCGTCAGCGCCGCGCCATAGCGCCGCGCCAGCGCCGCGGTATTGTCGCGGTCATAGATTTCCTGGGCACGCAATTGCGTCCTGATCCGCTCCAGATGGGCGGGATCGGGGCCGGTCTCGAGGAACCCCGCGAGCACATCGTCGAGCGCCGCCTCCGCCTCGGCCAGGGTCACGCCGGGGGCGGGCACCACCGCCAGATCAAAGGTCGTGGCATCGAGCGACAGGCCCGAATACCACGCCCCCGCCTGCACCGCGATCTGCTGCTCGAACTGGAGCTTGCGGGTCAGGACCGAGGTCTGCCCGCCGCCCAGCAACTCTGCCAGCAGGGTGAGGGCGGCGGCGCGTTCCTGCGCGCCGCTGTCACGCCCGGGGGCGAGGTAGGAGCGGCTGACATAGGGTTGCGCCACGCGCGGATCGCGCAATGTCACGCGCCGTTCGGCCAGCTGCGGCGGCTCCTGCGGGCGGGCGCGTTCGGGCCTGTCGGGATTGGCGGGGATCGCGCCGTAATGCCTTTCGGCCAGCGCGCGCACCGCCTCGGGATCGGCATCGCCTGCCACGACCAGGATGGCGTTGTCGGGCGCGTAATGGCGGCGGTAGAAGGCCAGCGCATCGTCGAGCCCGAGCGCCTCCATCTCGTGCCGCCAGCCGATGACCGGCACGCCGTAGGGATGGTTGAGATATTGCACTGCGCCCATCTGTTCACGAAAGAGGGCCGCGGGGTTGTTCTCGACGCGCTGGTTGCGTTCCTCGATGATCACGTCGCGCTCGGTCAGGATATCGGCCTCGTCGAGCTGGAGATTGACCATGCGATCGGCCTCCATCCTCATCACCAGATCGAGCCGGTCGGCGGCGATGCGCTGGAAATAGGCGGTGTAGTCGTAGCTGGTAAAGGCATTGTCGGTGCCGCCATGGCGCGCCACCGTGGCCGAGAATTCGCCCGGCGCCAGCGTCCCGGTGCCCTTGAAGAGCAGGTGTTCGAGAAAATGCGCGACCCCCGAGACGCCGGGCGTCTCATCCGCCGATCCGGCGCGATACCAGACCATATGCGTGACCACCGGCACGCGGTGATCCTCGATCACCACCGCCTCCATGCCGTTTTCCAGCGTGAAACGGGTCACCTCCTGCGCCGCTGCGGCGAGGGGGGCGAGGATCATGAGACAGGCGACAAGCAGGCGGCGCATGATGTTCTCCGCTTCGGGTTCGGCCATTGAGATACACCCCCGGAGGCCGGATTCAACCCGGGCGCGCGCCCTGTTTCAGGGGGTCACGCCTTCAGGGGGTCACGGCGCGGGGGGCGCGGCGGGGGTGCGCACGCCCGCGCGGCGCAAGCGGCGCTCCTCGGCCTGGGCGTCGAGCCATTGCCGCTCATAGGCCTGCACATAGTCATCGCCGGGCATGATGCCGCGCAGCACGTTGACCCGGCCATAGCGCGAACGGATCTCGCGGTCCTCGACGGCGAGCGTCTGGCGGATCGCCGGGTCGCGCCCGTAGCGCGTGGCATGGGCCAGAAGCCCGGCATGGGCCGGCGAGGGGGTCTCGGTCCGGATCACCGCGAGATTGCCGCCGAGCGCGGCAACCCCGTCGGCCAGCGGGTCCTGATCGGTGCGGTTCGGCCCGCCCGGTATCGGCGTGGGCAGCGCGGCCATGTCCTGCGGCATTTCCAGCGGCTTGCCGGGGATGATCGAGAACTCGTCCGGCCCGTTGCCGGTATGGCGGATATTGGCCAGCGATACCTCGCGGTCACGCCCGCCGCAGCCCGCGACGAGCGCGGCGGCCATGAACACCAGAACGGTCTTGCGCGGCATCGCCATCGCCACTCTCCTGTCAGATCCCCGCCGGTGTATCGCATCCGCGCGCCGAGGTCACGAGGGCTTTTTCTCCGCCGGCAGCAGAACCATGCCGAACGCCCCGGCAAAGACCGCGATATCGGCGATGTTGAAGGCATAGGGATTGTCGATCCCGCAGCACGACATGTTGAGAAAATCCGCCACCGCGCCATAGATCAGCCGGTCCACCACATTGCCGAGCGCGCCGCCCACCAGCAGCCCCGCCGCGATCCGGTGCAGCCGTCCCGCGCCCTCCTGCGTCACCCACCACAGCACCGCCCCCGAAATGGCCAGCGCCACCGCGATCAGCGCCCAGCGGGTCAGCGGATGGTCGCCCGCCATCAGGCCGAAATTGATCCCGTAATTCCATGCCATCCGCAGCTCCAGATAGGGCGGCAGAACCTCGATCCGCCCCAGCATCCGCAGATCGAGCACATGGACCACGAGATACTTGCTCGCCTGATCGAGCAGGAACACCCAGAACGCCGCCCAGAAGACCAGCCGCATCCGCCCCGCCTCAGTGCCGGAAATGGCGCATGCCGGTGAATACCATGGCAAGCCCGGCTGCATCGGCGGCTTCGATCACCTCCGCGTCGCGCATCGAGCCGCCGGGCTGGATGACCGCCGTGGCGCCCGCCTCCGCCGCCGTCAGGAGCCCGTCGGCAAAGGGAAAGAAGGCGTCGGAGGCAACCACGCTGCCCTCGGTCAGCGGTGCCGGCAGGCCGAGGAGCTCGGCCATGTCGCGCGCCTTGCGCGCGGCGATGCGGCAGCTGTCCACGCGGCTCATCTGGCCTGCGCCCACGCCCACGGTGGCGGCATCCTTCACATAGACGATGGCGTTCGATTTCACATGCCGGGCGACGGTCCAGGCAAAGAGCAGATCGGCCATTTCCGCCTCCGAGGGCGCGCGTTTCGTCACCACCCTCAGATCGGCGCGCGCCACATGGCCCGCATCGCGGTCCTGCACGAGGTAGCCGCCTGCCACCTGCCGGATCACCCGCCCCGGGGCGCACGGATCGGCCAGCCCCTCGGTCAGGAGCAGGCGCAGGTTCTTCTTGCCCGCGAACACGCGCAGCGCATCCTCGTCGGCACCGGGCGCGATCACCACCTCGGTAAAGATGCCCGCGATGTCCTCGGCCGTGGCCCCGTCGAGCGGCCGGTTGAGCGCGATGATCCCGCCGAACGCGCTGGTGCGGTCGCAATCGAAGGCCTTGCGATAGGCATCGCGCGGCGTGGTGCCACGCGCCACGCCACAGGGGTTGGCGTGCTTGACGATGACGCAGGCGGGGCCGTCCTCGGGGGCGAATTCGCTCACCAACTCGAAGGCCGCGTCGGTGTCGTTGATGTTGTTGTAGCTCAGCTCCTTGCCCTGCACCTGCCGCGCCGTGGCCACGCCGGGCCGCGCCGAGCCATCGACATAGAAGGCCGCCGCCTGATGCGGGTTCTCGCCATAGCGCAGCCGCTGCGCGAGGGTGCCGGCAAAGGCGCGCCGCCGCGGCGCGGCCTCACCGAGGGCATCGGCCATCCAGTTGCTCACCGCCGCATCATAGGCCGCCGTGCGGGCATAGGCGGTGAGCGCGAGCCGCTGCCGAAAGGCGCGCGAGGTCTGCCCCTCATGCGCGTCCAGTTCGGCCAGCAGGGGCGCGTAATCCGCGACATCGACCACCACGTTGACAAATCCGTGGTTCTTGGCCGCCGCCCGGATCATCGCCGGGCCACCGATGTCGATATTCTCGATGCAGGTCCCGTAATCCGCGCCGCGCGCCACGGTCTCCTCGAACGGGTAGAGATTGACCACCAGCAGGTCGATGGGGCCGATCCCGTGCGCCGCCATTGCCGCGACGTGTTCGGCATTGTCGCGCAGCGCCAGCAGCCCGCCATGCACCATCGGGTGCAGCGTCTTCACGCGCCCGTCCATCATCTCGGGAAAGCCCGTGATCTCGGCCACGTCGCGCACCGTGAGGCCCGCCTCGCGCAGCGCCTTCGCCGTGCCGCCGGTCGAGAGCAGCTCCACCCCGCGCGCCGCCAGCGCGCGGCCGAGATCAATGAGGCCGGTCTTGTCGGAAACGGAAATCAGGGCGCGGGTGACGGGCGCGAGATCGGTCATCGGGATGTGGTCCTTCACAGAGGCGGTCGAAATCAGTCCTCGGTCCCGGGTTCGGGTGCCTCCCCGGCGAGATCGCGGATTGCGACCGGGGTCTGGGGCGCCTTGGCCAGGGACCAGCGGACGCGGGTCGCATAGCCCACGGCGAGGCCCGACAGGACGATCTGCCGGGCCGCCCGCGGCTTGAGGCGGGTTTTTTCAAGATAGACGCCCGGGCGCAAGGCCAAAGCGGCCCCGCCCTCGACGCGAAAGATCCAGATTTCGCCGCTGCGCAGCAAAAGCGAGACCGCCGTGCCGGTCTCGTCGGGCGTGGCGCTCACCTCGGGATGCAGATGAAAGCGGATGTCGAAGGGCAGGCCGTGCCGCCGCGTGGCCGCGAGCGCGCCGTCGAATCGCGCCTTGTCGGCCGCCTCGATCGCCAGCAACATGTCCTCGCCCTCCAGAAGCCGCCCGTCCCCCGCGAGATCGAGCCGGCGCGCATGGGTCAGGCCGTGGCTCTGGCGATAGCCGTCATGCCCGCCCTCGAAGGTGACGCGCTCGGACCCGCGGGTGATCTGCGCGGGCACATCGCGCGGGGCCTCCGACAGGCGGTCGGGATGGCGGCGGTCATCGCTCAGCCGCGCGCTCGAGCATCCCGCCAGCACCAGCGTCGAATGCGAGGGCGTGGCGCGCCCCGCGCGCCGCCACTCGGCGCCAAAGCTCGCCCCCGAGCCGCAGTTGACGATCACCGGCCGCCGCCCCGAGGTCAGCTCGAACGCCAGCGTCGAGGCATGGGCGCCCTCCGATCCCTCCCCCGCGGGCGGAGGGGCCGCATCGACGATCACGCTCGTGCGCCCCCCCGCAAGCCGCGCATAACCCATGGCAAGGCCGGTCGCCCGCGCCGCGACCCCGCTCGCCGCCAGCGCCGCGTCGAGCCGCCCCTCGAGGCCGCGCCCCCCACCATGGAACCGCGCCAGCCCGCCATCGGCATGGCGCAGCGCCCGCAGGCAGGGCGCGATCCGCTCCACCGCCCGCCAATGCGGCTCTTCGGGGCTCTGCCCCGCCTCGCGCAGCGCCAGCGCGGACCAGGTGAGCAGGGTGAACACCTCCAGCAGTTCCTCGGGATTGCGCGAGGGGATCGCCCCGCCTGCGTCGATGCGCTGTGCGCATTCGCGCCCCAGACCCGCGCGCGCCTCCCCCGCCAGATGCGCCATGCCCTCGAGCGAGACACCGGCATGGACAAGGCCGGTGAGCGCCTCGAACCGCGCGAGTCCCGGCGCCGCCGCCTGCCAGCGCCAGCCGAGGAACCGCGCCTGCACCGCCAGCGTGCGAAAGAACGCCGCCTCCGCCTCGGGCGACTGCCCGCGCAACACGAAGGCCGCGTGGTTGATCCAGCGAATCACCCGACGCCCGGCAAGCTCCGGCGCCCATCCCGGCCCCCGGCCGCGCCCGTAGCGCGCGATCCATTCCCAGAGCCATTCCTGCGCGCGATCCCGGGCCGCCGCATCGCCCGCCGCGGCCAGATCGTCGAGCCAGCCAAACCCATGCGCCTCGGCGGCAAAACCGGCATCCGGCGCGGCCACGTCCCAGAGCATCGCGCCGGGGGCCTCGACGAGATGCCCGCCCAGGACCAGCCTGCCCGCACAGAGGCGACGGCCGCGCGCGACAAGGCCGATGCTGCGCGGCTCGGGCGGTGTGACAAGGCGGGTGACGCCAGCACCCAGCAGTGCCGCGCGTCGCGCGGCAATCCGGTTTCTCAGGCGCGTCCAGCGCGCGGACAGGGATTCGGAATGGGACATGGGCCTCGGCACGCTTCTGGCGGCGCTCGCGGCGGACTATAGGCCCCCCGCGCGCCCAAGTCACCGCCCGATTGCGGGGTGCCGCGCATCGCCGGGCCGCCTGCATGGCCCGGCGATATGGCAGCAACCTGCGCGCCGCTGACCATTTATGAGTGCGTGGCCTGGCCCCGCCTCAGACAGGCCATGTAGAACCCGTCCATGCCGCCCCGCTCGGGCCAGTAATCGGGCCGCAGCCGCAGCCCCCCCTCCTCGGTGATCCAGCCCGGATCGACCCCCGGCAGCGCCAGCGCCGCGCGCTCCGCCACCAACCCCGGATGCCGGGCCAGCGCCGCCTCGACCTGGCATTCCCCCTCGTCGGGCAGGAGCGAGCAGGTCGAATAGACCACCCGCCCGCCCGGCCCGACCAGCCCCAGCGCATGATCGAGCATCGCCGCCTGAAGCGCGATCAGCCCGCCGATCTCGGCCCCGTCCTTCGCATGGGGCAGGTCCGGGTGACGACGGATCGTGCCGGTGGCCGAGCACGGCGCATCGAGCAGCACCGCGTCATAGCGCCCCTCATGCGCCAGCGCGTCGCCCGTCACGCATTCCGCCACCAGCCCCGTGCGCGCGAGGTTCTCGACCACCCGCGCCATCCGCCGCTCCGACAGGTCGAGCGCCACCACCTGCGCGCCCGTTGCCGCCAGTTGCAGCGTCTTGCCCCCCGGCGCCGCGCACATGTCGAGCACCCGCTCGCCCGGTCGCGCGGCCAGCAGCCGGGCGGGCAGGGCGGCGGCGGCGTCCTGCACCCACCACGCCCCCGTCGCATAGCCCGGCAGGGCCGTGATCTGCCCCGCCTCGTCCAGCCGCACCGATCCCGTGGGCAGCACCGCGCCTCCCAGCCGCGCGGCCCAGCCCTCCGCATCCGCCCTCACCGTCAGATCGAGCGGCGCGCCCGCCAGATGCGCGCGCTCCATCGCCGCCACCGCCCCCTTGCCCCAGGCCGCCACCAGCGGCGCGCGCAGCCAGTCGGGCAGGCGCGGCACCCGCAGATCGCCCCAGACGCGCGGCGCCTCCTCGCTCAGCTTGCGCAGCACCGCGTTGACCAGCCCCTTGAGCTTGGCGTGGCGCGCGCTCGCGCCCACGATCCCGACCGCCGCGCTCACCACGCCATGCGCCTCGCCGCCCTCGGCCAGTTCCACCACCGCCACGCGCAGCACGTTGCGCACCGCCAGCGGCGGGGCCTTGCGCAGATGCCGCGCCAGCAGCCGGTCGGCGCGCTCCATCCCGCGCAGCGCCGCCACCGCCAGCCGCTGCGCGCGCGCGCGCTCGGGTGCGGCCAGCGCGTCGAGCGTGCCGAGCACCTCCGACAGCAGCCGCCCCTCGCCCAGCACCTGATCGAGCAGGCGCGCGGCGGCGGCGCGGGCGGGGTCTGGCTGGGGCATGGGCTTTTCCTTGGCCTTCGTCGAGGCGCGCGATATATCAACCCCAGACCCCGGAGGAAAGCACGATGAGCACCGACGAGACCCGCCCCGATCTGCCCCCCGCCGCCGAGCGCGCGCTGGCCGAGGCCGAAGAGCGCCGCCGCAAGGCCGAGGCCCCGGCCCTGCCCAAAGAGTTGGGCGGTCGCCGCGAGGGGCTCGAGCCGGTGCGCTATGGCGATTGGGAGAAAAAGGGCCTCGCCGTCGATTTCTGAACCGCCTCAGCGCAGCGTCAGATCGGCGAATTGTCCGTGGCCCTGATCGGCGATGAAGCGCAACGTGGTGCCGTTGATCCGCACCGCCTGACAGTCGGGGCCGAGGTCCATGTTGCCCCAGTAGAGATCGCGGCAGAAATACGCACCGTTCCAGCGCCAGGCCCCGGTCACGTCGCGCCCGAAGGCGCGCCCGCGGATCTGCCCGTCGGGCGTGACCTTGAGGCGGATGCCGAAGCGCGTCAGGTCACGCTCTGACACCAGCGCGACAAAGCGATCCCGCTCCGTCACCGGCGCGAAATCGGCGCGCGCGGGTAGTGGCAAGATCAGAAACACAGCAAGAAAGATCGCGTAGCGCATGGCACACCCCTCGAAAGGACAAGTGTTACCCTCATTCTACGCAGGCCGCCCGCGCCCGGATCACCCCTCCGCGAGGCCGAGCACGTCGATCATGTCATATTCGCCGGGTTTCTGCCCCTGACCCCAGAGCGCCGCCCGCAGCGCGCCGCGCGCGAATATCGCCCTGTCGGTGGCGATATGGCGCAGCACCACCCGCTCGCCCGCGCCGGCAAAGATCACGTCATGCTCGCCCACCACATCGCCGCCGCGAATGGCGGCAAAGCCGATATGGCCGCGCTCGCGCCGCCCGGTGATCCCGTCGCGCCCCCGGTCGGCCACGGCCTCGAGCGTCACGCGCCGCCCCTCCGCCGCCGCCTCGCCCAGCATCAGCGCGGTGCCCGAGGGCGCGTCGATCTTCTGGTTGTGATGGGCCTCGACGATCTCGATGTCGAAGCTATCGTCGAGCGCGGCGGCCACCTTTTTCGTCAGTTGCACCAGCAGGTTCACGCCGAGGCTCATGTTGCCCGCGCGCACGATCACCGCATGGCGAGCCGCCGCCGAGAGCCGCCTGAGATCGGCCTCCTCAAACCCCGTCGTGCCGATCACATGCACCACCCGCGCCTGCGCCGTGATCGTGGCCAGCGCCACCGTCGCCGCGGGCACGGTAAAGTCGATGACGGCATGGGCGGCGGCCACCACCTCCAGCGGGTCGTCATCCACCATCACTCCGATATCGGCCCCGCCCATGACACGGCCCAGATCCTGCCCGATCCAGGGATGACCGGGCCTCTCCAGCGCCCCGACGAGGCGCGCCGCGCCGCTCTCGCGCACCACCTGCACCAGCATCTGCCCCATGCGCCCCGAGACGCCGTTGATCACGATACCCGGCAGATCGCCCATGTTCCCGCTCCTTGACCCTTGGCACGGCCTTCCTAGACCGCGTGCGCGCGCCCGGCAAGGCGGGTGACAAGACGCTGACAAGACGGTGGCATTGATCTTGGCCGCGATTCGCGCGCATACCCTCCCTGACCAGCCAGGGAGCGCATCATGGATCTGCGACAGATCACCGAGGATTTCGCCGTCTCGCCCCAGATCGCGGTTGCGGACGTGCCCGCCATCGCCGCCGCCGGGTTCCGCACGATCATGTGCAACCGGCCCGATGGCGAGGAGACGGGCCAGCCCGACTGCGCCGCCATTTCCGAGGCGGCGGCGGCGGCGGGGCTCGAATTCCGGGCGGTGCCCTTCACCGCGGCGACGATGACCGAGGCCGATGTCGCGGCCTTCGGCAAGGCGCTGGCCGAGTGCCCGAAACCGATGCTAGCCTTCTGCCGCACCGGCACGCGCTCGACGATGATGTGGAGCATGGTGAGCCTCGAGAGCCTCGGCGCCGGGGAGGTGCTGCGCCGCGCGCAGGCCGCCGGCTATGACATGTCGGGCCTCGTGGCGCAGTTGCAATCGCGGCGATGAGCCGCTGGCGGATTTGCGGCCATGACGGGCAGGCGGGGCGCGGCTTCGCGCTCGACGGGGCGCGGATCGTTGCCGAGGCGGGCGGGGTCACGCCCGACGCGGCGCTGGCCGCGCTCCATGCCTCCGGCCCGGTGATCCGTGCCGGTGAGGGAGCGCCCGCGCGCCTGCCCGCGCCGCTTCTGCCGGAGGGTGGCGCGGGGCTTGCGGGGCTGGTGCAGGATACCCCTCCCGATGTGCTGGACGGATGGACGCGGCTGCTGCTCATCGGCCTGACCGAGGCGCAGCCCGGCTGGGACGGGGTGGCCTGTGTGCTGACCCCGACCGTTGCGCATTGGGTGCATCTGAGCGCGGGCGAGGCGGTCAGTTGCCTCAGCTTCCTCACGCCCCGCCTTGTCACGGCGCTGGGCGGGGCGCAAGACGTGGACGCAAACGCCCTTGCCGACAGCCTGAGCCGCCCCGAGCGCCTCGCCGCGCATCTGCGCGCGGCCGAGGTGACGGCCCGCCCCGAGGCGCTGACCGGCCATCTGCTGGGGGCGGAACTGGCCGCCGCGCGGCCCTACTGGCTGGGGCAGAGCGTCGCCCTCATCGCCCCCGCCGGGGCCGCCTCGGGACGTGCCGAGGCGCTGGCCGCGCAGGGCGTGCCGGTCACCTGCCACGATCCGGAGACGCTCGTCGCCCCCGCGCTCGGGGCGCTGGCCGGGCTGATGGCATGAGGTTCGCGGGCGCGGCCCTGCTCTGGCTCGCGGGGGCCGGAGCGGCACAGGCGCATGCCGGCGAACAGGGCTTCGTGCTGCTCCTGCCCACCGATATCTACATCGCTGCGGGCGGCGCGGTGGTGGCGCTGACCGTCCTGTTGCTCGCCCTCCTGCCGGGGCGCGCCGCCACTGCGCCGTTCCGCCCGCTGACGCTCTGGCACCGCGCCCGCAGCCCCCGCTGGCCGGGGCTGTTGATGGCCGCGCTGCTGCTGTGGCTCCTCTGGCAGGGCTGGAGCGGCGCGCGCGATCCGCTGGGCAATCCGCTGTCGCTCGCGGTCTGGGTGGTGCTCTGGATGGGGCTGGTGGCGCTTCAGGGGCTCACGGGCGATCTGTGGTCGCGGCTCGATCCGTTCCGCGCGCTGGCCGCCCTTTCCCCGCGCTGCGCGCCGCTGCGCTATCCGCGCGCCTGGGGCCACTGGCCCGCCGCTATGGGCTTTCTCGCCTTCGCCGGGTTCCTGCTGGCCGATCCCGCGCCCGCCGATCCGGCGCGCCTGGCCCTCATTCTCGGCGGCTACAGCCTCGCCACGCTCATCGCGCTGGCGCTCTTCGGGCGGCGCTGGCTGGTGCGCGGCGAGGCGCTCGGCGTGGTGATGCGCGCCTATGGGCGGCTCGGGCTCTTCGGGCGGCGCGGCGACCGGCGCGCTCTGGGCCTCTGGGGCTGGCAACTCGCCACTGCCCCGCGCCCGCCGCTTGCGCTGGCGGTGCTCATGCTGCTGCTGCTGGGCAGCGGCAGCTTCGACGGGGTGAACGAGACCTTCTGGTGGCTCACCCTCATCGGCACCAATCCGCTGGAATTTCCCGGCCGCAGCGCCGTGGTGGCGGTCAATCTCGCCGGGCTCATTGCCGCCAATGCCGCGCTGCTGGGCATCTTCGCGGCCACGCTCGCCCTCGGCGCACGCCTCGCCCGCGACGCCACGCCGCTCCTCGATCTCCTCCGCCTCAACGCGCCCGCGCTCCTGCCCATCGCGCTCGGCTATCACATCGCGCATTACCTGCCCTCGCTGCTTCTGGACGGGCAATACGTGCTGGCCGGGCTCAGTGAGGCGCTGCATCTGGGGCATCACCACGTCACCGCCGGGTTCCTGAGCCATCCCGGCCCCGTGCGCGCGATCTGGCTCACCCAGGCGGGGGCGGTGGTGGCGGGGCATGTCACAGCCCTCATGCTTGCCCATGGCACAGCCCTGCGCGCGGGCCAGTCGGTGCGCCGCGCGGCCCTCGGGCAGGCCCCGCTCGCGGGTTTCATGCTGGCCTATACCGTCTTCGGCCTGTGGCTTCTGGCCGCGCCGCGCGGGGTGTGACGGCCAAGAGACTGGACAAGGGGGGGTGGTCTGCGCATGTTGCGCGCGCGGCGAAGTTGCCGCAAGTGCAAGATCAGGAGCGGAGACCCGCCATGACCAAGACCACCGCCAAGCCCGCCCTCACCCGCCGCGCCGCCCTCTCGACACTGGCCGCAGGCACCGCCGCCGCCAGCCTGCCCATGTGGGCGCGCTACGCCCATGCCCAGAGCGCGGCACCGATCCGGCTCGGCTTTCAGCAGCACCGCACCGGCATCGGCGCGGCCTATGGGCGCTGGTATGGCCGCACGGTCGAGGCGGCGGTGGCAAAGATCAACGCCGAAGGCGGGATCAACGGCCGCCCGGTCGAGATCGTGGCCGAGGATGACGGCACCGATCCCAAGCGCGGCGCCGAGGTGGTCGAGAAATTCGCCACCCAGCACGGCGTGGACGTGGCCTTCGGCCCGCTGTTCAGCCATGTGGTGATCGGCTCCGCCCCCCGCGCGGGCGAGCTGAAACTGCCCTATTTCGTGGTCTCGGAGGGCACGCATGTCTCCTCGGGGATGCTCAACCGCTACACGCTTCAGCCGGGGATCACCGATGTGAAAAGCCAGGTCATGTCCATGGCCCCCTTCATCACCGGGACGCTCGGCAAGAAGGTCACGATGATCTTTCCCGATTACGGCTTCGGCTACGATCACCGCGACAACCTCGCCCCGGCGATCGAGGCCCATGGCGGCACCGTGCTGGAAAAGATCGCGATTCCGCCGACCGAGACCTCCTTTACCCGCTATTTCCCGCGCATCCCGCGCGACACGGAGGTGCTCTATCACGTCATGGTGGGGCCGGCGGTGCTGACCTTCGTCAAGGAGCTGGGCGAGTTCTTCGGCGGGCAGGGGCCTGCGCTCTTCGGTTTCATCGACAGCCTCGAGGCGGTGGCCATCGACAGCCCCGGTCTCGAATTCCTCGAAGGGAGCTATTTCTGGGAGGGCATGTGCCGCCATGAGCAGCCCGACCAGAGCGAATACGAGACGGCCTATCGCGCTGCCGTCGGCGTGAACGAGCGCGGCGCGTCTCTCGCGGACCCGCGCGACGTGTCCACCTATGGCCACATGTTCGGCTGCTGGGAGACGCTGCACATCATCAAGGCCGGGATGGAGGCGGCAGGCTATGCCGGGCCGCAGCATCGCGCCGCCCTGATCGAGGCGGTCGAGGCGATGGACGAGATCCCCGAAGGCCCCGGCCACCCGCAGGGCGCCAAGCGGTTCAACGGGCGCACCCATCAGGTCTTTGGCCATCAGAATATCAGCCGGGTCGAAGGCGGGCGGCTGAACCGCGTGCATCGCACCACGATCGAGGATACGCTCTATCCCGACATGGTGGATTACACCCAACAGCCTTTCTGAGGAGGCACGCACCGGTGAGGCTGACGCGCAGGCAGATGCTGGGGCAGGGGCTGGCGCTTCTGGCGGTGGCGGGCTGCGGCGCGCCGCCGCCCCCCGCCAAGGCCGATGAGGTGGCGCGCCTTGCCAGCGCCATCGTCGCGCTCGCCCCCGAAGTGGACCGCGAGGAGGCGGCGCGCGCGGCGCGTGTCGCCTACACCCACACCCACGATCTCGCGCTGCAATACCAGATCACCGATCCGCCCCTCATCCACAACACCAAGGTCAACATGGGGCTCAGGCCGCGCGGTCTCTGCTGGCACTGGGCGCGCGACATGGAGGACCGGCTGAAGCAGGAAGGGTTCCAGACGCTCGATCTGCACCGCGCCGTCGCCAATGCCGACAACCGCTTTCGCCTCGAACATTCCACCGCCATCGTGAGCGCGAAGGGCGCGCCCTATGACGCGGGCATCGTGCTCGACCCTTGGCGCCTCGGCGGGCGGCTGACATGGGCACCGGTGCATGAGGACGCCGCCTATAACTGGGAGCCGCGCAACGAGGTGGTCGCGCGCAAGCTCGAGGCGGCGCATGGCCAGATCGTGACGCTGACCGCCGATCAGCGTCTGCTCATGGGCGGGGTGGAGTTCGTGGCGCAATGAGCGGGGCGCGCGCCTGATGGAGTTCGGTCCCCACCTCATGCTCGCCACGCTCGAAGGCGCGGTGACGGCCGCCGTTCTGGCGCTGACGGCGGCGGGGCTGAGCCTCGTCTTTGGCGTCATGCGGGTCGTGAACATCGCGCATGGCGAGTTTTTCATGCTGGGCGCGGTGCTGGCCTGGGGCGTGACACAGGCGGTAGCGGGGCCGTGGGGCTATGCGCTGGCGCTGCTGGTCGCGCCGCTTCTGGCCGGCGCGCTGGCGGTGGCGGCGGATGTGACCATCCTCAAACGCCTCTCCTACGATCCCGAGCGCACCATCGTCGCCACCATCGGCCTGCTCTACATCCTGCAACAACTCACCCTGATGACCTACGGCCCCGAGGCGCGGCCCGTGGTGGCGCCCTTCGACGCGCGCATCGCGCTGCCCTGGGTCGAGCATGGCGCCGAGGGCTGGCGGCTCACCTGGCCATGGGGGCTTGGCACGACGGTGTGGAAGCTCACGGTGATCGGCGCGGCGGTGGCGGTGCTTGCGGCGCTCTGGCTCTTTATGGCACGCACGCGGGCGGGGCTGGTGATGCGCGCCACGCAGGCCGACCGCGAGATGGCCACCGCCTTCGGGGTGCCGGTCGAGCGGGTCTATGCGCTCACCTTCGGGCTTGGTGCCGCGCTCGCGGCGCTGGCCGCCGTCCTGATCGTGCCCATCCAACAGGCGCATTACCTGATGGGGGCCGATCCGCTGCTCCTGTCCTTCATCGTCGTCATCATCGGCGGGCTTGGCAGCCTGCCCGGCACGCTGGTTGCAGCGGTGCTGATCGGGCTCTCGGACGGGATCATCTCGGTCTTCTTCTCGCCGACGCTGGCCAAGATCCTCGCCACGCTGCTCGTCGCGCTGGTGCTGGTTTTCCGGCCGCAGGGCCTCTTTGGCAAGCGCGCGGCATGAGGGCGCTCATGCTGCATCTGGGGCTTCTCGCCCTCCTGCTGGCGGGGCATTTTTTCCTGCCCGCCTATCACCACGGCAATCTCGCGCGCATCATGGTGCTGGCGAGCTACGCGATGGGCTACAACCTGCTCTTCGGCTATACCGGCCTTCTCAGCCTCGGCCACGCGCTGTTCTTCGCGGCGGGGATGTATGGCATGGGGATGGGGGTGCAGCATCTGGGGCTTGGCGCGGGGGCGGGGCTGATCCTCGGCATTGCCTCGGGGGCGGTGGTCTCGGCGCTGGTGGCGGTGCTGGCGCTGCGCACGATCGGCGTGGGGTTCATGATCGTCACCTTGATGTTCGCGCAGGCGGGGTTTCTCACCATCCTGCATTTTGGCGAATGGACGCGGGGCGATGAGGGGTTCGTTCTCGCGCAGGCGGGGCGCATCCTGTGGGGGGTCGATCTCAGCACACCGGGCGCGCGCTATCTCGCGGCGCTCGTGCTCTTCGCGGCCTGCCTTCTCATCACCCTCGCGCTGGTGCGTGCCCCCTTCGGGCGGGTGCTGGTGGCGATCCGCGAGAACGCAGAGCGCGTGCAAATGCTGGGCTATGACACGCAGGCGCATAAATTCGCGGCGATGGTGGCCTCGGGCACGATGGCGGCAGCGGCGGGGGCGGTCTACGGGATGCTCTTTGGCTATGTCGGCGCGACCTTCGCAAGCGTGCAATATTCGATCCTGCCGCTGCTCTGGGTGCTGCTGGGGGGCGCGGGCACGGTGCTCGGCCCGTTCATCGGCACGCTCTTCATGTTCTACCTCATAGACTTGAGCTCTGGCGTGACCACCGCCTACATGCTCATCGCGGGGGTGGCGCTGGTGGTGCTGACGCTGTTTGCGCCGCAGGGCATCATGGGCGAGGCGCGCCGCAGGCTCTGGCGGGGGCTGCCATGAGCCTCTTGTCGGTGCGCGGCCTCACCCGCGATTTCGACGGGCTGCGCGCGGTGGATGGCGTCGATCTCGACATCGCGGAGGGTGAGGTGCGTGCGCTGATCGGCCCCAATGGCGCGGGCAAGACCACGCTGGTGGGCATGATCGCGGGGCGCATCGCGCCCTCAGGCGGTCGCGTGACATTCGACGGGCGCGACATCACGCGGCTGCCCGCGCATCGCCGGATGCGGCTCGGCATGGCCTATACCTTTCAGATTACGTCGATTTTCCCCGGCCTGACCGTGGCCGAGAACGTCACCCTCGCCGCGCGGCGGCGGGTGCGGGGGGCGGTGCTCGGGGCGGCCGTCACCGAGGCGCTGGCGCGCGTCGGGCTCGGGCCTCGCGCCGATCAGGTCGCGGGTGATCTCGCCTATGGGCATCAGCGCCTGCTGGAAATCGCCATGGGCCTCGCGCAGCGCCCGCGCCTTCTGATCCTCGACGAGCCGACGCAGGGCCTCGCCGAGGGCGAGATCGCCGCGTTCGAGACGCTGATCCGCGATCTGGCGCAGGAGACCACGATCCTGCTCATCGAGCACAACATGGCAGTGGTCATGGCTTTGGCTCATCGCATCACCGTGATGGCGCAGGGGCGCGTTCTCGCCGAGGGCACGCCCGCCGGGATCCACGCCAACCGCGCGGTGCAGGCGGCCTATCTGGGGGGCGGGGATGCTGCGGATTGAGGGCTTGCGCGCGGGCTATGGGGCCGCCGAGGTGCTGCACGGCGTGTCGCTCACCGTCGCGCCCGGCGAAATCCTCTGCCTCATGGGCCGCAACGGCGCGGGCAAGACCACGCTGTTGCGCGCGGTGATGGGCCTCCTGCGGCCCATGGGCGGCGCGGTCTGGCTGGGGGAGATGCGGCTTGACGCGCGGCCCGCACATCGGGTGGCGGGGCAGGGCCTGGGCTATGTGCCGCAGGGCCGGCGCCTCTTTGCCGGGCTGAGCGTGGCGGAAAACCTCCAGATCGGGCTCATGGCCGGGGGGGGCAAGGCGCGGCGCGACGAGGTGCTCGACCTCTTCCCGCGCCTGCGCGACCGGCTGGGCCAGCGCGCCGAGACGCTCTCGGGCGGTGAGCAGCAGATGCTGGCGCTGGCGCGTGCGCTCTGCCTCGGGCCGGGGGCGCTTCTGCTCGACGAGCCGACGGAGGGCCTGCAACCCTCGATGATCACCGCGATCCGGCAGGTGGTGGCCGACCAGCGCGCGCGGGGCGTGGCGGTGCTGCTGGTGGAACAGCGCATCGACGCGGTTCTGCCGGTCGCCGACCGGGTGGCGTTTCTCGAGAACGGGCATCTGGCCGAGGTGATGAGCGCCGGGGCGCTGCGCGCCGATCGCGGGCGCGCGAACCGCTACCTGGGGGTCTGAGGCGCGGCTCAGGGCAAGAGGCAGAGCAGCGCCGCGATCTCGCTCACCTGCTGCACCGCGCCGAGCACGTCGCCGGTCTGCCCGCCGATCCGCGCCCGCGCAAGCCGCCCCAGCCCGAGCGCGACAAGCGCCGCCGCCCCCCCCGCGACGAGGCCGGACATGCCGCAAAGCAGCCCCGCCGCCAGCAGCGCAAGGCAAGCCGCCAGCGCGGCGGTGGCCGGCGGCGGGCGGCCCTGTGCCCGTGCCAGGCCGGTTTCGCGGGCATGGGGCAGCGCCGCCATCGCCCCCGCCATCGCCGCGCGCGAGAGCATCGCCGCCGCGATCATCGCCGCCGCCGCCACGCCGGCCCCGGCGGCGAACAGCAGCCCCAGCGCCATCCCGCGCAGCCCCAGCCCCAGGCCGAGCGCAATCACCCCGTAGCTGCCGATCCGGCTGTCGCGCATGATCTCGAGCCGCCGCTCCCGCGTCCAGCCGCCCCAGAACCCGTCCGCCATATCCGCAAGCCCGTCCTCGTGCAGCGCGCCGCTGGCCATCACCAGCGCCGCGAGCGCGAGCAGCCCCGCCACCGAGGCCGGCAGGCCGAGCGCCAGCGCCCCCCAGCCGACGCCCGCGGCACCCGCGCCGAGCACGGCCCCGGTCAGGGGCCAGGCCCAGGCCGCGCGCGCGCCGCGATCCTGCGCCACCACCGGCACCGGCAGCGGCAGCCGCGTGAGCAGCCCGAGCGCAAGCAGCAGATCGGCGGGACGGAGAAGGGCCTTGTCGGACATCGGGGCGGTTTCTTCTGGGGTTGGCGCCGCCCCCGCGATACAGAAAGGCACCCGAAACTGCAACGAGTCCACCATGTCCGCCCCCTTTTCCTCGCTCGCCGATTTTGCCGCCTGCCTGCGCCTCCTGCCCGGCCCCGATCCCGACGCCATCGCCGCGGCGCGTGCCCGCGACGCGGTGCTGACCAAGCCGCCCGGCGCGCTCGGCCGGCTCGAGGAGGTGGCGGCCTGGTATTGTGGCTGGCGCGGCGATCCGCGCGCGCGGGTGACGCGCCCGCAGGTCGCGGTGTTTGCCGGCAATCACGGCGTGGTGGCGCGCGGGGTCTCGGCCTTTCCGCCCGAGGTCACGGCGCAGATGGTGGCCAATTTCGCCGCCGGCGGGGCGGCGGTGAACCAGTTGGCAGGCGTGTTGGGGGCGCGGCTCGACGTGCATCCGCTCGCGCTGGAGCGGCCCACGGGCGACATCACCGAAGGTCCGGCGATGACCGAAGCCGCCTGCGTGGCGGCGCTGGGGGCGGGCTGGGCGGCGGTGGATCCGGAGGCCGATCTCTTCGTGGCGGGGGAGATGGGCATCGGCAACACCACGCCCGCGGCGGCGATCGCGCATGCGCTCTGCGGGGGGGAGGCCGCGGACTGGGTCGGGCGCGGCACCGGGCTCGACGATGCGGCGCTGGCGCGCAAGGCGGAAATCGTGGCGCAGGCGGTCGCGGCCAACCCGGTGCGCGGCGGTCTCGAGGTGCTTTGTGCGTTGGGCGGGCGCGAGCTTGCCGCGATGGCGGGCGCGATCGCGCGGGCGCGCAGCTTGCGCATTCCGGTGCTGCTCGACGGGTTCATCTGCACCGCCGCTGCCGCCTGTCTCGAGGCCGCGCGGTCCGGCGCGCTCGATCACGCGCTTGCCGGGCATGTCGGTGCCGAGCCGGGCCATGCGCGCCTGCTCGCATGGCTGAACAAGGCGCCGCTTCTGTCGCTCGGGCTGCGGCTTGGCGAGGGCTCGGGCGCGGTGCTGGCCATGGGGGTGGTGCAGGCGGCGCTTGCCTGTCATTCCGGCATGGCCACCTTTGCCGAGGCGGGGGTGTCGGGGGGCTGAGGGCCGGCAGGGGTGCGGGCGAGGCGGCGCACCATCGCGACACCTGCCGCGGCATCGCCGGCCGGAGCATCGAGGGCGGCGCGCAAAGCGCCTCAGCTCCAGCTCACATCGCCCAGAAAGATATAGCCCGCGCCGTAGATCGTCTTGATCAGGCGCGGGTTTCGCGGGTCCTCGCGCAGCTTGGTGCGCAGGCGCGAGATGCGCACATCCATCGCGCGGTCAAAGCTCTCGCCCGCAGCCCCGCCAAGCGCCTCCTGCATCGCCTGCCGCGAGATGAGCCGCCTCGGCCGTTCCAGAAACAGCCGCAGCACCTCGCCCTCGGCATGGGAAAAGGGGGTCTCGGTGCCGCTCTCATCCTCCAGCACATAGCGGTCGAAATGCGCCACCCAGCCGTTGAAGCGCGCCACCTCGCCGGTCTGGGGCGAGAGCGTGCCGCGCCGCAGCCGGGCGCGGATGCGCGCCACCACCTCGGCCGGATCGAAGGGCTTGATGATGTAGTCGTCGGCCCCCAGTTCCAGCCCCGTCACCCGGTCCTGCACCTGCGCGCGGCCCGAAATGATGATCACGATCGCCCCCTGTTCGAGCGCCAGCCGATGCACGAGGCCGAGCCCGTCACGATCGGGCAGCGACAGATCGACGAGGCAGACATCAGGGCTCGTCTGCCGCAGCGCGGCCTCGAACTCGGTCGCGCGGCCAAAGGCCATGGTGCGGAAACCGGCCTCGGTCAGCGCCTCCGAGAGCATGGCGCGGATCGCCGGTTCGTCGTCGAGGATGGTGACAAGCGGCGCGGTCATGGGCGGTCTCCGGCACTGAGGGCGGCGTCGAGCTGCGCCGCGGTGAAGGGTTTGCGCAGCACCGGCGCGGCTGCGGCGGCGGCGCGGTGGAGCGGATGCTCGGGCGGCAAGGAGGTCATCAGCACCAGCGCGCAGCCCTCGGGGCGCGGCAGGCGGGCAAGATCGAGGCCGGTGCGCGCGCCCTCCAGCACCAGATCCGAGAGCACGGCGGAAATCTCCGGCAGGTCGGCCAGCAGCGCGCTCGCCTCGTCCACGCTTGCCGCCTCGATCACGGTATGGCCCGCGCCGCGCAGCATGTCGCGCAGGGTCGAGCGCAGGTCGGGGCTGTCCTCGACCAGCAGCACCAGGCCGGGCGGGCGCGCATCTCCCGCAGGCCGGAGCGGCAGCCGCAGCGCCACCCGCCCGCCCGCATCGGCATTTTCCAGAACGATCCGCCCGCCCGCGAGCTTGGTCATGTCGAAGACCATCGGCAGGCCAAGCCCCGAGCCCTCGCCGCCCTTGGTGGTGAAGAAGGGATCGAGCCCATGCGCCAGCGCCTCCTCCGAGAAGCCGGGGCCGGTATCGGTGACGGTGAATTCGAGCCAGGTCTCCTGAAGCGCGCGCACCGCGACCGTGATCGTGCCCACGGGCGCGCAGGCATCGCGGGCGTTGAGGATGAGATTGAGCAGCGAATCCTGCAACATGCCGGGATCGAGCAGATAGCGCCCGCTCGCCCCGGCCTCGATCCGCAGCGCCACGCCCGAGGGCAGCGCCGAGCGCGCCAGCGTCTCCAGATCGTGCAGAAAGGCGGCAAGGTCGGTCGGCACCGGGGCATATTCGCGCGCCCCACTCATGTCGGCGATGCGGCCGAGCAGGCCACCGCCGCGCCGGGCGGCGGCGATGGTGGCGTCGATGAGCCCGCGCGCCTCCCGGGGCAGGCCCATCCGGCCAAGCCGCGATTGCAGCCCGAGGATGATGGTCAGCAGGTTGGCGAAGTCATGTGCCAGCCCGCTGGTCAGTTGCGCCGCCATCTCGCGCCGTCGCGTCTGCTGGAGCGCGGCGCGCGCCTGGGTTTCGCGGGTGATGTCCATCGACAGGATATAGACCCCGCCGCTCGTCGGGTCCGGGGTCAGCGCGACGCGCACCCGGTGCGAGCTGGGCTCGTGGGTGAACTCGAAGGTCGAGGGCGTGCCGGCATGGGCGCGCTCGAGCTGCGGCGCGAGCACGGCCCAGGTCTCGGGGCCGAGCACCTCCGCGGCGTGCACGCCGACCGGCTCCGCGAGCGAGCCGGGCATGATCGCGGTCAGGCGCCGGTTCGAATATGTATAGCGCCCGTCGGGGGCGATATGGGCGATGTGGGCAGGCATCATCTCGGCGGTGAGCCGCATCCGCGCCTCGGCCTCGGTGATCTCGCGCTTGGCCTCCTCGAGCGCGGTGATGGTGGCCTGCAAGGCGCGGTTGGCGGTCGCCAGATCCTCCGAATAGCTCAGGAGCTGGTCGGACAGCTCCTCCGAGCGCGCCCGCAACAGCGCCTCCTGCCGCTTGGTGCGGGTGATGTCGGTATAGACCGTGACCCAGCCGCCCTGCGGCAGCGGTGTGCCCTCGACGCTGATCGTGGTGCCGTTGGCGCGGGTGCGCTCCATGTAATGCGGCTCGAAGGCGCGGGCGATCTCGACCCGGCTCGCCACGAAGCTCTCGACCTCGCCGACATCGCCATAATCGCCGCGCTCGGCGAGATAGCGGATCGTCGCGGCGAAATCGGCGCCGGGCGTGACCAGGGAATCGGGCAGGGTGAACATCTCCTGAAAGCGGCGGTTGCACACCGCGAGCCGCAGCTCGCCGTCATAGATGGTGAGCGCCTGCTCGATGAGGTTCAGCCCGGCCATGGCCAGGGCGTCGTGGTCGGCCTGCATGGTGTCAGCCTTCCGGGGCCGGGGTGGTGGGGCGCACCCGTGCGGAACAAAGGCGTGCCCGCACGCCGCCGCGCATCGCCGGGCCGCCCCCCGGCCCGGCAATCCGGTCATCACCTGCGCGCCGCCCGGTCGTCTTGCGGATGTGGAACCACAAGGCGCCGCAGACCGACTGTCGGATCGCCGCGCCACGGCCCGTCGGTGCGCGGCTTGTCACTGAAAGCGAGGCGGGGTGCGTGTCCAGGATCGATTCTTTCATCTTCGCCCACTCCCTCCCCCTAGCACCCTGCTCGAAGGCGGAAAAGGCTGTTCCCGCATCGGTTGGAATTCGCAACAATTGCGAAATGTTCAGGAAAAAGTTGACGGGCACTGGTTCCGCAGCATCCTTGCGCAAAAGAGAATCGCGCCTCGGGCGTGGCCTGCCGCCAAAGGCGGGCAAAGGGGAGGACACGGACTTGGCACAGCCGTTACAACCGACGGAGGGAATGGCGTCCATTCCCGCGCTTCTGCAACGCAATGCCACGCGCCTTGCGGACCGGCCCGCCTATCGGGAAAAGGAATACGGCATCTGGCAGAGCTGGACCTGGGCCGAGGCGGAAAAGGAGGTCGAGGCGCTGGCGCTCGGTCTCATCAATCTCGGCGTCAACGAGGGCGATTTCGTCGCCATCATCGGCCGCAACCGCCCGCATTTCTACTGGTCGATGGTCGCCGCGCAATCGGTGGGGGCGGTCCCCGTCCCGCTCTATCAGGACAGTGCCGCCGCCGAGATGGCCTATGTGATGGATCACTGCGGAGCGCGCGTCGCGATCGTCGAGGACCAGGAGCAGGTGGACAAGCTGATCGAGGTGAGGGACGAGCTCCACCAGCTCGAACATATCATCTATGTCGATCCGCGCGGCCTGCGCAAATACGACCACCACAAGCTGCACCGCTTCATCGACATTCAGGAACAGGGGCGCGCGTCCTATTACGAATGGATCGAGGATCTGAAGGCGCGGCGCGAGAGGCTCGACTATGACAGCATCTGCGTGATGCTCTACACCTCCGGCACCACCGGCAAGCCCAAGGGCGTGGTGCTGAGCAATCGCAACATCATCGAGGCGTCGAAATCCTCCGCCGCGTTCGACAACCTGACGAAGGACGAGGAGGTGCTGGCCTATCTGCCGATGGCCTGGGTGGGCGATTTCATCTTTTCCATCGGGCAGGCCTGTTGGTGCGGCTTCTGCGTCAACTGCCCCGAGAGCCCCGAGACCATGCAGACCGACCTGCGCGAGATCGGGCCGACCTATTTCTTCGCACCGCCGCGCGTCTTCGAGACGCAGCTGACCAATGTGATGATCCGCATGGAGGATGCCGGACGGGCCAAGAAATGGCTGTTCGATCATTTCATGGCGCTTGCCCGGCGTGTCGGCCCGGCGATCCTCGACGGCAAGCCGGTGGGCGCGCTGGACAGGCTGCGTTACGCGATCGGCAACATCCTCGTCTATGGCCCGCTCAAGGACACGCTCGGGTTTCGCCGGGTGCGGGTGGGCTATACGGCGGGCGAGGCGATCGGGCCGGAGATCTTCGATTTCTATCGCTCGCTCGGCATCAACCTCAAACAGCTCTACGGTCAGACCGAGGCGAGCGTGTTCATCACGGCCCAGCCCGATGGCGAGGTGCGTTCGGACACCGTGGGCGTGCCCGCGCCCGGTGTGGAAATCCGTATCAGCGAGACCGGCGAGGTGTTCTATCGCAGCCCCGGCACGTTCGAATATTACTACAAGAACCCCGAGAGCACGGCCTCGACCAAGGATGCCGAGGGCTGGGTCGCCACGGGCGATGCGGGGTTCTTCGAGGAGGGCTCCGGCCATCTGCGGATCATCGACCGCGCCAAGGATGTGGGCAAGATGGCCGATGGCCGCCTCTTTGCCCCGAAATACGTTGAGAACAAGCTCAAGTTCTATCCCAACATCCTGGAGGCCGTGGTCTTTGGCAACGGGCGCGAGGAATGCACCGCCTTCATCAATATCGACCTCGCCGCGGTCGGCAGCTGGGCCGAGCGCAACAATATCGGCTATGCCTCCTATCAGGAACTGGCCGGGCATCCTCAGGTACTGGAAACGATCCGCGGCCATGTCGAGGAGGTCAATCGCTCCCTCGCCGATGACCCGATGCTGTCGCATTGTCAGGTGCATCGTTTCCTCGTGCTGCACAAGGAGCTCGATGCCGACGATGGCGAGATGACCCGCACCCGCAAGGTGCGCCGCGGCGTCATCTCGGAGAAATATGCCGATCTTCTGACCGCGCTCTATGACGGGTCGGAGGAGGTCTTTACCACCACCGAGGTGACCTATGAGGACGGGCGCAAGGGCGCGATCTCGGCCACGCTGAAGATCGTCACGGCGCAGGTCGCGGCGGTGCCGGAGCAGAAGGTGGCGGCACAATGAGCGCGCTGCCGCAAGAGGGAGGCTGCCATGCTTGACGCAAGCGAAGGCCATGTGACCGCCGATGGCCGCAAGATCGGCGGCGTGGTGATGGAGATGCGCAACATCACCCTGCGCTTTGGCGGGGTGGTGGCGATCAAGGACATCTCGTTCGATATCCGCGAGGGCGAGATCCGCGCGATCATCGGCCCCAACGGGGCCGGCAAATCCTCGATGCTGAACGTCATCAGCGGGTTCTATAACCCGCAGGAGGGCGAGGTCTGGTACAAGGGGCAAAAACGCCCCCCGATGAAGCCCTATCAGGTGGCGCAGCAGGGCATCGCGCGCACCTTCCAGAATATCGCGCTTTTCGAGGGGATGAGCGTTCTGGACAACGTCATGACGGGGCGCATAAGGCAGATGAAGACCGGGCTTCTGGCGCAGGCGCTCTGGAAGGGCCGCGCCGAGGCCGAGGAGGTCGCGAACCGCGCGGCGGTGGAAAAGATCATCGACTTTCTCGAAATCCAGCACATCCGCAAGACCCCGGTATCGCGGCTGCCCTATGGCCTCAAGAAGCGCGTGGAACTGGCGCGCGCGCTGGCGGCCGAGCCGTCGATCCTGCTGCTCGATGAGCCGATGGCGGGCATGAATGTCGAGGAGAAGGAGGACATGAGCCGCTTCATCCTCGACGTGAACGACGAATTCGGCACCACCACCGTTCTGATCGAGCACGATATGGGCGTGGTGATGGACCTCTCCGACCGGGTCGTGGTGATGGATTACGGCAAGAAGATCGGCGACGGCACCCCCGAGGAGGTGCGCAGCAACCAGGCGGTGATCGACGCCTATCTCGGGGTGGCGCATGACTGATCGCCAGAACCCGCCCGCCCCGAGGCCGGGGACGGGGCGCGGCAATGCCAGAACGAGCCTGAAGAGGGGGAGGGCCCATGCCTGACAGCGTGATTTTCGGAATGGAGGTCTTTCTCAACGGCCTCATGGCGGGGGTGCTCTACGCGCTGGTCGCGCTCGGCTTCGTGCTGATCTACAAGGCCTCGGGCATCTTCAACTACGCGCAGGGGGTGCTGGCGCTGTTTGCCGCGCTCACGCTGGTGGGGATCATGGAGGGGCAGGTGCCCTTCGGCCATCTGATCAATGCGGTTTTCGGCACCAATCTGCACCACTTCGGCTGGGAGGTTCCCGCGCTGCTGGCGATCGCGCTCACGGCGCTGGTGATGGTGGGGCTGGCCTGGGTGGTCAACCGGCTGGTCTTTCACCATCTTGTCGGACAGGATCCGATCATCCTGTTCATGGCCACCATCGGCCTTGCCTATTTCCTCGAAGGCTTCGGCGATGTGACCTGGGGCGCCGATATCCGCAAGCTCGATGTGGGGCTGCCACAGGGCCTCAATCCGTGGATCGACGAGGTCACCTACAATCTCTTCGGCTACGGCTTCTTCATCGACAATCTCGATCTGGTGGCCACGGTGGTGGCGGCGATCCTGGTGGTGGCGCTGGTGGCCTTTGCGCAATATTCCAAGCATGGCCGCGCGATGCGCGCGGTGGCCGATGACCATCAGGCGGCGCTCTCGGTGGGGATTTCGCTCAACTTCATCTGGGTGATGGTGTGGTCGCTGGCGGGCTTTGTCGCGCTGGTGGCGGGGATCATGTGGGGCACCAAGATGGGCGTGCAGTTCTCGCTCTCGCTCATCGCGCTCAAGGCGCTGCCGGTGCTGATGCTGGGCGGCTTTACCTCGATCCCCGGTGCCATCGTCGGCGGGCTGATCATCGGGGTGGGCGAGAAGATGTTCGAGTTCGCCATCGGCCCGCTGGTGGGCGGGGCGACCGAGAACTGGTTCGCCTACATGCTGGCGCTGGTGTTCCTCGTGTTCCGGCCGCAGGGCCTGTTCGGCGAAAAGATCATCGAGCGGGTGTGAGCGCGATGCACAAACTCATTGCCATTCTCAACGTCATCGCCTGGGGCGGGTTCTGGGCCTTTGGCTATCTCGCCCTCTCGGGCGCGCCCGAGAAATCCGGGCAGATGGTGACGGCGGCACTCCTCGCGGCGGCGGGCGGCGGGGTGGGGATGCTCGCCTTTCTGTGGCTGGTGCGCCACGCCGAGGAGACGGGCTATGCGCGGCGGCCCAACCGGGCCGACAAGCGCACCGATGACAGCGAAATCCAGGGGGAGGAGATCTGATGTTTTACCGTGAGGCGGGGGATTTCAAGACCTCCTATGTGGACGACAGCCAGACCTTCCCGATCCGCGTCGATCGCTACGGGTATTACGCGCTGCTGGCGGTGGCCTTCGGGGTGTTGCCCTTCCTGGTCAACGATTACTGGGTCAACGCGGTGCTTCTGCCGTTCCTGATCTATGCGATCGCGGCGATCGGCCTCAATATCCTCGTGGGCTATTGCGGGCAGGTCAGCCTCGGCACCGGCGGGTTCATGGCGGTGGGGGCCTATGCCTGCTACAAGCTGATGACCGGTTTTCCCGAGATCAACATCTTCTTTCACGTCATCCTGTCGGGCGGGATCACGGCGGCGGTCTGCGTGCTGTTCGGATTGCCCAGCCTGCGGATCAAGGGCTTCTATCTCGCGGTGGCGACGCTGGCGGCGCAGTTCTTCCTCGTGTGGCTGTTCAACCGCGTGGGGTGGTTCTACAACTATTCCGCATCGGGCCAGATCAACGCCCCCGAGCGCACCGTCTTCGGCATTGCCGTGACCGGCGCGCAGAACCCGCCCTGGGCGGCCTACCTGTTCTGCCTCGTCTTTACAGTGGGCTGCGCGCTGATCGCACGCAACCTGACACGCGGCATGGCGGGGCGCAAATGGATGGCCATTCGCGACATGGATATCGCCGCCGAGATCATCGGGGTGAACCCGCTCAAGGCCAAGCTGACGGCCTTTGCCGTGTCGGGCTTCTTCGTGGGCATCGCGGGGGCACTGTTCTTCTCGGTCTATCTCGGCGCGATCGAGGTGGGCGAGGCGTTCGGGATCAACAAGTCCTTCCTGGTGCTGTTCATGGTGATCATCGGCGGGCTTGGCTCGATCTTCGGCAGCTTTGCCGGGGCGGCGTTCCTCGTTCTGCTGCCGGTGTTTCTCAAGAACGTGCTGGTGGGGGGGCTTGGCTGGCCCACGGACCTGGCGGCGCATCTGGAATTCATGATCGTCGGCGCGCTGATCCTGATCTTTCTGATCGCCGAGCCGCACGGTCTCGCGCAGCTGTGGCGCGTGACCAAGGAGAAGCTGAGGCTCTGGCCGTTCCCGCACTAGCGGCGCGGCCCGGGCCAGAAACAAGAGAGATGCGACAGGGCGCGCGCGCCCTGCCCAGTGACGACATCGGAGCAAACCAAGGGAGGATGAACCACCGATGAAACAGACCCTCAAGATCGCCGCCATTGCGGCGCTGATGGCGACAGGTCCGGCGCTCGCCGACCTGACCATCCCCGATACCAGCTACCGCACCGGGCCCTATGCCCCCAACGGCATCCCGTTCTCGGATGGCTATCAGGATTATTTCACCCTTCTCAACGAGCGTGACGGCGGCATCGGTGGTGAGCGG
Source organism: Roseovarius sp. (assembly GCA_014359765.1). GTDB lineage: Bacteria > Pseudomonadota > Alphaproteobacteria > Rhodobacterales > Rhodobacteraceae > Roseovarius. Next base: position 181,304 of record JACIYT010000001.1, read on the forward strand.
ATCAACCTCGTCGAGTGCGAGACCGCCTACAACACCGAGAAGGGCGTCGAGTGCTACGAGGCGACCAAGAGCGCGGGCAACGGCGCGCTGCTCTATCAGCCGCTCTCGACCGGGATCGCCTATCAGCTCATCCCCAAGGCCACCGCCGACGGCATCCCGCTGCACACCATGGGCTACGGGCGGACCTCGGCCAAGAATGGCAGCGTGTTCGAGTGGGTGTTCAACTACCCGGCCAACTACTGGGACGCGGCGAGCCATGCCATCACCCATATTCTCGAGCAGAACGGCGGTGACATCAGCGGCAAGAAGATCACGCTGCTCTATCACAACTCCGCCTATGGCAAGGAGCCGATCCGCACGCTCGAGGAGCTTGGCCGCAAGCATGGCTATGAGCTGACCACCGTGCCGGTGGACCATCCCGGCCAGGAGCAGAAGTCGCAGTGGCTCCAGATTCGCCGCGACCGGCCCGATTATGTGATCATGTGGGGCTGGGGCGCGATGAACCAGGTCGCCGTCCAGGAGGCGGTGAACATCCGCTTCCCGATGGAGAATTTCATCGGCAACTGGTATTCGGGCGCCGAGAGCGATGTGCGCGGCGCAGGCGCCGGCGCCACCGGCTACAAGACGGTCACCTTCCACAGCCTCGGGCGTGATTACCCGCTCTATGACGAGATCCAGCGCTATGTCGTCGATGCCGGCAAGGCCGCGGGCGCGGGCGATCAGCTTGGCACGGTGCTCTACAACCGGGGTCTTTATGCCGCCATGCTCGCCGCCGAGGCGATCAGGACCGCGCAGGAGATCCACGGGGTGAGCGCGATCAACGCCGCGCAGCTGCGCGACGGCATGGAGAACCTCGAGATGACCGAGGCCAGGATGGCGGCGCTCGGCCTGCCCAACTTTGGCCCCGAGTTCAAGGTCACCTGCGAGAACCACGGCGGCAACGGCTATGGCGCGATCGCGCAATGGGATGCGGCGGCGGATGAGTTCCGGCTCATCACCGACTATTTCCAGTCGGATCAGGAGATCGTCTCCAGCCTGATCGCCGAGGATTCGGCGGCCTATGCGGCGGAGAACGGGATCACCCCGCGCTGCTGAGCCCTTCCCCCGGCCGCGGCGCGGGCCGTGGCCGGGGAGACTTGAGTATTTATGGAAAGATGAAGGGCGCTTTCGCGCGTCCGCCCGCAGGGAGAGTTTCGATGCTGGATGCCGCACCGCGTGACGAGACCGTGCTCGAGGTCAACAACATCGAGGTGATCTACAATCACGTCATTCTCGTGCTCAAGGGCGTGAGCCTGAGTGTGCCCAAGGGCGGGATCACCGCGTTGCTGGGCGGCAATGGCGCGGGCAAGACGACGACGCTCAAGGCGATCTCGAACCTTCTGAAATCCGAGCGTGGCGAGGTCACCAAGGGCACGATCGCCTATCGTGGCGAGCGGGTGCAGGATCTTCTGCCCTCCGACCTGGTGCAGAAGGGGGTGGTGCAGGTGATGGAGGGGCGCCATTGTTTCGAGCACCTCACCATCGAGGAGAACCTGCTCACCGGGGCCTATACGCGCCGCGCGAGCCGTGGCGAGATCGACGCCGATCTGAACATGGTTTATGACTATTTTCCCCGGCTCAAGGAGCGCCGCCGCAGCCAGGCGGGCTATACCTCGGGGGGCGAGCAGCAGATGTGCGCGATCGGTCGTGCGCTGATGAGCCGGCCCGAGACGATCCTGCTCGACGAGCCCTCGATGGGGCTTGCGCCGCAGCTGGTGGAGCAGATCTTCGAGATCGTGAAATCGCTCAACGAGCAGGAGGGGTATACCTTTCTGCTGGCCGAGCAGAACACCAATGTGGCGCTGCGCTTTGCCCATTACGGCTATATCCTCGAATCGGGGCGCGTGGTGATGGACGGGGAGGCCGCGGCGCTGCGCGAGAACCCCGATGTCAAGGAATTCTACCTCGGCATGTCCGACGAGGGGCGCAAATCCTTTCGCGACGTGCGCAGCTATCGCCGCCGCAAGCGCTGGCTGAGCTGAGCCGCCTGTCCCGTCAATTCCCGGAGGATCCGACATGACCCGCTACTACGACGATCTGGAAACCCGCAGTCCCGACGCGCGCGAGGCGGCGCAGCTTGCGGCGCTCAACGCGCTGCTGGCGGCGCGGGGGGAGGCGCCGCTTGCCGCGCTCTCCGATCTGTCCCGCCTGCCGGTGTTGCGCAAGTCCGACCTGGTCGCGCTCCAGAAGGAAGCGCCGCCCTTTGGCGGCCTTCCCGTGGGCGAGGTGGCGCATGTGTTCCAGTCGCCCGGGCCGATCTACGAGCCGGGCGGGGTGAGCCATGACTGGTGGCGGGTCGGGCGGTTCCTCCATGCCTGTGGCATCGGGCGGGGCGATATCGTGCAGAACTGCTTTGCCTACCATCTCGTGCCGGCGGGCATGATCTTCGAGAACGGCGCGCGGGCAGTGGGGGCGCGGGTGCTGCCCGCCGGCACCGGGCAGACCGAGTTGCAGGCGCGCGCCGCGCATGACGTGGGTGTGACCGCCTATGCCGGCACGCCCGATTATCTCAAGGTGATCCTCGACAAGGCCGAGGAGATGGGGCTGCCCCTCCGGATCACCAGGGCGGCGGTGGGGGGCGGCGCGCTCTTTCCGTCGCTGCGCGCGGAATATGCCGATCGCGGCATCGCCTGCCTGCAATGCTATGCCACCGCCGATCTGGGCAACATCGCCTATGAGAGCGCGGCCCAGGAGGGTATGATCGTCGATGAGGGGGTGATCGTCGAGATCGTCACCCCCGGCACCGGCACGCCGGTTGCCCCCGGCGAGGTGGGCGAACTGGTGGTGACCTCGCTCAACCCCGATTATCCGCTGCTGCGTTTTGCCACCGGCGATCTGAGCGCGGTGATGGCCGGGCAGAGCCCCTGCGGGCGCACCAACATGCGCATCAGGGGCTGGATGGGGCGGGCCGACCAGACCACCAAGATCAAGGGCATGTTCGTGCGCCCCGAGCAGGTCGCGGCGCTGGTGGCCCGGCATCCCGAAATCGCCCGCGCCCGGGTCATTGCCAGTCGCGAGGGAGAGGCCGATGTGATGACCGTGCGCATCGAGGCCGAGGGCGGGGATCCCGCGCGCTATGCCGACAGCGTGAGCCAGACGCTGAAGCTCCGCGGGAGGGTCGAGATCGTGCCGCCGGGCAGTCTGCCCAATGACGGCAAGGTGATCGAGGACCTGCGCAGCTACGACTGAGGGGGCGGGCCGGGGGCGTCCGGCGCGCGGCTGCGGAGCGCTTGATCGCCGGGCGGCCTCGTGGCAACCTCCGCCCCGATCCCCGCTGCAAGGACTGCCCGCATGACGCCCGAGACGCTCTGCCCGCCCGCGCGGGAAGCCCAGGAATTTACCGAGGCGCGCGCGGCGGTGGACCGGCTCTGCGCGCTTTATGCGGAGGCGACGGGCTTTCTGACGGCGCGGTTTGCGGCGGCGCTGCGCGGCGATATCCCCGACAGGCGGGTGCGTGCCTTCTACCCCGAGATCCGCCTCACCACGACGACCCATGCCCGGATCGACAGCCGGCTGAGCTTTGGCCATGTGCCCGATCCCGGCACCTATGCGGCGACGATCACGCGGCCCGATCTCTTTCGCGGCTATCTCGAACAGCAGCTGGCGCTCCTGCTCGAGAACCACGGCGTGCCGGTGGTGGTGGGGCCCTCCGACATGCCCATGCCGGTGCATTTCGCGGTGGCGGCAGGGGAGGGGCCGGGCGTGCCGCAGGAGGGGGCGGCGGAATTTCCGCTGCGCGACCTGTTCGACGTGCCCGACCTCGGGGTGATCAACGACAATATCGTGAACGGCACCTGGACGGGCGAGGGGGCGCGCCCGCTCGCGCCATTTACCGCGCCACGGGTGGATTACTCGCTGGCGCGGCTTGCGCATTACACCGCCACCGATCCGAGGCATTTCCAGAATTACGTGCTGTTCACCAATTACCAGTTCTACGTCTCGGAATTCGAGGCCTTCGCCCGCCGCGCGCTGGCCGATCCGTCCAGCGGCTATACCGCCTTTGTCAGCACCGGCGATGCCGTGATCACCGCGCCCGACGCGGTGCTGCCCGCGCCCGCCCGACTGCCGCAGATGCCCGCCTATCACCTCAAGCGCGCCGATGGTTCCGGCATCACGCTGGTCAATATCGGTGTGGGCCCGTCCAACGCCAAGACCGCGACCGATCATGTCGCGGTGCTGCGCCCTCATGCCTGGGTGATGGTGGGCCATTGCGCGGGGCTGCGCAATTCGCAGTCGCTGGGGGATTTCGTGCTGGCCCATGCCTATCTGCGGGAGGATCGCGTGCTCGATGCCGACCTGCCCGCCTGGGTGCCGATCCCGGCGCTGGCGGAAATCCAGATCGCGCTTCAGGAGGCGGTGGCGGCGGAAACGCGGCTCGATGGTTTCGATCTCAAGCGGATCATGCGCACCGGCACCGTGGCGAGCGTCGATAACCGCAACTGGGAATTGCGCGAACAGCCCGGCCCGATCCAGCGCCTGAGCCAGTCGCGCGCCGTCGCGCTCGACATGGAAAGCGCGACCATCGCGGCCAACGGATTTCGCTTCCGGGTGCCCTATGGCACGCTGCTCTGCGTCTCCGACAAGCCCCTTCAGGGCGAGCTGAAACTGCCCGGCATGGCCTCGGATTTCTACCGGTCGCAGGTGGCGCGGCACCTGATGATCGGGATTCGCGCGATGGAATCACTGCGCCGGATGCCGCTTGAACGCATCCACAGCCGCAAATTGCGCAGCTTCGAGGAGACCGCGTTCCTCTGAAAGCGTGAAAAAGCGCACAAAATAAGCCGAAAACACTTGCTTTTGACCCCTAGTCGTTGTGTTTGACCACAGCATGACGTTTAATCGCAGTTGCAAGGCCCAATCAAAGGGCCCCGATATGGCAGTGATACGAAGGAGACCTGTGAAATGACGAAGCCGATGACCAAGACCCAGCTCGTGGCCGCGCTGGCCGACGAGATGGGCAGCGACAGGAAATCCGCAGGCGCCGCGCTCGACGCGGTGGTGGCGATCATCACCCGCGAGGTGGCCGCGGGCGGGGCGGTGACGCTTCCCGGCGTGGGCAAGTTCTACTGCCGCGAGCGCCCCGAGCGCATGGTGCGCAACCCCGCCACCGGCGAGCAGATGAAGAAGCCCGCCGACAAGCAGGTGAAAGTGACTGTCGCCAAGGCGCTCAAGGACAGCGTGAACGGCTGAGACCCGGCGCCGCCCGGCCGGACCGGGCGGCCCGTCTCGCGGGGGGCGCAAATCTGTGCTTGCCCTTCGCGGCCCCCTCTCTTATAGAACCGCAATCCGCGCTCCCCCGATTGTCGGGGGATTCGCGTATTGGAAAACCCATCCACCGGGCAGCGGGTGACCCTGAGCCAACCGTCAGGGGCTCGCCGGTGTTGCGAGAAAGGACAAGGGCGATGAACGCCAGCGAACTGCGTGACAAGACGCCGGACCAGCTCCGCGAAGAGCTTGTCCGCCTCAAGAAAGAGCAATTCAACCTGCGCTTCCAGGCGGCCACCGGGCAGCTCGAGAATCACGCGCAGATGCGCCGCGCCCGCCGCGATGCCGCGCGCGTCAAGACGATCCTGAATGAAAAGGCCCGCATGGCCGCCGAGCAGGGAGCCTGAGACCATGCCCAAACGTATCCTGCAAGGCACCGTCACCTCGGATGCCAACGCCCAGACCGTCACCGTCTCGGTCGAGCGCCGCTTCAAGCATCCCGTGCTTCAGAAGACGATCCGCAAGTCCAAGAAATACCGGGCCCATGACGAGAACAACGCCTACAAGAAGGGCGATGTGGTGCGCATCATCGAATGTGCGCCGAAATCCAGGACGAAACGCTGGGAGGTGCTGGAGGCCTGAGCCTTTGCACCATCCGGTTTGATCGAAACCCTGGGGGATAGAGCTAGAACAGCCCCCACAGGTCGGGAGAAACCAAATGATCCAGATGCAGACCAATCTGGATGTCGCTGACAACTCCGGCGCGCGCCGGGTGCAGTGCATCAAGGTTCTGGGCGGCTCGCATCGCCGCTACGCCTCGGTCGGCGACATCATCGTGGTGTCAGTGAAGGAGGCGATTCCGCGCGGCCGCGTCAAGAAGGGCGACGTGCGCAAGGCCGTCGTCGTGCGCACCGCCAAGGAAGTGCGCCGCGAGGATGGCACCGCCATCCGCTTTGATCGCAACGCCGCCGTGATCCTCAACAACGCGGGCGAGCCCGTCGGCACCCGGATCTTCGGGCCGGTCGTGCGCGAACTGCGCGCCAAGAACTTCATGAAGATCATCTCGCTCGCCCCGGAGGTGCTGTAAGATGGCTGCCAAGTTGAAAAAGGGCGACAAGGTGATCGTGCTCGCCGGCAAGGACAAGGGCCAGAAGGGCACCATCCTGAGCGTTGACCCCAAGGCCGGAAAGGCCGTGGTCGAGGGCGTGAACATGGCCATCCGCCATACCCGCCAGAGCCAGACGAGCCAGGGCGGCCGCATCCCCAAGGCGATGCCGATCGACCTCTCCAACCTCGCCATGCTCGACAAGAACGGCAAACCCACGCGCGTCGGCTTCAGGATCGAGGGCGACAGGAAGGTGCGTTTCGCCAAGACCACGGGGGACGTGATCGATGCTTGATACCGCAACCTATACCCCGCGCCTCAAGACGCAGTATCGCGAGGTCATCAAGCCCGCTCTGAAGGAAGAGTTCGGCTACAGGAACGACATGCAGATCCCGCGCCTGGACAAGATCGTGCTCAATATCGGCTGCGGTGCCGAGGCGGTGCGCGATTCGAAGAAGGCCAAGTCGGCGCAGGAAGATCTCAGCACCATCGCCGGCCAGAAGGCCGTGACCACGATCGCGCGCAACTCCATCGCCGGTTTCCGCGTCCGCGAGGGGATGCCGATGGGGGCCAAGGTCACGCTGCGCGGCGACCGGATGTATGACTTCCTCGACCGCCTGATCACCGTGGCCATGCCGCGCATCCGCGACTTCCGCGGCGTGTCGGGCAAGTCCTTCGACGGGCGGGGCAACTATGCCATGGGCCTCAAGGAACACATCGTTTTCCCCGAAATCAACTTCGACAAGGTCGACGAAGTCTGGGGGATGGATATCATCATCGCAACCACGGCGCAGACCGACGCTGAAGCCAAGGCGCTGTTGAAGCATTTCAACATGCCCTTCAACAGCTGAGCCGGGGAGGAGAGACAATGGCCAAGAAATCCATGGTCGAGCGCGAGAAGAAGCGCCAGAAACTCGTGGCGCGCGACGCCGCCAAGCGGGCCGCCCTCAAGGCGATCATCAGTGACCAGTCCAAACCGATGGAAGAGCGTTTCCGCGCCTCGCTGAAGCTCGCGCAACTGCCGCGCAACGGCTCGGCCACGCGGTTGCACAACCGCTGCCAGCTGACGGGTCGTCCGCACGCCTATTATCGCAAGCTCAAGATCAGCCGCATCATGCTGCGCGAGCTGGGTTCCGCCGGGCAACTGCCCGGTGTCGTGAAATCGAGCTGGTAAGGAGGGCTGGGACATGAACGATCCGATCGGCGATATGCTCACCCGTATCCGCAACGCGCAGATGCGCGGCAAGTCCACCGTGCGCACGCCCGCCTCGAAGATGCGCGTGCGCGTGCTCGATGTGCTGGCCTCCGAGGGCTATATTCGCGGCTATGAGGCCGTGACCGGCGAGACGGGACACCCCGAGCTCGAGATCAGCCTCAAGTATTACGAGGGTGCGCCCGTGATCCGCGAGATGAAGCGCGTCTCCAAGCCCGGCCGCCGCGTCTATATGGGCGTGCGTGACATTCCGCAGGTCCGTCAGGGCCTCGGCGTGTCGATTGTCTCCACCCCCAAGGGTGTGATGTCGGATGCAGCAGCCCGCGCCGCCAATGTCGGCGGCGAAGTGCTCTGCACGGTATTCTGAGGAGGCGCTGCAAATGTCTCGTATCGGCAAGAAACCCGTGGACCTGCCCGATGGCGTCACCGCCTCGCTTTCAGGCCAGACCATCGAGGTCAAGGGCCCCAAGGGCAGCAAGAGCTTTACCGCCACCGACGATGTGACGATCACCATCGCCGATGGCCAGATCGCCGTGACCCCGCGCGGCAAGTCCAAGCGCGCGCGTCAGCAATGGGGCATGACCCGCACGGTCATCGCCAACATGGTGCACGGCGCGCGCGACGTGTTCCGCAAGGAGCTCGAGATTCGCGGCGTGGGCTACCGTGCCGCGATCCAGGGCAACGTGCTCAAGCTCAACCTCGGCTATTCGCATGACGTGGATTTCGCGATCCCCGAAGGCGTGAGCGTCACGGCGCCCAAGCAGACCGAACTCGTGGTCGAGGGCACCGACAAGCAGCTCGTCGGACAGGTCGCGGCCAATATCCGCGACTGGCGCCGCCCCGAGCCCTACAAGGGCAAGGGCATCCGCTACAAGGGCGAGTATATCTTCCAGAAGGAAGGCAAGAAGAAATAAGGACGCGACAGATGGCAAACAGCAAGCGAAAACTGTTCCTCAAACGCCGCCTGCGCGTTCGGAGCAAACTGCGGCAGGTGAATGCCGGGCGCGTGCGCCTCTCGGTTCACCGGTCGAACAAGAATATCAGCGCGCAGCTCATCGACGATGTGCAGGGCGTGACGCTGGCGGCGGCCTCGACCCTCGAAAAGGATCTGGGCTTTGTCGGCAAATGCACCGTCGAGGCGGCGGCCAGGGTGGGCGAGGTGATCGCCGAGCGTGCGAAGAAGGCCGGGGTGACCGAGGCCTATTTCGACCGTGGCGGGTTCATCTTCCATGGCCGGGTCAAGGCCGTGGCCGATGCCGCGCGCGATGCCGGCCTGAAGATCTGAGGAGACGAGAGCAATGGCAAGAGAAGACAACCGCCGCGACCGCCGCGACCGCGACGAAACGCCGGAATTCGCCGATCGTCTCGTCGCGATCAACCGCGTGTCCAAGACGGTGAAGGGCGGCAAGCGCTTCGGCTTTGCGGCGCTCGTCGTCGTGGGCGACCAGAAGGGCCGCGTGGGCTTTGGCAAGGGCAAGGCCAAGGAGGTCCCCGAGGCGATCCGCAAGGCGACCGAGGCGGCCAAGCGCGGCATGATGCGCGTGCCGCTGCGCGAGGGGCGCACGCTGCATCACGACATGGAGGGCCGCCACGGCGCGGGCCGGGTGGTGATGCGCACCGCCCCGCAGGGGACCGGCATCATCGCCGGCGGTCCGATGCGCGCGGTGTTCGAGATGCTGGGCGTTCAGGACGTGGTGGCGAAATCCACCGGCTCGCAGAACCCCTACAACATGATCCGCGCCACGCTGGATGGTCTGCGCAAGGAAACGAGCCCCCGCATGGTCGCGCAGCGCCGCGGCAAGAAGGTGGCCGACATCCTCAAGCGCGGCGACGAGACCCCCGCCGCCGCCGAAACGGCCGACGCGTAAGGAGAGCTGAGACATGGCAAAAACCATCGTGGTCAAGCAGATCGGCTCGCCGATCCGTCGCCCCGACGTGCAGCGCCGCACGCTGATCGGGCTCGGCCTCAACAAGATGCACAAGACCCGCGAGCTCGAGGATACGCCCTCGGTGCGCGGCATGATCAACAAGATCCCGCATCTGGTGCAGATCGTCGAGGAAAAAGGCTGAGCCGGACCCCTCCGGCAGGCTCGATTCGCCCCGGTCCACAAGGCCGGGGCGTCTCGCGTTTCGGCCTCGCGGCCCTGGCGCCCGACGGGCAGGGGCGGCCGGCGCCGCGGCGCGAAAACATCGACGCGCCGCCCCTTGCGCGAGGGGCAAGAGGCGTGTAAAGAGCGCGCTCAACCCGCCGGTCCGGCCATAGCGGCATGCCGAGGCCGGCGATTCGACCGACCAAAGAGGAGCCGGAAATGCCCAAGCTGAAGACCAAGTCGAGCTGCAAGAAGCGGTTCAAGGTGTCCGCCACCGGAAAGATCATCACCGCCCAGGCCGGCAAGCGCCACGGCATGATCAAGCGGACCAACAAATTCATCCGCAACGCCCGCGGCACCACCACGCTCAGCAAGGCCGATGAGCAGATCATCAAGCCGATGATGCCCTACGCGCGCTAAGGAGGATTTGAGAGATGTCACGCGTCAAAGGTGGGACCGTCACCCACGCCCGTCACAAGAAAGTCCTCGACGCCGCCAAGGGCTACTATGGCCGCCGCAAGAACACCTTCAAGGTGGCCGCGCAGGCGGTGGACAAGGCCAATCAATACGCCACGCGCGACCGCAAGAACCGCAAGCGCAATTTCCGCGCCCTGTGGATCCAGCGGATCAACGCCGCCGTGCGCGCCCATGACGAGGGGCTGACCTATTCGCGCTTCATCAACGGCCTCGCGCTCGCGGGGGTCGAGGTGGATCGCAAGGTGCTGGCCGATCTGGCCGTGCACGAACCGGCCGCCTTCAGCGCCATCGTCGATCAGGCCAGGCAGGCGCTGGCCGCCTGAGGCCAGTCGCACACGAGGGACAAGGATGCGCCGCCCGGGCCGGACCCGGGCGGCGTTTTCCGTCTCATCCTTTGGGGGTCTTGTCGAGCGGCACATAGAGCGCGCCCGCCTCGCGGAATTTCTCGGACATCGCGGCCATCCCCTCTTTCTGCGCCTCGGCGCGGATGTCGTGGCTGATCCGCATCGAGCAGAATTTCGGCCCGCACATCGAGCAGAAATGCGCCACCTTGTGCGCCTCCCTGGGCAGGGTCTGGTCGTGGAAATCGCGCGCCGTCTCGGGGTCGAGCGACAGGTTGAACTGATCCTCCCAGCGGAATTCGAACCGCGCGCGGCTCAGCGCATCATCGCGCCGCTGCGCCCCCGGCAGCCCCTTGGCGAGGTCCGCCGCATGGGCCGCGATCTTGTAGGTGATGACGCCCGTTTTCACGTCGTCGCGGTCGGGCAGGCCCAGATGTTCCTTGGGCGTGACATAGCACAGCATCGCGCAGCCGAACCAGCCGATCATCGCCGCCCCGATACCGCTGGTGATATGGTCATATCCCGGCGCGATATCGGTGGTCAGCGGCCCGAGCGTGTAGAACGGTGCCTCGTGGCAGCACTCAATCTGCTTGTCCATGTTCTCCTTGATCTTGTGCATCGCCACATGGCCCGGCCCCTCGATCATCACCTGGCAGTCTTTGGCCCAGGCGATTTTCGTGAGTTCCCCCAGCGTCTCCAGCTCCGCGAATTGCGCGGCGTCATTGGCATCGGCGATCGAGCCGGGGCGCAGCCCGTCACCGAGCGAAAAGCTCACGTCATAGCGGCGGCAGATGTCGCAGATCTCCTCGAAATGCTCGTAGAGGAACGATTCGCGGTGGTGATGCAGGCACCATTTCGCCATGATCGAGCCGCCGCGCGACACGATCCCCGTCACCCGGTCCACCGTCATCGGCACCATGTGCAGCCGCACCCCGGCATGGATGGTGAAATAATCCACGCCCTGTTCGGCCTGCTCGATGAGCGTGTCGCGGAACACCTCCCAGCTCAGGTCCTCGGCAATGCCGCCCACCTTTTCCAGAGCCTGATAGATCGGCACGGTGCCGATGGGCACGGGGGAATTGCGGATGATCCATTCGCGGGTGTTGTGGATATTGCGCCCCGTCGAAAGGTCCATCACCGTATCGGCGCCCCAGCGGATCGCCCAGACCAGTTTTTCCACCTCCTCCTCCATCGAGGAGGTGACCGCCGAGGTGCCCATGTTGGCGTTGACCTTCACCAGGAAGTTGCGCCCGATGATCATCGGCTCCAGTTCCGGGTGATTGATATTGGCCGGGATGATCGCGCGGCCTGCGGCGATCTCGGCCCGGACGAATTCCGGGGTCACGATATCGGGGATGCTCGCGCCCCAGTCATTGCCGTCGCGCGGGGCGGCCTGTGCCTCGCGCAGCTGGTTTTCCCGAATGGCCACGAATTCCATCTCGGGCGTGATGATCCCCGCGCGCGCATAGGCAAGCTGCGTGGGCGCGGCATTCCCCTTGCCCCGCAGGGGCGCTGGCCGATGGGGGAATTCCGGCACGAGCCTCGCTTGCGTCACAAATCCGTTATCCGCTGCGGTCACCTCGCGGCCCCGGTAGGCTTCGACGTTGCCGCGTGCAATGATCCAGTCCCGGCGCAGCGCGGGCAGGCCGCGGCCGAGGTCGATCACCGCGTCGGGATCGGTATAGGGGCCGGAGCTGTCATAGACCGGCAGCGGCGCCTCGCCCGCCGTGGGATGGGTAGAAATCTCGCGCATGGGGACACGGATTTGGGGGTGCAGATGACCGGCGACATATATCTTGCGCGAGGCGGGCAGGGGGCCGGTGGTCACGCGCGGGGCGTGTTCAGGGGAGGGGATGGTCATTTTGGTGCTCCTCGTTGCACGTTGCCAAAGAGACCAGATGAGCCGTGGACGGGAAGACATGGGCGCGCGGTCGCGGCCCCGGATCGGAACGCGCAGGCCGTGACGCGGCGTGCGGGTTCCCTGCTTCCTACGCCAGTATCAACTGGATCAGGTTCCAAGGGTCGCCTCACCGGTGTCGCCACCTGTCAGCCTCTCAGTCCCCAAGGCGGGACTCCCCTGCATCTTTCACGCTAGTCCGGTGACCGGCCCGGTGCAAGGAGGGATGACGACGTTTCGACGTTTCAAGGGGCGGCTCCCTTGTCGGGGGCGGCGATTGATTGGTAGAGGGGGCGAGGCGACGGCGGGCCTGACCCGGGGAAGAGGGCGAAGGATGAAAGACAAGGCGCGCGGACCGGTTCTCCTGGTCGGAGCCTCGGGGCGGGTCGGGCGGATGGTGTTGCGGCACTGGCCGGTGGCGCGCGTGGCGGTCGTGCCGCAGTATCGCCAGGACGCGCCGCGGGGTGCGCTGCTATGGGTGCCGTTCGAGGGGCCGGGCGCGCTGCTGGAGCATCAGGCCAGGGCCGCCGCGCCGGTCCGGGCGCTGGTGATGATGGCAGGGGTCACGCCCGGGCCCGGACGGGATGTCCGGGAGAACCGCGCCATCGCCGACGCCACCCTCGCCGCAGCGCAGGCCGCCGGGATCGGGCGGGTTCTGGTGGCATCGTCCTCGGCGGTCTATGGCGCGGGCGAGGCCTTCGATGAGGATGCGCCTTGTGCGCCGGTCAACGCCTATGGCGCGGCCAAGCTCGAGATGGAGGCCGCCTGTGACGCCTGGCGCGACCGCGGGCTCGATGTCTGTGCGCTCCGGATCGGCAATGTTGCAGGGGCGGATGCGCTGTTGCAGAACGTGGCGAATGGCGGGGCGGAGGTTGCGCTCGACATGTTCGGCGACGGGTCGGGGCCGGTGCGCTCCTATATCGGGCCGCGCTCGCTGGCGGAGGTTCTGGCCACGCTCAGCCTGCACGAGGGCAGCCTGCCCGCGCGTCTCAACATCGCGGCGCCGGTCCCGGTGACCATGGCCGCGCTTGCGCGGGCCGCCGGGGCGCGGATCCGGCCATGCCCGGCCCCTCCGGGGGCATATCAGCGCATCACCCTCGATTGCGGGCGTCTTGCCGCGCTCCGGGCCTTTGCCGCCGAGGAGAGCGACCCTGCGGAGATGGTGCGCCAGTGGCGGGCCGCGGCGGCGCAGGGATGAGCCCTGCGCGCCTGTGCCCTGCTGCGATCCGCCCCGGGCCGGGCGCACCCCATCCCCGACCGCGTGATCGCTGGCATCGCGTCCGGGCGATCGGGCGGGTTCAGCGTCCCGCCGCATGGAGCGCGAGCAGGTCGCAGGCCAGCGTCGCCGCCGCCAGCGCGGTGATTTCCGACACGTCATGCGCGGGGGCCACCTCGACCACGTCCATGCCCCGCAGCGCGATCCCCTCCAGCCCGCGCAGGATCTCCTGCGCCTGGAATGTCGTAAGCCCGCCAATCACCGGCGTGCCGGTGCCGGGCGCCATCGACGGGTCGAGCGCGTCGATGTCGAAGGTGAGGTAGCAGGGCCGGTCGCCGACGATGGCGCGCACACGTTCGGCCACTGCCACCGGCCCGCTCAGATGCACCTCGCGCGCGTCGATGACATGCACGCCCAGGGGGTCGGGATTATGGGTGCGGATGCCCACCTGCACCGAGGCCTCGGGGATCACCAGCCCTTCGCGCACCGCGTGCCAGAGCATCGTGCCGTGGTCGATGCGCCCCGGCGCATCCTCCCAGGTGTCGGAATGGGCGTCGATCTGGATCAGGGCGAGGGGGCCGTGGCGCTCGGCATGGGCCTTCAGCAGCGGCCAGGTGATGAAATGATCGCCGCCAAGCGTGAGCAGCGCGGTATCGGTGGCCAGCACCGCGCGCGCGGCCTCGGCGATGGCCTCGGGGATGGCGGCGGGATAGCCCGGATCGAAGAAGCAATCGCCGTAATCGACCACGGCCAGCCGCTCGAACGGATCAAGAGCCCAGGGCCAGGGCGCCGACCAGGCGATATGGCTGGACGCCGCGCGGATCGCGCGCGGGCCCAGCCGCGCGCCCGACCGCCCCGACACCGCCAGATCGAAGGGCACCCCCATCACCGCCACATCCACCCCCGCCAGATCGCGGCTGTAGCGGCGGCGCATGAAGCTGAGCGCGCCGGCATAGGCGGGCTCCGCGATCGTGCCGCGCAGGTCGCGGCGGGTGAAGGCCAGATCGCTCTGGGTCGGGGTGACGCTGGTCGAGTCGGTCATCGGGGGGCCTTTTGGAAACTGCGCTGGCCGGGAGAGTGCCTTCGGGTTTGACGGGTGTAAACCTCAAGTGGCGCCTGACGCCCGCCCCGAGGGGTATTTCCGATCGGACGCGCCGAGGGCATGTCGGGGCCTGTGCCTCGAGCGGACGCTGACGGCAAAGCCCCCTTGCGCGGAATCGAGGCGCGCCCTGGCACGCCGCCGCGCATTGCCGGGCCGCCCCCCGGCACGGTGATTTTGCTGCCGCTTGCACGATGCCCTGAGGTTTTTCGGACTTGGCGAGGTAAAGCGCTGCCAAACTGACGTTGGAACGCCGCACCGCGGCCCGTCGATGCGCGGCCTTGGCACATGGCCGCATCAAACCACACCTGCCCTGTCTTGCGGATTTACGCTTGCCCTCGCCCGCCCCCTGCGGTCATTTGCGCCCGAAACCCGACCTGCCCGAGATCCCAACAGACCGGAGTGCCCATGCCCTTTACCCTCGCCACCTGGAACATCAATTCGGTGCGGCTGCGCGCGCCGCTCGTGGCGCGGCTCCTGCGCGAGGAGGGGCCCGATATCCTGTGCCTCCAGGAATGCAAGAGCCCGGTCGAGAAGATCCCCGCCGAGATCTTTGCCGGTCTCGGCTATCCCTTCATGATCGCGCGCGGCGAGAAGGGATATAACGGCGTGGCGATCGTCTCGCGCCTGCCCATCAAGGAGGCGGGCGCGCTCGATTTCGCGGGGCTGGGCCATGCGCGCCATATCGCCGGGCGGCTGGAAAATGGCGTGACGATCCACAATTTCTACGTGCCTGCCGGCGGCGACGTGCCCGACCGCGAGGTGAACGACAAGTTCGGCCAGAAGCTCGATTACCTCACCGACATGCGCGATTTCTTCCATGAGAACGCGCCGGAGCGGGCGATCCTCGTGGGCGATCTCAACATCGCGCCCCGCGAGGATGACGTGTGGTCGCACAGGCAGCTCCTGAAGATCGTGAGCCACACGCCGGTGGAGGTGGACCATCTCTGCGATGCGATGGAGGCGGGCGGCTGGTGCGACATCACCCGCCAGGACATCCCCGAGGGGCGGCTCTACAGCTGGTGGAGCTACCGCGCCCGCGACTGGGACGCCGCCGACAAGGGCCGGCGCCTCGATCATGTCTGGGCCAGCCGCGACATCGCCTCGGCGGGCCACGAATCGCGCATCCTGCGCGCCGCGCGCGGCTGGGAGCAGCCCTCCGATCACGCGCCGGTTTTCGCGACATTTGATCTTTGACAGGCCCTGCGCCACACACATATTAGCGGCAAACCGCAGGAATGGGAGAGACGAGATGCTGGAACTGGGCAAGACGAACGGCCCCGCCGCAGACGATCCGGTGCGCGACGTGACCGAGGCGAATTTCATGGCCGAGGTGGTCGATGCCTCGATGAAGGTGCCGGTGATCGTCGATTTCTGGGCGCCATGGTGCGGCCCGTGCAAGACGCTCGGTCCCGCGCTCGAGGCGGCGGTGCGCAAGGCCAGGGGCGCGGTGCGCATGGCCAAGGTCGATGTCGATCAGAACCAGATGATCGCCGGCCAGCTTCGGGTGCAGTCGATCCCCACGGTCTATGCCTTCTGGCAGGGCCAGCCGATCGACGGATTCCAGGGCGCGCTGCCGCCCTCGGAGGTGGAGGCCTTTGTCGCCCGCGTGGTGGCGGCGGCGGGGGGCGATGCGTCGGGCGGGCTCGACGAGGCGCTCGACGCGGCCGACGAGATGCTCGAGGCCGGTGCGCTCTCGGACGCGATGCAGACCTATGCGGCGGTGGTGCAGGAAGACCCGGAGAACGTGCGCGGCTATGCCGGCATGGCGCGGGTGCAGGTGGCGCTTGGCGATCTCGACCAGGCCGAGGCGGTGCTCAACGGCGCGCCCGCGGCGATTGCCGACAAGGCCGAGATCGAGGCGGTCCATGCCCAGATCGCCCTTGCACGGCAGGCCCGGAATGCGGGGCCGGCCGATGCGCTGCGCGCTGCGGTTGCGGCCGATCCGGATAACCACCAGGCGCGGTTCGATCTGGCGCTTGCGCTCCATGCCGCAGGCGACGTGCAGGGGGCGGTGGACGAATTGCTCGAACTGTTCCGCCGCGACCGCGAGTGGAACGACGGTGCCGCGCGAACACAGCTTTTCACCATATTTGACGCGCTCAAGCCGAACGATCCCGTGCTGCTCAACGGGCGGCGGAAACTGTCGTCGATGATATTTGCCTGAGCCCCGCGGCGGGCTAGGTGAGAGGCATGACACGCAAGCTCGATCTGCCGGAGATCATTCCGGTTTTTCCGCTGCCCGGCGCGCTCCTGCTGCCGCGTGCGCGGCTGCCGCTGCATATCTTCGAGCCGCGCTATCTGGCGATGCTCGACGATGCGCTCCGGACGCCCGGGCGGCTGATCGGCATGATCCAGCCCAACCGCGTGCCGGGGCGCGATGGCGGGCCCGGCTGGCAGGTGATCGGCTGCGCCGGGCGGGTGACGCAATTCTCCGAGACCGAGGACGGGCGCTACATGATCACGCTCACCGGTCTGTCGCGCTACCGGGTGATCGCGGAGGTGGAGGGCTTCATGCCCTATCGCCGCGCGCGGGTGAGCTGGCAGGGATTCGAGCGCGACCTCGGGTCGCCCGAGACGGATGCCGGATTCGACCGTGCGGCCTTCATGGCGCTGCTGGCGCGCTACTTCGAGGCGCGGGGGCTTCAGACCGACTGGACCACGCTCGGAGAGGCCGAGGACGAGCTTCGGATCAATTCGCTCTCGATGCTTCTCGACTTTGCGCCCGAGGAAAAACAGGCCCTCCTGGAGGCGCCGTCGCTCGGCACCCGGCGCGAGACGCTGGTCACGCTGATCGAATACGCGCTGCGCGGGGGCGCAAGTGAGGACATCATGCAATGACCGAAGCAACCCCGACCGCCGCCTTCGACCGCCGGATGCTGGAGGCGCTCGTCTGCCCGCAGACCCATGGACCGCTCGAATATGACGCGGCGCGCCAGGAGCTGATCAGCCGTCGGGCGGGCCTTGCCTTTCCGATCCGCAACGGCATTCCGGTGATGCTGATCGACGAGGCGCGCGCGCTCGACTGAGCGGGGCGCGCGGCGCGGGGGCGGCGGCGCTCACAGGGTGGTCAAGGCGTCATCGCTCAGCTTTTTCGGCGACCTTGGCCGCGTTCCAGAGCGCGTCCATCTCGGCGAGGTCGCTGTCCTCGGGGCGGCGGCCGGTCTCGGCGAGGCGGGCCTCGATCCACGCGAAGCGGCGGGTGAACTTGGCGTTGGCGCGGCGCAGCGCGGCCTCCGGGCAGATCTTCATGTGCCGCGCGAGATTGGCCATGACGAACAGGAGATCGCCGAATTCCTCCTCGATATGGTCGGGATCGCCGCTGGCGGCGGCTGCGTGCAGCTCTGCGGTCTCCTCGCGCAGCTTGTCGAGCACTTGCGCGCTCTCCGGCCAGTCAAAGCCCACGCGCGCCGCCCGCTTCTGGAGCTTGACCGCGCGCAGGAGCGCCGGCAGGCCGAGCGCCACGTCCGCCAGCGTGCCGCCCCGACCGCGCGCCGCGCGCTCGGCGGCCTTGACCCTCTCCCAGTCGCGGGTCTGCTGTTCGGCGGTCTTGTCGCGGCTCTCCGGCCCGAAGACATGCGGGTGGCGCGCCACCATCTTGTCGGAGATCGCATTGGCGACATCGTGAATGTCGAAAAGCCCGCGATCCTGCGCGATCTGCGCGTGAAAGACCGCCTGCAGCAGCAGGTCGCCGAGCTCGGCGCGCAGCTCCTCCCAGTCCTGCCGCTCGATCGCGTCGGCGACCTCGTAGGCCTCCTCGATCGTGTAGGGGGCGATGGTGGCGAAATCCTGCGCGATGTCCCAGGGGCAGCCCGCCTCGGGATCGCGCAGCCGCGCCATGATCGCGATGAGCCGGGCCAGCCCGCCCTCGGGATCGTGAATGAGGGTGTCATCGGCCATTGCAGATTCCCGGTCCTTGCACGCGCGGCTACCCTGCCCCGACTGCGCGCAGAGAGTCCAGCCATGGCGGCGCGTCCGGCCGCCGGAAGGGGGGCTGCGGGGCATTTCTCAAACCTGCGTGAGGGGGGCTGTCGGGGCTTGTTGCGGGGAGGTCTCGCGCGTATCACCCGGCCCGGATCGCATTTTCCCGCGCGAAAGGAGACCTCGCATGTTCACCCGTCTTGGCCGTCCGCTTCTGGCGCTTGCGCTGGCCGTCTTTCCGATGGCGGCGCAGGCGCTCGGGCCGCTTGTCGATGTGGCCGGGCTGCGCGCGGCGCAGGGCGAGGGCGGCGCGGTGGTGCTCGATATCCGTTCCGAAGATGCCTATCGGGAGGGCCATGTGCCCGGCGCGCGCAACGCGCCTTACGGGCGGTTTCGCGGCCCTGCCGAGAACCCCGGCCAGCTCGTCACCGAGGCGCATCTGACCGAGGTGCTCCGCGGTCTCGGGCTTGAGACCGACACGCCGGTGGTGGTGGTGCATCAGGGCAGCAACCAGACCGATTTCGGGGCTGCCGCGCGGGTTTACTGGACGCTGAAATCGAGCGGGTTCGGCAATCTGGCGATCCTCAACGGCGGCATGAACGCCTGGGCTGCCGCCAACGCGCCGCAAGAGACGGGCCCCGCGCCGCAGGTCGCGCCCTCGGGCATCACGGTGCAGTTTTCCGACCGGTGGCTCGCCACGCGCGAGGATGTGCAGGCGATCGTGGACGGGCGCGACAACGCGCAGCTCATCGACGCGCGCCCCGAGGCGTTCTGGAAGGGCGAGACCAAGCACGCCGCCGCCGCCCGGCCCGGCACGATCCCGCAATCGCGCTATTTCACCCATGACCGCTGGTTCGGCAGCGATGAGCCGTCGCTGATCAAGCCCGATCTGGTGCGGCTGCTGGCCGAGGCGAACGGCTTCGGCGCCGAGGACCGGCTGGTGAGCTTCTGCAACACCGGGCATTGGGCGGCGACCAACTGGTTCGCGTTGAGCGAACTGGCGGGGATCGAGGAGGTGCGGCTTTACCCGGAATCGGTGGTCGGCTGGTCCAATGCCGGGATGGAGATGGCCAATGTGCCGGGCCTCCTGCAGAACCTGCTCGACAAGATCATGGGCAGGAACTGAGGCGATGGTGGCGGTTGGCGCGCCGGGGCCTGTCGCGCGGGCGGCGGTGCTCGGGCTGGTGGCGGCGGCGGTGTTTGCCGTGGCGCTTTTCGCCGGGCCGCGCTCGGGCGCGGTGCTGCTGATCGGGCTGGGCTTTGGCCTGACGCTCGAAGGGTTCCGCTTCGGCTTTACGGGCCCGTGGCGGCGGATGATCCTCGAACGTGACGCCTCGGGGCTTCTGGCGCAGCTTCTGGCCATCGGCATCGTCGCCTGCGCGGCACTGCCGCTGCTGGCCGTGAGCGGGGCCGAGTTGAAGGGCGCGCACGCGCCGATCGGTCTGGCGATGATCGGCGGGGCCTTTGTCTTTGGTGCGGCGATGCAGATCGTGCTGGGCTGCGGCTCGGGGACGCTGGTCAATGCCGGCAGTGGCAATGCCGTGGGCGCGGTGGCGCTGCCCTTTTTCGCCATCGGCAGTTTCGCGGGCGCGTATCACCTGAGCTGGTGGACCGCGCTCGGCAGCCTGCCGGTCATGGCGCTGGAGGGGGCGGGCGGGCTTGGCGTGACGCTGCTTGGCCTTGCGGCAATTGCCGCGCTGGCGCTGGCGCTGGGGCGCCGTGGCAGCCACCGGCTGCCTGCGCGGCTCTGGGGGGCGCTGCTGGTGCTGGCCGGGCTCGCGATCCTGCACCTGATGATCGCCGGGCAGCCCTGGGGCGTGGTCTATGGCCTTGGCCTCTGGGTGGCGAAGGGCGTTGTGGTGCTGGGCGGCGATCTCTCGGGATCGGTGTTCTGGTCGGCCCCGGCCAATGCCGCGCAGGTGGAGGCGAGCCTGTTGCTCGATATCACCTCGCTCACCGATCTGGGGCTCATTGGCGGCGCCGCGCTGGTGGTGTGGTGGCGCGGGGGGCTTGTCCTGCCCGCGGGCGCATTGCCGGCGCGCGGCTGGGTGGCGGTGATCGTGGCGGGGCTGGTGCTGGGCTACAGCTCGCGGCTGGCGTTTGGCTGCAATATCGGCGCATTCTTCAGCGGCATCGCCACCGGTTCGGCGCATGGCTGGGTGTGGTTCGCGGCGGCCTTTGCCGGGTCCTGGGTGGGGATCAGGCTGCGGCCCGCGCTGGGGCTGGAGGCGCGGCGATGAGGCGGGGGCATGTCACGGCGCTGATGGCGATCGGGGTGGCGGGGCTCCTGGCGCTCGATCATGTGCAGTCGCAGCCGCTCAATCCCTATGACGCGCCGCCGATGATCGCGCTCGGCTCTGGCCTGGCTGCGACGGGCGGGCATTGCGCCGCACCGCCGCCGGGCGCGGACCGCCTTGCCCCGCCATCTCGCGACCGGCGCTGAGAACGCGCGCCCCGCCCGCGCCCGTGCTCAGATCTCTGCGCGCGCGGGCACGAGCTGCTGCACGATGCCCGCGAGGAGCAGGTAGATGCTCGTCACCACCAGCCCCCAATGCGCCCAGCTCTGCGGCTCGAAATGCATCCAGACCGCCCAGCCCGCGAAGAACGTCCAGCCAAGTGCCACAGGCAGCGACAGCCGCCGCCAGCGCCGCGTGCGCACCGGGTGGATGAACCTCAGCGGCAGGAACATCGCCAGCGAGAGCGCCGCCGCCAGCGCCAGGGTGATCCGGGCATTCGGCTCCAGCGCGAAGAGAACCAGCACCACCATGTTCCAGCAGCCGGGAAAGCCGGAAAAGGAATTGTCGAGCGTCTTCATCCGCGTATCGGCGAAATACAGGGCGCTGGCAAAGGTGATGAGGAGGATCGCCACCCAGCCGGTCCAGCCCGGCAGAAGGTCTGAACGGAACAGGGCAAAGGCCGGGATGAACACATAGGTGAGGTAGTCGATGATCAGGTCGAGCCGCTCGCCGTCGAACTCAGGCGCGTGTGTCTTGACGTGATAGCGCCGGGCCAGCGGCCCGTCGATGCCATCGACGGCAAAGGCCACCACCAGCCAAAGAAACATCAGCTCCCAATCCCGCTCGATCGCGGCGAGCATGGCCAGCGTGGCGAGGACGGCGCCGGTCGCGGTGAGGAGATGAACGAGCAGGGCAATCATGCGCGGGGTCATGCCCGCCTCATGCCGCAAGGGGCGCCGATTTGCAAAGCCAAACCCGGCCCCTTTGCGGAGGCCGGGCGGCATGGCGCACGGGCGCGGATCAGTTGGAAAGGCGCACCTCTTCCATCGGATAGGCCATCATGTCCTGCGCTTCCCAGGCGATGTGGCAATCATGGCAGAAGCTCTGGGCGAACTTCATCGGCTTGCCGTTGGGCTGGATGCCGGCATAGGTCCAGTCGCCGGTCTCGGGCGCCGAACCCGCCTCGCCCTTGGTCATGATGAAGAGCGGGCCGACACGTGCTTCCTGGTTTTTCGTGGAAATGGTGATGCTCTCCTTGGCCAGCACCGATCCTGCGGGCATGGTCACGTCCTCTTCGGCGAATTCGAGATACTGCCCGGCGGCGGCATCGTTGGCGAAGGTCAGCAGCAGCCGGCTGCCATGCGAACCCTGCACCGCGGGGCGGCTGGCGGTCACCGTCCACGAGCGATAGGCGGCGGCGACCGCATCGCCCCCCTGCGCGTAGGCCTCGGGCATCCGGTCCTGGATGCAGGCGTAGATTTCGGCGATCGCGGCCTCGTCGAGATCGAAGGCATCCTCGACATTCGCGGCGCAGGTCTGTGCCGCGGCCTGCTGGCCAGGCAGGAGGGCAAGGGCAAGGGCAAGGGGAAGGGCGGCGGCGGCAAGAAGCTGGGGTTTCATCATGATGGTCAGGCTCCGTTCTCAGGCTGGTGCGCGGCGCGCGCGGTATCGTCCTGAACCGAGCCTTGCACGGTTCGGCTGAAATGGGGCCTGAACATTTCGTGAGACGGGCGTTAGCGGTCCCGGTCGTCGCCCTGCGGGTGGGCGCGGGCATAGACCTCCATCAGGCGGGCGGTATCGACGCCGGTATAGGCCTCCGTGGTCGAGAGCGAGGCATGGCCGAGCAGCTCCTGAATGGCGCGCAGATCGCCGCCGGCATTGAGCAGATGCGTGGCAAAGCTGTGGCGCAGCGCGTGGGGCGTGGCGCTGGCAGGCAGGCCAAGCTGCGCGCGGGCGCGCGCCATCGCCTTCTGCACCGGGCGCGGCCCGAGCGCGCCGCCCCGCGCGCCGAAAAAGAGCGGCCCCGCAGGCGTGATGGCAAAGGGGCAGAGCCGCGCATAGGCGGCGACGGCCGCGCGGGCGGGGGCGATCACCGGGACGATGCGCTCCTTGCCGCCCTTGCCGGTGATGCGCAGCACCTCCGCCATCGGCAGCGCCGCGCCGCCCAGCCCGAGCGCCTCGGAGATGCGCAGCCCGCAGCCATAGAGCAGCGTGATCACCGCCGCGTCGCGGGCGGCGATCCATGGCACGGGCGCTTGCGCGGCGGTGAGGTCGAGCATGTCGCGGGCGGCTTCCTCGCTCAGCGGGCGCGGCAGCTTGCGGGTGAATCTGGGGCTGCGGGCCGAGAGGACGGCGGTCGGCTCGAATCCCTCGCGCTCGGACAGCCAGCGATAGAAGCTCCGCACCGCCGAGAGACGCCGCGCGAGCGAGCGCGCGCCGAGCCCCGCGCCGCGTTCATGCGCCATGAAGGCGCGCATGTCGGCCGTGGTCACGCGGGCGAGCGCACCGAGCCCCTGCGCCTCCCCGTGATGGGCGGTCATGAACCCGAGAAAGGCGCGCAGGTCACGGGCATAGGCGTCGATGGTGTGATCGGAGGCGCCTTCGAGCGCCTTTCGCGAGGCGAGCCAGCCGGCGAGCGCGTCGCGAGCCGCCTCGCTGATCACGACAGCCAGCGGCGCATCACCCTCTCGAACACGCCGCCGAAGAAGGCGAGAAGGTCGGTGCCCTGCTGCGGGCCGAATTGCTGCGGATCCTCCGCCCCCATCAGCAGCATTCCCGGCAGGCGGTCGGCGCCGAAATCGAGCAGCAGGCACGCCTCGGAGCGCATCCGCGGCGCGGCCGGCCCATAGACGCGCGCGCAGCCCTCCGCGATCCGGCGCAGCGTGACCTGACGCGCCGGCACGTCGCGCCCGTTGTTCAGATAGCCCCGGATGAAACCCGGCTCGGCCACTGCCAGCAGCCCCTCCAGCCGGTGCAGCGCCGGGTCGGCCGCGTCCTGCGCCGTCTCGAGCACCAGCCGAATCGCATCCACCCGCAGGATATGCGCCACCTCGCCATCGAGATCGCGCAGGAAGGTCTCGAACGTCATCGGTTCGAGCATCCGCAGAATGGCGCGATGCACCTGGTTGGTGCCGGCGAGGTTCTCGTAGGCGGCCGCGATGACCGACCGATGCGTATCCTCGAGCCGGTCGAGCCGCGCCTCGAGCCGCTCCATCGCGATGCCGCGCAGGTCCACGATATTGTCGCCCATGGCGGCCTCATTGGCGGCGACAAGGGCGCGCATGAGCTCCTTGTCCTCGAGGATCAGGTCGGGCCGCGCGATGATATGCGCGCGCAACGAATCGGTCATCTGGTGGGGGCTGCTCATTCCGGACCTCTGGTTTTTTGTGTCCTTGTAACAGGAATCGGCCGCAAATGCCGCAAGAAATTCGCGCGCCGCCCCGGAAAACCGTCCGCGCCGCCTGTCACAGCCCGAGATGGCGCGCGCCTGCATCGGCGCTGAGATCGGCGAGGGCGCCGGTCCAGACGCTGCGCCCGCGCTCGAGGATCACCGCGCGGTCGGCGACGCCGGCAAGCTCGCGCAGCGACTTGTCGATGATGAGGATGGCGAGGCCGGTGTCGCGCCTGAGCGCGGCGATCGCCGCCCAGATTTCCCCGCGCACGATGGGAGCGAGGCCCTCGGTCGCCTCGTCGAGGATGAGCAGGCGCGGATTGGTCATGAGCGCGCGCCCGATGGCCAGCATCTGCTGCTCCCCCCCCGAGAGCGAGGCGGCGCGCTGCGCGAGCCGCTCGCCCAGGCGCGGGAAAAGCGCGGTCACCCGCGCCTGTGTCCAGTCGCCGGGGCGCGCGGCGGCGATCAGGTTCTCCTCCACCGTGAGCGCCCCGAAACAGCGCCGCCCCTCCGGCACCAGCCCCACGCCGAGCCGCGCGACGCGGTGGCTCGGCAGCGGGTGGAGGTCGCGCCCGTCGAGGCGCAGCAGTCCCTCGGACGGGATCATCCGGCAGATCGCCTTGACGGTGGTGGTCTTGCCCATGCCGTTGCGCCCCATCAGCGCCACCACCTCGCCGGCCGCGATTTCCAGATCGACGCCGAACAGCGCCTGCGAGGCGCCGTAGCTGGCGGTCAGCCCCCGGAGCGTGAGCAGGCTCATGCGCCCTCTCCCAGATAGGCCGCGCGCACCGCGCGATCGGCGCGGATCTCGGCGACGGTGCCGGAGGCGATCACGCGCCCCGAGGCCAGCACGCTGATCCGGTCGGCCAGGGCAAAGACCGCGTCCATGTCGTGCTCCACCAGCAGGATCGGTGCCTCGGCGCGCAGCCCGTCGAGAAAACCGGTGAGCCGGCGCGAGCCGTCCGCGCCGAGGCCCGCCATGGGCTCGTCCATGAGAAAGGCGCGCGGGCCGAGCGTGAGCGCCACGGCCACCTCGAGCTGGCGGCGCTGCCCGTGGCTCAGCTCGGCGGTGCGGCGGTCGCGCTCATCGGCGAGGCCGACGCGCGCCAGCGCCTCCATGGCGCGGGCCTCGAGCTCCGCGTCGGCACTCACGGGCGACCAGAACCGCCAGGGCCGCCCGCTCGCCCCGAGCGCGCCCAGCAGCACGTTCTCGAACACGCTGTCCTCCATCGCCAGAGCCGAGATCTGGAAGGTCCGCGCAAGCCCCGCGCGCGCCCGCTCGACCGTGCCCGCCCCGGTCACGTCGCGCCCCAGTAGCATGACCCGCCCCGCATCGGGCCGCAGCCCGCCCGAGATCTGCGCGATGAGCGTGGATTTGCCCGCGCCATTGGGTCCGATCAGCGCGTGGATCTCGCCCGCGCGCAGCTCGATGGACACGTCGTCGGTGGCGGTGAGCGCGCCGAAGCGCTTCACGAGGTTGCAGGTGGCGAGGACGATCTCAGACATGCGGCCCCGCCTTGCCGGTCAGCAGCCCGACGACGCCACCGCGCGCGAAGAGCACGATGCCCAGCAGGATCACGCCCAGCCAGATGTGCCAGAACTCGGTCAGCGCGCCGAGCCAGTGCTCGAGCAGCACGAAGAGGCAGGCGCCGATCACCGGCCCCATCAGCCGCCCGGTGCCGCCCAGCACGATCAGCACGATCAATTCGCCCGAGAGCTGCCAGCTGAACATCGTGGGGCTGACAAAGCGGTTGAGATCGGCGAAAAGCGCCCCCGCCAGCCCCGTGATCGCGCCCGAGATCACGAAGGCCACGAGCCGCAGCCGCATGGGCGAGAGCCCCACCGCCTCGACCCGCGCGGGCACCTGCCGCGCGGCATTGAGCGCAAGGCCGAAAGGCGCCGCGCGCAGCCGCGCATGGAGCACGAGCGCCACGCACAGGAGCGCGAAGCAAAGGCCGAAGAACTGGATCGGATCGAGCGTGTTCAGCCCCGGAAATCCGTTGCGCACATAGATCGACAGCCCGTCCTCGCCGCCATAGGCGGCCCAGGAGATGGCGAAATAATAGAACATCTGCCCGAAGGCGAGGGTGATCATGATGAAATAGACCCCCGAGGTGCGCAACGACAGCAGCCCGATCAGCAATGCGGCCAGCGCCGAGGTCACGACCGCCACCAGCCAGATGAGCGGCATGGACTTGCTCCCCGCGATGGAAAGGGGCCCCAGATCGAGCGTGGTATAGCTCTGCGCGTGATGGGCAAGGATGCCCATGGCATAGCCGCCCAGCCCGAAGAACACCGCGTGACCGAAGCTCACCAGCCCGCCGATGCCGAGCGCGATGTTGAGCCCGACAGCGGCGAGCGCGAGGATCGCGGCGCGGGTGGTCAGCGTGATGGTAAAGGGGGCGTCCACCGCCAGCGCCCAGAGCGCCACCGCCAGCAGCGCGCCCATGACAAGCGGGGCAATGAGGCGCTCGGGGATCATGCGCGCGCTCCGAAGAGGCCCGAGGGCCGCCAGATCAGCACCAGGCTCATGAGGATGTAGATCGCCATCGAGGCGAGCGAAGCGCCGGCCCGTGTCGCCACGTCCGGCGCCATGAACAGCTTGAAGAGTTCCGGCAGGAAGATCCCCCCCAGCGTGTCGGTCAGCCCGACCAGCAGCGCCCCCACAAAGGCCCCCCGGATCGAGCCGATCCCGCCGATCACGATGACGACGAAGGCAAGGATCAGCACCGGCTCGCCCATGCCGACCTGCACCGACTGGATCGCCCCCACCAGCGCCCCCGCCAGTCCCGCCAGCGCCGCGCCGAGGGCAAAGACGATCGTGTAGAGCCTGGAGATATCCACGCCGAGCGCCGCGATCATCTCGCGGTCGTTCTCTCCCGCGCGGATGCGGATGCCGATGCGCGTGCGCACCGTCAGCCACCACAGGAAAACCGCCACCAGAAGCCCCGCGCCGATCAGCGCCAGCCGGTAGAGCGGATAGCGGATGCCCCCCGGAAGCGTCACCGGCCCCGCAAGCGCCGGGGGAATGTCGAGATAGAGCGGAAAGGAGCCGAAGACGAGGCGCGTCCCCTCGGACAGGATCAGGATCAGCGCGAAGGTCGCCAGCACCTGGTCGAGATGCGCCGCCCCGTAGAGCCGGCGGATCACCAGAACCTCGATCAGCACCCCCGCCAGCGCCGCCCCCGCCAGCGCCGCAATCAGCGCCAGCCCGAAGGATCCGGTCGCCCCCGCCACCCAGGCGGCGGCGAAGGCCCCCAGCATGTAGAGCGAGCCATGCGCCAGATTGATGAGCCCCATCACGCCAAATATGAGCGTGAGCCCCGCCGCCATGAGAAACAGCATCACCCCGGCCTGAAGGCCGTTGAGGATCTGCTCGGCGATCAGGATGCCGGACATGGCGGGCCTCTCCTCGGCGCGTCGGTGCCCCGGCCCGGAGGCCGGGGCGTGCGATCGTGCGGGAATCTGTGTCGGGCGTCGCCCTTACATCCTGCACTCGGGCGCGTAGGCGTCGGCGTGATCCTCGAGCGCGACACCGATCACCTTGTTGGTGAACACATCGCCCTCCCGGATCACCTCGCGGGCATAGATGGTCTGGATCGGGTGGTGGTTCGGCCCGAAGCGGAACGCCCCGCGCGTCGAGGCGAAATCCGCCGCGCGCAGCGCCTCGCGGAAGGCGTCGGCATCCGACACATCGGCCTTTTCCAGCGCCGAGATGAGCAGGTTCGCCGTGTCAAACCCCTGGCTGGCATAGAGCGAGGGCAGGCGGCCGTATTTCTCCTGGAAGCTGGCGACAAAGGCCACATTGGCCGGGTTGTCGAGATCCTTCGACCATTGCGAGGTGTTCACCACCCCGAGCGCCGCCGCGCCGACCGCCTGAAGGATGCCCTGGTCAAAGCTGAATCCGGGGCCCACGACCGGCAGGCCGACGCCCGAATCGGCATATTGCTTGAGGAAGGAAATCCCCATGCCGCCCGGCAGGAAGAAGAACACCGAATCCGCCCCCGAGGCGCGGATCTGCGCGATCTCGGCGGCATAATCGGTCTGGCCGATCTGGGTGTAGATCTCACCCGCGAGCGCGCCCTCGTAGAAGCGCTTGTATCCCGTCAGCGCGTCCTGCCCCGCCGGATAGTTCGGCGCAAGGATAAAGCTGTTGCGGTAGCCCGCCGAATTGGCATAGGCGCCGGCGGCCTCGTGCAGGTTGTCGTTCTGCCAGGCGACGTTGAAATAGTTGGGGTTGCAGCCCTTGCCCGCCAGCGCCGAAGGCCCGGCATTGGGCGAGAGATAGAACTTGCCCTGCGCCACGGCACCGGGGACCACCGCCATGGCGAGGTTGGACCAGATGATGCCGGTCATCACATCGACCTTCTCGGACTGGATCATCTTGTCCGAGAGCTGCACGGCGATGTCGGGCTTTTGCTGGTCGTCCTCGATCACCACGGTGATATCGTCGCGGCCCGACTGCTCGATGGCGAGCAGGAAGCCGTCGCGCACGTCGATGCCAAGCCCCGCGCCGCCGCCCGAGAGCGTGGTGATCATCCCCACCTTGACCTCGGCCATGGCCCCCGTCGCCGCCAGCGCCAGCGCTGCCGCGCTCATCATCAGTTTTCTCATTTCCGGTCTCCCTCCTCCTGTGCGGCCTTCGTGTCCGGCCCTTGTGCCTGTCATGTCACCGCTCGCGGCCACCGGCGCACCCTTTTATCCCGATGGCTGGCGTCTTGGGTAGCCCCTTCGCGCGGGTCCGCGCGGTCCGCGTCGCGGCGGCGCTCAGGCCACGCCGGCGCGCAGGCAGTCGTGGATATGGACGAGCCCGCAG
The DNA here is from genome assembly GCA_014359765.1 of Roseovarius sp. Taxonomy (GTDB): domain Bacteria; phylum Pseudomonadota; class Alphaproteobacteria; order Rhodobacterales; family Rhodobacteraceae; genus Roseovarius. The sequence continues at coordinate 210,351 of JACIYT010000001.1, forward strand.
AGCCGGTCGCCCGCCTCCACCACGAAGAGCGCGCCGATCTTGTGGCGGTTCATCAGCCCGAGCGCCTCGGACAGCAACATGTCGGGCGCGGCGGTGCGCGGGTTGGGGGTGGCGACCTCGCCCGCGCTCCGGCCCATCAGCCCGTCGAGATTGCGCCGCAGGTCGCCATCGGTGATGACCCCGCGCAGCACGTCGCCCGTCGTCACCGCGGCGATGCCGAAGCCCTTGGCGCTCATCTCGATGAGGGTCTCGCCCATGGATGTCGCGGGCGCGACCACCGGCAATGCCGCGCCGGTATGCATCACGTCGCGCACGCGCAGGAACTGTGCCCCGAGCTTGCCGCCGGGGTGAAAGACGTGGAACGCATCGGCCTTGAATCCGCGCTCTTCCATCAGCGCGACCGCCAGCGCATCGCCAAGCGCCAGCGTGCAGGTGGTCGAGGTGGTGGGCGCCATGCCGATGGCGCAGGCCTCGGGCTTGTCGGGCAGGATGAGCGCCACATCGGCCTGCCGCGCCAGTGTGCTGCCCGCCACGCGGGTGATCGCGATCATCGGGATATCGAAGCGGCGGGTATACTGGATCAGGTCCGACAATTCCCGCGTCTCGCCGGAATTGGACAAGAGGATGCAGACATCGCCGGGCGTGACCATGCCCAGATCGCCATGGCTCGCCTCGCCGGGATGCAGGAAGAGGGCGGGCGTGCCGGTGGAGGCGAGCGTCGCGGCGATCTTGCGCGCGATATGGCCTGACTTGCCCATGCCCGAGACGACGACGCGGCCCTGCGCGGCGAGGACCATCTGTGTCGCCCGGGCAAAGCCCTCGGGCGGGCAATCGGCCATGGCCAGCAGCGCCTCCGCCTCGGCGCGCAGCACGCGCGCGGCGCTGTCGCGTATCCTGTCGTGATCCTCGTCGCGCGTTGCGCTCATGGTCGCATCCTCTCGCTCGGTCCGTTGCGCCTTGCCTTAGCGCCGCGGCGCGCCGGGGTCCAGCCATGCCCTTGCACTGGCGGGGGGGCGGTCCTAATGGGGGGCCGTGCATTCCCGGAGGCCCCATGCCGAAACCCCGCGCCTGGCAGAAGATGCTCTCGGGCCGCAGGCTCGACCTGCTGGACCCGACGCCCGTCGATATCGAGATCGAGGACATCGCCCATGGTCTCAGCTTCGTCGCGCGCTGGAACGGGCAGACGCTGGGGGATCATCCCTATTCGGTGGCCGAGCATTCGCTGCTGGTGGAGCGGATCTTTGGCCGGCTGAGCCCCGGTGCGGCGGTGCGCTGGCGGCTTGCGGCGCTGCTGCATGACGCGCCCGAATACGTGATCGGCGACATGATCTCGCCGGTGAAGGCCGCCGTCGGGCCGGGCTATGAGGCCCTCGACGAGCGGCTGACGGCGGCGATCCATATCCGCTTTGGCCTGCCCGCGACGATCCCCGATGCGGTCCGCAGGCAGATCAAGCGCGCGGACCGGATCAGCGCCTGGATGGAAGCCACGGAAATCGCCGGGTTCACGGTGGCCGAGGCGGATCGCTTCTTCGGCAAGCCCGACGCGGCCCTGATCGAGGGGCTGGCGCTCTGTCTGCGCGCGCCCCGCGAGACGCGCACGGCCTTTGTCGCGCGGTTCGGGGCGCTGATGGCCGAGGCCGGCTAGAGTTCGACATCTGACGGATGGTGCACAATGAAGGCGCCGCATGGGATGCAGCGGGCTGCGGTGCATGAGGCGCTTCGGAATGGCCCGGTGCGGGCGTTCAGGTCTTGTGCCAAATGCGCGGAATCAAGGCGCGGCACGCGCCGCCGCGCAGCGCCCGACCGCCCGGGTCGCACCGGAGGTGCGCCAATTCAAGCGGCACGCCTTCGGCGTGACGGGCGGGCGCTTTTGCAAGGTCAACGTCCGCTCAATCGTTGCAGAATCTGGCACCATGAATCGAGGACCACGCGCGTTCTTGCGCCCACCCGCGGTCGGGCGCTGCGCGGCGTGCCGACCGGCGTGCCGAGTGGCAGCGCGCGGCCACGAAGGGTGAGTGTGCAGAGGCAGGGACGTTGTGTCAGGTGTCGAACACTAGAGTATTCGAAAACTGGCAGGCCGTGCCCGATGACGGTGTCACATGGGATATGGCGGGCTGTGGCGCACGAGACGTTGTGAAGGGGCCTGAGCGCGCGGTGTGCGGACCTGTGTGCCGGATGGCCGTCCTGCTAGCCGCGCCGGCGCGCATTGCCCCCGCGCTGTCCCGGTCGTCCCGCCGTGGAACGACCGCGCGCCGCCACCGCTGCCTCGGCGGCGCGCTCCACCGCCTGCTGGCGGGCCAGCGGATCGTCGGCGACCGCGAGTTCCACCGCCTCCAGCCGCCTGATCTCGTCGCGCAGGCGCGCGGCCTCCTCGAATTCGAGGTTCTCGGCGGCCTTGCGCATGTCGGTGCGCAGCCCTTCGAGCACGGCGGCGAGATTGGCCCCCGCGACCGGCTGCGCGACCGTCGCGGTCACGCGGTTCATGTCCACGTCGCCCTTGTAGAGCCCCTGAAGGATGTCCTCCACGTTCTTGCGGATCGTGGCGGGGGTGATGCCATGCGCCTCGTTATAGGCGATCTGTTTTGCGCGCCGCCGCTCGGTCTCGTCTATCGCGCGCTGCATCGAGCCTGTCACCCGGTCGGCATACATGATCACCCGCCCCTCGGCATTGCGCGCCGCGCGGCCGATGGTCTGGATCAGCGAGGTCTCGGAGCGCAGAAAGCCCTCCTTGTCCGCGTCGAGAATGGCCACGAGGCCGCATTCGGGAATATCCAGCCCCTCGCGCAGGAGGTTGATGCCGATCAGCACGTCGAAGGCGCCAAGGCGCAGGTCGCGCAGGATCTCGATCCGCTCGATCGTGTCGATATCGCTGTGCATGTAGCGCACGCGGATGCCCTGTTCGTGCAGGTATTCGGTCAGGTCCTCGGCCATGCGCTTGGTCAGCGTGGTGACGAGCGTGCGATAGCCCGCCGCCGTGACCCGGCGCACCTCGTCCAGAAGGTCATCGACCTGCGTCTCGACGGGGCGGATTTCCACCTGCGGATCGAGCAGGCCGGTGGGCCGGATCACCTGTTCGGTGAACACGCCGCCGGTCTGTTCCAGCTCCCAGGCGGCGGGGGTGGCGCTGACGAAGATGGATTGCGGGCGCATCGCGTCCCATTCCTCGAACTTCAGGGGTCGGTTGTCCATGCAGGACGGCAGGCGAAAGCCGTGCTCGGCCAGCGTGAACTTGCGCCGGTAGTCGCCGCGATACATGCCGCCGATCTGGGGCACCGAGACGTGGGATTCGTCGGCAAAGACGATGGCATGGTCGGGGATGAACTCGAACAGCGTCGGTGGTGGCTCTCCGGGCGCGCGCCCCGTCAGGTAGCGCGAATAATTCTCGATCCCGTTGCAGACGCCGGTCGCCTCGAGCATCTCCAGATCGAAATTGGTGCGCTGCTCCAGCCGCTGCGCCTCCAGCAGCTTGCCTTCGTTCACCAGCTGGTCGAGCCTCTGGCGCAGCTCGCGCTTGATGCCGATGATCGCCTGCTGCATCGTCGGCTTGGGCGTCACGTAATGCGAATTGGCATAGACGCGGATCTTGTCGAAACTGTCGGTCCTTTCGCCGGTGAGCGGATCGAATTCGGTGATGCTTTCGAGCTCTTCGCCGAAGAAGGACAGCCGCCAGGCGCGATCCTCGAGGTGGGCGGGCCATATCTCGAGGCTGTCGCCGCGCACCCGGAAGGCGCCGCGCTGGAACGCCTGATCGTTGCGGCGGTATTGCTGCGCCACCAGATCGGCCATCACCGTGCGCTGATCGTAGGATTTGCCCAGTTCCAGATCCTGCGTCATCGCGCCGTAGGTCTCGACGCTGCCGATGCCGTAGATGCACGACACCGAGGCCACGATGATCACGTCGTCGCGCTCCAGCAGCGCGCGGGTGGCCGAATGGCGCATCCGGTCGATCTGTTCGTTGATCTGGCTTTCCTTCTCGATGAAGGTGTCGGAGCGCGGCACATAGGCCTCGGGCTGGTAATAGTCGTAGTAGCTGACGAAATATTCCACCGCGTTGTCGGGAAAGAAGCTGCGGAACTCGCCATAGAGCTGCGCCGCCAGCGTCTTGTTGGGGGCGAGGATGATGGCGGGGCGCTGCGTTGCCTCGATCACCTTGGCCATGGTGAAGGTCTTGCCGGTGCCGGTCGCGCCGAGCAGCACCTGGTTGCGCTCGCCTGCGAGGATGCCGGCGCTCAGCTCGGCGATGGCGGCGGGCTGGTCGCCGGCCGGCTCGAACGCGGTCTGCATGACGAATCGCCGGCCGCCCTCGAGCTTTTCGCGGCTCTTCACGTCCGGCGCGGGATGGGACAGCAGCGCCTCGGTTCGGTCGGAATGGGCATAGGGCATGGCGGTCTCCTGTGGCCTGACAGAGTTGTGCCTTTCGCGGGCGGGTTCAAGGGCGCAGCGCGCGTGTCGGGTCGGTTGGGGGAGGGGGGTGCGAGGCCCGATTGTCAAGTTATTGACATGACTCTGAAGATTCATGTTCCGGATTTTCACAGAAATTCGGTGACATGGAAGCAAACTGTTAATTTCTTGTCTGATTTGAAATAAAGTTGCCCATGGGAGATTTTAAGGGCGGCGGTCCACTCCGCACGCATGCAAGGGATGGAGGATTTTCGGATATGGCCGATACTGTTGCTGCAACGGGGTCCAGGGGCTTTCACATCGACGCCGAGGCCTATGCGCGCATGTATGCCGAATCGATTCGCGACCCGGAGGCGTTCTGGGGCGAGCACGGCAAGCGAATCGACTGGATCAAGCCCTACACCAGGGTGAAGAACACCTCTTTCGATTACGATAACGTCTCGATCAAATGGTTCGAGGACGGCACGCTCAACGTGTCGGCCAACTGCATCGACCGCCACCTCGCGACGCGCGGCGATCAGACCGCGATCATCTGGGAGCCGGACGAGCCCACCGACGAGGCGCTGCACATCACTTATCGCGAGTTGCACAAGCAGGTCTGCAAGATGGCCAATGTGCTCAAGGCGCTCGGCATCGGTCGGGGCGACCGGGTCGTGATCTACCTGCCGATGATCCCCGAGGCGGCCTATGCCATGCTCGCCTGTGCGCGGATCGGGGCGATTCACTCGATCGTCTTCGCGGGCTTCTCTCCCGACGCCCTTGGCGCGCGGATCAACGGCTGCGACGCCAAGCTGGTGATCACCGCCGATCACGCCCCGCGCGGCGGCCGCAAGACCAAGCTCAAGGACAATGTCAACCAGGCGCTGCTGCACGACACGGACGACGTGAAATGCCTCGTGGTGAAGCGCACCGGCGATCAGGTCGCCTGGCGCGCGGGGCTCGATTTCTGGTGGCACGAGGAGGCTGAGAAGGTCAGCGCCGATTGCCCGCCCGAGGAGATGGGGGCCGAGGATCCGCTCTTCATCCTCTACACCTCCGGCTCGACGGGGATGCCGAAGGGCGTCGTGCATACCACCGGCGGCTACCTCGTCTATGCCTCGATGACGCATCAATATGTCTTCGACTATCACGACGGCGACATCTACTGGTGCACCGCCGATGTCGGCTGGGTCACGGGCCACAGCTATATCGTCTATGGGCCGCTGGCCAATGGCGCGACCACGCTGATGTTCGAGGGCGTGCCGACCTACCCGGATGCGGGCCGGTTCTGGCAGGTCTGCGAAAAGCACAAGGTCAACCAGTTCTACACCGCCCCGACCGCGATCCGCGCGCTGATGGGCAAGGGCACGGCCCCGCTCGAGGGCGTTGACCTCTCGAGCCTGCGCATCCTCGGCTCGGTCGGCGAGCCGATCAATCCCGAGGCGTGGAACTGGTATAACGAGAACGTGGGCAAGGGCCGCTGCCCGATCGTCGATACCTGGTGGCAGACCGAAACCGGCGGCATCCTCATCACCCCGCTGCCCGGCGCGGTGACAACGCCCAAGCCCGGCTCGGCCACCAAGCCGTTCTTCGGCGTGCAGCCCGCCGTGCTCGACGATCAGGGCAACGAGCTTGAGGGCGAGGCCGAAGGTGTGCTCGTGCTCAAGGACAGCTGGCCGGGGCAGATGCGCACCGTCTGGGGCGATCACAAGCGCTTCGTCTCGACCTATTTCGAGATGTTCAAGGGCACCTACTTCTCCGGCGACGGCTGTCGCCGCGACGCCGATGGCGATTACTGGATCACCGGGCGCGTGGATGATGTGATCAACGTTTCCGGCCACCGGATGGGCACCGCCGAGGTCGAATCGGCGCTCGTCGCCCATGCCGCTGTCAGCGAGGCCGCGGTGGTGGGCTATCCCCACGACATCAAGGGCCAGGGCATCTACTGCTATGTTACCCTCATGGACGGGGTGGAACCCACCGAGGCGCTGCGCACCGAGCTTGCCAACTGGGTGCGCCAGGAAATCGGCCCGATCGCCAGGCCGGACGTGATCCAGTGGGCACCGGGCCTGCCCAAGACGCGCTCGGGCAAGATCATGCGCCGCATCCTGCGCAAGATCGCCGAGAACGATTACGGCAGCCTCGGCGACACCTCGACGCTGGCCGATCCGTCGGTGGTCGATGACCTGATCGCCAACCGCGCGAATGCCTGAGGGGAGGCCATGACCATGGACGGAACCGACAGCCCGCAAGCCGCGATCCATCTCGTCCTGCTCGGACCTCCGGGCGCGGGCAAGGGCACGCAGGCGCGGTTGCTCGAGGAACGGTTCGGCCTCGTGCAGCTCTCGACCGGGGATATGCTGCGCGCCGCGGTGGCGGCGGGCACCGAGGCGGGACAACAGGCAAAGGCGGTGATGGAGGCGGGCGATCTCGTCTCCGACGCGATCGTGATCGCCATCCTGCGCGACCGCCTCGCCGCGCCCGATTGCGCGCGCGGCACCATTCTCGACGGGTTCCCGCGCACCACGGTGCAGGCCGAGGCGCTCGATGCGCTCATGGCCGAGCGTGGCCAGCGGATCGGCGCGGCGATCAGCCTCGAGGTGGACGACGCGGCGATGGTGGCGCGCATCGCGGGCCGCTACAGCTGCGCGGGCTGCGGCGAGGGCTGGCATGACAGCTTCAAGACGCCTGCGAAGGCGGGCGTCTGCGACAAGTGCGGCGGCACCGAGATGACACGGCGCGCCGACGACAATGCCGAGACGGTGGAGCAACGCCTGCGCGCCTATCACGCGCAGACCGCCCCCCTGATCGACTATTACGACGCGAAGGGTGTTCTCGCCCGCGTCGATGCGATGGCCGATATCGCGGCCGTTTCGCATGAACTGAGCGCGATCGTCACCAGGGCGATCGCCTGAGGAGTGCCCGTTCCGGCGCAGGCCGGTGCGGGCAGGAGGAAACCACGGCATAGGGAGGACAGGCTTTGTCCGATAATGACTCTGCTACCGCATATTGGAAGGCCAATCTGCGTCTCATCACATGGAGCCTGATCATCTGGGCTCTGGCATCGTTCGGGTTCGGCATCCTGCTGCGCCCGCTGGTTGCCGGAATCTCCATCGGCGGCACCGATCTGGGATTCTGGTTCGCACAACAGGGCTCGATCCTCGTGTTCCTGGTGCTGATCTTCTACTACGCCTGGCGCATGAACAGGCTCGACGCCGAACACGGCGTTGACGAGGAATAAGGGACGCAGGACATGGATCAGACGACACTCAACATCATCGTCGTGGGCCTGAGCTTTGTGCTCTATTTCGGCATCGCGTTCTGGGCCAAGGCCGGCTCGACCTCCGAATTCTATGCCGCGGGCCGCGGTGTGAACCCGGTGGTCAACGGCATGGCCACGGCGGCCGACTGGATGTCGGCGGCCTCGTTCATCTCGATGGCGGGTCTCATCGCCTTCGTGGGCTACAACAACTCGTCCTACCTCATGGGCTGGACCGGCGGCTATGTGCTCATGGCCATGCTGCTCGCGCCCTACCTGCGCAAGTTCGGCAAGTATACCGTGCCGGAATTCGTGGGCGACCGCTTCTACTCCAACACCGCGCGGGTGGTGGCGGTGATCGCGCTCATCACCATGTCGGTCACCTATGTGATCGGGCAGATGACCGGGGCGGGCGTGGCCTTTTCGCGCTTTCTCGAGGTCAGCTCGACCAACGGTCTGCTGATCGCCTCGGCGGTGGTCTTCGTCTATGCCGTGCTTGGCGGGATGAAGGGCATCACCTACACGCAGGTGGCGCAGTATTGCGTGCTGATCATCGCCTACACGATCCCGGCGATCTTCATCTCGATGCAACTGACTGGCAAGTTCCTGCCGCAGGTCGGCCTGTTCTCCGAGCATACCGCCTCGGGGCAGTATCTGCTGGTGACGCTCGACGGGCTGCTCAACGATCTCGGGTTCAACCAGTATACCACCGGGTCGAGCCCGTGGTTGATGGCGCTGTTCACGCTGTCGCTGATGATCGGCACGGCGGGTCTGCCGCATGTCATCATCCGCTTCTTCACCGTGCCGCGCGTGGCCGATGCGCGCTGGTCGGCGGGCTGGGCGCTGGTGTTCATCGCGCTGCTCTATCTCACCGCTCCGGCCGTGGGTGCGATGGCGCGCCTGAACATCATGACGACGATGTGGCCCGAGGGTGTGCAGGGCGAGGCCGTGGCGGTCGAGGATCTGCCCGACTGGTTCGAGACCTGGCGCGTGACCGGCCTGCTGGGCGTCGAGGACAAGAACGGCGACGGCAGGATCCAGTATTACAACGACAAGTCCGCCGCGATGCAGCAGGTGGCCGCCGAGCGTGGCTGGCAAGGGAACGAGCTTGTCACCTTCAACCAGGACATCCTGGTGCTCGCCAACCCGGAAATCGCCGGTCTGCCGGGCTGGGTCATCGCGCTGATCGCCGCGGGCGGTATCGCGGCGGCCCTCTCGACGGCTGCGGGCCTGCTCTTGGCCATTTCCTCGGCCATCAGCCACGATCTCATCAAGTCGGTGATCAACCCCAACATCTCGGAAAAGGGCGAGCTTCTGGCTGCCCGTATCTCGATGGCGGTGGCGATCGTGGTGGCGACCTATCTGGGCCTCAACCCGCCGGGCTTTGCCGCCCAGACGGTGGCGCTGGCCTTCGGTCTGGCCGCGGCCTCGCTCTTCCCGACGTTGATGATGGGGATCTTCTCCAAGCGCATGAACTCGGCGGGCGCGACGGCGGGGATGCTCGCGGGCCTGATCTCGACGACGCTCTACCTGTTCCTCTACCTGGGCTGGTTCTTCATCCCCGGCACGAACATGCTGACGGCGGATCAGTATCTGTTCGGCATTCCGCCGACGCATTTCGGCCCGGTCGGTGCGGTGCTGAACTTTGCCGCCGCCTATATCGTGTCGAACATGACGGCAGAACCGCCGAAGGAAATCCAGGACCTCGTGGAAAGCGTGCGCGTGCCTCGCGGCGCCGGCGCGGCCACCGGTCACTGATATCGACGGGCGGGGGCGGCTCCGGTCGCCCCTGTCTCCTTTCGCCCGCCGGCATCTCAGGCATCCGGGGGCGCTTTGAGATTTTCAACCCTGCGAGGAGGTCCGCGCGATGGCCAGGCCCGAGCCCACCCCGATCGAGGTGCTCTGCCGCGCCGCGCCTTTCGACGCGCTTCCCGAGGCGCTGCGCGCCGATCTCGCCCCCGATCTCGCGCGGGTGGTGCTCGCGCCGGGGGAGGTGCTCTTTGCCACGGGGGATCGGCTCGGGGGGCTTTACCTGGTCGAAACGGGCGCGCTCGACATCGAGACGGGCGGCCATGAGCCGGTTTCGCGGCGCGGCCCCGGCGACATGATGGGCGAGCGCGGCCTGCTGCGCGACGGCACGGCCCTGCTCACCGCCCGCGCGGTGGAACCCACCCGCCTCATCCTCGTGCCCGCCGACTGGTTCCGGCGGCTCATGGACGAGGTGGCGGAGGTGGGCCAGTGGTTTGCCCGCGCGCGCCCCCTGCAACATGCCGAGGACGGCCCCAATGCCACCGGCCTTACCGCGCTTCAGGTCTCGGACCTGATGGCGAAGACGCCGATCACCTGCACGCCCGATACCACCATCACCGAGGTGGCGCGGCTCATGCGCGATCACGTCATCTCCTCGGTGGTGGTGATGGAGGGCGCGCGGCTCATCGGGATCGTCACCAGCCACGACCTCATCAACAAGGTGCTGGCCGAGGGGCTGTCGGGCGAGATCCCGGTGGCGCGGGTCATGACCCCCGATCCGGTGACGATCGCGCCCACGCAGCTTGGCCTCGATGCGCTGATGAAACTCGCCGAACTGGGGGTGAACCATCTGCCGGTGACGCAGGGCGGGCATGTGGTGGGCATGATCGGCAAGACCGACCTCTTTCGCCAGCAGGCCGCCACTGCGAGCCACATGGTCGCCGAGATCGCCGGCGCGGGCTCGGCCGGGGACATGGCGCATATCGTGGCGCGCGTGCCGGGCCTTCTGGCGCAGCTGGTGCAGGCGGGGGTCAGGCCGCAGTCGATCACCCGCCGCATGACCGACATCACCGATGCAATCACCCGCCGCCTGCTGCACCTCGCCGAGGCCGAGCTCGGCCCTGCGCCGGTGCCCTGGCTCTGGGCCGCCTGCGGCAGCCAGGGACGGCGCGAGCAGACCGGCATCAGCGATCAGGACAATTGCCTGATCCTCGACGATGCCTTCGAGCCCGAGACGCATGACGGCTATTTCGCGGCGCTGGCGAAATATGTGAGCGACGGGCTCGACACCTGCGGGTTCTTCTACTGTCCCGGCGACATGATGGCCACCAATCCGCGCTGGCGGCAGCCGCGCCGTGTCTGGCGGGGCTATTTCGCGGGCTGGATCGCGCAGCCCGATCCCAAGGCGCAGATGCTGGCCTCGGTCATGTTCGACCTGCGCGCCATCGCGGGGGAGACGGCGCTGTTCGAGAACCTCCAGACCGAGGTGCTGGCGGCGGCGCGCAAGAATTCGATCTTTGTCGCGCACATGATCGCCAATTCGCTCAAGCATACGGTGCCGCTCGGCCTCTTCCGGGGCTTTGCGCTGATCCGCTCGGGCGAGCACAGGAACACCATCGACCTCAAGCATTCCGGCGTGGTGCCTGTGGTCGATCTGGCGCGCATCTACGCGCTGCTGGGCGCGATCGAGGTGTCGGGCACGCGCGACCGGATCGAGGCCGGGCGCGCGGCGGGCGTGGTCTCGGAGAGCGGCGCGCATGACCTGCTCGACGCCTGGGACCTGATCGCCGAAACCCGCCTGCGCCACCAGGCGCGACAGATCCTGCGTGGCGATTCGCCGGACAATTTCATGAACCCCGCCGATCTGTCGGAGCTGGAGCGCAACCACCTGCGCGATGCCTTTATGGTCGTCAAGACGATGCAATCGGCGCTGGGCCAATCCCGAGGGGTGCTGAGCTGAGCCATGTTCATTGAACTGATCGCCACATTTGCCATCGGCATCGCCACCGGCGCGCTGGTCTTTGCCACCGCCCAGCTGAGCGGCGGCCGCCTGCCGCGCTATGCCGCGCCGGCGGCGGCAGGGATCGCGATGATCGCCTATGCGATCTGGTCGGAATACAGCTGGGCCGCGCGCACGGCGGACACCCTGCCCGAAGGGGTGGAGGTCATCGCCGAGGTGTCGGAGTCGAAGCTCTGGAAGCCATGGACCCATGCCGTGCCGCAGGTCACGCGCTTTGTGGCGCTCGACCGTGCCGGGGTGCGGATCAACCCCGAGGCGCCGGGCGTCCTGCTGGCCGATATCTACCTCTTTGCCCGCTGGAGCCCGCCCGCGCGGGTCACGCAATTCGTCGATTGCGCCAACAGCGCGCTGGCCGAGGTGTCCGAGGCCGCGCTCGCCGATCTGTCGCAGGCCGCGTGGCGTCCCGCGCCGGAGCACGATCCGCTGATGGAGGCGCTCTGCACGTCCTGACCGGGAGAGGAGGCCCGCGATGCCGCAAAAGACCGTTCTGCTCGTCGAGGACGAGGACAATATCGCCCTCGCGCTGACCCATCTGATCGGGCGCGCGGGCTATGCGCTGCACCGTGTGGCCAGCGGCGACGATGCGATGAACGCGCTGGCCGAGGCCCCCCCCGACCTGGTGGTGCTCGACGTGATGCTGCCGGGCAAGTCGGGCTACGAGATCTGCCAGCACATCCGCCGCGACGCGGGGCTGCGCGGCATCAAGGTGCTGATGATCACCGCCGGTGGCGGCGAGATGGAGCGGCGCAAGGGCATGGCAGTGGGGGCCGACGCCTTCATGACCAAGCCGTTTTCGACCACCGAGCTGACGCAGAAGGTCCGCGCGCTGCTGGAGGAAGGCAGCGCATGATCGACCGTCTGACCCGGCGGCTCGGTCTGCGGCTGCGCTTTGCCCTGTTCTTCGCGGCGCTGGGGCTTGGCGGGGCGGCGCTCATCGGTGGGGCGCTCTGGTTCGGCTATGTGCGCGGCGGCGGCGGGCCGGTCGATGGCTTCGTGATCGGCGGGATGATCGCGGCGCTTGGCGTGCTGGGCCTGTCGGCCTGGATCGGGCTGCTGTTCGACGAGAACGTGGCCAGACCGATCCTCGCGCTTGCCTCGGATCTGACCACCCGCGCGCGCGCCGATGTCGATCTCGAGATCGACGAGGCCCAGGCGAAACATCTCGGCGCGCTCGCCCCCGCGGCCAATGCGATCAACGCCGCGCTCGCCGAGGCGCGCGCCGCGCGGGCGCGCGCGGTCGCGCGCGAGACCGCCCGCATCGCCCGCGAGAAGGCGCTGTTCGAGGCGCTGTTTCGTGATCTGGGCGAGGGGGCGGTGGTCGCCACGCCGGACAACCGGGTGATGCTCTACAACCGCATGGCGCAGGAGCTGTTGCCGCAGATCGGGCTGGGCCGCCCGCTCGATGCGGTATTGCGCCCCGAGCCGGTCGAGGACGCGCTGCGCCGGGTGGAGGAGGCGCGCATCGCCGGCAGGATCAGCGCCGAGACCTTTCTCGTCGCCTCGGCCGATGGCCGCCGTTTCCTCCAGGGGCGCGTCACCCCGATCCTCTCGGATGAGGAACTCTCGGGCCATGTGCTGATCTTCCGCGACGCCACCGAGGACCTGCGCGCCCATGCCGAACAGGCGCATCTGTTCAACGCGCTGCTCGAGGGGGTCCGCCGTCCCGCGGGCACCATCGCGGCGCTGCTCGACGTGCTCGAGACCGGCGCCGACCTCCCCCCCGAGGCGCGCGCGAGCCTGCGCGCGGGCATGGCCGAAGAGGTCGCGCGCCTCGTTGCGGTGATCGACGGCATGGCGCGCGAACAGGCCGCCGCCACTCAGCGCCGCTGGCCGGTTTCTGCCGTGGCCGCGAGCCATATCTTCGACGCGGTTCGCGCGCGCGAGGCGCTCGAGGTCGCCACCATGCCCTCGGATGCGGTGGTGGCCTGCGACGGATTTGCCATCGCCACGCTCCTTGCGCGGCTGATCGCGCGGCTTGGCGAAAGCGGCACGCGCGAGGGCCTTGTCCTCTCCGCCGAGGAGGATGGGGCCGAGACCCGGCTCATCCTCGGCTGGCGGGGCGAGGCGGTCACCGATGGCGCGCTCATGGGCTGGCTCGAGGCGCCGCTCTCGCCGGCCTATGGCCAGTATTCGGGCCAGGACGCGCTCGCGGCGCATCAGACGACGCTCTGGGCGGAGGACGCGGGCGAGGAGGGCGCGCACCGTATCGTGCTGCCACTGGCCAGTGCGAACCCGCCGCTCGCCCCCGGTGATGCGCGCCCCGAGTTCTACGATTTCAACCTGCCGCCCGCCCCGCGCGCCGAGATGGCCGATCGCGAACTGAGCGAGCTGAGCTTTGTCGTCTTCGACACGGAGACCACGGGCCTTTCGCCGCGCGGTGGCGACGAGATCGTGCAGATCGCCGGGCTGCGCATCGTCAACGGGCGTATCCTGCGCGGCGAGACCTTCGAATCGCTGGTCAATCCCGGCCGCCCGATCCCGCCACCCGCGACCCGCGTGCACCACATCACCGATGCCATGGTCGAGGGCGCGCCCGATATCCGCGAGGTCGGCCAGCGGTTTCACGATTTCTGCCAGGGCTCGGTCCTTGTGGCGCATAACGCGCCCTTCGATCTGGCCTTTCTGCGGCTCAAGGAAGAGGTGATCGGGCGGCGCTTCGACAATCCGGTGCTGTGCACGGTGCTGATGTCGGCCGCGCTTTTCGATCATACCGGGCAGCACACGCTCGACGCGCTCTGCGCGCGCTTTGGCATCACCATCCCGCCCGAGGCGCGCCACACCGCCATGGGCGATACCGTGGCCACGGCGGAGGTCTTCGTGCGGATGCTCGCGCTACTGCGTGACAGGGGGGTGACGACGCTTGGCGCCGCCATCGCCGAGGAGGGCAGGATGACGAAGATCCGCAAGGCCCAGACCTATTGAGCGGATGGCTTGACCCGCCCGCGTGGCTGGCCTAATCAGGGCGCGTTGCGGGCGTTGTGTAATGGTAAGACCTCAGCCTTCCAAGCTGATGATACGGGTTCGATTCCCGTCGCCCGCTCCATCCCGGACACGAAATTCCGCCGGTCTGCTGCCCGGGCACCCGCGCGCGCGCCATTGAAAGACGCGCCTGTTTGCGGCATTTTCCGCACGCGCGGGCCCTCGGCGGCACCGGGGCAGGGGCGGGACAGAGGCAGCAGAGGCAGATCCCATGAGACAGATCGCATTTTTTGCGCTGATCCTGACGCTGGCCTCCTGCGGCGGCGCGAACCGTCTGGACAGGGGGCCCGGTGAGGGCTGGCCGAGGGCCTCGGGGCCGATTTCGGACGCCTGTCTGGCCTCTGATCGCAAGGCACGCTCGCCTGCCCTGTGCGGGTGTATCCAGGCGGTGGCCAACCAGACCCTGAGCGCCTCCGAACAGCGGCGCGCGGTGCGCTTCTACCGCGATCCGCACGAGGCGCAGGAGGTGCGCACCTCGCAGCGCCCCGCTGATCAGCGCTTCTGGACCGCCTACAGGGCCTATGCCGACCGCGCCGAAGCGGTCTGCCGCTGAGCTGCCTCACACCTTGAGCCGGTAGCCCCGCGCCAGCATCGCCCAGGCGATGAGGCAGGCCGCGCCGGTGCTCGCGCCGGCCACCACGAGCCCGAGCGTGGGCGCGCTGTCCGAAACCCCGATCATGCCGAAGCGCACCCCGTCGATGAGGTAGAAGACCGGGTTCACATGGGTGACGGCATAGAGCGCGGGCGGCAGCGCCGCGACCGAATAGAAGGTGCCCGAAAGAAAGGCGAGGGGGGTAACGATGAAATTGGTGATTGCCGCCATCTGGTCGAACTTGTTGGCATGAATCCCGGCGATCAGCCCTGCCGCGCTCAGCAGTGCCGCGCCCAGGACGACGAACAGCATCAGCCAGAGCGGATGCGCAGGCACGATCCCCTGCACCACCCACACCCCCGCCACCAGCGCCGCCGCCAGCAGCACCCCGCGCCCGATCCCCCCCGCGAGATAGCCCAGCAACAGCTCGCCCCCGGAGAGCGGCGGCATCAGCGTATCGACGATATTGCCCTGCACCTTGGAGATCACCAGCGAGGAGGAGGTATTGGCAAAGGCGTTCTGGATCACCGTCATCATCAGGATGCCCGGAGCGATGAAGGTGGTGAAATCCACCCCCATGACCAAGCCGCGATGCGGCCCGATGGCGATGGAAAAGATCACCATGAACAGCCCCGCCGTCACCAGCGGCGCCAGCAGCGTCTGCGTCCAGACCGCGAGAAAGCGGCGGTTCTCGCGCGCGGCCAGCGTCCACAGGCCGAGCCAGTTGACCCGCCCGAAGCGGCGCTCGCCCATGGGGGGAGGTGCGGGGATATCGGTCATGGGGGGCTCCTTTGGCGGTCGCGGCGATTCGGTGCCTTGTAACTTGGCGTGGCGTGATTAGAATAGTGCGGTGATCCGAATGACAAGGCGGCAGGTGCGTTGCGCCCATGGCCGCCTTTCAGCATCAAGGGAAGCCCCGAATGTCGTGGAGCGATGAGCGCGTCGAGCTGTTGAAGAAGATGTGGGCCGAAGGGCAATCCGCCAGCCAGATCGCCAAGGAACTCGGCGGTGTCACGCGCAACGCGGTGATCGGCAAGGTGCACCGGCTGGGCCTGTCGAACCGCAACGGCGGCGGCACGTCCGCGCCCGAGGCCCCCGCGCCCGAGGCCGCGAAGGCCCCCGCCGCGCCCGAGGCTGCGCCCCCGCCCGCGCCCGAGGCGGCCGCAGGCGCCGCGCCCCCGCCGAAGCCTGCCGAGACCGCCGGGGAGGCCCCCGCGCAGACCGTGAGCCAGGCCCGCGCCAGGGCGATCATCCCGGCGGGCCGCCCCCTGCCGCCGCAGCCCTCGGCCAACGAGATCGACCCCGAGGCGCTCGCCAAGGTTACCGAGATCGAGAAGAAGGCACGACGGCTCACGCTGATGGAACTGACCGAGCGGACCTGCAAATGGCCGGTGGGCGACCCGGCGACGGCGGATTTCTGGTTCTGTGGCCTTCCCGCCCAGAGCGGCAAGCCCTATTGCGAGGCCCATGTCGGCGTCGCCTTCCAGCCGATGTCGAGCCGCCGGGACCGCCGGCGTTGAACCTCGGGGCCGGCGCGGCAGCCCCCGCCGCAATGTGCCGGCACCGACGAACCCCTTGACCCCCGCCCGCCGCGTGATAGCAGGGACGAGGCCGGGCCTGTAGCTCAATTGGTCAGAGCAGGGCGCTCATAACGCCTTGGTTGGGGGTTCGAGTCCCTCCGGGCCTACCAAACCCCATTCTATTTTCCTTTCTTTTCAACAACTTGGCCTGAATTTTTGGCGAACCTAGAGGGTAGGTTCACCACGGTTTGTTCCCGATTTGGCCGGGTGATCAGCTTGCCAATGGCAGAGTCGGCCAGCCCTTCACGGGTTGCGGCTTCGGTATAGCGTTGCACCTCTGCCAGCGTCTTGTGTCCAGTGATTGACATGATTTCATGTGCAGAAGCTCCAGCCTCTGCCAGTCGTCGCGCACATGCCTTGCGCAGGCCATGCGACGAACAGGTTGCAAGCCCCGCCTTGTCGCACCACTCGCGCATTGCATTCCCAAGCCCGTCAGGTGATCGCGGCTGGCCGTAGGCGGTCGCAAGGAATGGCCGGTCATCCGGCAATCCGTCCAGAACCTCGGCCAAGTCCGGGTGAATTGGGATGCTCACCATAACGCCATTGGCCCGGATCGTCTTTTGCCGCCGATATTCGATCCGATCATTCTTTATGCTCCATGGACCCAGCTTTACCGCGTCCACTCGGGCCGCGCCGGTGTAGAGCATAAGTGTCACCGCACGGTGTGCCAGGGTTCCCGGCTCGTGAACCTCGAAAAAGCGGGCAATCTCGCCCTCGTCCCAAGTGTGGTATCCGCCGCTCTCGATCCTGTAGGGCTTCACCAGCCTCGCAGGGTTGACTTTGATCCAGTCCAGCGCAATGGCGTGATCCAATAGTTGAGCCAGCCTCTTGCGCAGATTGTTTGCCGCCGCTGGCGTGTCCGCTTTCTCTGCCAGAATGGCCATGACGTGCTTGCGCTCAAGCTGCACAATGGGCTTGTCGCCATGCATCTTGCGGAGCTTTTCAATCGGCCCCTTGTAGGTGCGTTTTGTGCTTTCGCCGATGCTGCGCCACTCGGGCGATTTGTAATAGCTGGCCACAAGATCGGACAAGGAACCGGGGATCGTTCGATCCGCACCGGCCCCGGCCTTGCGACGGCCAAGACATTCGGCCTCTGCCTCGGCATAGCGCCTCTTGAACTCGTCGCTGCCGTAGTCGGTCCCCAGATCGCGGGAAAAACCCTTGCGGCGATATCGCCACCGGGTGCGCCCGTGACGGTCTCGATATGACTTCGCCTCGGGAAACTGAGAACGCTTCACGGCAGAACCTCATCCCATTCATTGCCGGTGTTCGCACCCGGCCCGCACTCGGAAAAGATCACGATCTTGCCGGTGCGCTGATCAACCTCGATACGCCCCACCGCCAGACCAGCCGCAACAGCGCCCTTGACGGCGCGGGTCACGTCGATCTGTTTCACGGTGGCGCGGGTGTTGGACATGTTACGCGCTCGCACTTTCTTCGGGTTGATAGATGGTGCGCAGGTGCTGGACGATTTGCGCATTCATGGAGCGGCCCTCGCGCGCCGCCGCGTCCTTTACTTGGTGTTTCAGTTCGTCGGGGATACGCAGCGCAACCTGGGCAATGTTTTTCGTTTTCATTTCAAAGCCTCTCTGTCCAAGCATGTTGCTATAAAGCACTATGCTTGCCTTGTCGTCAAGGAAAAATTATAGCAAGGTGCTTGCAAAAAGGGTTTCGAGAATGGCCAAGCCTCCGGTGTCAGAACAAGTGCAGGTCAATTTCCGCATGCCGGTTGATCTGCGTGATCGCATCAAGCGCAAGGCCGAAGAACACGGTCAAAGCATGAACGCTGAAATTGTCGAAGCTCTAGAACACATGTTCCCCGCACCGCGCGGTGTAAAGGACGTGCTGGAGGATGTTATTACAGTGCTGATGTATGTGGAACCAGATCTCCGTGAGCGCGCGATTGAGGCTCTTGTCAAGGAAGCAGATAGCGGCTCGCTCTCGCGATGGGCAGAGGCATATGCGCATGCGGAAAAGGATATGACACACAGATTCCCATGGGAGGAATAAAGATGACTGAACCCACGACCTTCAACGAAACAGATTGGTCAGACTTGACCGGTAACGACAAAAAAACACTGCGTATCTTGTCGCATGTCGCTCTCAATTTCGAGCCTTTAGCAAAGTCCACAGGCGTTGGTCAGAAAAGCATGGACTCGCTTATCGAAAAAGGACTGGCGGTAGAAGGTGAGCCCTCCATGCATGGGCGAACTTTCAAGCTCACGGATAAGGGTTGGCTGGCCGTCGAATGGTTGCACGGTAGGAAAACTAGGGTCTATCCCTCATAACCCCGCGCGCGGACGAGTCAGGCCCGCGCGCAGGAATCAGCCCTTGGCCCGCCAGCGCCGGTTACGGTGAATGTTGCCGCAGCTCTTGGAGCAATAGAGCTTGTCCTTGCGCCTCGGCTGAAACGTCTCGCCGCACGCGATACAGGGCCGGGGTGCTGGTGGGGGTTTGGCTCGGCTTGGCCTCGGAACCCGTCGCCGGTAATTGCGAAGTGTGCAGGCATTGGAACAGAACCGGGTGCCGCGCCGCTTCCAGAACTCGGCCCCGCACTCGACACACTCACCCCGCGTCGGCCCGATCTGTGGCGCGTTTACATCATGCCAGTGCGCTGATCTGCAAACGACAGAACAAAAACGCTGGCTCGGTTTCCGCTCCTCTGGCTCGGGCAGGGGATCGCCGCACCAGGCGCACCACGCGTCCGGCTCGATCTCAAGCGGCTCAAGCCGCCTCGGCATTGAAAGCTCTATTCCACTTTTGCGCGCAGCTGGCCGAACAGTAGTGAACTTGCCGCTCGCGCAACGGGATACCGCAATTCCTGCACCAGGCCTCGCGCACCAGCAGCCCGGTGGCCGCGTGCTGCCCCTCGGCCCATGTCGGCCTGACTGCCCGCGCCAGCCGCAGGGCCTCGCGCACCACGTCGCGCGCCGCCTCATCGGCCACCGGCCAGGACCAGCCGGTGAGGCACAGGCTTGATCTCAATTCGGCGATGAACACTCCTTCATAAGCAAACTTCGACGGGATGGTGCCATCCTCGAAATCGCGCCAGATAACACCAGCCATGACCTTCGCCATCCGCTCCGCTGACCTGACCTTGTGCTTATGCCTCCGGGCCATCGGCCCAGCCCACCAGCCGCATTGCCGCCTCGGGGTCGATGCCAGCCTCTTTCGCCTCGGCCATGCTCTTGATGATCGCGCTCATGGCCCGCGCCCGCCCGCCAGTGTCATAGGCCTGGGTCGGGGTTTCAACGTCGATCTGGACGGCACCTCCCAGCTTCATGCTGGCCTCGTCGCTGATCAGCTTTGCAATGGGCGAAAGCGTGTATTGGACAAGATGACGTTGCACCTCACGAAACACTGGCCCGGTGCTGGCCGGGTTGAAGAACGCCGCCGGGACGCCGAAAACCTCGGCCACCGCGCCACGCGCCTGCGCCCATATCTGCGCCGCCTCGGCCTTGCCCAAGTCGGGGGTCAGATCGTCACGCCGCTGGCCCAGCTGGGGGTTCATGCCCGCCGCCGTCGCTTGCGCCACGCCTTCGATAATCAACGTCTGCCCTTGCTTGCCCCGGATCGCGCCGCGCATCGCTTCCATATCCTCGGGCGAACTATCGGGCAAAGGCAACACCTGCGAACCGATCGGTGCATCCCGAAACGTATCGCGCAAAGCGGACTCGATCTCGTGCAGCAGGTTTGCCGACAATGCCGCGCGCCGCAGGGGTGACGTGCCGGTCCATGGCGCCACGGGATCGGACCCGATACGGACATGCAGAACCTCTTGGGCCAGCGCCGTCATGCTGCGCCCGCCGCCCGCCTCGGGGATCGAAACCCGGTATGCCACGGGCCTGCCGCCTCTGGTGGAAACGTCCCAGTCGCTGGCCGGGATAATATGCTCGCCAATGACGCCGACGAACTCGCCACGCAGGGCCAGAGACCGCCCGATCAGGGCCATGGTGGCCCGGTCCAATAGATCAGTGCCGATCACGTCAGCGCCGCTTAGAACGCCCTCCCAGAGGCTGATGCAGGCCTGCGCGGCCGATGTCACCTCGGCCACGTCGGACCCGCCGCTGATGTAGCTGGCCCGTGCCGCCATGATCGCCGCCGTGTAACCGGGTCCGGTGGCGCGGGTCTCGATAGGCTTGCGCCGGAAAATGTCCATGATACCCATCAGACCACCCCACGATTGAGGGGGTGTTTCAGCTTGCGAAGTGCTTCGTTTTCGATCCTCTCCACCTGATCGGGGGCAACGCCGATCGCCTGCGCCGTCTCCTCGATCGTGTGATCGGTGGGCATGCCTATCCCGAACCGCAGGCGCAACACGCGCTCCTCCATAGGGGGCAGGATCGCCATTGCGTCCTTGGTGATTGAGTGCATGTCCATTGTTACAGCCTCCAGCGTTTGAGGGGGTGATCCGTTACGCGCGTAACGGTTTCAGCCTGCCAGCACCGCGCCTCGACTTGCGCCGCCTCGAACGCTGGCCGGGTGACGGTGCTCAATTCAAACAGCTCGGCACGGGTGACACGCCGCAGCAGCCCATTGCCCCGCCGCTCGATCGTCTCGCCACCGGACGGAACCCTGAAACCCGGTGACAAGCCCCGGATAAGCCCCGCGCGATGTGCTGCAAGGAAGTCTTGCGCCCAGCTGGTGCCGCCCTCGATGCGCGCCTCGAACTCCAGCGCCTGGTCGGTTTCCCTGATCTCCAGAGACCCCGCCTGCCGGCTGGCCAATGGCCTGTTGAAGTCGTGGCCCGATAGCAGATGAACGTCGTCTCCCGCCTCGATCCGGCCAGCGAACGCGCGCGCCTCGAACAGCTCGAACCGCCCAGGCACAAGCTCGGTTTCGACGTTGTAGGGGAAGCGCCCGGAAACCCGGACGCCCCCATCTGTTGCGCGCAGCTCCAGCGCGCCGGATGCTACGCCATGGAGCATTAGGCAAGCTCCAGACCGGTCAGGACGCGCAGCTGCACGGGCCGCGCTACGGTAACGTCCATTGTGGCCAGCGCCGTCAGCCGCAGCCCGCCGGATGCCGCATCCGAGAACGGATCGCGGATCACGTCAACCGCGCCCCATGCCCCGATAAAGAACGGTGCCACGCCGCCCGTGGTGGTGGTCAACAGCGCCGTGGTAGCGGCCGGGGTGCCGCTCGGTGCCGCCAGCCCGTTGGACGTGGTGCTGATCTGCCCCAGAAGCGCCGCCAGCTTGTCCCACTCGGTCAGACCGGACCCAGCATCAAACATTTTGCCGTCAAGGAAAGCCCAAAGCTCGGGACGGATCATCGCCCGCACGGCGCTGCCACCGGATGCCGCGTTGTCTGCCATGAAGGCCGCCACAGCCGCCCGGAACGCCGCCACGCTGGCCGTGGCCGCAACTGCCGTCTCAACGATGCCGTAGGTCGCTGCGCCGCTGATGACGCCAAGCGGCTCACCAGACGCGCCCGCGCCGTTGAACACTGCCGCGTCCATGGCCTGCCCGATAGCGCCTGCCATGTCGCGCCGCACTGCCTGCTCCAGCGCCGAACCGGACTGTTTCAGGGACCGCCGGGTGATCTTCATCTGGACGCCCAGAGTATTGGCCGGGGTCATGGCCCGGTCGGTTGTGGCGTATGCCGCCGGGGCCGCAACGTCTCCGGTCTCGGAGGCCTGCCAGCCTGCCGACACGCTCGACGTCACAACGGGCCATTCTGCCGCGCCCTGGTCGATCGCAATCATTTGCCCGCCCATGGCGCTGGCCATGCTATCGGGAAACAGCCGGTCGATGATCGGGCGGGTGCTTACAGGTGCCGGGGTGCCGGTGCTGATCGTCTCGCCCGCGCGCTGTTCCAGCGCCTGCCACGGAACCGGGATACCGCGAAACCCGCCCTGACTGCGCAGCTCCTGAACGATCTCGCCCGTCTGCCCGTCGATCTGCCGCCCCTCGTCCAGGTGCAGCGCAACCTGCCGCATCTCGAACCCGGCCATCATCTCGGCCCACTCGCGGCTGGAACGGGTTTCAAGCTCGCCCTTGGCCGCTTGGCGCTGCTCGTCCTCATTGATCAGGGCCGCGCGGAACCTGCGCTCATTGTCCTGATATTCGCGGTCCATCGCGTCCATCTTGGACCGGGTTTCGTCGGTCAGGGTTTCAGCCCCGGCCAGCTCAGCCAGCGCCTGCCGGATTTCCGACTGCCGACGCTGGATTTTCACGGAATCAAGCATTGATTTCTCCTTTGTGCTCGATAGGTTTCGCCGCCAATTCAGCGACAGCTTTGCGCCACGCTTGGCGCTTCGGATCAGGGACGCGCCCCAATTCCTTGTTGGTCTCCTTGGTATGACAGGGACCGCACAGTGTGACGCAATTCGACGGATCGAACGCCAGCTCGGGGTGATCGGCCACGCGCTTGACGTGATGCACCTCCAGCCGCCGCCGCGCGCCACAGTGCTGGCATTGCCAATTGTCCCTCTCCAGGACGCCGTGCCGCACCGCTGGCCATTGTTTGGACGTCAACGCCCATCTGCCCGGTCGCTTGGTCATGTCAGCGGCCCCTCGACGGTGAACTCCAAGAGCTGCCGCCGCTGGCCTGCTTGCGGCTCCTTGACGCCGACAATGCCCCAGAGCTGGCCCTCGTGTTTGATCCGATCATCTGCCGTGATGCCGCGCGTGAACGCCGTGCTGCGCACCTGAAACCGGATCATTGACCGCTCGCGGAACACGCCTGCCGCCACGGTTTCGGTATCGCTCACGTCCATGCGCAGCGCCGGGATAACCTCGCCAAGATCAGACCAGACCAGGGTGGCCCCGCCGAATGGGTCGCTCGCCTCGGTGGCCCGCTGGAACTGAATTTGCCGGTCCAGTGCCGACCCGATAGCCCTTGTCATGCCCATGCCAGCCTCGCCTTGCTTTCAGGTTGCCCCTGCATCCGAACGCCTTGCGCCACAGCAATGACGGTTGCCGCCGCCGCGTCGATCCGGCCCGTCGATCGGCCTCGGGCCAGCTTGTGGTTGCCTGCCGGATCCACGAGCGTGATCGCGTCAGAGAACGCTGATCGCAGCAGAAGGGACGGGGTGGTTTTCACGCGCCCCTCGAACAGCGCCCTCCGGAACCTCTCGCAATCTTCACTGCCATCGCGCCAGCCCATGCCGCGCCAGACGCATGGAACGCGGTCCAGACTTGCCCCGCGCAGCGCCTCGACAAATTCGGCATGGCGGAACCGATCGCCCACGATTGCCGCCGGTGCCTGCCCGTCCAGCAAGGCCACGACATTGGCAAGGAAACGATCCACCGGAACCGTGGTGTCGCCCATTGTGATCAGCTCGCCCCGATCGGCCATCTCGGTGTAACGCCCTCCCACGCCATCAGCCGCGCCACGATCGGCCAGCCCCGGGTTGGTGGGGAACGCCGCGACACATTCCAGCCGCCCGGTGGTGGGCCAGAACAGCGCCGCCGCCGACATGCTGCGCGAACCGCCAAGATCAACGCCCAGGACAACCGGCCCGTCACGCGGTGGCAGGGCCTCGGGGGAAACCTCAGCCGCAAGCCATTCGTCTATGGTGATCAGAACCGACCTGTCATCGGACGCGACACGCTCATTGCGATTGAGATTGCGAAAGCTCGACAGGGCCGATCCGCCGCGCGCAATGGCCCTCTTGGCCTGCGCCACAAGCCACTCGGGTGTCGCCCCGATGCCTTGCTGCGCGCCGGGGTTGGCCACCAGCAGCGACTCAAGATCGTCAGGTGGCAGGCCCGGCTCGGGGCGATGCTCCTGCACGTAAGAACCCGGTGGCGGTTCATCCAGCCAGCGGGAAAAGGTGTTGGTGTCGTCGGGTGCGCTCGTGCTGATAATCAGCGCCCGGCCATCCCTCTTGCCCAGACCGGACAAGATAGCGTTCTCCAGGTTGTCGCCCTTCTCGCGCTCCCATGCCGCCCGCTCATCGAGGATCGCCATTGTCGGTGCGCCGCCCAGAATAGACCGCCCGTCTGCCGGGATAACACGGGCCAGCCCGCCGCCGTTCAAGTCGGTTTCCACCTCCAGCCGGGACCCGCGCCGGATGGTGAACGCCTCTTGCTCATCCTCGGGCAGGCCCTGAATGAACCCCACCAGGAACCCGAACGCCGTCTTTGCCTGGTCACGATTGCGGGCCGCGAAGATAATCTCGCGCTTGGGCTGGTGCGCTATTTCGCCCACCAGATGCCCCAGAGCCAAGCCCGCGCTCAAAGCCGTCTTGGCATTGCCGCGCCCGATCGAAAGCAAGGCAACCGCGCAGTCCTTGGCGAAAGCGCCGCGCACAAATTCCTTCTGGAACTTGGCAAGCCGCATGGGTTTGCCTGCCAAGCGCCCCTCGGGGATGGTCAGCTGCGACAGAAACCGCAGCGCCGCAACAGCGTCCTTAGAGGCGCGGGCCATTATCCCCTCCCCGGAATTTTTTGGGAAAGAGAAAAGAACACTCCACCACCGGTTACTGTCTGTGAGAAAAACGTCGGCATTGGGACCGCCAGCGCCCACAGGGCCCCAGAGCGCCTCACACAGTGCTGTTGAGCGTGTGCCATGTGTCCCCCTACACGCCTATCGCTACACGCCTGTAGCGCGCGCATATGCGGGCCGTTGAGGGTGCCAGTCGTGGGTTGTCGTCCATGTCGCCGCGCCTGTCGTAAAGCCGGATCGCCTGATCCAGGATCGCAAGGGACAGGTCGCGGGGCAGGGCTTCATAGTCAGTGCCATAGCCTGCCGTGTATGTGACGCGCAGCTCGGCCTCGGGGGCCACGTCGAAGCGTAGGCTTGGATAGCGCCCGTGTATCAGGTGCCAGCCCGAGGCGATCGGTGTGGTGCTGCCATCCTCCTCGATCCGCTCAACCGTGACAAGCGCACCGGCTTGGACAGGGCCGATCGGCAATGACGCGACGGTGCCGATAGCTGATCCGGTGGCCACGATCTCTTGCGTCAACAGGGCCAGCGCCGTGTGGTGCTCGATCTCGTCTGCCGCCGCTCTTGCGTAGCGCATGGCGCTCATTGCCTCGGCCAGCTCGACGCGCAGGTGGTCGGCCAGATCGGGCACGTTGACCGGGTCGTTAGTCGCGGTGGGGTTTCGCTCGATCAGCTGCAACATGGTGTGGCCCTAATAGGTCAGCGTTGCTTACCGATACCACAGATGGGATAGGTCAGCAAGGTTTACCTATCCTCTCAGGACACACTCCCGCACCCGCTACTTCCCCCCGCCTAAGGCATGCAGGCCAGTGCGGCCCGACTTGGGGAAGTCCCTGCGCCTCCTCGATCCGTATCCACGCGATGCCCGTATCGTGGGCCAGCCGCTTCCCCCTGAGCTTTTCACTCAGCCCGCCCTTTGCAGCTCTGCGCCGGTGCGGTCCCCGATCAGTCAGGGCCATATTCTGGCCTTCACCCGCCGGTGGGTTTTAGTCGTCGCGTTTCTGAGCGGGCCTAGCAGGAGCCGGTGCCGCTCGGGGTGGGTTAAAAGTCCCCGGATCGTCATAAGCCCGTTGATGTCGCTCAACGGTCAAAGGCTAGGGCGGGTTGAAGGGATATGCCCGGTCTGGCCGGTTTGCTCCGATGGATTGACGCTCCAGCACCACGCCCATGATGCTGGGGCGCGGTGGCGTTATTCCGCTCGTAAAAGCGGCTCGGTTCTGCTATCAATGGGTTGGGAAAGGTTCACCAAACGGTGATTTTTGCCAATGTTTTCAATGGCAGGGAATGAACGTGTCGCCAGCGCAAGCGATTGATTGTGCTGGATATGTTCAATCCCTCCGGGCCTACCATTCGGGCCGGGCAGTGCTGCCTCGCGCAGCGGTGTGTCTGTGTGCCACTGCGCGCGGTGGGATGGCGCAAACCGGTTTGCGGGCGGGCGCGCGGCGGTGCATGATCGCCGCGAAAACCCGGAAGAGCCCCGGAGGAGCCATGCCCGCACCATCCTTTCACGAGACCGCCACTGGCCACCGCCTGGCCTATCACCGGATTGCGGGCGCGGGGCCGGGGGTGATCTTTCTCGGCGGGCTCCGCTCCGACATGGAGGGCACCAAGGCGCTGTGGCTCGAGGGCTGGGCGCGGGCGCGCGGGCGGGCCTTTCTGCGGTTCGACTATTCCGGGCATGGCCAGTCCTCCAGGATATTCACCGAGGGCTGTATCGGCGACTGGGCGGCGGATGCGCGCGCGGTGTTCGAGGCGCTGAGCGAAGGGCCGCAGATCCTCGTGGGCTCGTCCATGGGCGGCTGGATCGCGCTGTTGCTGGCGCGGGCCATGCCGGCACGGGTGGCGGGTCTCGTCACCATCGCCGCCGCGCCCGATTTTACCGAGGATTCGATGTGGGCCGGGTTCGATGCGGCGCAGCGCGCGGCGCTGATGGCCGAGGGGCAGGTGGCGCTGCCTTCGGAATATGGCGCGCCCTACATCATCACCCGCCACCTGATCGAGGAGGGGCGCGCGCATCTCGTGTTGCGCACGCCGCTCGATCTGCCCTTTCCGGTGCGTTTCCTGCAAGGCACCGCCGATCGCGATGTCGATCCTGCCGTCGCCTTGCGGCTTCTCGATCATGCGCGCGGGTCCGATATCCGCCTGACGCTGGTCAAGGGGGCCGATCACCGCTTTTCCGATCCCGACTGCCTCGGGCTCATCGGCGCTGCGCTCGACGAGGTGAGCGCGCGCCGCGCTGTGGTGTGAGGTGCGCCGAGCGGGGCGGATCGTGCTTGCCTCCGGTCGCGGGCGGGTGTCATTCTGGGGCATATGCGCAGGCAGGGCAGAACGCGAGGCAGGAGGG
The DNA here is from genome assembly GCA_014359765.1 of Roseovarius sp. Taxonomy (GTDB): domain Bacteria; phylum Pseudomonadota; class Alphaproteobacteria; order Rhodobacterales; family Rhodobacteraceae; genus Roseovarius. The sequence continues at coordinate 237,648 of JACIYT010000001.1, forward strand.
CAGGAGGAATGTCGATGAGCAGCGATCCGGTGGTGTTTCTTCCCGGCATGATGTGCGACGCGCGGCTGTTCGCGCCGCAGATCGCCGATCTGAGCCGGGACATGGTGGTGGCCGTCGCGCCGATCACGTGCGGCGCGCGGATCGAGGAAATCGCCGAGAACCTTCTCGAATCGCTGCCCGCGCGCTTTGCGCTGGCGGGGCTGTCGATGGGCGGGATCGTCGCCATGGAAGCCCTGCGCCGCGCCCCCGGGCGGGTGACGCGGCTGGCGCTGATGGATACCAACCCGATGCCCGAGACCGAGCAATCCGCCGAAGGCTATGCGCCGCTCATCGAGAGCCTGCGCAACGGGCGGATCGCCGAGGCGGTGGAGATGCTGCTCGGTGGGGAGGTGCTGGCGCCGGGGCCGGCGCGGGCCGGGGTCCTGGCGCTGGCCGGGGAGATGGCGCATGGGCTGGGGGCCGAGACCATCATCGCGCAGGTGCACGCCCTCAAGGCGCGGCGCGATTATCAGCCGGTGCTGAGCGGCTGCGAGATTCCCACGCTCCTGCTGTGCGGGGCGGAGGACCGGCTCACGCCGCCGCGCCGCCACGAACGCATGGCCGCTGTGATGCCGCGGTCGCGGCTCGTGATCGTCGAGGGGGCCGGGCACCTGCCGGTGCTCGAGCAGCCGCAGGCGGTCACGGCGGCGCTGCGCGACTGGCTCAGCCGCGGCTGACGGCGTTGCGGTTGGCGGGCCGGGGCGCGGCCGCGGGGATGTTCGAATCGATGAAGTCGAGCACCAGCGGGCGGATGTTGTCACGCCAGGAGCGGCCCGCGAAGATGCCGTAATGGCCTGCGTTCGGCTCGATGTAATTGGCCTTCATGTGATCGGGCACGCCGGTGCACAGATCGAGTGCGGCGACGCATTGGCCGGGGGCCGAGATATCGTCCTTGCCGCCCTCCACCGTCTTGATCGCGACGCGGGTGATCTTGCCCATATCGACGCGGTGGCCATTTACCACGAAGCGGTTCTGCGCGACCTCGAGCCCCTTGAAGATGCGCTCCACCGTCGAGAGGTAGAATTCGGCGGTCATGTCCATCACCGCGAGATATTCGTCGTAGAAGCGGTTATGCGCGTCATTGTCGCTGGCCTCGTCGCGGGCTGCGCGGATGATCTGGTCGGTAAAGGCCTTGGCGTGGCGTTCGGCGTTCATCGACATGAAGGAGGCCAGCTGGAGAAGGCCGGGATAGACCTTGCGGCCGACGCCCTTGTATTTGAAGCCGACCCGCTGGATCATCAGGCGCTCGAGCTGGCCCATGGTCACGCGGCGGCCGAAATCGGTCACGTCGGTGGCGGCGGCATCGGGATCGACCGGCCCGCCGATGAGGGTGAGGGTGCGCGGCTGTGCCTCGGGCTCGATCTCGGCGAGATAGGCGGTGGCGGCGAGCGTCAGCGGCGCGGGCTGGCAGACCGCGATCACGTTGATATCGGGGCCGAGCGCCTTCATGAAATCGACAAGGTAGAGCGTGTAATCCTCGATGTCGAACTTGCCCTGCGAGACGGGAATATCGCGCGCGTTATGCCAATCGGTGACATAGACCTCGCAGTTGACGATGAGCGATTTGACGGTGGAGCGCAGCAGCGTGGCATAATGTCCCGACATGGGCGCCACCAGCAGGATCTTGCGCTTCTGCTCCTCGCGACCGGCGACGTTGAAATGGATGAGATCGCCGAAGGGGCGCGAGACGATCGTTTCGATATTCACCAGATGGTCGCGCCCGTCTTCATGGGTAAAGGTGCGGATGCCCCAGTCGGGCTTGGCCACCATGCGCTCGAAGGTGCGTTCCGTGACCTGACCCCAGGCTGCCATCCATTGAAATGCGGGGTTTGGCACCATCGCGAAAACCGGATAGGATGCAAAGGAAAGCGCGGATGCCCCCAGCCACTGGTTCGTGTTGCGGATGGATTCCATCACGTCATAGGGTGCCATCTCATACATGGTCGTCTCCTTGGGCGGGGGTGGCGCAAGATTGAACACGGTCGAATCTCCCTCGGGAGAACGCTATGCTGCATGGCAGAATTTGTTAAGGGGAAATGCAGGGAATGACAACCGAGAGCGATGTCGCAGGCAGCAATGTCGAGAAACTCAATGAAAACCTTGCCAAAGTCGAGGAGCTGTCGCAGCGCCTCATCAAGGCGCTGGCCGCGCGCACGCCGGCGAATCCGACGCTGAACGCCCCTTCGCCCGAACTTTTTGTCAAGGCGGCGCAGTCCTACTGGTCGGAAATCCTCGAAAATCCGGGCCGGATCTACGAGAAGCAGCTCGAATACTGGGGCAAGTCGGTGCGCCATTTTCTCGATGCGCAACAGATGATGCTGCGCGGCGCGCCGCTGACGGAGGAGGAGGAGGCGGAAGCGGGTCCCGATCCGCTGGCCGGGGACAAGCGGTTCGCCAATCCGCTGTGGAAAAGTCACCCCTATTTCCGCTACATCAAGAGCCAATACGCCCTCAACGTGCAGGCCATCGAGAACACGCTCGCGGAGATTGACGAGGACCTGTCGCCGAAGGACCGCAAGCGGCTTGATTATTTCGTTCACCAGGTCATCGACATGATGTCGCCGACGAATTTCCTCGGCACGAACCCGGACGCGCTCGAACGGGCGGTGGCGACCGAGGGCGAGAGCCTCGTGAAGGGGCTGGAGAACCTGATCGCCGATCTGGAGGCCAACAATGGCGAGCTGGTCGTGCGTCTGGCCGATGACACGGCGTTCGAGCTGGGCCGGAACATCGCCACCACGCCTGGCGAGGTGGTCTATCGCAACCGCCTGATGGAGCTGATCCAGTATGCGCCCGCGACCGAAGAGGTCCACGCCACGCCGATCGTGATCTTTCCGCCCTGGATCAACAAGTTCTACATCCTCGATCTCAAGCCCGAGAACAGCCTGATCAAGTGGATCACCGAACAGGGCTACACGCTTTTCGTCGTGAGCTGGGTCAATCCCGATCCGTCCCATGCCGATATCGGCCTCGAGGACTATATCGAGGAGGGGTTCCTCACGGCGATCCGCGAGGCCAAGGCGATCACCGGCGAGAAACAGGTCAATGCGGTGGGCTATTGCATCGCCGGCACCACGCTGCACCTGACGCTGGCGCTGATGGCGAAGCGCGGCGACAGGTCGGTGAAATCGGCGACCTTCTTCACCGCGCTCACGGATTTCTCCGAACAGGGCGAATTCACCCCCTTCCTGCAGGACGATTTCATCGACGGGATCGAGAAGGAAGTCGCGGCGCAGGGCATCTTGCGCGGCTTCATCATGGGGCGCACCATGTCCTTTCTGCGCGCGCGCGATCTGGTCTATCAGCCCGCCGTGCGCCACTACATGATGGGCGAGACACCGCCGGCCTTTGATCTGCTCTACTGGAATGGCGACAGCACGAACCTGCCGGGGCGGATGGCGATGCAGTATCTGCGCGGCCTCTGTCAGGCCAACGCCTTTGTCGATGGCGGGATCGAGCTCTGCGGCGAGCGGCTGCACATCTCCGATGTCAAGGTGCCGCTGATGTCGATCACCTGCGAGAACGACCACATCGCCGCCTGGAAGGATTGCTATCGCGGCTTCCGGCAGACCGGCGCGAAGGACCGCACCTTCATCGTGTCGGAATCGGGCCATATCGCGGGGATCGTGAACCCGCCTGCCAAGAAGAAATACGGCCATTACACCAATGATGACCTGAGCAATGATGCCGAGACCTGGATGGCGGGGGCCACGCGGCACGAGGGCTCGTGGTGGCCGCGCTGGGAGGCATGGCTCGCCGGGCGCTCGGGGGCGATGGTGCCGGCGCGCGCCCCCGGTGATTCGGCGCACAAGCCGCTCGCCCCGGCCCCGGGAACCTATGTCAGGAAGAAGTCAACATCCTGACAGGAAAGAAGGAAAATCCCTTCATGACAGTTTTGCTGCACCGCAGAAAAAACACTTGAAATGCTGCGGTGCAGCGCGTATGTTCCTCTCAGTTGCAAAGACCAGCGGATGCTCCGCTCCAACTGAAAGGATGACTGCAATGGCCAAGACCCAGGACTTCACCGCCGTTTTCAAGGATTTCCTCGGCGCCTTCCCCGTGGACACCAAGGCGATGGAAAACACCTTCAAGAACCAGGCCGCGCTCAGCGAGAAGCTGTCGGGCGTCGCGCTCTCGGCTGCCGAGCAGTCCGCCGAGATCTCGAACAAGTGGACCAGGGAAACCCTCGCCAAGCTGAGCGAAATGTCGAAGGCCCGCCCCGAGCCTGCCGATTACGCCAAGGCGATGACCGATTTCGCCTCGGCCAATGCCGAAGTGGCCGCCGAGCACCTCGCCGCCTATGCCGAAGTGGCGAAAAAGGTCCAGGCCGAGACCGTCGAGCTGCTCCTCGCCGCCGGCAAGTCGCTCCAGGAAGACGCCGCGACCGCCGTCAAGAAAGCCGCTGACGACGTGACCGCCGCGACCAAGAAGGCGACCACCGCCGCCAACTGATCGGCGCGGACCACGAATGCCGGATTGTCCCCCTTCCCTCCCGGGCGGGACAGGTTCCGTGCAGGGCGAGCCATCGCGGCTCGCCCTTTCTTTTTGGCGCGCGGGCGTTTACTCTGCGCCATCGCACCGCAGTTCCCGGGAGGGTCCCCCTTGGCCGAAACGAAAGACACCCGATCGCAGGACACGAAGAAGCCGCTGCTCATCAAGCGCTACGCCAGCCGCCGCCTCTACAATACCGAGACATCGGATTACGTCACGCTCGAGGATATCGCCCGCTTCATCCGCGAGGGGCGCGAGGTCCAGATCATCGACCTGAAATCCGGCGACGACCTCACCCGCCAATACCTGCTCCAGATCATTGCCGAACACGAGAGCCGCGGCGAAAGCGTGCTGCCGATCGACGTGCTCACCGATCTGGTGCGCAGCTACACCAGTCAGGCCAGCAGTATCGTGCCCGATTTCCTCGCCGCCAGCTTCGAGATGCTGCGCGACGGGCAATCCAAGATGCTCGAGAACATGACCCGCGCGAACCCGCTCGCGGCGATGCCGGGCATGGAGGCGATGCGCGCCCAGCAGAAGGCGTTCATGAAGGCGATGACCGGCGGCTTTGGCGGGCTGGCCGGGACCGGACCGAAAAAGGTGGCCGATGACGAGGGGGCCGAGGATCTCGACGAGATCCGCAAGCAACTGGCGGAGTTGCAGGCCAAATTGTCGAAACTCGGCAAATAGGCGATGGCCGAGGGCCCGGGACGGATCACCCTCTGGGGGATCGAGGTGTTCATGGCCGCCGCCGACGAGCGGTCGATCTCGGCCGCCGCCCGCCGCCTCGGCGCGAGCCCCTCATCCGTGAGCCAGCAGCTCACCAATCTCGAGGGCGCGGTCGGCGCGACGCTCCTGCAACGTAACGCGCGCCCCATCCGCCTCACGCCCGCGGGCGAGATCATGCACCGCCGCGCCCGGGCGATCCTCAACGAGGCCGCGCAGGCCCGCGCCGAGCTGGCCATGGCGCATCTCTCGACGCTGACGCGGTTTCGCCTCGGCACGATCGAGGATCTGGAGGCCGATGTGACGCCGCATCTGCTGACCCTCATGGCGGAGGAGTTGAAGGGCTGCCAGTTCCTGCTCGAAACCGGGGCGAGCCATGACCTCCACGATCAGCTCGACGCGCGCGCGCTCGACATCATCGTGGCCTCCGAACTGGGCGAGGGCGCCGACTGGACCGAGGTGCACCCGGTGCTGCGCGAATGCTTCGTCGTTGTCGCGCCCCGCGGCGCGATCCGCACCGGGCGGGATCTGCTGGACGAGCTCAAGCGCCTGCCGCTCATCCAATACACCCAGCGCCATTACATGGGCCGCCTCATCGCGGCCCATCTGGCGCGCGAAGGGTTGAGCCTGCCTTCCCGGTTCGAGCTCGACAGCTACCATTCCATCCTGGCGCTGGTGGGGCAGGGGGTGGGCTGGTCGATCCTGACGCCGCTCGCGCTGATGCGCGGGCGCCGTTATGCCGATCAGCTCGACGTGCGCGAATTGCCGCTCGCGCCGCTCTCGCGCACGATCAGCGTGACCGCGCGCAAGGGCCACCTTCAGGACATGCCCGCCACCCTCGCCGCGCGGCTCAAGCCGGTGCTGTCGGAGATGCTCGTCGCTCCGGCCGTCGCGCGCTATCCGTTCCTCGCCGCGGGCCTCACGCTGCTATGAGCCACGCCGCGCGGCAAAGAACCCGCTGAGCAGCGCCTCCGCCGCCCCCGCGCCGATCCCGTCATAGATCTCGGGCACATGGTGGCATTGCGGATGGGCAAAGACCCGCGCGCCTTGCGCCACGCCCCCCGACTTGGGATCGGCGGCCCCATAGTAGAGCCGCGCGATCCGCGCCGCCGCGATCGCCGCCGCGCACATCGCGCAGGGCTCGAGCGTCACATAGAGATCATGCCCCACCAGCCGCTCGGACCCTGCCCGCGCACAGGCCAGCCGCAGCGCGAGGATCTCGGCATGGGCGGTCGGATCGCGCATCTCCCGCGTGCGGTTGCCCGCCCGCGCCACGATCTCGCCCGAGGGCGCGACGACGACCGCGCCCACGGGCACCTCGCCGCGCCCGGCGGCGGCCTGCGCCTCGGCGAGGGCGGCCTGCATGTGGCTGCGAAACTCCATCCCGCGCTTGTCGCCCGCGCACGGCCCTTTCGCAAGCCCCGGCTTTGCGCTATGGCCGCGCCCCATGAGCACCACATCCCCAGAGGGCGAGCGCATCGCCAAGGTCATCGCCCGCGCGGGCCTCGCCAGCCGCCGCGAGGCCGAACGCCTGATCGAGGCGGGCCGCGTCACCGTGAACGGGGCGCGGATCACCTCGCCCGCGCTCAACGTCACCGCCGCCGACCGCATCGTGGTCGATGGCCGCGCGGTCGAGGCCCCCGAACCCGCCCGCCTCTGGCTCTATCACAAGCCCAGGGGCCTCGTGACCACCACCCGCGACGAAAAGGGCCGGCCGACCATCTACGACGCCCTGCCCGCCGATCTGCCGCGGGTGATGAGCGTGGGTCGGCTCGACCTCAACTCCGAGGGGCTGCTTCTTCTGACCAATGACGGTGAACTCAAGCGGCGGCTGGAACTGCCCTCGACCGGCTGGCTGCGCCGCTACCGCGTGCGGATGAACGGTATGCCCTCGGATGCCACGTTTGATCCGCTGCGCAAGGGGCTGACCGTGGAGGGCGAGCGGTTCCAGCCGATGACCGTCACGCTCGACCGCCAGAAGGGCGCCAACGCCTGGGCCACCGTGTCCCTGCGCGAGGGCAGGAATCGCGAGATCCGCCGAGCGATGGAGGCGCTCGGCCTCACCGTCAACCGTCTGATCCGCCTCTCCTACGGGCCGTTCCAGCTTGGCAAGCTCGCCCCCGGCGCGGTCGAGGAGGTGCGCCCGCGTGTGCTGCGCGACCAGCTGGGCCTCGACGCGCCCGACGCGCCCGCACCGCTCAAGCCCAAACCGAAACCCCGGCGCAGCCGCCGCCCGCGCCCCTGACTTCACCTTTCCCAAATACTCCGGGGGTGTCGCCCACCGGGCGACGGGGGCAGCGCCCCCCGCACCCTCAGGGTTCGATCGCCTCCATCACCTCGGGCGCGATCACCCGGACGCCCGGCAGGGCCTCCACCAGCGCCGCCGCCGATTGCTCGAGGGCCGGGAAGGTGCGGTAATGGCAGGGAATCACCACCTTGAAATCGAAGAAGGTCTTCGCCGCATAGGCCGCCCGCGCCATGTCCATGGTGTAAAGGCCGCCCGCGCAGAGAATGCCGATATCGGGCCGGTGCAGGTCGTTGAACACCTTCATGTCCGCCATCACGTCGGTATCGCCCGAAACATAGATCACCCGGCCCTCGCCCGCGATCATGTAGCCGCATTCGCTGCCGGTGACCTGCGGCCCCTCCGGCGTGGCGATCGAGGTGGAATGGGTGGCGTGCACCATCGTGACCTTGACACCGCCCAGATCGACGGTGCCCCCCTTGTTGAAGCCGATCGTCTCGATGGCCTCCTTCTCCGCCCAGAAGGACATGAGATCGTATTGCCCGACCACCGGCACTGCGAGGCGCCTGGCCAGCGGCAGCGCATCGGCGATATGGTCGAAATGCGCGTGCGTGACGAGAATATGCGTGGCCCCCTCGGTCGCCGATGCGTGGCTGTCCTCGGGCAGCATCGGATTGCCGTTGAGCCAGGGGTCGATCAGCAGAACCTGCCCGCCGATCTCGATACGAAACGAACTGTGTCCAAGCCATGTGATACGCATTCGGGGTCTCCCTTCGGATGTGCTGGCCCGAGCCTAGCCCGGCGCGGATCGGCTGCGCAACCTCCGAAGGAGGGGCGGGCCGGGCGCGACCCCCGCTTGCCTCTGGCGGGCTGCGCGGGTAAACGCTTGCCACCCGAGACCTGCCGATCATGGAGGGCTGCATGTCCATCGACCTTGAGACCGCCGCCCGCGTGGCGCGCCTTGCCCGTATCCGCGTGGACGCGGATGCGCTGCCCGCGCTCGCGCAGGAATTCAACACCATCCTCGGCTTCATCGAGCAGCTGAACGAGGTCGATGTCGAGGGGGTCGCGCCGATGACCTCGGTCACGCCGATGCGCCTCAAGCGCCGCGCCGATGTCGTCACCGACGGCAACTGCCAGGGCGCGATCCTGTCGAACGCGCCCGACGCGCGCGAGGGCTTCTTTGTCGTGCCGAAGGTGGTGGAATGAGCATGACCGATCTCAACACCCTGACCATCGCCGAGGCCCGCGACGCCCTGCGCCGGGGCGAGGTGACAAGCCTCGATCTGACCGAGGCCTGCCTTGCCGCCATCGAGGGCGCGGGCGCGCTGGGGGCCTTTGTCCATGTCACCGCCGATCTCGCGCGCGATCAGGCGCGCGCCGCGGATGCGCGGATCGCGGCGGGCGACGCGCCCGCGATGTGCGGCATCCCTCTGGGCATCAAGGATCTTTTCTGCACGCGCGGCGTGCCGAGCCAGGCCGCCAGCCGCATTTTGCAAGGCTTCAGGCCCGAATACGAATCGACCGTCACGCAGAACCTTTTTGACGCGGGCGCGGTCATGCTGGGCAAGCTCAACATGGACGAGTTTGCCATGGGCTCCTCGAACGAGACCTCCTGCTACGGCGCCGCGGTCAATCCGTGGCGGCGCGGCAATGACGCCACCCCCCTCACGCCCGGCGGCTCTTCGGGCGGATCGGCGAGCGCCGTGGCCGCCGATCTCTGCCTTGCCGCGACCGGCACCGATACCGGCGGTTCGATCCGCCAGCCTGCGGCCTTTGCCGGGATCACGGGGATCAAGCCCACCTACGGGCGCTGCTCGCGCTGGGGGATCGTGGCCTTTGCCTCCTCGCTCGATCAGGCCGGGCCGATGACCAAATCGGTGCGCGACGCGGCGATCATGCTGGGCGCGATGTGCGGCCATGACCCGAAGGATTCGACCTCCGCCGACCTGCCCGTGCCCGATTTCGAGGCGCTGCTCACCGGCGACATTCGCGGCAAGGTGATCGGCATCCCCCGCGAATACCGCATGGACGGGATGCCCGCCGAGATCGAGGCGCTGTGGTCGGAGGGCGCGGCGATGCTGCGCGATGCGGGTGCCGAGATCCGCGACATCTCGCTGCCGCACACGAAATACGCGCTGCCCGCCTATTACGTGATTGCCCCCGCCGAGGCGTCGTCGAACCTCGCGCGCTATGACGGGGTGCGCTATGGCCACCGCGCGAAACTGGCGCCGGGCGACGGCATCACCGAGATGTATGAAAAGACCCGCGCCGAGGGCTTTGGCCCCGAGGTGCAGCGCCGCGTGATGGTCGGCACCTATGTGCTCTCGGCGGGGTTCTATGATGCCTATTACAACCGCGCGCGCCGTGTGCGCACCCTCATCAAGCGCGATTTCGAGGAGGTGTTCGCCGCCGGTGTCGATGCGATCCTGACGCCCGCCACGCCCTCGGCCGCCTTCGGTCTGGGCGAGATGGCCGAGGCCGACCCGGTGCAGATGTATCTCAACGACGTGTTCACCGTCACGGTGAACCTCGCCGGGCTGCCCGGCATCGCGGTGCCTGCGGGGCTCGACCGGCAGGGGCTGCCGCTCGGGCTGCAACTCATCGGGCGGCCCTGGGAAGAGGGCGACCTGCTGAACACCGCTCATGTGCTAGAAGACGCGGCGGGATTTGTGGCCAAGCCCGCGAAATGGTGGTAAGCGGCAAGCGATCAGTTCCGTTTTCAGGACCCCGGACATGCGCATAGCCCTGATCCTTGTCGCTCTCACGGCGCTTGCCGCCTGCGGCCCGGCGATCCCCGACAGCGGGGCGCGGGTCGATCCCGGCACCGGCGTGGGCCTCGCCAGCGCCCAGGAGTATGAGCGTCAGAAGGCCGCGCGCGAGGCGGCGCTTGCCGGTGCGTCGCTGCCGCCGCCGAGCGGCATTGTCGCCACGCCGATGGGCGGAGGAGCGGCTGCGGCTGCGCCGGATGCCGCGCCTGCCCCGACCTCCGAGGCCGAGCAGATCGCCGCCGACACCCGCGCCGCCCTCGGGGTGGCGGCGCCTGCCACGGGCCGCGAGGCGGTGCAGGCCAGCCCGTCGAACCCGCCGCCGGCGGTGGTCGATTCGGCGGGGATCTCGCGCGAGAACAGTTTCGACGCCGTCGATGCCGAGCGCACCATCGAGGAGGATGCCGCGCGCATCGCCAGCAACCGCGCACGATACCAGGTGTTCGAGCCCGAGGCGATCGGCCCGCGTCCCGGCGATGTCGGGCCCAATATCGTCGCCTACGCGCTTGGCACGCGCCACCCGCGCGGCACCCAGCTCTATCGGCGCATCGGCGTCAACCTCGAGACGAAGGCCGCGCGCGCCTGCCGCGCCTACCCGTCGGCGGATCAGGCGCAGATCGATTTCCTGCGCCGGGGCGGGCCGGAGCGCGACCGGCTCGGGCTCGACCCCGATGGCGACGGCTATGCCTGCGACTGGGATCCGGCGCCGTTCCGCCGCGCGGTGCAGAAAGGGCAGTGAGCGGGGCGATCCGCAACTGCCCCTCGCCGAACCACGGCCCGCGCCGGGGCGGGGCTCTTCCCGACATGATCGTGCTGCACCACACCGCCATGGACAGCGCCGAGGCCGCGCTCGCGCGGCTGTGCGACAGGGGGGCGGAGGTCTCGGCGCATTACCTCATCTGCGCGCGCGGCACGGTCTGGCGGCTCGTGCCGGAGGCATTGCGCGCCTGGCATGCGGGGGCCGGGCGATGGGGCAGGGTGGGCGATGTCAACTCGCGCTCCATCGGGATCGAACTGGCCAACACCGGCACCCATCCCTATTGCGCGCCGCAGATGGCGGCGCTGCGCGGGCTCATGGTGGGGATCATGGCGCGCTGGCAGATCCCGCCCGAACGGGTCATCGCCCATTCCGACATGGCGCCTGCGCGAAAATCCGATCCGGGGCCGCGCTTCGACTGGCGGGCGCTCGCGCGCGAGGGGCTCTCGGTCTGGTCGGAGGCCACGGTACAGGGGGCGGGCACATGGGGCGCGTTCCTGCGCGATGCCGGGCGGTTCGGCTATGACATCGGCGCCAACCGCCCCGAGACGGTGCTGGCCGCCTTTCGCCTGCGCTTTCGACCGCATGTGTCCGGCCCGCTCGATGGCACCGATTGCGCGCGCATCGCCGATCTTGCGGCGCGCTTTCCCGTTGACCGGGGCCCGTCGAGCCCCTAAGTCATCGGGCGCGCGGAGGGCCGGATGACCGCGACACCCCGGCAACGGGGTGGCGAGGAAAGTCCGGACTCCACAAGACAACGGTGCCGGGTAACGCCCGGCCGGGGCAACCCGAGGGAAAGCGCCACAGAAAACAGACCGCCCCGGCATGTCCGGGGCAAGGGTGAAACGGTGAGGCAAGAGCTCACCGCGGGACGGGCAACCGGACCGGCACGGCAAGCCCCACCGGGAGCAATGCCGAATAGGGATCGCGCGCGGGGTCCGGTCGGGAAACCGATACCGCCCGCAGGCCATGTCTTGGCCCGGCGATCCGGGTAGGCAGCTTCAGGCGCGCGGGCAACCGCGCGTCGAGACGAATGGTCATCCGACGGGGGTGCGGCGCATCCCCTGGACAGAATCCGGCTTACAGGCCCTCCGCGCAGCCGAGATCGCCGCCCGACAGACCGGGAATGACGCCATGCCGTATCACTGGAGCACCCCGCCCGAGGGGGCCGGGGAAGAGACCACGCTGACGCTCTGGCCGCACCGCTCGCTGCCGCGGCGCGGCTTTGCGGCCTTCGTTCTGGCGACCTTTGCGCTGATCTGCATCCCGCTGCTGCCGCTTCTGGGCACGGTGGTTCTCTGGGGGATGCTGCCCTTTTTGCTGCTGAGCGTGGGGGCGGTCTGGTGGGCGCTCGAGGCGACCTATCGCAGCGCGCGCCTCTCGGAGGTGCTGACGCTTGGCCCCGGGGAGGCGCAGCTGCGGCGCATCGAGGCGAACGGGCGGGTGCGCGAATGGCGCTGCCATCGCTATTGGGCGCAGGTGAGGATGCACCCGACGGGCGGACCCGTGCCGCATTATCTCACGCTGGCCGGCAATGGCCGCGAGGTGGAGATCGGTGCATTCCTCACCGAGCCGGAGCGCAAGGCGCTCCATGCCGAGCTGTGCCGCGCCCTGCCGCCGAGGCCGGCGGCGGGCTGATGGCAGGGGCCGCGCCTCAGCGCTTGTCGATATCGACGTAATCGCGCAGCGTCGCACCCCGGTAGAGCTGCCTCGGGCGACCGATCTTCATCTGCGGGTCGGCGATCATCTCCTTCCACTGCGAGATCCAGCCGATCGTGCGCGAAACGGCAAAGATCGGCGTGAACATCGAGGTCGGGAAGCCCATCGCCTCGAGGATGATGCCCGAATAGAAGTCCACGTTCGGGAACAGCTTCTTCTCGGCGAAATAGGGATCGGCCAGCGCCTGGCGCTCCAGCTCCTTGGCGACCTGAAGCGTCGGGTTGTCCTCGATGCCGAGCAGTTCCAGCACCTCGTCGGCGGATTGCTTCATCACCTTGGCGCGCGGGTCGAAATTGCGGTAAACCCGGTGGCCGAAACCCATCAGGCGGAACGGGTCATCCTTGTCCTTGGCGCGGGCGATGAATTCGGGGATGCGGTCGGGCGTGCCGATCTCGCGCAGCATTTCGAGGCACGCCTGATTGGCGCCGCCATGGGCAGGCCCCCAGAGGCAGGCGATCCCCGCGGCGATGCAGGCAAAGGGATTGGCGCCCGAAGAAGAGGCGAGCCGCACCGTCGAGGTCGAGGCGTTCTGCTCGTGATCGGCGTGCAGCGTGAAGATCCGGTCCATCGCCCGGCTCAGGATCGGGTTGACCTGGTAATCATCGGTTGGCACGGCAAAGCACATGCGCAGGAAATTCGACGCATAGTCGATATCGTTGCGCGGATAGATGAAGGGCTGGCCGACGGAATACTTGTAGGCCCAGGCGGCAATGGTCGGCATCTTGGCAATCAGCCGGATCGAGGCCACCTCGCGCTGCCACTCGTCGCGCACATCGGTGCTGTCATGGTAGAAGGCCGACATCGCGCCCACCACGCCCACCATGATCGCCATCGGATGCGCATCGCGCCGGAAGCCACGGAAGAAATACTGCATCTGCTCGTGCAGCATGGTGTGATTGGTCACCCGGCTCTCGAAATCCTCGAGCTGGGCGGGCGTCGGCAATTCGCCATAGAGCAGCAGATAGCAGACTTCGAGGAAATGCGACTTCTCGGCCAGCTGGTCGATCGGATAGCCGCGATGCTGGAGCTCGCCCTTGTCGCCGTCGATGAAGGTGATGGTGCTCTCGCAACTCGCCGTCGAGGTGAAGCCCGGGTCATAGGTGAACACCCCGGCGGTGCTGTAGAGCTTGCGGATGTCGATCACGTCGGGTCCGGCTGTCGGCGACAGGACCGGCAGTTCGTAGGTCTTGCCGTCGATTTCCAGCTTGGCGACTTTCTTCTCGTCAGACATCGGGGATCCTCCCTTGCAGCGCCCGGGCGCATGGCACGCCCCGGGCTGGGTAAGTGTCAGGTCCTGCCAGAGGATCACTCCCCGACGCAGGCGGCATCGGTCAGCCGGGCGGCGGTTTCCTCCCGCCCGAGGACCAGCATCATGTCGAACACGCTCGGTGTCGCATTGCGGCCAGCGAGCGCGGCCCGCAAAGGGCCGGCAAGCGCGCCGAACTTCATTCCATGGTCTGCGGCAAACCGGGTGAGCAAGTCCTCAATTCCGTCGCGCGTCCAACTAGCATTTTGCAGCTGCGGCGTCAATTCGCCCAGTATGCCACGGGATACATCGTCGAGATGGGCCGCCGCCGCGGCGTCCGGCGCGATGGGCCGGTCGCTCAGCACGAAGGCAGCCTTCTCGACGAGCTCCGCCAGGGTCCGCGCCCGGTCCTTGAGGCAATACATGGCCCGCCCGAGCCGCGCCAGCCGGTCTTCCGAGAGCGGCGCCTGTCCGGTCACGGCGAGATAGCCCTGCAGCTCTTCGAGCAGCAGGGCATCGTCCATGGCCGCGATATGCCGGCCGCAGATATTCTCGAGCTTGCGGAAATCGAACCGCGCGGGCGCTTTGCCGATCCCGGTGATGTCGAACCAGGCGCGGGCCTGCGCGTCGGTGAAGAACTCGTCGTCGCCATGGCTCCAGCCGAGCCGCGCCAGATAATTGCGCAGCCCCGCCGCCGGATAGCCCATCTTGCGGTATTCCTCGACCCCGAGCGCGCCGTGACGTTTCGACAGTTTCTTGCCGTCGGGCCCGTGGATGAGCGGGATATGCGCGTAAACCGGCAGCGGCCAGCCCATCGCCGCGTAGATCATCATCTGGCGCGCGGCGTTGTTGAGGTGATCGTCGCCGCGGATCACATGGGTCACGCCCATGTCGTGATCGTCCACCGCCACCGCCAGCATGTAAACCGGCGTGCCGTCGCTGCGCAACAGCACCATGTCGTCGAGTTGATCGTTGCGGATGGTGACATCGCCCTGCACAACGTCGCGGATCACCGTCACGCCCTCGCGCGGGGCCTTGATGCGGATGACGAAGGGCGCGTCGGGATGGCTGGCGGGATCGGCATCGCGCCACGGGCTGCGAAAGAGGGTCGAGCGGCCCTCGGCACGGGCCGCCTCGCGAAAGGCCGCGATCTCGTCCTGCGTGGCAAAGCATCGGTAGGCCTTGCCCTCGGCCAGCAGCCGATGCGCGACCTCGGCATGGCGGGGCGCGCGCGCGAACTGGCTCACCGCCTCGCCGTCATGGTCGAGGCCGAGCCATGCCAGCCCGTCGAGAATCGCCTGCGTCGCCTCCGGGGTCGAACGGGCCCGGTCGGTATCCTCGATCCGCAGCAGGAACCGTCCGCCGCGCCCGCGCGCATAGAGCCAGTTGAACAGCGCCGTGCGCGCCCCGCCAATATGCAGGAAGCCCGTGGGCGAGGGGGCGAAACGGGTCACGACCTGTTGCGACATGGGCGGTATTAACCTTTTGGTAAGGATCGTCGGGCGAAGATGGGGCGTGTCTATCGGTCCGCCGGGAGGGTGACAAGTGCGGCGCGCCGCAGAAGCGATCGGGGCGGCCTGGCTCGCGCAGCGCGGCGCGCTTTTCCCATGGGTGCCGGTGCTGCTGGCCTGCGGGATCGGGGCCTATTTCGCGCTGCGGGAGGAGCCGCCGGTCGCGGCGCTGCTGCTTGCGGGTGGCGCGGGCGCGCTGCTTCTGGTGGTGGCGCTCTGGCGCGGGCGCGAATGGTCGGGGCCGCCCGGCGTGGCGCTGGCGCTGCTGCTGCTCGGCTTTGCCATCGCGGGGGCGCGCGCGCATCAGGTGGCGGGGCCGGTGCTGGGCTGGCGCTATTACGGGCCGGTGGAGGGGCGGATCGTCGGGATCGACCGATCGGCCTCGGACGTGTTGCGCATCACGCTGGACCGGGTGGTGCTCGCCCGGACAGCCCCGGAGCGCGTGCCGGGGCGTGTGCGCGTCTCGCTTCATGGCGCGGGCGGCATCGCGCCGACGCCGGGGCTGCGGGTGATGACCACGGCGCATCTCGCGCCGCCCGCCGGCCCGGTCGAGCCAAGCGGCTTCGATTTCCGCCGCCACGCCTGGTTTCAGGGGGTGGGGGCGGTCGGCTATGCGCGCGCGCCGCTGCTGGCCGTGACCGGCCAAGGGCGCGGGCAGTGGCTGTTCAGGGCGCGCATGACGCTGGCCGATCATGTGCGCACGCGCCTGCCCGGCCAGACCGGGGCCTTTGCTGCCGCGATCATGACCGGCGACCGCTCGGGCCTCACGCAGGACACGCTTCAAGCGATGCGCCGCTCCAACCTCGCGCATCTGCTGGCGATATCGGGGCTGCATATGGGGCTGCTCGCGGGGCTGGTCTTTGTGGCCGGGCGGCTCGCGCTGGCGGCGATTCCCGGCGTGGCGCTGCGCTGGCCGGTCAAGAAGATCGCCGCCGCAATGGCGATCGGCGCGGGGGCGGGGTATCTCGCGCTCTCGGGGGGGAATGTGGCGACCGAACGCGCCTTCGTCATGGCGACGGTGATGCTGGTGGCCGTCATGCTCGACCGGCGTGCGCTCAGCCTGCGCGCGGTGGCGGTGGCGGCGGTGATCGTGCTCTGCCTGCGGCCCGAGGCGTTGCTCGGGCCCGGATTTCAGATGTCCTTTGCCGCCACCGTGGCGCTCGTGGCGGTGTTCGGCTGGCTCCGCGATGCGGCCATTCCGCTCGGTCCGCGCTGGCTGCGGCCGGTCGTGGCGGTGGTGATTTCCTCGGCGGTGGCGGGGGGGGCGACGGCGCCGGTGGCGGCGGCGCATTTCAACCAGCTGGCGCAATACGGGCTGCTGGCCAACCTGTTGAGCGTGCCGCTGATGGGGGCGCTGGTCATGCCCGCGGCCGTGTTCGCGGTGCTGCTCCTGCCATTGGGGCTCGACTGGATGGCGCTCTGGGTGATGGGGCAGGGGCTGGGCTGGATCCTCGGCGTGGCGGATCGGGTGGCCGGGCTCGCGGGCGCGCGCATCCCGATCGTGTCTCCGGGGCCCTCGGTTCTGCCGCTGATGGCGCTCGGGATGCTGATGGTCGTGCTCTGGCGGGGGCGGGGGCGCGCGCTTGGCCTGGTGCCGGTTCTCGTGTCGATCTGGCTCTGGTCGGGGGCCGAGCGCCCGCGCCTGCTGATCGCGGAGAGCGGCGCGCTGGTGGGCGTGATGACCGAGGCAGGGCGCGCCCTGAACAAGCCGCGCGGGGCGGGTTTCGTGGCCGGAAACTGGCTCGAGAACGATGGTGACGGTGCGGATCAGCCCGCAGCGCACGCCCGCTGGCAGGACGATCTGCTCACGCCGCTGGGGGTGGTGCTGGTCGCGGGCAAGGCGGCGGCGCGCGCGCCGCGCGGCTGCGACGGGGCGGGCATCGTGATTTATTCCGCCGACCCCGAGAGCCCGCCCGCCGGACCCTGCGAGGTGATCACGCCCGCGACGCTGCGCCGAACCGGCGCGCTCGCTCTCGTGGAGAGCGCCGGCGCCCTGCACCTCCGGAGCGCCGCCGAGGTGACCGGGCGCCGTCTCTGGTCGCCTCAGTAGCTGCGGATCAGCCCGACGAGGCGGCCCTGCACGCGCACCATCTCCTCCGGGAGGATACGCGTCTCGTAGGCGGGGTTCGCCGCCTCGAGCGCGATGGCATTGCCGCGCCGGAAGAATCGTTTCAGCGTCGCCTCCTGATCCTCGATCAGCGCCACGACGATATCGCCGTTATCGGCGACCGAAGTCTCACGGATGATGACCACGTCGCCGTCGTTGATCCCGGCCTCGATCATCGAATCGCCCTTCACCTCCAGCGCGTAATGCGATCCGCGCCCCGCGATCATGTCGCCGGGCACGGCGATGGAATGGCTGGCATGGGCGATGGCCTCGATCGGCACCCCGGCGGCGATCCGCCCCATCACCGGCAGCGATACCGCCTGCGGCGCCGTCACGGCCCCGGCATTGGCGGGAACTGGCGCCATGGGCCGATCGCCGGCGATCCCGCGTGATGTCCCTCCCGCTGTCGAAGCCAAGAGCGCATCGGGCAGTTTCACGATTTCGAGCGCCCGCGCCCGATGTGCCAGCCGCCGGATGAACCCGCGCTCTTCCAGCGCGGTGATCAGACGGTGGATCCCCGATTTGGACCGCAGATCGAGCGCCTCGCGCATTTCATCGAAACTGGGCGGCACGCCGTCGCGCTGCACGCGCTTGTGGATGAACTCCAGAAGATCGAGCTGTTTTTTCGTCAGCATCTCGGCGCCCTCGCGATGGATATGCGTTTGTTCTACACTCGTTCTCCCTTTGTGTCAATCCGGATGAAAGGCCCTGCCGGGGGCGGGCCTTTCGCAGGCGGATGTGGGTCAGACGATGTCAAACACCGTGTCGAGCCCGTCGAAGCTGGTCAGGCCGGCGAGCGTGATGCTGTCGCCGCCGCCAAAGTCGAGCACCGCATTCCCGCCGATGAGCGTCCCGTAGGCGCTGATCACTGCCGCGCCATTGGTGGCGCCGGCAAGCAGCGCGCTGTCGATCTCGATCCGGTCGCCCTCGGCGATGCTGAAAAACTCGAACACATCCGCGCCATCGCCTGCCCCGAAGACATGGACATCCGCGCCCCGGCCGCCAATGATCGTGTCGTTGCCGGCGCCGCCCTCGAGGCGGTCGTTCCCGAAACCGCCGCGAATCATGTCCGCGCCGTCGCCGCCAAGGATCGTATCGTTCCCGAGTCCGCCCCAGAGAACGTCGTCGCCGTCGCCGCCGTCGATGTGATCGGCTCCGAAGCTGCCGAAGATCGTGTCATTGCCCGCGCCGCCGTCGATCCGGTCACGGCCCGTGCCCCCGTGGATGAGGTCAGCCCCGTCGCTGCCTTCGATCACGTCCGCTCCGAACCTGCCGAAGATGATGTCGTCGCCGCCGCGACCATCGATCAGGTCAGCCCCGAACGTGCCGATCAGGAAATCGTCGCCATCGGTGCCTTCGATGAGGTTGGCGCTGCCCGGCTCGGCGAATTGGACATTCGCCCCTGCCAGATCCTCCGCACTCCGCCCGCTGAAGAGGACCGTGCCCGAGCCGAAGCTCGCCAGCGCGCCGCCTGCCGTGTCCGTGGCGTTGGCAATCGCGGCCTCCACCGCCGCCTGATCGAGTCCCGCCACGCGCACGATCAGCGTCTCGTTGGCCGCGTCGAAATCCGAGATCGTGTCGTTGCCGCCGAGATGGACGAAGGTATCCACACCGCCACGGCCCTCGTAGCGGTTGTCCACGCCCGCCTCGCCGATGATCATGTCATTCCCGTTCGAGCCGCGCAGCCGCTCGAAGCCCGAGATCGTGTCGGTGAAGGTGCCGCCGCCGCTCAGCACGCCGTTCACGACCCCCGCGCTCGCGTCGATATTGACCGAGGCGACCGCGCCCACGTCATAGCGCAGCCGGTCGAAGCCCGCGCCGCCATCGAGCGTGTTGTTGCCGCCTGCGTAGCGATAGGATTCATTCGCATCCGAGCCGGTGAACGTATCGTCGCCTTCTGAGCCATAGACCTCGAAGACGGCGCTCGACCCGCCGATGGTCTCGGCATTGCCGAACCCGTCATCGGCGATGGTGCGCGTGGCGAGGTTCACGTCGATGCCGTTGCCGCCCCGGAAATCGAGCCGCACCAGACCGCCGCCGTTGACCGTGTAGCTGTCCACGCCGTCGCCGCCGCGCACGGCCATCCACTGCCCGGCATCGGGCGCGACAGCGAAGCTGTCATCGCCGGAGGTGCCGACGATCTGGAGCCCGCCATTGTTGCTCCCGGCAAGCAGCGGCTGGGTGACGCCCAGAAGCGTGTCGGTGCCGTCCGCGCCCTTGTCCACGCTGCCGGTCCCCGCCGTCCCGTCGATGCTGACGGCGATCGGCCCGGCCAGATTGCCGTAGCCGATCGTGACAAAGCCGTTCACCCCGTCAATGCCCGACATGTCGATCGTGTCATTGCCCGCCGAGCCCTGGACGAAATCCCCGTTCGCCGTCGCGTTGCCCGTCACGATCAGATCATCGCCGCCCGTGCCGATCAGGAAATCGTCGCCATCGGTGCCTTCGATGAGGTTGGCGCTGCCCGGCTCGGCGAATTGGACATTCGCCCCTGCCAGATCCTCCGCACTCCGCCCGCTGAAGAGGACCGTGCCCGAGCCGAAGCTCGCCAGCGCGCCGCCTGCCGTGTCCGTGGCGTTGGCAATCGCGGCCTCCACCGCCGCCTGATCGAGTCCCGCCACGCGCACGATCAGCGTCTCGTTGGCCGCGTCGAAATCCGAGATCGTGTCGTTGCCGCCCAGATGGATGAAGGTATCCACACCGCCACGGCCCTCGTAGCGGTTGTCCACGCCCGCCTCGCCGGTGATCGTGTCATTCCCGTTCGAGCCGCGCAGCCGCTCGAAGCCCGAGATCGTGTCGGTGAAGGTGCCGCCGCCGCTCAGCACGCCGTTCACGACCCCCGCGCTCGCGTCGATATTGACCGAGGCGACCGCGCCCACGTCATAGCGCAGCCGGTCGAAGCCCGCGCCGCCATCGAGCGTGTTGTTGCCGCCTGCGTAGCGATAGGATTCATTCGCATCCGAGCCGGTGAACGTATCGTCGCCTTCTGAGCCATAGACCTCGAAGACGGCGCTCGACCCGCCGATGGTCTCGGCATTGCCGAACCCGTCATCGGCGATGGTGCGCGTGGTGAGGTTCACGTCGATGCCGTTGCCGCCCCGGAAATCGAGCCGCACCAGACCGCCGCCGTTGACCGTGTAGCTGTCCACGCCGTCGCCGCCGCGCACGGCCATCCACTGCCCGGCATCGGGCGCGACAGCGAAGCTGTCATCGCCGGAGGTGCCGACGATCTGGAGCCCGCCATTGTTGCTCCCGGCAAGCAGCGGCTGGGTGACGCCCAGAAGCGTGTCGGTGCCCGCCGCGCCCTTGTCCACGCTGCCGGTCCCCGCCGTCCCGTCGATGCTGACGGCGATCGGCCCGGCCAGATTGCCGTAGCCGATCGTGACAAAGCCGTTCACCCCGTCAATGCCCGACATGTCGATCGTGTCATTGCCCGCCGAGCCCTGGACGAAATCCCCGTTCGCCGTCGCGTTGCCGGTGATGATAAAGTCATTTCCTGCCGTCCCTTCGAGCAAGTCATCGCCGTCCGTGCCCTCGATGAGGTTGAACGGATCGCCCGATATCGTGCCGCCGAGGCTGGTGATCGGGATGTCCTGATCGGGGGCATAGGTGCCTGTGGCCACGCCCGCGCCGGTGATCGACGCTTCAAGCGCGTTGAAGCCGGCCACCGTCGTGGGCAGGGTCAGCGGGTCACCGCCGATCACGAAGATCGCGTCCGTGCCAAGGGTTTCATCATAGAAGGCGAGGATGACGTGGGTTCCTTGCGAGGTGGTGATGAAACCCAGCGATGTCTCGATCGCGTCATTGTTCAGAATGTCGATGCCGTTCACCGTCGCGCTCGCGAGAGGCGTGCCGCCGATATCGACCAGGGGCATGGGGTCGTCTTCGGGAATGCTCAGGATCGTGTAATTGATGACCGCAAGCTCGTTCGGGAATTCGACTTCGAGCGTCGCCGCGCCGACGCTGGTGACCGTATCCTGGTCGTCAAACGTGGTAAAAAATCCATTCAGGGTAAGGGTCGACACAATCTCTTCTCCTTCGAATCACGGCAAAAAGATGCCTTTGGCCGGGCCGCATAAAAAATGTGCGGCCCTGCGGGAGCGCACACGCGCCTCAACGGTGCACGGATATGCGTGATTCGATCAAGGATTTGTGCGTCTGCGAGTATTATTTTGCATCTTATGCGTGTACAAATCTCGACTAGCTAATGTTGCGGTTGTGACGCCCGTAATCGAGCAATGCCCGCGCGCCCCGGCCGCCCGGCTCAGCGGTCGGGATCGTGCCAGGGGGCTTCGGGCACCTCGCGCCGCCGTAGCCGCAGCGCGAGCCCGAGCGCCACGCCGACGCCGATGGCCACCGTCAGATCAGCCAGCACCGTCAGCACCAGCGTCAGCACGAGCAGCACCTGGTCCGAACGCCGTGCCGCCATGTGCCGCCGCCAGTGCTGCGGCTCGGACATGTTCCACGCGGTGAGCATCAGCAGCCCCGCCAGCGCCGGCATGGCCAGATAACCCGCGAGCGGCGCCGCCAGCAGCATCACGACCAGGATGACGAGGGCGTGCACGATGCCGGCCACCGGCGTGCGCCCGCCCGCGTGCACATTGGTCGCGGTGCGCGCGATGGCGCCGGTTGCCGGCAGCCCGCCAAAGAGCGCCGAGCCGATATTGGCCGCGCCATTGGCGATCACCTCGGCATTGGGGCGGGTGTTGCCGCCGATCATCCGGTCCGCCACCGAGGCCGAGAGGAGCGATTCCACCCCCGCAAGAAAGGCGATGACCAGGGCCGAGGGCAGCAGGTCGCCGAGACGGGCGAGGCTGATCTCGGGGAGTTGCGGCATGGGCAGCGTATTGGGCAGCGCGCCATAGCGCGAGCCGAGCGTCTCCACCGGCAGGTTCAGCACCGCGACCATCGCCGAGCAGAGCGCCATTGCCACGATCAGCCCCGGAAAGCGCGGCGCGAGGCGGCGCAGCACGACGATGGCGGCGATGGTCGCGAGACCCACGGCCAGCGCCCCGGGCGCGAGCGTGGCGCGCGCCGCCCAGAGCGCTTCGATCTTGGGCAGGAAATCGGCGGGCAGCGCGGCGACCTCCAGTCCGAACAGGTCGCGCAGCTGGCTGGTGGCGATGATGATGGCGATGCCGATGGTAAAGCCGTTGATCACCGCCTCGGGGATGAGCTTCACCAGGCTTCCGGCGCGGAAATATCCGGCGATCATCATGATGCCCCCGGCCATCAGCGTCGCCAGCACGAGCCCGTCATGGCCGTGCTCGGCAATGATCCCATAGACCACGACGATAAAGGCGCCGGTGGGCCCGCCGATCTGCACCCGGCTGCCGCCGAGCGCCGAGATCAGGAACCCGCCGACGATCGCCGTGACCAGCCCCGTCGCCGGATCCGCGCCGGAGGCGATGGCGATGGCGATGCTGAGCGGCAGCGCCACCATGGCCACGGTGACCCCGGCGGCCAGATCGGCACGAAACAGCTCCCGCGTGTAGAGCGGCAGAATGGTCAGGAGTTTGGGCTTCATGCGCCCCTTGGATATCGGCGCCCCGGCGCGCGCAATGAGACAAGATGGCGCGCCACGGGCGGGGGATGGCGGGCAAAAATCGCCGGCGCCGCGATTATTCGGTATTTTCACATGCCCGATCGCGGGCTAATGTCCGCATGCTTTCGAGATCCTCGGGTCGTCCGTCACGGACGCGCCTGCAACAACTGGGGAGGAACCAAGATGGATCGTCGTTCGTTTCTGAAGAATTCCGCGCTGGGCGGCGGGGCGGCTGCCGCCGCCACGCTCGCCGCGCCGGCCTATGCGCAGGGCAAGCGCACGCTGACCATGGTCACGACCTGGGGCCGCGGCCTCGCCGGGGTGCACGATTCGGCGCAATATTGCGCGGATGCGATCACCGCCATGTCCGATGGCCAGCTGACCGTCGATCTCAAGGCCGCGGGCGAGCTCGTCGGGGCCTTCGAGGTGTTCGATGCCGTCTCGGCCGGACAGGCCGATCTCTATCACGGGGTGGACTACTATTTCCTCGGCCAGCATCCCGCGCTCAGCTTCTTCAGCCAGGTGCCGTTCGGGATGACCGCCCAGGAATTCAACAACTGGTTCTACCATGAAGGCGGGCGTGAGCTGGCCGATGAGGTCTATGGTATCTTCGGGCTCAAGTTCTTCCCGGCGGGCAGCACCGGGCCGCAGTCGGGCGGCTGGTTCAACAAGGAGATCAACAGCCCCGAGGATTTCCAGGGGCTGAAGTTCCGGATGCCGGGCCAGGGCGGTCAGGTGGTCGGCAAGCTGGGCGCCAGCGTGCAGAACCTCCCCGGTTCCGAAGTGTATCAGGCGCTGTCCTCGGGGGCCATCGACGGGACCGAGTGGATCGGCCCCTGGGCCGATGAGAAGGCCGGTTTCCAGGAGGTCGCCAAGTTCTACTATACCGCCGGCTTCCATGAGCCGGGCCCGATCCTGAACATCACCTTCAACCTCGAGCTTTACGAGGATCTCACCCCGGCACAGCAGGCGATCGTCAGCCATGCGGCGCGGTCGTCCAATGCCTGGACGATGGCGCTGTTCATGGCCAACAACGCCGCCGCGCTTCAGCGCCTTCAGGCCGGCGGGGTCAAGCTCATGGAGTTCTCCGACAGCATCTGGGACGCCTTCGGCGCCGCTTCCGACGAGGTGGTGAAGGAACCGCTGGGCGACGAGCTCTACAAGCGGTGCTACGACAGCTACATGACCTCGTTGCGCAGCTCGGCCTCCTGGGGCAGCCTCTCGGAGGGCACCTATACCGCGCAGCGCAACCGCGTCGTCGGTATCTGACCGGCCATTCGCCTTCGCCGCGCCCCGCGGGGCGCGGCGCGTGCCATCCGGGGCCCCGGCCGGCGACGCACACATGTCGGAGGCCGGGGCACTCGTATTCGGGGGAGCAGCGTCATGGAGAATGAAACCGGCGCCGGTGCTGGCGAAGCGCTCGGCGCGCTGGGCCGCGGGCTGTTCTGGCTGGCCGAGAACATCGTCCTGAGTTTCTACAATCTGGCTCATGCGCTCGCGAATCCGGGCCTGTGGCTCGACTGGTCTGATCCGCAGGCCATCATGCGGGTCGTCTATTACGGCGGCTCGGTCGAATTCTTCTTCGTGGTGTTCACGACCTTCCTGCTGCTGACGGGCATCGGCCTGTGGCGCAACACCTTCCTGTGGGGCTGTGTGCGCGCGCTCGAAGGGTTTGCCAATACCGTCGGGCGGTTCGCGGCCTGGGCCGGGCTGATCATGGTGCTGCAACAGATCGTCATCGTCTTTGTCCAGCGCATCTTTGCCCGTCCCGATATCGTCATCGGCTTCGGCATCCCGATCCAGTTCGACATCAGCTGGTGGTCCGAGGAACTCAAGCTCTATAACGCCATGGTCATTGCGCTGTGCTGCAGCTACACCTTCGTGCAGGGCGGGCATGTCCGGGTGGACCTGATCTATGCGCAGGTGAGCCACCGCACCAGGCGGGTGATCGACATGGTGGGCAGCCTGCTGTTCATGATGCCGATGGCGGTCATCATCTGGCTCTATGGCTGGTTCTTTCTCTGGCGGCACCTGATCGTGCCCAAGCCCTCGGCCTCGGAGTCGCTCGACCGGCTCCTGATGAAGGCGCGCGCGCTGCGCTGGAACGTCGAGACCATCAGCTTCAGCCCGAACGGGTTCAACGCCTATTTCCTCTTCAAGGTGCTGCTGCTGATCTTTGCGGGGATGGTGTTCCTGCACGCGATGGCGTTTTTCTGGCGCTCCTGGCTGGAATGGAAGGAAGGACCGGAAAGCGCCGACAAGTATCTCGACCGCGACATGCCGGGCGAGGGCCAGGAAGCCTTTGAAGGCACACATTAGGGGGGCGGGGTTCCATGCTGTTCGGACTTGACGGGGTCGAAATCGGCCTGATCATCGTCTTTCTGTGCCTGTTCGGGGGCATTCTCTCGGGCTTTCCGGTGGCCTTTGCCATTGGCGGGGCGGGGATGGTCTCTTTCGGGATCATTGCCGGGCTCGACAGCGCGGGGCTGTTGATCCATCAGGCAATCGACCGATCCTCCGATGCCTATAACGCGGTGCTGGCGACGGGGGTGCGGGCCGATTCCGTCACCATCTTCCGATACCCGGACCTGCCGCGCACGGGTGTGCCGGTCTTTCCGCAGGGCTGGGAGGTGGCGCTCGACCGGAACCTGTCCTTCATCGTCAACCGCATCAACGAGCGCGTGCTCGCGGGGGCGGCGATCGAGACGCTGCTGGCGGTGCTGATGTTCGTGATGATGGGGATCACGCTGGAACGCTCCCGGATCGCCGACGACCTCCTGACCACGATGGCGCGGGTGTTCGGGCCGCTGCCCGGCGGGCTCGCCGTGTCGGTGGTGGTGGTGGGGGCGTTTCTCGCCGCCTCGACGGGCATCGTGGGCGCGACGGTGGTGACGATGGGCCTCCTGAGCCTGCCCACCATGCTGCGCAACGGCTATTCGCCGCAGCTGGCCACCGGGGTGATCTCGGCCTCGGGCACGCTGGGGCAGATCATTCCGCCCTCCATCGTCATCGTGCTGCTGGGCACGCTGGCGGGCGATCTCTATTCGGTCTCGCAGGAAAAGCGCGCCATCGCCGCGGGCTGCACCGACGCGCTCACCTATCTCGGCACGCCGGCGGTGGTCTCGGTCGGCACACTGTTTCAGGCGGCGCTGCTGCCCGGCATCCTGCTGGCGCTGCTCTATGCGCTCTATGCCTTCGGCTATGCCCTCCTCTACCCGTCGCGGGCGCCGGCGGTGCAACTCGAAAGCGTGGCAGGCGGCGAGGTCATCACGCGGCGCGAGAGCTTTACCTGGTTTCTCGGTGTGCCGGTGGCGCTGATTGCCGGGGCGATGCTGCTCGGGCAGGTCAATATCATCGGCTCGCAGGATCTGAGCGTGGACACCTTCACCGATCAGGGGCAGATGGCATCCCTGCGCACCAATGTGAGCGACGAATGCCGCGCCTCGATGATCGCGCTCCACGGGCAGGAGGCCTGGGATGCGGCGGTGGCGCAGCAGGCGGAGATCGACGCCTCCGGCGGCGTGACGGCGAGCGTCCGGCTCAGCCCCGAGGAAATCGCGGCGCAGCGCCTCGAGAAGGCGGCGAATGCCCCCCCGATCGGCACCGGCGTGGCCACGCTCATGGTTCTCTTCGGGCTCACCCTCGCGGTGGCGCGTGGCGTGGCGCCGTCGGCCGATCCGCGCCCGCTGCTCGTCGGGGCGCTCGGCATCGTGCTGGGCCTGCTGGCCGATATCGCGCTCATCGCGCCTTCGACCTCTCCCGGAGCGACCTGGCTGATCATGGCGATCCCGGTCGCTCTCGCGCTCTACGGGGTGGGCCATGGCGCGATCCGCATGGCGCGCAACGATCTGATCCGCGTGGTCTTTCCGCCGCTGGTGCTGATCGTCGCGGTGCTCGGCTCGATCCTCGGCGGGATCACCAACCCGACGCCGGCCGCCGCGCTGGGCGCGGGCGGGGCGATCATGCTCGCGGCCTATCGCAAGCTGCGCGACCAGGATCGCTCGCCCCGGGTGATCCTGTTCTCGACGCTGGCGATCGTGCTGGCCATCCTCATCGGCATCAATTTCGATCTCAGGCTGAATCAGAGCGCGGCCGGTTTCGAGACCTGGATCATGTTCGGCCTTGCCTATGCCGCCTATCTCTACGCGATGTTCGGGCTGCTGTTTGCCTGCTGGGTGCTCTACACCGGGGGGGTTCTGACGCCGGTGGTGCGCGAGACGGCCAAGGTCACGAGCATGGTCTTTACCATCCTGATCGGCTCGCAGCTTCTCAATCTCGTGGTGATCTCCTTCGGTGGAGAGCATTACATCCAGGATTTCCTCATGTCCTTCGACAATGAGTTCAAGGTCTTCCTGATCGTGATGCTGGTGCTCTTCATCCTCGGCTTCGTGCTCGATTTCCTCGAGATCATCTATATCGTGGTCCCGATCGTCGGCCCGGTGATCTATGGCGGCAGTTTCGATCCGAAATGGGTCACGATCATGATCGCGGTCAATTTGCAGACCTCGTTCCTGACGCCGCCTTTCGGCTTCGCGCTCTTCTACCTGCGCGGGGTGGCGCCGCGGGGGGTGACGACGGGGCATATCTACAAGGGGGTGCTGCCCTTCGTGCTGATTCAGATGCTGGGGCTGGCGCTGCTGTGGTTCTTCCCCGATATCGTCACGATCCTGCCCGATCTGATGGGGTAGGGGCGGGGCGATGCCTTGCGTGATTGGCCTGTTGCGGCCATTTTGCTGACGCCGCGCATCGACGGGCCGCGGTGCGGCGATCCAACGTCAGTTTGGCAGCACTTTATCTCGCCAAGTCCGAAAAACCCCCAAACATCGCGCAAGCGGCAGCCAAATCGCCGTGCCGGGGGGCGGCCCGGCGATGCGCGGCGGCCTTCGGCCTCGATTCCGCGCAAGTTTCGGTCCAACGTCCCCTTCAGGCCAAAACCCGCTTAAACCATCATCTCCTTGGTGGCGCTCAGCGTCACCTCGGGGTAATCGCGCGCCACGCGGTCGATATCCCATTGCAGCCGCGTCAGATAGACCACGTCGCCGTCATTGTCATGCGCGATATGCTGTTTGTTGGCGGCGATGAAGGTCTCGACCTTGTCCTTCGGCCCCGTGACCCAGCGGGCGGAGGTGAATTGCGACGGCTCGAACCGCACCGGCAGCCCGTATTCGAGCTCGATCCGGCTGCCCAGAACCTCGAATTGCAACTGCCCCACCACGCCCACGATGAAGCCAGAGCCGAAGGCCGGTTTGAACACCTTGGCAGCACCTTCCTCGGCGAATTGCATCAGCGCCTTTTCCAGATGCTTGGCCTTCATCGGATCGCCCGCGCGGCAGGTCTGCAACAGTTCGGGCGCGAAGGAGGGGATGCCGGTCACGCGCAAGTTTTCGCCCTCGGTCAGCGTGTCGCCGATGCGCAACTGCCCGTGGTTTGGAATGCCGATGATGTCGCCGGCCCAGGCCTCTTCCGCCAATTCCCGGTCGGCGGCGAGAAACAGCACCGGCGCCGAGACGGTGATCGGCTTTTTCGCCCGCACATGGGTCAGCTTCATGCCGCGCCGGAAATGCCCCGAGGCGAGCCGGACGAATGCCACCCGGTCGCGGTGCCTGGGGTCCATGTTGGCCTGTACCTTGAAGACGAAGCCCGCCACGCGGTCCTCCTCGGGGGCGATCTGGCGCGGCTCGGCGCGTTGCGGCTGCGGCTCGGGGCCATAGGCGCCGATCCCCTCCATCAATTCGCGCACGCCGAAGGAATTGATCGCCGAGCCGAACCAGATCGGCGTCATATGCCCCTCGCGCACCGCCGCCACATCGAGCGGCGGCAAAAGCTCGCGCGCCATGGCCACCTCCTCGCGCAGCGTCTCCAGAAGGGCGGGCGGCACGTGATCGGCCATTTTCGGATCGTCCAGCCCGTCGATGCTGATGCTTTCGGCCACGCGGTTGCGGTCGGCGCGGTCCATGAGTTCGAGCCGGTCGTGGATCATGTCATAGCAGCCGAGAAAATCGCGCCCCTGCCCGATGGGCCAGCTTGCCGGCGTGACATGGATGGCGAGCATCTCCTGGATCTCGTCGATGATCTCGAACGTGTCGCGGCTCTCGCGGTCCATCTTGTTGCAGAAGGTCAGGATCGGCAGATCGCGCATCCGGCAGACCTCGAAGAGCTTCTGCGTCTGGCTCTCCACCCCCTTCGCGCCGTCGATCACCATCACGGCGGCATCGACGGCCGTCAGCGTGCGATAGGTGTCCTCGGAGAAATCGCTATGGCCGGGCGTGTCCACCAGATTGAAGCGATATTTCCCGTAGTCGAAGGACATGGCCGAGGCCGAGACCGAAATGCCCCGATCCTTTTCCATCTGCATGAAATCCGAGCGCGTGCGCCGCGCCTCGCCCTTGGCGCGGACCTGCCCGGCCATCTGGATCGCCCCGCCATAGAGCAGGAATTTCTCCGTCAGCGTGGTCTTGCCCGCATCCGGGTGCGAGATGATGGCGAATGTGCGACGCCGCGCGATTTCGGGCGGAAGGGCGGGGCGGTTTGTGGTCTGGTCCAGCATGGCGCCGCATATAGTGGGGCCGCGCGCGGGGCGCAACATGGGGCGCGCGCGCGCGCCCCTCAGCGCAGCAGCGTGCGCATCCCCCGGTCGAGCCCCTCCAGTGTCATCGGCACCATGCGCCCCTCGAAGATCTCGCGGATCATGCCGATGGACTGGGTGTGGGGCCAGAATTTCTCTCGCACGGGGTTGATCCACAGATGCGCGGGCCATTGCGCCCGCGCGCGTTCGAGCCAGACCTGCCCGGCCTCGGCGTTCCAGTGCTCGCCCGCGCCGCCGGGATAGGCGATCTCGTAGGGGGACATGCTGGCATCGCCCACGAAGATGCACTTGTAATCGGACCCGTAGGTATTGAGCACCTCCCAGGTCGGGGTCTGCGCGTCCCAGCGACGGCGATTGTCCCGCCAGACACCGTCATAGAGGCAGTTGTGGAAATAGTAGTGCTCCATGTGCTTGAATTCGGCGCGCGCGGCGCTGAACAGCTCTTCCACCACCTTCACATGGTCGTCCATCGAGCCGCCCACGTCGAGAAACAGCAGCACCTTGACCGCGTTGCGCCGCTCGGGGCGCGTCTTGACGTCGAGCCAGCCCTGTTCGGCGGTGGCGCGGATCGTTCCGTCGAGGTCGAGCTCCTCCTCGGCCCCGTCGCGCGCCCATTGCCGCAGCCGTTTGAGCGCGACCTTGATGTTGCGCGTGCCAAGCTCCACATCGTCGGCGAAATCC
Organism: Roseovarius sp.; assembly: GCA_014359765.1. Lineage (GTDB taxonomy): Bacteria > Pseudomonadota > Alphaproteobacteria > Rhodobacterales > Rhodobacteraceae > Roseovarius. The sequence goes on from JACIYT010000001.1 coordinate 268,069, forward strand.
TTGAAGTCGCGCCGGTCCCAGACCTTGACGGCGCGGCGATTGCGGCTCTCGTCCTGGCCGATGCGCACACCTTCGGGATTGTAGCCATGGGCGCCGAAGGGCGAGGTGCCGGCCGTGCCGATCCATTTGGAGCCGCCCTGGTGGCGGCCCTTCTGCTCGCGCAGCCGGTCGCGCAGCGTCTCCATCAGCTTCTCGAACCCGCCGAGCGCCTCGATCTCGGCCTTTTCCTCGGGGCTGAGATGCTTCTCGGCCATCTTTTCCAGCCAGTCGGCGGGCAGGTCGAGCGCCTCGAGCACCTGCTCGGCGGTGAGTTGTTCGAGCCCCGCGAAACTCTGGGCAAAGGCGCGGTCGAAACGATCGACATGGCGCTCGTCCTTCACCATGGCGGCGCGGGCGAGGTAATAGAACCCGTCCACGTCATAGGTCACAAGCCCCGCGCGCATCGCCTCGAGGAAGGTCAGGAATTCGCGCAGGGAGACCGGGACGCCGGACTTTCGCAGGGTATCGAAGAAGGGCAGGAACATGGCCGCCTCAGATCAGGGCCGCGCGGTGCAGGATGAGCGTCAGGAACAGCCCGCAGAGCGCGAAAAGCAACATGTAAACAAATGAGTAGAGCGCGATGTCGGCGGGTTTGCCCTTGCGCCGCCAGGCGATCATCCCGCCCGCCGCCGCGCCCAGAACTGCCCCCAGGATGACGATCATCGTCTCTTCCCCTACCTTCGCGGCGGGGTCAGCGATCCCGCCTCGCGCAGCCGGGCCTCCAGGGTCCGGTCCATGCCGTAGCCGTATCGCGCCCAGCCCAGACTGTCCAGCCTCGCCGCCTGCGCCTCGGCCAGCCGCCCCTCCATCGCGAGCGCCTCCGATTGCAGCATCATGAGCGTCGCCAGAAGCGCCGCGTTCTCATGGCGTTCGGCAATACCGATGAAGCGCGCGAGGCGCGCCAGCGCCGCCTCTCTGTCGCCGCGGGCGATTTCGTGGCTGGCCAGGTGCACGGCGACAAAGGCGCGATGCAGCTCGTTGCCGGGGGTCCTTGCGTGGATCCTGTCGGCCAGCACGAATTGCCGGAGCGCGAATGCCGGCTCGGTGGCCTGGGTGAGCCGCCCAAGCACGAAATGGCCAAAGGCGCGGCGGTGATCGTTCCAGCCCTCGGCCTGCGCGATCTGCACCGCCGCCACCGCTGCCGCCCGGCGCGCCCCCGCCCCCGCGTTCGGCCCGAGCGCGGTCTGGATCGCGGCGATCCAGGCGCGCGGGCTGGGCGGCAGAGGGTTCGGCGTGACCGTCTCGCCGCGCGGGTTGAGCCGCGCGAGGATCGCGGGAAGGCGCGCCGCCACCTCGGCGCGCGACATGCCCGGGCGCAATTCGGGCGCGTGATAGGCGCGCAGGATCAGCATGTCGAACCCGGTGAGCACCGAATGCACGTTGTCGTCGTTGAACACGCTGTCGGGGAGGCGGTAGAGATCGTTGAGCGGGCCGATGGCCTGGGCGATCTCCTCGTGGAGGCAGTCGCGGGTTTCCTGCGGGCTGGTGTCGTTGGGCACGAAGAGCGCGACCGTCTCGCGCCGGACGATCCGGGTCCAGTCGGTGCGCCGCGCGTTGCGGGCGCTGCGGTATTGCCCGAGGCTCGTGATCCCGGGCACCACGAAACAGGCCGCCGAGGGCAGGTGTCGGCGGATATCGGCGCTGCTCACCGCCTCGATGGTGATATTGGCGCTGCCGGTGGTGACGAGGCGGATATCGACGCCGGCCTCGGCGCGCAGCCGCGCGATCAGCCCGGTGAGATCGGACATGAGCATGTCCGGCAGGCGCCCCGCCACCCGCACCGTGATCGGCCCCTCGAAGCGCGAGAACTGTTCCAGCACCCGCCCCGATTCCATCTGGAAGGCGAGATCGAGAAAGTCGCGCGCGATATCGCGATTGGCGCGCTGCGGCGGGGTCGGGCGCGGCGCGGCAAAGCGCTTCATCGGCGGCAGGACGACCTGTTCGGGCATGGCCGAGCGCGCGCTGGCCGCCTCCCTCGGCAGGGTTCCGGGCGCGCAGGCCCCCAGGACAAGGCAGGACAATAGCAGGATGGTGCGGCGCATGGCCCCCCCGGATATGCTGTGGCGGTCCTGTCCGCGCGCCGCGCCGCCCGCATCGCGGCGCCGCCTGCCGGGGCGGGATGCGGGCAAGGTCGCACAGCGCCCGGGCACGATCAACCCCGCGCCCCGGCGATGACGCCCGCGCTCACACCAGGCGCGAGGTCTCGATCGCCGCGCGCACGAAATCAGCAAAGAGCGGGTGCGGCGCGAAGGGCTTGGATTTCAGCTCGGGGTGATATTGCACGCCGATGAACCACGGGTGATCGGACCATTCCACGATCTCGGGCAGGCGGCCATCGGGGGACATGCCCGAGAAGGCCAGCCCGCAGGCCTCGAGCCTTTCGCGATATTTCATATCCACCTCGTAGCGGTGGCGGTGGCGCTCGTCGATCCGCGTGGTGCCATAGACCTGCGCCACGCGCGATCCCTCCCTGAGCACGGCGTCATAGGCGCCAAGGCGCATGGTGCCGCCCTTGTCATCGCTGACATTGCGGCTCACCTTCTCGTTGCCCTGCACCCATTCCTTGAGGTGATAGACCACCGGCTCGAACCGTTTCCTGCCGGCCTCGTGGTCGAATTCCTCCGATCCGGCATCCCTGAGCCCGGCCACGTTGCGCGCCGCCTCGATCACCGCCATCTGCATCCCGAGGCAGATCCCGAGATAGGGGATCTTGCGGGTGCGGGCGAATTCGGCGGCGCGGATCTTGCCCTCGGTGCCGCGCTCGCCAAAGCCGCCGGGCACGAGAATGGCGTGAAATCCGGCGAGATGCGCGGCCGGGTCCTCGCGCTCGAAGATCTCGGCATCGACCCATTCGACCTGCACGCGCACACGGTTGGCCATGCCGCCATGCACGAGCGCCTCCTTGATGGATTTGTAGGCGTCCTCGAGCTGAACGTATTTGCCGACGATGGCGATCCGCACCTCGCCGTCGGTATTGTGGATGCGGTCCACCACGTCCTGCCACACGCTCAGATCGGGGCGCGGCGCGGGGCTGATCCGGAACACGTCGAGCACCGCCTGATCGAGCCCCTCGCGGTGATAGGCCAGCGGCGCCTCGTAGATGGATTTCAGGTCATAGGCGGCGATCACATGTTCCTTGCGGACATTGCAGAAAAGCGCGATCTTCTCGCGCTCCTTGTCGGGGATCGGCTGTTCGGAGCGGCAGACGAGGATATCGGGGGCGATGCCGATGGATTGCAGTTCCTTCACCGAATGCTGCGTCGGCTTGGTCTTGAGCTCGCCGCTCGCCGCCAGATAGGGCAGCAGCGTGAGATGCATGAACAGGCATTGCCCCTGCGGGCGGTCATGGCTGAATTGCCGGATCGCCTCGAAGAAGGGCAGCCCCTCGATATCGCCCACGGTGCCACCGATCTCGCACAGCATGAAATCGACCTCATCCTCGCCGATGGCGAGGAAATCCTTGATCTCGTTGGTCACATGCGGGATCACCTGGATCGTCTTGCCCAGATAGTCGCCCCGGCGTTCGCGCTCCAGCACGTTGGAATAGATCCGCCCCGCCGAGATCGAGTCGGTCTGCCGGGCGGGCACGCCGGTAAAACGCTCGTAATGGCCGAGGTCGAGATCGGTCTCGGCCCCGTCATCGGTCACGAACACCTCGCCATGTTCGAAGGGCGACATGGTGCCGGGATCGACGTTGAGATACGGATCGAGCTTGCGCAGCCGGACCGAAAAGCCGCGCGCCTGCAACAGCGCCCCGAGCGCCGCCGAGGCCAGCCCCTTGCCGAGCGAGGACACCACGCCGCCGGTGATGAAGATGTAACGCGCCATGCGGCTGGCCTCCCGTGATGCCTGCGTGGTCCGGTCAAAGCCCCGGATGACCCCCGAAAAGCCACCCGATCACGGGATTTGACCCATAAAGGATTCGGCGCCCCCGTGCAAGGTGGCCCCAGATCATGGTGCGGGCGCGATGACGCCCGCAAGTCATGGTATTCAGTCGGCGCGCGGCGTGAGCGGCGCGCTGTCGCCTGCCGGCGGCGGCAGGAGGCCTTCGGCATCCGGCAGCCCCGGTGCGACCGGGGCCGCAGGCGCCGGTGCGCCGGTCTCGCCCATCCGGTCGAGCACCGAGACGCCGGCCGCGTCCCTCGCCGCGATGATGGTGAGGGTGATCGAGGTCACGATGAAGGCGGCCGCGAGGATCCAGGTGAGCTTGCCGAGCGCGGTGGCCGCCGCGCGGCCGGTGATCGCGCCGCCGCCGCCCCCGCCAATGCCGAGCCCGCCCCCTTCGGAGCGCTGCATCAGCACCACGCCGATCAGGCCGAGCGCCAGCAGCAGGTGAATGGTCAGGACGACATTTTCCATGGCGGCGGGGCCTCTGATTGCTCCTTGGTGTCGCGCGCTGTCTAGGCAATTCCGCGCCCGCCCGCAAGCCGGGAGTGGACGGCCCGTGCGCCCGCTCCATCTGGGGGTGCGAAATCCCCCCTACCCAAAACCTTGGGGGCAGCCTATAGTGCCTGTGGGTAAGGGGGCGACAGACCCACAATCCGAACGGCAGAGACGAGAGAGGGGAACGGCTCATGCGCTGCCCGTTTTGCGGAAACATCGACACGCAGGTCAAGGATTCGCGCCCGGCCGAGGAACATGTCTCGATCCGGCGACGGCGGTTCTGTCCGGCCTGTGGCGGGCGGTTCACCACCTATGAGCGGGTGCAGCTGCGCGACCTGGTCGTGGTGAAATCGAACGGGCGGCGCGAGGAATTCGACCGCGACAAGCTGGAACGCTCGGTGCGCATCGCGCTCCAGAAACGCCCGATCGACCCCGATCGTATCGAGCAGATGATATCGGGCATCGTGCGCCGGCTCGAAAGCATGGGCGAGACCGACATCCCCTCCAAGGTGATCGGCGAGATCGTCATGGAGACGCTCGCGCGGATCGACACGGTGGCCTATGTGCGCTTTGCCAGCGTTTACAAGAATTTCCAGGAAGCCGACGATTTCGATCGGTTCGTGAGCGAGCTGCGCCCGGGCGAGGGCGCGGCGGCGCAAGACTGAGCGCGTGGCCGGCGAGGCCGATCGCCGCTTCATGGCGCTGGCTCTTGCGCTGGGCCGGCGTGGCATGGGGCAATGCGCGCCCAACCCGGCGGTGGGCTGCGTGATCGTCGCCGGGGGCCGGATCGTGGGGCGGGGCCATACCGCGCCGGGTGGCCGCCCCCATGCGGAGACGCAGGCGCTGGCGCAGGCGGGCGATCTGGCGCGCGGCGCCACCGCCTATGTCTCGCTCGAGCCTTGCGCGCACCATGGTGAGACGCCGCCCTGCGCCGAGGCGCTGATCGCGGCGGGGGTGGCGCGGGTGGTGGCGCCTTTCGAGGATACCGACCCGCGCGTTTCGGGGCGGGGGCTGGCGATGCTGCGCGCGGCGGGGATCGCGGTGCAGACGGGCGTTCTGGCCGAGGAGGCCGCGCGCGACCATGCCGGTTTTCTCATCCGCAACGAGGTGGGCCGCCCCTTTGTCACGCTCAAGCTCGCGGCCAGCTTCGACGGTCGCATCGCGACCGCCTCGGGCCATAGCCAATGGATCACCGGGGCGCAGGCGCGGCGCGCGGTCCATGCCATGCGCGCGCGCCACGATGCGGTGATGGTCGGGGCGGGCACGGCGCGGGCCGATGATCCGATGCTGACGGTGCGCGGCCTGGGCGTGACGCGCCAGCCGGTGCGCGTGGTGGTCTCGCGCCGCCTCGACCTGCCGCTCATGTCGCAGCTGGCGCGCAGCGCGCGCGAGGTGCCGCTCTGGCTCTGTCACGGGGCGGAGGTCGATGACGCCATCGCGGCGGCCTGGCGCGGGGTGGGGGCGCGGCTCCTGCCCTGCGATGTGGTGGCGGGGCAGGTCGATCCGGCCTCGCTCTTGCAGGCGCTGGGCGCGGCGGGGCTTTGCCGGGTGTTCTGCGAGGGCGGCGGGGCGCTGGCCGCCTCGCTGCTGGGGGCGGGGCTGGTGGATGAGCTGGTGGGCTTCACCGCCGGGCTCGCCATCGGGGCCGAGGGGCTGCCGGGGATCGGTGCGCTGGGTCTTGCGCGGCTTGACGAGGCGCCGCGCTTCGCGTTGATCGAGACGCGCGCCATCGGCGGCGATGTGCTGCACCGCTGGGCGCGCGCATAGGCGCGTCACCGGGCCTTGCCCTTGCCGCGCGCGGCGCCTAACAAGGCGGCCATGAAACTGCTTTTTCTCGGGGATGTGATGGGGCGCGCGGGGCGTGCGGCGGTAGCCGAGCGGCTGCCAGGGTTGCGCGTCGCGTGGAAGCTCGATTTCGTCGTGGTCAATGGCGAGAATGCCTCGGGGGGCATGGGCCTGACGGCGGCGCACGCGAAGGGGCTGTTCGAGGCGGGGGCCGATGTGGTCACGCTGGGCGATCATGCCTTCGACCAGAAGGACATGCTCCAGGAGGCCGAGCGCGAGCCGCGCATCATCCGCCCGCTCAACTATGCCAAGGCAGCGCCGGGGCGCGGCGCAAGGGTGTTTACCGACGGGCGCGGGCGGCGGGTGCTGGTGGCGCAGGTGCTGGGCAATGTCTTCATGCGTCGCGCCTATGACGACCCGTTCTCGGCGGTGGATGCGGTGCTGCGCACCCACCCCTTGGGCGGCGCGGTGCAGGCGGCGGTGGTCGATGTCCATTGCGAGGCCACCAGCGAAAAGATGGCCATGGGCCATTTCTGCGATGGCCGCGCGAGCCTCGTGGTGGGCACGCATACCCATATTCCCACGGCGGATGCGCAGATCCTGCCCGGCGGCACGGCGTTTCAGGGCGATGCGGGCATGTGCGGCGATTACAATTCGGTGATCGGCATGGACCGCGCCGAGCCGATGCGCCGCTTTGTCACCGGCATGACCAGGGAGCGGTTCACCCCCGCCATGGGGGCGGTGACGCTCTCGGGAGTCTATGTCGAGACCGACGACGCCACCGGTCGCGCCACGCGCATCGAGATGGTGCGCCAGGGCGGGCGGCTGGTGCCGGCAGGCCCCGGAGAGTGAACCCGGCGACCGAGCCCGTTGCCCCCCGCGCGACAAGCGGATAAAAGGCGCGAAATCTCAACGCATCCGACAAGAGGTCCTCATGGCCGGCCATTCCAAATGGGCGAATATCCAGCATCGCAAGGGGCGGCAGGACGCCGTCCGCGCCAAGCTTTTCTCCAAGTTTTCCAAGGAGATCACCGTCGCCGCCAAGATGGGCGACCCGGACCCCGACAAGAACCCGCGCCTGCGCCTTGCTATCAAGGAGGCCAAGGCGCAATCCATGCCCAAGGACAATATCGAGCGCGCCATCAAGAAGGCGATGGGCGGCGATGCCGAGGATTACGAGGAAATCCGCTATGAGGGCTACGGCCCCGGCGGGGTCGCGGTGATCGTCGAGGCGATGACCGACAACCGCAATCGCACCGCCTCGAACGTGCGCTCGATCTTTGCCAAGAACGGCGGCAACCTGGGCGAGACGGGCTCGGTCGCCTTCATGTTCGAGCGCAAGGGCGAGATCACCTATCCGGCGGATGCGGGCGATGCCGACACGGTGATGATGGCCGCGATCGAGGCCGGCGCCGAGGATGTCGAGAGCAGCGAGGACGGCCATGTGATCTGGTGCGCCGATACCGACCTTTCCGAGGTTGCCTCGGCGCTCGAGGCGCAACTGGGCGAGAGCGAGTCGACCAGGCTCGTCTGGAAGCCCGTGACCACCGCCGAAATGGATCTCGAGGGGATGCAGAAGCTCATGAAGCTCATCGAGGCGCTGGAGGATGACGACGACGTGCAGCGCGTCACCACCAATTTCGAGGCCAGCGACGAGACCATGGCACAGCTCTGAGCCGCGGGCGCCGCGCACGCGACATGGTTTGTGCTTTGACGGTTGCGCGCCCGGTCCCTATATCGGGCGCAGCGTCGATGAGGAGAGTGCCGTGTTGCGCGCCATCATGAGCCTTCTGGGCACCGTCTTCAGCCTGATCACCCTCGTGGTGGTGATCGCAGGGCTGTCGGTCGGCGCGGTGCTGCATATCTACGGCAAGGATCTGCCGAGCCACGAGAGCCTCGCCAGTTACGCCCCGCCCACGATCAGCCGGATCTATTCCGCCGAAGGCCGCATCATCGACGAGTTCGCCCGCGAGCGCCGTCTCTTCACGCCCGCCGAGGAGATCCCCGATCTGGTGAAACAGGCCTTCATCAGCGCCGAGGACAAGAATTTCTATACCCATCACGGCTATGACGCCATGGGCATCGCCTCGGCGATCTATGACGCGGTGAAGTCACGCGGGCGAAACGTGCGCGGCGCCTCGACCATCACGCAGCAGGTGATGAAGAATTTCCTGCTCTCGGGCGACCGGCAGATGGAGCGCAAGATCAAGGAGATCATCCTCGCCACCCGGATCGAGGAGACGTTGAGCAAGGAAAAGATCCTCGAGCTCTATCTCAACGAGATCTTCCTCGGGCAGAACAGCTATGGCGTGACCGCCGCCGCGCAGACCTATTTCAACAAGCCCCTGCGCGCGCTGGCGCCCCACGAGGCCGCCATGCTGGCCGCGATGCCCAAGGCGCCGAGCGATTATCACCCCGTGCGCGAGAAGGAGCGGCTGCTCGACCGGCGCAATTTCGTGCTGCGGGAGATGTGGGAGAACGGCTATCTCGACGAGGCCACATATCGCGCCGAACGCGCGATGCCGCTTCGCAGCGTGCAGAACGGCGATTTCGCCCCGTTCAGCGCCGAATTGCCGCCGCGCGACTATTTCACCGACGAGATCCGCCGCCAGCTGAGCGAGGTCTATGGCGAGGGAGAGTTCTTTACCGGCGGGCTGAGCGTGCGCGCCACGATCGACCCCGAGATGCAGGTTCATGCCGCGCGCGCGCTGCGCCGTCAGCTGGAGGCCTATGATCGCGGGCAGGGGCGCTGGCGCGGCACCGGGCAGAGCCTGCCCGAGGAGGTGCTGGGCACCGAGGCCGGGTGGCGCGCCGCACTCGCCGCGCTGAGCGTGCCGCGCGATATCGATCTCGATGGCAAATGGCTCCCGGCGGTGGTGCTGGAGACCGGCGATCAGGCGATGCGCATCGGCATCGAGGGTGTGGACGGCGTGCAGGAGGTGCCGCGCAGCGATATCAAGTGGCTGCCCGGCGATTTCCGCGCCACATTCCGGCGCGGCGAGGTGGTCCATGTGCGCGCCGTCACCGCCGAGGACGGCACATTCGCCAACTGGAGCCTGCGCCAGGTGCCCGAGGTGCAGGGCGCCTTCATGGCGATGGATGTCAATACCGGCCGCGTGATCGCCATGCAGGGCGGGTTCTCCTACCAGCATTCGGTGTTCAACCGTGCCACCCAGGCGATGCGCCAGCCGGGATCGAGCTTCAAGCCCTTCGTCTATGCCGCCGCGCTCGACAGCGGCTACAGCCCTGCCACCATCGTCGTCGATGCGCCCATCGAGATCAACACGCCGCAGGGTCTGTGGCGGCCGCGCAATTCGTCCAACAAGTTCTACGGCCCCACGCCGCTGCGGACGGGCATCGAGCAATCGCGCAACCTGATGACCATCCGCCTCGCGCAGGAGGTGGGGATGGATGTGGTCGCGCGCTATGCCGAGCGGTTCGGCGTCTATCAGAACATGGGCCAGTATCTCGCCAATTCGCTGGGGTCGGAGGAGACGACGCTCTTCAACATGGTGGCGGCCTATGCGATGTTCGCCAATGGCGGCGAGCGGGTGCGCCCGAGCCTCGTGGACCGGGTGCAGGACCGCTACGGGCGCACCGTCTATCGGCAGGATACGCGCAACTGCGTCGATTGCGGCGATCCGGGGCTGCCGCGCGACCGTGGCCCGCGCATCGTGTCGGACCGCGAGCGGGTGATGGATGCGATCACCGCCTATCAGCTCACCTCGATGATGCAGGGGGTTGTCGAACGCGGCACCGCGCGCAGCGCCATCAACCTGCCGGTGCCGGTGGCGGGCAAGACCGGCACCACCAACGATGCGCGCGACGTGTGGTTCGTGGGCTTTACCAGCAATATCGCCGCGGGCTGCTATATCGGCCATGACCAGCCGCGCGGGCTGGGGCGGTCGGCCTATGGCTCGTCGCTCTGCGCGCCGGTGTTCCAGGAATTCATGCAGGAGGCCGTGAAGAAATTCGGCGGCGGCCCCTTCGAGATCCCCCCGGGCGGGCATTTCATCAAGATCGACCGTTTCACCGGTGCGCGTCTGCCCGATGACGCGGAGGGAGAGCACGTCGTGGCCGAGTATTTCCGCGATGGCGAGGAGCCGTTCTTTGGCGTGACCTATGACGGCGGCTTTGCCATGGGGCGCGATCTCGATCTTTTCGCCCCCGGCGAGAGCGAGCATCTGCGCGAGGTCACCACCTCGACCGGCGCGACGACGACGGTCGGGGGCAGGGCGACCTTTGGCTCGATGAGTTCGGGCGGGCTCTATTGAGGGCTCCCTTGTCGGGCCGGGCGTGCTGCGCTATCAGGCGCATCTGAGCAGCCGAGGACACAGAAGACGATGCGCGCCGAAACCCAGACCCTCGTTTCCGAGATCGAAAAATCGCTGGAATTGCTGCGCCAGCGTCTCGGATGGGAGACCGCCCGCCACCGGCTCGAGGAATTCAATGCGCGGGTCGAGGATCCGACGCTCTGGGATGATCCCGCGCGCGCGCAGACGCTCATGCGCGAGCGGCAGGCGCTGCTGGACGCGCTCGAAACCCACGATTCGATCCGCCAGCAGCTCGATGATAATCTCGGGCTGATCGAGCTGGGCGAGGCCGAGGGCGATGCCGAGGTCGTGGCCGAGGCCGAGGACGCGATCCGTGCGCTGGCCAAGGTCGCCGCCGCGCGCGAGCTCGAGGCGCTGCTCGACGGCGAGGCCGATGCCAACGACACCTTCCTCGAGATCAACGCCGGCGCAGGCGGCACCGAGAGCTGCGACTGGGCGGCGATGCTGGCGCGGATGTATGTTCGCTGGGCCGAGAAACGCGGCTACACGGTGGAATTGCAGTCCGAAACGCCCGGCGATGAGGCCGGGATCAAATCCGCCGCCTACAAGATTTCCGGCCACAACGCCTATGGCTGGCTCAAGTCCGAATCGGGCGTGCACCGCCTCGTGCGGATCTCGCCCTTCGATTCGGCGGCCAAGCGGCACACGTCCTTCTGCTCGGTCTGGGTCTATCCGGTGGTGGACGACAATATCGAGATCGAGGTAAACCCCTCGGATATCCGCATCGACACGTTCCGTTCCTCCGGCGCGGGCGGCCAGCATGTCAACACCACCGATTCGGCGGTGCGCATCACCCATATCCCCACCGGCATCGTCACCACCTCGAGCCAGAAATCCCAGCACCAGAACCGCGATATCGCCATGAAGGCGCTCAAATCGCGGCTCTACGAGCTGGAATTGCGCAAGCGCACCGAGGCGATCGAGGCTGCCCACGAGGCCAAGGGCGATGCCGGCTGGGGCAACCAGATCCGGTCCTACGTCCTGCACCCCTACCAGATGGTGAAGGACCTGCGCACCGGGGTCGAGACCTCGGACACCAGGGGCGTTCTCGATGGCGATCTCGATCAGTTCATGGCCGCGACGCTGGCGCAGAAGGTCTCGGGCAAGAGCCGCGCCGAGGCCCGCGCCGAGGACTGAGCCGCACGATCTGCGCGCGGGGCGCGGCGGATTGGTCCTTTCATCAGGTGCCGCGAATGGCTAGATAAGGGCAATGGACGTTCCGGGGACATTGGCCCCGAGCCAGGGAGAGAAGACATGCTCAACAATATCGGCCTTCCCGGCCTCCTGCTTATCGCCGTGGTGGTGCTGGTGCTCTTCGGGCGCGGCAAGATCTCGGCGTTGATGGGCGAGGTCGGCAAGGGCATCACCTCGTTCAAGAAGGGCATCGCCGAGGGCAACAAGGAGCTCGAGGATGCCAGCGAGGGCGGCGAGACCGCGCATGACGTGACGCAGGCGCACGAAAAAGACAAGGCCTGAGACCTGAATGTTCGACCTTGGCTGGACCGAGCTCCTGGTCATCGGGATCGTGGCGCTGATCGTCGTCGGCCCCAGGGACCTGCCGGGCATGTTCCGCACCGTCGGCCGCTTTGTCGGCAAGGCGCGGGGCATGGCGCGCGAGTTCAGTCGCGCCATGAATGACGCCGCCGACCAGTCCGGCGTCAGCGATCTGCAAAAGACCCTCAAGGCCGCCTCCGACCCGATGAAGACCGCCATGAACGAGGTTCGCAAGACCACCGGGGACGTGGCGCGCGATCTCGATCGCGCCGCAAGCCTGCCGCGCGATCCCGAGGGGCCGACAGCCACCACGGAGAGCGGCGCGCGCGCCGCACCGCCCGCGTCGGCGGAGGATCGCACGCCCGCGCCCGGGGCAGGGGACAAGCCATGAGCACCCCCGACGACGAGATCGACGATTCCAGCGCGCCGCTGATCGAGCATCTGGCGGAATTGCGCACCCGGCTCATCCGCTCGGTCATGGCCTTTGCCGTGGGCATCGTGCTGGCCTTCGTCGTGGCCGAACCGATCCTGCAATTCCTGCTCGGCCCGATCGAGGCCACCCTGCGCGAACTGGGCGATCCCTCGCCCACGATGCAATATACCAGCCCGCAGGAATATCTCTTTACCCTCTTTCGCATTTCGATGGTGTTCGGCTTTGCGCTCGCCTTTCCGGTGATCGGCTATCAGCTGTGGCGCTTCGTGGCGCCGGGGCTCTACCGGCAGGAGAAAAATGCCTTTCTGCCCTTCATGATCGCCTCGCCGGTGATGTTCCTGCTGGGCGCTACATTCGCGCATTTCGTGGTCACGCCGCTGGCGATGGCGTTTTTCCTGGGCTTTGCCGATGTGCCCTCGATCATTGCCGATCTGATGGGCGGGCTTGTCGGGGCGGATGCCGTCCCGCCTGTTGCCGGCGCCCCCGGGATGCCGGGGACCAGCGAGGGCATTCGCATCACCTTTTTCGGAAAGGTCAACGAGAGCCTCGATATCACGCTGAAATTCATCATCGCCTTCGGCCTCTGCTTTCAGCTTCCCGTGTTGCTCACGCTCATGGGCAAGGCCGGGCTGGTGAGCGCCGGTGGTCTCAAATCGGTGCGCAAGTTCGCGGTGGTGGGCATCCTCGTGCTGGCCGCGCTGGTCACGCCGCCCGATGTGATCACCCAGATGATCCTCTTCGTGGTGGTCTATGGCCTCTACGAGATGTCGATCCAGCTTGTCGCGCGGGTCGAGAAGCAGCGCGAGAAGGCATTGCGCGCGCAGGGGCTGTGGTTCGAGGAGGAGGCCGAGGAGGACGCGGCCGACCACGCCGACGAGGCCAGGAGGAGCTAGACGATGGACCCGCTTGACCGTATCGCCGCCGCGCTCGAGCGGATGAGCCCGGCGCCGCTCACCGCGCCCGATTTCGACGCGGCCGATGCCTTTGTCTGGCACGTCTCCCCCGACCGGCTCGTGCCGGTGCCGGACGTGTCCCGCGTCGATATGGGCCTGCTGCGCGGCATCGACCGGGCGCGCGACACGCTGCTGGCCAATACCCGCCAGTTCGCCCGCGGCCTGCCCGCCAACAACGCGCTCCTGTGGGGCGCGCGCGGCATGGGCAAGTCGAGCCTCGTCAAGGCGGTGCACGCCGCCGTTCTGGCCGAGGGCTGGCCGCTCAAGATCGTCGAGTTGCAGCGCGAGGACCTGCCCTCGGTGGGCCGTCTGCTCAACCTGCTGCGCGGGTCATCGGCGCGCTTCGTGCTGTTCTGCGACGACCTGTCGTTCAGCCATGACGACCAGCATTACAAATCGCTCAAGGCGGTGCTCGATGGCGGCATCGAGGGGCGGCCCGCGAACGTGGTGTTCTACGCCACGTCCAACCGGCGTCACCTCATGCCGCGCGACATGATCGAGAACGAGCGCTCCTCGGCGATCAACCCCTCCGAGGCGGTGGAGGAAAAGGTCTCGCTCTCGGACCGGTTCGGGCTGTGGCTGGGCTTCCATCCCTGCGACCAGGAGGAATACCTGTCGATGATCCGGGGCTATTGCGCAGCCTATGGCGTGGCGATCGACGAGGCCACGCTGCGCGCCGAGGCGATCGAGTGGCAGGCCACGCGCGGCGCGCGCTCGGGCCGGGTGGCGTGGCAGTTCTTCACCGATCTGGCGGGGCGTCGCGGCGTTCGCGTCTGAGCTTCGCCATCGCACCGATCACCAGCACGGTGAGCAGGATGCGATAGATGTGGTGCAGCGTGACAAAGGCCGGGTTGGCCGAGAGGCTCAGCGCCACCAGCGCCATTTCCGCCACCCCGCCCGGCGCGAGGCTGATCACCAGCACATCGACCGGCTCGCCGGTCATCCCGTGCAGCGCCACGGCCAGCCCGAGGCCAACCGCCATCATCCCCGTGGCCGAGACCAGCGCCAGCCCCGCCCCCTGCACGATCAGCGCCCGGCTCAGCCCGGTAAAGCGCATCCCGAGCGCGGTGCCGAGGACCACCTGCGCAAGGTTCACCAGCCATTGCGGGATCTCGAAGCCGAGAAGCCCCGTGAGCGACAGCACCGCCGCCACCGCCAGCGGTCCTGTCAACTGTCCCGCCGGCAGCCGCAGCACATGCCCGATCCCCAGCCCCGCCAGCCCCGCCAGCGCGATCAGCGGCAGGTCCGACCAGGGCACGTCGGGCCGCGCGAGGCTCACGCCTGCGGCGCTCCCCACCGGCGCCCCGAGCCACAGCGAGAGGCCGAAGGGCAGGAGCGTCACCACCGCGATGATGCGCAGGAATTGCTGCATGATCAGCCGCGTCAGATCCGCACCCGCCGCCGATCCCATCTCGATCGCCTCATAGAGGCCGCCGGGCGTGCTCGCATAGAAGGCGGTGGTGTGGTCATAGCCGCCCAGCCGGCGAAACACCGTGTAGCCGATGCCATGCGCCAGCCCGACAAAGACCGTCACCGCCCCCAATGTCAGCGCATAGTGATGCGCCTCGGAAAAGAGCGCCGGCGTCACCTGCGCCCCGATCATCAGCCCGATGATGGCAATGAACCCGAGCCGCACCGGCTCGGGAAAGCGATAGCCCTCGGGCAGCCGCCCGGGCAGCGCGGTGGCGATCAGCGCCGAGACGATGAGCGGCCCGAGAAGATAGGGCAGCGGCATGCCGATCGCCTGTGCCCCGGCCCCCGACAGGCCGGCGAGCGCCAGCAGACCCAGGGTGAGCGCGGCGTGTTTCATGGCCCCGTTGATACATTGTCTGCGGCCATGGGCAAGGGATGTCGCGACATACCCGATCGTCTCGTCGCGCGCTGCGCCGGCGCGACCGACAGGGGGCGGCCCGCCTCAGAGCGGCAGGTATTCGACCGTCTCGCCCGCCTCGCGTGCCCCGTCGTGCGGCGGGCGCACCAGCAGCGCATCGGCCCGGGCGAGGATGCTCAGCAGCGCGCTGTCCTGACGTTCTTCGGGCAGGATCCCCTCCGCGGTCAGCCGCGCGCGCATGTAATGCTCGCGCGGGCCGTTGGCGGGCAGCGGCGCGGCGAGACGCGCCGTGCGGCGCGGCGAGCGCGCGGCCCCCAGCCCCAGCATCTTGCGCAGCATCGGGACAAGGAACACCTGCCCGCAGACCATGGCCGAGACCGGGTTGCCCGGCAGCCCCACCATCGCGGCAAGCCCCATGCGCCCGGCCATCAGCGGCTTGCCGGGGCGCATGGCGACCTTGTGAAAGGCGCGCTCGAGGCCAAGCTCGGAGCCGAGCCGCGCCACGAGGTCGTGATCGCCCACCGAGGCGCCGCCGATGGTCACGATCAGGTCATTGCCCCCGGCCAGCCCCAGCACGGTTTCCAGCGCCGCGCGCGTGTCCCGCGCGATCGGCAGGATACGCACCATCGCGCCCTGGCTCTCCAGCAGCGCCTTCAGGCCGAAGGCGTTGGAGGCGATGATCTGGTCGGGGCCGGGGGCCTCGCCGGGCATCACCAGTTCGTCGCCGGTGGCGATGAGCGCCACCTCCGGGCGGCGATGCACCGGCACGCGCGCGACATTCATCGCCGCCAGCAGCGCCAGGTCGGCCGGGCGCAGGCGGCGCGGCGCGGCGATCGTGTCGCCCGCGTGGAAATCGCTGCCCCGGGGGCGGATATTGTCGCCGGCGCCGATATTCTCGCCGAGGATGATCGTGTCGCCCGCGCGGCGCACATCCTCCTGAATGATGACGCGCGTGGCGCCCTCGGGCACCGGAGCGCCGGTGAAGATGCGCACCGCCTCTCCCGGGCCCACACGGCCTGCGAAACCATGCCCTGCCGCCACCTCGCCGATGACCTGCAGGAGGGCACCGGGCGCAGGGCTCCCGGCCACCGCGTAGCCGTCCATCGCCGCGGCGGCAAAGGGCGGCTGATCGCGCCCTGCCGCCACCTCGCGCGCCAGCACCCGGCCCGCCGCGCAGGCCAGCGGCACCTCCTCCGCGTCGAGCGGTTCGACCAGCGCGAAGAGCGCGGCCAGGGCCTCTTCCACCGGGATCATGTCATCGGACATCATGTCGCTTCATACCGTCCCGATTTCCCCCCCTCCTTGAGCAGCAGCCGGATGCCGCCGATCTCCATCGCCTTGTCCACGGCCTTGGCCATGTCATAGACGGTGAGCGCCGCCACCGACACGGCGGTGAGCGCCTCCATCTCCACCCCGGTCTGTCCGGTGGTCCGGACGGTGGCCTTGATCCGCACGCCGGGCAAGTCCGCGTCGAGCACGAGATCCACCGCCACCTTGGTCACCGGCAGCGGATGGCAGAGCGGGATCAGATCGGGTGTCCGCTTTGCCCCCATGATCCCCGCGAGCCGCGCCACGGCGAGCACGTCACCCTTCTGCGCGCGGCCCTCGGCGATCGTGTCATGGGTGGCGCGCGCCATGCGCACATGCCCCTCGGCCACGGCGGTGCGATGGGTTGCGGGCTTGTCCGAGACATCGACCATATGGGCGTGGCCCTCGGTGTCGAAATGGCTGAGCCCGGCCATTCACATGCCCCCGGCGGTGAGCGGATTGGCCAGCAGCGCGCGCGTCGCCGCCGCCACGTCATCGGCGCGCATCAGCGTCTCGCCGACGAGGAAGGCGCGCGCGCCATAGCGGGCCATCTCGGCCAGGTCGTCGGGCGTGGCCAGGCCGCTCTCGGAGACGATCACCCGGTCGGGGGGGACGAATTTCGACAGGCTGCGGGTGGTGTCGAGCGAGGTCTCGAAGGTGGCGAGATCGCGGTTGTTGATCCCGATGAGCGTCGAGGAGAGCGCCGCCGCGCGGTCAAGTTCCTCGCGGTTATGCACCTCGATGAGCGCATCCATCCCCCATTCGCCCGCCGCCGCCTCGAGCTCGGCGGCCTGCGCGTCCGACACGGTCGCCATGATGATCAGGATGCAATCTGCCCCCCAGACGCGCGCCTCGGTGACCTGATAGGGATCATAGAGGAAATCCTTGCGCAGCACCGGCAATTCGCAGGCCTTGCGCGCCTCGGTGAGATATTCGGGCGCGCCCTGAAAGCTCGGCCCGTCGGTCAGCACCGAGAGGCAGGCGGCGCCGCCCTCCTCATAGGCCTGTGCCAGCGCGGCCGGGTCGAAATCGGCCCGGATAAGGCCCTTGGAGGGGCTTGCCTTCTTGATTTCGGCGATGAGGCCATAGCCGGTTTTCGACGCCGCGATCAGCGCCTCGGCAAAGGGGCGCACGGTGGGGGCCTCACGGGCCAGCGCCTCCAGTTCCTCGATTGGGTGTTCGGCGCGGGCCGTCTCGATCTCCTCGAGCTTGTAGGCTTTGATCTTTTCCAGGATGGTCGGGGTGCTCATGGGGCCTCCGATGTCAGTTTCGCCAATGCGTCGAGCCGTGCGCGCGCGGCCCCGCTGTCGATGCTCTCGGCGGCCATGGCGACGCCCTCGCGCAAATCGTCCACGCGCCCCGCCACGGTCAGCGCGGCGGCGGCATTCAGAAGCACCGCGTCGCGATAGGCCCCTGTCGCACCGTCGAGCAGCGCCTTGAGCGCGGCGGCGTTCTCCTCCGGTGTGCCGCCGAGAATGGCCTCGAACGGGTGCACCGGCAGGCCGAAATCCTCGGGGTGCAGTTCTGCCTCGCGGATGGTGCCATCCTCTTCCAGCGCGGCGAGCCAGGTGACGCCGGTGATGGTCATTTCGTCGGTCCCGTCGGAGCCATGCACGAGCCAGGCGCGCTCGGATCCCAACTGCCCCAGCGTCTCGGCCATGGGGCGGATCAGATCGCGCGAGAACGCGCCGGTGAGCTGCCGCTTGACGCCTGCCGGGTTGGTGAGGGGCCCCAGGATGTTGAAGATCGTGCGCGTGCCCAGCTCGGCGCGCACGGGGCCGACATGGGCCATCGCCGGGTGGTGCATCGGCGCCATCATGAAGGCGATGCCCGCCTCGGCCAGCACCTTCTCCACCGCTTCGGCACTCAGCATCACCTTGACGCCAAGCGCCGAGAGCGCATCGGCCGCGCCGGATTTGGACGACAGGTTGCGGTTGCCATGCTTGGCCACCACCACGCCCGCACCTGCCACGACCAGCGCCGCCGCCGTCGAGATGTTGAGCGTGCCCTTGCCGTCGCCGCCCGTGCCCACGATGTCCATGGCCCCTTCGGGGGCGCGCACGTGATGGCATCTGGCCCGCATCACGGCGGCGGCGGCGGCGTATTCGTCCACCGTCTCGCCGCGCGTCCTGAGCGCCATGAGAAAGCCGCCGGTCTGTGCCGGCGTGGCCTCGCCCTCGAACAGGATCCCGAAGGCCGCCTCGGCCTCCTCGCGCGAGAGCGGGCGGTCGGCGGCGGCACCGATCAGGGTGCGGATATCGCTCATGCCGGCACCTTCAGACGCTTGAGGAAATTCCCCAGCAGGGCATGGCCGTGCTGGGAGGCGATGGATTCGGGGTGAAACTGCACGCCATGGATGTCATGATCGCGGTGGCGCAGCCCCATGATCGTGCCATCCGCCAGCTCGGCGGTGATCTCGAGACAGTCGGGCAGGCTCTCGCGCTCCACCACCAGCGAATGATAGCGCGTGGCCTCGAAGGGCGAGGGCAGCCCCTCGAACACGCTGGTGCCGTTGTGATGGATCACCCCCATCTTGCCATGCACGATCTCCGAGTGGCGCACCACCCGCCCGCCAAAGGCCTGGCCGATGGTCTGATGCCCGAGACACACCCCCAGCAGCGGGACCCCTGCCTCCGCCGCGGCGAGCGTCAGCGGCAGGCAGATTCCCGCCCGATCCGGGTCACAGGGCCCGGGCGAGAGGACGATCCCCGCGGGCCGCAGCGCCAATGCCGCCTGCACGTCCATCGCATCGTTGCGGATGACGCGCGTCTCGGCCCCCAGCTCGCCCATGTAATGCACGAGATTATATGTGAAACTGTCGTAATTGTCGATCAAGAGCAGCATCTGCGCCTGTCCTTCGGTCAGGGGGCTTCGGGCCTCGGGGGCGGTCGGCCTATACTTGTTCAGGCTTGCGCGGCACCGTCAAGGGGCGCTAGGCCGGAACCCGACGGACGCGCAGCAACCAGGGGGCAGGGCGGTGATACGCGGGGCATTGGCGGGAATGGTGACGGGGCTGGCGCTGTCGGGGCTGGTCCTGGGCGCGGTATCGGTGGTGAGCGACCTGACCGGATCGCACGCGCCCGACGCGGGCGGGGCGGGCGCGTCGGCTGTGGCCGTGCCCGGGCATGACGATCAGGGCCCGCGTTCCGCGCCCGACACGGCGCCGGCCGCCGCGCCCCGGACCGGTGAGGCGGCCGTGCTCGGCGCGCCGCCGCTCGATGATCCGGGCGTCGGGCATGTCCCGGCGCTCGCCGTCGATCCGCGCCCGGTGCCGCAGGTGCCGCCGCGCCCGGCGCCGGAACGGCCCGAGGGCTCGGCGCGGCCGGCCATCCCGGCGGTGCTCGCCCCGCCCGCGCCCGAGGCGGGGCAGGCCAATGCCCAGCCGGTCCCCGTCTCGCCCGAGCCGGCAGAGGCGCCCGCGCCCGAGGCGCGACAAGCGGTGAGCCAGCCACCCGCGGCGCCCCGGACGGATCGCGCCGCGCCCGGCACGGTCCCGGAGGCCGCGGCGCCCGCCATTGACGCCACCGGCCATGCGGCGCCCGCGCCGCAGGGGCCGCGCATGGCGATCGTGCTCCTCGACGGGGGAGAGGGCGCGACCGGGCCCGCGCTGGTGCAGGGCTTTGCTCACCCGCTGGGCCTTGTCATCCCCGCAGGTCGCCCCGACGCCGCCGAGGCCGCCGCGCGCTATCGCGATGCGGGGTTCGAGGTGCTCGTCACCGCCGATATGCCGGGCAATGCCGCTGCTTTCGGCAACGCCATCGTCCTGCTGCCCGAGGCCCGCGCCGGCGCGCAGACGCCGCCCGACAGCAAGGGGCTTCGCGCGGGGGAGGGCCGGGCGGCGGTGGTTCGGGATTTCGACGCGCAGGACCTCACGGTCGAGGCGATGCGTCACCTGCTCGACGAGGGGGCGCGCCGTGCCGCCGAAGCGACCGGAGGCGTGATCATGTATGGAAGGCTGCGCCCCGACACGATCCGGGCGCTGCGCCTCTGGGTTCAGGAAGACCGGCCGCCGGGGCTTGTGCTGGTGCCGGTCTCGGCATTGCTGGCGGGGCCGTAGCCGCCGACCGCCCCCCCCCGGGGGAGGGGTCAGCGCAGCTTTGGCACGCCGCCGGGATGGGTGTCGCGCTCGACCACGCCGGCGCGCAGGCTGCGCCCGATGCGGTGCGCAAGGCGCGACCAGGCGGCGGCCTGATCGGGCGCGAGTTCGCGCGCGAGAACCTGATCGAAGAGCGCAAGCCAGGTCGAGAACATCCCCGGCCGCACATTGCCCGCCCGCACATGGGCGGTCATCGGCGAGCCATCATAACAGCGCTCGTGCAGGATCGTGTTCGCCCAGAAATCGGTGATCTTCGCCTCATGCGCGGGCCAGTCGGTGACATGCACGGCAAAGACCGGCCCGAGGCCCGGATGCGCGCGCACGGCCGCGTAGAAGGCGGCGACGACGCGGGCGATCTCGGGCCGGGTGACGGCAAAGCGCGGGGGCAGGGCGGTGCTCATGGCCCTGAGATGCGACAGCGCCCGCGCACATGCAAGAGGGCGTCCCGCCGCATGGCGGCCGCGCCCGAAATCTTCAAAAGATTTCGGACCGCTTTCTTTCCAAGAAAGCGGTGCCCCGCGCCCTCTGGACGGCTGCCGGGTGCGCGCCTATAAGGCGGGCCATGATGCTTGATGCCGCGATCATCATTCGAATTACATGCCCGGCGCTCTGAGAGATTCGAGCCGCCGGGACAAGGCGCTCGAGCCATCGCGCCGCCCCTCATCCCACCCGTTCAAGACCTGACGAAGGACGCCCCCATGTGCGCCGACCTGCCCGATTACAAGGACACGCTCAACCTGCCCGAAACCGATTTCCCGATGCGCGCGGGCCTGCCTTCGCGCGAGCCTGACTGGCTCGCCCGCTGGGAGCGGATCGGGGTCTATGACCGGCTGCGCGCGCGCGCCGCGGGCAGGGCGCCCTTCACCCTCCATGACGGCCCGCCCTATGCCAACGGCCATCTGCATATCGGGCACGCGCTCAACAAGATCCTCAAGGACATGGTGGTGCGCTCGCAGCAGATGATGGGGCGCGACGCGCGTTATATCCCCGGCTGGGACTGTCACGGCCTGCCGATCGAATGGAAGATCGAGGAGGAATACCGCAAGAAGGGCCGCAACAAGGACGAGGTCGATATCGTCGATTTCCGGCAGGAATGCCGCAAGTTCGCCGAGGGCTGGATCGACATTCAGCGCGAGGAGTTCAAGCGCCTCGGCGTCACCGGCTGCTGGGATCGCCCTTACCTGACCATGGATTTCCGCGCCGAGCGGATCATCGCGGAGGAGTTTCAGAAATTCCTCATGTCGGGTCTGCTCTACCGGGGCTCCAAGCCGGTGATGTGGTCGCCGGTGGAGAAGACCGCGCTCGCCGAGGCGGAGGTGGAATATCACGACAAGGAGAGCTTTACCGTCTGGGTGAAATTCGAGGTTGTGGGCGGCGATCTCGCGGGCGCGCATGTGGTGATCTGGACCACCACGCCCTGGACCATGCCCTCCAACAAGGCGGTCGTTTACGGTTCCGAAATCTCTTACGGGTTATACGAGGTGACGGACACGCCCGCGGAGTGCTGGGCGCGGGTTGGAGAGCGTTACGTGCTGGCGGACAAACGGGCAGAGGATGTGATGACACGCGCGCGGCTCGAGCCGTCGATGTATCGCCGTGTCCGCGATGTGAGCGCCGGGGAACTGGCGGGGCTGTCGCTGCTGCACCCGCTGGCGGGGGCCGAGGGCGCGGGCGGCGAATGGGACGCGCCGCGCGATTTCCGCGCCGCCGATTTCGTCACCGACGAGGAGGGCACCGGGTTCGTGCATTGCGCGCCCTCGCACGGGATGGAGGAATACGAGCTGTACCGCGATCTGGGGATGCTGGATCAGGTCATTACCTATAACGTGATGGACGATGGCTCCTTCCGGCCCGATCTGCCGTTCTTTGGCGGCAAATACATCCTTGATCGCAAGGGAAAAGAGGGCAATGCCAACAAGGCCGTCATCGACAAGCTGATCGAGGTGGGCGGCCTTCTGGCGCGCGGCAAGATCAAGCACTCCTACCCGCATTCCTGGCGCTCCAAGGCGCCGGTGATCTATCGCAACACGCCGCAATGGTTCGCCGCCATCGACCGGCCCGTGGGCGACGGGCAGGACCAATACGGCACGACGATCCGCGAGCGCGCGCTCAGATCCATCGACGAGCTGGTGACATGGACGCCGAAAACCGGGCGCAACCGGCTCTATTCCATGATCGAGGCGCGGCCCGACTGGGTGCTTTCGCGTCAGCGTGCCTGGGGCGTGCCGCTCACCTGTTTCGTGAAGAAAGGCGCGCAACCGAACGATCCGGATTACCTCTTGCGGAATGAGGAGGTGAACGCCCGGATCCTTGCCGCCTTCGAGGCCGAGGGCGCGGATGCCTGGTACAAGGCGGGGGCCAAGGAGCGGTTCCTGGGCGGAATCGTCAACCCGGACGATTGGGAAAAGGTCGATGACATTCTCGATGTGTGGTTCGACAGCGGCTCCACCCATGCCTTCGTGCTGCGCGACCGCGCCGACGGGTCCGAGGACGGCATCGCGGACCTTTACCTCGAAGGCACCGATCAGCATCGCGGCTGGTTTCATTCCTCGATGTTGCAGGCCTGCGGCACGATCGGCCACGCGCCTTATCGCGGTGTGCTGACCCACGGCTTCACGCTGGACGAGAAGGGCAACAAGATGTCCAAATCGCTCGGCAATACCGTGGCCCCCGAGGAGGTGATCCGCCAATATGGCGCCGATATCCTGCGGCTCTGGGTGGCGCAGGCGGATTACACCACCGATCTGCGGATCGGGCCGGAGATCCTCAAGGGCGTCGCAGACAGCTATCGGCGGCTGCGCAACACGATGCGTTTCATGCTCGGCGCGCTCGGCCATTTCCGCGAGGAGGATCGCGTCGCGCCGGGCGAGATGCCCGAACTCGAACGCTGGGTGCTGCACCGGCTGGCCGAACTCGATCACCGGGTCAGGACCGGCTATGCCGCCTATGATTTCCAGGGGGTGTTCCGCCAGCTCTTCGATTTCTGCACCGGCGATCTCTCGGCCTTCTATTTCGACATCCGCAAGGACGTGCTCTATTGCGACGGCGACACCGCGCGCCGGCGCGCCGCGCGCACGGTGATGGACCTGCTCTTTCACCGCCTGACCACCTGGCTTGCGCCGGTGCTGGTCTTTACCATGGAGGATGTGTGGCTTGCGCGCTTCCCCGGCGAGGAGAGCTCGGTTCATCTCGTGGACATGCCCGAGACGCCCGCCGACTGGCTCGACGAGCCGCTGGCGGCGAAATGGGCGGCGGTGCGGCAGGCGCGGCGCGTCGTGACGGCCGCGCTCGAAGTGCAGCGCAGCAACAAGGTCATCGGCGCGAGCCTCGAGGCCGCGCCCATCGTCCATGTGCGCGATCCCGAGATGCTCGCGGCGCTGAAATCGGTCGATTTTGCGGATGTCTGCATCACTTCGGACCTGATCCTGAGCGCCGATCCACGCCCGGCCGAGGCGTTCCGCCTGCCCGAGGTGGAGACGGTGGGCGTGGTCTTCGCGCGGGCCGAGGGCGAGAAATGCCAGCGCTGCTGGAAGATCCTGCCCGATGTGGGCAGGCACAAGCATCCCGGCACCTGCAAGCGGTGCTCTGACGCACTTGGCTGACGGGGGACGGGCGCACCCCGTCCCCGCTGTCCTAGTGTTCGACACCTGACACAACGCGCCTGCTTCTGCACGGTCACCCGTCGGGGCCACGCGCGGCCACTTGGCACGCCGCGCAGCGCCCGACCGCGGGTGGGCGCAAGATCGCGCGTGGTCCTCGATTTATGGTGCCAGATTCTGCAACGATTGAGCGCGCGTTGACGTTGCAAAAGCGCCCGCCCGTCACGCCGAAGGCGTGCCGCTTGAATTGGCGCACCTCCGGTGCGACCCGGGCGGTCGGGCGCTGCGCGGCGGCGCGTGCCGCGCCTTGACTCCGCGCATTTGGAGCAAGACCTGAACGCCCGCGCGCCCCGGGCCATTCCGAAGCGCCTCGTGCACCGCAGCCCGCTGCATCCTGTGCGACGCCCTCATTGGGCACCATCCGTGAGATGTCGAACACTAGCCGCGAATGAAGGTGCCGTTGCGCAGATCGCGCATGGCCTGGCGCAGCTCGTCCTTCGTGTTCATCACGATCGGCCCGTGCCAGGCCACCGGCTCCTGAAGGGGCGCGCCCGACACGAGCAGAAAGCGGATGCCCTCGGGGCCGGCCACAACGGTGATTTCGTCGCCGGTTCCGAAGCGCACCAGCGTGCGGTCGCCCGATGGGTCGCGCAGATGGACCTCCTGGCCCGCCACCGCCTTTTCGAGGAGCACGCCGGTCGGGGCGGAGGCATCGGCAAAGCGCCCGCTGCCCGCGAAGATATAGGCAAAGCTGCGGCGGTAGGTATCCACCCTGAACACCTTGCGCCGCCCCGGCGGCACCGAAATGTCGAGATACAAAGGATCGGCCGCGATCCCGTCCACCGGGCCGCGCGCGCCCCGGAAAATGCCGGTGATCACACGCACGCGGGTGCCGTCATCGTCCACCACCTCGGGGATATCGGCGGCCTTCACGTCCTGATAGCGCGGCGCGCACATCTTCTGCGCGGCGGGCAGGTTGGCCCAGAGCTGAAAGCCGTGCATCCGCCCGCGCGCATCGCCGCGTGGCATTTCCTGGTGCAGGATGCCCGATCCGGCGGTCATCCACTGCACATCGCCCGCGCCGAGCGTGCCGGCATTGCCGAGGCTGTCGCCGTGATCGACCTCGCCGGCGAGCACATAGGTGATCGTCTCGATCCCGCGATGGGGATGCCAGGGAAATCCCCCGGCATAGCGCGCCGGATCGTCGTTGCGGAAATCGTCGAAGAGCAGGAACGGGTCGAGCTCGGTCGGATCGTGAAAGCCGAAGGCGCGGTGCAGGTGCACGCCCGCGCCCTCGAGCGTGGGCGTGGCCTGGCGGGTTTCGAGAACAGGTCTGATGGACATGGTCACTCTCCTTTGTGAAGGATATAGGAGAGCGGGGCGCGCGCGGGCAGGGGCAATCCGTGTTCGCCGGTGCAAGGGCGCTGTGCGCGGGCGCGAAACGGGGAGGGACAGGCCGTGACGGAAGGGCGGATCGACGCGGTGCTCGCGGCGTCGCCGGGGCGACGGATCATCGGGACGGGGTCGCTCGCGGGGCTGGGGGTGATCCTGCTCTACATGGGGCTGGCCTTTTCGCCGGGGGCGGGCTGGCGCGTGTTCCAGCTGGGGATCGGCCTTGTCGCGCTCTGGGCGGCGTGGCGGATGTGGCGGGCGACCGCCGCGCGGCTCGAGCTGGGGCCTGAGGGGCTCCGTTCGAGCGACGGGCGCCTTGTCGCGCCGATGGAGGCGATCGTGGCGGTGGATCGCGGCGTCTTTGCCTTCAAGCCCTCGAACGGGTTCATCCTGACGCTGCGCAGAAGCGCACCCTTCGCCTGGGAGCCGGGGCTTTGGTGGCGGGTCGGGCGCCGGGTGGGCGTGGGCGGCGTCACCCCGGGGACCCCGGCCCGATACATGGCCGAGATCATCCAGGAGCGGATCGCGCGGCGCGCCGGCTGAGCGTCTCAGCCGGTTGCCTCCTCTCCCTCTTCCTCTCCTGCGTCCTCGCCGGATTGTTCGGCGATTCGCGCCACCGAGACGACCACCTCGTCCGCGCCGGTGTTGAACACCCGCACACCGCCCGCCGCGCGCGAGCGGAAGGAAATCCCCTCGACCGGCACGCGGATCGACTGGCCGGTGGAGGTGGCGAGCATGATCTGGTCCTCGCGCGCGACCGGGAAGGAGGCGACCAGCGGGCCGCCGCGCATCGCCTTGTCGATGGCCGTCACGCCCATCCCGCCGCGCCCGCGCACGGGGTAGTCATGGCTGGACGAGAGCTTGCCCGTGCCGCGCGCGGTGATGGTGAGGATGAGATCCTGCGCCGCCAGCATCTCCTGATAGCGCGGCTCGGGCAGGGCGGCATCGGCATCGCCGCCGCCGTCGGGATCGGTCGTCTCCTCCTCGGGATCGGCGCCGAACTCGGCGCGGAACCGCTTGAGAAAGGCCGCGCGCTCGTCCGGCGTGGCCTCGAAATGGCGGATCACGGACATCGACACCACACGGTCGCCGTTCATCAGCCGGATGCCGCGCACGCCGGTGGACTTGCGCCCCTTGAACACACGCACATCACCCACCGAAAAGCGGATCGCGCGGCCGGAATCCGTGACGAGCATGACGTCATCCTCGTCCGAGCAGATCCGCGCATCGACCAGCTCGACGCCTTCGGGCAGGTCCATGGCGATCTTGCCGTTGCGCTTGACGTTGACGAAATCGCTGAGCGCATTGCGCCGCACATCGCCCGCCGAGGTGGCAAAGACGATGTGCAGGTCGTCCCATTCCGCCTCGTCGCGGTCCACGGGCAGAAGGGCCGCCACCGACACGCCCGCCGGGATCGGCAGGATGTTCACGATGGCCTTGCCCCTGGAGGTGCGCCCGCCCTGCGGCAGGCGCCAGGTCTTGAGCTTGTAAACCATGCCATCGGTGGTGAAGACCAGCAGCGGCGTGTGCGTGTTGGCGACAAAGAGCGCGGTGACCACGTCCTCGTCCTTGGTGGCCATGCCCGAGAGGCCCTTGCCGCCGCGCTTCTGCGCGCGGAAATCGGCGAGCGCGGTGCGCTTGATATAGCCGCCCTGCGTGATCGTGACGACCATCTCCTCGCGCTCGATGAGGTCTTCGTCTTCCATGTCGCCGGACCAGTCCACGATCTCGGTGCGGCGTGGCACGGCGAAAAGCTCGCGCACCTCGCGCAGCTCGTCGGCGATGATCGCCATGATCCGCTCGCGCGAGGCGAGGATGGCGAGGTAGTCCTTGATCTTGCCGGCAAGCTCCTGAAGCTCGTCCGTCACCTCCTTCACGCCCAGTTGCGTGAGGCGTTGCAGGCGCAGATCGAGGATGGCGCGGGCCTGCACCTCGGAGAGGTTATAGGTGCCGTCCTCGTTGGCGCGGTGGCTGGGATCGTCGATGAGCGCGATATAGGGCAGGATCTCGCCCGCCGGCCAGCGGCGCGTCATCAGCCGCTCGCGCGCCTCGGCGGCATCAGTCGAGGCGCGGATCGTGGCCACCACCTCATCGACGTTCGAGACCGCGACCGCCAGGCCGCAGAGCACATGGGCGCGTTCGCGCGCGCGGCGCAGGTCAAAAGCGGTGCGCCGCGCGACCACCTCTTCGCGGAACTGGATGAAGAGCGACAGGAAGCGGTGCAGCGTCAGTTGTTCGGGCTTGCCGCCATTCAGCGCCAGCATGTTGCAGCCAAAGGAGGTCTGCATCGGCGTGAAGCGGAAAAGCTGGTTGAGCACGACCTCGGCGGTGGCGTCGCGCTTGAGCTCGATGACCACGCGCACGCCGTTGCGGTCGCTCTCGTCCTGGACATGGGCGATGCCCTCGATGCGACGCTCGCGCGCGGCCTCCGCGATGCGCTCGATCATCGTGGCCTTGTTCACCTGATAGGGGATCTCGTCGATGACGATGGCAAAGCGATCCTTGCGCAATTCCTCGACATGGGTGCGGGCGCGGATGATGACGCTGCCGCGCCCCTCCAGATAGGCCTTGCGCGCGCCCGAGCGGCCCAGCATCAGCCCGCCGGTGGGGAAATCGGGGCCGGGGATGTAGCGGATCAGATCCTCGGTCTCGAGCTCGGGATCGTCGATCAGCGCGAGCGTGGCATCGACCACCTCGCCCAGATTGTGCGGCGGAATGTTGGTCGCCATGCCGACGGCGATGCCGCCCGCGCCATTGACCAGCATGTTGGGGAAACGCGCGGGCAGGACGGTGGGCTCGCGGTCCTTGCCGTCGTAATTGTCCTGGAAATCGACGGTTTCCTTCTCGATATCGGCCAGGAGATAGGCGGCCGGCCGGGCCATGCGCACCTCGGTATAGCGCATGGCCGCCGCGTTATCGCCGTCCATCGAGCCGAAATTGCCCTGCCCATCCAGAAGCGGCAGCGACATCGAGAAATCCTGCGCCATGCGCACCAGCGCGTCATAGATCGCGCTGTCGCCATGGGGGTGGTATTTGCCCATCACGTCGCCGACGGCACGCGCCGATTTGCGATAGGGCTTGTCATGGGTGTTGCCGCCCTCGTGCATGGCATAGAGGATGCGGCGATGCACGGGCTTGAGCCCGTCGCGCAGGTCAGGGATCGCGCGGCTCACGATCACGCTCATCGCGTAATCGAGATAGGAGGTCTTCATCTCCTGGGTGATCGAGATGTGAGGCCCGTGATGCGCGGGCGGCTCGGCGGGGATTCCCCCGGTGATTTCAGGGGGTTGGGGCGTATCGCTCACGTTTTGATGGTCCTGTGATCTGCCGCTATATCTTGTTGGGGGGGTTATAACAGTTCCATGATATGGGGTGCAATGGCGCCGGGCCGGGCGCGGTGGCAGCCTTGGATCGAGAGTGATAACATACTGTTTTCATTGAAAAGTAATTTCTTCATGGCAAACTCACCTTGTCAGGCAATGACAGGAGCAGAGACATGGAGACATCAGAGACCGAACTCTTGCTGAAAGGCTATGGGCTGACCACGGCGGAATTCTTCTACCGGATGCCCGATTATCGCAACGTGCTCAACAGCTATATCTGGCAGGATTACGATATCGCGCCCGATCACCCGAGGCTCTTCGGCTTTATCGAATTCTGGCAGCGCGAGATCGAGGGGCCGCTGCATTCGGTGCGCTTTACCCATCGCAAGATGATCGCGCCCGGCGAATGGCGCAACGTGACCGGGGAATTCACCCTGCATTGAGGCGCTGATCGGGGCGGCCACCCGTGTTCCCCGTGCCATGGCGGACGGAATTTCGCGTGCGCGGGGAATGATTTCCCACTTGCCGGTTGAAATCCGGGGGTGTCCTGCTGTTACTGCGCGGTGCCGCGTGGTTTGAAAAGGTGCCATCGCCGATGACATTCGAGCAGATTTTCGTGTTGCTGCTGCTGGCGGTGGTCTTTGTCGGCTTCTTCAAGGAGGTCTACCCGCCCGAAGTGACGGCGCTCGGGGCCTCGGCGGCGCTGCTGGCGACGGGGATCATCGAGACGGGCGATTTCCTGAAGGTGTTCGGCTCTTCGGCGCCCATCACCATCGCCATGATGTTCATCATCTCGGCGGCGCTCGAGCGCACCGGCGTGCTCGAGATGATCGGCGGTTTCCTGCGGGCGCAGGCGCGCGGATCGTTCCTGCGCACGATCCTCTTCATGATGCTGGGGGCGATGGGGGCCTCGGCCTTCATGAACAACACGCCGGTGGTGATCCTGCTCACGCCGGTGATGATCTCGGTCGCCTCCTCGATCGGGGTCTCCTCGTCCAAGCTGCTCATTCCGCTGAGTTTTTCCGCCATTTTCGGGGGCACGCTGACGCTGGTGGGCACCTCGACCAACATCCTGATGAGCGGGGTGGCGCGCGATGCGGGACAGCCCCCGATCACCATGTTCGAGATGACGCTGCCGGGGCTCGTCTTTGCCACGGTGGGGCTGCTCTACATGCTCCTTGCCGGGCGCTACCTGCTGCCCGATCGCGCCTCGCTGGCCAGCGTTCTGGGGCAGGAGACCAAGCGCAAGTTCCTCGCCCGCCTGCTCATCCCGCACGGATCGAAATATGTCGGCAAGCGGCTCGCGGATCTGCCGTTCAACCGCGCCGGCGCGCGGATCATCGACGTGGTGCGCGGCGAGGTGTCGATGCGCCGGCACCTCGACGAGCTCACGCTCGAGGCGGGCGACCGGGTGGTGATCAAGACCGACACGGGCGAGATCCTCGGCCTCAAGGAAAACGGCGAGATCGAGTTTCGCGGCATGGATGACAGCGGCTTCGAGCCGGTGACGGCCGATCGCACGATCACCATGGAGGCCAGTGTCGGGCCCAATTCGCACCTGCGCGGGCGGGCGATCAAGGATCTCAAGCTGCGGCGCAAATACGGTGTCTATCTCATGGCCGTGCACCGCCAGGAGCAGAATATCAGCCAGGACCTGCCCGAGGTGCGGCTGCAATTTGCCGATACGCTGCTGCTCGAAGGGCCGCCCGAGGGCATCCAGCGGCTGATGGAGGATGGCGGCATCGTCAACCTGAGCGCGCCTTCGGAACAGGCGATGCGCCGCACCAAGGCGCCGATCGCGATTCTCACGATCTTCGCGGTGATGGGCCTTGCCGCGTTCAACGTCATGCCGATTGCCGGGCTGGCGGTGATTGGCGCGGTGGTGGTGATGATCACCGGCTGCATCGACCCCGAAGAGGCGTTCGACGCGATTGACTGGCACATCCTCTTTCTCATCTTCGGGATGCTCGGCGTCAGCCTCGGGATGGAGCAGACCGGCACCGCGCGCCTCATCGTCGAGACGGTGGTGGGGCTGCTCGACGGGTTCGGCCCGCTGGTGATCCTGGCCGCGGTCTATGTGCTGACGAGCGTGCTGACCGAGATGGTCACCAACAACGCGGTGGCGATCCTGATCGGCCCCATCGTGATCGGGGTGGCGGTGCAGCTCGGCCTCGATCCGCGCCCCTTCATCATGGCGGTGATGTTCGCGGCCTCGGCGAGCTTTGCCACCCCGATCGGCTATCAGACCAACACCTTCGTCTACAGCGCGGGCGGCTACAGGTTCCGCGATTTCCTCGTCGTGGGGCTGCCGCTCAACGTGATCTTCGCGGTGGTGGCGGTGCTGGTGATCCCGATCTTCTTCCCGTTCTGATCGCCGCGTCGTGGCAGGGGAAATCCATGAAGACGCGGTGAGGCTGTCAGTCTGCATTCAGAACTGACCCGGAATGATCATTTGAAAACGATCCCTGCGCGATGCGAAGATTCCGGATTGCGCAACCTGGGGTCTGGAAATCTTGCTGCGAGCGGGTCACGTATCCTGGCATTCCCACGTGATGCGGGTTCTTGTGGCCGAGGCCCGTTTTTCGTCTATTTCCAAGAGGATGGCGCTGACAGGGCGCAGGAGGAAATCCTCGCTGGGGAGACCCTCACCCCGGCCGTTCGGCGCTCTGGCTCCTGCTGGACGGCGCGCACCATCCGGTTCGATCAGCGCGGCCCGGCGTGGTCGTCGGAGGTGATGAACGCGCCGCCCCGCAGCACGCCAGCATGGCGTATCTTCTCGTGGCGCGCATCGAGGATGAGGTATTTCACCTCGCCAAACCGATTCAACCGCCCTATCCTGCGCCTGTCCGTTTGCTTCTCTGCGTGGTTGATCAGCAACCCCATGGAATACCACAATGGGCGCAGCGCCCAAGCCTGGAGCGAATTTCGAGGCCTCAAGGGACAGGGCGACATGGCACATGGGGCGCGCGCGCGCCGGATCTGGCCCATATCGACGCGGCGGCGCGCGCCCATCACCTCGCGGTCGTGGTCGCGCTTGCGCTTGTGCCGGGCACGTCCTGCGCCAGCCGGCCCCGCCTCCCGGCCGGCCCGATCCGTCGGCAACATGCCGGCAAGAGGCGCAATCGGAGTTTCACATGGGGTATTTCGCATGAAGCGCCTGATCCTGATGCGCCACGCCAAATCCGACTGGGGCGATCCCTCGCTCCCCGATCATGCCCGCCCTCTCAACAAGCGCGGGCGGCGGTCGGCAAGGGCGCTGGGCGACTGGCTGCGGGCCGAGGGGCTGATGCCTGGGGAAATCCTCTGCTCGACGGCCTCCCGCGCGCAGGAGACCTGCGCGCGGCTCGGCCTGCCGCTCGCGCCGCGCCTGATTGCCAGCCTCTACATGGCCGAACCCGAGGACATGCTGGCGGCTTTGCGCATGGCAGAGGCCGAAACGGTGCTGATGATCGGCCACAATCCCGGCATCGCGGAATTCGCCGCGCGCCTTCTGGTCGAACCGCCCGCGCATCCGCGCTTTGACGACTTTCCGACCGGGGCGACGCTGGTGGCGGGTTTTCCCCTCGCGGACTGGGGCGGGCTCGGCTGGCATGAGGGGCGGGCCCTGCGCTTTGTCATCCCGCGTGAATTGCTGGCCGGGGGATGAGCCGGCACGGCGCCGCTCTGCCCGGGCCGGGGCGGTCGCGCGATTGCCCCGGAGCGACAGAGCGGCTAGGCTCGGGCCATCGTCGCGCAGTGACGCGGTGAGACGGCAAGGTGACGTAGAAGGAGAAACCCATGTCCCGCTTCACGGCGCTTGTCGGGCTCATCGTTTTCCTGAATGCGCCGGCGCTGCTGGCCGAGGATGCACGAAGCCGCGTGATCACCGGCGCAATCGACTACCCGCAACGCATCGCCCTGCCGCCCGCGGCCGATTTGCAGGTGGCGGTAGAAGGGCGATTCGGGGCCATTCTCGGCGAAACGCAGGTCCGCGCGGGCGGCCAGCAGGAGGTGCTGCCCTTTGCGCTCACCATTCCCGCGGGGCTGCGCGGCGATCTGGCGGCGGTGGTCCGCCTCGATGGTGCGGTGCGCTGGATCGTGCGGGATGTGGTCATCGCGGCGGGCAGCGAGCCGGTCGATCTGGGGGCGATTCCGGTTGCGCCGGTGACGCCGCTGGACTTTGTCACCGAGGTGAGCTGCGCGGAGCAGGATGTCACGCTGGGTATCCTCGGCGAGGAGATGGTGCTGCGCGCAGAGGGGCGGGAGATCGCGCTGCGCGCGGCGGTCGCGGCATCGGGCGCGCGCTACACGGCAGTGGCCGAACCCGAAACCGAAGTCTGGTCCAGGGGCGATGCCTTCACGATCCGGCTCGCGGGGCAGGATCTGACGGCCTGCCATGCGGTTTCCCCGCCCGAGCGCCGCCCCTACCGGGCGCGCGGGATCGAGCCGGGCTGGCATGTCGATCTGGGCGAGGAGCGCGCCGAGATCGTCGCCGATTACGGCGAGCTGCGCCGTGAGGCGGCGCGCCCGCAGGTCGGGGTGGTGCCCGGCGCCTATGTCTTCGACATGCCCGAGGCCGAGGCGAGCCTGCGCATCACCGAGACGCTCTGCCGTGATGCCGCCACCGGGATGCCGCATCCCGACAAGGCGGTGCTCACCCTCGGGGAGCGCGTGCTCGACGGTTGCGGCGGCGATCCGCGTGACCTTCTGACCGGGGCGACCTGGCAGGTCACCGCGATCGGCGGGGAGGCGCCCGAGGCGGCCGAGCGTGTCTCCATCACCTTCCTCGCGCCCGCGCGCGTGGCCGGCAGCACCGGCTGCAATCGCTTCGTGGGCGGGTTCACGCTGACCGGGGAGGGGCTTCAGTTCGGGGCGCTCGGCTCGACGCTGATGGCCTGTCCCGAAACGCTGATGGCGCAGGAACGCGCGATGCTCGACGCGCTCGAACAGGTGCGGCGATTCGATGTCGCCGGGGATGGCGCGCTGCGGCTGATCGGCGGGGCCGGGGATGAGGTTCTGATCGAGGCCATGCGCTGAGGCGCGGGGCTCAGGCGGGGGTCAGTTCGAAATCCGGCAGCCCGTCGAGCGCCTCCCGCAACGCCGCGCCCCATCGTTCGGCGATGTCGCGGTAATATGGATCGTCGAGCTCGATCCGGCCTTGTGGCCCGGCCCGCAGACTGTCTGTCTCGTAGAGGTGATAATCGAAGGGCGCGCCGACCGAGAGATTGGCCTTGAGCGTCGAATCGAAGCTCACCAGAAGAAGTTTCATCGCCGCCGCAAAGCTCATTTCGGGATCGTAGGCCCGCACGAGGATGGGGCGGCCGTATTTCGTCTCGCCGATCTGGAAAAACGGCGTGTCCTCGCTTGCCTCGATGAAATTGCCCTCGGGATAGATCAGGAACAGGCGCGGCGCGCCGCCGGCGATCTGCCCACCGAGGATGAGGGTGGCGCGAAACGCGCTGTCGGCTTCCTGCCCGGCCTCGCGGTGCAGGGCGATCACCTCGCGCAGCGTGTCGGCCACCAGCCGCGCGGCCTGGAACATCGTGGGCACGCCGAGCAGCGTCGGCGCACGGTCCTCATGGGCCTTGGTGCGTTCGTCCAGAAGGCTCACCACCGCCTGCGTGGTGGCGAGATTGCCCGAGGACAGCAGCGTGATCACCCGCTCGCCCGGCGCCTCCCAGACGGTCATCTTCCGGAACGTCGAAATATTGTCGAGCCCGGCATTGGTCCGGGTGTCGGACATGAACACGAGCCCCCGCCGGAGCATCATGCCAACGCAATAGGTCATCGGGGCCTCACTGCTGCGAAACGTCGATCCGGACCTCGAGAACCTCGGCGGCCCCCCCGATCCGCATCCCCGATACCGGAGCGGCGTCGCCATAGTCCAGCCCCGTCGCCACGCGCACATAGCGCGTATCGGGGGAAATCCCGTTCGAGACATCAAATCCGACCCATCCCAGCCCCTCGACATGCGCCTCGGCCCAGGCGTGCATGGCGTCCTGTGTGCTGCGGTCGTCGAGCATGAGATAACCCGAGACATAGCGCGCCGGGATGTCCGCCTGCCGCGCGCAGGCGACAAGGACATGGGCGTGATCCTGACAGACGCCGCGCCCCGCCTCGAGAGCCTCCTCCGCGCCCCAGTCGGGATGCGAGGCGCCGATCTCGTAGGCCACGGCCTCGCGGATGCGCGCCGAGAGCGCGTGCAGCCGCTCAAGCGTGGTCTCGCCGGGGATGCCCTGCACGATCTCGCGCACGCGCGGCCCCGGCCGGGTGCGTGCGGTCTGCGTCAGATAGAGCCAGAGCGGCGCAGGCCCGCGATGCCGCCCGACGATGCCGTGATTGTCCTCGAGCGCCACGCGCCCGCGCGAGGTGACGGTGATTTCGGTGGTGTCGCGTTCGAGGCTCACGAGCTCGACCACGTTGTTGTGGTGGTCCTCGAAGATCAGTTGCCGGGTGCCGCCGGTGATCTCGGTGCTCCAGTCGCGCACGCTCTGGTGGGGCGTGCTCTTGGGGGTCTTGCGCACCTGTTGCAGCGCAAAGGTGACGGGGGCGGCAAAGCGGTAGCGCGTGGCGTGGTGGATCTCGAGCTGCATCGTTCTCACTCATAGAATCGGAAATCGCGTTCGATCTGCACCGCCACATCGCCAAGCGCCGAAAGGACGCTCTGGATGAACTCGTGCAGCCCGTAATCAAAGACCGCCGCGACATCGTGCGACAGATACTGCGCCCTGAGCGCGCGCACCTTCTGCAACGAGTCCGTGCGCCCCTCGGGGTCGAGATAGCGCAGGTTGTCCTCGATCTTGCCGACGCAGAAGGCGAGGCTGCGCGGCATCCGCCGGTCGAGCACGAGGAAATGCACGATCTCGCGCGGCCCGCCGCTGGCCCCGTATTCCACGCGGAACCCGCCGCGCCCCGAAACCGCGCGCAGGATGCTTTCCCAGTGGACATTGTCGAGGGTGGAGCCGACCGCGCTGACCGAGGGGAGCAGCACGTAATATTTCACGTCGAGGATCCGCGCGGTGTAATCGGCGCGCTCGAGAAAGGTGCCGATGCGCTGGAAATCGAAGGCCTCGGTGCGCATCATCGTGCCCAGGATCATGCCGCGCACCAGCGCGGTGCCCTGCCGCAGCCGTTGCAGCACCTCGGGCAGGTCGCGATCGGTCACCTTGCGCGCGAGGCTCTCCCTGGCGGTCATGTAGGCGGCGTTGATCGCCTCCCACGCCTCTCCGGTGATCGCCGTGCGCACCAGCCGGGCATTCTGGCGGGCCGATTCGATGCAGGCGCGGATCGAGGACGGGTTGTCCCGGTCGCGCAGCATCCAGTTGATCGCCGCCTCCTTGGTCAGCTCCTCATGCGAGGCCATGAAGGCCGGGTAGCTGCCCGCGGATTGCAGCACCGAGGCCCATTCGCGCGCATCGTCGCCGAGCCGGGTCAGCGCGAGGCGCTGTCCGGTCTCGATCAGGCGGGTGGTGTTCTCGGCGCGCTCGAGATAGCGCGACATCCAGAACAGGCCATTGGCGGTTTTTCCCAGCATCGCGCTCAGTCCTCCAGCACCCAGGTGTCCTTGGTGCCCCCGCCCTGCGACGAGTTGACCACGAGCGATCCCTTCTTGAGCGCCACCCGTGTGAGCCCTCCGGGGGTGACGTTGATCCGGCCCGGGCTGACCAGCACGAAGGGGCGCAGGTCCACATGGCGCGGCGCGAGCCCCGCGCGCGAGAAGACCGGCACCGTCGAGAGGCTGAGCGTGGGCTGCGCGATGTAATTGCCGGGCCGCGCCGTGAGCTTGCGGCGAAAGGTGGCGATTTCCTTGCGGCTCGCGGTGGGGCCGATCAACATGCCGTAGCCGCCCGATCCGTGCACCTCCTTGACCACCAGATCCTCGAGATGGTCGAGCACATAGGCCAGGGCGTCGGCCTCCGAACAGCGCCAGGTCTGGACGTTCTGCAGGATCGGCCGCTCGCCGGTGTAGAATTCGACGATTTCGGGCATGTAGCTGTAGATCGCCTTGTCGTCGGCGATGCCCGTGCCCGGCGCATTGGCGATGGTGATGCCGCCGGCGCGATAGACATCCATGATGCCCGGCACGCCAAGCGCGCTCTCGGGGTTGAAATTGAGCGGGTCGAGAAAATCGTCGTCCACCCGGCGATAGAGCACGTCGATGGGCTTGTATCCGCGGGTCGTGCGCATCGCCACGCGGCCATCGACCACCCGCAGGTCGTGCCCCTCGACCAGTTCCACCCCCATCTGATCGGCGAGGAAGGCGTGTTCGAAATAGGCCGAATTGAAGATCCCCGGCGTCAGCACCGCGACCACCGGATCGCCCTCGGCGCAGGCGGGCGCACAGGCGGCGAGCGAGCGGCGCAGATCGAACGGATAGGTCTGCACCGGCCGCACCCGGTTGCGCAGGAAAAGCTCGGGGAACATGCGCAGCATGGTCTCGCGGTTTTCCAGCATGTAGCTCACGCCCGAGGGCGTGCGGGCATTGTCCTCGAGCACGAAGAACTCGCCCGGCCCGGTGCGCACGAGGTCGATGCCGACGATATGGGTATAGACGCCGCCGGGTGGCTCCACCCCGATCATGTGCGGCAGGAAGGCTGCGTTGCGGCGGATCATCTCCTCGGGGATGCGCCCCGCCTTGACGATTTCCTGGCGGTGGTAGATGTCGTGGAGGAATGCGTTGATGGCGCGGACGCGCTGCTCGATCCCGCGCGAGAGGCGGGTCCATTCCAGCCCCGAGATGATCCGCGGGATGATGTCGAAGGGAATCAGCCGTTCCTCGGCCTCGGCCTTGCCATAGACGTTGAAGGTGATGCCGGTGAGGCGGAACAGCTCCTCGGCCTCGCGCTGCTTGGCGCGCAGGCGCCCGGGATCCTCGTTGTCGAACCAGTCGTGAAAACCGCTATAGGGCGCGCGAAGCTGCCCGTCCGTTCCCCACATCTCGTCGAAGATTTCCGTCGCGCTCATCGGCTCTCCCCGTGTTGTCCCTCAGGGAAACACGAGACGGGCGCGCGCTTCCAGCGGGATGCGGGGACAGGCCCGGTCGCGGGTCATCACCGCCTGAAAATCGAGCATATACGCAACCCTTGCACAATTCCCAGACTTTTCGACATCGCCGTGACATCGCCGTGACAGGCGCGCGGCGCGGCGGGGCGGTCGCGCCCGCGTTCCAAGATGCCGCAGGGCGGGTTTTCGCTTGCCTTCGCGGGCAGCCTC
The DNA here is from genome assembly GCA_014359765.1 of Roseovarius sp. Classification (GTDB taxonomy): domain Bacteria; phylum Pseudomonadota; class Alphaproteobacteria; order Rhodobacterales; family Rhodobacteraceae; genus Roseovarius. The sequence goes on from JACIYT010000001.1 coordinate 306,231, forward strand.
GATTAGGGGCGCAGGCGGGACACCCCTCCCCAACGAGGGGCGCTTATCTGGAAGGGTAGCTACATGGCTATTGCAAAGCCCGGCGCGCGGCCGGTCAATCCGCGTTTCTCCTCTGGCCCCTGTGCCAAGTTCCCCGGATACGCGCTGGACATGCTCGCCGATGCCCCGCTCGGGCGTTCGCACCGGGCCGCTGTCGGCAAGGCGCGGCTCAAGGCGGCGATCGAGGGCACGCGCGAGATCCTCGGCATCCCCGACGACTATCGCATCGGCATCGTGCCCGCCTCCGACACGGGTGCCGTGGAAATGGCGATGTGGTCGCTCCTGGGCGCGCGGCCCGTGGAAATGCTGGCCTGGGAGAGCTTTGGCGCGGGCTGGGTCACCGATGTGGTCAAGCAGCTCAAGCTCGACGCGAAGGTGAAGACCGCCGATTATGGCGAGATCGTCGATCTGGCCTCGGTCGATACCGACAATGACGTGGTGTTCACCTGGAACGGCACCACTTCGGGCGTGCGGGTCCCGAATGGCGACTGGATCAAGGCGGAGCGCGCGGGGCTGACGATCTGCGACGCCACCTCGGCCGCCTTCGCGCAGGACCTGCCCTGGGACAAGCTCGATGTGACCACGTTCAGCTGGCAGAAGGTGCTGGGCGGCGAGGCGGCGCACGGGATGCTGGTGCTCAGCCCGCGCGCGGTGGAACGGCTGGAAAGCTACACGCCGGCCTGGCCGCTGCCGAAGATCTTCCGCCTGACCAAGGGCGGCAAGCTCATCGAGGGCATTTTCGTGGGCGAGACGATCAACACGCCGTCGATGCTGGCGGTCGAGGATTACCTTGTCGCGCTCGACTGGGCGCGGTCGGTGGGCGGGCTTGCGGGCCTCAAGGCGCGCGCCGATGCCAATCTCGCGGCGGTGGCGGATTTCGTGGCCGGGCGCGACTGGCTCGGCTTTCTCGCGGCCGATCCGGCGATCCGCTCCAACACCTCGGTGTGCCTGAGGTTCACCGATGCGCGCATCACGGACGGCGCGGGCTTTGCCAAGGCGGTGGCCAAGCGGCTCGAGGCGGAGGGCGTGGCCCTCGATATCGGGGCCTATCGCGACGCACCGCCGGGGCTGCGCATCTGGTGCGGCGGCACGGTCGAGACGGCGGATGTGGCCGCCCTCATGCCCTGGATCGAATGGGCCTTTGAGGCTGAAATCGCGGCGCAGTCCGGGACGACGTGACGCCGATTTCCTGAAAAGAAATCGGTCCGAATTCCCCCCCGGGAATTCGGGCCCTTCCCCGAAATGTTTCATCAAAGGACCAGAACAATGGCTCCCAGGGTTCTCGTATCCGACAAGCTCTCCGAGACCGCCGTGCAGATCTTTCGCGATCGCGGCGTCGAGGTGGATTATCTGCCCGATCTGGGCAAGGACAAGGATCGCCTCGCCGAGGTGATCGGCCAGTATGACGGCCTCGCCATCCGCTCGGCCACCAAGGTCACCGAGAAGATCCTCGACGCTGCCACCAATCTCAAGGTGATCGGCCGTGCCGGGATCGGCACCGACAATATCGACAAGGACGCGGCCTCGCGCAAGGGCGTGATCGTGATGAACACGCCGTTTGGCAACATGATCACCACCGCCGAACATGCCATCGCGCTGATGTTCGCCGTGGCGCGCCAGATCCCCGAGGCGAGCGCCTCCACCCATGCCGGCAAGTGGGAGAAATCGCGCTTCATGGGGGTGGAACTCACCGGCAAGGTGCTGGGCGTGATCGGCGCCGGCAATATCGGCGGCATCGTCTGCGACCGGGCGCGGGGCCTGAAGATGAAGGTCATCGCCTATGATCCCTATCTCGGGCAGGAAAAGGCCGACCAGATGCAGGTGGAGAAGGTCGAACTCGATGAGTTGCTCAGGCGCGCGGATTTCATCACCCTGCACGTGCCGCTGACCGATCAGACCCGCAATATCCTCAGCCGCGAGGCGCTCGGGAAGACGAAGAAGGGCGTGCGCGTCATCAACTGTGCGCGCGGCGGGCTGGTGGACGAGGAGGCGCTCGCCGAGCTGCTGAAATCCGGCCATGTGGCGGGGGCGGGGTTCGACGTGTTCAGCGTCGAGCCCGCGATCGAGAACCCGCTCTTCGGCCTGCCCAATGTGGTCTGCACGCCGCATCTGGGCGCGGCCACCACCGAGGCGCAGGAAAACGTGGCGCTACAGGTGGCCGAGCAGATGTCGGATTACCTGCTGACCGGCGCCGTGACCAATGCGCTCAACATGCCCTCGGTGACGGCCGAGGAGGCAAAGGTCATGGGGCCGTGGATCAAGCTGGCCGGGCATCTGGGCAATTTCGTGGGCCAGATGACCGACGAGCCGATCAAGGCCGTCAACATCCTCTTTGACGGGGTGGCCTCGGAGATGAATCTCGGCGCGCTGACCTCGGCGGCCATGGCGGGGATCATGAAATCGGTGAACCCGGAGGTGAACATGGTCTCCGCGCCGATCGTCGCGCGCGAACGCGGGGTGAAGATTTCGACCACACGGCAGGACAAGTCGGGCGCCTTCGAGGGCTATGTCAAGATCACCGTGGTGACCGACAAGCGCGAGCGTTCGGTCGGCGGCACGGTGTTCAGCGATGGCAAGCCGCGCTTTATCCAGATCAAGGGCATCAACATCGATGCCGAGATCGGGCGGCACATGGTCTATACCACCAATGTGGACGTGCCGGGCATCATCGGCACGCTGGGGCAGATCATGGGCGAGAACGGCGTCAACATCGCCAATTTCACCCTCGGCCGCGCCGAGGCCGGCGGCGAGGCGATCGCGCTGCTCTACGCGGACGAGCCGGTGCCCGCCGAGGCGCTTGCGGCGCTCGAGGCGACCGGCAAGTTCCAGCAGATCCGCCCCCTCGAATTCGACGTGGACTGAGCTGCGCCTGCCCCATGGACGGCATCGCCCGCCTGCGCTATCAGGCGGGCGATTGTCATTGCAGGAGCGCCCATGTCCGGCCACGGCACCCCGATCCCCATGACCTCGCAGCGCGGCGGTCCGCTTGTCGGCACGGCGGAGGTGCCGGGGGACAAGTCGATCTCGCATCGCGCGCTCATTCTCGGCGCGCTCGCGGTGGGCGAGACGGTGATCACCGGGCTGCTGGAAGGGCAGGACGTGCTCGATACCGCCAAGGCGATGCGCGTCTTCGGGGCCGGGGTGACGCGCGACGCGGGTGGCACATGGCGCGTGCATGGCGTGGGCGTGGGTGGCTTTGCCGAGCCGGATCAGGTGATCGACTGCGGCAATTCCGGCACCGGCGTGCGGCTCATCATGGGGGCGATGGCGACATCACCCGTCACCGCCACCTTTACCGGGGATGCCAGCCTCAACAAGCGCCCGATGGCGCGCGTGACCGATCCGCTGGCGCGCTTTGGCGCGCGGGCGGTGGGGCGGTCGGGCGGGCGGCTGCCGATGACCATCGTCGGCGCCGAAGACCCCGTGCCGGTGCGCTACGCGGTGCCGGTGCCCTCGGCGCAGGTGAAATCGGCGGTGCTGCTGGCGGGGCTGAACGCGCCGGGCGAGACGGTGGTGATCGAGCGCGAGGCGACGCGCGATCATACCGAGCGGATGCTCGCGGGTTTCGGGGCCACGATCACCACCGAGGACACGCCCGAGGGCCGGGTCATCACGCTCACCGGCCAGCCCGAATTGCGCCCGCAAACCATCGCCGTGCCACGCGATCCCTCTTCGGCGGCCTTTCCGGTCTGCGCGGCGCTGATCGTGCCGGGATCGGATGTGCTGGTGCCCAATATCGGGCTCAATCCCACGCGCGCGGGCCTGTTCGAGACGCTGCGCGAGATGGGGGCGGACCTTGCTTACGAGAACCTGCGCGAGGAGGGCGGCGAGCCGGTGGCCGATCTGCGCGCGCGTTTCTCCCCGGACCTCAAGGGTATCGAGGTGCCGCCCGGACGCGCGGCGAGCATGATCGACGAATACCCGGTGCTGTCGGTGGTGGCGGCCTTTGCCGAAGGGCCGACCGTCATGCGCGGGGTCAGGGAATTGCGCGTCAAGGAAAGCGACCGGATCGCCGTCATGGCGGCGGGGCTGCGCGCGGGCGGTGTCGAGGTCGAGGACGGGCCCGACTGGTGGATCGTGCATGGGCTGGGGCATGGCAACGTGCCGGGCGGGCAGAGCTGCGCCAGCCATCTCGATCACCGCATCGCCATGTCATTCCTGGTGATGGGCATGGCCGCGCAGGCCCCGGTCAGCGTCGATGACGCCAGCCCCATCGCCACCTCGTTCCCGGGCTTCGAGGCGCTCATGGCGGGGCTGGGCGCGGATATCCGGCGGGGGTCCTGAACCCCGCCGCCGGAGCCTCCGGCGGGAGTATTTCGGGAAAGATGAAGCCGCTTCAGTCGAGCAGGCCGGCGTGGCGCAGCGCGTCCTTGACCAGCGCCCGGGTCGTGTCGCCGAGGCCCGTGAGCGGCAGGCGCACCTCCTCGTGGCACAGGCCGAGGAGCGACATGGCGTATTTCACGCCGACGACTCCCGGTTCGACGAAGATCGCGCGATGCAGCGGCATGAGCCGGTCCTGCAATTCGAGTGCGGTGGCATAGTCGCCCGCAAGCGTCGCCTCCTGCACCTGCGCCACCAGTTTCGGCGCGACATTGGCGGTGACCGAGATCACGCCGACGCCGCCCTGGGCGTTGAATCCATGCGCGGTCGCATCCTCGCCCGAGATCTGGAGGAAGTCCTTGCCGCAGGTGATGCGCTGGGCGCAGACGCGGGCGAGATCGCCGGTTGCGTCCTTGACCCCGATGATGCGCGGCAGTTGCGCGAGGCGGCCCAGCGTTTCGGGGGTCATGTCCACCGCCGAGCGGCCGGGAATGTTGTAGATGATGATCGGCAGGTCGCAGCAATCGTGCAGCGCGGTGAAATGCGCGATGAGGCCCGCCTGTGTCGGCTTGTTGTAATAGGGTGTGACGACGAGGGCGGCATCGGCGCCCACCTCCGCCGCGTGGCGCATGAAGCGAATCGCCTCGAGCGTGTTGTTCGAGCCCGCCCCCGCGATCACCGGGAGGCGGCCGGCGGCCACGCGCACGACTTCCTCGATCACGCGCTCGTGCTCTTCATGGGTGAGCGTTGGGCTCTCGCCGGTGGTGCCCACGGGCACGAGGCCATGGCTCCCCTCGCCGATATGCCATTCCACGAGTTTGCCGAGCGTGTCCCAATCGACTTTGCCGTTCGTGAACGGCGTGACGAGGGCGGGAAAGGATCCTCTGAACATGGCACGCTCCTTGGGGTCGCAGGATAGGGTCGGGTTCGCAAGAAATGGCCCCTGGCCCGATCGTGAGTGGACCATGGGCGCGGGGCCGATTAGGCTGGGGTCGTCTATCCCCATTCGTGGCGAAAAAGGCAAGAGATGTTGCGCATCCTGCTGATGGTTTTGATGCTTGGCGCGGCGCCTGTCACGGCATATGCCGCCGATCTGCCGCGTGTGGCCCCGCGTCCGCTGGCCTCGGCTCTGGTTGCGATGCAGGGCGGGCGCTGGGAGGTGGCGGCGCGGCTGGCCGCGCGCGAGGGGCCGGCGGCGGTGACGCTGATCGAATGGCATCGGCTGCGCGCGGGGCTGGGAGAGCCTGCTGAAATCCTCGATTTTCTTGCGCGTTTCGGGCACTGGCCGGGCCTCGACCACCTGCGCGCGCAGAGCGAGGCGGCGATGGCCGCTGGCGGTTCGGACGAGGTGCTCGCCTTCTATGAGGGCGCCGTGCCGCAGACCGGGACCGGCGCGCTCAGCCTCGCGCGCGCGCTCCTGGCGCGGGGGCGGGTGGGCGAGGCGGAGGCGGGCATCGTGCTGGCCTGGCGCACGCTCGACCTGACCGAGGCGGAACATGACGATTTCCTGCGCGAATTCGGCCCGCTTCTGGCCCCCCATCACGCGGCGCGGCTGGATATGGCGCTCTGGCGCGGGCTGAGCGATGTGGCCCTCATGCTGCCGCTCGTCGATGAGGCGGCGCGCCTGCGCGCCGAGACGCGCCTGCGCGTGGCGCGCGAGGGGGTGCGCGATATCCCCGCCGCGCTGCGTGACGATCCCGGCATCGCCTTCGAGAGCTTCACCCACCATCTCAAGGGCGCGGCCGAGGATGCGATTGCCGTGCTCCTGCGCCAGAGCCGGATCAGGGGCGGGCTGGGCGAGCCCGAGCGCTGGGCAAGCTGGCGGCGCGCGCTGGCGCGGCAGATGATGCGCGCGGGCGAGGTGACGCTCGCCTATGAGCTGGCGGCGCTGCACCAGCTTGCCGAGGGGGCGAACCATGCCGATCTGGAATGGCTCGCCGGCTATATCGCGCTGCGCCATCTCGCTGCGCCCGATCTCGCGCTCGATCATTTCCAGCGGTTTCGCGCCGCCGTCTCGACGCCGATCTCGCTGGGGCGGGCGGGCTACTGGCTGGGCCGCGCGCTCGAGGCCGGGGGCGACGCCGAGGCCGCGCAGCACGCCTATGAAGAAGGGGCCGCGCACGCCACGAGCTTTTACGGGCTGCTGGCCGCAGAGCGCGCGGGCGTGGACGTGACCGCGCCGCTCGCGGGGCAAGAGGCATTTGCCGACTGGCGCGGGGCGGATTTCGTGGCAAGCGATCTGCACGAGATCGCCACGCTGGCCCTGCGCATGGGCGATACGGGGCTTGCGCGGCGGTTCTTTCTTCACCTCGCCGAGGGGCTCGACCGGCGGGGTATTGGCCAGATGGGCGCGATGCTCGACGAGCTGGGGCAGCCCCATCTTCAGGTCCTGCTGGCCAAGGCGGCGGCGGAGCGCGGGATCGTCGTCGCCGCCCCCTATTACCCGCTCCACCCGATGACGGCGATGGACCTGGCGGCGCCGATGGAATGGGCGCTCGCCATCGCGCGGCGCGAGAGCGAATTCAACCCCGCGGCAATCAGCCCGGCCGGCGCGCGGGGTCTCATGCAGATCATGCCGGCCACGGCGCGCGAGGTGGCGGCGGAGCTTGGCCTTGCCCATGATCCCGCGCGGCTCATCGATGACTGGGCCTATAACGCGCGGCTGGGCGCTGCCTATCTCGCGGGACTTGCCGCGCGGTTCGGCGGCAATCCGGTGCTGATCGCGGTGGGCTACAATGCCGGGCCGCAGCGCGCGGCGCGGTGGATCGACGAATTCGGCGATCCGCGCGCCCTCGATGCGGAGGGGGTGATCGACTGGATCGAGCACATCCCATTTCGCGAGACGCGCAACTATGTCATGCGCGTGACCGAGAGCCTGCCCGCCTATCGCGCGCGGCTCGGCCGGGCAGCCCTGCCGCGGTCATTTCCGCAGGAGCTGCGCGGCAGCGGATTCGCCGTTGCGATCGACTGAGCCGCGCGCGCGGGGGTCATCGCGCCACCCGCTGCCGCCAGAGCGTGAACAGCCCCGCCGCCACGATCAGCGCCGCGCCGAGCGCCACGTTGAGGCGGATCGTCTCGGCAAAGACCAGCAGGCCGATGGCGCCGGAAAACACCAGTTGCAGATAGGCAAAGGGCTGCACCGCGCTTGCCTCGGCGACCTCGTAGCACTTGATCAGGGTGAAATGCCCCGCCGCCCCGGTGATGCAGAGCGCGCCCATCCAGGCCCAGTCGGGGCCGCTCATCGGTTCCCAGAACCAGGCGCCCACGGCGGTCGTGGCCAGCGCGCCGACGGTGCCGGTCCAGAAGAACGAGGTCGCCGCCGTGTCGCGCCGCGCGACAAACCGCGTGAGCAACCCGTAGAGCGCGAACATGAGCGCCGCGATGAACGGCACGACGGCCGCGGGCTGGAACACGCCGAAGCCCGGCTCCAGAATGATCACCACCCCGACAAAGCCCACCGCGATCGCCGCCCAGCGCCGCCAGCCCACGCGCTCGCCCAGCACCGGCCCCGAGAGCGCGGCCACCAGCAGCGGATAGCAGGCGAAAACCGCGTGGCTCTCGACCAGGCCCAGCAGGGTAAAGCCGGTGATCATCACGCAGATCTCGGCCACCAGCAGCAACGCCCGGAATCCCTGCATCACCGGCTGTGCGGTGGTGGCCGCGGCGCGCAGCCCGCCCGCCTTGCGCGCCGCGATCGCAACGACGAAGGCGGCGAAGAACCAGTAGCGGATCATCACCACCATGAAGACATTGTATTCCGCCGCCAGATGGCGCGAGATGCCGTCCTGCACCGCAAAGATGAGGGTGGTGAGCACCATGAGCCCGATGCCGAGGCGAATGTTCTGATCGGTCATCGTCCTGCCAGTCTTGCCTGTGTCATGTGGCGTTTGCGCCCGTAGCCCGGAACACGGCTGACAGAAAATCCCGCCGCCTCCAGGCCCCGCCGCACGAAACCGGCCGCCGTATAGGTGGCGGCCGTGCCGCCCGGCGCGGTGTGGTGGGCGACCTCGGCCATGAGATCGGGCTGCCACATCTCGGGGTTCTTCGCGGGGGAGAAACCATCGAGAAACCACGCATCGGCCTCATGCGGCCAATCCCTGAGCGTGATGCGCGCGTCGCCTTTGATCAGCGTGAAATGCAGGTCCGGCAGGACGATCTCCTGCGCGCCCCCCCGCCAATGAGGGGCCAGTTCGGCGGCGAGTTCGGCAAGCTCGGCAAAACGGGCCTGCGCACGGCGCATGTCCTGCGGGGCCATGGGAAAGGCCTCGAAGGAGGTAAGGCGCAACCGCCCCGCCACGCCAGCGGCCCGCCAGGCGTGAAGCGTGGCCAGCAGGTTGAGGCCGGTGCCGAATCCCAGTTCGGCGATGTGAAACCCGTCCCTGAACCGCGCAGGCAGATCGTTGCCCGCGAGAAACACATGCCGCGTTTCGGCCAGCCCGTTCTCGAGGCTGAAATAGGGATCGTCAAAGCGCGCCGAGACCGGCACCTCGCCATCGCGCCACAGAAGGGGGGCGTGCTGGTCCTGCATCGGACACTCCGCTAGAACGCGCGGGCAGCATGACGGCGGGCGAGGGATTTGGCAATGACCGACATCACGGTGATGGGGGCGGGGATCATCGGGCTGGCCACTGCCTGGGTTTGTGCGCGGCGCGGCGCGCGCGTGCGGGTGATCGACCCGGCCGGGCCCGGTGCGGGGGCCTCGGGCGGGCTGGTCGGCGCGCTCGCCCCGCATGTGCCGGAAAACTGGAACGCCAAGAAGGCGTTCCAGTTCGAGAGCCTGATGATGGCCGAGGCGTTCTGGGCCGGGGTGGAGGCGGCGGGGGGCGTCTCGCCGGGCTATGCGCGGCTCGGGCGGGTGCAGCCGGTGGCCGACGCGGCGGCGCTGGCGCTGGCGCGGGGGCGGGAGGTGAGCGCCGCGGCGCTCTGGCAGGGCAAGGCCCTCTGGCGGGTGGAACCGGCCGCGGGCGGCTGGTGCCCCGAGAGCGCGACCGGGTTTGTCATCCGCGACACGCTGAGCGCGCGGCTCCATCCGCGCCGGGCCTGTGCCGCGCTGGTGGCGGCCCTGCGCAGCAAGGGGGCCGAGGTGGTCCGTGAGGGCACGCAGGAGGGGCGCATCCTCTGGGCCACGGGGGTGGCGGGGCTGGAAGAGATGAACGCCGGGCGCGCGCGCATCGTCGGCAGCGGCGTGAAGGGACAGGCGGCGCTTTTGCAATTCGACGCGCGCGACCTGCCGCAGGTCTTTGCGAATGGCGTCCATATCGTGCCACATGCGGACGGGACCGTGGCCATCGGCTCCACCTCCGAGCGTGACTGGACCGACGCCCACGCCACCGATGCCCGTCTCGACGCGGTGATCGCCGCCGCGCGCGCCGCCCTGCCGGTGCTGGCCCGGGCGCCGGTGATCGAGAGATGGGCGGGGCTGCGCCCGCGCACCCGCAGCCGCGCGCCGATGCTGGGGGCGCATCCCTTGCGCGCGGGTCAGTTCATCGCCAATGGCGGGTTCAAGATCGGCTTTGGCATGGCGCCCGGGGTGGCCGAGGTCATGGCCGATCTGATGCTCGACGGGATCGACCGCATCCCCGAGGGTTTCCGACCCGAGGACTCGCCATGACCCGAGCGCAATGCGCGCGCGGGCCTCACCCGGCCGCAAACAGCCCGCGATATTCCGCGCGCAGCACGTTCTTTTGCACCTTGCCCATCGTGTTGCGGGGCAATTCGTCGAGCACGATGAGACGGCGGGGATGCTTGAACCGCGCAAGGCGCGGCCCCACCGCCGCCATGATCGCGTCAGGATCGGGCGCGGCCCCCTTCTGCGGCACGATGAAGCCCAGCACCGCCTCGCCGAAATCGGGATGCGGCACGCCCACCACCGCGCTTTCCAGAACGCCGGGCTGTTCGTCGAGCAGCAGCTCGATCTCCTTGGGGTAGATGTTGTAGCCGCCCGAGATGATGAGATCCTTTGCGCGGCCCACGATCGAGACATAGCCGCGCGCGTCGATCACGCCGATATCGCCGGTGATGAAGAAACCGTTCTCGCGCAATTCCTCGGCGGTCTTTTCGGGCATGTTCCAGTAGCCCTTGAACACGTTCGGCCCCCGCACCTCGATCATGCCGACCTCGCCCTGGGGCAATTCGGCGCCGGTCTCGGGATCGGTGATCCTGAGTTCCACCCCCGGCAGCGGAAAGCCCACGGTGCCCGCGCGCCGCGCGCCCTCATAGGGGTTGGAGGTGTTCATGTTGGTCTCGGTCATGCCGTAGCGTTCGAGGATGCGATGGCCGGTGCGCGCCGCGAAGGCCTCATGCGTTTCCGCCAGAAGCGGGGCGGAACCCGAGATGAAGAGCCGCATATGCGCCACCAGATCGCGGGTCAGGCGCGGATCATCCAGCAGGCGGGTGTAGAAGGTGGGCACGCCCATCATCGCGGTGGCGCGCGGCAGGTGCGCAATCACCTGGTCGAGATCGAATTTCGGCAGAAAGATCATCGGCCCGCCCGCCAGCAGCATCACGTTGGTCGCGACGAACAGGCCATGGGTGTGAAAGATCGGCAGCGCGTGGAGCAGAACATCCGCCTCGGTGAAGCGCCAGTAATCCACCAGCACCTCGGCGTTGGACAGGAGGTTCGTCTGCGTCATCATCGCCCCCTTGGAGCGGCCGGTCGTGCCCGAGGTGTAGAGCAGGCCGGCCAGGTCCTCCCCGCGCCGCGCCACCGTGTCGAAGCTCTCGGGCTGGCCTGCCGCGGCCTCGGCCAGCGTGCCCGCCCCGTCCGCCCCCAGCGTCAGCATCGCCGCGCCCGCCCCCGCCGCCACGGGTCGCAGCGCCTCGGCGCGGGCGGGATCGCAGATCAGCAGCCGCGCGCCGCTGTCGGAGACGAAATAGCCCAGCTCATCGGCGGTATAGGCGGGGTTGAGCGGCAGGAATACGATCCCCGCCTGCACGGCGGCGGCATAGATGGCCAGCGCCTGCGGCGATTTCTCCACCTGCAGGGCGAGCCGGTCGCCGGGCCGGAGACCGGCCGCGACAAAGGCATGGGCATAGCGCGCCGCCAGCCGCAGAAAGGCATCATGGCTGAGCGTCGCACCATCGGGCAGGTGCAGGAAGGGGGTGTCCTTGCCTGCATGGCGTCCGAACAGGCGGTCATGGAGGGGGTTGGCCATGGGGTTTTCCTTCAGTCGGTCTTCTTGTCGGCGCTCGCGGCGAGGGCCCGGACCGCCGGAGAGGCGGCGATCTGCCCCGTCGTGGCAAAGCGCTCGTGGTTCCGGACAATCCGGGCGCGATCGTAGAGGTAATTCACCATTACCCCGCCCGACTGGCGCAGGCCATTGGCCGAACGATCGGCCCCGGCATGGATGGCATGGATCAGGGCGCCGTTGCCGAGATGGAAGCGCGCCACCGGGTCGAAGGGCGTGCCGTCGGCGCGGCGCGCCTCGAGCAGGTAGCGCGCGGCGATTGCCCGCCTCGCCTCGGGCTCTTCGGGCAGGGGACGCCCGGTCTCCGACAGCCAGCGCGCCAGCCCGGGAATCGGCGACAGCGTGACGAAGGTTCCGAGGTCGGGCAGTTCCTGCGCCAGGTCGGCCACCACCTGCTTGATCAGCGAATTGCCAAAGGAAATCCCGGCAAGCCCCGGCTGGCAGTTGGAGATCGAGTAGAACACCGCCGTGTCGGCCTCCTGCGCGCGGATCGTCTCGCGCGGCTCCGAGAGCAGGTCGTGGATCGCGCCGGGAATGCCGCGCGTCAGCGCCACCTCGACGAAGATCAGCGGCTCGTCGGGCATCGCCGGGTGGAAGAAGGCGAAACAGCGCCGGTCCTGCGGGGCAAGGCGGCGGCGCAGGTCATCCCAGCTGTCGATGGCATGGACCGCCTCGTAGGCGATGATCTTTTCCAGCACGTCGGCGGGCGAAGACCAGCTGATCGGGCGCAGCACCAGAAAGCCGCGATTGAACCATGACGAAAACAGGTGCCTGAGGTCGAGATCGACCACCCCGAGGCCCGGATCCTCGCGCATCAGCCGCAAGAGATCGGCGCGCATCGCCACCAGCTGCCCGGTCGCCCCCGGCACCTGGTTGAGGCGCCGCGCCAGCTCCTGGCGGGGCGGCTCGGCTGCGGCCATGACGGCGGCGTAGCTCTCGCGCGAGGGCGCGGCCTCGAACGCCTGGAGCGCCGCGCGCAGTGCCTCCGCGTCGAGGCTCAGATCGCGGGCGAGAAAGCCGAAGAATGCGGCCTTGTCCGCGTCCCCGAGACCGGCATAGCGATCGAGCATGTGCCGCGCGAGCGCCATGCCGGAGATTTCCCCGGAACTGCCCAAGAGGTCGCGCGCCAGCTCCTCGAGCGAGCGGTTGCGCGGATCGGGGTCGCCAGCCGCAAGATAGCGCCGCTCGAACAGCGCCGCGAGAAGATCGGCCAGAACGCTCATTGCGCCGCCCCCATCAGCGCCCCGGGCAGGCGCGGGGCGGCGCGCGCGGCTCTGGCACGCGGGACAGGGGGCTTGGCGATGTGCGCGACGGCGCCGGGGCTGTGCCTGATCATGGCCGGACCTCATCACGTTGTCGGTCCGGACGCAAGCGGGCCGCTGCCCCGCGCCGGGCTCAGCCCAATGCGGCGATGGCGGCGCGCAGGGTGGCCAGACCTTCGCCCTTTTCCGAGGAGGTCAGGATCAGCTCGGGATAGGCGGCGGGGTGCGGGGCAAGGCGCGCGCGCACCTGGGCGAGCACCTTTTGCTGCGTCGCCGCGCTGATCTTGTCGGTCTTGGTCAGCACGCATTGAAACGGCACGGCGGCGCGGTCGAGCAGCGTCATGATTTCCTCGTCCACCGGCTTGATCCCGTGGCGCGCATCGACCAGCACGAAGGCGCGGCGCAGGCTCGGGCGGCCCGAGAGATAGGCCTTGAGCAGGGCCTGCCATTTCGCCACCACCGCCACCGGCGCATTGGCAAAGCCATAGCCGGGCAGGTCCACGAGGTAATGGCTCTCGCCCAGGGTGAAGAAATTGATCTCCTGCGTGCGGCCGGGCGTGTTGGAGGCGCGCGCGAGCGCCCGGCGCCCGGTGAGCGCGTTGATCAGGCTCGACTTGCCCACATTGGAGCGGCCCGCGAAACAGACCTCGGCGCGGTCGGCAGGTGGCAGGCCGGACATGGCCACCACCCCCTTGAGGAACGCCACCGGCCCGGCAAACAGCCTGCGCCCGGCCTCGGCGGCGGTGCTGTCGGGGGGCTCGGCCACGGGAAAGGCAAGCTGCATGTCGCTACTCCGGGGTGACGCGGGCGGGCCGCGTCACTTCTTCTTGCCCGGCCTGGCCTCGGGGGCGGGCTTGTTGCGCCTGAAGCTCGACTTGATGTTGCCGAACACGTCGGGCTTGTGCCCATGGCTGCGCATGATCGCGTATTGCTGGGTGAAGGTGATCATGTTGTTGGCGATCCAGTAGAGCACGAGCCCGCTGGCAAAGCTGCCCAGCATGAACATGAAAACCCAGGGCATCCAGGCAAAGATCATCTTTTGCGTCGGATCGGTCGGCGACGGGTTGAGCTTCTGTTGCAGCCACATCGAGATCCCGAGGCAGAGAGGCAGGATCCCGATGAAGATCATCGCCAGGATCGAGCCCGGCTCGGGCGCGGGCCAGGGCAGCAGCCCCCAGAGGTTCAGAAGCGACGAGGGATCGGGCGCCGAAAGGTCGCGGATCCAGCCGATCCAGGGCGCATGGCGCAATTCCAGCGTGACGAAGATCACCTTGTAGAGCGAGAAGAAGATCGGGATCTGCAACAGGATCGGCAGGCAGCCGGCGGCCGGGTTGACCTTTTCCTTCTTGTAGAGCGCCATCATCTCCTGCTGGAGCTTCTGGCGGTCGTCGCCTGCGATCTCCTTGATCTTCTCCATCTGCGGCTGGAGTTCCTTCATCTTCGCCATGGAGACGTAGGATTTATAGGCGAGCGGCAGCACCAGCGCCTTGATCAGCAGCGTGAGCGCGATGATCGCCCAGCCCATGTTGCCGATCATCTGGTTGAGCCAGTGCAGCGCCGCAAAGATCGGCTTGGTCAGGAAGAAGAACCAGCCCCAGTCGATCGAATCGAGGAAGCGGTCCACGTTCTCCTCGTTCTGGTAGCGGCGGATCGTGGCCCATTCCTTTGCCCCGGCAAAGAGGCGGCTGTCGGCGCTGACGGTCGCGCCGGGCGCGAGGCTGAGCGTGGCCTGCACGGTCTCGGTCTGGTAGATGCCGCGCTGCGGATCGAATTTGGTCACGGCCTTGAAGGGCGTGCCGGGGTCGGGGATGAGCGTGGTCATCCAGTAATGGTCGGTAAAGCCGAGCCAGCCGCGGTCGCCGACCTGCTCCACCTTGGCGGGCGCGCCCTCGCGCGGGTTGAAATCGAGTTTCTCGAGATCCTTGTAGCCCATTTCGAGGAGCGTGCCGTCGAGCATGCCGACGACACCCTCGTGCAGGATGAAGAAATTCTTGAGATCGGGGGGGCGGCCATGCCGGGCGATGATGCCGTAAGGTGCAAGGCTGACCGTGGCCTCGCCCCGGTTCTCGACCGATTGGCGCACCGAGAACATGTAATCGGCGTCGATGCCGATTTCCCGGCGAAAGATCAGCCCCGCGCCATTGTCCCAGACCAGCGTCACAGGGGTCCCGGGGGTGAGCGTGGTGCCGCTCTCGATCTCCCAGAGGGTATTGGCCCCGGGGACCTCCGCAGGCGCGAGGCCGGTGCCGGCCGCCCAGCCGTGCAGCGTGTAATAGGGTGTCGGCGCGCCGACGGGATTGAGCAGGTGCACGGTGCCGGAATCGGGCTCGATGGTCTCGCGATAGTCCTTGAGCACGAGATCGTCGATCCGCCCCCCAAGAAGCGAGATCGAGCCACTGACGCGGGGCGTCTCGATGGCCAGCCGCGGTGTTTCGGCGCCGGTCTCGGTGGCGAGATCGACGGTGCCGGCGGGATCGTCGGTCCCGGGTCCGGCCCTCGGCGCGGGGGCGGTGAGGCTCTCCTGCGCCACCGGCGCGTCGGGGTCGGCGGGCGTGCGGTCGGGCGGCGGGAACAGCACGAACCACAGCAGGATCACGACAAAGCTGAGCGCCGTCGCGAGAATGAGGTTCTTGTTCTGATCGTCCATGGTCCGGAACCGTCCGTCATTGCAGTGTCACCGGGCCTTCAACAGAGTGCCGCCCCAAAGGTCAAGGGGTTTCCGGGATCGACCCCGGGCAGGCGGGATTCATGCCTGCGCGCGGTCGCGCGTTCAGGGCATCGGGTCATCGCGGGACCGGTTGCGGGTCCGCAGCCGCGCAGGCGGCGATGATTCGTGGCGGGGCGGCGGGGTGGCCGGCGGCGCGCCGAGTGCGCCGAGCGCCTGCGCGAGCGTCTCGATGATGGCGGGGTGCGCGCGGGGCGGGATCATCGTGACGGTCGTGGTCACGCGGTGCGCGTCACCCGGCAGAATCGACCGGAGCGCGGTTTCCGCCGCGACCCCGAGCCGCTGCGCGACCCGCTGCGCCGCATCCTCGTCCAGCGCCCCCTCCGTTGCGAGCAGGGCCCCGAACCGCCCCTCGCCCAGATCGAAAAGCCGGTCCTCGGCGCGCAGGGCGCGGTCGATCTGGTCGAGGCAGGCCGTCACCAGCCGCGCGGGTATCTCCGGGCCGTGCCGCGCGCGGATCGCGGCAAAATCGTCGATCCCGAGAAACACGCAGGGCGCGGCGGCAGAATCGTGCCGCGTGGCGCCCGGGCGTTGCTGGATCGCGCGCGCCATTTCGGCCAGCTGCCGGGGGGGCGCGTCATGCCCGGGCCGCGCCCTTGCCATGTGGCGCGGCAGACCGACGATCAGCCCGAAGGGCAGCAAGAGCCAGAGCGCCGCGATGCCGAACCATGCCAGCGCCAGCAGAAACGCCAGCGCGAACACGAGGAGTTGCGGTCCCAGCAACGCCTCCGACAGGGCCGCGACCCAGCCGCGCCGGGGGGTGATGACAGGGCGCATTCCAACCTCCATGCCGTGCCGAACGCCATTGCGTCAGCACCATCATGCGCGCGGGAGGTTAACGAAGCCTTGGCGGCGCCGGGATATCTGTCGCGGATTTTATCGATTCGCGCGAAAGCCCCACGAAATCGAACAGTTTCGGATCCAGCAGATGTGACGGCCGCGCGTTCATCAGCGCGCGGAACATGACCTGGCGGCGGCCGGGGGAATTGGCCTCCCAGCCGTCGAGAATGCGCTTGACCTGCTGACGCTGGAGCCCGTCCTGCGAGCCGCAGAGATCGCAGGGGATGACCGGATAGTTCATCGCCCGCGCGAATCGCGCGCAATCGTCCTCGGACACATGGGCCAAGGGCCTGTAAACAAAGAGATCTCCCTCTTCGTTCACCAGTTTCGGTGGCATCGTCGCCAGCCGCCCGCCGTGGAACAGGTTCATGAAGAAGGTCTCGAGGATGTCGTCGCGGTGATGGCCGAGCACCACCGCTGAACAGCCCTCCTCGCGCGCCACGCGGTAGAGATGGCCGCGCCGGAGCCGTGAGCAGAGCGCGCAATAGGTGCGCCCCTGCGGCACCTTGTCCACGACGATGGAATAGGTGTCCTGATACTCGACCCGGTGCGGCACGCCCATGCGTTCGAGAAACTCCGGCAGCACCGTCGCGGGAAATCCGGGCTGCCCCTGGTCGAGATTGCAGGCAAGCAGGTCCACGGGCAGAAGGCCGCGCCATTTCAGCTCATGGAGCGCGGCCAGAAGCGTATAGCTATCCTTGCCCCCCGACAGGCAGACGAGCCAGCGCGCGCCCGGCTCGATCATGCCGTATTGCCCGATCGCCTCGCGCACGTTGCGCACGATGCGTTTGCGCAGCTTGCGGAATTCGGTGCTGGTGGGGGCACCGTGAAAGAGCGGGTGAATCTCGTCCTCGACCTCTGACATGGCCCGCGCTTTAGGGGCTTTCGCGCGCCCGGGCAAGGGGCGGCGGACCGCCGCTATCTTGGGGGCAAAGGTCACTTCTCCACAACTATTTGCGGCGACCATCAACAAATTGCTTTACACGCCACCCGTGACCCATCACCATATCTTGTAGGGGCGGACGGATCGACCGCCGTCTCTGGAGCAGGCACCAAGCGCTTGGGGTGCAAGGCCCCCGATGCGCTACAGCAAATGAGGCGGCGCCATGGCACTTTCCGAAGCATATCTCAGCGACGATCTGCACCCGATCGACATCGTCGAGCATATCGCCGAGCACCACGACTGGGAGTTCGACCGCATCGGCGACGATCAGATCGCCATGGCCATCGAGGGCCAGTGGCGCACCTATGCGATCACGCTCGCCTGGTCGGGCCATGACGAGACGTTGCGGCTGGTCTGCACCTACGAGATGGAGCCGCCCGAGGATCGCATGGCGGTGCTCCACGAGATGCTCAACGCGGTCAATGACCAGTGCTGGAACGGCGCGTTTGCCTGGTGGGACGAGCAGAAGCTGATGATCTGGCGCTATGGCCTCGTGCTCTCGGGCACGCCGGGGGCGAGCCCCGAGCAGATCGACAGGATGCTGAACGCGGCGGTGACGGCGGCGGAACGCTACTACCCGGCCTTCCAGCTGGCGATCTGGGGTGGCAAGACCCCGCGCGAGGCGCTGCAGGTCGCCATTGCAGAGGCCTACGGGCGCGCGTAAACCTGACCCCCGCAACAACCGGCGGGGGCGATCATGGACATGGCGGAAATGGCCGGGCGCGGCCTGGTCCTTCTGGGCTGCGGCAAGATGGGGGGCGCGATGCTGCGCGGCTGGCTCGAGGGCGGGCTGGCGGCGGGCGCGGTGCATGTGATCGACCCGCACCCCGCCGACTGGCTGCGCGACGCGGGTGTGCATGTCAACGAAACGCTGCCCGAGAGCCCGTCAATCGTGATTGTCGCGGTCAAGCCGCAGATGATGGGCGCGGCGCTGCCCACGCTCAAGGGCTATGGCGGGGGCGAGACGCTCTTTGTCTCGGTGGCCGCCGGCACGACCATCGCCACCTATGAGGCGATGCTGGGCGCGGCCACGCCGGTGGTGCGCGCCATGCCCAACACGCCCGCGGCCATCGGCAAGGGGATCACGGCGCTCATCGGCAACGGTGCGGCGGAGCCTGCGCATCTCGACGCGGCAGAGGCGCTTTTGCGCGCGGTCGGGCAGGTGGTGCGGCTCGACACCGAGGATCAGATGGACGCGGTGACGGGGCTTTCCGGCTCTGGCCCGGCCTATGTATTCCACATGATCGAATGTCTGGCAGCGGCGGGCGAGGCCGAGGGATTGCCGCCCGATCTGGCGATGCAACTGGCCAAGGCGACGGTGGCGGGCGCGGGCGCGCTGGCCGAAGCCGCAGAGGAGACGCCCGCACAACTGCGCGCGAACGTCACGAGCCCGAACGGCACGACGCAGGCCGGCCTCGCGGTGCTGATGGACGAGGGCACGGGACTGCCGCCGCTGATGGCGCGCACGGTGGCGGCGGCGGCGGCCCGCTCGCGGGAGTTGCGCAATGGCTGAGATCGGGTTTGACGATTTCCTGAAGGTCGATATCCGCGCCGGCCGCGTGATCCGGGCCGAGCCCTACCCGGAGGCGCGCAAGCCCGCGATCAAGCTCTGGATCGATTTCGGCCCCGAGATCGGCGAGAAGAAATCGAGCGCGCAGATCACCGCGCATTACACGCCCGAGGCCCTGATCGGGCGGCAGGTGCTGGCGGTGGTGAATTTCCCGCCCCGCCAGATCGGCAGGTTCGTCTCGGAGGTGCTGGTTCTGGGGGTGAGTGACGCGGCGGGGGGGATTGTCCTCGTCGGGCCGGACCGTGAGGTGCCTGCCGGCGGCAGGCTGCATTGAGGCGGCGCCGGGGGACCGGCTGTCAGAAGACCTTGCGCGCCGCGAGGGCCGCGCTGATCGTGCCGTCGTCGAGATAGTCGAGCTCGCCGCCGATCGGCACCCCCTGCGCGAGCGAGGTGATCGTGACGCGCCCCTCCAGCTGATCGGCGATGTAATGGGCGGTGGTCTGGCCATCGACGGTGGCGTTGAGCGCGAGGATCACCTCGGTGATGTCCTCGGCGGCGATGCGGTCCACCAGATCGGGGATGCGCAGCATCTCGGGGCCGACCTGATCGAGCGCCGAGAGCGTGCCGCCAAGGACGTGATAGCGGCCCCTGAAGGCCCCCCCGCGCTCCATCGCCCAGAGATCGGCCACGTCCTCGACCACGCAGATCTGGCCGTTGGCACGCTTGTCGCTCCGGCAGATGTCGCAGACCTCCGCCGTGCCGATATTGCCGCAGATGCGGCATTCGCGCGCGGTGGCGGCGACGGTCTGCATCAGATCGGCGAGCGGGGAGAGCAGCAGCGCGCGCTTGCGGATGAGGTGGAGGACCGCGCGCCGCGCCGAGCGCGGCCCGAGGCCCGGCAGGCGGGCCATCAGGTCGATCAGGGCGTCGATGTCGCGGGTGCTGCTCAATAGGGGGCTCCGGCGGCAAGGGGGGGAACGCCTTCGGCGAGAGTATTTGGAGAAAGATGAAGCCGCCTCAGAACGGCAGTTTCATGTCCTTGGGCAGGCCCATCGATTCGGTGAGCTTGCCCATCTCTTCCTTGATCCTGTCCTGCGCGCGCGATTGCGCGTCCTTGATCGCGGCGAGGATCAGATCCTCGACCACTTCCTTGTCATCGGCGTTGAAGATCGACGGGTCGATGTCGAGCGCCTTGAGCTCGCCCTTGGCGGTGCAGGTGGCCTTGACGAGGCCCGCGCCCGATTCGCCGGTGACGGTGATCTGGTGCATCTCTTCCTGGAGCGCGGCCATCTTCTGCTGCATTTCCTGGGCAGCCTTCATCATCTTGGCCATGTCGCCCATCTGTCCCAGCCCCTTGAACATGTCGGTCGTCTCCTGCTGAAAGGTTCGGCGCGGCTTTAACCATATCGCGCGCGGTTTGGCGAGGCGCTCAGTCCTCCTCGAACGGGTCCCATTCCTCATCCACCTCGGGCAGCGCCTGCGCCTCTGCCTCGGTGGCGATGTCCTGCGCGCTGCGGATGTCACGGATCGCGGCGCGGGGAAAGACCTCGAACACGGCGCGCACCAGCGGGTGATCGCGGGCCTCCGCCGCGAGCGCGGATTGCACCGCCTCGCGCGCTTCGGCGATGGTGGGGGTGGTGGCGGAATTGACGAGGCTCACCGCCCAGCGTTGGCCGGTCCAGCGTTGCAGGCTCGAGCCGAGGCGCTGGGCGAGATCGGCGGGCGCGTCGGGCGTGGGGGTGAACTCGATCCGGCCCGGGCGGTAGGCGGCGAGGCGCAGGCCGGTTTCGACATCGATCAGCATCTTGGCGTCGCGCTGGGCACGGATGAGGTCGAGCACATGCTCGAAGCTCGGATAGGCGGCCAGCGCCACCGCCTGCGCGGGCGCGGCGGCGGTGACTGGGCCGCCGGCCTGTCCGCCGGTCCCGCCCGGGGCCGTGGCGCGCGGCGCGGCCCCGGGCGGGGCGGTGCGCGGCGCGCTGCCGCCGGGTCCGGAGCCGGTGGGCGGGGTGCGCTGCAACTGCCGCACGAGATCCTCGGGCGCGGGCAGGTCGGCGACATGGGTGAGGCGGATCACCGCCATTTCGGCGGCCATCATGGCGTTGGGGGCCTGGGCCACCTCGTCGAGCGCCTTGAGGAGCATCTGCCACATGCGCGTAAGCACGCGCATCGGCAGCGAGTCCGCCATGGCGAGGCCGCGCGCGCGCTCGTCGGGGCCGGTGGTCGGATCCTCGGCGGCGTCGGGCGTGATCTTGACCACCGAGACCCAATGGGTGATCTCGGCGAGATCGCGCAGCACGGCGAGCGGATCGGCACCCTCGGCATATTGCGCGCCCAGTTCGGTGAGCGCGCCCGCCGCATCGCCCTTCATGATCAGGTCGAAGAGGTCGAGCACGCGGCCCCGGTCGGCGAGGCCGAGCATGGCGCGGACCTGTTCGGCGGTGGTCTCGCCCGCGCCATGCGAAATCGCCTGATCGAGAAGCGAGGTGGCATCGCGCGCCGAGCCTTCGGCCGCGCGGGTGATGAGCGCGAGTGCGGCGTCGGTGATCTGCGCGCCCTCGGCCCCGGCGATGCGGCGCAGGAGGCCCATCATCACCTCGGGCTCGATCCGGCGCAGGTCGAATCGCTGGCAGCGCGACAGAACGGTCACCGGCACCTTGCGGATCTCGGTGGTGGCGAAGATGAATTTCACATGGGCGGGCGGCTCTTCCAGCGTCTTGAGCAGCGCGTTGAAGGCCGAGGTGCTGAGCATGTGCACCTCGTCGATGATGTAGATCTTGTAGCGGGCGCTGGCGGCGCGGTAGTGCACGCTCTCGATGATCTCGCGGATGTCGCCCACGCCGGTGCGCGAGGCGGCGTCCATCTCCAGCACATCGACATGGCGGCCCTCCATGATCGCCGTGCAATGCTCGCATTGCCCGCAAGGTTCGGTCGTGGGGCCGCCCGTGCCGTCGGGGCCGATGCAGTTCATGCCCTTGGCGATGATGCGCGCGGTGGTCGTCTTGCCGGTGCCGCGGATGCCGGTCATGATGAAGGCCTGCGCGATGCGGTCGGCGGCAAAGGCGTTTTTCAGCGTGCGCACCATGGCGTCCTGGCCCACGAGATCGGCAAAGGTCTCGGGGCGGTATTTCCGCGCGAGGACCTGGTAGCCGGATTCGGGGGCTTGGGACATGGGTTGGCCTTCCTGACTCGGGACGGGGCTGACTCGGGACGGGGAGAGCCTAAGCCGGGGGGGCGGGGGCGTCCACCTTGGTTTTCGCGAAAGGCGTGGGAAGGATGCCCCCGAGGGGAGAGAGGGCAGGATCGTGGCGGGCCTTGTCATCCATGCCTTGCATGTCGGCGGCGGCGTGCTGGCGCTTGGGCCGCTGCCGGGCGCGGGCGGCGATCTCGCCGCCGATCTGGCGCATCTGGTGGGCTGGAAGCCGGCGCTGGTGATCTCGATGACCACCGGGGCCGAGATGGCGGCGGCGGGGGCGGGCGGTCTTGCGGCGGCCTTGAAGGGGGCGGGCGCGCGGTGGATCGGGTTTGCGGTGGCCGATTTCGGCGTGCCGGGGCCGGAGCAGGGCGAAGACTGGGCGCGCGCGAGTGCCGCCGCGCTGGCGGCGTTGGCGGGGGGCGGGCGGGTGCTGGTGCATTGCCGGGGCGGATGCGGGCGGTCGGGCATGGCGGTGCTGCGGCTGATGATCGAGGCGGGCGAGGCCCCCGGCGCGGCGCTTGGGCGGCTGCGCGCGATCCGTCCCTGCGCGGTCGAGACCAGGGCGCAGATGACCTGGGCGCTCGGGGGCGCTCGGGGGCGCGGTGATGGGGGGACAGGGTGAGAGGCTGACAACGACCCAAGCGAGGCTCGTTACGGCTGCTTCCTTCCGGACCTGACCGGGTTGGCGAGGTGCCTGCCCGCGCCAACCTCTCAGGGGCGCATATAGGCGGTGGCGGCGGAATTGGCAAGGGAGGCGCGCGGCGTTCCGGGCAGGGGCAGGGAGAGGCGCAGAAAGCCCTGCTCGTCAAGCCCGAGATCCTCCGCGCCGAGCGCCGCGATCTCTTCGGGATAGGCGCGCAGGCCGGGGCCGGTGGCGATCTGCGCATGTGTTCCGGGCAGCGGTGCGAGGCGCCATGTGCCCTGCGCGGCCGGGACGATCGCGCCACGGGCGGCGACATGCGCGGCCAGGAGGTCGCGGATGGGGCGGCGTGATTCGTGGATGAGCCTGCCGCCCCCGGCCAGCGCCGGGAACGGTCCGCCCCCCCAGGCGCGATAGGAATTGGTGGCGATCACGAAGCGGTCCTCGTCGGCCACGGGGCGGCCCCGGTGGCAAAGCTCGCGGATCCGCCGTGCCGCGGGCGCGATCAGCGCGCCGGTCAGATCGTAGCGCGGGGGCACGTTCACATCGATGACATAGCGCAGCCCGGCGATCACGTCGAAGACATGGCCGGGAATGGCGGGGTCGAGCAGGTTCTGGCCGGCCACGCCCGGGGTGAGCCGCGCAAGGCAGATCGCCGCGCGCTCGAGCCAGTCCCGCAGTTCGGCGCCGGTGACCACCAGACCGCAGAGCGTGTTGGGAAAGCCGTAGAGATCGGCGATGTTGCGCAGCCGCAGCGGGCCGGCGGGAATGTCGGTGAAATGATCCGGGCCGCCGCGTCCGCCGGTCTTGAACGGCGCCGAGGCCGACAGGAGCGGCAGCGCCGCATGGGGGGTGTCGCGGATCGCCTCCGCGAGCGCTGCGGCCTGCGCGGCATTGACGAGCGCGAGGCCCGGATCGTCGCGCACCAGCGCCAGATAGCTGTGCAAGGGTGCGCGCGTCTCGGCCAGCCTCCGCTCGGTCAGGCGCAGCGTGTGGGCATGGGCGCGGGCGAGCGCGCGGCCCATGCGCGGCCAGGGCGCCACGCCGCGCGCCGCGCGCAACGCGACGGCATGGCCGGTGACGCGCCAGCCCCCCGTCTCGCGGCACAGGTGCAGGTCGATCTGCCCCAGATGCGACGCGCCAAAGCCCGGCTTGACACAGGGCACACCGTGCAGCGTGGCGCGCACGATATCGGCGCCGGGGGTGCGCAGATGCTCCGGACCGGGAAAGACCCGGTGGCTGTGCCCGGCGATGATCGCGTCCAGCCCCGGCACCCGCGCCAGCGCGCGCGCGGCGTTTTCCATGCCGGGGCGGTCGGGGCCCGGGTCGATCCCGGTATGGGCGAGCGCGATCACCAGATCGGCGCCCCGCGCGCGCAGCTCCGGCACCCAGGCGCGCGCGGTCTCGACGATGTCGCGCGTGCTGATGCGGCCGCCGAGATGCGCGTGATCCCAGACCGCCACCTGCGGCGGCGTGAGGCCGATGAGGCCGATGCGGATCGGGTGGCGGCGGCCGTCGGTGGCGCTCAGGTGCCGCGTCAGCATCGTCACCGGCGGCAGGAACGGCGTATCCCCGACCGGCGTGGCGCCCCTGGCGCGCACGGCATTGGCGCAGAGCACCGGGAAATCGGCCTGCGTCAGCACCTCCGAGAGCCAGTCGAGGCCGAAATTGAACTCGTGATTGCCGAGCGCGGCGGCGTCATAGCCCATGAGGTTCATCGCCCGGATCACCGGATGCCGCCCGCGCCAGCCCTGACCGGGGCGCGCGGTCAGGTCGCTGAGCGGCGTGCCCTGCAGGAAATCGCCGTTGTCGAGCAGCAGGCAATTCGCCGCCCCCCCCTCGGCGCGGGCCCGCGCGACGAGCGTCGCGAGGCGCGCCAGCGCGGCGGGCGTGTCGCGCCGCCCGGTGAAATAGTCCTGCGGCAGGATATGGCCGTGCACGTCCGAGGTCGCCAGAATGCGCAACCGCGCCGTCGGGCCGAGAGGCGCTCCGTGCTCGGGTCGCGGCTCCGGGGGGCAATCGGGGGCATCAAACACGGCGGCAACCTGTCAGGAGGGATGAGGGAGGGCGGTGCATGGGGCGGTGGTCCGATATCGTCTGGCGGTGCGTGTCCGCGTTACACTTGTTCATACCAATGCGCGTGTAAACGGGGAAATAAATCATTCTGTAGTTGTGTTTCAGGAGCGTTTCCAGAATGCAGGGCGCCCCCCGTTCCGCACGCTTGCCACGGCCGCGCGGGCGGTGTCTCTTGGGCGCAGCAGTCAGGAGGGAACATGCGGCAGGCGGAAGAGGTGACATTCGGTGGCTCGGGGCTTGACCGGGCGGATGAGATTCGCGGCGACGAGGGCGCGATCGCGGGGGCGCTGGCGGCGGGGCGGGCGCGCGCGGTCGTGTTCTGGCGCGGCAAGCCGCTGCTGGGCGGCGCGCGGCGCGACGGGCTGGTGCGCCTTGCCCCCGATCACCCGGCGCTGCGCCACACCCGGGTGCCGCCGATCCTGCTCGGCCGCGAGGAGGGGGGCGACCTGATCCTTGCCCATGACATCTCGGCCTGGGTGCCGCCGGGCCTCGAACCTGATCAGCTCGACAGCTTTCTCGACGCCTCCGAGCAGGTCCATCCCGACCTGCCCCGGGGCACGGCCTTTGTCGAATTGCGCCGCGTGATGAGCGTGCTGTCGCCGCGCGACGCGGAACTGGCCGCGACCGGCAAGGCCGTGTTCGGCTGGCATGAGAGCCACCGCCACTGCTCTCGTTGCGGGGCCCGGAGCCGGATGATCCGGGCGGGCTGGCAACGCGCCTGCGATACCTGCGGCGGGCAGCATTTCCCGCGCACCGATCCGGTGGTGATCATGCTCATTACCCATGGCAATTCGGTGCTGATGGGGCGCTCGCATGGCTGGCCCGTGGGGATGTATTCGCTGCTCGCGGGCTTTGTCGAGCCGGGCGAGACGGTGGAGGCCGCCGTGCGCCGCGAGGTCCGCGAGGAGGCGGGCGTGCCGGTGGGCCGCGTGGGCTATCTGGCCAGTCAGCCCTGGCCCTTTCCGGCCTCGCTGATGCTCGGCTGTCGGGGCGAGGCGCTGAGCCGCGAGATCACCATCGACCCGAACGAGATCGAGGCCGCCCGCTGGATGAGCCGCGAGGAGATCCTCGCCGCCTTTGCCGGCGAACACCCCGAGGTTCTGCCCGCGCGCAAGGGGGCGCTGGCGCAGTTCCTGCTGCGGATGTGGCTTGCCGATCGGCTCGATTGAGGCAAGGTTGCGGTCGGGACGGGCAGCATCGGGACAGGGCGCGACATGCGATTCACCAGCACGGAAGACATCGAGGCGCCGATCGCGCATGTCTTTGGCGAGATCACCGATTTCCAGCGATTCGAGCGTGCGGCGCTGCGCCGGGGTGCGGAGGTGCGGCGCAGCGACGACCTGACCGTGCCGGGCATCGGCATGAGCTGGCGCGCGAAGTTCCCCCTGCGCGGGCGGATGCGCGAGTTGTCGCTGCGGCTTGTCGAGCATGATCCGCCGAACCGCATCGCGCTCGAGGCCGAGGCCGCCACGCTCGAGGCGCGCATGAGCGTCGATCTGATCGCGCTCTCGCGGGGGCGCACCCGGCTCACCGTCGTGCTCGTGCTCCGGCCGCGGACCTTTGCCGGGCGGCTGATCGTGCAGTCGCTCCGGCTGACGCGCGGCAGGGTCGCGGGGCGCTTTCGGCTGCGGGTGGCGGAATATGCGCTGGAGGTGGAGGACCGGTTCGCGCGGGGCGCCTGAACCCCGGCGCAGCCCCCGGGGGATGGATCAGCGCAGGCCGTGGCGCCGGGAATCGGCGGGATAGACGCCGAGGATGGTCACGTCGGAGGTGAAATAATCGAGCTCGTCGAGCGCGCGCGCCACGCCGGGATCGTCCGGGTGCCCCTCGATATCGGCGTAGAACTGTGTCGCGGTGAACGAGCCGTCCACCATGTAGCTCTCGAGCTTGGTCATGTTCACGCCATTGGTGGCGAACCCGCCAAGCGCCTTGTAGAGAGCGGCAGGGATGTTGCGCACCTGAAAGACGAAGGTGGTCATCATCCCGTCATCGCCGCGGCGGGTGAAATCGGGCTCGGGCGCCATGACGAGGAACCGGGTGGTATTGGTGCCCTGGTCCTCGATATGGCGGGCGACCACCTCGAGCCCGTAGATCTCGCCGGCCAGTTCGCTGGCGAGCGCCGCCATTTCCGGCACACCCGCCTCGGCCACCTGCCGCGCCGAACCGGCGGTGTCGGCCCCGGTCACGCGGCGGATGCCGTGACGTTCGAGAAAGGCGCGGCACTGGCCCAGCAGCATGGTGTGGCTCATCGCGCTCTCGATCCGGTCGAGCGGCACACCGGGCAGGGCCAGCAGGTTGATATGGACCCGCACGAAGGCCTCGCCGACGATATGCAGGCCCGAATGGGGCAGGAGGTGGTGGATATCGGCCACGCGGCCAAAGGTCGAATTCTCGATCGGCAGCATGGCCAGCGCCGCCTCGCCGCCGCGCACCGCCGCGATGGCATCCTCGAAGGTCCGGCAGGGCAGAACCTCCATGTCGGGAAAGGTCTCGCGGCAGGCCTGATGGGAATAGGCCCCCGGCTCTCCCTGAAAGGCAATGCGGCTGGTCATGCGGTTTTTCCGTGCAATTCTGGCCCGATTGGGCGTTTGGTCGCGGAAACTACACCTTGCGCGGCGGTAGGGGAAGCGGATAGATACGCGGCCAAGCGACAGAGCGATGGGAAACGAGCCAATGTTCGACACGATGACACTCACGAAAGCCACGGGCGCGATTTGCGGCTCGCTTCTGGTCTTTCTCCTCGGCAGCTGGGCGGCGGAGGCGATCTATTCGATGGACGGCGGCCATGGCGGCGAACATGTGCAGGGGTTCGTGATCGACACGGGCGCCGAGGAAGACACCGGACCCGCCGACGAAGGGCCGAGCTTTGCCGAGATCTTTGCCGCCGCAGACCCGGCCAATGGCGAGAGGGTGTTCCGCAACTGCGCGGCCTGTCACTCGCTGGAGCAGGGCGAGAACAAGACCGGGCCCTATCTCTACGGCGTCGTCGGGCGCGAGGTGGGCACGGCCCAGGGTTTTGGCTATTCGGGCGCGCTGAAGGCGGTGGTCGATGTCTGGACGCCTGAGGAGCTTGACGCCTTTCTCGAGAATCCGCGCAGTTATGCGCCGGGCACCACGATGGGCTTTGCGGGCCTGCGCAAGGCGCAGGACCGTGCCGACCTGATCGCCTTCCTCGACCAGACCGACGGCACCACCTACGAGATGCCCGCCGCCGAAGGCGCGGCCGCGGCCGAAGAGGGGGCGGCGACCGAGGACGAGGCCCCGGCCGAAGATCAGACGGACGGCGCGTCGAACCGCTGAGCGCCCGCACCGCAATCCCTGGCGATCGGGCACGAATCTCGGGGCCGCTGCCCGCAGGGGCGGCGGCCCTTGCCGTCCGCCTGTCCTGCGCGCTTGAACAACGCGGTCCCCCCGCCTAGCTTGCCGGTCAGGGCGCGGCCCTCGCGCGCGACACCCGACAGGAGGATGATGATGAGCCACCCGCCCCGTGCCGCATTTGCGATGAGCCGCCGCACCGCGATCTCGGGCATGGGCGCGCTCATGGCCGGGACCGCGCTGCCGGCGTTGCGGCCCGGCCGGGCGCAGGCCGATGACGGGGAGATCATCCGCGCGCATGGCTATTCCTTCTTCGGCGATCTGAAATATCCTGCCGACTACTCCCATTTCGACTATGTGAACCCCGACGCGCCGAAGGGTGGCGAGATCTCGCTTCATGCGCCCGGCACCTTCGATTCGATGAACCCCTATGCGCGCAAGGGGCGGGCCGGGCGGCTGTCGTGGATGGTCTATGAGAGCCTGCTGGGCGGCTCCGAGGCCACCGGCGAGCCGCTGCCGGGGGATCGCTACAACGAGGGTTACGGCCTGCTGGCCGAGAGCCTGGAATACAACCGCGCCAAGACCTGGGTGGTGTTCCACATGCGCCCGGAGGCGCGTTTCGCCGATGGTACGCCGGTGACGGCGCAGGATGTGGTGTTCTCGCACAACCTGTTTCTCGATCAGGGCCTGCGCTCCTATGCCGAGGCGGTGCGCCGGCGGGTGACGGGCGCCGAGGCGCTCGACGATCACACCGTGAAATTCACCTTTGCCGAAGGTATCTCGCGCCGCTCGCTGATCGACCAGGTGGGCGGCACCCCGGTCTTTCCGCGCGCCTGGTATGAAGAGACCGGCGCGCGTCTCGACGAGCCGCGCCTTGCGGCGGCGCCCGGATCGGGACCCTACCAGGTCGGGCGCGTCGAGGTGAACCGCAACATCGTCTATGAACGCAACCCCGATTACTGGGGCTGGCACCTGCCGATCAACAGGGGGCGGCACAATTTCGACCGCATCCGCATCGAGTATTTCGCCGATGACAACGCCGCCTTCGAGGCGTTCAAGGCGGGCATCTACACCTTCCGCCCCGAGGGCAATTCCAAGACCTGGGCCACCGGCTACGATTTCCCGGCGGCCAATCGCGGCCATGTCGTGCGCGCCGAACTGCCCGACGGGCTGCCGCCGACGCCCTCGGGCTTTGTCTTCAACCTCGGGCGCGAGAAATTGCAGGACAAGCGCGTGCGCCAGGCGATCGCGCTTGGCTTCAATTTCGAATGGACCAATGCCTCGCTGCAATACGGGCTGTTCAAGCAGCGCCATTCCTTCGTGCAGGACACGCCGCTCGAGGCCCGCGGCCTGCCCGAGGGGGCGGAACTGGAGCTGCTGAAATCGCTGGGCGATCTGGTGCCCCGCGAGATGCTCGGCGAACCTGCGGTGATGGCCCATGGCTCGAACCCCGAGCGCCTCAACGACCGGCGCAACCTGCGCCGCGCGATGCAGCTTCTGGATGCGGCGGGCTGGCCGGTGGGCGCGGACGGTATCCGGCGCAACGCCGCGGGGGAGGTGCTCGGCATCGAGATCCCGATCTCGGCCTCGGGCTCGGCCACCATGTCGGCCGTGGTGGAGAGCTTCGTGTCGAACCTGCAACTGATGGGCATCGACGCGCGCTTCGACAAGATCGACGCTGCGCAATACACCGCCCGCGAGCGCGACCGCGACTACGACATCATCTATGACAGCTATGTGGCCTTTCTCGAGGCGGGCACCGGCCTGCATCAGCGTTACGGATCGCGGGAGGCGGCGTTCAGCCTGTTCAACCCGGCGGGGCTCGCCAGCCCGCTGGTCGATGCGCTGATCGACCGCGCCCTCGAATCGACATCGAAGCAGGAGCAGGACGTGGCGCTGATGGCGCTCGACCGCGCCTTGCGCTTCGAATTCTTCATGATCCCGACATGGTATCTGGATCGATCCTGGGTCGCCTATTGGGACATGTATGCCCATCCCGAGCCATTGCCGCCCTATGCGACCGGCGTGCTCGATTTCTGGTGGTATGACGCCGACAAGGCGCAGGCGCTGAAAGACGCGGGCGCGCTGTGAGGCGGGTTTCGATCGGGGGAGGCCGCTGAGATGGGCGCCTATATCCTGCGGCGTCTGGCGCTGATCGTGCCGACGCTCCTGGGCATCATGGTGATCAACTTCGCGCTGGTGCAGTTCGTCCCCGGCGGCCCGGTCGAGCAGATGATCGCCAACATGCAAGGCCAGGGCAACGTGTTCGAGAGCTTTGCCGGCTCCGGCGCGGATGCCGGGCGCGATCTGGTGGGCGCGGCGGGAGGAAATGACCGCTATCTCGGCGCGCGCGGCCTGCCGCCCGAACTCATCAAGGAGCTGGAGGAACAGTTCGGCCTCGACAAGCCGCCGCTCGAGCGGTTCCTGAACATGATGTGGAACTACATGCGTCTTGATTTCGGCGAGAGCTATTTCCGCAAGATCAACGTGCTCGATCTGGTGCTGGAAAAGATGCCGGTCTCGATCACGCTCGGGCTCTGGTCCACGCTCATCGCCTATATCGTGTCGATCCCGCTGGGAGTGGCCAAGGCGGTGCGCGACGGCACGCGGTTCGATACATGGACCTCCGCGCTGATCATCGTGGCCTACGCGATCCCGGCATTTCTGTTCGCGATCATGCTGCTGGTGCTCTTTGCAGGCGGCAGCTATTTCCAGATCTTCCCGCTGCGCGGCCTGACCTCGGACAATTTCAGCGAGTTGAGCCTCTGGGGCAAGATCGTCGATTATCTCTGGCACATCACCCTGCCGGTCATCGCTTCGACGATCTCGGCCTTTGCCACGCTGACGCTGCTCACCAAGAACAGCTTTCTCGACGAGATCAGGAAACATTACGTGATGACCGCCCGCGCCAAGGGCCTGTCGGAGCGGCGCGTGCTCTATGGCCATGTGTTCCGCAACGCCATGCTGATCGTGATCGCGGGCTTTCCGGCGGTGTTCATCGGCGTGTTCTTTGGCGGCTCGGTGCTGATCGAGACGATTTTCAGCCTCGACGGGCTGGGGCGGCTCGGCTTCGAGGCGGCGGTGAGCCGCGATTACCCGGTGATGTTCGGCACGCTGTTCCTGTTTGGCCTGATCGGGCTGGTGGTCGGCATCCTGTCGGACCTGATGTATGTGCTGGTCGATCCCCGAATCGACTTTGAAAAACGGGAGGGCTGAGGATGGCACGCGCAGCAGGGGGGCGCTGCCCCCGCCGCGCCTGCGGCGCGCCTCCCCCGGAGTATTTCGGGAAAGATGAAGGAGCGGGGTCATGATCCGGCTGTCGCCGCTGGGCCAGCGCCGCTGGCGCAATTTCCGCCGCAACGGGCGCGCCTTCTGGTCGCTGATCCTGTTTTCGGTGATCTTCACCGTGACGCTCCTTGCCGAATTCGTGGCCAACGACAAGCCGATCCTCGTGCAGTATCGCGGCGAATTCTACATGCCGATCTTTCGCTTCTATCCCGAGACGGCCTTTGGCGGCGATTTCGAGACCGAGGCGATCTATCGCGATCCGGAGGTGCGCTGCCTCATTGCCACGGGCGGGCTCGAGGCCTGTCTCGACGATCCCGAGGGGGTGATGGCAGAGGCCGAAAGCGGGGTGGTGGCGGGCCACGAGGTGATGCGCGGCTGGGCGATCTGGCCGCCCATCCCCTATAGCTACAACACCACCGTGGACCGGCCCGGGGCCGCGCCGCTGCCGCCCAACCGCCAGAACTGGCTCGGCACCGACGACACCAAGCGCGATGTGCTGGCGCGGGTGATCTATGGCTTTCGCCTTTCGGTGATGTTCACGCTGATCGTCACCGCGCTGTCCTCGGTGATCGGGATTTTCGCGGGGGCGGTGCAGGGCTATTTCGGCGGCCGTATGGACCTGATCTTTCAGCGGATCATCGAAATCTGGTCCTCGACCCCGCAGCTATATGTGATCATCATCCTGTTTGCGATCCTGCCGCGCAGTTTCTGGCTGCTGGTGGTGATCACCGTGCTCTTTGGCTGGATGGCGCTGGTGGGGGTGGTGCGGGCCGAATTCCTGCGCGCGCGCAATCTCGAATATGTGCGCGCGGCCAAGGCGCTAGGCGTCTCGAACCTCACCATCATGTTTCGCCACATGCTGCCCAATGCGATGGTGGCGACGCTGACCATGCTGCCCTTTGTCATCACCGGCACGATCTCGCTTCTGGCGGGGCTCGATTTCCTGGGCTTCGGGCTGCCCTCCTCGGCGCCCTCGCTGGGAGAGCTGACATTGCAGGCCAAGCAGAACCTGCAAGCGCCCTGGCTGGCCTTCACCGCGTTTTTCGCCTTTGCCATCATGCTGTCGCTGCTGGTCTTCATCTTCGAGGGGGTGCGCGACGCCTTCGATCCCAGAAAGACCTTCCGATGAGTGTGCTCGAGGTGCGCGATCTGCGCGTGAGTTTCCGCCAGGACGGGCAGGTGATCCCGGCCGTGCGCGGTGTTTCGTTCAGCGTCGATCGGGACGAGACCGTGGCGCTGGTGGGTGAGAGCGGTTCGGGCAAGTCGGTGACGGCGCTTTCCACCGTGTCGCTTCTGGGGCCCGGGGCGGAGGTGACGGGCAGCGTGACCTATGCCGGGCAAGAGATGATCGGCGCGGATGAACGGCGGCTGCGGCAGGTGCGCGGCAACGATATCAGCTTCATCTTCCAGGAGCCGATGACCTCGCTCAACCCGCTGCACACGCTGGAAAAGCAGCTCCGCGAGAGCCTCGCGCTGCATCAGGGGCTGAGCGGCGAGGCGGCGCGCGCGCGGATCGTCGATCTGCTGACGCGCGTCGGTATCCGCGAGGCGGAAAGCCGTCTGGGCGCCTATCCCCATCAGCTCAGTGGCGGGCAGCGGCAGCGGGTGATGATCGCCATGGCGCTGGCCAACAAGCCCGACATCCTGATCGCCGATGAGCCGACGACCGCGCTCGACGTGACGATTCAGGCGCAGATCCTGGAATTGCTGGCGGAGTTGAAGCGCGCAGAGGGGATGGGCCTTCTCTTCATCACCCATGATCTGGGCATCGTGCAGCGCATCGCCGACCGGGTCTGCGTGATGAAGGATGGCGAGATTGTCGAGGCGGGCCCGGTGGCGGAGGTGTTTGCCGCGCCAAAGCACCCCTATACGCGCAAATTGCTGGGCGCGCGCGCGACGGGCGGGCCGACACCGGTGCCCGAAGGCGCGCCGGTGGTGGCCGAGACGCGCGACCTGCGGGTGTGGTTCCCGATCCAGAAGGGGTTTCTCAAGCGCACCGTGGGCCATGTGAAGGCCGTCAATGCCGCCACGCTCAGCGTGCGCGCGGGCGAGACGCTCGGCATCGTGGGCGAATCGGGCTCGGGCAAGACCACGCTGGCGCTGGCGATCATGCGCCTCATTGCCTCGGAGGGTGCGATCCGTTTCGCGGGCGAGGATGTGCATGGCTGGTCCACGCGGGAATTGCGCCGACGGCGGGCCGAGATGCAGATCGTGTTTCAGGATCCGTTCGGTAGCCTTTCCCCCCGCATGACCGCCGCGCAGATCATCGCCGAGGGCCTCGGCGTGCATGGCAATCCCGATGGGCGGCCCGCGCGCGATCTGGTGGCCGAGGTGATGGCGGAGGTGGGGCTCGACCCCGCGATGATGGATCGCTACCCGCATGAATTCTCGGGCGGTCAGCGCCAGCGCATTGCCATTGCGCGCGCCATGATCCTGCGCCCGCGCCTTGTGGTGCTCGATGAGCCGACAAGCGCGCTCGACATGACGGTGCAGGTGCAGATCGTGGACCTCTTGCGCGATTTGCAGGTGAAATACGGGCTGGCCTATCTCTTTATCTCTCACGATCTGCACGTCGTGCGCGCGATGAGCCATCGGGTCATGGTGATGAAGGGCGGCGACGTGATCGAGGAGGGCGAGGCCGAGGCGCTGTTTTCCGCGCCCCGGACCGATTATGCGCGCACGCTTTTGGCCGCGGCGCTCGGGTCGCGCCCGTGACCGGGGGCGCGCTGACATATTCGCCCGATCAGGCCGAGGCCCATGACCGCATCGCCGAGGCGCTGCGCGGCGTGGGCGTCGATATCGACGCGGGCACGCTCCTGCCCCCGGACGAGGCGCAGCGCGCGGTTCTCGCCGTGCTGGGCAAGGCCGGGTCGGGCAAGACGTTGCTTCTGGCGGCGCTCACCCGCGCGCTGGAAGAGGCGGGGGTGGAGACGATTTCGGGCGACTGGGAGGGGCGGCGACGGCGCGAGCGGCGCACGCTGGCCATTCTGGCCCCCACCAACAAGGCGGCGAGCGTCCTGCGCACGCGCGGCGTGCCCGCGACCACCATACACCGCATCCTCTATACCCCCGTCTATCATCCCGAATACGAGAAGATCGCCGAATGGCTGGCCGGTCAGGGCGGGAAACCGGCGATCGAGGGGCTGACCGATACCGCGCTCGACCGGGCGCTGGCGTTTTATCAGGCGCAGAAATCCATCCCCGGCGCTCTGGCCGCCGCAGGGCTGCGCGGCTCGGATTTCATCACCGGCTGGAAGCGCCGCGAAGAGCCGCTCGATATCGGCCTCGTCGATGAGGCGAGCATGCTCGACGCGCAGCAATTCGAGGATTTGCAGGAGATCTTTCCGACGCTGATCCTCTTTGGCGATCCGGCGCAATTGCCGCCCGTGAAATCCACCGGCGGCATGGTGTTCGAGAGCCTGCCCGCGCCCGCGCGCCTCACCCTCAGCCGCATTCACCGGCAGGAGGCGGGCAATCCGATCCTCGATCTGGCGCACGCGCTGGCCGATCCGGCGGTGGACTTTTACCATTTCGAGCGGATGATCGAAGAGGCGGCACAGCGCGACGCGCGCGTGAGATGGGCCGAGCGTGTGGAGGTGGACCTGATGGCGCGCTCGCCGGTTCTGGTGTGGCGCAACGCCACGCGCATACGCCTCATCAATGCCTTTCGCGCCGTGCATGACGCGCCCGAGGCCGCGCTTCTGCCGGGCGAGCCGCTGATTTGCGACGGGATCGAACTGCCGCTCAAGCATCGCAAGAAGCGGCTGGATCTTGAGGCGCGGGGGCTGATCAAGGGGGCGCAGGTGGTCTATCTCGGCCCTGGCAGGCGGGCGGGGTTCTCGCGGCTGCATATCATCGGGGCCGAGGATCCGCGCCTCTCGGCGGCCTCCATCGTCAAGATCGAGAAGCCCGACGAGGAAGAGCCCTTCATTCCCTATGCCGCCAATATGGGCGCGGTGTTCCTGCATGGCGCGGCGGTGACGATCCACAAGGCGCAAGGCAGCCAATGGCCCGATGTGCAGGTCTTTGCGCCCGATATCTATGCCGCCGCGCGCATGGGCCGATCCGAGGCCGGGCAGCCGCTGTGGAAGCGGCTCGCCTATGTGGCGATCACCCGCGCCGAGGAGCGGCTGCACTGGGTGGTGCGCAACCGGCTGTCGAAACCGACCGCGCCGCTCGGCATCGGCGATCTGCCGGACCGGGCCGCGCCGCTCGAACTTGCAAGGGAGGAAGGGGCATGAAATCGGTGCTCATCACCGGCGCGAGCGCCGGGATCGGGGCCGCCTGCGCGCGCGCCTTTCTGGCGGCGGGCTGGCGCGTGGGGCTGATGGCGCGGCGCAGGGACGCGCTCGATGCGGTGGCCGAGGGGCATGAGGGGGCGGTGGTCCTGCCCGGGGACGTGACATCGCCCGAGGACGTGGCGCGCAGCTTCGGGGCCTTCGTGGCCGATGCGGGGCGTCTCGACGTGCTGTTCAACAATGCGGGCACCTTCGGGCGCGCGGCGCTGATCGACGAGCTGGGCCATGACGAATGGCGGCAGGTGGTGGAGGTGAACCTGCATGGCATGTTCCTCTGCGCGCAGGCGGCTTTCGCGCAGATGCGGCGGCAGGCGCCGCAGGGCGGGCGGATCATCAACAACGGCTCGATCTCGGCCCATGCGCCGCGCCCGCTCTCGGTCGCCTATACCACGACCAAACACGCGATAACCGGCCTGACGAAGACGCTCAGCCTCGATGGCCGGCCCTTTGACATCGCCTGCGGGCAGATCGACATCGGCAATGCCCGCACCGAGCTGCTCGAAGGGATCATCGCTGCCAATCCCGACGACCCGCCGCCGACGATGGACGTGGCCGAGGTCGGGCGCGCGGTGCTGGCGATGGCAGAATTGCCGCCCGAGGCAAATGTGCAGTTCATGACGCTGATGGCCACGAAAATGCCCTATATCGGGCGCGGCTGACGGCGCTCGGGGCGCGGCGGCGCGCGCCCTCATTCCACCGTGATCGTGATCACCTCGGACATGACCGGCGGCACATGCGGCACATGATTGGCATCGCCGAGCACGAGCTGGAGCGTGTGCGTGCCTCTGGGCAGGTCCACGGTCACCTGTGTCTGGCCGCCGCCGAAATGCATGTGGTGGTCATCGGCGGGCAGGCCGTGGCTCAGCTCCTCGGCGTCGCCGCCCTCCTGCCCGAAAGGCGGGCGGTCGATCAGCAGGTGATGGTGGCCTGTCGCGGCCTTCTCGATGCCGGCGGGGGCCACGCCCATGCCCCTGAGCCCAAAGACCACGGTGACCGGGCTCGTCACCCGCGCCCCGTCTTCGAGATTGACGAAATAGACTTCTGCCCCTTCGGGCGCGGGCGTCTCCTGCGCCAGCGCGGGCGCGCCGATCGCCAGCATCGCGGCCAGTCCCGCGGCGAGAAAACGGTTCGTCATCGGCAGTCCCTCCCGGTTTGATCCGATGGCGCGAGGATAGACCAGTCCGCCCCCCCGATCCAGCGCGACCTTTGCCCGCGCGCCGCCTTGATCGGGTGCACAGGGGCTGTGCGGGCGCGGGCGCTTGCCGGGCCGGGGAGGTTGCGCCAGATATCGCGGCCAGGGGCGTGCTGCCGGCTGTGCCGCCGTTCACGGACGTGACAGACAAGAAACAGACCAGAAACAGACAAGAAGAAGGAACACGATGATGACCAGACCCGTGCTGCTCCTGATTCCCGGCGCCTTGCGCAAGGGCTCGTTCAACCGGCTGTTGCTGGCAGAGGCCGCGCGGGCCTTTGGCGAGGCAGAGGTGATCGAGGCCGATCTCGACCTGCCGCTCTATGATGGCGATCTCGAGGAGGCCGGCGGCGTGCCGGACAAGGTGCAGGCGCTCGTGGCGCAGATCCGGGGCGCCGATGCCGTGGTGATCGGCGCGCCCGAATACAACAAGGGGATCAGCGGGGTTCTCAAGAACGCGCTCGACTGGGTGAGCCGCGTGCCCGATGGCGCGTTCCGCGACAAGCCGGTGGTCGTCGTGTCCGCCGCGGCAGGGCGCACCGGGGGCGAGGCGGCGCAATTCATGACGCTGGCCTGCCTGACGCCGTTCCAGCCCCGCCTCATGCCCGGGCCGATGGTGCTGATCGCCGATGCGATGAACGCCTTCGACGCGGAGGGCCGCCTTCGGGATGAAACGTCGCGCAGCCTGCTGGCCGAGCGCATGGCGCGCCTGCGCGCCGCGGTGGCATGACCCGAGGATAGTTTCAACAGCCGCAGGGGGTGCAGGCCGCCCAGGGCCCCCTCGCGCCCTGTCCTTTGAAACCGTCATGGCACATGCGATGCCTTCGGACCGGGCGGGGGGCGCCGCATCCTCTCAGCCCGATCGCGCAGCCCCATGTGCTGCGCGCGCGCCGAGCGCCACCATGCGCGCCTCCTGTGCCTGCGAGAGCGGCTCCGAGGCCGGTGTCAGCATCAGGCGCCCGAACAGCGCGCGATACTCTTCGAGGGCCATGAGCGTCTCGAACCGCGCCTTGCGCCACGCCACGGCCTGCGCGTGCAGCGCGGCAAGCGCGGGATCGGCCAGGAATTTCCGGCGCAGATCGCGCGTCTGCGCGTCATAGCGGGCGATGCTGCGATCTTCGGTGGTGCGGAAATTCCGCTCTACCCAATAGGATATGTCGAGGCTGTCGGCGCTGCGGTTGGCGCGCCCCCGGGCGCATTTCACGATATAGCTCTCCATCGCGCCGAGCGGATAATGGTTGAGCTGGGCAAGGCGGTAGTTGTCCTGTCCCAGAAGCGAAAACAGCCGTTTCACGCGAAAGGTCGCGGGCAATTCCCGCCCCGAGCCATCGAACCAGCGCGGCGTGGCATCGGGCAGGAGCGAACGCGGCCGGTGCACCCCCAGCTTGCGGTAGCCGGCATCGCCGCGAAACAGCGTCTTGAACATCTGCGCCCGCCACGGCCAGCGCATCACGGCGGGCGCGGCGCGGGTGAAGCGGGAGGTGATCGGGCAATCCTCGAAATCCACGACCCCGTCATTGCCGAACAGCCGCCATGTGAGCGGGATCGCATCCGCATCGGGCAGCGCCGCCAGAAGCGCGCCAAGCGTGCCATCGCCCACATGGATGACGGGGAATTCGTCCACATCGAGACACATCACCCAATCGGCAGCCTTGCGCAGCGGGTGCCTGTCGGCCTGCTTGAGCGCCGCCCATTGCGGCCCTTCGTCGAAGGGGCCGGATTGCGGAACATGGCTCACCAGCCCGAGCGCCTGCAACCGGTCGAGCATCGCATCGGAGCCATCCTCGCAATCGTTCGAGAAGACGAGGATATCGCTGAACCCCACCACCCGAAGATGCGCCAGCCATTCGAGAACGAAGGCGCCTTCGTTCTTCATCGCGGTGATCGCCAGAAAGCGCATCGCCTTGACCTCTCACATTGTCCCGACATCGCCGCCCCGGGGACCGGCATGTGCCACGAGGGCCTTGCCCGGCGCGCGCGGGGGTTGGGGGCGGCTCAATGCCCGGCCTCGCCGACATGCCGGACCGTGAAGAAGAACCCCGGCGGAAGCTCGCGCCGGTGCAGATCCTCCGGGATCACGGCAGGCCCGGCATTGAAGACCGACGATCCGAACACCCCGAGCATCTCGGAGAGCCGCTCCATGCGCTCGCCGGTCAGCTCGTCGTAAAATGTCGCGTAATGTTCGCTCGCCCGCAGCTCCGCGATCTTTGCCCGGTGGCAGGCGACGGAATGCTCATGCGCGGCGCGGATCTCCGGATCGCGCATCAGCCGGTCGAATTCGGCCCTGAGCGCCGGGATCATGCGCTGGATGGATGTTTCGGTTTCGGCGTTGTGGTTCATGCGGAACCAGTAGTTCAGCCCCTGGTCGCGATCCACATGATTGACCCGGCCGCGGTCCCGCTTGACGAGAAAGCTCTCGGCCGAGCGAACCGCATAATGATTGAGCTGCACCCAGTCATAACCATAGGTCTCCAGCGTCGAGCGCCAGCCATTGCGATACATCTCGCGCGGCATCGGACGACCGGAGCCATTGAGCCATCTGATCCTGTCCCACAGATCCGGCACCAGCCCCTTGGGGCGGTGAACGCCCAGCTTTTTGTAGAGGTCGATATTGCGAAACAGCGTCTTGAAGCCCCAGGCCTGATGCGGCTTGCGCACGATCTCGGGGGCGCAGCGGGTGAATTGCTCCAGCACGAAGCGGTCCGCGTATTCGTGGATATGGCCATTGCCGAACAGCCGCCATGTCAGCGAGATCATGTTCGCGTCGCCCATCGCCTCATAGAGCGCCCGGAGCGTGCCATCCCCGATCCTGACATTG
The DNA here is from genome assembly GCA_014359765.1 of Roseovarius sp. GTDB lineage: Bacteria > Pseudomonadota > Alphaproteobacteria > Rhodobacterales > Rhodobacteraceae > Roseovarius. The sequence continues at coordinate 345,880 of JACIYT010000001.1, forward strand.
ATGAATTCGTCCACATCCATGCAGATCGTCCAGCCCGCATCGCGGATCACCGGCTCGCTCTCGGCGGCCTGAAGGGCCGCGTGCTGGGGCTTGAGCGTTCCGCCTGGTTTCCATGGGTTCGCACGATGCTGACAGAGGCCCTTGGCCTGGAGCATCTCGAGCATCGTGTCGGTGCCATCGGTGCAGTCATTGGTATAGATCAGGAAATCGTCCACCCCGATGGCCCGGTGATAGGCGAGCCATTCGAGGATGAAGGGGCCTTCGTTCTTCATCGTGGTGACGATGCAGGTGCGCCCGGCCTCGACCGCGCGGCGGGGCGCGGGCCGGGGCGAGGCGACGGGGGGGCGGACCGGCTTGTGCCCCCACAGATCGCGCGCCGCGGCCAGCAGCGCGGGATCCTCGATCAACGAGGTCTTCGGGGCGAGTTCGGCCGCCGCGCGGCCCGGCACCCGGATCGCCATGGCGCGCCAGAAGGCAAAGACATCGCCGGGATCGGGCCTGGCATAGGCCACGCGCACCATCCGCCAGGTCGCATCGCGCCCCGCCTTCGCCGGGGCACAGCCCCATTTCGCGATCCCGCGCCGCGCGTCGAACTGATGGCAGACATGATCGGCAAAGCGCGCCTCGGCCTGCGCCGGGCGCACCCGCCACGGATAGACCCGCCGCCCGACCAGCAGCACCACGCCCGAAGCGGCCTCGGTCGCCCTGTCAAAGACATTGGGCGCGCCCTCGGCACGCGGCGCCAGCAGGTCGGTCACGTCGAGCGTGACAACCGCCCGCGCATCCGCCAGAAAGCGCCACTTGACGATCTCGAACAGCGCCCCTTGCCCGAGCGGCGCGCGCCACGGATCGGGGGCGGGCACCTCCATCCGGTCCTTGCCCGGCGCATCGGGGGCGAGAAAGGGGTGATTCTCCGGGCCGAGACCCGGCTTGCCAAGCGGGATCGCCGCATCGAGAAGCGCGACGGTCATCTCGAGGCCGCGCGCCGCGAGCCCCGCGCGCAGCGCCGAATCGAACGCCTCGCCCGCCGGCGCCGTGCTGTCCGGCGGGCAACGGTCGAGAATCACCGCCCCCCGTGCCCCGTGCGCGTCATGGTGCCATTGCAACCAGTCGAGCACCGTTTCCACGCTTTCCTCCAGCCGTTGCCCGACAAGGCAATCGAGCCCGGCGAAGAGGTCGCGATCGGGGGGGGCGGGCATGATTTCGGCGATCCGGACCTCGGGCAGCGGGCCCTCGGGCGCGGGATCGCGCGCATGAAGGCCGATCCTGAAGGTGCCCGGCGCGGGCGCGTGCCCGATCACCATGGCACAGCCCGCCACGTCGCGGCGCTCGCGCACCACCGCGCCGCCCGCCACCTGATCGGGCGCGATGCGCGCGGCCCGCGACGGGGCGGCATGAAACATGCGGATCTCGTGACGGGGGCCCTCGGCCGTGTCCTCGGTCCAGCCGATCGCGTCGAGCAGCACCGAACCCTCCGCCTGCGCGCCCGCAGGCGCCAGAAGATGCCGCCGGATCACCCCTGCCATTGATAACCGCCCCGACCAGATGCGCCCGAACCCTTCCTAGCACAGCGACCGCCGGGCGCAAATCGGGCCTGGCGCGGCTTGGCCATTGGCAATCCTCGCGCCCTGGGGCAAGCTGCACCGATAACCGCGTGAGGACAATTTTCATGGCACGGGTGCGCGAGGTCGGGACGCTCTGGATCGGGGGCGGGCTGAGCTGGATGGAACAGCTCTGCCTCAAGAGCTTTGTCGATCAGGGGCAGAGGATCACGCTGTTTTCCTACGAGGACATCCCCAACGTTCCCGACGGTGTGATCCGGCGCGACGGCCGCGAGATCCTCGATACCGACGATTTCATAAAATACGAAAGAAAGGACAGCTTTGCGCTGTTTGCGGATTACTTCCGCATCCACATGATCGCGCAGAACCCCGGAATGATCTGGGTCGATACCGATGTCTATTGCTGGCGCCCGATGGAATATGACAGCGATTACGTCTTCGGCTACGAACTGCCCGGAGAGAAGCGCGTGAACAATGCGGTCCTCGGGCTGCCGGCGGAGGCGGGGATCACCCGCGCGATCCTCGATTTCATGGAAGATCGTTACCCGATCCCGCCCTTCATCAGGCGATCGTTGCAACGCGACTACCGCGACGCCGCGGCGAGAGGGATGCCGGTCCATGTCTCGCAGCAGCCCTGGGGTGTCTGGGGGCCGATGATGATTTCCCATTTCGTCGAGACCTTCGGCCTTCACGACAAGGTGCAGCCGCTCGATGCCTTCTACCCGGTGACCTTCCGCGAGCGCACGCTGATGATCCGGGACGCCGCCCGGGTCGAGGAGAAGCTGACCGAACGGACGACGGCGCTGCATCTGTGGGCCTCGAACAAGCGGGAGCTGGGCCTGCGGTTCGACGGGATCCCGCAGGCGGGCTCATTCCTCGACAAGCTGCTCGGCAAACATGGCGTGCGGGCCGAATTCGCGCCGATCAGGGGCCGCGCGAAACTTGTCTTCGAGGAAAAGGCAATCGACGACGCCATTTTCGACAAGGCCGGGATTTCGGCGCCGGCTTCGGTGGCCGACCTGGGCGGCACCCAGCCCGGGCTCGTGCTCGCCGCGCATGACCGATGGGATTGCGACATCACGCTGATCGACCTTCAGCCAAACGGCAAATGGCCCGGGACGCCCTCGGATTGGGTGGCCTCCTATCGGGCGTATCTCGCGCAAAAGGGTGTCGATCCCGCGCGCGTGCAGGTTGTCTCCCGCGCGGAAGAGTTGCGGCCCGTCGATCTCCTGCTGAACCTCTCGGGGTTCGGAGATGTGAACAAGGTCAGGCACATGAAGCCGGTGCTTCTCGCGACGCTCCATTCCGACAGCCGGATGCTGATGGATGTGCGAAAGGGCTCGGGTGCCTTCCCGTTCCTGCGCGCCTTCGGGACGAACGCGGTTCTCGAAGAGCTCTCCGACGGCGGCGGCGGGACGATCTCGCGGATCGTGTTCACGCCGAACCCGCCCGAAGAGACCGCCACCGATCCGCAATGGGCGACGATCGCGCGGGACCTGGCGGGCAAGGACGGGTTCTACACCGATAACGGCAGCCATTCGTTCCTGTATCTTCCGCGCGCAAAAGACACGCTGGTCGTGACCTTCGACAATCTCGATATCGCCATGAACAAGCGCGAGACACGCCGCCCCTGGGGATTCGAGTTCATCGAGAGACAGGGCTGGTCGATGCTGGGCGTGATGGCGGGGGGGTGGACATGGTATCGCGACCCCTGGGTCAGCGACGAATTCGACCGCCTCGCGACCGGGGGGTTCTTCAGGCAGTTCGGGCGGGTGGTGTTCTACGGCGCCTCGATGGGCGGCTATGCGGCCTGCGCCTTCAGCCCGGCGCATCCCGGCGCGGACGTGGTCGCGATCTCGCCGCAATCGACGCTCGACAGGACGCTCGTGCCCTGGGAAACCCGCTACAAGGTGGCATGGAACCGCGATTTCAGCGGCAAATACGGCGATGCGGCGCAGGCCTCGCGCAGCGCGCGGCGCGTGACGCTGCTCTATGATCCCTATGAGCCCCTGGATGCGGGCCACGTGAAGCGGTTCGAGGCGGAGAACGTCCTCAGGCTGCGCGCGCCGCTGATGGGGCATCGGCTGGGTTCGTCGCTGCATCAGATGGGGATTCTCGGCCCGACGATTCTGGGGGCGCTCGACGGCTCGCTGCGCGAGGCCGATTTCTACGCCCGCCTGCGCGCGCGCAGAAACTTTCCGCGCTACCAGCGCGAGCTGTTCCAGCGCGCGCTGGCGCGCGGTCACGAGACCCTTGCCAGACGGCTCGGCGCCTGGGTGCTGGCGCGCAATGACAACCGGGCGGTGCGCCTCGGCCTGCAGAAACTCTGAACGGCGCAATCATGTCCCGGGCCACGTCACCGCGAAGCCGCCCGAGATCGGGACCGCGCCCGGTTCTCATCGGCACATGGTCGCCGGGGGTCAGGCTTCGGCCTTCTTCTCCCAGCGGCCCGATGCCTCCGACCAGTATTGCGCCGCGCATCCTGCCCGGGTGAGCAGGCGCCATTGCGCTCGCGCGGCCTCCACCGCCGCGTCGTCATTGCCGTCGAAGAGGATGCACACCCGTTCGAGCCGCTGCACCTCCTCCGGCGCGACCTCGGCGCCGTCCACCGCCATCACGCAGACCGCGCCGTTCGGGCTCTCGGCGCTGGTCGTGAGCAGCACCGGCTGGCGCGCGTCATGCGGCCCGCCGGCGCGGCCATGGGGCAGGAACCCGTCCTCCCGCCCCAGCCAGAGCCGTGCGTCGAGCCGGTCGAGCCGGCCCGCATCGGTGCCGCGCACCGCCACCCGCCAGCCCGCGCCAAGCGCCTTTTCCAGCAGCACCGGCAGGGTCTCTTCCAGCGGGCGGTGCGTCAGGTGGTAGAAATAGGCCGCGCCCATCAATCCGCCTCGAACATCTCGCGCACCAGCCGGTCGAGCGTCATCACCCCCCAGCCTGTGGCCCCCTTGGGCGCATAGGCGGTCTCGGCCTGCACGAGGGCCACACCGGCGATATCGAGATGCACCCAGGGCGTGCCTTCCTCGACAAAGCGGTGCAGGAATTCGGCCGCCGTGATCGTGCCCGCAGGCCGCCCGCCGGAGTTCTTCACATCGGCGATGCGGCTTTTCATCATGTCGGCATAGGGCTTGCCCAAGGGCAGCCGCCACAGCCCCTCGCCCTCGGCGCGCGCAGCCTTGAGCACCGCATCGCAGAGCGCATCGTCATTCGATAGTGCTGCGGCGTTCTCATGCCCCAGCGCCACGATGCAGGCCCCGGTCAGCGTGGCAAGGTCGATCACCCCGCGCGGGCGATAGGTCTGCTGCGCATACCAGAGCACATCGGCCAGCACGAGACGCCCCTCGGCATCGGTGTTGATCACCTCGATCGTGTCGCCCTTCATCGAGGTCACGACATCGCCGGGGCGCGTCGCGCGGTCAGAGGGCATGTTTTCCACCAGCCCCACGAGCCCCACCACGTTGGCGCGCGCCTTGCGCATGGCCAGCGCGCGCATCACGCCCGTGACCACGCCCGCGCCGGCCATGTCCATCGTCATCTCCTCCATGCCCTGCGCGGGCTTGATCGAGATGCCGCCGGTGTCGAACACCACGCCCTTGCCCACCAGCGCGAGCGGCGCCTCGCCCGTCTCGCCGCCCTGCCATTCCATGATGGCGAGCCTGGAGGGGCTGGCGCTGCCCTGACCCACCGACAGGAGCGCGCCCATTCCGAGCTTCTCCATGTCCTTTTCGTCAAGCACCGTGATCTTGAGGCCCAGATCCGCCAGCCCCTTTATCTCTTCGGCAAAGGCGGTGGTGGTCAGGTGGTTGGCGGGGGCATTGACCAGATCGCGGGTCAGGAACACGCCCTCGGCCACCGCGCGGGAGGGGACGAATGCGGCCTCGGCTTCGGCCACATCCTTGACGGTCATGGTGATCGCGCCCGGCTCGGTCTTGTCGCCCGTCTTGTGGGCGGCATAGTCATAGCCGCGCAGCACCGCGCCGAGCGCCACCTCTGCGGGCCGCCTGAGCGCGCCGCCAAGGATGGTGAGCGGCTTGTCGCCCCGGGCGCGGCCAAGCGCCACACCGGCGCGGCGGCTCTGTGCCGCATCGGCATTGCGCGGCAGCACCACCACGTCAAGCGCCTCCGCCGCAAGGCCCACGGGCCAGTTCAGCGAGATCACATCTCCCGCCTCCTTCTTTTCGAGCGCGCCGCCCTCGATCAGCCGCACGACCGCCCCGCGCATCAGGCGGTTGGCGCGCCGCCCCTCGGCGTCGAGCCTGCCATCGGGGGTGACAAAGACCGCGACGCGACCCGGCGCCGTGGCAATGGCGTCGAGATCGGGGGCGGCAAAGCTGACGGGGGCGGGGCGTGTCATCGGCAATCTCCATTCCTGAACCTCGCCCAGACCTAGCGCGCCGTTTCGCCAATGGCCAGTTTGCAGTTTTCGCGCGGGATGCTTTGGGCTAGGTTCCCGGCAGGACGCTGCCTCGGGGGACGTGATTGACCAGATTCGACAGATACTTGCTGTCGCAATTGATGGTCTTGTTCGGTTTTTTCGCGCTGGTCCTTGTCTCGATCCTGTGGATCAACAAGGCGGTGCGCATGTTCGACAAGCTCATCGGCGACGGCCAGCCGGCCTGGGTGTTCATCGAGTTCACCGCGCTGACCCTGCCTGCGGTGATCAGCGGCATGTTGCCCATCGCGGCCTTTGCCGCGGCGGTCTATGTGGTGCACCGCCTGTCCTCGGACAGCGAGCTGACCGTCATCCAGGCCACCGGCTATTCGCCCTTTCGCCTTGCCCGGGCGGTGCTGGTCTTCGGGGTGATGGTGGCGGCGATGATGAGCCTGCTCGCCCATGTCCTCGTGCCCAACAGCCTGAGCCAGCTGCGCCTGCGCGAATACGAGATTTCCGCCAATGTCGCGGCGCAGCTGTTGAGCGAGGGCGAATTCCTCCATCCCGCGCCCGGCATCACCTTCTATATCCGCGAGATCACCCCCGAGGGGGAGCTGCGCGACGTGTTCCTGTCGGACCGGCGCGATCCCGGCAGGACGGTGACCTATACCTCCTCGCGCGCCTATCTGGTGGCGGACGGGGCGGGCTCGCGGCTGGTCATGGTCGCGGGGATGGCGCAGACGCTGCGCAGCTCGGGCGCGCGGCTCTACGTCACCTATTTCGACGATTTCTCCTATGACATCACCAGCCTGCTGAGCCGCAGCGGGATCAATCTCAACAAGGTGAGTTTTGCCGGCACCGGCGAGCTGCTGCGCGCCCCCGAGGCGGTGGCCGCGCGCACCGGCGCAGCCCGGGGCGAGATCATGGTGGAACTGCACGGCCGCTTTACCGGCGCGCTGATGTGCCTGGTGGCGGCGCTCGTGGGCTACAGCACGCTGATGGTGGGCGCCTTTAGCCGCCTTGGTGTCTGGCGGCAGGTGCTGGCGGCCTTCGTGCTGCTCGTGATCGTCGAGATCGGGCGCAGCGCGATCGTCGGGCCGGTGATCGCCGGGGTCGCGCCCTGGCCGATCCTCTACCTGCCGGCGCTGTCGGGGATCGTGCTGTCGCTCGTGCTGTTATGGCTGGCGCATCACCCGGTGGCCTGGATCCGCATCACCACGGGGTTCCGGCGCAGGCCGGGGGGGGCGCCGGCATGATCCTCGACGCCTATTTCGCGCGGCGCTTCGTCTTCAGCGTCCTTGGCGTGGCGGTCGCGCTCGGCACGGTGATGGCGCTGATCGAGCTGGTGAACGTGCTCGACGATCATCCCGACCTGGCCTTTCGGCAGGTTCTGGGCCTGGTCGCGCTGGAGATGCCCTGGGCCAATTACGAGATCCTGCCGCTGGTGGTGATCCTGGCCTCGGTGGCGTTCTTCGTGAGCCTCGCGCGCTCCTCCGAACTGGTGGTGGTGCGCGCGGCGGGGCGCTCGGCGTTGCGCGCGCTGATGGCGCCGGCGGCGGCGACGCTGCTGCTGGGCGTGCTCGCGGTCGCGGTCGGCAATCCCATCGTCGCCGTCGCCTCCAAGCGCGAGCACGACCTCTCCAACCGCTATCGCGGCATCGAGTCGGCGGCCTTTGCCCTGTCCGAGGAGGGGCTGTGGCTGCGGCAGGGCGATGCGCGCGGCCAGACGGTGATCTTTGCCGAGCGGGCAAGCTCGGATCTCGGGACGCTCTTCGGTCCGAACTTCCTCGAGTTCGGCCCCGACGGCACGCCGCAGCGGCGTATCAACGCCGAGAGCGCGCGGCTCGAGCGCGGGGCGTGGCATCTCGAGAACGTCAAGATCTGGCAGCTCGCGCGCGACACCAACCCCGAGGCCCAGGCCGAGCGGCTGGCGGCGGTCACGCTGCCCTCGGACCTCACGCAGGACCGCATTCTCGACAGTTTCGGGCGCCCGCGCTTCATCCCGGTCTGGGAATTGCCGCGCTTCATCGCGCAGATGGAGGCCTCGGGCTTTTCGGCGCGGCGCTACGCGGTCTGGTTCCAGAGCGAATTGTCGCGCCCGGTCTTTCTGGTGGCGCTGGTGCTGATGGCCGCGGCCTTTACCATCGGCCATGTGCGCGGGACGAATGTCGGGCTCAAGGTGCTGTTCGCGGTGATCGCGGGGTTTGGCCTCCATTATCTGCGCAATTTCGGGCAGATCCTCGGCGAGAACGGGCAGATCCCGGTGACGCTCGCGGCCTGGGCGCCGCCGGTGGCAGCGCTCCTGCTCGCGCTCGGCATCCTGCTGCATCTGGAGGATGGCTGATGCGGCTGCTGCTTGTGCTGGGCCTTGTCCTGGCGGTGTGGACCGGGCCGCTTGCGGCGCAGCAGGCGCCTGCCGGCATGGCGATGCTGGTGGCCGACGAGGTGCGGCTCAGTGCCGACAACCGCCTGATCGCGCGCGGCAATGTGGAGGCGCTCTATCAGGGCCGCCGCCTGACCGCGCAGGAGATCACCTATGACCGCGCCACCGACCGGCTGACGATCACCGGCCCGCTCAGCCTCAGCGAGGGCAGCGATACGGTGCTGCTCGCCGACAGCGCCGCGCTCGACAGCGATTTCTCCGACGGGATCCTGCGCGGCGCGCGCCTGGTGATGCACGACCAGCTGCAGCTCGCCGCGCACGAGATGCGCCGCACCGATGCCCGCCTCAACGAGCTTTCAAAGGCCACGCTCACCTCCTGCCGGGTCTGCGACACCGGGCGCGCGCCGCTCTGGCAGATCCGCGCCGAGCGCCTCGTGCATGACGAGGACAAGAGCCGCCTCTATTTCTACAACGCGCAGTTCCGGGTGCTCGACACGCCGGTCTTCTACCTGCCCCGCCTCAGCCTGCCCGATGGTTCGGTCCGGCGCGCGAGCGGGTTCCTCGCCCCCTCGGCGGTCAATTCGAGCCTCCTCGGGACGGGGGTGCGGGTGCCCTATTTCCTCACCCTCGGGGAGCATCGCGACCTGACCATCGCGCCTTTCTACGCGACCAATTCGCGGCGGCTCGAACTGCGCTACCGGCAGATGTTCCGGCGTGGCGAGATCGAGCTCAGCGGCGCGGTGGCCGAGGATGATTTCAACGACGGGGGCGCGCGCGGCTTTCTCTTCGCCACCGGGCGATTCGATCTGCCGCGCGATTTCGTGCTGCGCTTCGGGGTGGAATATGCGAGCGACGACACCTTTCTCGTCGATCACGACTTTTCCGACAAGGACCGGCTGAAGAGCGGCGTCGCGATCGAGCGCGCGCGCCGCGACGACTATACCCGCCTCGCGCTCGATCATTACCGCAGCCTGCGCGAGGACGAGAAGAATTCGACCCTGCCGAGCCTCGCGGCCAATGCCGAGCACGAGCTGCGGCTGTTTCCACGCTGGCCGGGCGGCGAGCTGCGCATCGGCGCGTTCGCCCATGGCCATCGCCGCAATTCGAGCCTGAGCATCGACGGGCCCGATCCCGATACCTTTGCCGACGGGCGCGACATGGCGCGCCTGACCGTCGAGGCGGACTGGATCCGGCAATGGGTCCTGCCGGCCGGAGTGCTGGCGCGGGTCACGACCGGGCTTGCCCTTGACCATTTCGAGCTTCGCGACATCGGCGAGACGGCGCGCCCGCAGGCGACCGAGATCACCCCGCGCGCCGCCGTGATGCTGCGCTGGCCATTCCAGAAGATCGCCGCCAGCGGCGCGACCCATGTCGTCGAGCCGGCGATGCAGCTGGCCTGGTCGGGCGGCTCCAATCCGGACATCCCCAATGACGAGAACACGGTGATCGAGTTCGACGAAGGCAATCTCTTCAACATCTCGCGCTTTGTCTCCCCCGACCGGCGCGAGCGCGGGATGAGCGCGGCCTACGGGCTGAGCTATGCGCGGGTCGATCCGACCGGCTGGGAGGGGCGGTTTGCGCTGGGCCAGGTCTATCGCGACGATCGGCTGCGCGAGACTTCGGGCGAGAGCAGCTTTACCCGCAGTTCGGGCCTGAGCGGGCGCAGCTCGGACCTGCTGCTGGCCGGGCAGTTCCGCAACCAGAGCGGCCTCGTCCTCACCGCGCGCGGCCTCTTCGACGATGATTTCGAGGTGACCCGCGCGGAGGCGCGCGGCAGCTGGCGCAACGCGCGCACCGATATCGGCGCGACCTATATCTGGCTCGACAAGGATCTGCGCGAGGACCGCCCCGGCACGATTTCGGAATGGGCCATCGACGGCAGCTATCGTTTCGCCGATCACTGGACGGCGAGCGGCGAGTGGCGCTTTGACGCCACCGATCAGCGCAGCATCCGCGCCGGGGCGGGGATCACGTATACCAACGAATGTGTCGAGATCACCTTTTCGGTCTCGCGCCGCTTCACCTCGTCCACTATCCTTGAACCCGAGACGAATTTCGGCCTTGTGGTCGGGCTGCGCGGCTTTGGCGGCGGGTCCCGTGACGCAAGCCTGACCCGCAAATGCAGGACCTGAAGAGCATGACCCCCAGCCTGACCCCCATTCCGCGCGGCCCCATCCTGTCCTGCCTCGTGCTGGTGCTGAGCCTGGCGCTCGGCCTTTCGCCGGCGCCGGTGCGGGCACAGAACCTGTTCGCGCCGGCGATCTTCGTCAACGATCAGGTGGTGACGCGCTACGACATCCAGCAGCGCGTGCGGATGCTGACGCTGTTCCGCGCGCCCGGCGATATCAACCGCCTCGCCCGCGAGCAGCTCATCGATGAACGCCTCAAGATGGAGGCCGCGCGCGTCATGGGGGTGGACCTGCCCGAGGACATGGTGGCCGAGGGCATGGAGGAATTCGCCGCGCGCGCCAACATGACCGCGGAAGAGCTGATCGCCGGGCTCGGCCAGTCGGGCGTTTCCGAAGAATCGTTCCGTGCCTTTGTCCGTGCCGGGATCGTCTGGCGCGAGGTGACGCGCGCGCGCTTCAGCCGGCAGGTCTCGGTCGGCGAGGCCGAGATCGAGCGCGCGACCCGCGCGCTCTCGGGGCAGGCGCCGGTGCGGGTGCTGCTGTCGGAGATCATCCTGCCCGTGACCAGCCTCGCCGATGCCGAGGACAAGCAGGTGCTCGCGACCCGCATCGCCCAGAGCCGCAACGAGGCCGAATTCGCCGAATTCGCCCGGCGCCATTCGGCCGCGCCCTCGGCGCGTGTCGGCGGGCGGATGAACTGGCAGGCGCTCTCGGATCTTCCGCCGGGTCTGGCTCAGGTGGCGCTCGCGCTCGGGCCGGGCGAGATCTCCGAGCCCTTGCCGATCGAGGGCGGCATCGCCCTCATCATGCTGCGCGACATCGAGGAGGGTGCGCCGCCCGCGCCGCAATATTCGGCCATCGAATACGCGGCCTACTACATTCCCGGCGGTCGCAGTGCGCAGGCGCTGGCGCGCGCGGCGCAGGTCCGGGCGATGGTCGATACCTGTGACGATCTCTACGGGGTTGCCCATGGCCAGCCCCCCGAGGTGCTGGAGCGCGGCGCGCTCCCGCCCGAGGAAATCCCCGCCGACATCGCCGCCGAACTCGCCCCGCTCGATCCCGGCGAGGTCTCGACGCGGCTCACCCGTGCCAATGGCCAGACCCTCGTTTTCCTGATGCTCTGCGGGCGCTCGCCGAAGCTCGACGAGGAACTGCCCTCGATCGAGAACCTTACCAATTTCATCCGCAACCAGCGGATCCAGTCGCTGGCCGAGGGCTATCTCGCGCAGCTCAGGGCCGAGGCGCGGATCGTCGAGCCGTGATCGCGCTCACCTGCGGAGAGCCCGCCGGCATCGGCCCCGAGATCGCCGCGAGCGCCTGGGCCGCGCTGCGCGGCACGGTGCCCTTCTTCCTGATCGGCGACCCGGCGCACCTGCCCGAGGGCGTGCCCGTCACGGTGATTGACCGCCCCGAGGCGGCAGGCGCGGTGCGCGACGCGCTTCCCGTCCTCGCCCATCCCTTCCCCGGCCCGCGCACCCCCGGCACGCCGCAACCGGCGCAGGCGCAAACGGTGATCGACGTGATCGCGCGCGCCGTGGCGCTGGTGCAGGCAGGGCAGGCCCGCGCGCTCTGCACCGCGCCCATCCACAAGCAGGCGCTGCAGGAGGGGGCCGGTTTCGCCTTTCCGGGCCATACCGAATTTCTCGCCCATCTCGCGGGTGTGGGCCGCGTGGTGATGATGCTCGCCGCTCCCGTGCTGCGTGTCGTCCCCGCCACCATCCATATCCCGCTCAAGGACGTGCCGCAGGCCCTCACCCCCGCCCTGCTGGAGGAAACGATCCGCATCACCCATGCCGCGCTGAGGCGCGATTTCGGCCTGACAACCCCGCGCCTCGCCGTGGCCGGGCTCAATCCCCACGCGGGCGAGGGCGGGCGCATGGGGCGCGAGGAGATGACGATCATTGCCCCCGTTCTGAGCCGTCTGCGCGCCGAGGGGATGGATTTGCGCGGCCCGCTTTCGGCCGACACGATGTTTCACGCACCCGCGCGCGCGGGCTATGACGCGGCCATCGCCATGTATCACGATCAGGCGCTCATCCCGGTCAAGACGCTCGATTTCGACCGGGGCGTGAATGTCACGCTGGGCCTGCCCTTCATCCGCACCTCGCCCGATCACGGCACCGCGCTCGACATCGCGGGGCAGGGGGTGGCCAACCCGTCCTCGCTGATCGAGGCGCTGCGTCTGGCCGACACGCTGGTAAAGGCGCGCGCATGAGCACGCTCGCGAACCTGCCGCCGCTCTCCCGCGTCATCGCCGCGCATGGCCTCTCGGCGCGCAAATCTCTGGGCCAGAATTTCCTTCTCGATCTCAACCTCACCGCCAGGATCGCCCGGCAGGCGGGCGATCTGAGCGCCTGTGATGTGCTCGAGATCGGCCCCGGCCCTGGTGGGCTCACACGCGGGCTCCTGATGGAGGGGGCGCGCCATGTGCTCGCCGTCGAAAAGGACGCGCGCTGCCTGCCCGCCCTGCAAGAGATCGCCGAGGCCGCGCCGGGGCGGCTCGACGTTGTTCATGGCGACGCGCTCGAAATCGACCCTCTGGCGCATCTGACGCCCCCCATCCGCATCGTGGCGAACCTGCCCTACAATGTCGGCACCGAATTGCTGATCCGCTGGCTGACGCCGCCCGACTGGCCGCCCTTCTGGCAATCGCTCACGCTGATGTTTCAGCGTGAAGTGGCCGAGCGCATTGTCGCTGCGCCGGGATCGAAGGCCTATGGGCGGCTCGCGCTGCTGGCGCAATGGCGCTGCGATGCCCGCATCGTGATGACGCTGCCGCCCGGGGCGTTCACGCCGCCGCCCAAGGTCTCGTCGGCGGTGGTGCATCTCACGGCCCTGCCCGCGCCGCGATACCCCGCCGATCCGCGTGTGCTCGAACGGGTGGTGGCCATGGCCTTCAACCAGCGCCGCAAGATGCTGCGCGCGGCGCTCCGGGGCCTTGCGCCGGACATCGAGGACCGGCTGCTCGCCGCCGGGATCAAGCCCACCGACCGCGCCGAAACGGTGGGGCTCGAACAGTTCTGCGCGCTGGCACGGGGGCTGGCCGAGGGGTAGATCGCCCGCGCGGAATCAGAGCGCGCCCCGCGCGCTCCCGCGCATCGCCGGGCCGCCCCCCGGCACGGCGATCTGGCTGCCACCTGCGCGACGAAAGAGCGTTACCCGGACCTGGCTGCCATGAAGTGCACCAAACCGGCCTGGGATCGCCGCGCCGCGGCCCGTCGATGCCCGGAGACCCGAATGCTATGGACCAAGGGGGAGCCCCCGCGCGCCTCACCCCGTAAACTCCGCCAGTTCCGCCCCCGATATCTCCAGGAGCAGCCCCGGCGCGATCCCGAACAGGTGGCGCGGCGTGCCCGCTGCCGCCCAGACCGTCTCGAAGGCCAGCAGCGCCGGATCGAAAAAGGCGCGCGGGCGCGTCAGATGCCCCACCGGCGAGACCCCTCCAATCGCAAACCCCGTCTGCGCCCGGATGAGGCCCGCATCCGCCTTGCCCAGCGGCACGCCTGCCACCGCGCTCGCGCGGCCCGCATCCACCCGGTTCGCGCCGGAGGTGACAAAGAGCAGCGCCGCGCCGCTCTCCTCGTCGCGGAACATGATGGATTTGGCGATCTGCGCCACGTCGCAGCCCACCAGGTCGGCGGCCATCTGCGCCGTGGTGGCATTGCCGATCTCGCGCGGGGCGATGTCGCACCCCGCCGCCAACAGCGCCGCCGTCACGCGCCTGAGGCTCCTGCTCATGTCCATCCTCCGGTTTTTTCACTGTCTTCCACACGCGGTTCGGATTGACCAGAGCGGCGCGCCTTGTATCACTCTCCGCATGAGCCTCGCCACCCGCCTCACCCGCTGCCCCCGCCCCTTTGAGCCTTCCGAGGCCCAAGAGGTGCTTTCGCACCTGCCTGGGCTTGCCCCTCCGCTCGCCGATCTGGTGGCGGGCGCCGCCGGGTGCAGCCCGTTCCTCAAATCGCTCCTCCTGCAGGAGGGCCCCTGGCTGCGCGAGGCCGCCGAGGCCCCCGAAGCCGCGCTCGCAGCCCTCCACGAGGACCTGCGCGCCACCCCGCCCGAGGCGCTCGGCACCGCGCTGCGGCAGGCCAAGCGGCGCGTGGCGCTCCTGATCGGGCTCGCCGATCTGGGCGGGGTCTGGGCGCTCGAGGACGTGACCGGCCATCTCACCGATTTCGCCGATCTCGCCTGCGATCTGGCCCTGCGCGCGGCGCTCGGGGCCGAGATCCGGCGCGGCAAGCTGCCGGGCATGACCGCCGACGATCTCGCCACGGGCGCGGGCATGACGGTCTTTGCCATGGGCAAGATGGGCGCGCATGAGCTCAATTACAGCTCCGATATCGACCTCATCTGCCTCTTTGACGAGGAGCGTTTCGCGCGCGACGATTTTCATGAGGCGCGCGCCAGCCTCGTGCGCGCCACGCGGCGCATGTCGGCCATGCTCAACGACCGCACCGCCGAGGGCTATGTCTTTCGCACCGATCTGCGCCTGCGCCCCGATTCGGGTGTCACCCCCGTCTGCATGGCCATGGCCGCCGCCGAGACCTATTACGAGAGCCTCGGGCGCACCTGGGAGCGCGCGGCCTGGATCAAGGCGCGGCCATGCGCGGGCGATCTGGCGGCGGGGGCGCGGTTCATCGAGACGCTGCGCCCCTTCGTCTGGCGCCGCCATCTCGATTTCGCCGCCATCGAGGACGCCCACAACATGCGCCTGGCCATCCGCGAGCACAAGGGGCTGGGCGGCGCGCTCACGCTTGAGGGGCACAACATGAAGCTCGGGCGCGGCGGCATCCGCGAGATCGAGTTCTTCACCCAGACCCGCCAGCTCATCGCCGGCGGGCGCGATCCCGATCTGCGGGTGCGCGGCACGGTGGCGGGGCTGCGGCGGCTCGCGCAAAAGGGCTGGGTGCCCGAGGAGGCGGCGGAGGCGCTGAGCGATCACTACCGCTTTCACCGCGAGGTCGAGCACCGCGTGCAGATGCTGCGCGACGCGCAGACCCATCTGCTGCCGGGCACGCCGGAGGAATTCGACCGTCTCGCTGCCTTCATGGGGCGCGAGACGGGCGCGCTGCGCGCCGAGATCACCGAGCGGCTGCTGGCGGTCGATGACCTGATCGAGGGGTTTTTCCGGCAGGAGGCGCCGGGCGCGGCCTCCCCGGCGCCTGCGCCTGCGGCGGAATTCGACGAGGAGGTGATCGCGCGCTGGCGCGGCTATCCGGCGCTGCGCTCGGAGCGGGCGCAGCGGATATTCAACCGCTTGCGCCCCGAGATCCTCGCGCGCCTCGCCCGCGCCGCCAACCCTGCCGAGGCGCTGCTCGCCTTTGACGGTTTTCTGCGCGGGCTGCCGGCGGGGGTGCAGGTGTTCTCGCTCTTCGAGTCGAACCCGCAGCTCATCGAGCTGCTTGCCGATATCGTCGTGACCGCGCCCGCGCTCGGGGCGTATCTGTCGCGCAACGCGGGCGTGTTTGATGCGGTGATCGCGGGAGATTTCTTTGCCCCCTGGCCGGGGCGCGCCACGCTGGAGCGGGACCTTGCGGCGCTCATGCAGGCCGAGACCGATTACGAGCGCGCGCTCGATCAGGCGCGGCGCTGGCACAAGGAATGGCATTTTCGCATCGGTGTGCACCACCTGCGCGGCCTGAGCGATGCCGGGGCGGCCGCAGGCCAGTATGCCGATCTTGCAGGCGCGGTGATCGGTGCGATCTGGCCGCTGGTGGTGGCGCAATTCAGCCAGAAGCACGGGCCGCCGCCGGGGCGTGGCGCGGTGGTGCTCGGGATGGGGTCGCTGGGGGCGGGGCGGCTGACGGCCGGTTCCGATCTGGACCTGATCGTGATCTATGACGCAGGCGATGCCGAGGCGTCCGAGGGCCGCCGCCCGCTCGCGCCGCGCCCCTATTACGCGCGGCTCACCCAGGCGCTGATCACCGCGCTCACCGCGCCGATGGCCGAGGGGCGGCTCTACGAGGTGGACATGCGCCTGCGCCCCTCGGGCAATCAGGGGCCGGTGGCGACAAGCTGGCCCGCCTTCCAGAGCTATCAGCAGGAGGAGGCCTGGCTCTGGGAGCACCTGGCGCTGACGCGCGCGCGCGTCATCTGCGGCGAAGCGGGGCTTGGGCGCGATGTCGAGGCGTTTCGCGCGCGGCTTCTTGCGGGCGGTCATTCGCGCGAGGAGGTGATCGCGGCGGTGGCCGGGATGCGCGCCCGCGTGGCCGAGGCCAAGCCCCCCGAGGGGCCCTGGGACGTGAAGCTCGGTCCGGGCCGGCTGATGGAGCAGGAACTGCTCGCGCAGGCCGGCAACCTGCTGGCGGGGCAGGGCGCGCGCGACGTGGATTCGGGGCTGGAGGGTGCCGTCGCGACCGGCTGGCTGGAGGCGGCGGATGGGGCGGCCCTGCGGGCGGCGCACACGCTTTGCTGGCAGGTGCAGATGGCGGCGCGGCTGCTTGGGGGCGGGGTGCTGGCGCCCGGGCGGATCGGCGAGGCGGGCGCGGTATTCGTGCTGCGCGAGACCGGCGAGGAGAGCATGGCGGCGCTGGAGCGGCGGCTGGCCGAGCTGTGCCGCGCCGCCGCCGAAGCGATCGACCGGGCGCTCGGGCCGGCGGAGGGATAGGAGATGGCTCGCGGCGCGCCGCATGACCCCAAGGGCCTCATCGCCGAGGCCTACCGGATCGAGGGCATCGGGCCGGGCGAATGCCGGACGATCTTTCTCGACTGGGCGCTGTCGGTGCCCGAGGGCGCAGAGATGCGCGCAGCGCTCGAGGCGCTCATCGCCTGCCACGCGCCCACCCATCCCGATCACCCGATGACCGCCGTGCTGCGCGCAGGGCTCGACAGTGCCGCGCGCCCCCGCCGCCGTGGTGGCTGGCGCTCGCGCCTGCGCGGGTAGCGGCTTTTGACTGGAAAATACTCAGAATTTGCCATAAAGCTGCCTTAATGCCCTCATAGTCTCCGGGGGATAATTATTGAAAGACAAGGCATACCCCAATGAAGACTGCCATGATGCGCACCATCAAGCTCGGCGCCGCCCTGATTCTCGGCCTTGGCCTTGCCGCCTGTGCCAGCACCCCCGACACGGCCGATCGCGGTGCGGCGGCGGCGGCGATCGCCGAGCTTTCGCTCGATATCCGACAGGTTCGCGTCACGGTGCCCGAAACGCTCACGGTTTCGGAGGCCAATGTCTATTCTCCCCGCGCGGATATCGTCTGGCGCGAGGATCCGCCCGGAGACCGGCGCGCGCAGGTCCGGGCGATCGTGGAGAATGCTCTCGGACGGGGCATCGAGGGCCTGCCCAGGGGCAAGGTGCCGGCGATGCTCGATGTGCAGGTGACCCGTTTCCATGCGCTCACCCAGAAGACGCGCTATACCGTGGGAGGCACCCACGCGATCCATTTCACCTATGTGCTGCGCGATGCCCGAACCGGCGAGATCCTGACCGAGCCGCGGGCCGTCGATGCGAGCTTCCGCGCGCTTGGCGGGCAGGAGGCGATCGAGGCCGAGAGCAAGGGAATCACCCAGAAGGTCCGGATCACGCAGCATCTCGCCAATGTCATCCGGCGGGAGCTCGGCGGCGATCCTGCGTCCTGACGGGCACGCGCCTGCCCGAAACGGGGCTTTTCGGGCGTGCCTGAAACGCCTAAGGAGAGCGGCATGACACCGCTCTCCTATCCCGTGATCCGCCTGCTGCCAAAGGTCGATGCCCGCGCCATTCGCCACGGCAGCCCCTGGGTTTTTGATAACGAGCTCGTGACCGACCGGCGCACCCGCGCGTTGCAGCCCGGCACCATCGCCCTGCTCGAGGACGGCGCGCGCGCGCCCCTTGGCCTTGTCGCGGTCAACCCTGCCTCGAAGATCATCGCCCGGATGCTCGACCGCGACACCGGCGCGCGGATCGACCGTGGCTGGCTCACCGCGCGCCTCACCCGCGCGCATGAGATGCGCGACAGGCTCTTTGAGGCGCCCTTCTACCGGCTCGTCCATGCCGAGGCCGACGGCCTGCCCGGCGTGGTGATCGACCGTTTCGGCGATATCGCCGTGATCCAGCCCAATGCCGCCTGGGCCGAGGCGCTCCTGCCCGATCTCGCCGCCGCCCTTGTCGAGGTGACGGGCGTGGCCACGGTGATCAAGAACGCCTCGGGGCGTGCCCGCGCGCTCGAGGGGCTCGACGGGGAGGGCGGGGTGCTCGTGGGGACGGCACCCGCGGGGCCGGTGGCGGTGTCGATGAATGGCGCGATCTACATGGCCGATCTGATGGGCGGGCAGAAGACCGGGTTGTTCTATGACCAGCGGCCCAACCACGCCTTTGCCGCGCGGCTGGCGCGGGGCGCGCGCGTGCTCGATGTCTTCAGCCATGTCGGCGGTTTCGCGCTGGCCTGTCTTGCCGGGGGGGCGGCGCGGGCGCTGGCCATCGACGGCTCGCAGGCGGCGCTCGACCTGGCCGCCGAGGGGGCTGCGCGCATGGGCCTGCCCGCGCGCCTCGAAACCCGGCGGGCCGATGCCTTTGACGCGATGGAGGCGCTCGCCGCCGAGGGGGCGCGCTTTGACGTGGTGATCTGCGATCCGCCCGCCTTTGCGCCCTCGAAACCCGCGCTCGACAAGGGGCTGCGCGCCTATGAGCGGGTGGCGCGGCTGGCGGCGGGGCTGGTGGCCGAAGGCGGCTATCTCGGCCTCTGCTCCTGCTCGCACGCCGCCGATCTCGCGCGCTTTCGCACTGCCTGCGTGCGCGGCATCGGGCGGGCGGGGCGCGCGGGGGCGCTCATCCATACGGGCTTTGCCGGGCCGGACCACCCGCTGCACCCGAACCTGGCCGAATCGGGCTATCTCAAGGCGCTGTTCTTCCGGTTATGAAAGACCGCTGCATGACGCGGCACATTTGCCCATCTGGCCCGCCCGGCGGCATCGCCGGGCAGCGCCTGCCTGCCCCACGGCAGGCGCTTCATAAGGGTGTAACCCATGGCAACGGCAAGATTTTCACGAGCGCCGGCGCGCATTTCCCCGTCGCGCGGGAGCGCCTGCCCAGGCAGGCGCTGCCCTCCGCTTCGCAGCGGCAACCGATCATGCAGAGGTCTCTATGAAAGTCGTGCTCGACGCCTGCGTGCTCTATCCCACGGTGATGCGCGAGATGGTGCTGGGCGTGGCCGCCCGAGGGCTCTTTGCGCCGCTGTGGTCGCCGCGCCTGCTGGCGGAGTGGCATCACACGGCGGCGCGCCACGGTGCAGAGGGCCGCGCGCAGGCCGAGGCGCTGGCCGCGCGCATGGCGGCGCGCTGGCCGCGCGGCTGCATCACCTGCCCGCCCGAGGCCGAGGCGCGGCTCTGGCTGCCCGATCCGGGCGACCGGCATGTTCTCGCGGCGGCGATCGCGGGCCATGCCGACGGCATCCTCACCCTGAACGCCCGGGATTTTCCGCGCCACATCCTCGCCGAGGAGGGGCTGTGGCGCGCGGATCCGGATGGATTTCTTCACGGGATCTGGCAGGCGCAACCGGGGCTCGTGGCGGAGGTGGCGGCAGAGGTGCTGGCCACCGCGCGCCGCCTCTCGGCCAGGGACTGGCAGATGCGCCCGCTCCTGAAAAAGGCCCGCCTGCCGCGCCTCGGCCGGGCGCTCGACCAGCCCGCCGCGCCCGGCGCCTCCTGAAAAGGCCCGCGCGCGGTGGACAGTGCCGGGCCGCTGCGGCATGATCCGGGCCAGTTCCGACACCCAAGACACGAGAGGATCACATGCGAACGAGAGCGGCGGTTGCGCTGGAGGCGGGCAAGCCTCTGGAAGTGATGGAGGTCAACCTCGAGGGTCCGCGCGCCGGCGAGGTGCTGGTCGAGATCAAGGCCACGGGCCTGTGCCATACCGATGAATTCACCCGCTCGGGCGACGACCCGGAGGGGATCTTTCCGGCGATTCTCGGGCATGAGGGCGCCGGCGTTGTCGTCGAACTGGGCGAGGGGGTGACGAGCCTCGAAGTGGGGGACCATGTGATCCCGCTCTACACGCCCGAATGTCGCGAATGCGAATACTGCCTCAACCCCAAGACCAACCTCTGCCAAAAGATCCGCACGACACAGGGGCAGGGCCTTCTGCCCGATGGCACGACGCGGTTTTCGATGCTCGATGGCACGCCCATTCATCACTACATGGGCTGCTCGACCTTCGCCAATCACACCGTGGTCCCCGAGATCGCGCTGGCCAAGGTGCGCAAGGATGCGCCCTTTGACAAGATCTGCTATATCGGCTGCGGCGTGACCACCGGCATCGGCGCGGTGATCAACACCGCCAAGGTGGAACTGGGCAGCCGCGCCATCGTGTTCGGGCTGGGCGGCATCGGGCTCAATGTCATTCAGGGGCTGCGGCTGGCCGGGGCGATGCAGATCGTCGGTGTCGATCTCAACCCGTCCAAGGCGGAGATGGGACGCCATTTCGGCATGACCCATTTCGTCAACCCCAAGGACGTGAGCGGCGATCTGGTGGCGCATCTGGTGGAACTGACCGGGGGCGGCGCGGATTACACCTTTGACGCCACCGGCAACGTGAATGTCATGCGCACCGCGCTCGAATCCGCGCACAAGGGCTGGGGCGAGAGCGTCATCATCGGCGTGGCGCCTGCCGGCGCCGAGATCAGCACCCGCCCCTTCCAGCTTGTGACCGGCCGGGTCTGGCGCGGCACCGCCTTTGGTGGCGCGCGCGGGCGCACCGATGTGCCAAAGATCGTCGATATGTACATGAACGGCATGATCGAGATCGACCCGATGATCACCCACAAGCTGACGCTCGACGAGATCAACCACGGCTTTGACCTCATGCACCGGGGCGAATCGATCCGCGCGGTGGTGGAGTATTGAGATGACGCTGGAGACCCTCTCGGAGAACCGTTGTTTCGGCGGGGTGCAGGGCGTCCACCGGCACCGCTCGGAGGTGTGCGCCTGCGACATGACCTTCGGCCTCTACCTGCCGCCGCAGGCCGCGGCGGGGCCGGTGCCGCTCTTGTGGTATCTCTCGGGGCTGACCTGCACCCATGAGAACGCCATGACCAAGGGCGGTTTCCAGGAACATGCGGCGCGGCACGGGCTGGCGGTGATCTTTCCCGACACATCCCCGCGCGGCGAAAGCGTGGCCGATGATCCGGCCTATGACCTGGGGCAGGGGGCGGGGTTCTACGTCAACGCCACCCGCGCGCCATGGGACGCGCATTTCCGCATGTATGATTATGTGCTGACGGAGTTGCGCGGGCTGGTCATGGCGGCCTTTCCGCTCGCCGACCGGCATGGCATCACCGGCCATTCGATGGGCGGGCATGGTGCGCTCACGCTGGCGCTGCGCAATCCGGAGATGTTCGCATCGCTCTCGGCCTTCGCGCCGATCGCGCATCCCGTGCGCTCGGACTGGGGGCGCAAGCAGCTTGGCGCCTATCTCGGCGAGGACGAGAGCGCCTGGGCCGGGCACGATTCGGTGCTGCTGCTGGAGGAGCGGGGCTGGCATGGCGATATCCTCGTGGATCAGGGAACGGCCGACGATTTCCTCGACCTGCTCATGCCCGAGGCGCTGGCCGGGGCGATGGCGCGGCGGCGGCAACCGGGGCAGTTCCGGCTGCAACCGGGCTATGACCATTCCTATTTCTTCGTGAGCTCCTTTGCCGCCGATCATGTGGCCTGGCACGCCGAACGCCTCGGCCCCGGGCGCGCCCCGATGCGGGCGTGATCGAAACGAGCGCGCCGCCTTGCCACCGCGGGCGGCGCGCACTAGGACAGGGGCGACCAAGAAAAGGTGCCCCCCATGGCCAGTGACCTGTTCAATTCCTTCATGACCGGCCCCGATGAGCGCGGGCGGTTCGGCGATTTCGGCGGGCGCTTCGTCTCCGAGACGCTCATGCCGCTCATCCTCGAACTCGAAGCCTGCTACGAGCACGCAAAGACCGATCCCGATTTCTGGGCGGAGATGGAATATCTCTGGAAACATTACGTGGGCCGCCCCAGCCCCCTCTATTTCGCCGAGCGGCTGACCGAGCGTCTCGGCGGCGCGAAGGTCTACATGAAGCGCGACGAGCTGAACCACACCGGCGCGCACAAGATCAACAACGTGCTGGGCCAGATCATCCTCGCGCGGCGGATGGGCAAGAGCCGCATCATCGCCGAGACGGGTGCCGGTCAGCATGGCGTGGCCACGGCCACGGTCTGCGCCCGGTTCGGGCTCAAATGCGTGGTCTATATGGGCGCACATGATGTCGAGCGGCAGGCGCCCAACGTGTTCCGGATGCGGCTTCTGGGGGCAGAGGTGGTGCCGGTCACCTCCGGGCGCGGCACGCTCAAGGACGCGATGAACGACGCGCTGCGCGACTGGGTGACGAATGTGCGCGACACGTTCTATTGCATCGGCACGGTGGCGGGGCCGCATCCCTACCCGGCGATGGTGCGCGATTTCCAGTCGATCATCGGACGCGAGGCCCGCGAACAGATGCAGGAGGCCGAGGGCCGCCTGCCCGACACATTGGTGGCGGCGATCGGCGGCGGATCGAATGCGATGGGGCTGTTCTACCCGTTTCTCGACGACAAGGATGTGGCGATCATCGGCGTCGAGGCCGGGGGCCACGGCGTCGATGACCGGATGGAGCATTGCGCCTCGATCGCCGGGGGGCGGCCCGGCGTGCTGCACGGCAACCGCACCTACCTGTTGCAGGACGATGACGGGCAGATCCTCGAAGGGCACTCGATTTCCGCCGGGCTCGACTATCCCGGCATCGGCCCCGAGCATAGCTGGCTGCACGAGACGGGGCGCGCGACCTATGTCGCGATCACCGATAGCGAGGCGCTCGCGGCCTTCCAGCTCTGCTGCGAGACCGAGGGCATCATCCCGGCGCTCGAGCCTGCCCATGCGCTGGCCCATGTCGCCCGGATCGCGCCCGATCTGCCGCGCGATCACATCATCTGCATGAACCTGTGCGGGCGCGGCGACAAGGATATCTTTACCGTGGCGCGGCATCTGGGCTTCGACATGAAGAGCTGAGGCTGCGCCTCAGGGGCAGCGTCGCCTTGGCTAGTGTCCGACATCCGACGGATGGTGCCCGATGAGGGCGCGCATGGGATGCAGCGGGCTGCGGTGCATGAGGCGCGTCGGAATGGCCCGGGGCGCGCGGGCGTTCAGGTCTTGCACCAAATGCGCGGAATCAAGGCGCGGAACGCGCCGCCGCGCAGCGCCCGACCGCCCCCCGGGCGGGCGCTGCGCGGCGTGCCGACCGGTGTGACAAGTGGCAGCGCGCGTCCACAAAGGGTGATCGTGCAGAAGGCGGCACGTTGTGTCAGGTGTCGAACACGAGGTGTCAGGTGTCGAACACGAGCACGTTTTCGGGGTGGTCCATCCTCATGCTCATGAGCGCCTCGCGATCCGTCCTGTCCCTCTGGGGGAGACTACCGGCCGGGGCGGGGCGGGGCAAGGCGCGGGCGCGCCCCGCCCGCGCGCGCCCCCCCGCAATGGCGCGAGGCCCGACCAGAATGGCCGGGCCTGTGTCTGTTGTCTGTCGTCGTCGCGAGGGACGGCCCGAGGGGCCGCCCGGATGCGATCAGCGCTTGGAGAACTGGAAGCTGCGGCGCGCCTTGCGCTTGCCGTATTTCTTGCGTTCCACCACGCGGCTGTCGCGGGTGAGGAAGCCCGCCGCCTTGAGCGCGCCACGCAGGCTCGGATCATAGAGCTGGAGCGCCTTGGAGATACCGTGCTTGACCGCGCCGGCCTGGCCCGAAAGGCCACCGCCCTTGACCGTGGCCGTGACGTCGAACTGGCCATCGACACCGGCGACGGTGAAGGGCTGGCGCAGGATCATCTGGAGCACGGGGCGCGCGAAATAGGCGTTCATTTCCTTGCCATTCACCGTGACCTTGCCCGATCCGGGCCGGATCCAGACGCGGGCCACCGCGTCCTTGCGCTTGCCGGTGGCGTAGGAGCGGCCGAGCGCGTCGCGCACCGGCTCGCGCGGGGTCTCCGTCGCGGCGAGGGCATCGGTGGCGCCGGCCACCGCTTCGAGACCTTCGAGGGTTTTGATTGCGTCGCTCATCAGTGGGCCACCCGGGTATTCTTCTTGTTCATGGATTTGACATCGAGCACCTCGGGGCTCTGGGCCTCGTGGGGATGCTCGGCGCCGGCATAGACGCGCAGATGGGTCATCTGCTGGCGGCTCAGGCGGTTGCCGGGCAGCATCCGCTTGACCGCCTGCATGACGACGCGCTCGGGGTGCTTGCCCTCGAGGATCTGGCCGGTGGTGCGGCTCTTGATCCCGCCGGGATGGCCGGTATGCCAGTAATTGGGCTTCTCGCGCTTGTTGCCGGTGAGCTGCACCTTGTCGGCATTGATCACGATGACATTGTCACCCATGTCCATATGCGGGGTAAAGGTGGGCTTGTGCTTGCCGCGCAGGCGCGTGGCGATGATCGAGGCGAGACGGCCCAGAACCACGCCCTCGGCGTCGATCAGGATCCATTTCTTGTCGATATCTGCCGGTTTTGCGGAAAACGTCTTCATTTCGGGCAGAACCTTGTTGTTGTTCGCAGGTATTCGATGGTCCACGGGCCGGGCACGGGCCCGATCCGTTCGATGGGCGGGTTATACGCGGGTGGCTCACGACGTCAACGGGGGAGTTGGTGAAATTACCGTGTGAAATCAGTCCATTGTGAATTAGGTATCATGTTACCCCAAATTTGCCCCAGTCCGGCCGTCCCGTTTCAGGCGCACTTCGCCTGTTCGCCCGGAGAATCCTGTTCTCCTTTTTCGGGCCGACACGGAAAAACCGCTTGCGTGTGCAGGGCTGCGCAGATATCCGCACCTCACTTGATCGGGACCGATCCCAACTTCGGATGTCTTCCGGGGGGGCGCTAAGGGACCGACTGGATTCAATCTGCTGGAACGAAGGGGAGCGCCATGAAAGACGCCAACCTCTTCCAACTGGGGATCGGTCTGGAGACAGGCGCCCAAGAGGAAGACACCGCCCGCGGGATCACCCCCGCGTATGACACCACCATTTTGCCCCGCGACGTGCTGGACGAGGG
The DNA here is from genome assembly GCA_014359765.1 of Roseovarius sp. Classification (GTDB taxonomy): domain Bacteria; phylum Pseudomonadota; class Alphaproteobacteria; order Rhodobacterales; family Rhodobacteraceae; genus Roseovarius. The sequence goes on from JACIYT010000001.1 coordinate 371,335, forward strand.
CCGCGATGATCATTTCATCCGGCGCGACGGCGCGGTGTTCGCGGGCACACATCTGATCATCGAGGTGGTGAATGGCCACGGGCTCGATGACGAGGCGCGCATCAGGCAGGCCTTTCGCGACTGTGTGGAGACCTGCGGCGCGACGCTTCTGCATATCCACACGCACAAGTTCAGCCCGCAGGGCGTCTCGGGCGTGGCGGTGCTGGCCGAGAGCCATATCTCGGTCCACACCTGGCCGGAAATCGGCTATGGCGCGTTCGACGTGTTCATGTGCGGCGACGCCCGGCCCTGGGCGGCGGTCGATGTGCTCAGATCCGCCTTTGCCACGGAGGATGTGCGCGTGACCGAGATCCGCCGCGGCGAGGGCATCGTGACCGAGGCGGGAATCGCGGCATGAGCGCGTGGATCTCCGAACGCCTGCACCCCGATTATGCGCAATCGCTGCGCGTCGGGCGGATGCTCTATGACAGCGAGACCGACCATCAGCGGCTGAAGGTGTTCGAGAACGGCACCTTCGGCCGGGTGATGACGCTCGACGATGTGGTGCAGGTCACCGAGGGCGACAATTTCATCTATCACGAGATGATGACCCATGTGCCGATCCTCGCCCATGGCGCGGCGCGGCGGGTGCTGATCATCGGCGGCGGCGATGGCGGCATGGCGCGCGAGGTGCTCCGGCACAGGAGCGTGCGCCATGTCACCATGGTCGAGATCGACGCCGGGGTGGTGGCCTTCTCGAAGGAATACCTGCCGGGCATCAGCGCCGGCGCCTTCGACGATCCCCGGCTCGAACTGGTGATCGCCGACGGGGCGGCGTTCATGCGCGAGACCGGCGGCGGCTATGATGTGATCATCATCGATTCGACCGATCCCGTCGGCCCCGGCGAGGTGCTCTTCAGCGACACGTTCTACGGCCATGCGCGGCGCGCGCTGGCGGCCGGGGGCATTCTGGTGACGCAGAACGGTGTGCCGTTCCTTCAGGGCGAGGAATTGCACAACACGATGCGCGCCTTCCGGGCGCTGTTCGCCGATGCCACCTGCTATCTCGCCACCATCCCCACCTATGCGGGCGGGCCGATGGCCTTTGGCTGGGGGACCGACGGAGAGGCGCGCGCGACGCCCGTTGACGTGCTGCGCGAGCGGTTCGCGGCGGCCGGGATCGAGACCGGCTATTACACCCCCGAGGTGCACGCGGCCGCCTTTGCGCTGCCCGGCTACGTCGCGCGCCTGCTGCCCTGAGGCGCGCGGCTCAGTCGCCGCCGCCGCGCACCCGGCGAAAGCACAGGATCCGCCCCCGCGACGGCCCCGGATCGTAGGTGAGGCCCGATTGCGACATGCAATCGACGATGCGCTTGATCGTGCTGTCGTGATAGCGGCCCGGATGCAGTTCCATCATTACATGGCGCACATGGGCGGGCCAGGGCGCATCGAAGAGAAGCGCCTCCGCGCCCTCGATATCCATGATCACCACATGCGGGCGCAGCCGCGCCAGCAGATCGCCGAGCCCCAGATGCGGCACCTCGGCGAGGGTCGCGGGCGCGGCCCCCTCCTCGGCGATGCGCGCCGCCCAGAAGCTGCGGGCAGCGTCGAAGGCGAGCGGTTCGGCGCTCCCCTCCATGCCGCCGATCGCTCCGTGCAGCAGCGTCACCGCGCCCAGGCCGTTTCGTTCGAGATTGGCGCGAATGACCGGCAGCATGGCCGGGTTTGCCTCGATCGTGGTGACATTCGCGGCGCCTGCGATGCGCGCGCAGACCGCGGCGACATAGCCGATCCCCGACCCCAGGTCGAGCACCCGCTGGCCCGGCCTGATCCGCATGGCGGCGGCCTGCGCCTCATGCGCCTCGTAATCGCCCGAGGCGAGCTTGGCGGCGATGCGCGCATTGAGCAGCCTGTCGGGCACCACGAGGCGCAGCCCGTCGATCTCATACTCCGCCATGCCCGCCCCTTGCCGTTGATTCCGCGCCGCAGACCCCCTAGACCATCCTCACCAGAGAACGGGAGCGCGGGCAATGCAACTCTTTGTCGGGCTTGGCAATCCGGGCGCGAAATATGCGCGCAACCGGCATAATATCGGCTTCATGGCGGTGGAGGCCATCGCCGAAGCGCATGGATTCGGCCCGTGGCGGGCGAGGTTCCAGGGGCTGGCAAGCGAGGGGGTTCTGGGCGGCGAGAAGGTCATCCTGCTCAAGCCCGGAACCTTCATGAACCTCTCCGGGCAATCGGTGGGTGAGGCCGCGCGCTTCTACAGGATTGCGCCCGAGGCGGTGACGGTGTTCCATGACGAGCTCGACCTTGGCCCCGGCAAGCTGCGGGTAAAGCGCGGCGGCGGGCATGCGGGCCATAACGGGCTGCGCTCGATCATCGCCCATATCGGCGCCGATTTTCAGCGCGTGCGCCTCGGGATCGGCCATCCGGGGCACAAGGACCGGGTGACGGGCCATGTCCTGTCGGATTTCGCCAGCGCCGAGGCGGGCTGGCTCGACGCGCTGATGCGCGCCATTGCCCAGGGCGCGCCATGGCTGGCACAGGGCGCGCCCGAGCGGTTCCAGACCGCCGTGGCACAGCGCATGGCCCCGCCGCGCCCCGGGCCCGCGCCCGCCAGCGACGCGGCGACGGCCCGGCCCGCCAGCCCCCCCCCGGCGCCCGCCGAGGACACGCGCAGCCCGATGCAGAAACTCGTGGACCGGTTTCGCTGATTCATGCCGCCCGGTCCCGGGCGTCTCGTTCGTGGGCAGGCCGTTGCCTGCTAACCCCTTCGCAGCGCCTGGAAACTCGCCGATGCCCCCCAGCCGGCGGCAATGGCGATGGCCAGCGACATGAGGCCATAGACGAGCGGCCGCTCGCGCGAGAGGGTGAAGAGCCAGCGTTCGAGCCCCACCTTGTGCACGTCGATCACCGTCTCGAACTGCGCCACCACGCGCCCCTCGCGGGTCAGGAAGATGCGCGTCGGATAGGCCCCTTCGGTGAGGTTCGCAGGCAGCCGGATCGCGGTGCGAAACAGCGTCTGCTCGTCGAAGGCGACGCTGCCCTCGCGCAGCTGATAGGCGTTCTGCCCGCGCCGGATGCGGATGAGCGCCTCGGCAAAGCTCTCGGCATCCCCGGCCATGTGCGCGGCACCCGCGGGCCCGATCGCGCGCGGGATCGAGACGCGGTGGCGCTCGTCCTCGCTGATGCTGAGCACCTCGTCGAGCGGCCCGGTGGTGGCGACCGCGTAGAAGGTGGGCGCCGCTTCGAGGCGCACCTCGTCGGTGTTCACCCAGATCCCGAAGCGGCGATCCTTGCGCCGCACCGTGACGGGCAGCGAGGGGCCGGCCACGGTGATCACCACCTCGAGCGGGGTCTCGGGGATCGGCGCCTCGCGCTTGACCGCGCCAAAGACGAGAACCTCGGAGCCCTCGAAGGTCGCGGTGATCGCCACCTTGTCGCGCGACAGCCCGAGCACCACCTCCTCGGCCTTCGCCGGCAGGGCCAGGAGGCACAGCAGGAACACCAGCCGCCCCATCTCAGTGCCCCCCCGCGCCGGCGGCGATGGAATAGAGCTCGGCAGGTGTCAGCAGCAGGTCGAGCGCGAGCTTGCCGCAGACCGCGAGCACCATCGCCGCCAGCAGGATGCGCAATTGCTCGGCGCGCAGCCGCGTGCCCAGCATGGTGCCGATCTGCGCCCCGATCACCCCGCCCACCAGCAAGAGCACCGCAAGCGCCACATCGACGGTGTAATTGGTCGTGGCGTGCAGCAGCGTGGTAAATCCGGTGACGAAAATGATCTGGAAGAGCGAAGTGCCCACGACCACCTTGGTCGGCATCCCCAGCAGGTAGATCATCGCCGGCACCATGATAAAGCCGCCGCCCACCCCCATGATCGCGGCGAGAACGCCGACACTCACCCCCACCAGCAGCGGCGGGATCACCGAGATATAGAGCCCCGAGGCACGAAAGCGCATCTTGAACGGCAGGCCATGGACCCAGCCGTGCTTCTTCCGGGCAGGGGGGGCGCCGCTGCGGGTGCGGCGGATGGCGCGCAGGCTCTCGACGAACATCATCGCGCCGATCACGCCGAGAAAGGCGACATAGCAGAGCTTGACCAGGAGATCGATCTGCCCCAGCGATTTCAGGTAGTTGAAGATCACCACCCCGATCGCGGCCCCGATCAGCCCGCCCACGAGGAGCACCGTGCCCATCTTCAGATCGACCGATCGGCGCCGCAGATGGGCCAGCACCCCGGAAAACGAGGAGGCGACAATCTGGTTCGCCTCGGTCGCCACGGCGACGGCGGGCGGGATGCCGATGAAGAACAGCAGCGGCGTCATCAGGAACCCGCCGCCGACCCCGAACATGCCCGACAGAATCCCCACGATCCCCCCGAGCCCCAGAAGCAGGAAGGCATTGACCGATACCTCGGCGATGGGGAGGTAGATCTGCATGATTATCCATAGCCGTATCCGCCCGCACCGCGCAAGCGGGTGAAACTCCGCGCAGCCGGTCAACGGCCGTTGACCGGCGGCCGGTTGCGCGACTGCCGGGGGCTGAGGGCGTGGCATGGCACTCACAGGGCCTTGTGCATCACCACCGCCGCGCGCCCGCCGGGATAATAGCCCGCGCGCCGCCCGGCTTCGGCAAAGCCGGCCTGTTCATAGAGTGCGCGCGCCGGGGCATTGTCCTCGGCAACCTCCAGAAAGGCGGTGCGCGCACCGCGCGCGCGGGCCTGCGCCATGAACGCCACGAGGCAGGCGCGCGCGCGGCCCGCGCGGCGGTGGCCGGGATCGGTGGCGAGCGTCAGCAGTTCCGCCTCCCCGGCGACCACCCGGCCAAGGGCGAAGGCCCGCGCATCGCCAATGGCAAGGACATGCGGCGAGGCCAGAAGATCGGCGAATTCCGCCGCCGACCAGGCCCGCCCCTGCCCGGCAAAGGCGCGGGCATGGGTCAGGGCCAGCGCCTCAGGCGTCATCGAGGATCATCGGCGGCGCATCGCGCGCAGGCGCGGCATCGGCGGGGCGCAGATAGAGCGGTGCTGGCGGTGGGCTGTTCTCGGGGGCGATGGCCGCCAGTCGGGCGATGGCCGCGGCCAGGTCGGCCGGCGCAGGCGGCCAGAGCGGATCGCGCAGGCTGGCGCGGGGCACGAGCGCGGGCGCGGGCCGGTCGATATGGGCCATGTCCTGTGGCGCGGGCACGGCGGGCGTGCCGGGACCGCCGCCCGCGCGGATCGCGTCGAGGCTGCTCACCCCGATCGCCGGGATCCCGAGCGCCAGTGCAAGGCCGCGCGCGGCGGCCACCGAAATGCGGATGCCGGTGAAATTGCCTGGCCCCACCCCCACGCCGATACGGTCGAGATCGCGCCAGGCGGCCCCGCCCTCGGCCAGCACCTCCGCGAGCAGCGGCATCAGGCGTTCGGCCTGCCCGCGCCCCATCTCCTCGGCGCGCGCGACAAGCACCCGCTCACCGGCAAGCAAAGCGGCCGCGCAATGCGCGGCCGATGTGTCGAAGCCGAGGATCAGCCGGTCAGAGGCCAACCGGGCGCACCTCGGTCACTTCGGGGATATAGTGGCGCAGCAGGTTCTCGATCCCCATCTTGAGGGTGATGGTGGAGGACGGGCAGCCCGCGCAGGCGCCTTGCATGTGGAGATAGACCACGCCCCTCTCGAACCCGTGAAAGGTGATGTCGCCGCCGTCCTGCGCCACGGCGGGGCGCACGCGGGTATCGAGCAACTCCTTGATCTGGTGGACGATCTCGGAATCCTCTCCGCTGTGATCGGCATGGCCCGAGGCCCCGCCGCCCTCGCCCGTCATGACCGGCTGGCCGGATTGGTAATGCTCCATGATGGCGCCGAGGATAGCGGGCTTCACATGGTCCCATTCGGTGCCGTCGCCCTTTGTCACGGTGACGAAATCCCCGCCGAGAAACACCCCCGTCACCCCCGGCACGCGGAAGATGCGCGCCGCCAGCGGCGAGGCATCGGCCCCCTCCGCGCTCGGGAAATCGGCGGTGCCTGTGCCGAGCACCGCCTGACCGGGCAGGAACTTGAGCGTGGCCGGGTTGGGCGTGGATTCGGTCTGGATGAACATGGCAACGCCTCTCTCTGTTCGCTCCAGAGGATATGCGCGCCGTGCCTGTGCGAGTCAAGGTTTGGAACGATTCCAGACTGCCGGGCTCAGGTGATCGCCTCGAGCCGTTCCTTGCTCAGATCCCCCGGCACGATGGTGATGGGGACGGGCAGCGAGCCTGCGTTGCGCGAGAGCTGCGAGACGAGCGGCCCGGGTCCCTTCTTGCCCGAGGCCGCACCAAGGACCAGCACCCCGATCTCGGGATCCTCCTGGACATGGGCGATGATCTCGGTCGCGGGCTCGCCCTCGCGGATGATCAGCACGGGGTCGATGCCCTGCTTGTCGCGCATCCACTTGGCAAAGACCTCGAAATGCGCCTCGATACGCTCGCGCGCCTCCTGCCGCATGAGATCGCCGACACCGATCCAGTGGTTGAACTCCTCGGGCGGGATCACCGACAGGATCGCCACCCCGCCGCCGGTATGGGCCGCGCGCATGGCCGCGAACCGCATCGCGTTGAGGCATTCGCGGCTGTCATCGAGCACCACCAGAAACTTGCGCATGATCCGATCCCCCCGGCCGCCCGCATCATGACGCGGAACGCGCGGCAGGGCAACAGAGGCGATCGTGGTTCAGACGCGCACGCCCCAGAGGTCGTATTCGCCGGCCTCGTCCACCTCGACGGTGACGATATCGCCCACCGAGAGCCCCTCCGTCCCTTCGTCGATGAAGAGATTGCCGTCGATCTCGGGCGCGTCGGCCTTTGTGCGGCAGGTGGCGATGCCGTCCTCGTCGATCTCGTCCACGATCACCTCGAGCCGCTGGCCCAGCTTTGCCGCGAGCCTGGCCTCGGAAATCGCCTGCGCGCGGGCCATGAAGCGATCCCAGCGGTCCTGCTTGACCTCTTCCGGGACGTGATCGGGGAGCGCATTGCTGCGCGCACCGGCGACGTTTTCATACTTGAAACAGCCCACCCGGTCGAGCCGTGCCTCGTCGAGCCAGTCGAGCAGCGTCTGGAATTCCGCCTCCGTCTCGCCGGGATAGCCCACGATGAAGGTCGAGCGCAGGGCGATGTCGGGGCAGATCGCGCGCCAGGCGGCGATCTCGTCGAGCGTCTTCGCCGCTGCCGCAGGCCGGGCCATGCGCTTGAGCGTGTCGGGATGCGCGTGCTGGAACGGGATGTCGAGATAGGGCAGCACCAGCCCCTCCGCCATCAGCGGGATGAGGTCGCGCACATGCGGGTAGGGATAGACGTAATGCAGCCGCACCCAGGCGCCGAGCGACCCCAGATCGCGCGCCAGATCGGTGATATGGGCGCGGTGGCCGTTTGCCTCCGCATGTCTGATGTCCACACCGTAGGCGGAGGTGTCCTGAGAGATCACCAGCAGTTCGCGCACGCCGTTTTCCACCAGCCTCTCGGCCTCGCGCATCACCGCATGGGCGGGGCGTGATTGCAGCCGTCCGCGCATGTCGGGGATGATGCAGAAGCGGCATTTGTGGTTACAGCCCTCGGAAATCTTGAGATAGCTGTAATGGCGCGGCGTGAGGCGCACGCCCGTGGTGGGCATGAGGTCGATGAACGGATCGGGCGCGGGCGGCACGACGGCATGGACCGCGTCGAGCACCTGCTCGTATTGATGCGGCCCGGTGACGGCGAGCACCTTCGGATGCGCCCCGGTGATATACTCGGGCTCGGCCCCGAGGCAGCCGGTGACGATCACCCGACCGTTCTCGCGCAGCGCCTCGCCGATGGCCTCGAGGCTCTCGGCCTTGGCCGAGTCGAGAAACCCGCAGGTATTGACGATCACCGCGTCGGCACCGGTGTAATCGGGCGAGAGGCCGTAGCCCTCGGCCCTGAGCCGGGTCAGGATCCGCTCGCTGTCCACCAGCGCCTTGGGGCAGCCGAGCGACACCATGCCGATCCTCGGCTGGCCTGGGCGCGGGGCATCGGTCAGGCGCGCGCGCGGCGCGAGATCGGGGCGGAGATCGGGCGGGTTCTGCGACATGGGGCGCGATATACCGCTCACGCCCCCGCGCGGGAAGGGCAAAAGCGGTTGCCGTCCATGGCCACCGCGCCCTAGACTCCCGCCATGTTTCGGGAGGTGTTTCATGCGGTGGATCGTGCGATTGCTGGGTCTGGTGGTGGTGCTGGCCGCCTTCGTTCTGGGCGCGCTCTTCTTCCTGCCCGGTGAGCGGATCGCCAGGATCGCCGCCGAGCAGATCACCAGGGCGACGGGCCGCACCGTCACCATGAGCGGCGAGACGCGGCTCAGCCTCTATCCGGTGCTGGGCGTGGCGACCGGCGCGGTCGAGATCGCCAATGCCGACTGGTCCGATGCCGGGCCGATGCTGCGCGCCGAGAGCTTCAAGGTAGGCGTCGATCCCCGTGTGCTCTGGGGCGGGGATATCCGCATCACCGGGCTTGAGGCGGTCGCGCCCGAAATCCGGCTGGAGCGCGCCGCCGACGGGCGCGTGAACTGGGAACTGGGGGTGGAGGGGGTCGCGCCCTCGGGGCAGTCGGAGCCGGGCGCGCCGGCGCGTTCGGCGCGGCTTGGGCTGACGCTCGACCGGGCGCTGATCACCGGCGCGCGGCTGTCGATGATCGACCACGGCACCGGCGAGGAGCAGCAGATCACCGATCTCGATCTCGATCTGCGCTGGCCGGACCATGCCGGCACCGCCACGCTGGAGGCGGCGTTCCGGCGCGGCGGCGGGCCGATCCGGGTCTCGGGTCATCTCGACGAGGTGGGGGCGTTTCTCGACGGGGCGGCGACCGGGGTTTCGGCCAGGGTTTCGGCGGGGGGCGGCGCGGTCGGGTTCGAGGGGCGCGCGGGGCTGCGGCCCGAGGCGCAGGGGCGGCTCGACCTCGATATCGGCGATACCGGCGCGTTTCTCGCGGCGCTCGGCCTGGGCGGCGTGGACCTGCCGCAGACCCTCGGGCAGAGCGTCAAGGGCCGTGCGGACCTGACGGTGACCGAGGGCACGCAGGTCGCGGTGCGCGACATGGCGCTGGATCTCGGCGGCAATGCCGTGACCGGGGTGCTCGACCTCGACCTGTCCGGCGATGTGCCGCGCCTTGACGCGCGGATCGACGCCGGCGCGCTGGACCTGTCGAAGCTGGCTGGGGCCGACAGCACAGGGGGTGGCGGCGCGGCTGTGGCGGGCTGGTCGAAAGAGCCGATCGACGCGAGCGCGCTCGGCCTTGTCAACGGCGATCTGGCCTTTGCCGCGACGAGCGTCAATCTGGGCGATCTGAAGCTCGGGAAGACCCGCGCGCTGATGACGCTCGACCGCGCGCGCGCCGTGTTCGACCTGCGCGAGGTGCGCGCCTATGACGGGCTGGTGACCGGGGAATTCGTGATCAACAGCCGCTCGGGCCTGTCGGTGGGTGGCACGACAAGGGCCGAGGGGATCAATCTCGAACGCTTTCTCGCCGATGCGGCGGGGATCACGCGATTTGCCGCCGCCGCCTCGGGCGAGCTGAGCTTTCTCGGTTCGGGCAATTCGGTCGATGCGATCATGAAGAGCCTGAGCGGGCAGGGCTTTGTGACGACCGGGCGCGGCGTGATCTCGGGAATCGATCTCGACCGGCTGATGCGTGCAGGCGATGTGACGGGCGGGACGACGATCTTTGACGAGATGCGCGCGAGCTTTGCCATGAAGGGCGGCAACCTGTTCAACGAGGATCTCGTCCTGCGCCTGCCGCGCGCGCGGGCCGAGGGCCGGGGGAGGGTGGGGCTTGGTGCGCGCGACATCGACTATCTCCTGACGCCGGTGCTGCTCGAGGGTGAGAACCGGCGCGGGCTGGCCATCCCGGTGCGGATCCGGGGATCGTGGGACAATCCGAGGATCACCCCCGATCTGGAAAAGGCGATCGATCTCAACCTCAAGGAGGAGCGCGAGGAGTTGCAGAAAAAGGCCGGGGAGCGGGTCGGGCGCGAGGTGCAGGAGCGGCTCGGCGTGACGCCCGAGGAGGGCCAGAGCACCGAGGACGCGATCCGCAAGAAGCTCGATGACAAGGCCGCGCGCAAGCTGCGCAAGCTCTTCGAGTGAGGCAGCCGGGCATGAGTATTTTCAGAAAGATGAAGCAGGGGCTGTCGTGAGCGAGGTGCGCGCGCAATACGAGGCCTATCCCTATCCCGAACGCGATCCCGCCGACGAGCGCAAGCGGCTGATCACCGGCTCGCCCTCGCATGTTCTGGAGGTGGATCATTTCGTGTTCGAGGGCGCGCGCGACTGGTCGCGCCCCCTGCGGGTGCTGGTGGCCGGCGGCGGCACGGGGGACGGGCTCATCCAGTTGGCGCAGCAGTTGAAGGATGCGGGCCGGGTGGCGGAGATCACCTATCTCGACCTTTCCACCGCGTCGCGCAAGATCGCCGAGGAACGGGCGCGGGTGCGCGGCCTGGCCGGTATCCGCTTTGTCACCGGCAGCCTTCTGGACGCCGCCGAGCATGGCAGCTTTGACTATATCGACTGTTGCGGGGTGCTCCATCACCTGCCCGACCCGGCGGCGGGGTTTGCCGCGCTGCTGGCGGCGCTGGCGCCGGGGGGTGGCATGGGGTTCATGGTCTATGCGCCCTATGGGCGGTCGGGTGTCTATCCGTTGCAGGAGGCGTTCGGCGCGCTTTTTCAGGGGCTTGCGCCCGAGGCGCGGCTACGGGCCGCGCGCAGGCTGGTGGCGGGGCTGCCCGAGGGGCATCCGTTCCGCGCCAACATCAATCTCGGCGATCACAAGGACAGCGACGCGGGTTTTTACGACCTGCTGCTGCATTCGCAGGATCGGGCGTTCGATGTGGCGGCGCTGATCGGGATGCTGGGGGAGACGGGCTGGCACCTGACGGGATTTGCCCTTCCCGCGCTCTATGATCTGGCGCGGATCACCGAGCCGCCCGCTCATCTCGACGCCGTGGCGCGCATGGCCGTGGCCGAAAGGCTCCGCGGCACGATCAAGACCCATGTCGGCTATGCGGTGCGTGCGACCGAGGCGCGGGGGCCGGCGACGGGCACGAACCGGGCGCTGGTGCCGCATCTCAAGGGGGTGCGCGCGGGGGAGTTGGCGCGCGCGGTGGCGGCGGGGCAGGGGCCGATGCTGGGCTTTGGCGGGATCAGCGCGCGGCTCGTCCTGCCGCGCGCGGCGGCGCGGCTCATCGCCCTGGTGGACGGGCGGCGCAGCCTGGCCGAAATCGCCGCCCTCGCCGGCACCGATCCGATCGCCATGGGGGCGCTCTGGGCGAAGATCGAGCGCGCGCTGGGCGATCATGGCCTGCTGCTCTATTCGTCGATCTTGCGGCGGTGACGCCGCGGCAATTGCCGGCTCCGGCGCGGTGCTGATAACATGGTCGGGCAAGGCAGGAGGAGACCATCATGCTGACACGTCTGGCATCGGACACTCATGAGGAGGTGTATCGCGTCGAGGATCGTGACAGCGGCCTCACCGGGTTCATCGCGCTGCATTCCACCCGGCTCGGGCCGGCGGCGGGTGGGCTCCGGATGCGGCCCTATCCGGACGAGGCGGCGGCGCTTGAGGATGTGCTCAACCTCGCGCGCGGCATGAGCTACAAGAACGCCGCCGCGGGCCTGCCGCTCGGTGGTGGCAAGGCGGTGATCATGGGCGATGCGGCGCGCGACAAGACGCCGGAGCTGCTGCGCGCCATGGGTCGGGCGATCGACGCGCTGGGCGGGCGCTACTGGACCGCCGAGGACATGGGCATGTCGCCTGCGGACATGGCCGAGATCGCGCGCGAGACGCGCTATGTCGCCGGGCGCGAGAGCGGGGCCCATGCGAGCGGCGACCCCTCGCCGGTGACGGCGCGCGGCGTGCTGGGGGCGATGCGGGCGGGCGCGGCCCGGCTCTGGGGGGGGGACGATCTGGCGGGCCGCAGCGTGGCGGTGCAGGGGCTGGGTCATGTCGGCTGGCATCTGTGCCGGCTGCTTGCCGAGGGGGGCGCGGAGCTTCTCGTGGCGGATATGGATGCGGAGCGCGTGGCAGCGGCGGTGCAGGCCTTTGGCGCGCGCGAGATCCCGCCCGCCGCGATCCATGCCGCGCAGGCCGACGTGTTCGCGCCCTGTGCCATCGGCGGGGTTCTCAACCACCGCACCATCCCCGAGATCCGCGCCGCCATGGTCTGCGGGGCGGCCAACAACCAGCTCGCCACGCCCGGTGATGCCGACCGGCTCCATCGGCGCGGCATTCTCTACCTGCCGGACTATGTGGCCAATGGCGGCGGGATCATCAATGTCGCCGCCGAGATCCTGTGCATCGCGGATCGCGGCCCCTGGGTCGAAGAGCGCCTCGCGGCGATGCGCGCCATGATGGAACGGCTGCTCGCGCGGGCGGCGCAGGAGGGGGCGAGCCCCGCGCCGGTCGCCGATCGCATGGTCGAGGAGGTGCTTTTCGGGGATGCGCGATGAGGCGAGGACCGGGCCGGCCCCGGTCAGGCCGGGGCCTCTGGCGGGAGGTTGGCGGATGCGCGGTTTGATCCTGTCCGGGCTGGCAGTGGTGCTCGGGGGGGCGGTGGCGGCTGCAGCGGCTGATCTGCGGCTGGGCGAGCGGGTGAGCCTTGCCCATGGCAGCTATGATATCGGGGGCGGGATGACCGTGGCGGCGGAGCTGCGCCCGACTGCCGATGGCGGCACCGCGCTCTGCGGGGCCTGGGCCGAGAGCAGCGATCTGGCCGCCGTGACCGTGGGCGCGGCGCGCGAGACCCTCGCGCTGGCCTATGTCCATGTCGAGGGGCGGCGGGTGGCGCGCGATCTGCGCTTCATGCCGAAGATCGCGCCGCGCCTCGATTACGCAGGCGCGCCCGCGCGCTGTCGGGCGATCGATCTGCCGTGGCGCGCGGGGCGTGTGCCCGAGGTCTTTCTGCCGCGCCGCGTCATCCGACCGGCAAACCGCGACACGGGCGGCAACCAGGTGACGTTCAGCCCGACGGGCATGGGGGCGATGTCGGGCGCGCTCGATCCGGTGGCGGTGCTGCGCCGGCAGATCGGCACGGTGCCGCTGTCGCCGCGGGCGCGGGTGGCGGAGGGACATTACAGCAGCGGCGGCGGGCTGCGCCTCGCCGTGGAGCTGGTGGCGAAGAACGGACAGGCGGCGCTCTGCGGTGCGTGGTCGGACCTGCCGGGGCAGGTGGCCCGGACCGAGCCGCTGGGGCGGGCGGTGCTGCGCGAGGCGGTGATCATGCTCGGCCAGGAGCGGCTCGCGGTCGATGCCGGCGGGTTCCGCCGGGTGCCGGCGCGCGCCGATTACACCGGCGCCACGGCGAACTGTCTCGACACGGGGCTGGGCTGGACGCCGGGGCGGGACCGCGCGCCGCTGCGCATCATTCTGCCCGCCCGCGTGGTCTATCGCACCACCACGACGCAGGGCACGCAGATCATCCGGTTCGCGCCGCGCGATTGACGAGGCTACTCCGCCATGTGACAGGCCACCCGCGCCCCGCCCACGGCGCGCATCTCCGGGCGCTCGCGTCGGCACCGCTCGACGGCGATGGGGCAGCGCGGGTGAAAGGCGCAGCCCGAGGGCGGGTTGATCGGGTCGGGGATCTCGCCCCTGGGCGGCACGATCTCGCGGCCGAACCCGTCCATCCGGGGCGCGGCATCGAACAGCATCTGCGTATAGGGATGGCGCGGCGTGGCGAAAAGCGTGTCGCGCGGCGCCTCCTCCACCAGCCGCCCGAGATAGAGCACGCCGATCACATCGGCCATGTGCTGCACCACCGTGAGATCATGGCTGATGAAGAGATAGGTGAGGCCGAATTCCTCGCGCAGGTCGCTCATCAGGTTCAGCACCTGCGCCTGCACGCTCACATCAAGCGCCGAGGTGGGCTCGTCGCAGACGATCACGCGCGGCTCGGAGGCCAGCGCGCGGGCGATGCAGATGCGCTGCCGCTGCCCGCCGGAAAACTCGTGCGGATACTTGTCGGCATCCCCCGCCGCGAGGCCCACCTGTTCGAGCAATCGCTCGGCCAGCCCCGCTGTCGCGCCGCCGCGCACCGCCACCGGCTCCTCGATGATGGCGCGCACCCGCCAGCGCGGGTTGAGCGAGGCGAACGGGTCCTGAAAGATCATCTGGATATCGGAGCGCACCCGCGCGATGGCCTCGGCATCGCTGGACCCGGCAAGATCCACGCCACCGATCTCGACCGCGCCGGAGGTGGGCCGCAAGAGGCCCACCACCATCTTGCCGATGGTGGACTTGCCCGACCCGCTCTCGCCCACCAGCGCATAGACCGATCTTTCCGGCACCTCGAAGGAGACATCCGAAACGGCGGTCAGATGCGCCCTGGGCAGCCGCTCGATCACCCGGTTGAGCCAGGGTTTCGACACGTCGAAGACGCGGGTGAGATTGCGGACCGAAATGAGCGCGCTCATGCCACATCCTCGCCCGCCGCCTGCACCAGCGGATACCAGCAGGCCGCGCGCCCGCCGCATCCCGAAACCGTCGGCGCGGGATCGCGGCGGCAGGGCGCATCGGCGCGGTCGCAGCGCGGATGAAAGGCGCAGCCCTCAGGCAGCGCGTCAAGCCGCGGCATCGCACCGGGGATCTGGCGCAGCCGCCGCTGCCCGAGGCTCGCCAGCGGGGTCGAGGCCATCAGCCCCGCCGTGTAGGGATGGGCCGCATTCTGGATCACCTCGCGCACCGGGCCGATTTCCGCCAGCCGCCCGGCATAGACCACCGCCACCCGGTCGGCGGCCTCGGCGATCACGCCCATGTCATGCGTGACCAGCATCACCGCCAGCCCCCGCTCGCGGCAGAGCCGCTTCAGAAGCGCCAGGATCTGCGCCTGCACGCTCACGTCGAGCGCGGTGGTGGGCTCATCAGCGATGACCAGTTCCGGCTCGGCGCAGAGCGCGAGCGCGATCACCACCCGCTGCCGCATCCCGCCCGAGAACTCGAACGGGTAGGAGCCGATCCGCTGACGCGCCGCCGGGATGCCCACCTCGTCGAGCAGGGCTATGGCGCGGGCCTGCGCCTCGGCCTCGCCGAGGCCGAGATGCACGCGGATCGTCTCGGTGAGCTGGTCGCCGACGGTCAAGAGCGGGTTGAGCGAGGTGAGCGGGTCCTGAAAGATCATGCCGATCCGCTTGCCGCGAATGCGCCGCATTGCCTCCGGGGGCAGGGTGTCGATGCGCGCGCCCTTGAGGTGAACCTCGCCGCCGGCGATTCGCGCCGGGGGCTCCAGCAGGCCGATCACGGCATTGCCGGTCATGGATTTGCCCGCCCCCGATTCCCCCACCACGCCGAGCGTCTCACCCGCCGCGATGTCGAGGCTCACCCCGTCCACCGGGCGCAGGATGCCGCGCCGCGTGGGGATTTCGACGGTGAGGTTTCGGACGGAGAGGACGGGGGTGGTCATGGGCGGCATATCTCGAAACATTCCAATTTCGCTCCAAGCACAACAATGCTGCGGAGGAAGGGGGAGAGCACCACAAAGCTGTTGCGCGAGACCGAACCACCTGGCCCCCGCGCGGAATCAAGGCGTGCTTGCACGCCGCCGCGCGAGCGCCCGACCGCCCACCCGGGCGGGCGCTTTTGCAACGTCGTAGCCCGCTCAGACGTTGAAGTATTTTGCACCATAAAGTGCTGACCGCTGATGTTGCTGCGCCCACCCGGCGGTCGGGCACTCGCACGGCTTCGGATCGCCAAGCTATACCTCCCAAAGCTGCGCATTACCTGCCCAATGCCCCTCACTACCGCAGCCTCGGATTGAGCGCATCGCGCAGCCAGTCACCCAGCAGGTTCACCGCCAGCGCCAGCGCCAGCAGCGTCAGCGCCGGAAAGAGCAGGATCCACCACTCCCCCGAGAAGAGAAACCCCTGTCCGATGCGAATGAGCGTGCCGAGCGAAGGCTGCGTCGGCGGCGCGCCCACCCCCAGAAATGACAGCGTCGCCTCGGCGATGATCGCCAGCGCCAGCGAAATCGTGGCAATCACCAGCACCGGGTTGAGCACGTTGGGCAGGATATGGCGCAGCATGATCGACAGCGGCCGGCGCCCGATGAGCCGCGCCGCCTGCACGTATTCGCGCCCCTTCTCCACCATCGTCGCCCCCCGCACCACCCGCGCGAACTGCACCCAGTCCGACAGGCCAATCGCCAGGATCAGCACCCAGATCGCCATCTGGTCGCGGTATTCGGGCGGCGTGATCCCCTTGGCGATGCCAAAGATCAGCATCGCCACCAGGATCGCCGGAAAGGTCAGCTGCACATCGGCCACGCGCATGATGATGGTCTCGGTCCAGCCGCCGAGATAGCCCGCCAGCAGCCCCAGCGTCACCCCGATCACCATCGCCAGCAGCACCGCCGAGAACCCCACGAAAAGCGAGATGCGCATCCCGTAGAGAATGGTCGAGAACACGTCGCGCCCCTGATCGTCGGTGCCCATGAGAAACACCTCGCCGGTAAAGGCATTGGGTTCCATCGGCGGGGTAAAGCCGTTCATGAGGTTGAGCGAGGCGGGATCGAACGGGTTATGCGGCGCGATGACCGGCGCAAGGACTGCCGCCAGCACCAGCACCACCACCACCGCGCCCGAGACCATCGCCACCGGCGCATGGCGAAAGGACCAGATGAAATCGCTCTGCCACGCGCGGGCGAGGCGCGAGGCGGGCGCTGCGGGGGTCAGGGCCTCGTCGCTCATGCCTTGGCCTCCGTGCCGCGATCGAGCCGCAGGCGCGGATCAATGGCGAAATAGAGCAGATCGACAATGAGGTTGATGCCCACGAACATCACCGAAATCAGCATCAGATAGGCCGCCATCACCGGAATATCGACGAACTGCACCGCGTTGATGAAGAGAAGCCCCACGCCCGGCCACTGAAACACCGTCTCGGTGATGATCGCAAAGGCGATGATCGAGCCCAGTTGCAGCCCCGTCACCGTGATCACCGGCACCATCGTGTTCTTGAGAGCGTGGCGGAAATTGATGATCTTCTCCGGTAGCCCGCGTGCGCGGGCAAAGCGGATGTAATCCATGCGCAGCACCTCCAGCATCTCGGTGCGCACCAGCCGCATGATCAGCGTCATCTGATAGAGGCCGAGCGTGATCGCGGGCAGGATCAGCGCCTTCAACCCGGTCGCCGTGAGAAACCCCGTGGTCCATCCACCGATACGCACCACCTCGCCGCGCCCGAAACTCGGCAGCCATTTCAGCTCTACCGCGAACACATAGATGAGCAGGATGCCGATGAGGAACGTGGGCAAGGACACCCCGATGAGCGAGACGGTCATGATCACATTGGCCGCCACGCCGCGCCGCCGGATCGCGGTAAAGACGCCAAGAGCGATCCCCCCCACCAGCGCCATGATCCCCGACACGAAGGCCAGTTCCAGCGTCGCCGGCGCGCGTTCCAGAAGGATGTCGGCGACCGGCCGCCCCTGCCGATAGCTCAGCCCGAAATTGCCCTGCGCGGCCTGGGTCAGGAATTTCCAGTATTGCACCGGGAACGGCCGGTCGAGGCCCAGCTCGGCGGTCAGCCGCTCGATATCGGCCTGGGTGCGCTCCTGCCCCAGCATCGCATCGACCGGGTCGCCGACAAAGCGGAACATGGCAAAGGCCACCAGACCCACGACCAGCAGCACCAGCACCGATTGCCCGACACGGCGGAGAATATAGGCCAGCATCGCGCGCCCCCTGAGCGTGCCGGGCGGCGGGACTACCGCCGCCCGGATGCGGTCACTTCATGGTGAAGAATTTCATCTTCGGATCGTCCTCGGGGCTGACCTCGATGCCCACGTTCTGCTTCATCCCCCAGTTCAGCACCTGGTGGTGGATCGGCAGATAGAGCACCTCGTCCTGCACCACTTCCCAGATTTCGGCGATGGTGGCGTTGCGCTTGTCGAGATCGGTCTCCGAGGACAGGCTCACGATCTTGGCGTCAAGCTCGGGGTTGGAATACCCGGTGGCGTTCCAGCTGCCGCGCTGCTCGCCGCGCGTATGCACGAGAAAGTTGAAGATATACTCGCTGTCATAGGTCGGCACGCCCCAGCCCAGCATGTAGAAATCCGTCCCCCCCGAAGAGATGAGCGGGAAATGCTGCGCCTTGGGCTGGGCGTTGAGGTTCACCTTGATGCCGATCTGGCCGAACATGCCGACGGCGGCCTGGCAGATCGCCTCGTCGTTGATGTAGCGGTCGTTCGGACAGTCGAGCTGGATCGCGAACCCGTCGCCATAGCCCGCCTCTGCCATCAGCGCCTTGGCGCGGTCGATATCGGTCTCGATCTGGTCCATCTCGGCGGTCCAGCCATTGACAAAGGGCGGCGCGATGATGCCCGCGGGCTGGCTCTGGCCGCGCATCACCACCTGCTTGATCGCATCGCGGTTGATCGCCAGGTTCATCGCCCGGCGCACGCGCACATCCGAGAGCGGGTTCTTGCCCTCGACATTGTCATTGGCGATGTCATCCGGCCCGAGATGCAGCCCGAAAAAGATCGTCCGGTTCTGCGGCGCGGTCTTGACGACAAGGCCATCGGTCGCGGCCACGCGCTGGAGATCCTGCACCGGCACGTCCTGGATGAAATCCACCTCGCCCGACAGCAGCGCCGCCACCCGCGTCGCGGCGTTCTGGATGGGGGTATAGACGATCTCGCTCACCTCGAGCGGGAATTCGCCCTTGCCCCAATACGCCTCGTTGCGGGTGAGCACGGTCTTCACGTCCGGCTCGCGGCTCACCAGCTTGTAGGCGCCGGTGCCGTTGGCGTTGGTCGCGGCAAACGTGGTCTCGCCCGCGTCCATGTTCTGCACCTCGAGCGCGCCATTGGCCTCGGCCCAGCCGCTATCCATGATGAAGAGGTTGGTCAGGTTCGAGGGCAGGATCGGGTTCGGCCCGTCGGTGACGAATTCCACCGTGTGATCCCCCACCGCGCGCACCTCCACGACCGAGGACAGAAGCTCCTTCATCCGCGAATTGTCGGATTTGGCGCGGTTGATCGAGAACACCACATCCTCGGCGGTGAAATCCGCGCCGTCATGGTATTTGACGCCCTGCCGAAGGGTAAAGACCCACACGTTCGGATCATCGGCTTTCGGTGCCCAGTCCGTCGCAAGGGCGGCCTGAAAGGCGCCCGTCATGTCACGGATGATCAGCGGCTCGTAGATCTGGTGGGCGAGCGTATGCGTCGGCCCCTCGTTCTGCGCATGAGGATCGAGCGTGAGCGAGTCGCCCGCCCGCGCCCAGCGCAGCGTTTCGGCGGTGGCGGGAATGGCCGTCGAGGCCATCAGCGCGGCCAGCGCAAATCCGGTCAGTCGGGTCATGGTGTGATCTCCCTTCCATGGCGTTCCGGGCTCATCCGGCCCGGTGTGACCGCGAGCCTAGCCGCGCCCCGGCGGCGGGGCAAGCGCAAGCTGCGCGCGCGAACGCGAGGGAAAGCGAAACCTGCCTGCCAGACAGGCAGTCTCGGTGCGGTGTTTTCCCCGCATGGGTCGCTGTGGAAGAAAGCCCCTGCCACCAGTCAACATTCAGAATGCGGGGGGCTATGATGCGTGAGGTGTTTCAGAACGCTCCGTGGCGCGGGCGTTCAGGTCTTGCTCCAAATGCGCGGCTCGCTGACCGGCACGCCAGGAGCCAGAACCCGGCCACGCAGGTTTGCTGTGCCGAAGCGATCAGGTCGTGTCCGCTCTCGAACACAAAGGAGCGCAATACGACCGCGCTCAGTAATGCGGCGGACGCTCGTCGCCCAGCACGATGCCACCCTCGCCTTCGCGCGCACGCTCGGCCTCGCGGCGCGTCAATTGCGCCACCGCCGCGCGCAGCCGCTCGATCTCGCGGTCCTGCCGCGCGACCACCTCCGAGAGGTCATCGACGGCGCGGATGAGATGGGCCAGACGTTCCTCGATCCTGGTCATGGCGCGGGGATACGCGCCCGCCGTGCCCCGGTCAACCTTGCCCCCGCCTGCCCCTTCGGCTAGACCGCGCCGCGAGTTCCCCGCGAAGGACCAAGGCGCATGGCCAAATCCCCCAGGACCCCCCGCCCGAGGGCCGAAACCCCCAAGGGCTTTCGTGACTATTTCGGCGCCGAGGTCACGGCGCGCGCCGAGATGCTGCGCGCCATTGCCGGGGTCTATCATCGCTACGGCTTCGACGCGCTGGAATCGAGCGCCGTCGAGACGGTCGAGGCGCTGGGCAAGTTCCTGCCCGACGTGGACCGCCCCAATGAGGGGGTCTTCGCCTGGCAGGACGAGGACGAGAAATGGCTGGCGCTGCGCTATGACCTGACCGCGCCCCTGGCCCGCGTCTATGCCCAACACCGCAACGATCTGCCGACGCCCTATCGCCGCTACGCGATGGGCCCCGTCTGGCGCAACGAAAAGCCGGGGCCGGGCCGGTTCCGGCAGTTCTATCAATGCGATGCGGATACGGTCGGCACCGCCTCCATGGCGGCGGACGCCGAGATCTGCGCCATGCTGGCCGATGCGCTCGAAGAGGTGGGGATTGCGCGCGGCGATTACGTGGTGCGGGTGAATAACCGCAAGGTGTTGAACGGCGTGCTGGAGGCCACCGGCGTCACCGAGCCCGATCAACAGGCCGCCGTGCTGCGCACCATCGACAAGTTCGACAAGGTGGGCGAGGCGGGCGTGCGCGAGTTGCTGGGCCGCGGCCGCCTCGATGCCTCGGGGGCCTATATCGACGGGGTGGGGCTGAGCGATGCGCAGGCCGCGCCCGTGCTCGCCTTCCTCACCTCCAAAGGCACCGGCACCGCCGAAACGCTTGCCAATCTGCGCGCGGCGGTCGGGGCGTCCGAAATGGGGCGCGCGGGGGTGGACGAACTCGACGAGATCGCCACCCTCCTCGCCGCGCAGGGCTACGGCCCCGACCGCATCGTGATCGACCCTTCGGTGGTGCGCGGGCTTGGCTATTATACCGGCCCCGTCTTCGAGGCGGAACTGACCTTTGAAATCACCGACGAGAAGGGCCGCCCCCGGCAGTTCGGCAGCGTGGCGGGCGGCGGGCGCTATGACGATCTCGTGGCGCGCTTCACCGGGCAGGCGGTGCCCGCCGTGGGCGTCTCGATCGGCGTCGATCGCCTGCTCGCCGCGCTCCACGCCAAGGGCCGCGCCGGGGCCGAGGCGCAGGGACCCGTGGTCGTCACCGTGATGGACCGCAGCCGCATGGCCGAGTATCAGGCCATGGTGGGCGAGCTGCGCGCGGCGGGCATCCGCGCCGAGGTCTATCTCGGCAACCCGAAGAATTTCGGCAACCAGATGAAATATGCCGACCGGCGCGGCAGCCCCGTCGCCGTGATCGCCGGCGAGGATGAATTCGCGCGCGGCGTGGTGCAGGTCAAGGACCTGATCCTCGGCGCAGAGATCGCCGCCAATGCCACGCTCGAGGAATGGAAGGACCGCCCCAGCCAATACGAGATCCCCCGCGCCGCCCTCGTGGAGAAGGTGCGCGCCATTCTCGCGGAGCACGGCTGATGGCGGACCGCGCCGCGATCCTTGCCGAGGCGGCGCGCCTGCGCGCGCGCTTCGAGGCGGCGGGCGCCGAGCCGGTGGAAACCGCGATCCTGCAACCCGCCGAGGTGCTCCTCGACCTCTACGGCGAGGATATCCGCGCACGCGCCTATGTCACCTCCGACACGCTCCGGGGCGAACAGATGCTGCGGCCCGATTTCACCGTGCCGGTGGTGCAGATGCACATGACCGACGGGGCCGAACCCGCCCGCTACACCTATGCCGGCGAGGTGTTTCGCCGCCAGGAAGAGGATGCGCGCCGCGCCAACGAATACATCCAGGTGGGGTTCGAGATCTTTGCGCGCGAGGCGCCAGAGGCCGCCGATGCCGAGGTCTTCGCACTCTTTTTCGACATTCTGCGCCCCTTGGGCCTGCGCGCCGCCACCGGCGATATCGGCATCCTCATGGCCGCTGTCGCGGGGCTTGATACCACCGAGGCGCGCAAGGCCGCGCTGATGCGCCATATCTGGCGGCCGCGCCGCTTTCGCGCCCTCATCGACCGCTACGCCGGCCGCACGCCCGTGCCCGAGGCGCGCGCGGCACTTCTGGCCCAGGCCGACCCGATGGCCGGGGCCGAGCCGTTCATCGGCCTGCGCGGCCCCGACGAGATCGCCGCCCGCATCGCGGCATTGCGCGCCGATGCCGCCGCCGGGCCGCTCTCGGGGGCGCAGGTGGACCTGCTCGACGCGCTGCTCGCGGTGCGCGAGACCTGCGACAACGCGCTCGCACGATTGCGCGACATCGCCGTGGACCTGCCCGCGATCCTGCCCGCGGTCGAGCGGCTGGCGCGGCGGCTCGATGCGCTGGCTGCGCGGGGAATCGACGTGGCGCGGCTCGATTTCGAGGCGAGCTACGGGCGCACGCAGATGGAATATTACGATGGCTTTGTCTTTGGCTTCCATGCCGGGGGGCGGGCGGACCTGCCGCCGGTCGCCACGGGGGGGCGCTATGACGCGCTGACCCGGCGACTGGGCGCAGGCCGCGAGATCCCCGCCGTTGGCGGGGTGATCCGTCCCGGCCTCGTTCTCGATCTGGGAGGTGCGGCATGAGCCTCAAGCTGGGCGTGCCCTCCAAGGGGCGGCTGATGGACAAGACCGTGGAATGGTTCGCCCGCCACGGGATCGAGCTCGGGCGCGCGGGCTCGGAGCGCGAATATGCGGGCTATGTGCGCGGCATCGAGGGGGTGGAGCTGGTGCTCCTCTCGGCGGGCGAAATCCCGCGCGAGCTGGCCGCGGGGCGCATCCATCTGGGCGTGACCGGCACCGATCTGGTGCGCGAGAAGCTGGGCCAATGGGATCAACAGGTCGAGGAACTGGCCGAACTGGGCTTTGGCCAGGCCGATCTGGTGATCGCCGTGCCCGCCAGCTGGGTCGATGTGGCCAGCCTCGACGATCTCGACGCGGTGGCCGCCGCCTTTCGCGCGCGCCACGGTTTCCGGCTGCGCATCGCCACCAAGTATCACCGCCTCGTGCGCGATTTCCTGCGCGCCAACGGCGTGGCGGACTATCAGCTCGTGGACAGCCAGGGCGCGACCGAGGGCACGATCCGGAACGAGACCGCCGAGGCCATCGCCGATATCACCTCCTCGGGCGATACGCTGCGCGCCAATCACCTGCGGGTGCTGGAGGATGGGCTGATCCTGCGCTCGCAGGCGACGCTCTATCGTGCACGCCGCGCACCGTTCGGCGATGCCGAGCGCGCAACGCTCGGCGCGCTCAAGGCGCGGCTTGCCATCGACTGAGGCGGGGCGCGGACAGGAAACGGGCGGCCCGAGGGCCGCCCGTCCGTCCGGGTCATGATGGGGTGGTGGCTGGTGCCTCAGAACCGGAACGTGGCGCGCGCCTGGAGCGTGGTGGCGTCGATGTCGCCGCCGTCGAACTCGTGATAGAGCAGCTCGCCACCGAGCGAGAACTGATCCGTCACGCGATGCTCGTAACCCGCGCCGATGAACCAGCCGTCATCGCTGCCGATGTTGTCGGTATCGACCCAGGCATAGCCGCCGGTGCCGTAGAGCAGGCCACGGCCGATCTTGGGGCCGGCGCGCAGCTTGGCGCGGAATACTTCCTCGACGCTGGCATTGACGCCCGAGAGGTTGATATCGGTGAAGTCGTAATCGAGGCCGCCGCCCAGCACCCAGGTGCCGAAGTCATGATCGTAGCCCGCGACGATACCGCCGATGAGGTCGTCGCCGTCCACATTGGCGAAATCCGTATCGACCCAGGCCCAGCCGAGCTGGCCACCGACGTAGAAGCCGGTCCAGTCCGGGGTTGCGGGCGCGACCGGGACCGGCGCCGCGATCACCGGCTCGGGCTCGGCCGGGGTGATGTTGCCGGCGAGGGCCGGGGCTGCGAGAAGGGCTGCGACGGTCGCGAGTGCCGTGGTCTGTTTCAGCATGATCGTTCCTTTCATGTCTGTATGTTCTGTCTTGGTCACAGTTTTTCTTATGCGCCAGTCCGGAAATGCCCGGGCTGACATCACGGCGCTTGCCGTTGACACTCGATGTAGGATCGCCCCGAAGCAGGACAAGAACCCGTCCGCTCACGGCTGGGTGAATGGCGGGAAGTTGCTGATTTCACATGCGAAGTGCGGCAATTTCCCGCCCGGTCCGTTGCAATCCCGCCACATCGCGCGGCAATTGCGGCGGTCGGTCTTGAAGCGCGCGGCGGTGGCGCGGGCCGGCGGGATGCTCTGGTTCAGAGGACGCCGATTTCGGCGAGTGCCGCGGCGAGGGCGGGCGGCAGGCTCTCGTCGTGGCCCGGCCTGCGGTCCAGATCGGGGGGCGCGTCGTGCGCCTCCAGATAGCGCCAGCCCTGGAACGGGCGCCGCGCGGCCGACGCCGTGCGGATCAGCTCCGGCTCGAGCACGATGGCGCAGCGGCGGTGCCCGTCGCCGCCCGTCACCTCATCGAGGCGCAAGATGCGCTGGCGGCATTGCACGCGCCCCTGGATGACCCAGTAGATCGACCCGCCGTCGAGGATCTCGGCCGCGCGCCGGGGCCACATCCGGGTGACATGGCGCGGCAGGCCGTCGGGCCCCTGGGCGCGCGGGTCGCGCTGCCAGGTGTCGAGATCGGCGACCGAGGCGGTGCCGACGCTGAGCTTGATGAGATGCAGGGCCAGGATGCGATTCCCCTGATGCGCAGGATGGGCAGATAGGGTAGTGGAAATGCCGGGGGCTTCAAGCTATTGTGGGTCTCTGGGCCGATTATCCCGCGCAAGGACCTGCCGATGACCCGTTTCGCCACCCCGATCGCCGAACAGATCTGGAACATGAAATACCGCCTGCACGATGCCGATGGCACCCCCGTCGATGCCAGTGTCGAGGATAGCTGGCGGCGCATCGCGCGGGCGCTGGCGGCGGTCGAGGCGGAGCCGGCGCAATGGGAGGACCGTTTTTACGCCGCGCTCGAGGATTTCAGGTTCCTGCCGGCGGGGCGGATCACGGCGGGGGCGGGCACCGCGCGCAAGGTCACGCTCTTCAACTGCTTTGTCATGGGCACGATTCCCGATGACATGGGCGGCATTTTCGACGCCCTGCGCGAGGCCGCGCTGACCATGCAGCAGGGCGGGGGCATCGGCTATGATTTCTCGACGATCCGGCCGAGGGGCGCCCCGGTCAGGGGCGTTTCGGCGGATGCGAGCGGGCCGCTTTCCTTCATGGACGTGTGGGATGCGATGTGCCGCACGATCATGAGCGCGGGCAGTCGGCGCGGCGCGATGATGGCCACGATGCGCTGCGACCATCCCGATATCGAGGATTTCATCGCAGCCAAGTCCGATCCGGGGCGGCTGCGGATGTTCAACCTCTCGGTGCTGGTCACGGATGCCTTCATGGCGGCGGTCAGGGCCGATGGGCCCTGGGAGCTGCAATTCGGCGGCAAGGTCTATCACACGCTGCCCGCGCGTGACCTGTGGAACCGGATCATGCAGGCCACCTATGACTATGCCGAGCCGGGGGTGATCTTCATCGACCGGATCAACCAGGCCAACAACCTCGCCTATTGCGAGGAAATCGCGGCGACCAATCCGTGCGTCACTGCCGAGACATGGATCACGACCGAGGACGGCGCGCGACAGGTGCGCGACCTGATCGGTCGCCCGTTCCGGGCCCTGGTCGATGGCAAGGCTTTCGACACCGGGCCCGACGGGTTCTTTGCCACCGGG
This sequence comes from Roseovarius sp., assembly GCA_014359765.1. Lineage (GTDB taxonomy): Bacteria > Pseudomonadota > Alphaproteobacteria > Rhodobacterales > Rhodobacteraceae > Roseovarius. The sequence goes on from JACIYT010000001.1 coordinate 396,990, forward strand.
GTAAAGCCCGTGCTGCGGCTCTTGACCACGTGCGGGCGCAGCTTGCGGCTGACGGCCGATCACCCGGTGCGGAAGGTGACGCAGAAAACACGCTGGCGGCTCGAGAGCGACTGGGTCGCGGCGGGCGACCTGCGCCCCGGCGACGAGGTCATGCTGCACGATCATCGGTCCGCGGTGCCGGTGGCGCAGCCCGGTGATGCGCGCGGCTATCTGCTGGGCCTGCTGATCGGTGACGGGGTGATCCGCGCCGACAAGACGCTGATATCGGTCTGGCCCCGGGCCGCCTGTGGCAATGGCGCGCCGCTGCCCAACCCGGTCATGGCGCATGTCGAGGCGCTTTTGCGCAGCCTGCCGCACCGCGCCGATTTCGCCGGATGGCAGGAGGTGGCGGGAAGGGGAGAATATCGGATCGGCACCGCCGCCCTGACCGCGCTGGCGCGGGAGTACGGGCTGGGGCCGGGAAACAAGACCCTGACCCCCGAAATCGAGGCCGCCGCGCCCGGATTTTGTGCTGCCGTGCTGCGCGGGCTGTTCGACGCTGACGGGTCGGTGCAGGGCACGCAGGACAAGGGTGTTTCGGTGCGCCTTGCCCAGAGCGACGCAGCCCTCCTCGAGGCGGCGCAGCGGATGCTGGCCCGGCTTGGCGTGCAATCCACCCTCTACCGCGACCGCCGCGCAGCGGGCGAGAGCATCCTGCCGGACGGCAAGAGGGGGCTGCGCGCCTATCCGACCCGTGCGCAGCACGAATTGGTGATTTCCGGAGACAACCTGCCGGTCTATGCCGACAGGGTCGGCTTTGGCGATCCGGAAAAGGCGCGGCGGCTGGAGGTCGCGATCGGCGGCTATCGCCGTGCGCTCAACCGCGAGCGGTTCACGGCGGTCGTGGCCGAAGTGGCCGAGGATGGCGAGGCCGAGGTCTTCGACGTGTCGGTGCCCGGAATTAATGCCTTCGATGCCAATGGGTTTTATGTGCATAATTGCGGCGAGCAGCCACTGCCGCCCTACGGCGCCTGCCTGCTGGGTTCGATCAACCTGGCAAAGCTGGTGATAGACCCGTTCGGGCCGCGCGCGCGGCTCGATGCGGCGGCGCTCAAGGCGCTGGTGCCGGTGGCGGTGCGGATGATGGACAACGTGATCGACGTGTCGGGCTTTCCGCTGCCGCAGCAGGCGGCCGAAGCGCGGGCCAAGCGGCGCATCGGGCTGGGTGTCACCGGGCTTGCCGATGTTCTGGCGATGGTGGGGCTGCGCTATGGCGAGGAGAAGGCGGTGCGTCAGACCGAAATCTGGATGCACAAGATCGCCGTGGCGGCCTATCTGGCGAGCACCGAACTGGCGCGGGAAAAGGGGGCGTTTCCGCTCTTTGACGCGGAAAAATTCCTCGCCTCCGGCACGATGGAGGGCATGGATGAGAGCGTGCGCGCGGCGGTGGCGCGGCATGGCATCCGCAACGCCCTGCTGACCAGCGTCGCACCCACGGGCACGATCAGCCTCTATGCCGGCAATGTCAGCAGCGGGATCGAGCCGGTCTTTGCCCATGCCTATACGCGCAAGGTGCTGCAACCCGACGGATCGCGCAGCGAGGAGGAGGTGGTCGATTACGCCGTCGCCCTGTGGCGCGACAAGATGGGCGATGCGCCCCTGCCCGAGTGGTTCGTGACGGCGCAGGACCTTGCCCCCGAGGCGCATGTGAAGATGCAGGCGGCGGCGCAGAAATGGGTCGATTCCTCGATCTCCAAGACGATCAACTGCCCGGCGGACATCTCCTTCGAGGCGTTCAAGGACGTTTACATGCAGGCCTGGGAGGCGGGCTGCAAGGGATGCACCACCTATCGGCCCAATGACGTGACCGGCAGCGTTCTGAGCGTGAGCGAGAGCGCCGACAAGGTGCCCGGCGAGGGGGCTGTGACGGGGCAGGGGGGCGAGGTGATCTACATGGCCGAGCCGCTCGACCGGCCGACGGAACTGGAGGGCGCGACCTACAAGCTGAAATGGCCTGACAGCAATCACGCGATCTATGTCACCGTGAACGATATCGTTCTGAACGGGCACAGGCGGCCCTTCGAGGTGTTCATCAACTCCAAGAACATGGAGCATTACGCCTGGACGGTGGCGCTCACGCGGATGATCTCGGCGGTGTTCCGGCGCGGCGGCGACGTGTCCTTCGTGGTGGAGGAGCTCAAGGCCGTGTTCGACCCGCGGGGCGGGGCCTGGATGGGCGGCAAATACGTGCCCTCGATCCTCGCCGCCATCGGCGGCGTGCTCGAGCGGCACATGGTCGCCATCGGGTTTCTGGAGGGCGAGGGGATGGGCCTCAAGGAGGACCCGCAGGCGCAGGGCGTGGGGGCCGAGGCGCCCCGCGGCCCGGCCTGCCCGGCCTGCGGCAGCCATGACATGCGCATGATCGAGGGCTGCATGACCTGCGCCAGCTGCGGCCACAGCAAATGCGCATGAGCGGGCAGGCCGCCCCGCCCGTTCAGAGGATCGCCATCGCCGACAGAACGAAAGCGGCGATAATCGCGCCATAGACGATCGCCACCGCCCCCCAGGAGGCAGAGCGCATGCGCAGTTCGCGGTTGAGCTCGTCGCGGGTCATGGTCTGCCTCCTTGTCCCGGGGCTGGCATATCATGACCGCACATAATCGAAATCCGCCGCCGCGCAATCACCCGCGGCGCGGTTTTCCATGCGATTCGTGCATGATGTTGCGGCGTTCCGCGCATGTCGCGCGGAAACGAACCTCCGATGTCGAAAAGCGACGCGCGCTCTCAGGCCGCCGTGCCTTGCAGGGGGGTCACCTCGATCGCGCCCTCGCGGCGGGCGCGAATCGCCTGCGCCGCCGCATGGGCACCCGCAAGCGTGGTGAAATAGGGGATCCGGTCATAGAGCGCGACCGAGCGGATCTCGCGGCTGTCCTCGACGGCCTGCGCGCCCTCGGTGGTGTTCATCACCAGCGCAATCGCCCCATCCTTGAGCATGTCCACGATATTGGGCCGGCCCTCATAGACCTTGTTGACCACCTCGCAGGCGATCCCGGCCTCCTTGAGAAACGCCGCCGTGCCGCGCGTGGCAATCAGCGCAAAGCCGAGCTCGATGAGGATTTCGCCGGTCTCGACAAGCTGCGCCGTCTTGTCGCCATCGCGCACCGAGACAAAGACCGTGCCGGTCTCGGGCAGGCTCACGCCCGCGCCCATCTGCGCCTTGAGAAAGGCGCGCGGGAACGACACGTCCCAGCCCATGACCTCGCCGGTGGAGCGCATCTCGGGCCCGAGGATCGTATCGACGCCGGGAAAGCGGGCAAAAGGCAGCACCGCCTCCTTGACCGAGAACCACGGCATATCCGGATCGGCCAGCGTCATCTGGTCGGCCATGGGCAGCGTGCCGGGCCTGGCCTCGCGCGGATAGGGGCCGCGATAGGGAAAGGCGTCGAGGCGCTCGCCCGCCATCAGCCGCGCGGCGATCGAGGCAATGGCGCTGTCGGTCGCCTTGGCCACGAAGGGCACGGTGCGCGAGGCGCGCGGATTGACCTCGATGAGGTAGATCTCCTCGCCCTTGACCGCGAATTGCACGTTCATCAGGCCCACGACGCCAAGCGCACGCGCCAGCGCCTCGGTCTGGCGCTTGATCTCGTCGATGGTCTCGCGCGAGAGCGAATAGGGCGGCAGCGAACAGGCGGAATCGCCCGAATGCACGCCCGCCTCCTCGATATGCTGCATGATGCCCGCGACATGCACGCGCGTGCCGTCGCAGAGCGCGTCCACGTCGCATTCGATCGCCCCGGAGAGATAGCTGTCGAGCAGCACCGGGCTCTTGCCCGACACGACCACCGCCTCGGCGATGTAGCGCTCCAGATGGGCCATGTCGCGCACGATCTCCATCGCGCGCCCGCCCAGCACATAGGACGGGCGAATGACCAGCGGAAAGCCGATGTCCTCGGCGATGGCCAGCGCCTGCGCATCGGTCGAGGCGATGCCGTTGCGCGGCTGTTTCAGCCCCAGCCGGTTGACCAGCGCCTGAAACCGCTCGCGGTCCTCGGCCAGATCAATCGCGTCGGGCGTGGTGCCCAGGATCGGGATTCCCTCGGCCTCGAGCGCGCGGGCGAGCTTGAGCGGCGTCTGCCCGCCGAACTGCACGATCACCCCGTGCAGCGTGCCGCGCTCCTGCTCGACACGCAGAATCTCCATCACATGCTCGAAGGTCAGCGGCTCGAAATAGAGCCGGTCGGAGGTGTCGTAATCGGTGCTGACCGTCTCGGGGTTGCAGTTGATCATGATCGTCTCGTAGCCCGCATCCGAGAGCGCGAAACAGGCATGACAGCAGCAGTAGTCGAACTCGATCCCCTGGCCGATCCGGTTCGGCCCGCCGCCGAGGATCACCACCTTTTTCGCGTTCGAGGGCCGCGCCTCGCATTCCACCTCGCCCATCATCGGGGCCTCGTAGGTGGAATACATGTAGGGCGTCTGCGCCTCGAACTCGGCGGCGCAGGTGTCGATCCGCTTGAACACGGCATTGACCCCGAGATTGCGGCGCGCGCGGCGCACCTGATCCTCGTCGCGCCCCGTCAGCGTGGCAAGTCGCGCATCGGTAAAGCCCATCATCTTGAGCGCGCGCAGCCCCTCCTCGGTCACCGGCAGCCCGTCGCGGCGGATGCGCGCCTCGGTGTCCACGATCTCGCGGATCCGGGCGAGGAACCACGGATCGAACGCGGTCGCGGCGTGGATCTCGTCATCGCTGAGCCCATGGCGCATCGCCTGCGCGATGGTGCGCATCCGGTCGGGCGTGGCGACCGAGAGCGCACGGGTGATCGCGGCCTTGTCGGGTGCGCCCTCGATGGCGACCTCGTCAAAGCCCGACAGCCCCGTTTCCATCGACGCCAGCGCCTTTTGCAGGCTCTCGTGGATGGTGCGGCCGATCGCCATCGCCTCGCCCACCGATTTCATGGCCGTGGTCAGGTGCGGCCTGGAGCCGGGGAATTTCTCGAAGGCAAAGCGCGGGATCTTGGTGACGACATAATCAATCGTCGGCTCGAAGCTCGCGGGCGTCACGCGCGTTATGTCATTGTCCAGCTCGTCGAGCGTATAGCCCACGGCGAGCTTGGCCGCGATCTTGGCAATCGGGAACCCCGTGGCCTTCGAGGCCAGCGCCGAGGACCGCGACACGCGCGGGTTCATCTCGATCACCACCATGCGCCCGTCCTCGGGGTTGATCGCCCATTGCACGTTGGAGCCGCCCGTTTCCACCCCGATCTCGCGCAAGACGGCAATCGAGCCGTTGCGCATGATCTGGTATTCCTTGTCGGTGAGCGTGAGCGCGGGTGCCACGGTGATCGAATCGCCCGTATGCACGCCCATCGGATCGACGTTCTCGATGGAACAGACGATGATGGCATTGTCCGCGCGGTCGCGGACCACCTCCATCTCGTATTCCTTCCAGCCCAGGAGGCTCTCATCGATGAGGATCTGGCTCACCGGTGAGGCATCGAGACCCGATTTGCAGATCGCGAGGTAATCGTCGCGGTTATAGGCCACGCCGCCCCCCGTGCCGCCGAGGGTAAAGGCCGGGCGGATGATCGCGGGCAGGCCGATATGCTCGAGCGCGGCGAGGCATTCCGCCATGTTGTTGGCAATGGTGGCCTTGGGGTTCTCGATCCCCAGCCGGTCCATCGCCTCGCGAAACAGCTTGCGGTCCTCGGCCATCTCGATGGCGCGGCGGTTGGCGCCGATCATCTCGACGCCGAACTGCTCCAGAACGCCCATATCGGCCACCGCCAGCGCGGTGTTGAGCCCCGTCTGCCCGCCCATCGTCGGCAAGAGTGCGTCGGGCCGCTCCTTCTCGATGATCCTTGCCACCACCTCGGGCGTGATCGGCTCGATATAGGTGGCATCGGCGAGGCCCGGATCGGTCATGATCGTCGCGGGGTTCGAGTTCACCAGGATGACGCGATAGCCCTCCTCGCGCAGCGCCTTGCAGGCCTGGGCGCCCGAATAGTCGAATTCGCAGGCCTGGCCGATGACGATGGGCCCCGCGCCGATGATCAGGATGGATTCGATATCGGTTCGCTTTGGCATCTGGGTCCCCCGGCGGCTGGCAGCGGGCGCGGGCCAAGTGGGCGCGCGCCCAAATTCTCGCGGGTTATAGCCGTCGCCGGGCGGGGCGCAAGGGCGATCGCGAATCCGCCGGACGGCGGCGTTTTCCGGGGTGCAGCGCCGCGCCGCGCGCACTAGATGAACGGCGACCAGTCAGGAGGGCGGGGTGCGGATTCGTTTCGATCACGGGCCGGGGGGCGGCGCGGCGCAGTTCCTGGGGGCTGCGCGCCTCATCGTGGCGCGGGAGGCGGCGGAGGTCGCCCCGGCGCTGGCCGCGCTCGATGCGGCGCGGGCCGAGGGCGCGTGGATCGCGGGCTTTGCCAGCTACGAGATGGGCTTTGCGCTCGAGCCGCGCCTGCTGCCGCTGATGCCCGCGCGCCGCCGCCTGCCGCTCCTGCAATTCGGGGTCTATGACGGCCCGCAGGCCGCGCCGCCGCCGGCGGCGGGCCTTGCTGCGCTCGGCCCGCTGGTGCCCGAATGGGACGCCGCGCGCCATGCCCGGGCGTTCGAGGCGGTTCACGCGCTGATCGGCGCGGGCGACATCTACCAGGCGAATCTCACCTTTGCCGGCACGCTCGCCGCCGAGGGGCGCGCGTCGGCGCTCCATGCCGCGCTGGCCGCGGTGCAGCCGGTGCGTTTCGGCGCGCTGATCGAGGCCCCCGGCCTGCCCGCGATCCTGTCGCGCTCGCCCGAGTTGTTCTTTCGCACCGATGGCGAGGGCGCCATCGAGACGCGGCCGATGAAGGGCACCCAGCCGCGCAGCGCCGATCCGGCCGAAGATGCGCGCCGCCGGTTCTTTCTCCAGACGGATGCGAAGAACCGCGCTGAAAACCTGATGATCGTGGACCTTCTGCGCAACGACATCAGCCGGGTGAGCCTGCCCGGATCGGTGCGCGTGCCCGCGCTCTTTACGGTCGAGAGCTACGAGACCGTCCATCAGATGACCTCGTGCATCACCGCGCGGCTGCGCCCCGGCACGGGGCTGGCCGCGATTCTCGCGGCGCTTTTCCCCTGCGGCTCGATCACCGGCGCGCCGAAGATCCGCGCCATGGAGATCCTCGCCCGCGTCGAGCGCCGCGCGCGCGAGATCTATTGTGGCACGATCGGCTGGGCCGCGCCCGACGGGCGGGCCGAGTTCAACGTCGCGATCCGCACGCTGATGCTCGAACACGGGGCGGCGCGGCTCGATGTGGGCGGTGGCGTCGTCCATGACAGCACCGCGGCGGGCGAATACGAGGAGGCGCTGTGGAAGGCGCGCTTTGCCCGTCTCGGTGACGTGCCGGGCTGAGCCGTCATTCCGCCGCCCGCAGATCCCGCTCCGCGTCGTCCCGGTAGAGATAGTCGCGTGTGAGCGGCACCGCGTCCAGTTTCGGCGTCATCTGGAACTGGAACACCACCTGATCGCTGAGCCGGAAGGTCAGCTCGCAGGCAATCAGGTAATAGCGCCACATGCGGCAGAACCGGTCGTCATAGAGCGCGCGCGCGCGGTCGATACCGGCCTCGAAGCGGCGGCGCCATTCGCGCAGCGTCTCGGCGTAATGCAGTCGCCAGATCTCCACGTCGGTGGTGATGAGCCGGTGCTTCTCGACCGCGGTCATGACCTCGGACATGGCCGGGCAATAGCCGCCGGGAAAGATGTATTTGAGGATCCAGGGGCTCGTGGCGCCGGGCGGGCCGGCGCGCCCGATCGTGTGGATCAGGGCGATCCCGTCGGGCGCGAGCAGGCGCCTGACGGTTGCGAAATACTCGGGGTAATGCGGCACGCCGACATGCTCGAACATGCCGATCGACACGATCCGGTCGAACTTTCCCTCGACATCGCGGTAATCCATGAGGTGAAACCTGGCCCGGTCCTCCAGACCTGCCTCACGGGCGCGCGCATTGGCCATCGCGTGCTGTTCGCGCGAGAGCGTGACGCCGGTCACCTCGGCCCCGAAATCGCGCGCGAGCGTCAGCCCCATGCCGCCCCAGCCGCAGCCGATATCGAGAACGCGCATACCCGGGCGGATCAGCAGCTTGCGGGCGATGTGGCGTTTCTTGGCGGCCTGCGCCTCCTCCAGCGTCATGCCCGGCCGGGCGTAATAGGCGCAGGAATATTGCCGGTCCTCGTCGAGGAAGAGATCGTACAATTCCCCGGAAAGGTCGTAATGATGCGCCACGTTGGCCTGCGCGCGCGGCGCCGGGTTGAACTGATCCCACCGCCGCTTGATCCAGCGCAGCGCCTCGAGCGGCCGGCGAAAGGCCGGCTGGCCCTGAGCCTCCAGATTGGCGATGGCGAGGCCGAGAAAGCCGTAGAGGTCATCGTCCTCGATGATGAGGGTGCCGTCCATGTAGCCTTCGCCCACGCCCATGTCCGGCGACAAGACGATCCGGCGCGGCAGGCTCGGGTCGGTCAGGGTGACCGCGACCTCGGGTTCGGGCCCGGGCCCGTAACTGCGCCGGGCCCCGTCGGGATAGGTCACATGAAGCCGCCCCTGGCAAAAGAGATGGCCGAGCAGGCGATCGAGCGCCGCGCTCCACATTCCGCTCAACATCACACACCTCCAGTTCCGCGCCGGCCTGGCGCATCCATCGGCGATTTGTTCCCGTTTCACGCTCCCTGATTGTTGATCAAATTGTCCGGGCTGTAAATGGCCGCGCGGCACGGGGCCCGGTCGCGGCTTGACTTTGCCGCGCCGCCCATGTGTATCGGCGCGGACCCGAGACAAACCCCGAACCGCGCCGCCCCCGGCCCCGGAGAGAAAAATGCACGCATATCGCAGCCATACCTGCGCCGATCTGAGAAAATCCCATGTCGGAGAGACCGTCCGCCTTGCCGGATGGGTCCACCGCATCCGCGATCACGGCGGCGTGCTCTTCATCGACCTGCGCGACCATTACGGCGTGACGCAGGTGCTGTGCGATTCCGACAGCCCGGTTTTCGATGCCGTCGAGGGGCTGCGCGCCGAATATTGCGTGCGCATCGACGGGGTGGTGAAGGCGCGCGACGAAAGCCTCGTCAACCCGAAGCTGCCCACCGGCGAGATAGAGGTCTATATCCGGGACATGGAGGTGCTTGGCGCGGCCGCCGAACTGCCGCTTCAGGTCTTCGGCGATCAGGAATACCCCGAGGAGACGCGCCTGCGCTATCGCTATCTCGACCTGCGCCGCGAGGCGATGCAGCGCAACATGGTGCTGCGTTCGGACGTGGTGGCCTCGATCCGCCGACGCATGTGGGAGCGTGGGTTCCGTGAATTCCAGACGCCGATCATCACCGCCTCCTCGCCCGAGGGCGCGCGCGATTTCCTGGTGCCCTCGCGGCTCCATCCGGGCAAGTTCTACGCCCTGCCGCAGGCGCCGCAGCAGTTCAAGCAGCTCATCATGGTCTCGGGGTTTGATCGCTATTTCCAGATCGCACCCTGTTTCCGCGACGAGGACCCGCGCGCCGACCGCTCGCCCACCGATTTCTACCAGCTCGACATGGAAATGTCCTTTGTCGAGCAGCAGGACGTGTTCGATACCGTCGCCCCGGTGATCGCGGGCGTGTTCGAGGAATTCGGCCAGGGCGTGCGCGTCGATGCCCCCGAAACCTGGCCGCAGATCCCCTATGCCGAGGCGCTGCTGAAATACGGCACCGACAAGCCCGACCTGCGCAACCCCATTGAAATGCAGGATGTCTCCGACCATTTCCGCGGCTCGGGCTTCGCCATCTTCGCGCGCCTGCTGGAGCAGGAGGGCACGCAGATCCGCGCCATCCCCGCCCCCAGGGGCGGCAGCCGCAAGTTCTGCGACCGCATGAACGCCTTTGCCCAGAAAGAGGGGCTGCCGGGGATGGGCTATATCTTCTGGCGGGAGGCTGAGGGCGCGATGGAGGCCGCAGGCCCGCTGGCCAGGAATATCGGCCCCGAGCGCACCGAGGCCATCCGTCAGCAGCTTGGGCTTGGCGTGGGCGACGCCGCCTTCTTCCTCGGCGGCAAGCCGCAGGCCTTCGAGCGGGTCGCGGCCAAGGCCCGCGTCACCATCGGCGAGGAGTTGGGCCTGACCGAGCAGGACCGCTTCGCCTTTGCCTGGATCGTCGATTTTCCGATGTATGAGAAGGACGCGGAAAGCGGCCGCGTGGATTTCTCCCACAACCCGTTTTCCATGCCCCAGGGCGGGCGCGCCGCGCTCGACGGCAACCCGCTCGAGGTGCTGGGCTATCAGTATGACCTCGCCTGCAACGGCTATGAGCTTGTCTCCGGCGCGATTCGCAACCACCGCCCCGAGATCATGTTCAAGGCCTTTGAACTGGCGGGCTATGGCGAAGAGGAGGTGCGCAAGCGCTTCGGCGGGATGGTCGGCGCGTTCCAGTTCGGCGCGCCGCCCCATGGTGGCTGCGCGGCGGGGATCGATCGGATCGTGATGCTGCTCGCGGGCACCTCGAACATCCGCGAGGTGATCATGTTCCCGATGAACCAGCGCGCCGAGGATCTGATGATGAACGCCCCCTCCGATCCGACGCCCGAGCAGCTGATGGAGCTTGGCCTGCGCATCGTGCCGCGCGACTGAGCGCGCTCAGATCGCGACCGGCTCGGCCAGCCGCGCCTCGATCAGGCACATGACATGCGCCAGCCCCGCCTCGGCCCCGTGGCCGGTCAGCCCGCCCGCCGCCTGCGCCAGTGACGGATCGTCGGCCGCCTGCGCCACGCCGGTCAGGAACTGCGCCGCATAGGCGATCGCCGCGCGGTCGGGGCCGCCGCTCAGCACCGCGCGGACATGGTCGAGATCCTCGCGATAGGCGAGGCGGTCTGGCGTGATCCGCTCCTGCGAGAGCGGGTAGAGACCCGTGGGACAGCGCTCGGGCGGCAGATGGCGCAGCACCGCCTGCTGGAATTCGGCGAGCCGCACCAGCGGTTTCGGCAGGAACCCGTCCGCCCCCGCCCGCAGCGCCGCGCCCTCGCGCCCGGTATCGCCGCTCATGGCGAGGATCACCGGGATGCGCGGGCGCGCGGCGCCGAGCCGGGCGATCAGGTCGAGGCCCGAACCGTCCGGCAGGCCGGGATCGACGATGATCACCGAGGGGCGATAGACCTGAAGATGCCGCTCGGCGGCGCGCAGGCTGTCGGCGCGGCGCAGGCGCGCGCCGCTGCGCAGGCACATCAGGCGCAGCGCCTCCGAGGCAAAGCGGCTGTCCTCCACCGCAAGCAGGGTCAGCCCGAGCAGCGGGCGGGTGGGCGGAACGGTCCGCGGCTGGACGAGCGTTTCCGGGTCGGTCATCGCAAGGCTCCTCTCGGGATCACACGCGCCCAGAATGCCAGCCCGGGATGAACGCCCGGTTAACGCGCGGGCTGCGTCGCCCTGCCGCTTGAAAGCGCGCCCCACCCGCGTCATAACCCCGCCTGACCAGCCAGAAAGGACCGGCCCCATGATCGGACGTCTCAACCATGTCGCCATCGCCGTGCCCGATCTCGAGGCCGCGAGCGCGCAGTATCGCGACGCGCTCGGCGCCCGTGTCGGCGCGCCCCAGGACGAGCCCGACCACGGCGTGACCGTGGTCTTCATCGAACTGCCCAACACCAAGATCGAATTGCTCTATCCCCTGGGAGAGGACAGCCCGATCAGGGGGTTCCTCGAAAAGAACCCCTCTGGCGGCATCCACCATGTCTGCTACGAGGTCGAGGACATCCTCGCTGCGCGCGACCATCTCAAGGCCAGCGGCGCGCGGGTGCTGGGAAGTGGCGAGCCGAAAATCGGCGCCCATGGCAAGCCGGTGCTGTTCCTGCATCCCAAGGATTTCAACGGCTGCCTTGTGGAACTGGAGCAGGTCTGATGGGCGTGACCTCGGCCATCGTGCTCTATGTCGTGATCTGGTTCCTGACCTTCTTCATCGTGCTGCCGATCCGCATCGAGACCCAGGGCGATCTGGGCCGTATCGTGCCCGGCACGCAGGCCGGCGCGCCCGAGCATCACCACCTGAAGAAAAAGGCGTGGATCACCACCGGCATTGCCGCCCTGCTCTGGGCCATCGCCGCCTTCGTGATCCTCAGCGGCATGATCTCGGTGCGCGATCTGGACCTTTTCAACCGGATGGGGCCCGCTGCCGGATAGCGTGGTAGATATGGGTGAAGGTGGCCGCGCCCAGCACCGGGATCACGAGATTGACCAGCGGCAGCGAGAGCGGCATCGCCATCAGCACCCCCGCCGCCCAGATCGTCAGCCGGTTCTCGCGGCGCAGCCGGTGCGCCGCCGCGCGCCCCTCGTGGCGCATCGCGGCAAGCGTGAAATACTCCATCCCCAGCAGATAGCCATTCAGCCCCCAGAAGATGAAGAGCGCGAAGGGCGCAAAGATCGCATAAAGGATCAGCGCCAGCAGGTTCGCGCCGATGATGACGCCCAGGAAATTCACCGTATCCCTGAGCGCCTCGCCAAAGGGCACGGGCCGCGCGGCGGGCAGGGCGCGATAGTGGCGATCCTCCACCGCCTGCGCCACATCATCGAGAAAGAGCGAGGTGATGGCCGAGGCGACCGGCACCATCAGAAAGGCCGAGAGCGCCAGCATCAACAGGAGCGACGCGCCGCCCAGCAGGTCGCCCAGCCACGTCACCTCGCCGATCAGCGGCAGCACGGTGGTGTCGCCGACGGTCGCGCGAATCAGCCACAACACCCCGGCATAGGCTGCCACCAGCAGCGCCAGCGTCAGCCCCACGCCCAGCAGCACCACCTTGCGAAAGCGCGGATCGCCGATCTGGCCGAGCGTCCTGAGAAAGGCGGAGAGGATCATTCCGAAACCCATGAGATCACCGCTTCGGGATCGGGGCGGGGGCGCTCGGGGGGCGCGGCACGCTCGGTGCCGATATGGATGAAGCCCACGATCGATTCGGAGACCGAAAGCCCGAGCGCGGCCTCGGCAAAGCCCCGGTCATGGCTCGCCCAGCCCGAGAGCCAGTTCGCCCCCCAGCCCGCGGCCAGCGCCGCGCTCAGCAGCCCGTAGGCCACGCAGGCGGCCGAATAGCTCTGCTCGATCGCGGGGATCTTGTCCGAGGGCTTCGGCGCGGCGATCACCGCCACGGCCAGATGCGCCTCACGGAATTGCGCCTCCTGCCTGGCGATTTCCTCAGGCCCCCGCCCCAGCCGCGCGCCGGCCTCGGCCACCAGCCCCGCCAGCCGCAGGAGCGCGCCACGCTCCAGCACGATGAGGCGCCACGGCTCGAGCTTGCCATGGTCAGGCACGCGCAGCGCGGCGGTCAGGAGCGGCATGAGCGCGGCGCGGTCGGGCACTGGCAGGCCGAGCGTTCGGGCGGGGCGCGAACGCCGCGTCAGCAGGAATTCGAGCGCGGCGGGGTTCGGGTCGGGCATGGGATCACTCGCATCTGTTGCGCCTCCCATGTCGGCAACCGCACGCGCGCGGTCAAGCCCCGGCGTCGTTCAGGCCCACCACCGCCCCCGGCCGCGCCGCGCCCGCCAGCCGCCGATGCTGAAATGGTCGCGCGGGATCAGCAGCACGAGCGCGATGAAGGCCGCCAGAACCGCGAGGTCGATGACCTGGTTGCGGTTCACCGGAAAGCCGCGATCACTGAGCGCGAAGGGATCGAGAAACCCCTCCCAGCGGCGGGTGACGGTGAAGAAATGGATCAAGAGCAAACTGCCATAGCTGAAATAGCGCAGCACCCCGAGCGCCACGAGCGCGCAGAGCGCGATCTGCACCCCGCCGATGAGCCAGACCTGCGTCAGGCTCACCTCGACCCCGTCGAAATGACGCGCGAGCGACTGGTATTGTCCCGGCGTGATGATCTTGTGCGCGGCCCAGACGAAGATGAACCACGCCAGCCCCAGCCGCAGGAGCAGGAGCGCGAGGCCGTCGCGCCGGTCCTGCGGGGTGAGAGGCGGGCGTGGGGTCATCGGGACTGGCCTTTCGAGGTCGCGTCTGGATCGCGTCGGAGCGACGCGGCGTGTTCAAGGCCCCTAGCCGCGCCGCCGCGTTTGCGCAAATCACAGCGCGGCGAGCGTTGTGACAGGCGGGGCGGGGCCTGTGCCATGTCGGACCAGATCGGCCGCGCGTTAAGACAGTGTTAGCAGGTTGAGAGTATGAAGTCGCAGGTCGCGCCATGTGTCGCGGCGGGATGGAGGGAGGCGCAGCATGTTCATTCTGGTGGTGATCGGCTGGCTCGGAATCGGCGCGGGGGCGTTGGCCGTTTTCGCGGGGATCAACGGCGCCGGGTCCTTCTGGATTGCATCCGGTCTTTCCGGTGCGATTTCGGGCATTCTGTTTCTGGCGCTCGACAAGGGGTTGACCCTGCTGCGGGAGATCAGGGATGCCCTGACGGGCGCGCCCGTCGCGCGGGGCGGCGATCCGCCCGCGCGGCAGGCCGGGCCATCGTCCTGGGACAAGGCCTTTCTCGCGGACGACTGACCTGCGTCACCGCGACGCCGCGCGCACGGTTTGACATGCGGCCTGTCGCGCGGTCTGGGGTCGGGGCAGTCGCTTGCGCGCCCTTGCCCTTTGGCAGCGGCGATTGTAGGCAAAAGAAGGTTCATTCTGCGGGGGTGCCGATGTCTGACGATCCCAGGACGCTTGTCTCGACCGGCTGGCTGGCCGCCCATCTCAAGGATCCCGATCTGCGGGTTCTGGACGGCACCACCTTTCTGCCCGGCACCGGGCGCGACGCGCGCGCCGAATACGAGGCCGCGCATATTCCCGGCGCGCGGTTCTTCGATATCGAGGAGATCAGCGATGCGCGCTCGGCGCTGCCGCACATGGTGCCGCCGGTGGAGAAATTCATGTCGAAACTGCGCGCCATGGGCGTGGGCGACGGGCATCAGGTGGTGGTCTATGACACGCATGGCCTGTTTTCGGCGGCGCGGGTGTGGTGGCTGTTTCGCCTGATGGGGCAGGAGAACGTGGCCGTTCTCGACGGGGGCCTGCCGAAATGGCAGGCCGAGGGGCGCGAGATCGAGGATCTGCCGCCGGTGGTGCGCGACCGGCACATGACGGTGAGGCGGCAGAATCACATGGTGAAGGATGTCACGCAGGTCTCGGCGGCGGCCAAGCTCGGCGATCACGAGATCCTCGATGCGCGCTCGGCCGGGCGGTTTCGCGGCGAGGAGCCCGAGCCGCGCCCCGGCCTGCGCTCGGGCCATATCCCGGGATCGAAGAATGTCCCCTTCACCACGCTGCTCAACCCCGACAAGACGATGAAGGATCCGGACGCGCTGCGCGCCGCCTTTGCGGCGGCGGGGGTGGATCTGGGCAAGCCGGTGATCACCACCTGCGGCTCGGGGCTGACGGCGGCGGTCATCAACCTGGCGCTGGAACGGATCGGCAAGTCCGACCATGCGCTCTATGACGGGTCGTGGGCGGAATGGGGCGCGTTCCCGACGCTGCCCGTCGCCACGGGAGAGGCATGATGTTCGAACACCTGAAGGAAAAGCCCGCCGACAAGATCCTCGCGCTGGCGCAGGCCTATCGCGAGGACCCGCGCGAGACCAAGATCGACCTCGGCGTGGGCGTTTACAGGACGCCCGAGGGCGTGACGCCGATCATGCGCGCGATCAAGGTCGCCGAGAAACGGCTCTGGGAGGTCGAGACGACCAAGGCCTATACCGCGCTGGCGGGCGATCCGGCCTTTCTCGACGCCATGATCGGGCTGGTTCTGGGCGATGCGGTGGCGCGCGACCGGGTGGCGGCAATCGCCACGCCGGGCGGCACCGGCGCGGTGCGGCAGGCGTTTGAACTGGTGAAGATGGCCACGCCGGACGCGCGGATCTTTGTCTCGGACCCGACCTGGCCCAACCATCTGAGCATCCTCGCGCATATGGGGATGGAGGTGGTGAGCTACCGCTATTTCGACGCCGCGACCTGCGGCGTCGATTTCGCCGGGATGATGGCCGATCTGGAGGGGCTGCGCGCGGGCGATGTGGTGTTGCTGCACGGCTGCTGCCACAATCCGACGGGGGCCAATCTCAACCTCACCGAATGGCGCGCGGTGGTGGAGCGGCTCAACGCGGCGGGCGCGCTGCCGATGATCGACATCGCCTATCAGGGCTTTGGCGACGGGCTGGAGGAGGATGCCGCGGCGGTGCGCTTCGTCGCGGCGAACTGCCCGGAGGTTCTGATCGCGGCGAGCTGTTCCAAGAATTTCGGCATCTACCGCGAGCGCACCGGCATCCTGATGGCGGTGGCGCAGGAGGCGGGGCTGCACAAGGTGACGCAGGGCAATCTCGCCTATCTCAACCGGCAGAACTATTCCTTTCCGCCCGATCACGGCGCGCGGCTGGTGAGCATGGTTCTGGGCGATGACGACCTGCGCGCCGACTGGCAGGCGGAACTGGAGGAGGTGCGGCTGGGGATGCTCAAGCTGCGCGAGCAACTGGCAGGCGAGTTGCAGCGGCTTTCGGGCTCGGACCGGTTCGGCTTTGTCGCGCAGCATCGCGGCATGTTCTCGCGGCTCGGGGCGAGCCCCGAGCAGGTGGCGCGGATGCGCGAGGAACACGGCATCTACATGGTGGGCGACAGCCGCATCAACATTGCCGGGCTGAATGCGGCGACGGTGCCGGTGCTGGCGCGCGCGATGATCGCCGTGGGGGTGTGACAGGAAAGGGGCGGCCCCGTTGGAGCCGTCCCCCGCGTTGCCGAAAGCGTCGCTTATTCCGGCAGGATCACCGCGTCGATGACGTGGATCACGCCGTTCGTGGCCTCGATATCGGCCTGCACGACATTGGCGCCGTTCACGGTCACGCCGCCCGAGGTGCCGATCGTGACCTCGCCGCCCTGCACGGTCGCGGCGGTCATCCCGTCGGAGAGATCGCCCGACATCACCTTGCCCGGCACGACATGATAGGTGAGCACGGCTGTGAGCTGGCCCTTGTTCTCGGGCTTGAGGAGATCCTCGACGGTGCCCTCGGGGAGCGCGGCAAAGGCCTCGTTGGTGGGGGCAAAGACGGTGAAGGGACCCTCGCCCTTGAGCGTGTCCACGAGGCCGGCGGCCTGAACGGCGGCGACCAGCGTCGAGAAGCTCTCGTTGCCGGCGGCAATGTCCACGATATCCTTGCCGTGGCCATCGGCGAGAACGGGGCCGCTCATCAGGGCGGCGGCGGTGAGGGCGAGGCAGGTTCTGCGCAGCATGTCATGTCTCCTTTGTCAGGTCACTGTCGCGACACCGGATCCGGTATCGCCGCAACCGATACGCGGGACCGCGCGCGGTGGTTCACCAATGACCCCTGTCAGGAAGGCTTGACAGGGGCGGGGCGCGCGCCAAGCCGGGGCAGGGTGAAATATCAAGTCACGATATTGTGATCATGCGGCGCCAAGGCGTGGTTTCGTGGCTTGCCCGGTGGCGGTGAAAGGCGCAGTCTCGGGGAGACGGGTTTCGGGCAAGAGGCCGGGGCCGGCTGGGCAATCGGAGGGATTCCATGGGATATGTCACGCAGATCCTCGAGGTTCTGGCGCTTGTGTTCGTTCTGCTTCTGGGGGCGGCGGCGCTGATCGTGGTGCTTTGCTACGTCATCGACCGGACGCAGACCGGCGACGCGATCCGGCGCAACTATCCGGTGATCGGGCGGTTTCGCAATCTCTTTACCCGGCTGGGCGAGTTCTTTCGCCAGTATTTCTTTGCCATGGACCGCGAGGAAATGCCGTTCAACCGGGCGCAGCGCGACTGGGTGGCCCATGCCACGACGGGCAAGGACAATACCATCGCCTTCGGCTCGACGCGCAATCTGGGTGTGCCCGGGACGCCGATCTTCGTGCCGGCGGTGTTCCCGCCGCTCGACGATCAGTTCGCCGCGACCGCGCCGATGGAAATCGGGCCCGGGGCTGCGATCCCTTACAAGGCGCGTTCGATCTTCAACATCTCGGGAATGAGCTATGGCGCCATCTCGCGCCCGGCGGTCGAGGCGCTGAGCCGGGGCGCGGCGAAGGCGGGGATCTGGCTCAATACCGGCGAGGGGGGGCTGAGCCCGTATCACCTGACCGGCAATTGCGATATCGTCTATCAGATCGGCACGGCCAAATACGGGGTGCGCGACGCCGAGGGGCGGCTGAGCGACGAGCGGCTGCGCGCGGTCTCCGATCACCCCTGCGTGCGGATGTTCGAGATCAAGCTGGCGCAGGGCGCCAAGCCGGGCAAGGGCGGGATCCTGCCCGGTGCCAAGGTCGATGCCGAGGTGGCGCGTATCCGGGGCATCGCGGTGGGGCAGGACAGCATTTCGCCCAACCGTCACGCCGAGGTGGACGATTTCGACGACCTTCTGGACATGATCTGCCATATCCGCGAGGTGGGTTTGGGCACGGTTTTCTGAGACAGTCGCGAGCGCTATTTCCGACAGGAACGGGAGTAGAACATGACTGACAGAACGAACGAGATGACAGGCGCTACGGAGGCCGCGGCCCCGACGACGCGCGCCCATGACGCTGGCGGCGG
>JACIYT010000010.1 GCA_014359765.1 Roseovarius sp.
CCGCCGCCAGCGTCATGGGCGCACGTCGTCGGGGCCGCGGCCTCCGTAGCGCCTGTCATCTCGTTCGTTCTGTCAGTCATGTTCTACTCCCGTTCCTGTCGGAAATAGCGCTCGCGACTGTCTCAGAAAACCGTGCCCAAACCCAGAACTCATTCTACCTCTGGTTGCCTGCATAGTGCCAAGTGGAACTGGAGCAATTGTGACTGACATGGGATTTGTCACACACGACATAATGATTATCGAAGGTGATAGCTCAGGTTGTCGGGGAAACATCCCGATGGAGGCCCTTAAGAGCAGGTAAGGGTCCCGGAGAGCCGTTCTAGTGTTCCACACCTGACACAACGTGCCTGCCTCTGCGCGGTCACCCTTCGTGACTGCGTGCCGCCGGTCACCAAGCCGTGCAGCGCCCGACCGCGGGTGGGCGCAAGAACGCGCGTGGTCCTCAATTTATGGTGCCAGATACTGCAACGGCTGAGCGGACGTTGACGTGGTAAAAGCGCCCGCCGGGGGGCGGTCGGGCGCTGCGCGGCGGCGCGTGCCGCGCCGTGATTCCGCGCATTTGGAGCAAACCCTGAACGCCCGCACCGGGCCATTCCGAAGCGCCTCGTGCACCGCAGCCCGCTGCATCCTATGCGGCGCCCTCATTGGGCACCATCCGTCAGATGTCGAACACTGGGCTGATTAAACGGCCATACCCCCAGCCGCCCAAAGCTCCCTCCCAGGCTCGGGCGCGGCCCTCGACGCGGGGCTCCGGGCACGTGACAGGAACAATTCCCCCGGCAAGGGCTGCCCTGAGCCCTTTTTCGGCGCCCTGTCAGGGTGCCGCGCGGCCTTTCCCTTTGGCGGCGGGGGGCCTATAGGTGCCGGGTCATCCACCCTTTCCCGGACCCCTGCCCATGACCTGCGCGCTCTGTTCTGCCGATACGCCCCTGACCGATACCCCCGTGCCGGGCGGCCCGGACGGGGCACGCGCCGCGCTCTGTGCCACCTGCGCCGAGCAGATCACCGGCACGCCGGACCCCGACCACTGGCGCTGTCTGGCGTCGTCGATGTGGTCCGAGGATCCGGCCACGCAGGTTCTGGCTGCGCGGATGCTGGCACGGCTCTCGGATCACGACTGGGCGCGCGATCTGGCCGATCAGCTCTGGCTCGACGACGCGACCCGCGCCTGGGCCGGGAACGTGCCGCAGGATAGCGGCCACCGCGACAGCAACGGCGTGGCCCTCGCACAGGGCGATACGGTGGTGCTGATCAAGGACCTGCCCGTGAAGGGCGCCAATTTCACCGCCAAGCGCGGCACCGCCGTGCGCGGCATCTCTCTTGTCGCCGACAACCCGGCCCATATCGAGGGCCGCGTCGAGGGTCAGCGCATCGTGATCCTCACCGAGTTCGTGAAAAAGCGCGGCTGACCCGTGGCGCGCGGGCGTTCAGGCCTGGCCCCGATGCGCGGCATCAGGCATCCGCATCACCCGGCATATGCCGCCCGCTGCCGATATCGGCGGGGGCCACGGCGACCGATTTGAGGATGGCGTGACAGGTCTGCCCGGGCGCGAGGCCCAGGGCCGCGACCGAACGCCGGGTGACGCGCGCGCTCAGCCGCTCCTCGCCCATCGCCAGCACCACCAGCGCGGCCGGCCCCCGGCCGGGGCGGATCTCGGCGATGGTGCCGCGCAGCACGTTGAGCGCCGACAGGCCGGACGGCGCCTCGCGCGCCAGGATCACCTCGTTGGCCGCGATCCGCACGCGGATCTGCGTGCCCGGCGCCTCGGGCACACGCGGCAGAAGAAGCGGCCCCGCCGCGGTGGCCAGCTCGCTCAGCCCGTCGGCGTGATGGGCGCTCACACGGGCGCGCAGGACGGAGGCAATGTCGCGCACACCGACTGCGGCGACATCGCCCAGCACCCGGGCCGGGCTTCCCATGGCCACCACCCGCCCCTCGCGCAGCGCGATCACCGTGGTGGCCAGGCGCGCCACCTCGGCCGAGGCATGGCTCACATAAAGGATCGGCACCGACACCTCGTCGCGCAGCCGCTCGAAATAGGGCAGGATCTCGGCCTTGCGCGCCTCGTCGAGCGCCGCCAGCGGCTCATCGGCAAGGATCAGCCGTGGTGCCGCCAGAAGCGCGCGCCCGATGGCCACCCGGCTCTTCTCGCCACCCGAGAGCGTGCCGGGACGGCGGCGCAGCAAGTGGCCGATTCCCAGAAGCTCGACCACGCGATCGAGGCTCTCGGGCCGACTGTCGCGCGGCGCGAACCAGCGCCCATATGCGAGGTTCTGCCGAACGCTCAGATGCGGAAACAGCCGCCCCTCCTGAAACACATAGCCGATCCGGCGGCGATGCGGCGGCAGGCAATGCCCCGCCCCGGTGTCGAGCAATGTCCAGTCACCCACCGCGATGCGCCCCGAATCGGGGCGCAGGAGGCCCGCAACGGCATTGACCAGCGTGGTCTTGCCCGAGCCGGACGGCCCGAAGAGCACCGTCACGCCCGGCGGGGCCGCAACATCGACATCGAGGGCAAAGCCCCCGAATCGGTGCCGGACCTGCAACGCCAGCGTCATCTTCCCCCCACCACGCGGGCCACCTGCCGCGCGACGAATTCCGACAGGAGCAGCGCCGCCATGGCGATGACGATGGCGACGATCACCAGCCGCGTCGCCGCCTCCTCCCCGCCGGGGACCTGAAGGAAGGCATGAATCCCCGAGGGGATGGTCTGGGTCTGGCCGGGGATGTTGGAGACGAAGGTGATGGTCGCGCCGAATTCGCCGATTGCCTTGGCAAAGGCGAGGATCGCACCCGCGATGATGCCGGGCAGGATCAGCGGCAGCGTGACCGTGACGAAGACCCACGGCCTTGAGGCGCCAAGCGTGCCGGCGGCGGCCTCGAGCCCGGGATCCACCGCCTCGATCGCCAGCCGGATCGCGCGCACCATCAGCGGAAAGGCCATGATGGCCGCCGCCAGCGCCGCCCCCGTCCAGCGGAAGGACAGGACGATCCCGAACCACTGTTCGAGCCACTGTCCCAGATACCCGCGCCGCCCCATCACCAGCAACAGCAGGTAGCCCGTCACCACCGGCGGCAGGATCAGCGGCAGATGCACGAGACCGTTGAGCACCTGCCTGCCCGGAAATTCCCACCGTGCCAGCGCATAGGCCGCGAGGATCCCCGGCGGCAGGCTCACGAGCGTCGCCCAGAACGAGACCCGGAGCGACAGCCGCACCGCCGCCCACTCGGCCGGGCCGAGCCAGTTCGCCAGGTCAGCCCCCATCAGTCGGGAACGCGAAATCCGAACCGCTGCCAGATGGCGCGCGCGGCATCGGAGGTCATGAAATCGAGAAAGGCCACCGCCACGTGGCTTGTGCTCTGCGCGGTGATGGCTGCGGGATGGGTGATCGGCGCATGGCTGCCTTCGGGGAAGGTGCCGATGACGGTCACGTTCTGTGCGACGGCGGCATCGGTGGCATAGACGATCCCGAGCGGCGCCTCGCCCTGCGCGACAAAGGCCAGCGCGCTGCGCACGTTGTCGGACTGCGCGACCAGCGGCGCGACCTCCTCCCAAAGCCCCAGCGCCGTCAGCGCGGCCTTGCCATAGATGCCGGCGGGCACGGCATCGACCAGCGCCATCGACAGCCGCCCGCCGTCGAGCATCCCGACCAGATCGAGGCTTTCGTCGATGGTCACGGGCGCGGCGCCCTCGCCATGGGCGATCAGCACCAGCGTGTTGCCGAGGATGTCGCGGCGCGTGCCCTCGCGCAGGTCGCCCGAGGCCGCGAGTGTGTCCATCCAGTCAACGCTCGCCGAGATGAAGACATCCGCCGGCGCGCCCTGCTGGATCTGCCGCGCGAGCGCCGAGCTTCCGGCAAAGGAGGTGGTGACCCGGTGGCCGGTGGCATCGGCCCAGGCCTCGGCCACGGCGCCGAGCGCGTCGGTGAGGCTCGCGGCGGCAAAGATCGTGACCTCATCGGCGGCGGCACGCGGGGGCGCGAGGGTCACCGCCAGAATCGGCAGAAGGGCAAGCAGCGCCCTGCGGGCATGTCGCAGGATCATGGGGAACTCCCGGGTGATATGTTTCCAGAAATATATCGCAGCAGCCGCCGCCCCGACGCAAGCGTTATTTTCCGTCGGGAATAGCGCGCAGGCGGGCCTCCAGCGCCGCAAGCTGCGAAGCCCCGGCGCGGGCGGCCTCTTCCTCGAACGCGCGGTAAAGCCTCAGCACCTCGCGCCCGGCCTCGGTCAGCGCCGCGCCGCCCCCGCCCGGCCCGCCGCGTGTGCTCTCGACCAGAGGCGCGCGGAACATGGCATTGAGCGTGCCCACCAGCTCCCAGGCGCGCTTGTAGCTCATCCCCATCTCGCGCCCCGCCCCCGCGATCGAGCCGCAACGCGCGATCCGCTCCAGAAGCTCGGCCTTGCCAGGGCCGATCATTTCGTCTTCGCCAAAGACGATGCGGATGCGGAGCCGGGGGGGTCTGGTGTCGTCGCGCATGGCGCGATCTTCGGGTGCCGGGCACGAACATGCAAGCCTCCCGGCAGCCGGGCAACGCCCGAAAGACAACAGGCCCGGCCATTCGCTGGCCGGGCCTGTCGATGTCGCGCGTTCCGCCCGACGATCAATCGTCGCGGTTTTCCGGCGTGTCCACGAAGTTGTCGAACACGTCATCGGCGCTCACGTCGTCGTCGATGACCGGGGCGGCGAGCGCGGCCGCGGCCGCAGCCTCCTCGCGGCGCGCCTCGATCACGATATTGTCGCGTGCCTGCGCGACCCTCCGGATTTCCTGCGTCGCGCGCCCCGTGCCCGCCGGGATCAGCCGCCCGACGATCACGTTTTCCTTGAGGCCCACGAGCTTGTCACGCTTGCCCTGAACCGACGCCTCGGTGAGCACGCGCGTCGTCTCCTGGAAGGAGGCCGCCGAGATGAACGACCGGGTCTGGAGCGATGCCTTGGTGATGCCCAGCAGGATCGGCTCGCCGGTGGCGGGACGACCGCCCTTGGCCTCCACCTTGGCATTGGCCTCGTCGAGCTCGATCTTGTCCACATGCTCGCCCTTGAGAAGGGTGGTGTCGCCCGAATCGCGGATCTCCCATTTCTGGAGCATCTGGCGGACGATCACCTCGATATGCTTGTCGTTGATCTTCACGCCCTGGAGACGATAGACCTCCTGCACCTCGTCGATCATGTAATTGGCCAGCGCCTCGACCCCCATGATGGCGAGGATGTCATGCGGCGCCGGGTTGCCGTCCATGATGTAATCGCCCCGCTGGACGAAATCGCCCTCCTGGACCGGAATGTGCTTGCCCTTGGGGACCATGTATTCGACCGGCGCGCGGCTTTCGTCCACGGGCTCGATGGTGATGCGGCGCTTGTTCTTGTAGTCCTTGCCAAAGCGCACATAGCCATCGGTCTCGGCGATGATCGCGTGATCCTTGGGGCGGCGCGCCTCGAACAGTTCCGCCACCCGCGGAAGACCGCCGGTGATGTCCTTGGTCTTGCCGCCCTCGCGCGGGATGCGCGCGATGACATCGCCGGCCTCGACCTTCTGCCCGTCCTCGACCGACAGGATCGCATCCACCGACATCGCATAGGTCACCGGGTTTCCGGCATCGTTGCGCACCGGCTCACCATCCTCGCCCACGATGAAGATCTCCGGCTTGAGCTCGTTGCCACGCGGTGCCGCGCGCCAGTCGGTCACGACCTTCTGGGTCATGCCGGTGGCCTCGTCGGTCACCTCGCGCACCGACAGGCCGGTGATCAGATCGACGAATTTCGCCGTGCCCGATTTCTCGGCGAGGATCGGCAGGGTGTAGGGATCCCATTCCAGGAGCTTCTGGCCGCGCACCACCTTGTCACCCTCGGCGACGAACAGCCGGGTGCCATATCCGACCTTGTGGCTGGCCAGCTCAACCCCGGCCTCGGAGCGGATCACCACCTTCATGTTGCGCCCCATGACCAGCGTCTCACCCCGCGAATTGACGAGGATCTGCGGGTTCTCGAAGGCGATGACGCCCTCCTGGCTCGACTCGAGGAAGGATTTCTGCCCGCCCTGCGCAACCCCGCCGATATGGAAGGTCCGCATGGTGAGCTGGGTGCCCGGCTCGCCGATCGACTGGGCGGCGATGATCCCCACCGCCTCGCCGATATTGACCAGCGTGCCCCGCGCCAGATCGCGCCCGTAGCAGGTGGCGCAGACCCCATCCTCGGCCTCGCAGGTGAGCGGCGAGCGCAGGCGCAGCGACTGCACCGCGGACTCCTCGAGCGCATCGGCCATGCGCTCGTCGATGAGCTGGCCCTTGCGCACGAGAACGGCGCCGGTTTCGGGATCGACGATATCCTCCGCGGCCACCCGGCCAAGGCTGCGCTCGGCCAGCGAGGCGACCACCTCGCCGTCGTTCACCGCCGCCTCGACGGTGACGGCGCGCTCGGTCCCGCAATCGTGCTCGCGCACGATGCAGTCCTGCGCCACGTCCACCAGACGCCGCGTCAGGTAGCCCGAGTTGGCGGTCTTGAGCGCAGTATCCGAGAGGCCCTTGCGCGCGCCATGGGTCGAGTTGAAATATTCGAGAACGGTCAGACCTTCCTTGAAGTTCGAGATGATCGGCGTCTCGATGATGTCGCCATTGGGCTTGGCCATCAGGCCGCGCATCCCGCCCAGCTGCTTCATCTGCGTGACCGAGCCGCGCGCGCCCGAATGGGCCATCATGTAGACGCTGTTGGGCTCCATCTCGGCGCCGGTCTCGTCGCGTCGCTCGGCCGAAATGGCCGCCATCATCGCCTCGGTGACCTTGTCGTTGCACTTCGACCAGGCATCGACGACCTTGTTGTATTTCTCGCCCTGGGTGATGAGGCCGTCCATGTATTGCTGCTCGAAGCCCTTCACCAGCGCGCGCGTCTCCTCGACGATCGGCCATTTCTCCTCGGGGATCACCATGTCGTCCTTGCCAAAGGAAATCCCCGCGCGGAACGCTTCGCGGAAGCCCATGGTCATGATCTGGTCACAGAAGATGACCGATTCCTTCTGGCCGCAATAGCGGTAAACCGTGTCGATGACCTGCTGCACCTCCTTCTTGCGCAGGAGGCGGTTCACGAGGCTGAACGGGGCCTTGGCATTGGGCGGCAGCAGCGCGCCGAGCTTGGCGCGGCCCGGCGTGGTCTCGACGCGGACGAAGGTCTCGTTGCCCTCGTCGTCGATCTGCGGCACCCGCACCGTGACCTTGCTGTGCAGATGCACCTCGCCGGCGTCGAGCGCGTGCTGCACCTCCTCGAGCGAGGCAAAGACCTTGCCCTCGCCCTTCATGCCCTCGCGCATCAGCGTGACATAATAGAGGCCGAGCACCATGTCCTGCGACGGCACGATGATCGGGGCGCCGTTGGCGGGCGACAGCACGTTGTTGGTGGACATCATCAGCACCCGCGCCTCGAGCTGCGCCTCGAGGCTGAGCGGGACGTGCACGGCCATCTGGTCGCCGTCGAAATCGGCGTTGAAGGCGGCGCAGACCAGCGGGTGAAGCTGGATCGCCTTGCCCTCGATCAGGATCGGCTCGAACGCCTGGATGCCCAGACGGTGCAGCGTCGGCGCACGGTTGAGCATGACGGGATGTTCGCGAATCACCTCGTCGAGGATATCCCAGACCTCCGGACGCTCCTTCTCGACGAGCTTCTTGGCCTGCTTGACGGTGGAGGAATACCCCTTGGCCTCGAGCCGCGAATAGATGAACGGCTTGAACAGCTCGAGCGCCATCTTTTTCGGCAGCCCGCATTGATGCAGCTTGAGCTCCGGGCCCGTCACGATCACCGAACGGCCCGAGAAATCGACCCGCTTGCCCAGAAGGTTCTGGCGGAAACGGCCCTGCTTGCCCTTGAGCATGTCCGAGAGCGATTTGAGCGGGCGCTTGTTGGCGCCGGTGATGACGCGGCCGCGGCGGCCGTTGTCAAAGAGCGCGTCCACCGCCTCCTGCAACATCCGCTTTTCGTTGCGCACGATGATGTCGGGCGCGCGCAGCTCGATCAGCCGCTTGAGGCGGTTGTTGCGGTTGATCACGCGGCGATAGAGATCGTTGAGATCGGAGGTGGCGAAGCGCCCCCCGTCGAGCGGCACCAGCGGCCGCAGTTCGGGCGGAATGACCGGCAGCACGGTCAGCACCATCCATTCCGGGCGGTTGCCCGATTCGATGAAGCTCTCGACCACCTTGAGGCGCTTGATGATCTTCTTGGGCTTCAATTCGCCGGTGGCTTCCTTGAGCTCCTCGCGCAGCCGCTCGGCCTCGGCCTCGAGGTCGATATTGGCGAGCATCTCGCGGATCGCCTCGGCGCCGATATTGGCGGTGAAGGCGTCCATGCCATAGGCGTCCTGCGCGTCCATGAACTCTTCTTCCGACAGCATCTGACCATAGGTCAGGTCGGTCAGGCCCGGCTCGATCACGACGTAATTCTCGAAATAGAGCACCCGCTCCAGATCGCGCAGCGTCATGTCGAGCATGAGGCCGATGCGCGACGGCAGGGATTTCAGAAACCAGATATGCGCGCAGGGCGCGGCCAGCTCGATATGGCCCATGCGCTCGCGCCGGACCTTCTGGAGCGTTACCTCGACGCCGCATTTCTCGCAGACGACGCCGCGATATTTCATGCGCTTGTATTTGCCGCAGAGGCATTCGTAATCCTTGATCGGACCGAAGATGCGCGCGCAGAAGAGGCCGTCACGCTCGGGCTTGAACGTGCGGTAGTTGATCGTCTCGGGCTTCTTGATCTCGCCATAGGACCACGAGAGGATACGCTCGGGGCTGGCAAGGCTGATCTTGATCTCGTCGAAGACCTTGGCAGGGGCCACCGGGTTGAACGGGTTGTTGGTGAGTTCCTGGTTCATTGTCTGATCCTTGAAGGCTGGCAGAGGGGGGGACGGGGGCCCGGATTTTTCTCCGAAAAATCCGGGGCAGAATTTTCGATGAAAATTCTGCGCCTACTCGTCCTCCTCCGCGTCCAGGAGTTCCATGTTGAGGCCGAGACCGCGCACTTCCTTGACGAGCACGTTGAACGATTCCGGCACGCCGGCCTCGAAATTGTCCTCGCCCTTGACGATGCTCTCATAGACCTTGGTCCGGCCGGCCACGTCGTCGGACTTGACGGTGAGCATTTCCTGAAGCGTGTAGGCCGCGCCATAGGCCTCGAGCGCCCAGACCTCCATCTCGCCGAAGCGCTGGCCGCCGAACTGCGCCTTGCCGCCGAGCGGCTGCTGCGTCACGAGGCTGTAGGGCCCGGTCGAGCGCGCGTGGATCTTGTCGTCCACCAGGTGATGCAGCTTGAGCAGATACTTGATGCCCACCGTCACGGACCGCGCGAACTGCTCGCCCGTGCGCCCGTCATAGAGCACCGACTGCCCGCTCTCGTCAAAGCCCGCGCGCCGCAGCGCGTCGTTCACATCGGGCTCCTTGGCACCGTCGAAGACCGGCGTGGCGATCGGCACCCCGCCGGTCACGTTGCCCGCCGCAGCAACAAGCGCCGCCTCGTCCATGCCCTTGAGGCCCTCCTCATAGACCTCATCGCCATAGGCGAGCCGCATCGCCTCGCGCACCGGGGTGAGATCGCCGCTGCGGCGATACTCGCCGAGCGCCTCGTCGATCTTCACGCCGAGGCCGCGCGCGGCCCAGCCCATATGCGTCTCGAGGATCTGGCCCACGTTCATCCGGCTCGGCACGCCGAGCGGGTTGAGGCAGATATCGACCGGCGTGCCATCGGCGAGGAAGGGCATGTCCTCGATCGGGATCACCTTGGAGACCACGCCCTTGTTGCCGTGCCGCCCGGCCATCTTGTCGCCCGGTTGCAGCTTGCGCTTGATGGCGATGAAGACCTTGACCATCTTCATCACGCCCGGCGGCAGGTCGTCGCCCCGGCGCACCTTCTCGACCTTGTCCTCGAAACGCGCATCGAGCGTGCGCTTCTGCGCCTCGAACTGATCGTGCAGCGCCTCGACGATCTTGGCGTCGGCCTCGTCCTTGAGTGCCAGCTGCCACCACTGCCCCCGGGTCAGCGTCGCGAGAAGCTCCTCGGTGATCTCGGAATTGGCCTTCACGCCGCGCGGCCCCTTGACCGCCACCTTGCCGAGGATGAGCGCGCGCAACCGGGCGTAGATGTTGCGCTCGAGGATTGCCAGCTCGTCGTCGCGGTCGCGCGCCAGGCGCTCGACCTCTTCACGCTCGATCTGGAGCGCGCGCTCGTCCTTTTCCACGCCGTGACGGTTGAAGACGCGCACCTCCACCACCGTGCCGAAATCGCCCGGTTTCACGCGCAGGCTCGTGTCGCGCACGTCGCTGGCCTTTTCGCCGAAGATCGCGCGCAGGAGTTTTTCCTCGGGCGTCATCGGGCTCTCGCCCTTGGGGGTGATCTTGCCCACGAGGATATCGCCCGGCTGCACATCGGCACCGATATAGACGATGCCCGCCTCGTCGAGATTGCGCAGCGCCTCCTCGCCCACGTTGGGGATGTCGCGGGTGATCTCCTCCGGCCCGAGTTTCGTGTCGCGGGCGGCCACCTCGAATTCCTCGATATGGACGGAGGTGAACACGTCGTCGCGCACGATGCGCTCGGAAATCAGGATCGAGTCCTCGTAGTTGTAGCCGTTCCACGGCATGAAGGCGACGATCACGTTCTTGCCGAGCGCCAGCTCGCCCATGTCGGTGCAGGGGCCGTCGGCGATGACCTCGCCCTTGGCCACCGTATCGCCCACATTGACCAGCGGACGCTGGTTGATGCAGCTGTTCTGGTTCGAGCGCTGGAACTTGCGCAGGCGGTAGATGTCCACGCCGGGATCGCCGATCTCGAGATCCTCGGTGGCGCGCACCACGATGCGCTGTGCATCGACCTGGTCGATCACGCCCGCGCGGCGGGCCATGATCGCGGCCCCCGAATCGACGGCGACCTTGCCCTCGATGCCGGTGCCGACAAGCGGCGCCTCCGAGCGCAGCGTCGGCACGGCCTGGCGCTGCATGTTCGAGCCCATGAGCGCACGGTTGGCGTCGTCATTCTCGAGGAAGGGGATCAGCGAGGCCGCGACCGACACGAGCTGCTTGGGGCTCACGTCGATGAGGTCCACCTGCTCCACCGGGGCGAGCATGTATTCGCCCGACTGGCGGGTATTGACCATCTCGTTGACGAACCGACCCTCGGCGTCAAGCGCCGCGTTGGCCTGGGCGATGGTGTGGCGCATTTCCTCGGTGGCCGACAGATAGACCACCTCATCGGTCACCTGCCCGTTGCGAACCTTGCGATAGGGGGTTTCGATGAAGCCATACTTGTTCACCCGCGCATAGGTGGCGAGGCTGTTGATCAGGCCGATATTCGGCCCTTCCGGTGTCTCGATCGGGCACATGCGGCCGTAATGGGTGGGGTGCACGTCGCGCACCTCAAATCCCGCCCGCTCCCGCGTGAGGCCCCCCGGCCCGAGCGCCGAGAGGCGGCGCTTGTGGGTGACTTCGGAGAGCGGGTTGGTCTGGTCCATGAACTGCGACAGCTGCGAGGAGCCGAAGAATTCGCGCACCGCCGCCGCCGCCGGCTTGGCGTTGATGAGGTCCTGCGGCATCACCGTGTCGATTTCCACCGAGGACATGCGCTCCTTGATCGCGCGCTCCATCCGCAGGAGGCCCACGCGATACTGATTCTCCATCAGCTCGCCGACCGAGCGCACGCGCCGGTTGCCCAGGTGGTCGATATCGTCCACCTCGCCCTTGCCGTCGCGCAATTCCACCAGCGCGCGCACGCAGGCCACGATATCCTCACGGTCGAGCGTGCGCTGCGTGTCGGGCTTGTCGAGGTTGAGGCGCATGTTCATCTTGACCCGGCCCACGGCAGAGAGATCGTAGCGCTCCGGGTCGAAGAACAGCGTCTCGAACAGCGCGGCCGAGGCCTCCTCGGTGGGCGGCTCGCCGGGGCGCATGACGCGGTAGATATCCATGAGCGCGCTCTCGCGGCCCATGTTCTTGTCGGCGGCCATGGTGTTGCGGATATAGGGGCCGACCGTCACACCGTCGATGTCGAGCACGGGGATCTCGGTGATCCCGGCATCGAGCAGATCCTGAAGCGTGCCCCCGATGATCGCGCCGTCCTTGTCGTATTCGAGCGTCAGCTCGTCGCCGGCCTCGACGTAAATGGCGCCGGTCTCCTCGTTGATGATGTCGCGCGCCACGTATTTGCCAACGATGTGATCGAACGGCACCAGCAGCTCGGTGACCTTGCCCTCGTCGATGAGCTGCTTGACCGCGCGCGGCGTGACCTTCTTGCCCGCCTCGAAGAGAACCTCGCCGGTTGCGGCATCCACGATATCGTAGGTCGGGCGCGTGCCGCGGATGCGGTCGGGAAAGAATTTCGTGACCCAGCCCTGCTTCTTCTTCAGCTTGTAGCTGACGGTGTCGTAATAGGCATTCATGATGCCTTCCTGATCGAGACCGAGCGCATAGAGCAGCGTCGTCACCGGCAGCTTGCGGCGGCGGTCGATCCGGGCATAGACGATATCCTTGGCGTCGAATTCGAAATCGAGCCAGGAACCGCGATAGGGAATGATCCGGCAGGTAAAGAGCAGCTTGCCCGAGCTGTGCGTCTTGCCCTTGTCATGATCGAAGAACACCCCCGGCGAGCGGTGCATCTGCGAAACCACCACGCGCTCGGTGCCGTTGATGACGAAGGTGCCGGTCGCAGTCATGAGCGGCATGTCGCCCATGAACACGTCCTGCTCCTTGATATCCTTGACCGATTTCGCGCCGGTATCCTCATCGACATCGAACACGATCAGCCGCAGCTTGACCTTGAGCGGCGCGGCATAGGTCATGTCGCGCTGCATGCATTCCTCGACATCGTATTTCGGCTTCTCCAGCTCGTAGCTGACGAATTCGAGCACCGCCGTCTCGTTGAAATCCTTGATCGGGAACACCGACTGGAACACGCCCTTGATCCCCTCGCCATCCAGCGGCTGAGGCTGATCGCCCGAGTTCAGGAACAGGTCGTAGGAGGATTTCTGAACCTCGATGAGGTTCGGCATCTCCAGAACTTCGCGGATCTTGCCATAATACCTGCGCAAACGCTTCTGGCCAAGGTAGCTCTGAGCCATGTCGATCTTACCTTTCGTGTCTCACCGGCCACGGTCGCTGTCGGGCACCAGCGCCGCGAGCCTCAGAGAGGGCGGGGGCGATCCATTCCCGGCCGTCGTCCCGATGACGGCCTCCCGATCGCGTGAACCTCGCCTGAGAGAACCCCCGGCACGCGCGGGGCCTCTCCGAGACAGGTTCGGCCAGACCCGGGATACCCCGGATCTGGCCTTGTCGCATCATTCTGCCCGGCGGGCAGCGATCACTTGAGCTCGACCTCGGCGCCGGCTGCTTCCAGCTTGCCCTTGATCTCTTCGGCTTCGGCCTTGGAAACCTGCTCCTTGACGGCCTTGCCGCCGGCTTCCACCAGGTCCTTGGCTTCCTTGAGGCCAAGGCCGGTGATGGCGCGGACTTCCTTGATGACGTTGATCTTCGACGCACCGGCCGATTTCAGGATCACGTCGAATTCGGTCTGCTCTTCGGCAGCCGCGCCACCGGCATCGCCCGCGGCGGGGCCGGCGACCATGACAGCACCGCCGGCGGCGGGCTCGATGCCATACTCATCCTTCAGGATGGTTTTCAGTTCCTGTGCTTCGAGAAGGGTCAGATTGACAATCTCTTCCGCGAGTTTCTTCAGATCAGCCATTGTTCAGCTCTTTCCGTAACTTGATGTGTTCCAACGTCGGGGACGACCCCACACGCGTGTGACAGTTTGCCTTATGCCGCCTCGGCCTTTTCCTCGATCGTCGAGAGGATGCCCGCGATATTCGAGGCAGGTGCGCCAATGGCCCCGGCGATGTTCGAGGCAGGCGCGCCGATGCAGCCGACGATGGAGGCGATAAGCTCCTCGCGCGACGGCATCTTCGACACGGCCTCGACACCGGCCCGGTCCAGAGCCGTGCCACCCATTGCCCCGCCAAGGATCTCGAACTTCTTGTTTTCCTTGGCGAAATCCTCGGCCACCTTGGCTGCTGCCACGGGGTCCTCGGAGAAGGTGAGCACGGTCATGCCCGAGAGGTAGTCGGCGATGCTTGCGCAGGGCTTTCCCTCAAGGGCGATCTTGGCGAGCCTGTTCTTGGCAACACGAACCGATGCCTCTGCCGCACGGGCGCGGGCACGAAGGTTCTGCATTTCGGCAACTGTCAGACCCGTGTAGTGGGCAACCACCACGACGCCAGAGCTTTCGAAGATCTGGCCGAGTTCCTCGACCACTTTCTCTTTCTGGGCTCTATCCACAGTTTCACTCCAAATTTGGGGGTTTCCCCCCGGCTCAGGTCTGCCACCCCCGAGGGGGCGGCGTTCGGGTCCAAAACAAGGGGTCCCGAGGCCAAGACCACCCGAGGAAAGATGCCCCGGCTGGAATCTCATCTCGTTCCCCATCTCGGGAAGGAATTATACGCCTGTCGGCGAACCCTCCGTCTCGGACAGGACAGGGCCGGCAGGCCCCGCCATCCGCCCCGGCCCGGAAGGGACCGGGACGAGATCTCATTCGGTGACAGCGCTGTTGACGTCCACCGACACACCCGCGCCCATCGTGGACGAGAGCGAGATTTTCTTCACATAGGTGCCCTTGGCACCGGCGGGCCGCGCCTTCTGCACGGCAGAGACGAAGGCGCGCACGTTCTCGGCCAGCTTCTCGGCGTCGAACGAGGCCTTGCCGATCCCGGCATGGACCACCCCGGCCTTTTCCACCTTGAACTGGACCTGGCCACCCTTGGCGTCCTTGACCGCCTGCGCCACGTCCATGGTCACGGTGCCGACCTTGGGGTTCGGCATCAGGTTGCGCGGGCCCAGAACCTTGCCCAGGCGGCCCACGATCGGCATCATGTCCGGCGTGGCGATGCAACGGTCGAACTCGATCTTGCCGCTCTGGACGGTCTCCATCAGGTCCTCGGCGCCGACGATATCGGCCCCGGCGGCCTGCGCCTCCTCGGCCTTGGGGCCACGGGCAAAGACAGCGACGCGCACGGTCTTGCCGGTGCCGTTGGGAAGGCTCACCACACCGCGCACCATCTGATCCGCATGGCGCGGATCGACCCCGAGATTCATCGCAATTTCAACCGTTTCGTCGAATTTCGCGCTGGCATTGTCCTTGACCAGGGCAACCGCCTCCTCGACCGTCACGTTTTCCTTGCCGGCAAAAGCCTCGCGCAGGGCACGCATCCGTTTTCCAAGCTTTGCCATCTTATTTCACCTCGATGCCCATGGAGCGCGCGGAGCCGAGAATGATCTGCATCGCCGCCTCGACGGAATTGGCGTTGAGATCCTTCATCTTGGCCTCGGCAATCTCGCGCACCTGCGCGATGGTGACGCTGCCCGCCGTGGCGCGGCCCGGCGTCTTGGAGCCGGATTGCAGCTTGGCGGCCTTCTTCAGGTAATAAGACGCGGGCGGCGTCTTGATTTCCATGTCGAAGGACTTGTCCTGGTAATAGGAAATCACCGTCGGACACGGCGCGCCCGGCTCCATGTCCGCCGTCCTGGCGTTGAACGCCTTGCAGAATTCCATGATGTTGATGCCGCGCTGGCCCAGGGCCGGGCCGACAGGCGGGCTGGGATTGGCTTGCCCGGCTTTCACCTGGAGCTTGAGCTTCCCGATCAGTTTCTTGGCCATGCGGCCTCTCCTTCGCTTTCAACACCGTCGGGGCGCGCCCCTCCGGCTCTCTCGTTGCGCGGTCCGGTCCGGCGGCCGCGGCCGCAGCACCTCCCACGGTTCACATCATCAGGCCTGCTTCGTGACCTGTGTGAATTCCAGCTCGACCGGGGTTTCCCGGCCGAAGATCGACACCGACACCTTCAGGCGCTGGTTGTCCTCGTCCACATATTCCACCATCCCGTCGAAATCCTCGAACGGGCCATCGTTGACCTTGACCTTCTCGCCCACCTCGAAATGGATGAGGGTGCGCGGGCTCTCCTCGCCCTCCTGCACCCGGCCCAGGATCGCCTCCACCTCGGCATCGCGCATCGGCATCGGGCGGCCCTGCGGACCGAGAAACCCCGTGACGCGGTTGATCGAGTTGATCAGGTGATAGCCCCGGTCCGACATCTCCATATGAACGAGCACATAGCCCGGCATGAAGCGGCGCTCGGTGGTCACCTTCTTGCCGCGGCGGATCTCGATCACCTCCTCGGTCGGCACCAGAACCTCGTCGATCTCGTCCTCAAGGCCATTGTCGATCACCGCCTGCCTGATCTGCTCGGCGATCTTCTTCTCGAAATTCGAGAGGACGCTGACCGAGTACCACCGCTTTGCCATTGCCGACCTTGCCCTTGCTTCCCGGCGCAAGCGCCGGTTTTTCGTATTCTTTACACGCGGTTGATCCCGCGGCCCCGGAAATGAAAAGCGGCGCGCAACACGAATCGCCACGCGCCTTTTGACCGGATGCCGGGCGAGGTAGCCCCGTTCTGCCCGGAATTCAAGGGCTTTCTGCGCACGATCCCCGCGCCGCGCCCCGCCCGAAGACCTAGCCGAAGATGCCGAGCACCGCCTGAAGCCCGCTGCGGATCGCCAGATCGACAAGTGCAAAGAACACCGCCGTCAGCGTCGCGAGGATGAACACCATCACCGTGGTCAACAGCACCTCGCGGCGGGTCGGCCAGACGACCTTGGCCACCTCCGAACGGACCTGCTGAATGAACTGGATCGGATTCGTGCCTGTCATCTGTGCCGTCTTTCCTCGATGCGTCCGTGGCGACATACGCGGCGACGCGCGCGACTTCAAGAGCCAGGAGGCGTCCCGGCAGCCCGCGTCGCGTGGCGCGACCGGCCCTGCGGGCGCGATGGACGATGGACATTGGCAGGGGCAGCAGGGCTCGAACCCGCGACCTACGGTTTTGGAGACCGTCGCTCTACCAGCTGAGCTATACCCCTGCGGTGCGGCGGTGTTATTTGCTTTCACCGCCCCCGTCAAGCAGGCGCGCGCGCGCGCGCGCCCCGCGTCCGGGGATCTCGCATCTGGCCGATGACGGATCTTGCGAAGGCGTCATCGACAGCCAGACCGCCAGGACGGTGGATCGAGGGCCAGGGTGCCGAAAAGCGGATCAACGGGAATAAACACGTCATGACACCGGTTCGCACGAAGCAAGCGGCGCAAAGGACATGAACGTCGTGCGCGCAAGGCCCCACATGGACTCGCGACATGAAGGCGGCCCGCCGGAGGGCCTTGCACCGCATATTCGCATTCAGGGGCGGCTTTCTTATCGGGATCAAGGCATCCTCGACCGCGCCATGAATGATGGCCTCATGCGAACGCGCATCGGCCATATGATCCTGTCTGCCCTGCTCGTCCTGGGGCTGAGCCTCTCGGGCCTCGCCGGGGGCTACGCCCATGGCCGAACCGGGGCGGGGCAGATGGAGGTGGTGATCTGCGCCGATGGCGAGGCGCGCAGCGTGGTGATCGATGCGCAGGGCGTGCCGGTCGATCCGGGCGACCCCTGCCGGCGCAGCTCCTGCCCCGATTGCATCTCCGTCAAAGGCATCGCACCGCCGCCCGATGCCGCGCTTTCTGGCCACACTTTCGCCCGCTGCCGCGCCGCGCCTCGGCCCGGACCTCGGCCGCGGCCCAGGCCCATGTGGGCCCGGGCGAACTGGACGAATACTATGGCTTCTGGTCCTCGGGCCAGACCGGCGAGGTGCGAATCCTCGGCGTGCCGTCCATGCGCGAACTGATGCGGGTGCCCGTGTTCAACACCTGCTCGGCCACCGGCTGGGGGATCACCAACGAATCCCGCGCCATCATGAACGGCAAGCTGACCGAGAAGACAAAGGCCTACATGGCAGCGAACGGCCTGGAGGTGCTGCCCAATGGTGATTTGCACCACGTCCACATGTCCTTCACCGAGGGCAAGTATGACGGTCGCTTCCTGTTCATGAACGACAAGGCCAATACCCGCGTCGCGCGCGTCCGCTGTGACGTGATGAAATGCGACGCCATTCTCGAAATCCCCAATGCCAAGGCGATCCACGGCCTGCGGCCCCAGAAATGGCCGCGCACCAACTACGTCTTCGCGAACGGCGAGGACGAGGGGCCGATGGTCAACGATGGCCAGATCCTGGACGAGCCTGACAAGTATGTGAACTTCTACACCGCCATCGACGCCGACACGATGGAGGTCGCCTGGCAGGTGATGGTCACGGGCAACCTCGACAACACCGATGCCGACTATGAGGGCAAGTGGGCCTTCGCGACCTCCTACAACTCGGAAATGGGGATGACCCTGCCCGACATGACGGCGAGCGAGATGGACCATGTCGTGGTCTTCAATCTCGCCGAGATCGAGCGCGGCATCGCCGAGGGGGACTTCATCGAGCTGAACGGCGTCAAGGTGATCGACGGGCGCAAGGGGGTGAACAGGAAATACACCCGCTACATCCCGATCCCCAACAACCCGCATGGCTGCAACATGGCCCCCGACCGGATCCACCTGTGCATCGCCGGCAAGCTGTCGCCCACCGTCAGCGTGATCGACGTGCGGAGGCTGGACGCGTATTTCGAGGATGACAGCCTCGATCCGCGCTATCCCGTGGTGGCCGAGCGGGAGTTGGGCCTGGGGCCGCTGCACACCGCCTTCGACGGAAAGGGCAACGCCTACACCACGCTCTTCCTCGACAGTCAGGTCGTGTTCTGGAACATCGAACGCGCCGTGCGCGCCCATAACGGCGAGGATGTCGATCCGATCATCTCCAAGACCGACGTGCACTATCAACCCGGCCACAACTCCACCACAATGGGCGAGACGCTGGACGCGGACGGCAAGTATTTCGTCTCGATGAACAAGTTCTCGAAGGACCGCTTCCTCAATGTCGGCCCGCTCAAGCCCGAGAACGAACAGCTTTTCGTCATCGACGGCGAACGGCTGCATCTGGTGCATGACGGGCCCACCTTCGCCGAGCCGCACGACTCGATCCTCGTTCACCGCTCGGTGGTCAACCCCGTCCATGTCTGGGACCACAACGATCCGATGTGGGCCGCGGCCCGGGCGCAGGCCGAGGCCCGCATCGCGCTCCGCAATCGCTGGGTCGCGATCGCCGTGGCGCTGATGGCGCTGTTTTCGATGGTGCTGTCGGCCACCGGCAGCGCCCCCACAGGCACGCTCGGTGCCGACCGGCTGTCGGTGACGGTCGCGAGCCTCACCAGCCTCGCCGTCTATCTGGTGCCACTCGTGGCACTCCTGATGGCCTTCGACGCGGTGGCAGGCGAGGTCGAGCGCGGCACACTGCCCCTCGTGCTGACCTATCCGGTCAGCCGCGCCGAGCTGATCCTCGGCAAGTTCCTCGCCCATATCGCGGTGCTCGCGCTGGCTGTGGCGGCAGGCTACGGCATCGCCGCGGCGGCGGCGATCTGGGCCGATCCGCGGGCACAGGCGGGGCTGCCGGCGCTGTGGCGGCTGGGCTGGACCTCGGTGCTGCTCGGCGCGACCTTCCTCGGCATCGGCTATGCGCTCTCGGCCGTGGCCAGGCGGCCCGGGGCGGCCGCGGGGCTGGCGATCGGGCTGTGGCTGGTGCTGATCGTCCTCTACGACCTCGGCCTGCTTGCGGCGGTGGTCGCCGATGGCGGCGGCTGGTTCACCGCCGAGCTCTTTCCATGGCTCCTGCTTGCCAATCCGGCCGACGCGTTCCGCCTCTACAACCTCGCCGCATCGGAGGCGACTGCCGCCGCCGCCGGCATCGGTGGCGCCGCCAGCGCCATCTCTGCCCCGCTCGCACTGGCCTCGGTCGCCCTCTGGCCGCTGGTCGCGCTTTTTCTCGCCATCCTCGCCTGCCAAAGGGTCACGCCATGAACCACGCCCCCAGATACGCGCTTGCCGCTCTCGGGCTGCTCGCGCTCGCGGCCTGCCGCGAGGAGCTGGCCGAACTGCCTGCCGCCGTCGCAATGACCGGGGATTCGGTGGGCCACTTTTGCCAGATGGGCCTGCTGGAACACCCCGGCCCCAAGGGACAGCTGCATCTGGCCGGCCTGCCTGACCCGCTGTTCTTCAGCCAGGTGCGCGATGCCATCGCCTATCAGCGCATGCCCGAACAAAGCCGCATGATCGTTGCGATCCATGTCTCCGACATGGGCGCCGCGGGCGCTGTCTGGGACGATCCCGGCGCCGGGAACTATATCGCCGCCGAGAGCGCCCATTATGTCGTGGGCGCCACCGTCGCTGGTGGCATGGGCGCGCCCGAGCTGGTCCCGTTCGCCGACCCGGACCGTGCCATGGCCTTTGCCGCCGAACATGGCGGGGACGTGCTGCGCCTTGCCGACATTCCCGACGCCGCGGTGCTGAGCCCGGTGGAGCTGGAGGGTGGCATCGACGCCGGCGAAGACGCCGATTTCCTCGACCGGCTGCGCACATTTCAGGAAAAACAGGAGAGCTGAGCCATGCCCACCCGTCGCCGCTTTCTGATCACCGCCGCGGCCGCGGATGCCTGCCCGGGCCTGCCGGCCAAAGCCGCCGCCCCGCTCACCCGCTGGGACGGGATCGCGCTGGGCGCCCCGGCCTCGATCCATTTCGCCCATCCGCAGGCCGACCGGCTGATCCGAATGGCACTGGCCGAGATCGCCCGGCTGGAGGCTGTCTTCAGCCTGCATCGCCCCGACTCGGCGCTCGCGCACCTGAACGCGACCGGCCGGCTGGAGGCGCCGCCCTTCGAGCTGCTGGAATGCCTGTCGCTCTGCGGCGCCGTCCATGCCGCCAGCGGCGGCGCCTTCGATCCGACCGTGCAGCCCCTCTGGAGCCTCCACGCCGAAAGCCACAGCACCGGCCGCACCCCTACCGACCCCGAGATCGCCGCCGCGCTGTCACGCGTTGGCTGGGGGGGGTCCATGCCGATGCCGGCGCCGTCGCCTTCGCTCGCCCCGGCATGGCGCTGACCCTCAACGGCGTCGCGCAAGGCGTCATCGCCGATCGCGTGGCCGATCTGCTGGCGGCGGAGGGCCTGACCGACATTCTCGTGAACACCGGCGAGTTCCGCGCCCTCGGAAGCCATCCCGACGGTTTGCCCTGGCCGCTGCGGCTCGACGATGGCGCCGCCACCCCCGTGCCTCTGCGCGACCGGGCGCTGGCCAGTTCCGGCGCGCTCGGCACCACCTTCGACACCGAGGGCCGCGTTGGCCACATCCTCGACCCGCGCACCGGCCGGCCCGCCGCACCCCGCTGGCGCCTGGTCAGCGTGACCGCCCCCCGCGCCGGCCTCGCCGATGCGCTCTCCACCGCGGCCTGCCTGCTGGACGCGGAGGGGATCGAAACGCTCATGGCCGGATTCCCCGCGGCGCGGCTGGTCGGGCGCGCGAATCTCACCGATACCTGACCCTGCCTGCCATGGGCACAAGCCCCCGGCACCCCGCATGGCGGCGCATGGCGCGGGATGTCGCGCCTGCGCCCTCAGGACCGTCGCAGCAACGCCAGAAGCTGTTGCGAGGGCAAACCGTCCTGCGCCACACCGGCCGCGGCCTGAAAGGCGCGGATGGCGCTCACCGTGTTCGGCCCCACGATGCCGTCGATCTTTTCCACGGCATATCCCTTGCGTTGCAGCAGGCGCTGCATTTCCATGCGCTCCTCGAATCCGAGCGCGTCATAGCCGCGCGGCCATTGCCCGGCGATTTCGGGTCCGCCACCGATCCGGTCCGCGAGATGCCCCACCCCGAGCGCATAGGCGTTGGAATTGTTGTAGCGCTTGATCACGTCGAAATTGGCAAAGACCATGAAGGACGGCCCCGCCGGGCCCGCAGGCTGAAAGATCCGCGCCGCGCCGAAATCGCGCACCGCCCGCCCGTCGAGCCCCACGACGCCGCGCGCCGCCCAGTCCGAAGGCATCCGCTGCGCATCGCCGAAGGAGGCGCCGCGCGGCACCCGCACCTCGACCCCCCAGGGCATCCCCTTCTTCCAGCCGAACCGCGCGAGATAGGCGGCGGTGGAGGCGAGCGCGTCGGTGGGGTCGTCGGACCAGATATCGCGCCGCCCGTCGCCGGTGAAATCCACCGCATAGGCGAGATAGGAGGTCGGCATGAATTGCGTGTGCCCCATCGCCCCCGCCCAGGAGCCGGTCATCCTCTCGGGCGTGGTATCGCCCGATTGCAGGATCTGGAGCGCGGCGACGAGCTGCTTTTCAAAGAACGCGCCCCGCCGCCCGTCAAAGGCGAGCGTCGCCATGGACTGAATGAGCGGCAGGCTGCCGAGGCGCTCGCCATAGCTGCTCTCCATCCCCCAGATCGCCGTGACCACCTCCTTTTCCACGCCGTAATGCGCCTCGATCCGCTCCAGCGTGCGGCGGTGTTTGCGCAGCGCCTCGCGCCCGTTCCCGACGCGCACGGGCGACACCGCCGAATCGAGATAATCCCAGATCTCGCGGCGGAATTCGGACTGGTTGCGATCCCGGGCCACCACCTCGGGATCGTAGCGCACGCTGGCAAAGGCGCGATCGTAAACGCGCGGGCCGATCCCCTGGGCCAGCGCGCGTCCCCGGAACCCGGCGATCCAGCGATCGAATCCCGCGTGCCCGCTGGCGGGTGTGACGCGCGCCGCCGCCTCGGGGCGGGCCTGAGGGCGCAGGCTGCGCACCGGGACATCGACCGAGGCCACCGCCGCGGCCGTCACGAGGCCCGAGCCGGGCCGCATCTGCGGGCGCGGCGATTCGCTGACGCTGGCCATGGCGGCCCCGCCCGCGATCAGGAAAATGCCGAGAATTCCGATATGCGCTGCCTGCATCGCTCCACCTCTGCCTGCCCGGTGTTCCGCCCGGTATTTTCCCGCATGATAGCGCGATTGTCGCCATTGCGAAAGCACCGTGCCCCGGCGAGATTATCCTGAGCGCGATCTTGACCGGCGCGCGGGCGGGGGGCATCTCAGGACCGTGCCGCGCGCGGTCGCCACCTCGGGAGAACGAAACTGGATATCCTTTTCATTGCCGGCGGGCTTGCCGGGCTGGTGATCGGCGGCGAATTCCTGGTGCGCGGCGCGGTGGCGCTGGCGCGGGATCTGGGCGTGTCGCCGCTGATCATCGGGCTGACGCTCGTGGGTTTCGGCACCTCGACGCCGGAACTGGTGACGAGCCTTCAGGCCGCCCTTGCCGGATCGCCCGGTATCGCCATCGGCAATATCCTGGGCAGCAATATCGGCAACATCCTGCTGATCCTCGGCTTGGCGGCGGTGCTCGCGCCGGTCACGGTCGCCCCCGAGGCGCTGCGGCGCGACGGCCTGGTGATGCTCGCGGCGACGCTCGCCTGTGTCGGCGCGGTGCTCACGGGCGCGGTGGGGCGCGGGGCGGGCGCGGGGCTGGCGGGCGCGCTCGTGGTCTATCTCCTGGCCGTCGTTCTGATCGAGCGCCGCCGCCAGAGCGCCGCCGCGGCGATGTATGTGCATGAGGCCGCGCTGCTGCCCGAGCGCGCGCTCGGCAGGGGGCGGGCGATGCTGATCCTGCTCGTCGGGCTGGCGGCCACGCTCATCGGGGCGAGGTTCCTTGTGAGCGGGGCGATCGGGCTGGCGGCAAAGCTGGGCATGTCGGAGGCGGTGATCGGCCTGACCATCGTCGCCATCGGCACCTCCATGCCCGAGCTCGTCACCTCGGTCATCGCCGCGCGCAAGGGTCAGGGCGATGTCGCCTTTGGCAATATCGTCGGCAGCAACATATTCAATATCCTCGGGATTCTCGGGATGACGGCGCTGGTGCACCCGCTGACCGTGCCACCGGGGATCGCCGCCTTCGACATCTGGATCATGCTCGCGGCGACGGTGGCGATGCTGGTTCTGGCACGCACCGGCTGGCGGGTCGGGCGGCGCGAGGGGGCGGTGATGGTGCTGGCCTATGCGGCCTGGCTCGCGGTGCTGCTGGCGGCGGTATAAGCGTCACCCGCGCTTGCGCGCCGCCTTGCGCTTGAGCCTGGCTGCCTTGGCGCGGGCGGCGCCGAGCTTGCGGCGGGGCGGCTTGCCGCGCGATTTCGACGGGCCGCGTGGCACATGCACCCCCTCGAGCGCCACCAGATCGAAGGCAAGCCCCCCCGAGACCGGCGCCGCCTCCGCGAGCCGCACCGTCACCCGCTGGCCGAGAGCGATCACGCGCCCCGTCTCGGCCCCCATCAAGGTGCTGCTGTCGCGGTCGAAATGGAAATATTCCTGCCCCAGCGCACGCATCGGGATGAGGCCATCGGCCCCGGTCTCGTCCAGCTTCACGAACACGCCAAAGCGCGCGATGCCGCTGATCCGCCCGACGAACTCCTCGCCCAGCCGCTCCGACAGGAAGGCGGCAAGGTAGCGGTCATTGGTGTCGCGCTCGGCCATCATCGAGCGCCGCTCGGTGTCGGAAATATGCTGCGCGGTCTGCTCCAGCCGTTCGATTTCCTCGGCGCCGAGTCCGTCCTTGCCCCAGCCATGCGCGGCGATGAGCGCGCGATGCACCACCAGATCGGCATAGCGCCGGATCGGCGAGGTGAAATGCGCATAGGCGCGCAGCGCAAGGCCGAAATGCCCGAAATTCTGCGGCGCGTAATAGGCCTGCGTCATCGCGCGAAGGGTGGACATGTTGATGATCTCGGCGTGATCGGTGCCCCTGGCCGCGTGCAGTAGCGCGTTGAGATGCGCGGTGCGCAGCACCTGCCCCTTGGCCAGCACCAGCCCCGCCGCCTGCGCCACCTCGCGCAAACTGTCGAGCTTTTCGGGGGCGGGCTCTTCGTGGACGCGGAAGAGCAGCGGCATCTTCCGCGCGATCAGCTCTTCGGCGGCGGCGACATTGGCCAGCACCATGCATTCCTCGATCAGCCGGTGCGCGTCGAGCCGCTCGGCAAAGCGCACCGATGTGACCTCGCCGGCCTCGCTCAGCACCACCTTGCGCTCGGGCAGGTCGAGATCGAGCGGCTGGCGCCTCTGGCGCGCCTGCGCGAGCGCCGCATAGGCGGCATAAAGCGGGCGGATGACGGGATCGAGCAGCGGCCCCGCCTTGTCGCCCGGCGCGCCGTCCATCGCCGCCTGCACCTGTTCATAGGTCAGAGAGGCCGCCGAGCGCATCAGCCCGCGCACGAAACGCTGCCCGGTCTTGTTGCCCTCGGCGTCGATGGTCATGCGCACCGCGAGACAGGGGCGCGGCACGCCCTCGTGCAGCGAGCACAGATCGCCCGACAGCCGGTCGGGCAGCATCGGCACCACGCGATCCGGGAAATAGGTGGAATTGCCGCGCTTGCGCGCCTCGGCATCGAGCGCCGAGCCGGGGCGCACGTAATGGGCGACATCGGCGATGGCGACCCAGATCACATGGCCGCCCGGATTGTCCGGGTCGTCATCGGCATGGGCGTAAACCGCGTCGTCGTGGTCGCGCGCATCCCAGGGGTCGATGGTGACGAGCGGCAGATCGCGCAGGTCCTCGCGGCCTTTCAACCCGGCGGGTTTCATCGCGTCCGCCTCGGCGATCACCGCGTCGGGGAAATCGTCGGGGATCCCGTGCTGATGGATGGCGATGAGCGAGACGGCGCGCGGCGCGGACGGGTTGCCCAGCCGGTCGCGCACCCGCGCGCGCGCCAGCCCGAGCCGCCCCGCAGGCCCCGCCTGTTCGGCCTCCACCAGCTCGCCATCGAGCGCGCCCCCCGTCGCCTCGGGCGCGACCAGCCATTCGCGCCCCTCGCCCTTGTCGATCGGCACGATGCGCCCGCCCTCGGTGCTCTTGCGGAAGATGCCCAGCACCTTGCGCGGGCTCACGCCGATGCGCCGGATCAGCCGCGCCTCGTAATGATGCGCCTCGCCGCGCACCTCCTGAAGCCGCGCGAGGATGCGATCCCCCTCGCCCAGCGCCGGATCGGCGGCACGTTGCAGCATCAGGATCACCGGCTCGACCCCCTCGCCATGCCATTCGAGCGGGCGCGCCAGCAATTCGCCATCCGCCGTCTGGCCCGAGATCTGCACCACGCTCACCGGCGGCAGGCGATCGGGGTCGCGGTA
This sequence comes from Roseovarius sp., assembly GCA_014359765.1. Lineage (GTDB taxonomy): Bacteria > Pseudomonadota > Alphaproteobacteria > Rhodobacterales > Rhodobacteraceae > Roseovarius. The sequence continues at coordinate 25,964 of JACIYT010000010.1, forward strand.
GGTTTTCTTGCGCTTTTCGAGATGACCCTCGGCCTCGAGCTCGCGCAGCACGCGCTTGAGGTCGATCCGCGACGCGCCCTTGATGCCAAAGGCCTTGGCGATGTCGCGCTTGGAGGTGAGGGTCGGATGGTCGGAAATCCATTGCAGGATTTCCGCCTTGGAGGGCAGCTGGCTCATGGCCCCCGCCTAGCACGGCGCGCGCGCGCCGTCATCCGCGAAAACCGCCCGGCGAGGGCGCGCGACGCCTCCGTGAAAATCGGGCTCTCGAAAATGAGGGCGATCATGGTCGGGGTGAGAGGATCCGAACCTGCGGCCCCTGCCTCCCGAAGGCCGGGGAATTGGCAAATCCGGGGATTCAGCCCGTGACGCATATAGCCGTCAGGTTTGATTTATCAATGAACACAGCGCCCTATCTGGATGCCCTCCTGATCGGGAGCATGTCCCGGTTTCTTTTTGGGCGGGAGAGATCAGGGATCGAAGGCGGCCTCCGGCGTCGGTTGACAGGACGGTCGGACGCGGGTGATGCTGATGGGCAGGAAAAGAGCCCGACACGCATACGCATATGGCACGCATCGGCGTGGTGTGCTCGGCAGACCGCCGGGATGGGGATCACCATGACACGACATCAGCCGCAGCACCCGACGGTTCAGCCCGGGACATCCCGCGATGCCGACGCCATTTCCCCGGTGCGGACCGATGTTCTGGTCATCGGCGCGGGCATGTGCGGGATCTATGCGCTTTATCGCCTGCGAGAGCTGGGATTCGGGACGATCGTTCTCGAGGCGGGCGGGGATGTCGGCGGCACGTGGTACTGGAACCGCTATCCCGGCTGCCGCTTCGATTCCGAGAGTTACAGCTACGGCTATTCGTTCTCGCGCGAACTCCTGGAGGAGTGGGACTGGAAGGAACATTTCGCGCCCCAGACGGAAACCCTGGCCTATGTCAGGCATGTGGTCGAGAAATTCGACCTGCGCCGCGACATGGTGTTCGACTGCCGGGTGACGGATGCGATCCATGACGCGAAAAACGACGAATGGGAGGTGCGGACCGAAAGCGGGCAGGTATTCCGAAGCACCTATCTGCTGACCGCCGTCGGGATGCTCTCGGCGCCGACGCTGCCCCGGATCGAGGGCCGGGAGTCCTTCGGCGGGCAGGCGTTTCACACCTATGACTGGCCGGAGGAGAAAACCGGTTTCGCCGGGGAACGCGTGGGCATCATCGGCACCGGCGCGACCGGAGTGCAGCTCATCCCGGTGGTCGCCGCACAGGCCGAGGCGCTCCATGTGTTCCAGCGGCGTCCGAACTGGTGCGCGCCGCTGCATAATTCGCCCATTTCCCCCGAAGAAATGGCCCGGATCAAGACACGCTATGACGAGTTCTTCGCGCAATGCCGGACGACACCCGGGGGCTTTCTCCACGGGCCCGACCGTCGGAAATTCCGCGAGGTCCCCGAGGCGGAGCGCCTTGCGTTCTGGGAAGAGCTTTACGCCTCGCCGGGCTTCGGGGTCTGGATCGGCAATTTCGCCGAAGTGCTCACCGATCCCGAGGTGAATGCCGAATACAGCGCCTTCATCGCCGACAAGATCCGCCAGCGGGTATCCGATCCCGATCTGGCGGAGAAGCTCATCCCGAAGGATCACGGCTTCGGGACCCGGCGCGTGCCGCTCGAGACCGGCTATTACGAGGCTTACAATCGGCCGAATGTCGATCTTGTCGATGTGAGCGAAACCCCGATCCTGCGCGTGACCCCGAAGGGGATCCGCACCACGGCGCGGGAATACGAACTCGACACGCTGATCTACGCCACCGGCTTTGACGCGATCACCGGCGCGTTCGACCGGATCAACATCATCGGCCGGGACGGGGCGCGGCTGCGCGATCAGTGGCGGGACGGGCCACTGACCTATCTCGGCGTGCAGTCGCGCGGCTTTCCCAATCTCTTCATGCTGGCCGGCCCGCAGGGCGGGTCGGTCTCCACCAACTTCCCGCGCGGCATCGAGGATATCGTGGACTGGGTGACGGGGTTCCTGGTGCGGCTCCGCGACCGGGGCATCCGCCGCGTCGAACCGCGCGAGGATGCGGTTGCCGCCTGGCAGAAGGAGGTCCGCGACCTCTATCAGATGACCTTGTTCCGGACCGCGAAATCCTGGTTCACGGGGTATAACTCCAATATCGAGGGGCGCGACGGGATCCGCTACCTGATCTATAACGGCGGCGCGCCACGCTACCGCCGACGCCTCGAGGACGCGGCCGAAAAGGGCTATGAGGGCTTCGAGATGCGCTGAGCCGCGCCCGGCGGCGCCTGCGTTCTCCACGCTTGTGTTTCCGGGGCCTCGCGGCTTGACAGGCCGGGAGCGGCGTCCCTACCGTCCACAGGACTGCCAGAGGCCATCCTTTCGCGCCGGCAATCGCGGCGATGGCGCAGGCCCTGTGCATGGACAGCCCGTATCACCGGGAGGCGGTTCAGCGCTTTCTCGACAGGACACCGGCGCTTTTCGACTGGGAGCGCATGAACGAGGGTGAGGCAGACGCATGAAGAAGGCCGTCATGACGGGGGCATACAGCACCAGGGTGGGCGAGTTGACGGGTGCCACCTGCATGTCGCTTCATACCGAGGCGGGGCTTGGGGCGCTGGCCGATGCGGGGTTGGCGGTCGGCGATGTCGATGGCCTGCTCTGCGCCTATTCCTTCACCGAGCCGCACCTGATGCTGGCCTCGGTCTTTGCCGAATATGTCGGGATGCAGCCGGCCTATGCCTCGGCGGTCTCGATGGGCGGGGTCACGGCCTGCATGTTGGTGATGCAGGCGGCGGCCCTGGTCGAGGCGGGATATTGCCGCCACGTTCTGGTGGTGACCGGCGACAACCGCCTCAGCGGGATGCGCGGCAATGCCGTGCAGGCGCTCGCCGAGGTCGGCAACCAGCAATACGAACAGCCCTACGGCATGACCATTCCCGCGGCATATGCCCTTGTCGCGCAGCGCTACATGGCGGAATTCGGCGTCACCTCGGAACAGCTCGCGGCAATCGCGGTGACGCATCGGGAACATGCCGCGCGCAACCCCAAGGCGCATATGCGCGCGCCGATCACCGTCGATGACGTGATGAACTCGCGCTTCATCGCGACGCCCCTGCATCTGCTGGACTGCTGCCTGATCTCCGATGGCGGCGCCGCCGTGGTGGTGAGCGCCGCGGATGCGGCCGCCGATCTGCGCCAGCCCCGGATCGACGTTCTCGGCACCGGGCAGGGGCATACCCACGAATACCTCGTGGCCGCGCCCTCGCTGACCGACTTCGGCTGCAAGCGCTCGGCCGCGGATGCCCTGGGGCGGGCCGGGCTCACGCCCTCGGATATCGACGTGGTCGAGATCTACGACAGCTTCACGATCACGCTGCTGGCAGAGCTCGAATCCATGGGCTTCTTCGAGCGCGGCGAGGCCGGCGCGGCCGCCGCCGCGGGCGAGCTGCGGATCGGCGGCAAGCTGCCGTGCAACACCCATGGCGGGCTCCTGTCTTACGGGCATTCCGGGGCCGCGGGGGGGATGTTTCACGTCGTCGAGGCGGTCGAGCAGCTGCGAGGCAGCGCCGAGGGCCGGCAGGTGGCCGGGGCGGAGCTTGCGCTTGTCCATGGGGACGGCGGCATCCTGTCCGCCCACTGTTCCGTCGTTCTGGGGAGGGCCTGACAGATGGAGAAACCCGTTCCGCGTCCCAATGCCGATTCGGCACCGTTCTGGGAGGGCTGCGCGCAGCACGAATTCCGCTTTCAGCGCTGCGCCGGCTGCGGCGAGGCGCAGTTCTACCCGCGTGCCGTCTGCGCCCACTGCCAGTGCCGCGATCTCGCCTGGGAGGTTTCCGCCGGCAAGGGCACGGTCCACAGCGTGACCACCGTCCATCGCGGGCCAAGCGCGGCCTTCAAGGATGTCACGCCCTACCAGATCGCGCTTGTCGATATGGACGAGGGCTTTCGCTTCATGGCCAATGTGCGCGGCGGCGAGGCCATGATCGGGACACGGGTGCATGTCATCTATGAGAAACGCGGCGATCAGACGATACCGCAGGTCGAAATCGGGGGGTAACAATGTTCGACTACGACCATTTCGAGGTAGGGAAAAACTACGGGAGCGACAGCTTCACGGTGGACCGCGAGCGGATCGACAAATGGCTTGCCGTCTATCCCGATGACGATAACGGGGATCTGATGCCCCCGGGCATGACCGCGATGATCCAGATACAGTGCTACATGGCCCGCATCACGCCGCGCCCCAAGGGCAACGTGCACGGCAGCCAGGTCTTCGAGCTGCGGCGCCTGCCGAAACTGGGCGAGACGCTGACCACGGACGCGGTCTGCACGCACAAGGAAATCCGCAAGGGCCGCAAATGGGTGGAGACCACCTTCACCACGCGCGACGACCGGGGCGATGTCGTCTTTACCGGGATCATGACGACCCTCGTGGCGGCCTGAGGACAGGGAGAACCGAGATGCCGAACCAGCTGCAACCCGTCAGCCTGACGGTCACCATGCCGACGATCATGGCCTATGCCGATCTCACCGACGATTACAATCCGATCCATGTGGATCGCGAATTCGCCGAAAGGACCGAAATGAAGGGCATCATCGCCCATGGGACCATGTCGCTCAACCTCATCTGGCAATCGCTGCGCAAGACCCTCGGAACGCCGGCGATGGCGGGAGCCCGCCTCGATATCCGCTTCGTGCGCCCGGTGCGCGAAAACGACATCGTGACCGGCGGCGGCGCGGAGCGCGCCGACACGCCCGGCACCTATGACGTCTGGGTGCGCAACCAGAAGGACGAGCCGGTGATCACCGGCACGGCAACGGTCGCGCCCTGATGCGCGAGGGCGCGCGCCCCCTCAGCTGATCCGGAGCGCCGGCAAACCGACGCCCGCGGCGTCAAAGCCGCCATCGGCGGCGAGGACCTGGCCGGTAATGAAGGAGGCGCGTTCCCCCAGAAGAAAGGCGATGGCCTCGCCGATCTCGGCCTCGGTGCCGTAGCGGTTGAGCGGGATCGCATCGTGATAGGCGGCGCGGATCGCCGGGCTGTGAACGGCAAGGGCGAGCTTGGTGTTGACCGGGCCGGGCGCCACGCAATTCACGCGGATGCCATGCTCGCCCAGCTCGACCGCCTGCTGCCGCGTCAGGTGGATCACCGCGGCCTTTGACGTGCCATAGGCAACCCGCAGCGTCGAAGCCCGCAGCCCCGAGATCGACGCGATGTTGACGATGGCGCCGCGCGTTTGCGCGAGATGCGGGGTCACGGCCTGCGCGCACAGGAACACACCATCGAGATTGGTCGCCATGATCCGGCGCCAGGTCGCGAAATCGGTCTCCTGAAGCGGCCGGAAATCGGCAACGCCGGCATTGTTCACCAGCCCGTCGATCCGGCCCGCCCAATCTGCGGCGCGGGCGATCATGGCGGCGACCTGCCCCTCTTGCGAGACATCGCCGGGAATGGCGAGGACACCCTCCAGCGACGCTGCCGCGGCCTCGAGCTCCGGGGCGTCGATGTCGATCATCGCGACACGCCAGCCCTGCCCGAGCAGCAGCCTCGTCGTGGCAAGACCGATGCCGCGCGCGGCGCCGGTCACAATGGCGGTTCTTCGGGTCATGGGACGATTCCTGTGCTCAGCGCAGCCACCCGACCAGCAGCAGCGAAATGGACGGGAAGGCCGCGATGATGGCAAGCCCCGCAAGCGTGGCGGCGAGGAAGGGCAGCGCGCCCTTCGCGACCTTCTCGATCGAGATCCGCGACACATTCGCCGCGACATAGAGGTTGATGCCGACAGGTGGCGTGATGAGGCCGATGGCGAGGTTCACCATCACCAGAACGCCGAACCAGACCGGATCCCAGCCGAGCGCGTGCATCACCGGGAGAATGATCGGCAGGGTGATGAACATGACCGTCACCGCATCCATGAACATCCCCGCGACCAGCAGGATCAGCATGATCACCAGGAGAATGGCCCAGGGGTTCTCGCTGATCCCGAGCAGGCCGCGCGAATAGCTGCCGACCACGTCCTCGACCGTGATCACCCATCCGAACAGCGCGGCATAGGCCACCACCAGCATCACCGTGGCCGAGGACGCAGCGGCCTCGGCCACGGTCTCGTAGAGGCTCCGGAGTGACAGGCTCCGGTAGATCAGCCCGCCGACCGCGAGGGCATAGACCGTGGCGACCAGCGCCGCCTCGGTCGGGGTAAAGACCCCCGAATAGATCCCGCCGAGAATCACCACGGGCGTCATCAGCCCCCAGAAACTGTCCCGCAGCGCGTGCAGGAGGCGGATGGCGTAGGGCTCACCGGCAAAGGGCTCGGGGCTGAGCGCCATCAGGGCGCCGCGCGCGGCCTTCGGGGCGATGGCGGGAAGGACGATGATCATCGTCAGCCCCATGACGAGGCCGGGCAGGATCGCGGCGATGAAAAGCTGCGAGATCGACACCTCGGCGATCACGCCATAGATCACGAGGCCGATCGAGGGGGGAATCACGATGGACAGCGCCGCGCCCGCGCAAACGAGCCCTGCGGCATGGGCACGGGCATAGCCGTCCTCTTCCATCCCCCTGATGATCATCGGGCCGATCGCCGCGACCGAGGCCGGCCCCGAGCCGCTGACCGCCCCCCAGAACAGGCAGACCACCGTCCCGACGACCCCCATCCCCCCCGGCAGCCCGCCGACAAGGACGCGGAAGAATCGGATCATCCGCTCGGCGATGCCGGTGCTGCCCATGAGCGCCCCGGCAAGGATGAAGAACGGAATCGCCAGAAGCGAATAGCGCGCGACGCCGGCGGTGATCAGATCGCCCGCAAGCTCCAGCCCGAAACCGATCCGCCACATCGCATAGAGCGCCGAGAGACCGAGCGCAAAGGCCACCGGCACCCGCAGCGCCAGCAGAACAAAGAACAGCAGCACCATCTGCGTGCCGGTGTCGAGGCCCGGCAGAAGTCCTGGCAGAAGCTCAGTCATGGGCACAGGCCTCGCGGTATTCGGCGACCGTATGCGCGACAAAGCGGATCGCGATCAGGACAAAGGCAAAGGGCACGGCCGCCTGATAATACCAGGCCGGAATGCCCAGCGCATAGGACCGCAACCCATTCGCCAGAAGCACCGTCAGCGATTGCCAGGCGAGCCACGCCGAGGCGAGCAGCAGCAGGACCGACAGCGCCGCCGAGATCAGCACCACGGGCCGGCGCAGCGCGGGCGGCAACAGGTCCACCACCGCCGTCACCGCGAGATGCTGACCCTGCCGCGCGGCGATGGCCGCGCCGAACACGGTCAGCAGCAGAAAGCCGTTGGTCAGCAGCTCCTCGCTCGCGGCAAAGGAATAGCTGGTCCCGTAGCGCACGACGACATTGGCAAAGCCGATCAGCGTCATGCCGAGGAACAGGACAACACAGACGAGCCTTTCGGCCTCGCGGATCAGGAAGGCAAGCATTGCGGCCTCGGATGGGACAGGCGTGGCGGGGACACCCCGCCACGCGAAGGGCGGCCTTACTTCGCCTGGGCGATCGCGTCCTGGAACGCCTTCACCAGTTCGGGGCCGACGCGTTCGGCCCATTGGTCAAAGGCAGGCTGCGTCGCGGCGCGGAAGGCGGCGAGCTCTTCCTCGCCCGGCTCATGGACCTCCATGCCCCGCTCGCGCAGGAAGTCGATGCCGGTCGCGGTGCCCTCGCGGGTGATCCGGCGCTGGTAATCCATCGCCTCGACCGCCGCCTCACGCAGCATCTGCTGCGTGTCCGCGTCATAGCTGTCCCATTTCGCCTTCGAGATGCCGAGAAAGATCGGATCGTAGGAATAATGCCAGGTGGTCAGGTATTTCTGCACCTCGAACACCTGCTGCGGGATGATGACGGCGCCGATCGGGTTTTCCTGACCGTCCACGACGCCCTGCTGAAGGGCGGTCATGGTCTCGGTCCATTGCATCTGCTGGGGATTGGCGCCGAGCGCGTTCATCACGTCGATATACATCGGCCCGGCCACGCGCATGTTCAGTCCGTGCATGTCCTCGGGCGCGGTGATCGGACGGACGTTGTTGGTCACCTCGCGAAAGCCGTTCTCCCCCCAGGCGAGCACCATGATGCCCTTTTCCTCGAGGATGTCGGCCAGGCGCCCCGCCGGACCGCCCGGCGCGGTGGTGGCATCGACCTGTTCGTAGCTGGCATAGAGATAGGGCAGCGAGAAAACCGCCATCTCGGGCACGAGCGGGGTGACGTTGATCGCCGATGTCACCACCAGGTCGAGCGCGCCGCGCCCGACCATGTCGGCCTGACGCATCTGGTCGCCGCCGGCCAGCTGCGCATTCGGAAACACGCGAACCTCGATCGCGCCGTCCGAACGCTCGGCCACGAGCTCGGCGAATTTCTCGGCCCCCTTGTGCCAGGTGGTGCTGTCTCCGGTGTTGTGCGACAGGCGCAGCGTCTCCGCCGCGGCCGCGCCCAGGCCAAGCGTGGTCACCAGCGCGGTTGCCAGCGCAACCCGCCCAAATCTCATGAAACGCATCGCGCGTATCCCCCCTCTTCCCTGTGTCTTCCCTGTGTGACGGAATTGCCGTCACGGTTTCGCCGCTCCCGCGCGGCGGTGGATGACATGTCATTGCGTTCCACCGGCCTTTGCAAGAATAAACTTGCACGATGAGAAAGAATTCTGCCATCTCCGCCCAGGACAGCGGGACAATGGCACAACGGAGGAGAGCGACATGACAGACCCGATGATCGTGGGCTGGGGGCACACCGTCTTCGGCAAGTCGGAGCACGAGGATACCGAGGCGCTGATGGCCGCCGCCATTGCCCCGGCGCTCGAGCATGCGGGGATCACCGCGGGCGATGTGGACGGCATTTTCGCAGGCGTGTTCAACAACGGATTTTCCAGGCAGGATTTTCAGGCGGCGCTGGTCGCGATGGGGAACGAGGAATTCGCCCACACCCCCGCGACACGCTACGAGAATGCCTGCGCCACCGGCTCGGCGGCGCTGTTCGGGGCGATGGATTTCATCGCCTCGGGGCGGGGGCGGATCGCGCTGGTGGTCGGGGCCGAGAAGATGACCGCCACCCCCACCGCCGAGGTCGGAGACATCCTCCTCGGCGCCAGCTACCGCAAGGAAGAGGCCGAGGTGGAGGCGGGCTTTGCCGGCCTGTTCGGGCAGATCGCGGGCAGCTATTTCCAGCGCCACGGGGATCAGTCCGAGGCGCTCGCCATGATCGCCGCAAAGAACCACGCGAACGGCATGGCCAATCCCTTTGCCCACATGCGCAAGGATCTCGGCATCGCCTTCTGCAACACGGTCAGCGAGCGCAACCCGCTGGTCGCCGGGCCGCTGCGCCGGTCGGACTGCTCGCTGGTCTCGGATGGCGCGGCGGCGCTGATTCTTGCCGATGCCGAAACGGCGATGGGGATGCGCCGCGCCATCGCGTTTCGCGCGCGTGCCCAGGCCGCCGACATCATGGCCCTGTCGCGGCGTGACGTGCTCGCGTTCCGGGGCGCGCGGCAGGCGTGGCAACAGGCGCTGGAGGCAGCAGGGGTGACGCTCGACGATCTGTCACTGGTGGAGAGCCACGACTGTTTCACCATCGCCGAGCTCCTGGAATACGAGGCGATGGGGCTCGCCGCGCCCGGGCAGGGACACCGCGTCATCCGCGAGGGGATCACCGCGCGCGACGGAAAGCTGCCGGTCAACCTGTCGGGCGGCCTGAAATCCAAGGGCCACCCGATCGGCGCGACGGGCGTCTCGATGCATGTCATGGCCGCGATGCAGCTGGCCGGGGAGGCGGGCGAGATGCAGTTGCCCGGCGCGACGATGGCCGGCGTCTTCAACATGGGCGGCGCGGCGGTCGCGAATTACGTCTCGATCCTCGAGCGCGCGCGATGACGCCGGTCTCGACCCGGGTGATGAACCTGTGTCATTTCCTGACACAGAGTGCCCGGCGCTTTCCCGACAGGCCCGGCTTCATTCGTGGTGAAACATCGACCACCTGGGCGGAAATGCAGGCCAGCGCCGGCGCCTTCGCCCAGGCGCTGGTGCACGATTACGGCCTGAAGAAGGGCGACCGCCTCCTCGTGCAATCGGCCAATTGCCGCGAGATGTTCGTGGCGATGTTCGCCTGCTGGCGCGTCGGCGCGGTCTGGGTGCCCGCCAATTACCGCCAGTCGCCCGAGGATCTCGCCTATCTCGCGCAGGCCTCGGGGGCGCGGCTGATGCTCTGCGGGGCGCAATTCCCCGATCACGCCGCAGCCTGCGCGCCATCGGTGGGAGCGGTGATCTCGATCGGCGCCAGCAGCCTTGGCAGGGATTACGCCGAACTGGTCCGCCGCCACGCAGGCGAGGCGCCCCCCGAGGCCGAGGTCACCCGCGACGATCCCTGCTGGTTCTTCTTCACCTCGGGCACGACCGGGCGCCCAAAGGCGGCGGTGCTGACGCATGGGCAGATGGCCTTTGTCATCACCAATCACCTGTGCGATCTGATGCCCGGCACCACCGAGGCCCATGCCTCGCTGGTGGTGGCGCCGCTGTCGCACGGGGCTGGGATTCACCAGCTCGCTCAGGTTGCGCGCGGCGTGCCGACGATCCTGCCCGAGGGTGATCGCCTTGATCCTGCGGAGATCTGGGCGCTGGTCGCGCGCCACCGCGTTACCAACATGTTCACCGTGCCGACCATCGTGAAACTCCTGGTCGAGGACGAGGCGGTGGACCGCTTCGACCATTCCAGCCTGCGTTACCTGATCTATGCCGGCGCGCCCATGTATCGCGCCGACCAGATCCGCGCGCTCGACAGGCTGGGCCCGGTGCTGGTGCAGTATTTCGGCCTTGGCGAGGTGACGGGCAACATCACCGTCCTGCCGCCGGCGCTGCATTCGACCGACGATGCCGCGATGCGGATCGGCACCTGCGGCTTTGCGCGCACGGGGATGCAGGTGCAGGTGCAGGACGGCGAGGGGCGCGAACTGCCGCCCGGGGAAACCGGCGAGATCGCGGTCATCGGCCCGGCGGTCTTTGCCGGCTATCACGACAATCCCGCGGCAAACGCCGCCGCCTTCCGCAACGGCTGGTTCCTGACCGGCGATCTCGGGCATATGGATGCCGAGGGATTTCTCTACCTGACCGGGCGCGCCTCGGACATGTATATCTCGGGCGGCTCGAACATCTATCCCCGCGAGATCGAGGAGAAGCTTCTCACACATCCCGACCTCGCCGAGGTGCTCGTGCTTGGCGCGCCCGATCCGGTCTGGGGCGAGACCGGGCTCGCGGTCTGCGTGCCCCGGCCCGGCGCACGGCTCGATCCGCAGGCGGTGCTGGCATGGCTCGAGGGCCGGATCGCGCGCTACAAGATGCCGCGTCGGGTGGTGCTGTGGGAGGCGCTGCCGAAATCCGCCTATGGCAAGATCACCCGCAGGATGGTGCGGGATGCGTTGATCGCGCGCGGCGAGTGGCCCGAAGGATGAGCCTGCCGCACCTCACCCATCCCGGCCCGGCTGTCGGTCCGCGTCTCACGGCGGTGGCCTGCACGGCCCATCCCGTGACGCTCCGCCTGCCGGCGGGCGCGCGCGTGACGCAGGCGGTGGCCGAGGCCTTGCAGAGGGCGGGATTTGCCGCCGGCTATCTGCGGCTCGACGGGGTCGCGCTTGCGGCGCTGCGCTATGTCATCCCCGCGCCCGGGCCCGGCGATGGCCGCGTCGCCTGGTATGGCGAGACGCGCCAGCTGAACGGGGCGCGCGTGATCGCGGCCGGGCTGCATCTGGGCGAGGCCGGGGGCGCGCCCTTCTGTCACTGTCACGGGATCTGGGCAGAGGACGCGGCCCCTGCCGTGATGGGGCATCTGCTATGCGACGAGAGCGTTCTCGCCCGCGATGCCGTGGTGTCGGGCTGGGGGATTTCCGGCGCGCGCCTGTCCCGTCAGGACGATCCGGAGACCGGCTTTGCGCTGTTCGAGCCCGTGGCGGTCGCCGCTGCGCCCCACGAGGACGGCGCGCCCCGGGGTGCGGCCCGTCTCTGCCGCATCCGCCCCAATGCGGATCTGGCGACGGAACTCGGCAGGCTGCGCGTCGGCCGGGCGCAGGTCGAGGGGATCGGCAGCCTGATCGGGGTGGCATTCGAGGCCGCCCCACCCGTGGCCGGCCCGGCAGCCGAGGTCCTGATCACGCGCGGCGCGCTCGACGCGCGCAGCCTGTCGCTCGAGATTGCGGCGGTCGGCATGGATGGCGGGCTGCGCGAAGGCGTGCCCGCGCGGGGGCGAAACGCGGTCTGCATCACGGCCGAGCTCCTGGTGCTGCCCGCCGTCGCCCCGTAAGGACCACGCCGGCCCGCGCGCCGCGCCACCCCATGCGGCGTTGTCATCGGGCAACATCCGTCAGATGCCGGGTCTCAGCAGTCGCGGAACTCGGGCTTGCGCTTTTCCGAGAAGGCCTTCATCGCCTCGGGAAAATCATGCGCGCAGAGCAGCACGCTTTGCGCGTCGCGTTCGATGTCGAGCGCCTCCATATAGCCGCATTCCGCCGATGCGCGCATCACCCGCTTGGCGGTCTGCACCCCGAAGAGCGGATGTGCCGCGATCTCGCGGGCGATTTCGAGCGCGCGCGCCTCGACCTGCGTGGCGGGAACGCATTCCTCCACCACCCGCAGCTCTTGCGCGGTGCGCCCGTCGATCTCGCGCCCGGTCAGGACCAGCATCCGCGCCACTCCCGTGCCGGCACGCTGCGCAAGCAGCCAGCTCGAGCCCGTATCGGGACATCCGCCGACGCGCACGAAGACCTCGCACAGGCGTGCATCCTCTGCGGCGACGATGATATCGGCGGAAAGCGCAAGGCTCAGCCCCGCGCCGAATGCGACCCCGCAGACCGCCGCGACCAGCGGCTTGCGAAAGCGATAGGCGGCGCGCCCGCCGTCGTGAACGCGGTCCACCATCTCGGAGGTGGCCCGCGCCCCTTTGCCGGTTTCGGCCTGAAAGCCCACGAGATCGCCGCCGCTGCTGAAATGATCGCCGCCGGTCATGACGACCACCCGGATCGAGTCATCCCGGTCGGCGGCGGTCAGATGCGCGATCAGCTCGTCCACGAAGGCGATGCTGTAGGGGTTCCGCTTTGCCGGTTGCAGGAACCGCAGGATACCGATGGGGCCTTCGCGGTCGAGGCGCATGAGTTCGGGCATGGTGTTCTCCTTCAGGTTCCGGTCCAGACCGGGGCGCGCTTTTCGGCAAAGGCGCGGGGGCCTTCGATCGCATCATTGCTGGCATAGACGACCTCGTGCAGGCGCCGCCCCTCCTCGAGGCCCCGCGCACAGCCGAGATCCATGGTCGCGCGCACGCTGGCCTTGGCCGCCACCACCGAAAGCGGCGCCGCGCTGGCGATCCGCCGCGCGAGATCATGCGCCCGTGCGCGAACCGCATCGGGCGTGTCCTCGAGGTAATTGGTAAACCCGTAATCGTGCAGCCGCTCGATCGGCATGAGATCGCCGGTCAGGACAATTTCCATCAGGATGGGCTGGGGCAGCATGAACAGGGCCGGCGCCGCCCAGGGCGATCCGCGGCCGATCTTGACCTCGGTGATCCCCACCTTGGTGCCCTTGAGCCCGACCCGAAGATCGCAGTTCAGCGACAGCATCATGCCGCCGGCCATCAACGAGCCGGTCATCGCCGCGATGATCGGCTTGCGGCAGGCGCGCATGGTCTCGTGGAACGGATCGCGCATCTTCGACAGGATATCGACACCCTCTTCCTGCGCGATCTGCGCCGCCTCCTTGAGGTCCATCCCGGCCGAGAACACGCCGCAATCCGCCGAGGTCAGGATGGCCACGCGAACGCTGTCATCCGCCTCGATCCGCTCCCAGGCGTCGGCGAGCCCGTTGGTGGCGGCCACCGACAGCGCATTCTTGCGCTCGGGGCGGTTGATGGAGACGGTAGCGATGCCGTCCTCGATTGTCACGTCTATCGGGCTGTTCATCGGCTCTGGTTCTTTCGGTTCAAAACGCGCTCGGACAATTGAAAGCCCCCCGCCCGAAGGCGGGGGGTGCCATGTTCATTCGATCGTGAACTTGGAGGAGCTTTCCTTGATGACCTCCCAGACGACATCGAGATAGTCGGCGCTCCAGTCGGTGAGGGGCACCCAGGTTTCGCCATCCCACTGTTCGATGCGCGTCTTGCCGCCGCCGCCGTGATCGCTCGTGGTGACGGTGACCGGCGCCATGAGGCCGTTCGCGTCGAAATTCTCAAGCGATTCGAAGCCGTCCTTCATGCTCTCGGCGGTCAGCGGCGAGCCGTGCTTCTCGATGGCGATGCGCGCCGCCTCGAGGCCAAGCGCCTGGATCGCCAGGCCGGTGTTGTAATACACGTCGCGCACGAGGCTTTCGGGACCGCTGCCCTTGCCCTTGGCGTAGTAGGTCTCGAGCATCGTCTGCACGATCGGGACATCCTGACCGCCGGCCACGTTGGTCGTGCGCAGCAGGCCCTTTGCCTCCTGCAGGCCGATATTGACGATATCGACCTCGTTCAGCCAGTTGGACGTGATGTAGCGATCGATCGGGAACTGATTGCGCCGCATCTCGCGGGAGGCGACCACATGCCCGCCCGCCAGCAACCAGCTGATCACGTAATCGGGCTTGTCGCGGCGGATCTTGCTCCATGCGCCGGCCTGGTCCGAACCGGGCAACGGCACCGGGTAGAGCTCGAGATCGAAGCCCTCCTTCTTCGACAGGGTCCTGAGAATCTCGATCGGCTCCTGCCCGAACGGATAATCGAGATAGATGAAGCCGATCTTGCGGCCTTCCAGATTGCCCCCGAGCTGGCCCTTGACGAAGGAGACGGCATTTGCCGCCTGCTGCCAGTAGGTCGGGCCGACGGGGAAGACCCATTCGAACACATCGCCATCGACCGCGTCGCCGCGACCGACAAAGTTCTGCATCAGCACGTTCTTGTCCTTCATGGCCCGCGGCAGGGCCGCGTTCGTGACCGGCGTGGACATGAAGTTGAAGATGAACACGCCGTCGCGCTTGAGCTGCTCGTAGCATTCCACGCCGCGCTGCGGCTCGTTGCCGTGGTCGCGCACGATGATCTCGACCGGTTGGCCGCCGATGCCGCCATTCTCGTTGGCATACATCGCGAGATCCTGCGCCGCCTGGGCGATCTGCGGTGTCACGAAGGTATAGGACTTGCTGAGGTCAAAGCAGAGGCCGAAGCGGATCGGCTCCTTCTCCTGGGCAGAGGCGCTGAGCGCCCCCGCCGTGAGGGTCGCCGCGAGGGCGGCGGTCCTGATATGTCGTTTCAGTGTCATGTGGTTTCTCCCTGTGGCACCAGTGCCGGTCATTGTCATTCGTATTTCGAGGAATTTTCCTTGATGACCTCCCAGACGACATCGAGATAGTCGGCGCTCCAGTCGGTGAGGGGCACCCAGGTTTCGCCATCCCACTGTTCGATGCGCGTCTTGCCGCCGCCGCCGTGATCCTCGGCGGTGACGGTGAGCGGTGCCATGAGGCCGTTCGCGTCGAACTCCACAATCGATTCGAAGCCGTCCTTCATGCTCTCGGGGGTCAGCGGCGAGCCGTGCTTCTCGATGGCGATGCGCGCCGCCTCGAGGCCGGGGGCGAGGATCGCGAGGCCGGTGTTGTAATACACGTCGCGCACCAGGTTTTCGGGACCGCTGCCCTTGCCCTTGGCATAGTAGGTCTCGAGCATCGTCTGCACGATCGGGACATCCTGACCGCCGGCCACGTTGGTCGTGCGCAGCAGGCCCTTTGCCTCCTGCAGGCCGATATTGACGATATCGACCTCGTTGAGCCAGTTGGACGTGATGTAGCGATCAATCGGGAACTGGTTGCGCCGCATCTCGCGGGAGGCGACCACATGCCCGCCCGCCAGCAACCAGCTGATCACGTAATCGGGCTTGTCGCGGCGGATCTTGCTCCATGCGCCGGACTGATCCGAACCGGGCAACGGCACCGGGTAGAGCTCGAGATCGAAGCCCTCCTTCTTCGACAGGGTCCTGAGGATCTCGATCGGCTCCTGCCCGAACGGATAATCGAGATAGATGAAGCCGATCTTGCGGCCTTCCAGATCACCCCCGAGCTGGCCCTTGACGAAGGAGACGGCATTTGCCGCCTGCTGCCAGTAGCTCGGGCCGATGGGGAAGACCCATTCGAACACGGAACCATCGACCGCGTCGCCGCGACCGGTAAAGTTCTGCATCAGGATGGTCTGATCCTTCATGGCGCGGGGCAGCACCGCGTTCGTGACCGGCGTGGACAGGAAGTAGAAGATGAACACACCGTCGCGCTTGAGCTGCTCGTAGCATTCCACGCCGCGCTGCGGCTCGTTGCCGTGGTCGCGCACGATGATCTCGACCGGGTGGCCGCCGATGCCGCCATTGTCATTGGTGTACATCGCGAGGTCCTGCGCCGCCTGCGCCACCTGCGGCGAGACGAAACTGTAGGACTTGCTGATGTCGAAGCAGAGGCCGAAGCGGATCGGCTCCTTCTCCTGAGCAGAGGCGCCGAGCGCCCCTGCCGTGAGGGTCGCCGCGAGGGCGGCAGTCCTGATATGCCGTTTCAGTGTCATTTTCTCTCTCCCTGTTGAGCCCGTCCGGGCCGTCACTGACCGTATTTCGAGGAACTTTCCCTGACAACCTCCCAGACCACATCGGTATAGGCCGCGATCCAGTCCGTTTGCGGGACCCAGGTCTCGCCATCCCACATCTCGATCCGCGTCTTGCCGCCGCCGCCGTGATCCTCGGCGGTGACCGTGATCGGCGCCATCATGCCGTTCGCGTCATAGTCCACCAGCGTCTCAAGCGCCGCCTTGAAGCTCTGGGGCGTGATCGGAAGCCCGCCCTGTTCGGCGGCCCGGCTCGCGGCCTCGAAAATGATCGAATACATCGCCAGACCCGTGTTGTAGAACACATCCTCGGTATTCACGATCGGGCCCGAGCCCTGCCCCTTGTCGTAAAGCTCGGCCATCATGACCTGACGCAGGGGCGCATCGAGGCCGCCGACGACATTGGTGCCACGCTTGAGGCCCTTGGCCGCCTCCTTGCCGATATTGCCGATATCCACCTCGTTGAGCCAGTTGACCGAGATGTATTTGTCGATCGGAATGCGGTTGCGCGCCATTTCCTTGGCCGCGACCACATGGGCACCGCCCAGCATCCACGAGATGATGTGATCGGGATTGTCGCGGCGCATCTTGGACCACACCCCGGCCTGATCGCTGCCGGGGAGCGGCACGGGATAGAGCAGCAGCTCGAAGCCCTCCTTTTTCGCAAGCGTCTGGAGGATCTCGATCGGCTCCTGGCCGAACGGGTAGTCAAAATAGACAAAGCCGACCTTGACGCCGGACAGATCGCCGTCATGGAGTTGCTTGATATAGGCGATATTGTTGGCGGCCTGGCCCCAGTAGGTCGGCCCGACGGGGTAAACCCAATCGAAAACCGTGCCATCGACGGCATCGCCGCGGCCGACGAGCGACTGCATCAGGATCACCTGATCCTCCATGGCGCGCGGCAGGATCGCCAGCGAGACCGGGGTGGACAGGGTATCGAAGACGAACACGCCTTCACGCCGCAGCCTGGAATAGCATTCGATCCCGCGCTGCGGCTCGTTGCCATGGTCGCGCACGATCACCTCGACCGGCTCGCCGCCGATGCCGCCGCGCATGTTCACCAGCTTGCCCAGATCCTGCGCCGCCTGTGCCACCTGCGGGGTGGCGAATGTATAGGCCTTGCTGAGGTCGTAGCAGACCCCGACCTTGAAAGGCTCGGCCAGCGCGGCGCCGGCACTCAGCAGGCCGCCGGCCACCGCGAGGCCCCCCAGAAACCTGTTCAATCCCTTCATCGTGTCCTCCCGGTTTGATTCTCTGGTCTTGTGTCAGCTCAGCCAGCGCTTGCGCCGGCTGTAATGCTTGACGTTGTGGAAATCGGTCCCCTCGCCACCGCCAAGGTAGAATTCCTGAATGTCGGAATTGGCCTTGAGCGCCTCGGCCGTGCCATGCATCACGACGCGGCCATTCTCGATCAGGTATCCTTCCGACACGATCTCGAGCGCGGCCAGCGCATTCTGCTCGACGAGCAGCACCGACATGCCCTCCTGGCGATTGATCTGGCTGATGATGCCGAAGATCTCCTCGACGAGGAAGGGCGCGAGCCCGAGGCTCGGCTCATCGAGCATCAGCAGGCGCGGCTGCGTCACCAGCGCGCGACCGATGGCGAGCATCTGCTGCTCGCCGCCCGACAGATAGCCCGCCGCCGAATTTCGGCGCTCGGCCAGACGCGGGAAATAGGTGTATATCTTTTCCTTTTCCGCGTTCAGCGCCGACCGCGACATCGACATCGGCGCCGCCGCGGTCAGGTTCTCGTCAGGCGTCAGATGTTCGAACACGCGCCGGCCCTCGATGACGTGGCAGATGCCCATCTCGACCCGTTTCTGCGCGAGCATCTCGGTGATGTCGGTCCCGTCGAACCGGATCTCGCCGCGGCTGACACGCCCGCGCTCGGCCTTCAGCAGGCCGCTGATGGCCTTGAGCGTGGTGCTCTTGCCGGCGCCGTTCGACCCCAGAAGCGCCACCATGTCGCCCCTGGGAACCTGGATCGAGACCCCCTTGATTGCCAGCATCACGTTGTCATAGAGGACTTCGACGCTGTTCATCGAAAGGATGGGCAAGGCTTCGGATTTTTCCTGAATGCTCATCTTTGGTCACTTTCTGAACTGATCGAAGGGCCAGATCATGAGATAGTCCCTGATGTTGCCGTAGAGCTTCCCGAGGCCGAGCGGCTCGATCAGCAGGATGATGACGATCAGCGCGCCATAGACCGCGTTCGGCATGTGGGCGAGCGTCTCGACATCGACCTGGAGCCCGAGATTCGCGCTCGTGGTGGCGAAAATGCCGTTCACGATACCCGGCACGAGAAGGATGAGCGCGACGCCGAAATAGGTGCCGATGATGCTGCCCAGCCCGCCGACGATGACCATGGCCAGAACCTGGATCGAGACCGCGACCGAGAACTGCTCGGGCGCCGCCAGAAAGAAGAACGCCGCGACCAGGAGCGCGCCGCTGACCCCGGCGATGAAGGACGAGGTCGCGAAGGCGAGGATCTTGTAGTAGAAACTGTTCACCCCGAGGATCGCCGCGGCATAATCCTTTTCGCGCACGGCCACCAGGGCGCGGCCCAGCGCGGAGCGCTTGAGGTTCAGCATGAAGATCGTCACCATCAGGCACCACCCGAAGGCCACATAGTAATAGCCCGCATCCGAGGTGATCGGCTGTCCGAGCAATGCCAGCGTCGGCGATTGCAGCGAGGCATGCGAGCCGCCCGTGATCGCCGGCGAATGTGTCAGGACCCAGTCCATCACGAACTGCATCGCCAGCGTGGTGAGCGCGAGATAGAGCCCCTTGACCCGCAGCGCCGCGAAGGCGAACAGGCTGCCGATCACCGACGAGGCAAGGCCGCCGATGATCAGGGCGAATTCCCAAGGCACCCCGAACCGCGCGGCATGGATCGCCGAATAGGCGCCGACCGCCATGACCGCCGCATAGCCCAGGTGCAACTGGCCCGCCCAGCCCGTCACGAGGTTCAGCCCCAGCGCCGCCGCCGACCAGATGAGCCAGGGCAGGATATAGCTGTTCAGATAGAGCGACGGGATGATGAACGGCGCCGCAAGACCGATGACGAGGATGAACACCGCAAGGTTCCGGTCCGCGGGGACCTTGTAGATGCGGCTGTCCGAAACGTAATCGGCATGGTGAACACCGGAAAGTCGGTAGAACATGGATTACACCCTTTCGATGTCGTGGCGGCCGAAGAGACCGTGCGGACGGATCATCACCGTCAGAATGAGCACCGCGGCAACGATCAGCTCGCGGCTGCCGCCGCCCACCAGCGGATCGAGGAATTCCGCGCCGACATTCTCGACGATGCCGAGGATGATCCCCGCGATGATCGCGCCGAGGATGCTGTCGAGACCGCCGAGAACCGCCACCGTGAGCCCCTTGAGGAGCAAGAGCGACAGCGCCTGATCGACGCCCTGGATCTCGCCCCAGATGACGCCTGCCGCGACGGCCACGACCGAGGCCAGCGCCCAGGACAGCCCGACGCCGCGCTCCACCGAAATGCCGACCGACCAGGAGGCCATGTAATCATCCGCGATCGCGCGCAGCTTGATGCCGGTGCGGCTGCGGAAGAAGACGAGGAAGGCGCCGAAAAGGGCGATGGCGACCGCCGCGCCGACCAGATGGATACGGCTGATGAAGATGTCGCCCAGCAGGAGCGGATCGTAACCGACCCCGAGCTCGACCGAGCGCGACGTGCCCCCCCAGATCGCGAGCGTTGCCCCCCGCAGGAAGATGTCGAGCCCCAGCGTCATCATCAGGATCATGATCACCGGGCGCCCCGCCAGCCGGCGCAGCGCCACCCGCTCGATGCCGAAGCCGAGGCCGAACATCAACAGCGCGGCCAGCGGAATGGCCACCCAGAGCGGCATCCCCACATCGCGCGCCAGCGCAAGGACCACATAGGCCGCGAGCATCGTCAGCCCGCCCTGCGCCAGATTGGGCACCGACGACGCCTTGTAGATCAGCACCAGACCGATCGCGAACAGCGAATAGAGAAGCCCGGTGAGCGCCCCGTTGATCGCCAGTTCCGTGAGAAAGATCAGATCCATTCATACCTCCCTGATGGGAAGGATTCGATCGACCTTCCCGGTTTCGCCGGTCTCGTAGGTCACCAGGGCGCTGACATGGACCTCCTTCGATCCATCGTAGAGCGCGGTGATGACATCGGCATAACGTTCCTGAACCACCTTGCGGCGCAGCTTCCTGGTGCGGGTGATCTCGCCGTCATCCGGGTCGAACTCCTTGGGCAGGCTGACGAACCGCTTGAGCCGCAGGCCCTCGGGGATGACAGCATTCACCCGGCGGAAAGCGTCGCGCAGCAGCTTGGCGACCTCGTCGCGCTGCGACAGATCGGCATAGGACACATAGGGCACGCCATTGACCTCCGCCCAGTGCCCGACCGCCTCGAAATCGATACAGACCATCGCCGTCAGCTCCTCAAGCCCGGCACCGATCACGGCGGCGTCCTTGATATACGGGCTGAATTTCAGGCGGTTCTCGATGTAGTTGGGCACATAGCGTTCGCCGCTGGCGGTATGCATGACCTCCGACACGCGCCCGAGCACCACGAGATGCCCGTCCTCCTCCAGATAGCCGGCATCGCCCGAATGCAGCCAGCCGCCCTCGAGCGCCTCGGCCGACGCTTCGGGGTTGTTGAAATACCCGCTGAACACGCTGTCCGAGCGCAGCAGGATCTCGCCATCATCGGAGATCTTCACCTCGACGCCCGGCACCGGCTTGCCGACCGTGTGCAGCCGCACCTCGTCGGGCGCCTGGATGGCGGTGATCGCGCTGATTTCGGTCTGGCCGTAGAACTGGCGGAGCTTGATGCCCAGCGCCCGGTAGAAGACAAAGGTGTCCTCGCCGATCGCCTCGCCGCCGGTAAAGGCGTTCCTCAGGCGGCTCATGCCGAAATGGTCCTTGATCGGCCCGAAGATCATCGCCTCGCCAAGAAGCCGCCCCAGGGGTTCCAGAATGCCGCCGCTCTTGCCGTTCAGCTTGCGCGTCTCGGCGGCGATCGCCCGGTCCATGAAGAAATGATAGAGCGTCTTCTTCAGCCAGGTCGAATTCTCCATCCCGACCTGGATCGTGGTGAGCATCTGATCCCAGCTGCGCGGCGCCGCCAGGTAGAAGGTCGGCGCGATCTCGCGCATGTCCCGGACGACCGTTTCCTGCCGCTCCGGCACGTTCACGGTGAACCTCAGCAGCAAGGCCGCCGCCACGGTGATGGCGTAATCGCCGACCCATGCCATCGGGAGATAGGCCAGAATCTCCTCACCCTCCTCGAAGGCACCCCCGGCATGGCCGTTGCGGGCGGCGGCCAGGACGTTCTTCTGGCTCAGCACGATGCCCTTCGGCTTGCCGGTGGTCCCCGAGGAATGCATGAAGATCGCCGGATCCTCGGGCCCCGCCCGTGTCAGGATATCGTCCCGAAGGCCGGGGTTCTCGTTCAGGTCGTGCCGGCCCATCTCGACGAGATGGTCCCAGGACATGAGGCCGTCCACCTCGTAGAAACCAAGGCCGCGCGCCTCATCGTAAACGATATGCGCGATGCCGGTCGCGCCCGCGTCGCGCAGCTCGAGGATCTTGTCCACCTGTTCCTGATCCTCGGCAAGGGCGGCGACGATATCGGCCTCGCCGAGAAAATGCCGCAGCTCTTCCAGCGTCGCGCCGGGATAGGCCGGCATGGGATAGCCGCCAAGCAGGGCGACCGCCAGCATCCCCCCGTAAAGCCGCGCGCGGTTGTCGCCGAGGATGAGCACCGCCTTGCCCGGCCCGACGCCGATCCGCTCGAGCCCGGCCGCGGCGGCAACCACCTCGTCCACGTAATCCGCCCAGGTCGTTTCCCGCCAGATGCCGCGCTCCTTCTCGCGGATTGCGATATCCGAGCCGTGGCGCGTCGCGTTGCGCGCCAGCAAGGCGCCGATCGTGTTCTCGGCGGAAATCAGGTTCCTTGCTCCGTCAGCCATGCGACCCTCCGATATATGCCTCGATGACGCGAGGATCCTTGACCACTTCCCTCGGGATGCCGCTGGCGATCATCTCGCCATAGTTCAGCGCGAGCATCCGGTCGCAGATGCCGATGATCACGTCCATGTGGTGCTCGATCAGGAGCACGCTGACGCCGCGCTCGGCGCGCGCGTCGAGGATGAAACGGGACATATAGCCCTTTTCTTCCTGGTTCATGCCCGCCATCGGCTCGTCGAGGATGAGCATCGTCGGCTCGGCCACGAGGGCGCGCGCCAGCTCCACCCGTTTCTTGAGGCCGATCGGCAGACCATCGACAAGCTCATGCCGGATGCTCTCGAGCTGAAGAAACTCGATCACCTCCTCCACGACCTTGCGGTTCTCGATCTCCTCGGGTCGCGCCGCCCACCAGTAGAAGGCCGTGCGCAGCACCCCCGGATGCATGTGGATGTGCCGGCCAAGCAGGACATTGTCGAGAACGCTCATGCCATTGAACAGCGCGAGGTTCTGGAACGTCCGGGCAATGCCGAGCCTGGCCACCTTGTGCGGCGCGGTGCCGGTGATGTCCTGGCCGGCGAGGCGGACGCTGCCCTTGTTGGGCGGGTAGAACCCGGTGATCGCGTTGGTCAGCGTGGTCTTGCCGCTCCCGTTCGGGCCGACCAGTCCGAAGATTTCCCCTTGGTGAATGGCAAGATCAACGCCGGTCACGGCGACGATACCACCAAAGCGACGCTCGACGCCAAGACATTCCAGGATCGGCTGGTCGCCTTGGTGAGCACGCGTTGTGTTTCCTTGTATCGACATCTATCCCCTGTCAGTTTCGACCACGGTGTGGCTTGTTATGGAATTCACGGGATCCGGAAGTAGTCCGGTCGACCCGTCGGCCATGGGTCACCCCACAATTGCTGTCCACCGTCGATATTGAGCACCTCCCCGGTCACGAACTTTCCCGAATGCGCGGCCATGTAAACGACCCCCTCGGCAACGTCGAATTCGTCGCCCGCGTGGCGCATCGGGTTCGAATCCTGGAACGTCGCGGATCCCTCCTCGGGATAATTGCCAAAGCCGTTGCTCTCGCAGCAGCCCGGCGCCACGCAATTCACGCGGATCTTGTGGGGCGCCCATTCGACGGCGACCGTCTTCGACAGGTAGATCACGCCGGCGCGCGCCGCGCAGGTATGCGCGATGCCGGGCATCCCCCGCCAGATATCGGCAACGATGTTCACGATCGCGCCCGGCTGCCCGCGCCCGACCCAATGCCGCGCGGTGGACTGCATCATCCACCAGGTGCCGTTGAGGTTGGTGTCGATCACCGCGTTCCAGCCCTTGGGCGTGAAATCGAGCGCGGCCTGCGGAAACTGACCGCCGGCATTGTTCACGAGCACATCGATCGCGCCGAATTCGCTGTTCACCTGTTCGGTGAAGGCCTCGACCTGGTCGATATCGCGGATCGACATCGGCACCGCCAGAACCTCGCCGCCGAAACCACGCAGGAATTCGGCCGCATCGCGGAGCTTCTCCTCGTTGCGGCCGTTGATGGCGAGATTCGCGCCAAGCCTTGCGAAAAGGGTGGCGATGGCCAGCCCCAGCCCGCCGCCCGCGCCGGTCACGACCACGGACTGACCCGCGAACAGGCCCGGCGCATAAACAGTCGGATACGTGGCGAGATCCTCTCGCGAGGACCCGAAACGTGGCTTGCTCATGACGCCCCTCCCTCTCCCGTCACGCGCGTTTCACGATAATCTAACGGGCGTTAGAAACGATAGCAAGGAAAGATTCCACGGCTCCGGTCTTTCCTTGCCCGCTTCATGAGAAACGGCCTATCGGGGTTGCTCCGGCCCGGGCTGTGCCTGCGCCCGCTCGGCGGCGGCGCGAATCGCGCTCAGCGTGGTGCGGGGCGTGATCGCCTCGGGCGAGATCGCCAGATCGAGCACCGCCGCCGTGCCACAGGCCCGCGCCCGCGCAAAGGCCGCCGCGAAATCCTCAGTCCGTTCCACCCGCTCGCCGAGAAAGCCATAGGCGCGCGCCAGCGCCGCGAAATCGGGGCTGACCATCTCGGTGCCCGAGACGCGGCCGGGATATTCGCGCTCCTGATGCGCGCGGATCGTGCCGTAGATGCCGTTGTTGAGGATGAGGATCACGGGCCGCGCCCCCACCTGCGCGGCGGTGGCCAGTTCCTGACAGGTCATCTGGAAATCGCCATCGCCCGCGAAACAGACCACCAGCCGGTCAGGATGCACCACCGAGGCGGCAATGGCGGCGGGCAGGCCATAGCCCATCGCCCCCGATTGCGGCGCGAGATAGCGCATATGCCCGCCGTATTTCAGGAACCGCCCCGACCAGATGGCAAAATTGCCCGCGCCGTTGGTGATGATGGCATCCCCGGGAAGCACCTCGCGCAGATGCGCGCAGACCCGGCCCATATCGACGGGCGAGGGCTGATCGGGCAGATCGAACATGGCCTCCCAGGCCGCGCGCCCCTCGGCGCGCCATGCGCCCCAGCCGCCGGTCACCGGGCCGCCCGCAGCGAGCGCGGTGGCAAAGGCATTCGGCCCCGCCTGAATGCCGAGCGCGGGCTGATAGACCTTGCCAAGCTCCAGATCCGAGCCATGCACATGGATCACCCGTTGCGCGGGTTCGGGCACGCTGAGCGCGGTGTAGCCATCGGTCGAATTCTCGCCGAAGCGGGCATTGAGCGCGAGGATGACATCGGCGCGCGCCAACAGGTCGCGCACATGCGGCACCATGCCGACCCCCGCCTCGCCGCAATAGGCGGGCGAGTGATTGTCGAACCGGTCCTGATAGCGAAAGACCGACAGCACCGGAATGTCCGAGCCTTCGGCAAAGCCGCGCAGCGCGGCGCGCCCGGCCTCGGACCAGTTGCCGCCACCATAGAGGATGAGCGGACGGCGGGCATTGGCGAGGATCGCGCGCGCCTCTGTGAGGGCATCGGGCGCGGGGGCGGGCTCGGCATAGCGGGCGGGGCCGGTGAGGGCGGGCACCTCGGTGAGGGTTGTGAGCATGTCCTCGGGCAGGGCCACCACCACCGGGCCGGGACGCCCGACAAGGGCCGTTTTCCACGCCCGCGCGACGATCTCTGGCAGGCGGTCCACATCGTCGATCTCGACCGCCCATTTGGCGAGCGGGCCAAAGGCCGCGCGGTAATCCACCTCCTGAAACGCCTCGCGGCCCTTCATGTCGGTGCCCACCTGCCCGACGAAAAGGATCATCGGCGCGCTGTCCTGCATCGCGGTATGCACGCCGATGGCGGCGTTGGTCGCACCGGGGCCGCGCGTCACCCAGGCAATGCCGGGACTGCCGGTGAGCTTGCCATAGGCGGCGGCCATGAAGGCGGCACCGCCCTCCTGACGGCAGAGGATGTAATCGAGCCGCCCGCGCGTGTCATGGAGCGCGTCGAGCACCGCCAGATAGCTCTCTCCCGGCACGCCGAAGCCGTGCCGCGCCCCGAGCGCCAGCAGACACTCCACCAGCAATTGCCCGCCATTGCGCCTGTTGCCCTGCATCATCGCCCCCCTCCATGACCGACGCGAGCCTGCCCGCGCGCCGCGCCGATGGCAAGGCCCTACCAGCGGTCGAGCGCGTCCTCATCCTCGTCGCGCGCGGCGACCCAGGAGGCCCCGTCGCGGCCATGCTCCTTCTTCCAGAAGGGGGCGCGGGACTTGAGGTAATCCATCAGGAATTCGGCCGCCTGAAAGGCATCGGCGCGGTGGCGCGCGGCGGTGGCCACCATCATGATCAGCTCATCGGCGCGCAGACGCCCGAAGCGGTGCACGACCAGCACATCGCCCAAGCCCCAGCGCGCGCGCGCCTCCTCGGCGATCCTGGTCAGGGCGCGTTCGGTCATGCCGGGGTAATGCTCGATCTCCATCACCTCGAGCCCCTCCGCCACGTCGCGCACGATCCCGGTAAAGGTCACGACCGCGCCCATGCCGCTCTGGCGCGCGGCAAAGGCGCGGGCCTCCTCGCCCAGATCAAAGGGGACCTCCTGAACGCGGATATCCATCGCCCTCAGCCCCCTTTATCCACCCGTCATCGGCGGAAAGAACGCCACCTCGCGCACGCCCGCGAGCGGCGCGTCGAAATCGGCAAGCTCCTGATCGACGGCCACGCGCAGCGCCGAAAGATCGGCAAAGGCCGCCTCATAGCGCGGCTCGCGCGCGCGCAACTCCTCGACGAGGTCGCGCACGGTGGCGGCCTCTGTGTCAACCTTGTCCTTCGGTGTGCCGATGCGTTCGCGCACCCAGGCGAAATAGAGCACATCCATCAGCCTTCGTCCTTCAGATGGGGCAGCGCCTTCATCAGGTAATCCGCCCCGGTGATCAGCGTCAGCGCGGCGGCAATCCACAACAGCCAGATGCCGACATGGCCCGCCCAGATCATGCCCGCGTGTTTCCACCACAGCCCCCGCGCATCCGCCGCGCGCCCGTCGAGGATATCCATCACCAGCGCCTCGTCCATGCCGCGGATCGACATGCCGAAATAATGCTCGAAGACCCCTTGGGCAAAGAGCACGGCAATGGCCACCATCTGCGCCGTGGTCTTCCACTTGGCCAGCCGCGTGACCCGGAGCGTGCCCGCCGTATCGCCGAGAAACTCCCGCAGGCCAGAGACGAACACCTCGCGGAAGAGGATCACCGTGGCGGGCAACACCAGCCAGGGCGACATCGACGAATAGCCCACAATCACCATGAGCGCGATCACCACCATCGCCTTGTCCGCGATCGGGTCGAGCATGGTGCCGACTTTCGTCACCTGTTTCCAGTTGCGGGCGAGATAGCCGTCGAACCAGTCCGTCACCGCCGCCCCGACGAACAGCAACAGCGCAAACCAGTCGGCATAGGGCCGGGTGAAATAGAGAAACATCACCGCCACCGCGGGCGCCGCGAGCAGCCGGAGCGTGGTCAGGATATTTGGTATGGTCCACGTCATGCAGGTATCTCTAGCCTGCCCCGTTGGCGAGGGAAAGCACCGCTTTGGGCGCGGCCACTTTCCCCGCCCGGTGCGCTCTGCCATACTGCCGCCCGACCCATGAAAGCAGAAAAGCGAACGAGCAGCGGCATGAACGATCTCCTGAGCCCCTCCCCCGCCTCCGCCTCCGCCTCCGCCTATGATGCCTCGGCCATTCAGGTGCTCGAGGACATGGAGCATGTGCGCCTGCGCCCGGGCATGTATATCGGCGGCAAGGATGATCGCGCGCTGCATCACATGGTGGCCGAGATCATCGACAACTCGATGGACGAGGCAGTGGCGGGCCATGCCACCTGGATCGAGGTCGAACTGCACGAGAACGGCCATGTCAGCGTCCGCGACAACGGGCGCGGCATCCCCGTCGATCCGCACCCCAGGGACCCGTCGAAATCGGCGCTCGAAATCATCTTCTGCACGCTGAACGCGGGGGGCAAGTTCTCGGGCGACAGCTATCAGACCTCGGGCGGGTTGCATGGCGTCGGCTCCTCGGTGGTCAATGC
Source organism: Roseovarius sp. (assembly GCA_014359765.1). Classification (GTDB taxonomy): domain Bacteria; phylum Pseudomonadota; class Alphaproteobacteria; order Rhodobacterales; family Rhodobacteraceae; genus Roseovarius. The sequence goes on from JACIYT010000010.1 coordinate 54,014, forward strand.
GCTGTCGGATCACCTCAGCGTCGAGGTGGCGCGCAACCGCGAGCTTTACCGCATGGCGTTTTCGCGCGGCGTGCCGCAGGGGCCGCTGGAAAAGGTCGGCGCCGCCCCCAACCGGCGCGGCACCTCCGTGACCTTTCATCCCGACCCCGAGATCTTCGGCTCGCTCACGCTCAAGCCCGCGCGCCTCTTCAGGATGGCGCGCTCCAAGGCTTATCTTTTTTCCGGCGTCGAAATCCGCTGGAAAACCGCGATCTCGGATGGCGAGACGCCGCAGGAGGCCACGTTCAAATTCCCCGGCGGTCTGGCGGATTATCTGGCCGAGACGTTGGCCGGGGCCACCACCTATGCCGAGCGCCCCTTTGCCGGGGCGGTCGAATTCCGCGAGAAATTCGGCGTGCCGGGCAAGGTGGAATGGGCGATCAACTGGACACCCGCGCGCGACGGCTTTCTCCACTCCTATTGCAACACGGTGCCCACGCCCGAGGGGGGCACGCATGAGGCCGGGTTCTGGGCCGCGATCCTCAAGGGGATCAAGGCTTACGGCGAGTTGGCCAATAACCGCAAGGCGGCGCAGATCACGCGCGAGGACCTGGTGTCGGGGGGCTGCGCGCTGGTCTCGTGCTTTATCCGAGAGCCGGAATTCGTGGGCCAGACCAAGGACCGGCTGGCCACGACCGAGGCCGCGCGCATGGTCGAGGGCGCGGTGCGCGACCATTTCGACAACTGGCTGGCGGCGGATACCAAATCGGCGGGGGCGATCCTCGATTTCCTGGTGCTGCGCGCCGAGGAGCGGCTGCGCCGGCGGCAGGAAAAGGAAACCGCGCGCAAGACCGCCACGAAAAAGCTGCGCCTGCCCGGCAAGCTGGTGGATTGCACGGCCAGTTCCCGCGAGGGGACCGAGCTTTTCATCGTCGAGGGCGATTCGGCGGGCGGCTCTGCCAAGATGGCGCGCGACCGGCGCACGCAGGCGCTCCTGCCGCTCCGGGGCAAGATCCTCAACGTGCTGGGCGCGGCCTCGTCCAAGCTGGGCAGCAACCAGGAAATCAACGACCTGACGCAGGCGCTGGGCGTGGGCCTGGGGGCGAAATTCAACCTCGACGACCTGCGCTATGACAAGATCATCATCATGACTGACGCCGATGTGGACGGCGCACATATCGCCTCGCTGCTGATGACCTTCTTCTTCACCCAGATGCGCCCGATGATCGACGCGGGCCATCTGTATCTCGCCTGCCCGCCCTTGTATCGGCTGACGCAGGGGGCGAAGCGGATCTATTGCCTCGACGAGGCCGAGCGCGATCTGTGGCTGGAAAAGGGGCTGGGCGGCAAGGGCAGGATCGACGTCTCGCGCTTCAAGGGGCTGGGAGAGATGGACGCCAAGGATCTGAAGGAAACCACGATGGACCCCGCCTCGCGCAAGCTCATCCGCGTGACGATCGACGAGGACGAACCGGGCGAGACCCACGATCTCGTGGAACGGCTGATGGGCAAGAAGCCGGAACTGCGGTTCCAGTATATCTCGGAGAATGCGCGGTTCGTGGAGGAGCTCGACGTCTGAAGGGGCCGCGCCCGGCGGATATCCCCGGGTCGCGGCATTTGCGCGCGCGGGGCGGCTTTGGCCGGGCCGGGCCGTGAATTCATGCCGCAGGCGGTCACTGGCGGTTGATCGGCGCGCGGAATCTTGTTTGATACGGATAGCGCCATCCCGATCACCGGGGGGCGGACGGTCAGGACAACCACGACAACCACGACAACCAGAACAACACAGTTCGGGAGGAAAACATGATCCATCGCACCCTTGCGGCCCTTGCCGCCGCAGCAACCCTTTCATTCGGCACCGCCGCGCTGGCGCAGGACCGGTCGGACTGGCCCAACAGCCTGACCATCGGCACCGCCAGCCAGGGCGGCACCTATTTCGTCTATGGCAACGGCTTTGCCAGCTATATCGCGGAATCGCTCGGCATCGCGGCCAGCGGCGAGGTGACGGGCGGCCCGGTGCAGAACGTGACGCTGGTCGAGACCGGCGATCACCTCATGGGGCTGGTCACGATGGGCCCGGCCTATGACGCGTGGAACGGCAAGTCCGAGCTCGCGCCGGGGCTGGAGCATCGCTCGATCCGCGCGCTCTTCCCGATGTATCAGACCCCGTTCCAGGTGATCGCGCTGCGCTCGTCGGGGATCACCTCGGTTTCCGATCTTGCGGGCAAGCGCGTCGGCGTCGGCCCGGCGGGTGGCACGCCCGGCACCTACTGGCCGCAATTCCTCGATGTGCTCGGGGTCGAGGCGACGGTCTCGAACGCGGGCGCGTCGGATTCGGCGGGTCAGTTGCAGGACGGGCTGATCGACGCCTTCGCCTTTGCCGCCGGCGTGCCGATCTCGGCCTTCGCGGAACTGGCGGCCAGCCAGGACGTGGTGATGTTCGGCTTCAACGACGAGGAACTGCCGAAGATCCGCGAGGCCTTCCCGGCCTTCGCGCCGCTGACCATCAAGGCGGGCACCTATGCCGGGCATGACTACGACCAGACCACCGTGGCGATGTGGAATTTCGTCATCGCGCATGAATCCATGCCCGAGAGCCTCGCCTACGAGATCACCAGGCTCGCCCTCGACAACCCCGAGCGCATGGTCCAGATCCACGCCGCCGCGCGCGAGACGCTGATCGAGAACTGGGACAAGAACACCTTCATGCCCTTCCATCCCGGCGCGGTGCGTTATTACGAGGAAAAGGGCATCACCATCCCCGAGAACCTGCGCTGAACGCGCAGGCATGAATGAACGAACGGGCGGGCCATGGCCCGCCCCATGCCCGTTCCGGTCGCGCCGGGGCGGGCCGTGCCTCGCGGCGGAGGAGAGATGACATGACCGCGCAACCCGCAAATTCCCCCGGCACAGCGGCAGGGGACGGTATCGCCGAGGGCGTGGATGCCGAGATCTTCACCGCCAATCAGCGCAAGCCCCTCGGTCGGCTGGGCCTCGTCGCGGCGATCCTCTGCATCGCCTATACGGTGTTTCATGTCGGCGTGATGAACGGGCTGCACGACCGGATCACCGATCTTCTGGGGCTGCGTTCCATCGACCTCACCGAGCCCTGGCGCTACCGGCTGATCCATGTCGGCGGCGGGCTTGCGCTCGGGTTCGTGCTGTTTTCCTCGACGCTCTTTTCCGAGGCGCGTCCGGGGCAGGCCGATCCCCGGCGTCTGGCGGCGGTGCTGCCCGGCGCGCTGGCGGTGGCGCTCGCCTTCGGGCAGGTGCTCCTGTTCTGGATCACGGGCGAGGCGGTCGATCAGGCCGCGAGGCCCGGAACCGCCGTCTGGACCTTCGGGGTGCCGCTGGTCGCGGGGGTTGCGTGGCTGGTGCTGCTGGGCTGGGTCTGGCCCGACCGGCGGCGCGGACAGTTCGACCTGGCCGATCTCCTTCTCGCCCTCGCCGCGATTTCCGTGGCGATGTATCTGATCCTTCACGCACCCTTCCTGCGGCTTCGCGCCGGCACCGCGCTGGCAAAGCCTGCGGACATGTATGCGGCCCTCGCCGGCACGCTGCTGATCCTCGAGATGACCCGCCGGCTGGCCGGGCTTGCGCTGGTGGTGATCGCCGCGATCTTCGTGCTCTATGCCTTTGTCGGGCCGTGGCTGCCGGGCATCCTGCAACATCGCGGCTACACGCTGACCCGCTTCTTCAGCTATGTCTATACCGACCAGGGCATTCTCGGGCCGACCACCGCGATCTCCTCGACCTACATCATCCTCTTCGTGACCTTCGCGGCCTTTCTCCAGGCCAGCCGCGTCGGCGAATATTTCGTCAATTTCGCCTTTGCCGTGGCGGGGGGTGCGCGGGGCGGTCCGGCCAAGGTCGCGATCTTCTCCTCGGGGCTGATGGGGATGATCAACGGCACCTCGGCGGGCAATGTCGTCTCGACCGGCTCGCTCACCATCCCCTTGATGAAGAAGGTGGGCTACAGGCCCCAGACAGCGGCAAGCGTGGAGGCCGCCGCCTCCTCCGGGGGGCAGATCCTGCCGCCGATCATGGGCGCGGGTGCCTTCATCATGTCCGAGATCACCGGCATTCCCTATGCCGAGATCGTGCTGGCCGCGATCATTCCGGCGGTGCTCTATTTCGCGTCGGTCTATTTCAATGTCGATCTGACGGCGCAGAAATTCGGCATGAAGGGGCTGCCGCGGTCCGAATTGCCGCGCTTTGACCGGCTGGCGCGGCAGGCCTTCCTGTTCCTGCCGATCTTCATCCTGATCGGCGCGCTCTTTGCGGGCTATTCGGTGATCCGCGCAGGCACCTACGGCATGGCGGCGGCGGCGGTGGTCTCGTGGCTGACGCCCTACCGGATGGGGCCGCGGGCGATCCTCTACGCCTTCGAGATCGCGGCGAAGATGACGCTCCAGCTGGTCGCGGTCTGTGCGGCGGCGGGGATCATCGTGGGGGTGATCGCGCTCACCGGGGTGGGCACGCGGTTCTCGGCGCTGCTGCTGGGGCTGGCGGATCAGAACCAGGTGATCGCGCTCTTCTTTGCCATGATCGTGTCGATCATCCTCGGCATGGGGATGCCGACCACCGCCGCCTATGCCGTGGCTGCGAGCGTGATCGGCCCCGGCCTCGTGCAGATGGGCGTGCCGGCGCTGACCGCGCATTTCTTCATCTTCTACTATGCGGTCATGTCGGCGATCACGCCGCCGGTGGCGCTTGCCGCCTATGCCGGCGCCGCCATCGCGCAATCGGACCCGATGAAGACCAGCGTGGAGAGCTTTCGCATCGGCCTTGCCGCCTTTGTGGTGCCGTTCATGTTCTTCTCCTCGCCCGCCCTGCTGATGGATGGCAGCTGGGGAGAGATCCTCCATGTCGTGATCTCGGCCTCGCTCGGCATCTACCTGCTGTCGGCCTCGGTGCAGGGCTGGTTCGTCGGCCTGCTGGCCTGGCCGCTGCGGCTGATCCTGCTGGCGGCGGCGCTTTCGATGATTTCGCAGGGCTGGCTCACCGACGGGATCGGGTTCGGCACGGCGCTGCTGGTCTGGTTCTATCAGAAGCGCCTGATCAAGCCCGGTTCGGTGATCCGCGGGGCGGACTGAGGCGGTGCGCAGGACACGGGGCCGCCGATTCGGTCGAAGAACGGGTTGATGCTGACGCCCGATCTGACCAACGCGCCGCGGATCAGCGAAACCGACATCCTCGATGGGCGCCGGGACAATGCCGGGGTATAGGTCTGGCGGGTGAACTGGCCCGCGCGGCTCGTGCCACGATGCCAGGAGACGGCCCGCCTGGCGGCGCCAATTCTGCGCTGCGGCGTGGATCGTCTGCGCTCAAACCGGGCAGGATGGCATCGCGCCGCACAAATTCAGGGCAACGCCCTGTGCGGCACCTCCGATCACGATCAAGACGATAGCTCGGACCGGGCATAGCGCCTCTTCTGCGGCTGTTCGTCTCCATTGGCGGACCTTCGGGCGTGTCCGGCTCATCCCCGGCCCCCGCCCGAGGACACACCGACGTGATGCTGCCACGCCACCGGACAAGTCGCATCCGGCCTCCAGGCGCCTGCGCAGCCCTGACAAGGGAGTTGCAAGACCATGAAAAAGACCGTGCTGGCCGGGCTCGCCACATCGACCGCGCTCTTCGCCGCCCCGGCGCTCGCGCAGGATTGCCCCATCAAGGTGGGCGTGCTGCATTCGCTCTCGGGCACCATGGCGATCTCCGAGACCACGCTCAAGGATACCGTGCTGATGCTCGTCGAGCAGCAGAATGCCAGGGGCGGGCTCCTGGGCTGCCAGATCGAGGCCGTCGTCGTCGATCCCGCCTCCGACTGGCCGCTCTTCGCCGAGAAGGCGCGCGAATTGCTGACGGTGAGCGATGTGGACGTGATCTTCGGTTCCTGGACCTCGGTCAGCCGCAAATCGGCGCTGCCGGTGCTCGAGGAACTCAACGGGCTGATGTTCTATCCCGTGCAATACGAGGGCGAGGAAAGCTCCAGAAACGTCTTCTACACCGGCGCCGCGCCCAACCAGCAGGCGATCCCGGCGGTGGATTACTTCCTCGATGAGCTGGGCGTGAAGAGCTTTGCCCTTCTCGGCACCGACTATGTCTATCCCCGAACCACCAACAACATCCTCGATTCCTACCTCAAGTCCAAGGGCATCCCGGCGGAGGATATCTTCGTCAACTACACCCCCTTCGGCCATTCCGACTGGGCGACGATCGTCGCCGACGTGGTGGCGCTCGGCGCCTCGGGCAAGCGGGTGGGCGTGATCTCGACCATCAACGGCGATGCCAATGTGGGCTTTTACAAGGAACTGGCCGCGCAAGGTGTGGACGCCGCCGACATCCCCGTTGTGGCCTTCTCGGTCGGCGAGGAAGAGCTTTCGGGCCTCGACACCGCCCCGCTCGTCGGCCATCTCGCGGCGTGGAACTATTTCCAGTCCGCCGACACCCCGGAAAACGAGGCCTTCATCGCCGCCTGGCATGACTATATCGGCGACACCTCGCGCGTCACCAACGACCCGATGGAGGCGCATTACATCGGCTTCAACATGTGGGTGAACGCCGTGACCGAGGCCGGCACCACCGATGTGGACGCCGTGCGCGCGGCCATGTGGGGACAGGAATTCCCCAACCTCACCGGCGGCATGGCGGTGATGAACACCAACCACCACCTTTCCAAGCCCGTGCTCATCGGCGAAATCCGCGCCGATGGTCAGTTCGACATCATCAGCCAGACGGAAGAAGTGCCCGGCGACGCCTGGACCGACCACCTGCCCGAGAGCGCGCCGCTCAAGAGCGACTGGAAGGATCTGGGCTGCGGCATGTTCAACACCGAGACCGCGACCTGCGTGCAGATGACCTCGAACTACTGATCCGACAGGGCCGCGCGGATCCTCCCCCGCGCGGCCCGTTACACCGCATTTCCCATCCAGGACCGAACCGACCATGCGTTTGACCGCTCTGCTTTCCCGCGCCGTGACAATGCCGGTGATCCTGGCCTGGCTCCTGTTCCTGCCCCCGGATGAGGCCGGTGCCCAGCCCGCCTTGCAACCGCTCCTGCAAGAGCATCAGGCAGAGCTTGCACGCCCCTCGCGCAGCACCATCGGCCCGGTCATCGCGGCGCTTCTGGCCTCCGATCATCCCGGCATCACCGATTTCCTGCGCAAATGGGAGGCGCGCGAGGTTTACCTGCGCCCCGAGGACGGGCTGTTTTTCTACGCCGAGAAAACCGGCAGCCGCCTGCGCCTCATCGACATCGACAGCGGCGCGGCGGTGGCCGAACCGGGCAGCCGCGAGATCGAGCAGATCCGCCCCAATGCGGGCGTGCGCCGCGAGGTGGCCGCCGCCCTCGTGCCCTTCGAGTTGAACGCCGCCGATCCCGCCCGCCGCGCCGCGGCACTCGACGCCATCGCGCGCAGCGCCGAGGCCAGTCAGATCGCACCGCTCCGCGAGAGCATCGGGACCGAGACCGATCCCGCGCTCAAGATCCGCAAGGAGCGCCTTCTCACCCTGCTGACCGCCCAGTTCGCCCCCACCCGATCCGAACGTCTCGACGCGATCGCGGGGCTCGCGGGCGATATCAGCATCGAGGCGCGCGGCGTTCTCAACCAGCTCACCGCCACGCGCGACGGTGTGGCCGCGGCCCTGCCCGCGGGGGCCAATATCGCCCGCGTGCTGGAGCCGGGCACCGACCTCACCGAGGCGCAGGCGCATGACCGGCTCGTGGCCGCGGGTCTCGCCCCGCCGCGCCAGACCGCCGCCGACCTGCGCGACGTGCTGGCGCAGCATATCGTGGAGGGCGCTGTCGGCGGCGTGCCGCTGCACCGGCTCAACACCACCGCCGAGCGTATCCGCGCCTACGAGGCGCTGGAACGGGCGGGCACGGTGCCCCCCCGCGCCGCCCCGGACGAGATGGCCCGCGCGGTCGCCGCCCATGTCTTCTACACCGAATACCTGCAACCCGATCCCCGGATCACCCAGGCCGCCGAGGATGCGCTCGCCGCCACCACCCGCACGCTCGGCCTCTACCAGGTTGCCGATCTGGTGCTCGATGGTCTGTCGCTCGCCTCGATCTTCTTTCTCGCCGCGATCGGGCTTGCCATCACCTTCGGCGTGATGGGCGTCATCAACATGGCGCATGGCGAGTTCATCATGATGGGGGCCTACACGGGCTATGTCGTGCAGCTTTTCATCCCCGACTACACCATCAGCCTGCTGATCGCCCTGCCGCTGGCCTTTGTCGTCACCTTCGGCGCGGGCGTCGCGATGGAGCGGCTGGTGATCCGCCACCTCTACACAAGACCGCTCGAGACGCTTCTGGCCACCTTCGGCATCTCCATCGCCCTGCAACAGCTGGCCAAGAACGTCTTCGGCACGCAGGCGCGGCCGCTGACGGCACCCGATTGGCTGAGCGGGGCGCTGACGCTGAACGACATCGTGGGCATCTCGACGATCCGCGTGGCGATCTTCGTCCTCGCCCTCATCTTCCTCGCGCTGCTGCTCTTCATCCTCAGGCGCACCCGCCTGGGGCTCGAGGTGCGCGCGGTCACGCAGAATCCGGGCATGGCCGCCTCGATGGGGATCAACCCCGACCGCATCAACATGCTGACCTTCGGCCTTGGCTCGGGCATCGCCGGGATCGCGGGCGTAGCCATCGGGCTCTATGCGCAGGTCACCTCCGAGATGGGCGCCAACTACATCGTCCAGAGCTTCATGACCGTGGTGGTCGGCGGTGTCGGCAATGTCTGGGGCACGCTGGCGGGGGCGTCGCTCATCGGCTTCCTGCAAAAGGGGATCGAGTGGTTCAATCCGTCGAACACGCTGGCGGCGCAGACCTACATGATCCTCTTCATCATCCTCTTCATCCAGTTCCGGCCAAAGGGCATCGTCGCCCTCAAGGGCCGCGCGGCGGGAGACTGAGCCATGGGCAACCCCGACATCACGCCGCGCCAGAGCTTCCTCGCCCGAACCCCCTCGGTGCTGTGGTTCCTCGGCCTTCTCGGCCTCTTCACCCTCGGCGTCACGGTGCTGGCCGAGGGCTTCGGCATGGCGCTCCTCTCCACCTCGATGGTCAAGATCCTCGGGATGACGCTCTGCCTGTGCCTCATCGCGGTGGCGATGGATGTCGTCTGGGGCTATTGCGGCATCCTCAGCCTCGGCCATTTCGCCTTTTTCGGGCTGGGCGGCTATGCCATCGGCATGTGGCTCATGTATGCCCGCACCGAGGGCATCGTGATCGAGTCGCTGGCAAACGCCCCGATCCCGCCCACGCAGGAGGAGATCACCAACGCCATCGCCACACAGATCTTCGGCGTGGTGGGCTCCAACGAACTGCCCGCGCTCTGGACCTTCGCCGACAGCCTGGCCATGCAGCTTCTCTTCGTCGTGCTGGTGCCGGGGCTGCTGGCGCTCGTCTTCGGCTGGCTCGCCTTCCGCAGCCGGGTCACGGGCGTCTATCTCTCGATCCTGACGCAGGCGATGACACTGGCGCTGTCGCTCTACCTGTTCCAGAATGACACCGGCTTGCGCGGCAACAACGGGCTCTCGGGGTTGCAGAACATCCCCGGCCTGCTGCACCTGCCGCAATCCACCATCGCGCTGTGGTTCTTCTGGGCCTCCGCCGCGGCCCTCGGTGCGGGCTATCTCTTCTTCGCCTGGCTCGTCTCCGGCAAGTTCGGCTCGGTCATTCGCGGCATCCGCGACAACGAGGCCCGCGTGCGCTTTCTGGGCTACCATGTCGAGAGCTACAAGCTGGTCGTCTTCACCCTGACGGCGGTCATATCGGGGCTCGCCGGCGCGCTCTATTACCCGCAGGCGGGCATCATCAACCCCGCCGAGATCGCGCCCATCGCCTCCATCTACCTCGCCGTCTGGGTGGCCATCGGCGGGCGCGGGCGGCTTTACGGCGCGGTGATCGGCGCGGCACTCGTCAGCCTCGCCTCAAGCTGGTTCACCGGCGGCGGCGCGCCCGATGTGAATCTCGGCTTCTACACGATCAACTGGACCGACTGGTGGCTGGTTCTGCTTGGCCTGGGCTTTGTCGCCGTCACGCTCTTCTTCCCGCGCGGCATCGGCGGGCTCTTTGATCTGCTGGTGAGGAAACCATGAGCACCCTTCTCGAAGTCTCCGGCGTCTGCGTCACCTTCGACGGCTTCCGGGCCATCAACAACCTCTCGATCCAGATCGCCGAGCCGGAACTGCGCGCCGTGATCGGCCCCAACGGCGCGGGCAAGACGACCTTCATGGATATCGTCACCGGCAAGACACGACCCGACGAGGGGCGGGTTACATGGGGCGAGAAGAACATCTCGCTGCTGGGGATGAGCGAGAGCGCGATCGCGCGGGAAGGCATCGGGCGCAAATTCCAGAAACCCACCGTGTTCGAGGAACAGACCGTGCGCGAGAATCTTGCCATGGCCCTCCGGAACAAACGCGGCCCGCTCGACGTGCTGCTTTATCGCGGCACGAGGCAGGAGGCTGCGCGGATCACCGAACTGGCCCGCGAAATCGGCCTTGCCGATCACCTGCCGCGCCGCGCGGGCGATCTCAGCCATGGCCAGAAACAATGGCTCGAAATCGGCATGCTGCTGGCGCAGGATCCGCGCCTTCTGCTGGTGGACGAGCCCGCCGCCGGGATGACCCCGGCCGAGCGCGAACACACAACCGACATCCTCAGGCGCGCGGCCGAGACCCGCGCCGTGGTGGTGATCGAGCATGACATGGAATTCGTCCGCCGTCTGGGATGCAAGGTGACGGTGCTGCACGAGGGCGCGGTTCTGGCCGAGGGCAGCCTCGATCACGTCACGCAAAACCGGCAGGTGATTGATGTCTATCTCGGGAGATGAGCCATGCTGAGCGTCGAGAACCTTACCCTGCATTACGGCGCCTCGCAGATCCTTTACGGCGTCAGCCTCACCGCGCGCCCCGGTGCGGTGACGGCGGTGATGGGCACGAACGGGGTGGGCAAGACCAGCCTCATCAAGGCCATTGCCGGGCGGCACCCCTATTCGGGCGGGCGGATCACGCTCGACGGGCGCGAGCTGCGCCACCTCACCGCCGCGCAGGCCGCGCGCGCGGGCATCGCCTATGTTCCGCAGGGGCGCGAGATCTTCCCGCTGCTCACCGTGACCGAGAACCTGCAGACGGGCTTTGCCTGCCTGCCCAAATCCGATCACGCGATCCCGCCCCGCATCTACGAGCTGTTCCCGGTGCTCAGGCAGATGCGCGACCGGCGCGGCGGCGATCTCTCGGGCGGGCAGCAACAGCAGCTGGCCATCGCGCGCGCACTCATCGCGCGGCCTCGCGTGCTCTTGCTCGACGAGCCGACCGAGGGCATTCAGCCCAATATCATCAAGCAGATCGGCGCGGTGATCGGCCTTCTGCGCGACGAGGGCGAGATCGCCATCGTGCTGGTCGAGCAGTTCTTCGATTTCGCCTGTGATCTGGCCGACGATCTGGTGGTGCTCAACCGAGGCGAGGTCCGCCTGTCAGAGCCCGCCGCGACGGTCGAGCGCGCGCGGCTCTTGCGGGAGGTGTCCATTTGATGGGCGGCCCGCCTGTTATTGCGGCAAATGAGGGGGTAGGCGCATGCCATGCGCACGCGCGCGCTCCTCGCCGCTGGTGCTCTCGGGCAAGCGCGCTAGCCTCTCGGCATGAAGCTGACCCGAGGCCCCGCATGACCGCCTGTCCCGCCCCCTCCCCGACGCATGAGCGCAGCCATGGTGCCGCTCATGTCACGCTGCGGTCCGGGCCCAATGGCGGGCGGCTTGATCGGCTGCACCAGCAGGGATCGGCCAGGGCCTTCCTGCATCCCGGCGCGGCGGGCCCCGAGATCGTGCTGCTCAACACCTCGGGCGGCCTGACCGGGGGCGACCGGCTGTCCTTGCGGCTCGATCTCGACCCCGGCTGTCGCGCCACCGGCACCACGCAGACCGCCGAACGCGCCTATCGCAGCACCGGCGCGGCGGCGTGCGTCACCGTGCACCACCGGGTTGCGGCGGGCGCGCATCTCGACTGGCTGCCACAGGAGACGATCCTGTTCGACGGCAGCCACCTGTCCCGCGAAACCACCATCGACCTGGCACAGGACGCTTCCTGCCTGATGCTCGAATCGGTGGTCCTTGGCCGCGCCGCCATGGGCGAGACCGTCGCGCGCACCACCCTGCGCGACACCCGCCGCATCACCCGCGCCGGGCGTCCCGTGCTGATCGAGCCGCTGCACCTCTCGACCGAGGCCCTCACCGCCGGTCCCGCGATCCTGCAAGGCGCGCGCGCCTTCGCCACGCTGGCGCTGGTGGCGCAGGGGGCCGAGGATGCCGTGGGTCGCATTCGCGCGGAACTGACCGAAGCGGGCGTCACCGCTGGCGCCTCGGGCTTTGACGGCAGGCTGGTGATCCGCCTCATGGCGGGTGACGGCTGGCCGCTGCGCCGTCAGGTCATGCGGCTGGTGCGCGCCCTGCGCCCCGGCCCGCTGCCCCGCGTCTGGCAGAACTAGGAGCGACACGCGATGAACCTCACCCCCCGCGAAAAGGACAAGCTGCTGATCTCGCTCGCCGCCATGGTGGCGCGTGGGCGCCTTGCCCGTGGCGTCCGCCTCAACCACCCCGAGGCGGTGGCACTGATCACCGATTTCGTGGTCGAGGGCGCGCGCGAGGGCCGCAGCGTGGCCGACCTCATGGAGGCGGGCGCGCATGTCATCAGGTCCGGGCAGTGCATGGAGGGCATCCCCGAAATGCTCCATTGCGTGCAGGTCGAGGCGACCTTCCCCGACGGCACCAAGCTGGTGACCGTCCACAACCCCATCCGCTGAGAGGAGTTCCCCAATGCGCTACCTGATCCCTGTCCTGTTCCTGCCCACGCTCGCGCAGGCCCATGCGGGCCCGCACATGCACCCGCATGGTATCGACGCGCTGTGGCTGGTGGTGGTGGGCCTTCTCGCCCTCGCGGGCGGATATGTCCTGGGCCGTGGCCGCAAATGATCCCCGGAGAACTCTTTCCCGCCGAGGGCGAGATCATCCTGAACGCAGGGGCGGAGGCCACCGTGCTCCTGGTCGCCAATACCGGCGACCGTCCGGTGCAGGTGGGCAGCCATTACCACTTCGCCGAGGCCAACAGCGGGCTTGAGTTTGACCGCGCCGCCGCACGCGGGCAACGGCTCGATATTCCCGCAGGCACCGCCGTGCGCTTCGAGCCGGGACAGCGGCGCGAGGTGCGCCTTGTGCCCTGTGGCGGCGCGCGGCGGGTGTTCGGGTTCAACGGGCAGGTGATGGGGGATTTGTGATGCACGGGTGCGTTCCAAGGAGCCACTTGCGCGGAATCAAGGCGCATGCCCTTACCGTCAACGCCCGCCCGGCGGCAACGCCGGGCAGCGCCTGCCTGCCCCCCGGCAGGCGCTTATCAACGCCGCCAAAGATTGAAGCGTCGATCCTCTGCGAGATGTCCGGGCAAATGGCCCCGTCCCGCGAAAGCGCCCGCCCAGGCAGGCGCCGCCCTCGTTCTCAAGTCCGCCCGCGTCGTGCCCGTGCCTCTGCCATCCGCGGCCGCACCATGAAACGCCCCGCCGCAACTGTTGCAGCGCCCCCCCGCGGTCGGGCGCTGCGCGGCGACGCAGGTCATGCCACGGGAGCCTTGTAATGCCACACACAATCCCCCGCGCCGCCTATGCCGCCATGTATGGCCCCACCACGGGTGATCGGCTGCGCCTTGGCGATACCGATCTGATCATCGAGGTGGAGCGCGATCTCACCACCTATGGCGAGGAGGTGAAATTCGGCGGCGGCAAGGTGATCCGCGACGGGATGGGCCAATCGCAGACCACGCGAGCAGATGGCGCGATGGACACGGTCATCACCAATGCGCTCATCGTCGATCATCAGGGGATCACCAAGGCCGATCTCGGCCTGCGCGACGGCCGCATCGCCGCCATCGGCAAGGCGGGCAATCCCGACACGCAACCGGGCGTCGATATCGTCATCGGCCCCGGCACCGAGGTCATCGCCGGAGAGGGCCGCATCCTCACCCCCGGCGGGTTCGACGCGCATATCCATTTCATCTGCCCGCAGCAGATCGACGACGCGCTGCATTCGGGCATCACCACCATGCTGGGCGGCGGCACCGGCCCCGCGCATGGCACGCTCGCCACCACCTGCACGCCGGGGGCGTGGCATATCGGGCGGATGCTGCAATCGCTCGATGCCTTTCCGATGAACGTGGGCCTTGCGGGCAAGGGCAATGCCAGCCTGCCCGAGGCGCTGATCGAGCAGGTGCGCGCCGGGGCCTGCGCACTCAAGCTGCACGAGGACTGGGGCACCACGCCCGCAGCCATCGACTGTTGCCTGTCGGTCGCCGATGACATGGACGTGCAGGTGATGATCCACACCGACACGCTCAATGAAAGCGGCTTTGTCGAGAACACCCTCGCCGCCATCAAGGGCCGCACCATCCACGCCTATCACACCGAGGGCGCGGGCGGCGGGCACGCGCCCGACATCATGAAGGTGGTCGCGGCGCCGAACGTGCTGCCCTCCTCGACCAACCCGACCATGCCCTACACCGTCAACACGATCGAGGAACATCTCGACATGCTGATGGTCTGCCACCACCTCGACCGCGCGATCCCCGAGGACGTAGCCTTTGCCGAAAGCCGCATCCGGCGTGAGACCATCGCCGCCGAGGATATCCTGCACGACATGGGCGCGTTTTCGGTCATGGCCTCGGACAGTCAGGCCATGGGGCGGGTGGGCGAGGTGATCATCCGCACCTGGCAGACCGCCTCCAAGATGCGCAGACAGCGCGGGCGGCTGGCGGAAGAGACCGGCGACAACGACAATGCCCGCGTCAAACGCTACATCGCCAAATACACCATCAACCCCGCCATCGCGCATGGGATAAGCGCCCATATCGGCAGCATCACCCCCGGCAAGCGCGCCGATCTGGTGCTCTGGGATCCGGCGTTCTTTGGCGCGAAACCGGAAATGGTGTTGATGGGCGGCATGATCGTTCTGGCGCAGATGGGCGACCCGAACGGCTCCATCCCCGCGCAGCCGGTGCATTCGCGCCCGATGTTCGGTGCCTTCGGGCGGGCGCTGGAACGCTCCTCGGTGCTGTTCGTGAGTGCCGCGGCACAGGCGGACGGGATCGGCGCGGCGCTTGGCCTCGCCAAGGACACGTTGCCGGTGGCGAACACGCGCAAGATCGGCAAGGCCGACATGATCCTCAACGACCTTACCCCCGAGATCGAGGTGGACCCCGAAACCTACGAGGTGCGCGCGAATGGTGAGCTGCTGACCTGCGCGCCCGCCACCGAACTGCCGTTGGCGCAACGCTATTTCCTGTATTGAGGCCGCCCATGACCGATCTGCCCGTCGCCCGCCTCCTGCTGCCCCACGCCCCCGCGACCGTCACGGATACGGTCGTGCTCGACTATGACGCGCGGCTCATGCGGCGCAAACGGCTGGTGGGGCGGGGTGGGCTCGTGTTTCTCGTCGATCTGGCGGAGGTGACCAACCTTGACGATTTCTGGGGCTTCGCGCTCGACGATGGCCGCGCGGTGGCGGTGGAACCCGCGCCCGAGGATCTGATCGAGGTGCGCGGCGATATCGCGCGCCTCGCCTGGCATATCGGAAACCGCCACACGCCCTGCCAGATCGCCGCGGATCGCCTGACGATCCGGCGCGATCACGTCATCGAGGCGATGCTGGCGCATCTGGGCGCGGATCTGACCCCCGTCACCGGCCCCTTCCGCCCCGAGGGCGGGGCCTATGGCAAGGGCCGCACCATGGGGCACGACCATGGGGGGCACGACCATGGCCATACCCATCACAGCCACGCCTGATGCTCACGCCCGCGCATCTCACGCTCACCCAATGGCTTTCCCCGGCCTTTCCCACCGGGGCCTTCGCCTATTCGCATGGGCTGGAGGCCGAGATCGCGGGAGGGGTCGTGCAGGACGCGAAAAGCCTTGAGGTCTGGCTTGGCAACATCCTGCGCTTCGGTGCGGGCTGGCAGGATGCGGTGCTGCTTTCACGCGCGCTGGAGGGGGACTGCGACGCGCTCGACGATCTGGCGCGCGCCTTGCAGCCCTCGGCAGAACGCTTGCAGGAAAGCGCCGAGCAGGGCGCGGCCTTTGCCCGGACTGTTGCCGGGATCACCGGGTGCGCCCTGCCGCCGCGCCTTTTGCCCGTGGCCGTGGGCGAGGCGGCGGCGCCGCTTGGCCTGCCCGCGCGCGATGTGATCGCGCTCTATCTCCAAGGCTTTGCCGGCAACCTCGTGACCATCGCCATCCGCCACGTGCCGCTGGGCCAGAGCGAGGGGCAGACGGTGCTGGCGCGGCTCTTGCCGCTGATCGATGATCTGGCCCGCCGCGCGGCCACCGCCACACTTGACGATCTGGGCACCTGCGCGCTGGCCGGCGATCTGGCGGCGCTGCGCCATGAGGTGCAGGAGGTGAGGATATTCCGGACATGAAGGACACCCCCATGAACGGCCCGCTGCGCGTGGGCATCGGCGGCCCGGTGGGCGCGGGCAAGACCACGCTCACGGCGGCGCTGGCGCGGGCGCTCGCGCCGCGCCTCTCGATGGCGGTGATCACCAACGATATCTACACGCGCGAGGATGCGGACTTTCTCCTGCGCGCGCAGGTGCTGCCCGCCGATCGCATTCGCGGGGTCGAAACCGGCGGCTGCCCGCATACCGCGATCCGCGAGGATGCCTCGATCAACCTCGCCGCCGTCGCCGACCTGACCGCCGCCTTTCCCGACCTCGACCTCATCCTGATCGAATCCGGCGGCGACAATCTCGCCGCGACCTTCAGTCCGGAACTCGCGGACCTCACGATCTATGTGATCGACACCGCCGCCGGGCAGGACATCCCGCGCAAACGCGGGCCGGGCCTCACGAAATCGGATCTCCTGGTGGTCAACAAGACCGACCTCGCCCCTCATGTCGGCGTCGATCTGGCGCAGCTTGAACGCGACACGGCGCAGGCACGCGGCGCGCGGCCCCATGTATTGGCCCGGCTGCGTGACGGGCAGGGCATGACGGATATCGTGGCGTTCCTCCTCAGAGAAGGCGGCCTGTCGGCAGGTGTTGACGAAGTTCCTGCCCGACAGACAAACATGAACCCGCGGTGACGCCTCGACAGATCGCTCTCCCGAAGAGCCGCCCTTCGTCCGGCTCAGCCCCGGCCCGATGGCGCGACAAGGCTGCGCCTGATCCGCCAGCGGCAGCCGGTCGCGTGCTTCATCGAGCACGAGCAGTTTCCCGGCGCGTGGCTCTGCAATCGCCCCCTGCCGCCCAAGGCCATGCCAACGGCGACAAGCCCGGTCGCATCGACACGCCCGCAGGCACCGTGCCGGTGCAGGTGCAAGTGCCCGAAACCACCGGGAGAACGGCCTTCCTTCAGCCGGTCCAGAAGATCCTTGTCGATGCTCTCACATGGCTCTCCTCATCAGGGGTTTCCCACGCCAGGGCACAGAATTCAGGACAGTCCCCGCATTCCCTGTTCAGCAGCCCGTCAATGCGCGACCGCCGCGCGCGCCACACTGTCGAACACGCCGTCGAGCTCGGCCGCGAGCGCGCGCAGCGCCTCGCCACCCTCGTCGAAATAGGGGGCAAAGACGTGGCTCGGGGTCTTGTAGGCGAGCGTCGAGGTGCCATCGGCATTCTCGGTCGCATAGAGCCGGATCGGGGCCTCGATTCCGGCGGCGAGGCTCGCATCCAGCATCCGGCGCGCATAGTCGTTGCGGTAGAGGCCGAACACCCGGTTGCCGGGGATGTCGATCCCCTGCATCTTCGCCCCGGCCGAGGCGCTCGCCTGCGTCACGATGCGGATCGGGGCCTCTTCGACCACGGCGTTGACCGCCTTGACCAGATCCTCGAAGGACTTGTCGCTTTGCACGATGACCCAGCCCGCGCGCGGCTCGAGCGCCTGCGCGCTGCCCGCAAACAACATGAGAATGGCGACAAGTTTCAGAAATCTCGGCATGGCTGTCCCTCCGGCTGCTTTCCCAAGGGCTACGCCCTTCGCCGGGTCGCGGCAAATCACCTGCGCGTGAGCGCGCGTTACCTGCCCTCGTCATCCTGCCCCAGCACCAGGGCCGTATCGGCCCCGATGCCGGGCGGCGCGCTGCGATAGCTCACCGGCGTGCGCGAAAACCTGAGCGGATTGCCGATGAGCCGCACCTCGCCTCCTGCCACCTGCGGCGCGGGCAGGGTCACGGTCATGCCGCGGGCCTGCGCCTGATCGCTCTCGAGCGCCTGCCCGATGGTGTTGACCGGACCCACCGGCACCTTGCGCGCCTCCAGCCCCGCGATCACCTCCTGCATCGCACGCCCGGCCAGCGCCGCCGCGATCATCGGCACAAGCACCTCCCGATTCGCGAGGCGCGCGGGATTGGTGGCAAAGCGCGCATCGGCGGCCCATTCCGGGTGGCCGAGATAGTCGCAGAACCGCGCGAACTGGCTGTCATTGCCGACGGCGACGATCACATGACCGTCCGAGGTGGCAAAGACCTGATAGGGCACGATATTGGGATGCGCATTGCCGGCGCGCAGGGGCGAGACCCCGGTCGTCAGGTAATTCAGCCCCTGGTTGGCCAGCCAGGACATCGTCGCATCGACCAGCGCCAGGTCGATATGCTGGCCCTCGCCGGTGGCATCCCGGTGGCGCAGCGCGGCGAGAATCCCCGTCGCGGCATAAAGGCCACAGACGATATCGGCCACGCCCACGCCCACCTTCATCGGCTCGCCGCCCGCCTCGCCGGTGATCGACATGATCCCGGCATATCCCTGCGCCATGAGGTCATAGCCCGGCTTGTCGCGGTTCGGCCCTATCTGGCCGAAGCCGGAAATCGAGCAATAGACAAGGCCGGGATATGCGGTGCAAAGCGTCTCGTGATCGAGGCCATATTTGCGCAGGCCGCCGGGCTTGAAATTCTCGATCACCACATCGGCGCGGCCCGCCAGATCGCGCAGCATGGCCTGCGCCTGCGGGTCGGTCAGGTCCACCGCCACCGATTTCTTGTTGCGATTGGCACACATGAAATAGGCCGAAAGGTCCGTGGGCCGACCCTCGGCATCGTGGAGGAAGGGCGGACCCCAGCCGCGCGTGTCGTCACCCTCGGGGCTCTCGATCTTGATCACCTCGGCCCCCAGATCGCCCAGAAGCTGGGTGCAGGTGGGACCGGCCAGAATCCGGCTCAGATCGAGAACGACAAGACCATCAAGCGGGCCGGGCATGGGCACCTCCTCAGATACGGTTGTCATAAGAGCCGCGGTCGATCTCGGCGGCGATCACGGTGAAACGGTCGGCGGCCTGCGCCTCCTGGAGCGCGGCGCGCAATCCCGCCCGGTTCGTCACCCGCACGCCATTCCCGCCAAAGGCGCGCCCGATGGCGGCGAAATCGTGGCGGCCGAAATCGACGGCGAGGTTGCTCATCTGCCGCTCGCGCTGTTTCTTCTCGATGAGCGCGAGGCTGGCATCGACGAACACCACGAAGATCACCGGCAATTCGAGTTCGGCGACGGTGGACAACTCGCCCGCGACCATCAGGAACCCGGCATCGCCGGAAAAGCTCACCACCGTGGCCTCGGGCGTGGCGAGTTTCGCGCCCATCGCCAGCGGCACGGCGCAGCCCATGGTGCAAAGCGCGGTGGATTGCAGCACCGCGCGGGGGTGATGCGCGACCCACATCTGCGACAAGAGGATGCGATGCGCACCGCTGTCCACGGTGATGATGCTGTTCTCGGGCAGCACCGCGCGCGCCTCGGCGATCACCGCCGCAGCCCCCCATTCGTCGGTGTCGGGAAAGGCCCGGGCCAGCGCCGCGCGCGCCTCGGCCACCTCGCCGCCCGGCCATGTGGCGCGGGGGGGGACACCCTCGGCAATCGCACTGAGCGAGGGGCCGCAGGCGCCGACGATATTCATCGTCGCCTGATGCATGTAATGATCGTTGGGCACGGCGGCGATGTCGATCACCCGCACCTGCGCGGGATCCCAGATCTCGCGCCAGCCGGGGCGCATCTCGATGGGGTCATAGCCCACGCAGAGGATCAGGTCAGCCTGCTGCACCAGCGGCACGAGGATGCCATCGGCCAAAGGCGAGAGGCCCGCGCCACCAAGGCAGAGCGGGTGCGTCTCGGGAAGGATCCCCTTGGCCTTGTAGGTGGTGATGACCGGAATGTGCAGGCGCTCGGCCACCTCCTGTATCACCGCCCCCGCGCCCTCGTTCACCGCGTCGAGCCCGACGATCATTACCGGGCGCTCTGCCCCCGCCAGCCAGTCGCGCGCCTGATCCGGTGCGGCGGGCACCATCGGCACGGCATCGGGGCGGCGGCGCAGGCGCGGCAGGGCGACCCGCTCATCTGCCACGGACATCGGCACGTCGATATGCACCGGGCCGGGGCGGCCCTCGGTGGCGATGCCCACGGCCTTGTCGGCGATGATGTCGGCCCCTTTCGCGGTCAGGCGGAACGTGGCCTTGGTGATCGGCGCCAGCACCGCCGCGTGATCGAGGATCTGATGGGTATAGCTCAGCGCCTCATCGGCATCGACACAGCCCGACAGCACGATGAGCGGCACCCGGTCCTGATGCGCGTTGGCAATCGCGTTGACGCCATTCAGAACCCCCGGTCCCAGCGTGGCAATCAGGATCCCCGGCGCGCCGGTGCGGTGCCAGACCCCCTCGGCCATGAAGGCCGCCGCATTCTCGTGCCGCGCCAGAACCACCTCGATCCCGGCGCGCGCCAGCGCATCCATCACCGTCAGAACCTCGCCGCCCGGCATCCCGAAGGCATGGCGGCACCCGGCCTCAAAGAGCCGCCGCGCCAGATGGTCGGCGGCGCGGGGCAGGCTTGGCTCGGGGCGGGGCATGGCAGGATCCTCGGCTGAACGCCCTACCTTGTGGCCGAGCGACCGCGCATCCGCAAGGCGGATCGGCGCGCGCGCGGCTGGATTTCGCGCGCCTTGGCCCCCATATCCCGCTTGAGAGAGGGGGCAAATGCGCCTAAGCAGCCGGGGCATATCCGACCCGACAGCGCCTCGATCCCGGGGCAAGAAGGCATCTCATGGCGAACCATCTTCATCAGGGCGACCTGCCCGACACGCTCCACCTCGGCCCGGTCGTGGCGATCGACTGCGAAACAATGGGGCTCAACCCGCTGCGCGACCGGCTCTGCCTCGTGCAGCTCTCGGGCGGGGATGGCGATGCGCATCTGGTGCAGGTGGCACAGGGGCAGACGCGCGCCCCGAATCTGGAGCGGCTGCTGAGCGATCCGGACACGCTCAAGCTCTTTCATTTCGGGCGCTTCGACATCGCCGCGATGTATCACGCCTTCGGCGCGCTCGCCGCGCCGGCCTATTGCACCAAGATCGCCTCGAAACTGGTGCGCACCTATACCGACCGGCACGGGCTGAGATACCTCTTGCAGGAGCTTCTGGGCGTGGACATCTCCAAGCAGCAGCAGAGCTCGGACTGGGGGGCCGCGCGCCTCAGCCCCGCGCAGCTCGACTATGCCGCCTCCGACGTGCTCCATCTCCATGCGCTGCGCGAGCGGCTCGATGCCATGCTCGCACGCGAGGGACGGCGCGAACTGGCACAGGCCTGTTTCGATTTCCTGCCCACGCGCGCGCGGCTCGACCTCGCGGGCTGGCCCGAGACCGACATCTTCGCGCATTGAGCCATGGCGCGCGCGGATAACACCTATTCGCGCATCGTCGCGTGGATGAAGATCCTCCTGCCGCTCGCCGCGCTCGGCCTCCTGTCCACGCTGTTTCTCATCGCGCGCACCGTCGATCCGACGAAATCCGTGCCGCTGTCCGGGATCGACCTCGAACGCCGCGCGCAGGAGATGGGGCTCACCAACCCGAGCTTCGCGGGCGTCACCGCGCAGGGCGACGCGGTGATCATCGCCGCCGACATGGCGCGGCCCGATGCCGGCTCGACCGAACGGGCGAGCGCCAATCAGGTGCGCGGGGAAATCCGGCTGGCGGGCGGGGCGGTGATCGCGCTGCGCGCGGGCGAGGCGCGGCTCGACCAGAGGGCGATGACCGCGGCCCTGCTCGGCGGGGTGCGGATCACCTCCTCCACCGGCTATGTGATCGACGCCGGGCGGCTCGATGCGCGGCTCGACGTGCTCCATGCCGAAAGCGCGGGACCGGTGCGCGCAGAGGGGCCGATCGGCACCATCGAGGCGGGGCGCATGATCCTCCATCACAACGCGGCGACCGACAGCGCCGAAGTGCTTTTCACCAGCGGCGTCGTGCTGATATACCAGCCGCAATCAGCCGGGAGCATGGATCAGTGACTTTCCTCAGCCGGGTCGTATCCCTTGTCGCGCTTTGCGCCCTGCCCGGCCTCGCCATGGCGCAGGGGGCGTTCTCCTTTGGCCAGGCTGCGCAGGACGCCGGCGCCGCGATCGAGGTCACGTCGGAATCGCTCGGCGTCGATCAGAACGACAATTCCGCGCTGTTCACCGGCGATGTGGTGATCTCGCGGGGCGGGATGCGGCTTGCCGCACCGCGCGTGCGGGTGATCTACCTGCCGGACCGCAGCGGCATCGAGACGCTCGAGGCCTCGGGCGGGGTGACGCTCACCAGCGGCGCCGACGCGGCCGAGGCGCGCGAGGCAGCCTACAATCTCGTGACCGGCAGGATCGAGCTGCGCGGCGACGTGCTGCTGGTGCAGGGCGCGAACGCGATTTCGGGCGATCGCGTGATCGTGGACACCAATGCCGGCACCGCGCAGGTGTCGGGCCGTGTCCGGACCATCCTCGGCCCGCAGGACCGCCCGTGACCGCGCCGGCCCTCGCCCTCGCGCATACCCGTGACGCGCCCGGCCTGCGCATCGTCGGGCTGCGCAAGAGCTACAAGAAAAAGGTCGTGATCCGCGATGTCTCCTTGCATCTCGACGAGGGCGAGGTGGTCGCGCTTCTGGGGCCGAACGGTTCGGGCAAGACCACGACCTTCTACGCCATCGCCGGGCTGATCTTTCCCGAGGGCGGGCATATCTATATCGACGGGCGCGACGTGAGCGCGCTGCCGATGTATCGCCGCGCCAAGCGTGGCATCGGCTATCTGCCGCAGGAAATGTCGATCTTTCGCGGCCTGTCGGTCGAGGACAACATCATGGCGATTCTCGACATCATTGAACCCAAGCGCGCCCGCCGCCGCGAGCGGCTGGAGGAATTGCTGTCGGAATTCTCCATCGAGCACCTGCGCCGCGCACCGGCCATGGCGCTCTCGGGGGGTGAGCGGCGGCGCGTGGAGATCGCGCGCTGTCTTGCGGCAAATCCTCGCTACCTGCTGCTCGACGAGCCCTTTGCCGGGGTCGATCCGATTTCGGTGGGCGATATCCGCCACCTTGTCGCCGACCTGAAGAAGCGCGGCATCGGCGTTCTGATCACCGATCACAACGTGCGCGAAACGCTCGAGATCGTGGACCGCGCCTATATCCTGCACGATGGCCGCGTGCTCATGTCCGGCACGCCGCGCGATGTGGTCGAGAACGAGAATGTGCGCCGGGTCTATCTCGGCGACAGCTTCCGCATCTCCTGAGCGCGCCCCTGCCAACAGGCCGCGAGAGCGTGCTAAAGAGATTGACAAACGGGGCGGGACGGGCGTCAATCGAGTCATGACATGTGGTGATCGCGCCCCGAATTCCGCATCGCTTCCGCGCCTCGCGCCCGGGTTCGCAAAATATCAACACGTGTCATCCATCAGCATCAAAAACCGGACCTGATCGCGGCCCGTCCGGGCCGGGACGCAACCGGTCTGTCAAATGAAGGAGGCAAGATGCGCTATCAGATCAGTGGAAAGCAGATCGACATCGGCGAGGCCCTGCAAACCCATGTCAAGGAGCAGCTCGATATCATCGTGGACAAGTATGCCGAGCGCCCGACCACCGCGCAGGTCACATTCTCCAAGAGCGCGAGCGAATTCGCCTGCGAGGCGGTCGTGCATCTTTCCACCGGGCTTACCGCGCAGGCGCGCGCCAGGGCGCATGAAATCTACGCCGCCTTCGACGCCTGCGCCGAGAAGATGGAAAAGCAGCTTCGCCGCTACAAGCGCCGCCTCAAGGACCATTACCGCGACCGCGCGGAGCCGGTTGAACTCTTCGGTGCATCCGCGTATATCCTCGCCGCGAACGATGCGGAGACGGACGCGGAGCCCGACAGCCTTCAGCCGATCATCATTGCCGAGATCGAGACCAGGATCCCCTCGCTCTCGGTCGGCGAGGCCGTGATGCAGATGGAACTGGCTGGTGCCCCGGTCCTCGTATTCCGCAAGGAAGGCAAGGAAACGGTCAACGTCGTGTATCGCCGCGAGGACGGCAATATCGGCTGGATTGACCCCTGATCGGAAGGGACAGGCGCGCGCCTGTCGATGCGACGAAAGATATGGATATCCCCATGCTCCTCAAGCCCGAGGCGGTGCGTGCCCTGTCCGGCATCACCAGCAAGAAACGCCTTATGAACGAGCTTGGCGCGCTCGTGGAGGCGGCTTACGGCATCTCGCATTCCCTCGCCGTCGAGGCGCTCCTGGAACGCGAGAGCCTCGGGCCGACGGGGGTGGGGCACGGGGTCGCGCTGCCTCATGCGCGGCTCGACGGGCTGGATCGGGTGGTGGGCGTGCTCGTCGTGCTCGACACCCCGATCGAGTTCGAGGCCGTGGACCGCCAGCCGGTCGATATCGCCTTTGGCCTCTTCGCGCCGCTCGATGCCGGGGTGGAGCATCTCAAGGCGCTGGCGCTGGTCTCGCGCACGCTGCGCGAGCCCTCGCTCTGCGCCAAGCTGCGCGCCAATGACGATCCGGCCACGCTCTACACGATCATGACCGAGGCGCAGGCGGCCCAGGCCGCCTGAACCGCCTCAGCGCCAGTTGCCGAAACCGAACAGCGTGTAGTCGCGCAGATAGACCGCGCGCGTCGCCTGCTCGATCTCGCCATCGTGGATCGCCGCCAGATCGAAGGGGGCCGTGGCCGCCGGAGGCGGTGGCGGCGGCGGGTCCGGATAGCCCACCTGCCGCGCCAGCGCGGTGAGCCATGGCGCCATTTCCGCCTCGCGCAGGATCAGGTCGGGCGCGCCGAATTGCGCCATCCCCTCGATCAGCGCCGCCTGCGTCGCCCAATGCGCATCGACGGGGAGCGCGGTCTGCCCGGCGAGATTGGCCTTGAGAAACCCCAGGAACGCCACAAAGGCCGCCCGGTGCGCCGCGAGGTCATAGCCCGCATCGGGCCAGCCGCGGGGGATCGGCAGCTTATAGACCTGGCGCAATGTGCGGCGCAATTCGCGGTCACAGCCCGGCCCCTTGACCAGCACCCTGTCGCAGAACGCCGCATGGGCGCGCGCGACCGGGTGGCGCAGCACGGTGAATCGCCGGTGCCCCGGATTGCGCCGCATCCAGCGCCGGAGCGCACCCTGGCCGAGCCTCGTCGGCAGGTCCGCCTCGCGCACCCCGTCGAGCGCCGCCAGCCAGCCGCGCGGCGCCGCCTGCGGGCCGGAGGGGATCGGCATGAAGAGCAGCGGCGCGCGCGCCCCGGTCACGAAGCCGGGCACGGCTGCGCTGCGGCGTGGCTCGAAATTCGGGCTGCGCCCGAGATCGAGGAAATCGTGCCGCGCCAGCGCGCGCACCATCTCATCGTAATTCTCGACCTTGCTTTCCAGCGGCTCGGGGTTCTGCGGCTTGAGCGACGCATCGAGAGCGGCAAGCCGCGCCGCGCATCCCAGATGGCGCGCCAGCCCGTTCATCACCGCGACATCGCGCAGATCGTCGTAATGGACATGGAACGCCGTCTGCCCGCTGGTCTGGAGACGATTGTGCAGCATCGCCTGAAACGCCTGCAACGCCGCCAGATAGCGCGCGAATTCCGCGGCGTCGAAGATCACCTTGCTGTCGCGCCGCCGCTTGATATTGGTCAGCTTCCATTGGCCGGTGGCCTGCGCGATCTTCCACGACACGAAGCTGTCGATCGGGTTGCGCCTGAGCACGATCTTGGCGCAACGCGGGTCGTCGAGCATGAGATCGAGAACGCGCGGATCGTGGTCGTGGAAATAGCGAAACCCTCCGATACCCCCTTCCTGCGCCTTGATCGCGCCGATCAGGCGGGCAGGATCGTCGTCGCGCTGCGCCTGGCTCAGCCCGAGAATTTCGGTGCGGTTGGGATAGCCGATGAAATGCGGGTTGAATGCCTCGCCATGGCAGGTGATCCCCTCGAAGGCGTTGAGATTGGCCTCGAGGAAATTCGACCCCGTGCGCATTTCCGCGAAGATCACGAAATAATCGAAACGTGCCGTCATCCCGGGTCACCGCGCCAGATAGGGCTTGCGCTGCGCGTCGGGCGAGGGGTGCAGCCCCGTCCCGGCGCGGAAATCGCCCATCAGATAGGGGTGCATCCCCTGGTTCTTGAGGTCCTGGAGAAACTGCTCGAATCCCGTCAGATCCGCCATGCGCGGCACCTCGGCAAGGCCGCGCGGATTGGCCTGTCCGATCTCTGCGAGGATGCTCTGGAGGGGTTCCACCGGCGATTCGACGAATTCCGCCATGGTCCAGATCCGCACCCGCGCCCGCGTCGATTGCGCGCGCAGCACCGCGAGATGCGCCGCCTCGCGCGCCTGAAGCCGCGCGGCCTCCTGCCGGATCGCGGCGACATCGCCACCGGACCGGAAGAGCGGCACCGCCCAGGCCCCGGAAATCACCGAGACCTGCGCATTGGCGTCGCGCGCGATGAACCGCTCGACATCCTCGAAAACGTCCCCGGGGCCCAGCTGAAAGCACTGCCGCTCGCCGCGCGTGTTCCAGATCAGGCTGGCGAGAAAGGCGCGCGGATTGTAGTCGCGCAGCGCCGCGCTGTCGCTGAGCGCGCCGGTCATGACCGTCTCGCCATCGGCGAATTCGGCACGTTCGGGCGCAAAAAGATGACCATGCACGCGCGCCCCCGTCATCCGCGCCAGCCACGGCTCGAAATTCTCGAACAGTTCGGAAAACCCCTCAAAGACCGCGTAGGGCGCACAGGTCAGCCCGTTCTCGCGCCCCTCCACCGGAAAGCGGCTCTGCATGTAGAGGCCGGGCCGCCCGCGCACACGCCGCTCCATCGCCTTGGCAAAGACGCGGTCGATCTTGCCGGGGTTGGGCTCGGTGCGGCTCATGGCGCCGGCCTGATCGGTCAGGAACGCCTCGTAGAGCCGGTTGGCGGATGGCCAGATCTTGCGCGCGACGAAACAATCCGAGCGCCGCAGCAGCTGAAGGTGATCGTCGTAGAAGACATGCGGCTTGCCCTGGTGGTCGAATTTCGACAGCGTCAGCGACCGGCTCTCGATCTGGCGGGAATGTTTGCGCGCGAGCGTCTGGAAATAGCTCTCGTCGGGGATCCAGACCTTCGAGAAATAGCGGTCAATGGCCCGGCGATCGGGATCGTCGAGGATCGCCGCGAGGGTCTCGCGCGTCAGGCACCACCACTGGCTGCCCATATGCGGCACGATCCCGTCGGGAATGCGCCGCCGCAGCCCGAGCCGCCGTTGCAGCGCCACATAGCCGTCGAACAGCCGGCGACGCCTGCGCCAGGAAAACGGAAAGCGCAGGGTAAAGCGTTCCTCGTCGAGCCCGCCCATGGTCCAGGGCACGTCCGCGGTGGTCGCGCTCTCGATGAAATCGGTCTGCGGGCGCGCGGCGAGATAATCGATCAGTTCCTGCACCGGGCGCAGCGGCAGGCAGGACCCGGAGGCGAGATAGACATGGCGCACGGCCGGAAATTCGCGCAGCATGATCGTGCTGGCATCCTGTGTCGCCGCCACCAGCCCCCACATCCCCCATTCGCAGCGATGCCGCCGGGCAAAGCGCAGATCCGGCAGGTCCGAGAGCGCTTTGACAAAGGCCCGATACGCCCTCTCCGGCACCGCGCGATCGACATGGATCACCAGCGGACAGCCCGACGCCGCCCAGTGCCGCGCCACCTGTTCGGCGCGCTCGAAGGCCGTGTGAACCAGCATCACGATGCCGAGGCTCATGTTCCCGCCGCTCTCCATCTCAGGCCCAGTTGCCCTTGGACATCAGCCCGAGGATTTCCAGCTGCCGCCAGTTTATGTATTTCTCGGACCATTTGCACCAGAGTTCGGGATCGTCGCGCACGCGCTCGGCATAGGCCTTGTATTCGACGCTGCCGGCGTAATGCTGACGGCGGCGGAGCTCCTCCTCGGCCTTGGCGGCGAAGGTGTCGAGAAACTTGGCGTGCAGCAGGATGCCGCTCGCCTTCTCGCCGCCCCATGCGTCATAGGTGAGGTTGAGGCCGCGCGGCAGCAGCATGTGGGTCGAGCTGTCATAGGCATGGCGCCGGTCCCAGCGCACCAGCGGCGTCTTGTTGAGGGCGGGCGCCTTTTTCGGCCTGTCGGCAAAGAACACCCGCGCGCGCGGCCCGCCCTGAATCCAGAGATTGCCGTAGAGCGGGTTGCGCCTGATCGTGTAATTTCCCGGATCGAACCAGGCGGCGATTTCGAACGGGTCCTGTCCGGGGCGGTAGGGCACCGCGTCGATCGGCCCCTTGGGATACATGTCCAGAAGCATCGCGCCAAAGCTTCTGATTTCGCTCGCGTCGAGCCAGTCGGTCAGCGCGCGGATCGGGCGCGTATCGCAGAACGGATAGATGAGGAATTCGTCCGGATCGACGACGAGCGTCCAGTGACCGTGCCCATGGCGCCCCTGCAACCAGTTGAGCCAGTCAATCCCGAAGCGCGCGCCCTTGTAGCTCGCCCGCGTGCTCCAGAGCGAGACATCGGGCTGCCCGGCGAGGTAATCGGCGCTGCCGTCGCTGCTGTCATTGTCCACGATCAGGAAATGGCCGATCCCGAGATCGCGGTAATATTTCAGGAAATAGGGCAGGCGCACCTTCTCGTCGCGCAAGGTCGAGAAGAGCAGCACATCGCCGGGCCGTATCCCTGCGGTGCGGTCGGCCACGGGGCGGAGCGCGAAATGCTTGCGAAAGGCGCGAATCCTGGCCCGTTTGCGCCTGAGCCGCATCCGGTATGATTGCCAGAGTCCCACCCGTCCCCGCCTTCCGCGCATGTTCCTGCGCCATGGAACTATCCGAAAGAGGTTAATACAACCCTTCACCCGGAACAAACATCGGAATTCCCGAGGTTATTGCCAATCGCGCAACAGTCCGGCGGGTGGCGGCCTCACTTCGGCGAGCGTTTCGCCAGGATCCGCTGCAAGGTCCGCCGGTGCATGTTGAGCCGCCGCGCCGTCTCGGACACATTGCGATCGCACAGCTCATAGACCCGCTGGATATGCTCCCAGCGCACGCGGTCGGCGCTCATCGGGTTTTCGGGCGGCGGCGGCAGTTCGGATTCGTCCGACAGCAGCGCGTTGGTGATGTCGGTGGCATCGGCGGGCTTCGAGAGGTAATCCGTCGCCCCGATCTTGACCGCCGCCACCGCCGTGGCGATCGCGCCATAGCCCGTCAGCACCACGATCCGCGCATCGGGGCGCCGCTCGCGGATCGTCTCCACCACGTCGAGCCCGTTGCCATCCCCCAGCCGCAGGTCGCAGACCGCAAAGGCGGGCGGGCGCGCCGTCGCGATCGCGCGTCCGGCGGCGACCGATGCGGCCGTCTCGACCTCGAAGCCGCGCTTCTCCATCGCCCTGGCCAGCCGTTTCAGGAACGCCTCGTCGTCATCGACCAGCAGAAGCGACCTGTCCTCGCCGATATCGCGCCTCTCCTCGGTCATCGCCGGCCTCTCCCTTGCGCCTTCCATTCGGGGGTTCTAGCCCGCCCGCTTTCCTGCGTCAAAACAATCGCCTCACTTCGCCGCATCGAGAAAGCAGGCGATTCGCCCGGCCACGCTCTCGGGCGTTTCGTCGCGGCGAAAGAACTCGACGAAACCATGGTCGGGCAGGGTCAGGTAGCTCATGGTCGAATGATCCACGAGATAGAAATCCTCCTCGCCCGGCTTCGGCGCCTGCGCCTGGAAATAGGTGCGATAGGCGCGGCTTGCGGCGCGCACCTGCGCCTCGCTGCCGGTGAGGCCGATCATCCGGGGATGGATGTAATCGGTCCACTCCGCCAGCACCTCGGGCGTGTCGCGCGCCGGGTCGATGGAGATGAAGACCGGCTTGACGATCTTGCCCCGCTCTTCCAGCAGATCGACCGCCTCGGCATTGCGCGCCACATCCATCGGGCAGACATCGGGACAGAACGTATAGCCGAAATATATCAGCGCCGGCCGGTCGATCACCTGCGCATCGGTCACGGTCTCGCCGGTCTCGCTCACCAGTTCGAAGGGCCCGCCGATCTGCCCCGCGCCGCCGGCCACGCTGGAGG
Organism: Roseovarius sp.; assembly: GCA_014359765.1. GTDB lineage: Bacteria > Pseudomonadota > Alphaproteobacteria > Rhodobacterales > Rhodobacteraceae > Roseovarius. Next base: position 84,301 of record JACIYT010000010.1, read on the forward strand.
CGCGGCACTGTGCGAAACGGTCCTGATCGCCGCGCCCGAGGGTCGCGACATAGGTCGCGCCGAGCGCGACCGCGACGATCACGGCGGCGGCGATGGCGATCATTCGGGTCATCGGAACGGCTTGCCTCCTGGCGGCCTCGGTGCAAGCCTCTATCTAGCACGTCCAGCCCCAGACACAACGGGAGCCACCCAGCCCCATGACCGAGCCCTCCCCCGATCCCCTTGCACCGCGCCCGGCGAGGCCGCTCATCCGCCTGCGCACGCTGATCCTGCTGCGCTGGTGGGCGATCGTCGGGCAGGCCAGCGCGCTCCTGGTGGCCGAGCGGGTCTATCACCTCGATCTGGAGATGGGCCTGTGCTTTCTGGTGATCGGCGTCTCGGTGGCCTCGAACCTCGTCGCCGGCTTCGTCTTTTCCGAGACCAAGCGCCTGTCGGAGCCCGACACCCTCCTTGTCGTGCTCTTCGACATGCTGCAACTGGCGCTGCTGCTCTATCTCACCGGCGGCATGAACAATCCGTTTTCCATCCTGATCGTCGGGCCGGTCACGGTCTCGGCCTCGGCGCTCTCGGGGCGGGCGACGCTGTTTCTCGGGGTGACGGCCATCACCATCGTGACACTGCTGACACGGTTCTACCTGCCCTTGCGCACCGAGGGCGGGGTGGTGCTGACGGTGCCGGAGGTGTTCCGCTTCGGCAACTGGGTCGCGATCGTCATCGCGGTGGTGTTTCTCGGGGTCTATTCGCGGCGGATCGTGCAGGAGATGCGCGCCATGTCCGACGCGCTCCAGGCGACGCAGATGGCCCTTGCGCGGGAGCAGAAGCTGACCGATCTGGGCGGCGTGGTGGCCGCGGCGGCGCATGAGCTGGGCACGCCGCTGGCCACGATCAAGCTGACCAGCAGCGAGCTGGCCGAGGAACTGCACGACCGCCCCGAGCTGCGCGAGGATGCGCTTCTCATTCGCGCGCAGGCCAATCGCTGCCGCGATATCCTGCGCTCCATGGGGCGGGCAGGCAAGGACGATCTGCACCTGCGCCGCGCGCCGCTCACCGCGCTTGTCGAGGAGGCCGCCGAGCCCCATGTCGGGCGCGGCAAGACGATCCGGTTCGATCACGGCGGCGGTGCCGATCCGATGAGCCAGCCCATCGTGCTGCGCCGCCCCGAGGTCATCCACGGGCTGCGCAACCTCGTGCAGAACGCGGTGGATTTCGCCCGCGAGACCGTCTCCGTCGAGACCCGCTGGACCGGGGCGCGCATCACCTTGCGGATCATGGATGACGGGCGCGGCTTTCCGCCCGACATGATCGCCCGCATCGGCGAGCCCTTCATTCGCCGCCGCGCCCCCGCCCCCGATCCGCGCCGCCCCGGCTATGAGGGGATGGGGCTGGGCCTGTTCATCGCCAAGACCCTGCTGGAGAGGTCGGGCGCCGACCTGACCTTTGCCAACGGCGCCGGGGGCGGCGGCGCGCTGGTCGAGGTGAGCTGGCCGCGCGCCGCGCTCGAGGCCCCCGACAGCCCCTCCCTCGGCGAGAACCGGCCGATCGCGGGCTGAGATTTCCGGCCGCTGTTAATCGCCCCTTAACTTCCTTGCGCCACACTGGCCTTGCCTTGCGACGGCACGCCGGCGATGGGCGGCAACGGGAAGGGAATGGCAACATGGCGGAGATGACGGCGCTCGATCTTGCGATCCTTGCCGGGCTCGCGCTGGCGATTTCGCTGGCGGTTGCGTGGCTTTCGGGGCGTGTCGCCCCGCCGCGCCCCGTGCCCGCGGCACCGGGCGACGCGGGCGGCGTGCGCCACTTCCTCTTTCGCGACGGCGCGCTGATCGACAGCGACGCGCCCGATTTCCTCCTGCCGGACGCCGCCACACCCGATGAGGCCGACTGGTCACGCTTTCGCCGCTGGCTCGCCCCCCGCTTTGCGGTGCCCGGAACCGTCACGCAGGACATCACCCTGAGCGCCGACACCGCGCGCCTCACGCTGCGCCCGCATCGCGGCGCGCTGCGGGTGACGCTCGCGGATAGTGGCGCCTGCGCCGCCGAGCGCCACGGCCTGCTTGCCCGCCTGAGGGCGCGCGAAGATCATGCCCGGGCCCTGTTCGCCGCCCCGCTTCCTCTCTGGCTGCGCGGGGCCTCGGGGGCGGTTTGCTGGCAGAACGGCGCCGCGCTTGCGCTCGCCGCGCCCGACCGCGCCCGCCTGCTCGAAGCTGACGGGCCGGGGCGCGTGGCCCTCGACGAACCGCCGCGCTGGTATGAGCTCGCGCGTGTGCCACAGCCCGACGGCGGCGAGATTCTCTATGCCACCGACATCACCGCCACCGTCCTCGCCGAACAGTCGCAGCGCGATTTCGTCCAGACCCTCGCCCGGACCTTCGCCGACCTGCCCACGGGGCTTGCGGTCTTCGATCGCAGCCGCGCGCTGGCCATGTTCAATCCGGCGCTCACCGACCTCACAGGCCTGGACCCGGTCTTCCTCAGCAACCGACCGGAAATCTTCGATTTCTTCGACCGTCTGCGCGACCGGCAGGTGATGCCCGAGCCGCGGAATTACGCCTCCTGGCGGGCGCAGATCGCGGCCATGATCCGCGCCGCCGATGACGGCCAGTATCAGGAGGTCTGGAGCCTCGCGAACGGGCGCACCTACCGCGTCACCGGGCGGCCCCATCCCAACGGGGCGGTGGCCTTCCTGCTTGCCGACATCTCCGATGAGGTGGCCAGCACACGCGACCAGCGCGCCGCGCTCGAGCTGCGCCAGGCGGCGCTCGACCATGTCGGGGAGGGCGTTGCCGTGCTCGACCGCGACGGCACGCTGCTGTTTTGCAACCGGCGCTTTGCCGGGCTTGCCCGGCTTGCACCCGAGGCACGGGCGAACCTGCCGCTGGCCGAGCTTCTGGCCGCCTGCCGCGCCCGCTTTCCGCGCGTGGCGCTCTGGAACGGGGTCGAGGCGCGGATGCGCGCCGGGGCCACGATCCCCTTCACCGACTGCGCCCCGCTCGGGTCCGGCGCGTCGCTCTCGGTGCGGCTCATGCCGCTCGGCCAGGGGCAGACGATGCTCGTGCTGCACCATCAGGGCGCGCGGACCGGCACGGTCGCGCTCAGCGCCTGACGTCGCATCCTGCTTGCAGGTCGCGGCGGGGCGTGTAGTCTCGCGCCATGACCGCCCGGACCCTCGCCCTTGCCAGCCCCGCCGCGACCTGTGCGCTGGCCCGGCGCCTCGCGCCGCGCCTCGGCCCCGGCGATGTGCTGCTGCTTTCGGGCGCGGTCGGCGCGGGCAAGACACATTTCGCCCGCTGCCTGATCCAGAGCCTCCTGCCCGGTCCCGAGGACGTGCCCTCTCCCACCTATACCCTGGTGCAGACCTATCCCGGCCCGACAGCGGAGATCTGGCACGCCGATCTCTACCGGCTCACCGATCCCGCCGAGCTCGTGGAACTCGGCCTGACCGACGCCTTCGAGAGCGCCATCTGCCTCGTCGAATGGCCCGACCGCCTCGGCGACCTTGCGCCCGGGAACGCCCTCGCGCTCGATCTCGCCCCCGGCGAGGACGACGATGCCCGCCGCCTCACCCTGCGCTGGTCGGATCCGCGCTGGGCGGGTCGCCTCGAGGGGATCGCCGATGACTGACCGCGCCGCCGAAATCGCCGCCTTCCTCGCCACAACGGACTGGGCGGGGGCCGAGGCGCGCCCGCTCGCGGGCGATGCCTCGATGCGCCGCTACCTGCGCCTGACCCGGGCCGATGGCGCGCGCGCGGTGCTGATGGACGCGCCGGCCGCGCATGGCGAGGACGTGCGCCCCTTTGTCGCCATCGACCGTTACCTGCGCGGGCTCGGCCTTTCGGCGCCCGGGATCCTCGCCGAGGATGCGGACGCGGGCCTCCTCCTGCTGGAGGATCTGGGCGACGCGCTCTTCGCCCGCGTTCTGGAACGCGACCCTGCGCTGGAGCGCCCCCTCTACGAGGCCGCCACCGATCTGCTGGTCGCGCTGCACCGCCACGCGCCGCCTGCCGATCTCGCCACCTACACGCCCGCGCGCATGGCCGATCTCGCCTGCCTCGCGCTCGACTGGTATCGCCCCGGCGCGACCGGCACCCAAAGCCCCGCCAGAGACGTGATCCACGCCGAGATACAGACCGTTCTCGCCACGCTGCCCGAGCGCGACGCCGTGCTGATCCAGCGCGATTATCACGCCGAGAACCTCCTCTGGCTGCCCGAACGCGACGGTATCGCGCGTGTCGGGCTGCTCGATTTCCAGGACGCGATGCGTGGCCATCGCGCCTATGATCTCGTCTCGGTGCTCGCGGATGCCCGCCGCGACGTGCCCCCCGAACTCGCCCGGGCCATGATCGCGCGCTACATCGCCGCCACCGGTCAGGACAGCGCCACCTTCGCCACCGCCTGTGCCTGCCTCGGCGCCCAGCGCAATCTGCGCATTCTGGGCGTGTTTGCCCGGCTCTGCCTGCGCGACGGCAAGGCCCATTACATCGACCTCATTCCGCGCGTCTGGGGGCATCTGTGCCGGGACCTGCGCCACCCGGCGCTCGCCCGCCTCGCGGCGCTCGTCGGGGCGGAGATTCCGGCGCCCACGCCCGGGATCCTCGCGCGCCTCAGGTCGGGATGCGCGGCATGAGCCTGCCGGTGATGGTCTTTGCCGCCGGGTTCGGCACCCGCATGGGCGCGCTCACGGCCACCCGTCCCAAGCCGTTGATCGAGGTGGCGGGCCGCGCGCTGATCGACCATGCGCTCGATCTGGCGGAGGCCGCCGGCGCGCCGCGCATCGTGGTCAATCTCCACTACATGCCCGACACGATCCGCACCCATCTCGCCGGGCGCGACGTGCTCTTTTCCCACGAGACCCCCGCGATCCTCGAGACCGGCGGCGGCCTGCGCGCGGCGTTGCCGCTGCTTGGCCCGGGCCCGGTCCTGACGATGAACACCGACGCGATCTGGCGCGGGCCGAACCCGCTCGCGCTGCTTGCGCCGCTCTGGGATCGCGCGCGCATGGATGCGCTGCTGCTCTGCGTGCCGCCGGCGCGGGCCATCGGCCATGACGGCGCGGGGGATTTCACCCGGGATGCCGAGGACCGCCTCGCGCGCGGGCCGGGCCTCGTCTATTCCGGGGTGCAGATCATTGCCCCCGAGACGCTCGATGCGATCGGGCAGAGCAGCTTTTCGCTCAACCGCGTCTGGGACCGGATTGCCGCCCGGGGGCGCCTCTTCGGGGCCGTCTATCCTGGCCGGTGGTGCGACGTGGGCCGCCCCGAGGGGATCGCGCTGGCCGAAGCGATGCTGGACGCGGACGATGTTCGAGACTGACCCCGCCCCGCGTATCTTTGGTCTGGCGCCAGGCGTGGACTTTGCCCGCGCGCTCGTCGAGGGGCTGCGCGCCCGCCTCGCCGATGCCCCGCCCGAGGCGCTCGCCCGCGTGGAGATCATCGTCAACACCCGCCGCATGGCCCGCCGCCTGCGCGAGATCTTCGACATGGGCCCGCCCTGCCTGCTGCCGCGCATCGGCCTTGTCACCGATCCCGGCGAGATCCGGGATCTGGCCGATCTGCCGCCGCCCGCGCCGCCGCTGCGGCGGCGGCTCGAACTGGTGCGCCTCGTCAGCGCGCTGATCGAACGGGCGCCCGACCTCGCCCCGCGCAGCGCCGCCTTCGACCTCGCCGACAGCCTCGCCGCGCTGATGGACGAGATGCACGGCGAGGGGGTCGCGCCCGAGGCGCTCGAGACGCTCGACATCGCCGACCAGTCCGGGCACTGGGCGCGGATCAAGGCGTTTCTCGGCATTGTCCGGCCGTTTTTCGACGAGGCCGCCACCGCACCCGATCCCGCGACGCGGCAACGCATGGTGATCGAGCGGCGCATCGCCCGCTGGCAGGAGGCGCCGCCGCGGCACCCCGTGATCGTCGCCGGCTCCACCGGATCGCGCGGGGCGACGCAGCTTCTGATGCAGGCGGTGGCGCGCCTGCCGCAGGGGGCGGTGGTGCTGCCCGGTTTCGATTTCGACATGCCCGCCGAGGTCTGGGAGGCGCTCGCCGATCCGCTCGTCTCCGAGGATCACCCGCAATTCCGGTTCGCCCGCTTCGCCGAGGGCGCCGGCATCGCCCCCGCCGCGATCCGCCCCTGGACAGGGGCGGCCCCGCCCGCGCCCGCGCGCAATCGCCTCCTGTCGCTGGCGCTGCGCCCCGCGCCGGTCACCGATCAATGGCTGCGCGACGGCCCGTCGCTTGCCGATATTCCCGCCGCGATGGCAGGCGTTACCCTGGTCGAGGCCGAGGGCCCCCGGCAGGAGGCCCTCGCCATCGCCCTGCGGCTGCGGCAGGCGGCCGAGGACGGGCAGACGGCGGCGCTGATCACGCCCGATCGCACGCTGGGCCGGCAGGTCGCCGCCGCGCTCGACCGCTGGCGCATCCGCCCCGATGACAGCGCCGGTCAGCCGCTCCACCTGTCGCCGCCGGGCCGCCTGCTGCGCCATGTCGCCGAGATCTTCGCCAACCGGCTGAGTGCCGAGGCGCTGCTCACCCTGCTCAAGCACCCGCTGACCCATCAGGGCGCCGAGCGCGGCGCGCATCACCACCTGACCGCGCGGCTGGAGCTGCACCTGCGCCGCCACGGCCCGCCCTATCCCGACGCCGCGAGCCTGCGCGCCTGGAGCGCCACGCGCAACGAGCCGCTCGCCGCCGACTGGGTGCGCTGGCTGTGCACCTGTTTTACCGGGCGCGACCAGCCGGGGGATCGCCCGCTGGCCGAGCGTGTCACCGAGCACCTGCTGCTTGCCGAACATATCGCGCGCGGCTGTCGCGGCGAGGGCAGCGGCACGCTGTGGGAGCACGAGGCCGGCGAGGAGGCGCGCGCCGCGATGGACGAGCTGCGCGCCGAGGCCGCCCATGGCGGCCCGATCGATGCCTCCGATTATGCGCATCTCTTCCATTCGCTGCTGCGGCTGCGCGAGGTGCGCGACCCGCTTGAGCCGCACCCGCTGATCCGGATCTGGGGCACGCTCGAGGCGCGTGTGCAGGGCTGCGACCTGCTCATCCTCGGTGGGCTCAACGAGGGCACCTGGCCCGCGGCCGCCGCCCCCGATCCCTGGCTCAACCGCGCCCTGCGCGCGCAGGTGGGGCTGCTGCTGCCCGAGCGGCGGATCGGCCTTCAGGCGCATGATTTCCAGCAGGCCGTCGCCGCGCGCGAGGTCTGGCTCACCCGTTCGCTGCGCTCCGCCGATGCGCAGACCGTGGTCTCGCGCTGGCTCAACCGGGTGCAGAACCTGCTCGGCGGGTTGCCCGGGCAGGCCGGGCCCGAGACCCTCGGGGCGATGCGCGCGCGGGGCGATGCCTGGCTCGCGCGGGCCGCGCAACTGGAGGCGCCGGGCGAGGAGGTCGCGCGCGCCCCGCGCCCCGCGCCCTGCCCGCCGGTCGCGTTGCGGCCCGATCGCCTGTCGGTCACCGAGATCCGGACGCTGATCCGCGATCCCTATGCCATCTACGCGCGCCATGTCCTCGGGTTGCGGCGGCTGGATCCGCTGATGCGGCTGCCCGATGCGCTGATGCGTGGCACCGTGCTCCATGCGATCATGGAGCGTTTCATCGCCGAGACGCGCGACGATCCCCCTGACCGGCTGAACGCCGGGACGCTCCTTGCCATGACCGAGAGCATCCTGGCCGAGACCACCCCCTGGGCCGAGGCGCGCGCGCTCTGGCTGGCCCGGATCGCGCGGGTGGCGGACTGGTTCATCGAGACCGAGCGCGACCGCCGCAACATCGCCCGGCCCGCCGCCATCGAGCGGCGCGGCGCGCTCACCCTGCACGCTCCGCCCTTCACCCTCACCGCCAAGGCCGACCGGATCGACATCGATGCCCACGGCCGCGCCCTGATCTACGATTACAAGACCGGCGACCCGCCATCGAAGAAGGAACAGGCGCATTTCGACAAGCAGCTCCTGCTCGAGGCCGCCATCGCCGAGCGCGGCGGCTTTGACGATCTGGGGCCGCTGCGCGTGCTGCGCGCCACCTATATCGGCATGGGCGCCAGGCCCGCGCTCGTCGATGCACCGCTCGACGAGGTCACGACGCCGGATATCGTCGCGGAACTGGCGCGCCTCATCGCCGCCTATGCCGAGCGCGATCAGGGCTATGTCGCCCGCCGCGCGCCGCGCAATGCGGCCGCGCGGGGCGAGTATGACCAGCTTGCCCGCTTCGGCGAATGGGATCTCGCCGATCCGCCCAGCCCCGAGAGGGTCGGGCCATGACCGACGCCGCCACCCTTGCCCAGCACGCCGCCGCGCGCCCCGATCGTTCAACCTGGCTGTCGGCCAATGCCGGCTCGGGCAAGACGCGGGTGCTGACCGACCGGGTGGCGCGGCTGCTGCTCGCGGGGGTGAGCCCGCAGCACATCCTCTGCCTGACCTACACCAAGGCCGCCGCCAGCGAGATGCAGAACCGCCTGTTCGAGACGCTCGGCGCCTGGGCAATGACGCCCGACGCGGCGCTGACCGAGGCGCTCCGCGCGCTCGGCCACGGGGGAGAGACCGACACGCCCGCCCTGCGCCGCGCGCGCCGCCTCTTTGCGCAGGCCATCGAGACGCCGGGCGGGCTGCGCATCCAGACCATCCATTCCTTCTGCGCGGGCCTGCTGCGCCGCTTTCCGCTCGAGGCCGGTGTCACGCCGCAATTCACCGAGATGGACGACCAGACCGCGCGCCTCCTGCGCGCCGAGATCGTCGAGGAGATCGCCGCCGGGCCCGAGGCGGGGCTGTTGCACGAGGTGGCCCGGCATCATACCGGCGAAACCCTCGACAGGCTCACGCAGGAGATCCTCAGGCACCAGGACGGCTTCACCCGACCGAGGGACCGCGCCGCGCTCTGTGCGCTGTTCGGACAACCCGCGACGCTCGACCACGCAAGCCTTGCCGCGCAGGTCTTTCGGGGCGGTGAACGCGCGCTGCTCGACGCGCTTCTGGCGGGCCTGCGCGCGGGTTCTGCCAATGATGTCAAGGCTGCGGCCAGGCTCGCGCAGATCACCGCCCTCGACAGCACCGCCTTGCCCGTTCTGGAGGGGGTCTTTCTCACCGGCAAAAATGCCGAGGTGCCGTTTTCTGCCAGGACAGGCTCTTTTCCGACCAGGGCGACCCGCGAATCCCTCGCCGGGATCATGCCGCAGATCGAGCAATGGATGACCCGCGTCGAGGCCGCGCGCCCCGTCCGCCTCGCGCTTCTCGCGATCGAGCGCAGCGCCGCGCTCCACGCCTTTGGCGCGGCCTTCGTTCGCGCCTGGTCGCGCGCGAAACAGCGGCGCGGCCTGCTCGATTTCGACGATCTGATCGTTCGCGCGCGCGACCTGCTGACCGATCCCGCGGTGGCGGCCTGGGTGCTCTACCGGCTCGATGGGGGGATCGACCATATCCTTGTCGATGAGGCGCAGGACACCAGCCCGGTGCAATGGCAGGTGATCGAGCGGCTGGCGCAGGAATTCACCTCGGGCGCGGGGGCGCGCGGCAATATCGCGCGCACCATCTTCGTGGTCGGCGACCGCAAGCAGTCGATCTATTCGTTCCAGGGCGCCGATCCGCGCGAATTCGACCGGATGCAGCGCGAATTCGCCGCCCGCCTCGCCGATGCGGGAACGCCGCTCCAGGATCGACAGCTCGCCCATTCCTTTCGCTCGGCGCCCGCGATCCTCGCCACTGTCGATGCCACATTCGCGGGCGCCGAGGAGAGCGGCTTTGCCTCCGATCAGCGCCATATCGCCTTTTTCGACACGCTTCCCGGGCGGGTCGATCTGTGGCCGGCGCTGACCCGGGCCGGGAAGGAGGACGATCCGCCCTGGCACATGCCCGTCGATATCCGCCACGAGAGCGACCCGGCGGTGATCCTCGCAGGCCGGATCGCCGGCCATATCCGCGCGCTGATCGAGGCGCGCACGCCATTGCCGGTCCGCGGCAGGCCGGGCGCGTTCCGCCCGATGACGGCGGGCGACGTGCTCATCCTCGTGCGGCGTCGCTCGGCGCTGTTTCACGAGATCATCCGCGCCTGCAAGGCCGAGGGCCTGCCCATCGCCGGGGCGGACCGGCTCAAGGTCGGGGGTGAGCTGGCGGTGCGCGACATCGCCGCCTTGCTGGCGTTCCTCGCCACGCCCGAGGATGATCTCTCGCTGGCGACGGCGCTGCGCTCGCCGCTGTTCGGCTGGTCCGAGGGCGATCTGTTTTCCCTCGCGCAGGGCCGCGGCCCGCGCACCCTGTGGGAGGTGCTGCGCGCGCGCACCGACCACCCCGAGACCCTCGCCATCCTCGAGGACATGCGCCGACAGGTCGATTTCCTGCGCCCCTATGAGCTGATCGAGCGGCTGCTCACCCGGCACGACGGCCGCCGCCGCCTGCTCGCGCGGCTCGGGGCCGAGGCCGAGGACGGCATCGACGCGCTGCTCACCCAGGCGCTCGCCTATGAGGCGCGCGCGGTGGACAGCCTCACCGGATTTCTCGTCTGGATGGAGACCGACGATCTGGAGATCAAGCGCCAGATGGATGCCGCCGGCGACCGCGTCCGCGTGATGACGGTGCACGGCGCCAAGGGGCTCGAGGCACCGGTGGTGATCCTGCCCGAGACCGGCGCGTGGAAGGTGCCCGAACCGCCCGGGATCGTCGCCCCCGACGGCATTCCGCTCTGGTGCGGCAAGAGCGATCTCATGCCGCCGCTCATCGCCGCCGCCGTCGAGACGCGCCGCGCCGCGCAACTGGCCGAGCGGGACCGCCTGCTTTACGTCGCCATGACGCGGGCCGAGACCTGGCTCATCGTTGCCGCCGCGGGCGATCTTGGCAAGAACGGGACGGCCTGGCATGACCGGGTGCGGCGCGGGATGGAGGCGGTGGGCGCGGTGCCGCAGGCATTTCCCACCGGCCCCGGGCTGCGGGTGGAAACCGGCGCCTGGGCCGAAACCGTGCCCGAGGATGACCGGCCGCCGGGGGGCGCGCCCCCGCCGCCCCTCCCCGCCCTCTTCCGGCGCCATGCCCCCGCCCTCGCGCGCACCGGGCCGCTCAACCCCTCCGATCTCGGCGGGGCCAAGGCCCTGCCGGGCGAGCGCGGCCTCGATGAGGCCGCGGCCAGGCGACGCGGGCGACAGATCCACCGCCTGCTGGAGCTTCTGCCGGAGCTGCCGCGCGCCATCTGGTCCGAAAAGGCCGCGCAGATCCTTGCCACCGGCCCCGATGCCGCCGGACCCGAGGAGGTCACGCTGCTCCATGCCGAGGCGCAAAAGGTGCTCGAAAAGCCCGCGCTCGCGCCGCTTTTCGCCGGCGATGCCCTGGCCGAGGTGCCGATCACCGCACCGCTGGGCGCGCAGCGGCTGCATGGCGTGATCGACCGGCTGATCCTCGGCCCCGATCACGTCCTTGCCGTCGATTTCAAGACCAATGCCGAGGTGCCCGAGCGCGCCGAGGACACGCCCGAGGCGCTCTTGCGGCAGATGGGGGCCTATGCGCATGCGCTCGGGCTGATCTATCCCGAGCGCGAGATTCGCACCGCGCTGCTCTGGACGCGCACCGCCACGCTCATGCCGCTGCCACACGCGCTCGTGAGCGCGGCGCTCGCGCGTGCCGGCGCCGCTTGACGCTGGCCGCCGCGCTCCATAGGTTCCCCCCCGAACGCCTGAGGAATAGGAGAGAGCCCATGGCCACCGTTGCCGTCACCGATGCCACCTTCGACGCCGAGGTGCGGAATTCCGATATCCCCGTCGTGGTGGATTTCTGGGCCGAATGGTGCGGCCCCTGCAAACAGATCGGCCCCGCCCTCGAGGAACTGTCGAACGAGCTTGCCGGCCGCGTCAAGATCGCCAAGGTCGATGTGGACAGCAACCCCAATTCCGCCGTCGCCATGGGCGTGCGCGGCATCCCGGCGCTGTTCATCTTCAAGAACGGCGAAGTGATCTCGAACCGCGCCGGCGCCGCCCCCAAGGCCGCGCTCCAGAGCTGGATCGAAGAGAGCATCTGAGCGAAAACCGCAGGCAGTCGCGAGGGGCCGCGCGGCGCGGCCCCTTTTCATCCGGTCCCTGCCCCGCCCGGGCGCGGATGCGGTGACGCGCGCGCCTTGCGCGCACCCGGCCCCTTACCCTACAAGGGACCTGAGATTGGGCCTGAGCAACTGAGGGAGAGGGTCGATGCGTCGAGTCGTGGTGACCGGGCTGGGGATCGTGTCCAGCATCGGCAATAATGCCGCCGAGGTGCTGGCCTCGCTCAAGGCGGGCCGCTCGGGGATCGGGTTCAACGAGGACATGGCCGAGCACGGCTTTCGCAGCCGCGTCTCGGGGATGATCGACATCGATATCGCGGATCATGTGGACAAGCGCGCGCTGCGCTTCATGGGGGGCGGGGCGGCCTATGCCCATATCGCCATGGGTCAGGCCATCGCCGATGCCGGGCTGGAAGAGAGCGACGTGGTCAACCCGCGCACCGGCGTGGTGGCGGGATCGGGCGGCCCCTCGACCAGCGCGATGCTCGCGGCGCATCAGATCGCGCTCAAGACCGGATCGACCAAGCGGATCGGGCCCTTTGCCGTGCCCAAGACCATGTGCTCGACGATCTCGGCCAATCTGGCGACCTCCTACCATATCAAGGGGCTCAACTATTCGATCACCTCGGCCTGCACCACCTCGCTGCATTGCATCGGCCATGCCGCCGAGCAGATCATGTTCGGCAAGCAGGACGTGATGTTCGCGGGCGGCGGCGAGGAACTCGACTGGTCGCTGTCGTGCCTCTTCGACGCGATGGGGGCGATGTCGTCGAAATACAACGACACCCCCCAGACCGCGAGCCGGGCATTCGACGCGGGCCGCGACGGGTTCGTGATCTCGGCGGGCGGCGGGATCGTCGTGCTCGAGGAATTGGAGCACGCCCGTGCGCGCGGCGCGAGGATCTATGCCGAGGTGACGGGTTACGGCGCCACCTCGGACGGCGCGGACATGGTGGCGCCCTCGGGCGAGGGCGGCGAGCGGGCGATGCGGCTGGCGCTGGCGACTCTGCCGGAGGGGCGAAAGGTCAGCTATATCAACGCGCATGGCACCTCGACGCCCGTCGGCGACGTGGGCGAGGTCGAGGCCGTGCGCCGCATCTTCGGGCGCGGCAACACGCCGCCGATCAGTTCCACCAAGTCGATGGCGGGTCACAGCCAGGGAGCGACCGGCGCGCAGGAGGTGATCTATTGCCTGCTGATGCTCCAGGACGATTTCATCGCGCCCTCGATCAATGTCGAGACGCTCGATCCGGCGCTCGACCCGGCCGAAATCGCCACCACGCGAATCGATGATGCCGGCCTTGACACGGTGATGACCAACAGCTTCGGCTTTGGTGGCACGAACGGGTCGATGCTGCTCAGCCGGTTCGAGGGGTGAGGCCGATGACCATGTCGATGCAGGGCAAGCGCGGGCTGATCATGGGGGTGGCCAATGACCGCTCGATCGCCTGGGGGATCGCCAGGGCGATGCGCGCGGCGGGGGCCGATCTGGCCTTTACCTACCAGGGCGAGGCCTTCGGCAAGCGGGTCGCGCCGCTGGCGGAGAGTGTCGGTTCGGATTTCCTCGTCGATGCGGATGTGACCGACGATGCCTCGCTCGACGCGGCCTTTGCCGCGCTGGCCGCGCGCTGGCCGACGCTCGATTTCGTGGTCCATGCCATCGCCTATTCGGACAAGTCCGAGCTGACCGGGCGGTTCCTCAATACCAGCCGCGCGAATTTCAAGCATTCGCTGGAAATCTCGGCCTATTCCTTCATCGAGGTGGCGCGGCGCGCCTATCCGATGATGAAGGTCAATGGCGGCACGTTGCTGACGCTGACCTATCAGGGCTCCAACAAGGTGGTGCCGAATTACAACGTGATGGGCGTGGCCAAGGCGGCGCTCGAATCGGCGACGCGCTATCTGGCCAACGATCTCGGCCCCGACGGGATCCGCGTCAACGCGATCAGCCCCGGCCCGATGAAGACGCTGGCCGGCGCGGCCATCGGCGGCGCGCGCAAGACCTTTCGCCACACCGAGCTCAATGCGCCGCTGCGCGCCAACGCGACGCTCGAGGCGATCGGCGGCACGGCGGTCTGGCTCGCCTCTGACGCGGGGGCCTGCACCAGCGGCGAGGTGATCCATGTCGATGGCGGCTATCACATCCTCGGAATGCCGCAGGCCGAGAACCTCTGAGATCACCCGGCACGCCGGTCAGGGCGCCGCGCGCGCGGGCCCGGACCATTCACAACGCCGCGCGCGGCGCAGCCCCCTGCATCCCGTGCGCCGTCGTCACCGGGCCGCAGCATCCGTCGCATGTCGAACACCAGCCGGGCGCAGCCCGCACTCCCCCGGGGATTGCGTGCCGCGATGAATTGCGCCAACGTCAGGCGACCACCCGCTCAGGCGTCGTCACCTCTTGTGCAAAATGCGAGGACCTCATGAAACTACCCAGAATCCGGGACGCGATCCTGGCCGGCGTGCTGGCCTGCCTCGCGCTGCCCGCCATGGCGCAGGACGGCTGGCCCGCAGAACCGCTGCGTGTCTTCGTCGGCTTCCCGGCCGGATCATCGCCCGATGTCCTGGCCCGGATCGTGACCGAGGAACTGGCCGAGCGGCTGGGCCAGCCCGTCGTGATCGAGAACCGCCCCGGCGCCGGCGGGGTCATCGGGATCCAGCAGATGCTCGCCGCGGCGGGCAACGGCCATGTCTTCGGCACGACCATCAACGGCCCCATGACCACCGCCGCGCGCCTGATGGGCGACACCGGCTATGACGTGGCGGCGGATATCCTGCCGGTCTCGCTGCTGGCCAGGTCGCCGCTCGTGCTGGCCGTCGCAAGCAACAGCGCGATCGCGGATCTCGACGGGTTCATCGCCGCGGCCGGCGCCGCACCCGAGGCGCTGGCCTATGGCTCGGTCGGCCAGGGTTCGGGCGCGCATCTGACCGCCGAACTGTTCGCCGCCGAAGCGGGCATCACCATGCTGCACGTGCCATTCACGAGCTATGCCGAGGTCACCACCGCAATCATCGGCGGAGAGATCGACGCGGGTTTCATGGCCCCGTCGGCGGCCCTGCCCTTTGCCGAAGCCGGAACCATGCGCATTCTCGGCATCACCTCCTCCGAACCCTTTGCACAGGCCCCCGATGTGCCGCCGATCGCCGGCAAGGCCGGGCTGCCCGAGGATTTCCGTGCCGAATTGTGGAATGCCTTCATCGCGCCGGCGGGAACGGAGGCGGCAATCGTCGCGCGTCTGAATGCCGAGATCGGCACCATCCTGGCCGATGACGAGGTGCGGCAGCGGATGCTTGCCATGGGCTGGCAGGCCGCCCCCGGCACGCCCGAGGATCTGGCCGCGCGCATCGCGTCGGATACCCGGATGTGGGGCGCCGTGATCGACCGCGTTCAGGCGCAGTAAGCGGCCGCCCATGCAACGCGACTGGCCCGACATGCTCGCGGGGCTCGCCCTTGTGGTGGTCGGTCTCGGTGCCGCGGTCTGGGCGGGGCTGCATTACGAGATGGGAACCCTGCGCCGGATGGGGCCGGGGTTCTTTCCCGTCACGCTGGGGGTGGTGCTGATGCTGTTCGGGCTGGGGATCGCCTGGCCCGCGATGCGCCGGCACACCGACGCGATCCGGCCGGATGGCTGGGCGATGCTGGCCGTCCTCGCCGCGATCATCGCCTTTGGCGCAGCGATGTCGCGCCTCGGGCTGGTGGGAGCCACGTTCGTGGCGGTGCTGATCGCGACCCTGCCGGCGCCGCGCCCGGGATGGGCATGGCGCATCGTGCTCGGGCTGGCGGCGGTCGTGCTGATCGTGCTCGTGTTTCATGCCGGCTTGCGCATGAACGTCAACCTGTGGCCGCGGCTGTCATGAGCACCTGGGACAGCCTGCTCCTGGGCATCGGTTACGCCACGCAACCGCAGGTTCTGGGCTATTGCGTGATGGGCGTGCTGCTTGGCTCGCTTGTCGGCGTGTTGCCCGGCATCGGCGCGATGGCCGCCATTTCGCTGGTCCTGCCGCTGACCTTTCGCATGGCCCCCGAGACCGCGCTCATCCTTCTGGCGGGGCTCTATTACGGCGCGCAATACGGCGGCGCGGTGGCCTCCATCCTGCTGCGCCTGCCCGGCACACCGCAATCCGCCGTCACGACGCTCGACGGCTATCCGATGGCCCGCGATGGCCGGGCGGGCGTGGCGCTGTTCACGGCGATGTTCTCGTCCTTCGCGGGTTCGCTGATCGGGATCGCGGTGCTGGTGCTGCTCTCGGGCTGGCTTGCGCGCGTGGCCACCAGCTTCGGGGCGGCGGATTATGCCACGATGATGATCTTCGGGCTGGTCGCGGCCTCCACCATTGGCAGCGCGCGCCCGATCAAGGGCTTTGCCATGATCTGCCTCGGCCTGTTGCTGGGCTGTATCGGCACCGATGTCAATTCGGGTGTGCAGCGGTTCACCTTCGGTCGAACCGAGCTTCTGGATGGGCTGAACCTCGTCGCGCTGGCGATGGGCCTGTTCGGCGTGGCCGAGGTGATCGCCAATATCCGCAACGAAGAACGGCAACGCCCCGCCGCGCGCGTCACCGCGCGCAGCCTCATGCCCGCAGGCGAGGATCTGCGCCGCATCCCGCTGCCGGTGCTGCGCGGCGCCGCCCTGGGGAGTTTCTTTGGCGCCCTGCCGGGGACCGGCTCGACGCTGTCCTCATTTCTGGCCTATGCGACCGAGCGCCGCCTCGCCCGCCGGCCCGAGCGCTTTGGCAAGGGGGCGATCGAGGGCGTCGCGGCGCCGGAGGCGGCCAACAATGCCGCTGCGAACACCGCCTTCGCCCCGACCCTGACGCTCGGCATTCCGGGCGATCCGATCATGGCGCTGATGCTGGGCGCGCTGATCATCCACGGCGTCCAACCCGGCCCGACGATGCTCTCGGCGCGACCGGAAATGTTCTGGGGCCTCGTGGCGAGTTTCGGGATCGGAAACCTGCTGCTGATCGTGCTGAACCTGCCGTTGATCGGGATCTGGGTTGCGCTGCTGCGCATCCCGTTCAATTACCTCTACCCGCTGATCATCGTGTTCCTCTGTCTCGGGGTCTATTCGGTGCGGGGGCTGGGCTTTGACATCATGCTGGTCGCCGGGATCGGGCTTGCAGGCTATCTGATGGCGCTGGCCCGGTTCAATCCCGCGCTTCTGCTGCTGGGCTATGTCCTCGGGCCGCTGATCGAGACCAATCTGCGCCGCGCCCTGCTGATCGCGCGGGGGGATCCGGCGGTCTTTGTGCAGCGCCCGATTTCGGCGGTTTTCGTCGGCGCCATCGTCATCCTGCTGGCGGTCACGCTCCGCAATGCCTGGCGCCGCGCTCCCGAACCGTGAGGACAAAAGCCGGGGGGCTGCATGACCAGGGCCGCCCCGGCAGCGGCAGCCTTCGGGAAACGGCCGCTCCGTCGGCGGATCGCCTCGCGGACAGTGTGGCGGCTGACGTTGAACTGCTGGCCCGGTTCCGCCTCGGTGGGGAGCAAGCTGCCGACTTCGTATAGTGCCATTTCGATGTCACACGAACCTTGGCGCCCTTGAGATCATCCTTGTTCGTGACTTCGCGATCCTTGAAGATGAACAGCAGGTCGGCAGTCCGCAGGAGGCCGAGGACCTTCAGATTGCGGGGTTCGAGCTGCCCGGACACAAGTGCGATGATGAGCGTTGTTGCATTACCCCCGAGCTGTCTCCCGGAAGCTCCCTCAATCTGATGTAGGGTCTGCCCAACCCTTGAAGGCGCAGGCGTCATGAGCAAAAGCCGCTTCTCCACCCCGCAGACCGACGCCACAAGCGCGATCGTCAGGATATCGACAAGGTCATGGCGCTGCGCATTCCCGCAGCGCGGGCCGGATATCTCGCGAAAGATCGCGATCAGCGACAGCATCGGATTGATGGATCTCGGCACACCGCTGCAGAATCCACATCACCCCGCCGCGCCAGCGCCATTTCCCGAATGCGATTCCCCTGCATGGGGTGAGGTCGCCGCACTTGCGATTGCGCTCCGGTGTCCAATGGCTTATCCAGTCGTAACCGGCCCCGTAGCTCAACTGGATAGAGCACCTGACTTCTAAGCGGCTGGCCGGGGGTTCGAGTCCTCCCGGGGTCGCCATAAACGTCGCCGCCATCAGCGCGGCAATCAAATGGCGATCAAACCGGGGCCTGTCCGTCGTCAGATAATTTGGGACAGTAGAGCGTTTTTCCGTTTGGAGGTGTCCGTCGTCAGATAATTTGGGACAGTAGAGCGTTTTTCCGTTTGGAGGCTCTGGCTCATCCTTGATTGAGTTTATGCGTTTTCAGTTTGGTGGCGCAAGCGCCGCTTGAGCATGGTTTTGCGTTTGATCTCCTCTCGCTGTTTCAGGAT
>JACIYT010000011.1 GCA_014359765.1 Roseovarius sp.
GACCCGCGCCCCTGGTGTTCGACATCTGACGGATGGTGCCCGATGAGGGCGTCGCACAGGATGCAGCGGGCTGCTGTGCACGAGGCGCGTCGGAATGGCCCGGGGCGCGCGGGCGTTCAGGTCTTGCTCCAAATGCGCGGAATCAAGGCGCGGCACGCGCCGCCGCGCAGCGCCCGACCGCCCCCCGGGCGGGCGCTTTTGCAAGGTCAACGTCCGCTCAACCGTTGCAGTATCTGGCACCATAAATCGAGGACCACGCGCGTTCTTGCGCCCACCCGCGGTCGGGCGCCGCGCGGCGTGCTGACCGGCGTGCCGAGTGGCAGCGCGCGGCCCCGAAGGGTGACCGTGCAGAAGCGGGCACCATCCGTCAGGTGTCGAACCCTAGCGCAGCTTGAGCGTCGCCAGCCCGATCATCGCGAGGATCAGTGCGATGATCCAGAAGCGGATGACGATCTGCGGCTCGGCCCAGCCCTTCTTCTCGTAATGGTGGTGGATCGGCGCCATGAGGAACACGCGCTTGCCGGTGCGCTTGAAATAGAGCACCTGCACGATGACCGAGAGCGCCTCGACCACGAAGAGCCCGCCGACGATGGCGAGCACCAGCTCGTGCTTGGTGGCCACCGCGATCGCGCCGAGCGCGCCCCCAAGGGCGAGCGAGCCGGTATCGCCCATGAACACCGCCGCCGGCGGCGCGTTATACCACAGGAACCCGAGCCCGCCGCCCACCAGCCCCGCCACGAAGATCAGGATCTCGCCCGTGCCGGGAACGTAATGCAGGCCGAGATATTCGGTGAAATCGGTGCGCCCCACGGTATAGGCGATCACCCCCAGCGTGGCCGAGGCGATCATCACCGGCATGATCGCCAGCCCGTCGAGCCCGTCGGTGAGGTTCACCGCATTGGCCGCGCCCACGATCACGATCATGGCAAAGGGGATGAAGAAGATCCCCAGGTCGATGAGCACATCCTTGAACACCGGCAAGGCGAGTTGGTTCTGCAGGGCCTCGGGGTGGAGCTGGCCCGCCCAGATCGCGGCGGCGAGCGCGATGGCAAAGCCGAGCGCGAGGCGCACGCGCCCCGGCACGCCCTTGACATTGCCCCTCGAGACCTTGGCCAGATCGTCGGCAAAACCGATCAGCGCAAAGCCCAGCGTGACGAAGAGCACCAGCCACACATAGGGATTGTCGAGCCGCGCCCAGAGAAGCGTCGCGCTCACCAGCGCGCCCACGATCAGCAGCCCGCCCATGGTCGGTGTGCCGGCCTTGGCGAAATGCGTCTCGGGGCCGTCCTCGCGGATCGGCTGGCCCTTGCCCTGGCGGCGGCGCAGCACGTTGATCAGCGGCGGGCCGAAGAGAAAGCCGAAGACGAGCGCGGTCAGAAACGCCCCACCCGCGCGAAAGGTGATGTAGCGGAAGAGGTTGAATATGTCGCCCCCGTCCGAGAACAGTGTCAGCCAGTAGAGCATTATCCCCGGTCCTCTTGCGTGCCCCGGTCCGCGCGGCGCAGCGCCGCCGCGATCAGGCTTACCCGGCTCCCCTTTGAGCCCTTGACCAGCACCACGTCGCCGGCATCGATCAGCCGGTGCGCCCGCGCCGCGATCTCCTCGGCGGTCGCCGCGTGACGGCCGCGCTTGCGCTCGGGCAGGGCCTGCCAGAGGGCGCGCATCTTTGGGCCCACGCAATGCACCTCGTCGATGGTCTGCATGGCGGGCAGGGCGGCGAGGGCGGCATGGAGCGCGGCCTCGCTCGGCCCCAGTTCGAGCATGTCGCCCAGGATGGCAATGCGCCGCCCGCGTGCGACGCGGCCCAGATCGTTGCGCGGCGCGCTCGCCGCCAGCACCTCCAGCGCGGCGGCCATCGATTCGGGATTGGCGTTGAACGCGTCGTCGATCAATTCGATGCTCATGCCGTCGGCGGCCAGATCGAGCACGAGGCGCTCGCGGGTGCCGCGCCCCTCGGGTGGTGCCCAGGCGGCGAGATCGGCGATCGCCACGGCCCGGTCAAGGCCCAGCACCCGCACGATGGCCAGCACGGCCAGCCCGTTCATGGCGAAATGCCGCCCCGTCACGCCAATCTTGTAGAGGAGCGGCGTGCGCCAGGCGCGGGCCTGCGCCACGGTCGCCCCGTCATGCAGATCGACCGACAGCAGCCGGTGATGCGCGCCGCGCGCGGTGCCGAAGCCGAGGGCACGCGCGGCATGGCCGGTGGCGGCGGCGCGCAGGATGGGCGCGGTGGAGATGTCGGTGTTGAAGAGCGCGACGCCGCCCGGCTCCAGCCCCTCGTAGATCGCGGCCTTCTCGCGGGCGATGCCTTCGAGGTTCTCGAACGCCTCCAGATGGGCGGCGGCAACGGTGGTGATCAGCGCGACATGCGGCCGCGCCATGCGCGCAAGCGGCGCGATCTCGCCGGGATGGTTCATGCCGATCTCGATCACAGCGAATTGCGTGTCGGCGGGCATCCGCGCCAGCGTCAGCGGCACGCCCCAGTGATTGTTGTAGCTGGCCTCGGCGGCATGGGTGCGGCCCTGGCGGCTGAGCACCGCGCGCAGCATTTCCTTGGTCGAGGTCTTGCCGACCGAGCCGGTCACGGCGATGACGCGGCCCCCCATCCGTGCGCGCGCCGCGCGCCCCAGCGCCTCGAGCGCGGCCTGCACATCCTCCACCACCAGCAGCGGCGCGCCCTCGGGCAGCCCCTCGGGCATCCGGCTCACCAGCGCCGCCGCCGCCCCCCGCGCCAGCGCCTGCGCCACGAAGTCGTGCCCGTCGCGCGCCGCACTCAGCGCCACGAAGAGATCGCCGGGTTGCAGCGTGCGCGTGTCGATGGACACGCCGGTGGCTGCCCAGTCGCGGGTGATGCGGCCCCCGGTGGCGGCGGCGGCCTCGGTGGCGGTCCACAGGTTCATGCCACGCCCCCGTCGAGCACGCTCACCGCGAGGCTTGCCTGTTCGGCATCGTCGAAGGGGAGGGTGTCCTCGCCCACCACCTGCCCGGTCTCGTGGCCCTTGCCACAGATCAGCAGCGCATCGCCCGGGGCGAGCATGTCCACCCCGCGCAGGATCGCCTCGGCGCGGTCGGCCACCTCGGCGGCACCGGGACAGCCCGAGAGCACCGCAGCGCGGATCGTGGCCGGATCCTCGGAGCGGGGATTGTCGTCGGTCACGATCACCGCATCGGCGAATTGCGCGGCGGCCTGTCCCATCAGCGGGCGCTTGCCCCGGTCGCGGTCGCCGCCCGCACCGATGATGGCAATGAGCCGGCCCATGACATGCGGGCGCAGCGCGGCGATGGCGGTGGCCACGGCATCGGGGGTATGGGCGTAATCGACAAAGACCGCCGCCCCGTTGCCGCGCGTGGCCGCCAGCTGCATCCGCCCGCGCACGGTGGTCATGCCGGGCAGTTCGGCCAGCACGCGCGCGGCATCGGCGCCTGCGCCGATCGCCAGCCCCGCTGCGAGGGCCACGTTCCCGGCCTGGAACCCGCCGATCAGATCGAGGCGCAGCTGATGGATACGGTCCTCCCATGCGAGCCGGACCACCTGGCCCGTGGCGTCGAAACGCTGCGCCAGGAGCTGCAGATCGGCCCCCTCGCGGCGGCCCACGGTGATCAGGTCCTGGCCGCGTCCGGCGGCGATATCGGCGATGCGCGCGCCGTTGGGGTCGTCGATATTGATCACCGCGACGCCATTCTCGGGCAGGACGCGGTCGAAGAGCCCCGCCTTGGCGCGGAAATAGCTCTCGAAATCGGGGTGATAGTCGAGGTGATCCTGGGTGATATTGGTGAAACCCGCCGCCGCGAGGCGCACCCCGTCGAGGCGGCACTGGTCGAGCCCGTGCGAGGACGCCTCCATCGCCGCATGGGTCACGCCCTGCGCGGCGCAGCGTGCGAGGATCTCGTGGAGCGTGACCGGCTCGGGCGTGGTGTGGGTCATCGGCGCGCACAGCGCCCCCTCGACCCCGGTCGTGCCGAGATTGACGGCATCGAATCCCAGCCGCTCCCAGATCTGGCGGGTGAAGGTGGCGACCGAGGTCTTGCCGTTGGTGCCGGTCACGGCGACCATCACCTCGGGCTGCGCCCCGAACCAGAGCGCGGCCGTATAGGCCAGCGTCTGGCGCGGATCCTCGGCCACGACCAGCGCGGCATCATGCGCGGCGAGCGCATTCGCGGCGAGACGCGCGCCCGCGGCATCGGTGAGGATCGCCGCCGCACCCCGGGCGAGGGCGGTCTCCACATAGCGCGCGCCGTGAACCCGCGTTCCGGGAAGCGCGGCAAAGAGCATCCCCTCGCGCACCGCGCCGCTGTCGGTGGCCAGCCCGGTGATGCGCGCCTGCCGTGCGCCCTGCGCGGTCAGCCCCAGTTCCGACAATGTCCGTATGCGATCCACGCGCGCCCCTGCCCCTAATGCGATGCGGGGCTTATAGCAGCGGTTTCGGCGGGTTCAATCTCGGGGCGCAGCCCGAGCAGCGGGGCGGTGCGGCGGATCACTTCGGCGGCCACCGGCGCGGCGGTCCAGCCCGCCGTGCGGCGCGGCTCGGAGCCGGAGGTCTCCACCGGTTCGTCGAGGGTGACGATGAGCACATATTTCGGGTCGTGCGCCGGGAACATGCCCGCGAAAGAGGCGATGACCTTGTCCTTGTGATAGCCGCCGCCGCGCGCATTCGGCTTGTCGGCGGTGCCGGTCTTGCCGCCGACCGCATAGCCCGGCACCTCGGCGAGGCTCGCCGTGCCCTCGCGCACCACCTTGCGCATCATGTCGCGCATGGCGGCAGAGGTGGCCTCGGAGATGACGCGCGGCCCCGGCTGGCGGGCCGGATCGCGCAGCAGCGTCGGCGTGACCAGCCGCCCGCCGTTCACGATCGTGGCATAGGCGGCCACGAGGTGCATCGGGCTGGTGGAAAGGCCATGACCATAGGAGATGGTCATGGTCGAGAGATCGGACCACCGGGCAGGCAGGAGCGCGCGGCTGCCCGAGGCTTCGGCGATTTCCAGCGGCGAGGGCTCGATGATCCCGAGCGCGTCGAGAAAGGCGCGCTGGCGCTCGGCGCCGATCAGCAGCGCAATGCGCGCGGTGCCGACATTGGAGGATTTCACCAGCACCTTCTCGACGCTCAGCTCGGGGCCGTAATTGCGGAAATCGCGGATCCGGAACTTGCCCCATTGCATCGGCGAGCGGGTGTCGATCACCGTGCCGGGCGTGACGAGGCCCTCCTCCAGCGCCTGCGCGAGCGTGAACACCTTGAAGGTCGAGCCGAGCTCATAGACGCCCTGCACCGCGCGGTTGAAGAGCGGGCTGTCATCGGGGTCGCCCGCTGTGGGCAGGGCCGGGCGCTTGTTCGGGTCGAAATCCGGCAGCGAGGCCATGGCCAGAACCTCGCCCGTGCGCGCATCCATGATGATGCCCGCTGCGCCCTTGGCGTTCATGATCTTCATGCCGCCCGCGAGAACCCGCTCCATCGCCGCCTGAACCCCGAGATCGAGCGAGAGCATGAGCGGCTCATGCGCGCGGGCCGGGTCGCGCAGGCGCTCGTCGAGCTGCTTCTCGATGCCTGCCACGCCCACCACCTCGGCGGCATGGACCCCCTCGCGCCCGAACCCCGCGCCGCCCAGCACATGCGCGGCCAGCCGCCCGTTGGGATAGAGCCGCATCTCGCGCGGACCGAACAGCAGCCCCGGCTCGCCGATGTCGTGCACCGCCTGTTGCTGTTCGGGGCTGAGTGTGCGGCGAATCCAGAGAAACTTGCGCGGGCCGGTGAAATCGCGCAGGAGGCGCTCGCGGTCGAGATCGGGAAAGATCCGGGCCAGCCCGTCGGCGGCGCGCTCGGGATCGACCATCAGATGCGGTTGCGCATAGAGGCTGTGCGTGTCGAGATTGGTCGCGAGGACGCGCCCGTGCCGGTCCACGATGTCGGCGCGCTGGGCAAGGATCTGCGCGCCCGCCCCGCCCACGCGCGGCTCGGCGGGTTCGGACTGCGCAAGCACCGCCATCTTGCCGCCGACCGTGACAAAGCCCGCGAAAAACAATGCCGCCAGCACCAGCAGCCGCCCCTCGGCGCGGCGGCGCGCGCGGTCGCGCATGTCCTCGTGGCGCAGGCGGATGTTCTCGCGCTCGATGGCGTCGGGGTTCTCGCCCTTGCGCCGGGCTTCGAGGATACGCGCCAGCGGGCGCAGCGGCGTGCGGATCATGGCAGTTGCTCCCCTGCAGGCGCGAGATGGGCGGACTGCGACAGCCGGAGCGACGACGCCGGGGCCGGGGCCGGGGCCGGATAGGCCACCTGGTCAATGCGCCCGAACTGCTCCGGTTGCAGCGGCAGCAGGCCGAGCCGGTCGTAATTCAGCTCGACCAGATCGCGCAGGCGGTCGGGGCGGTTGAGATAGGCCCATTCGGCGTTGAGCATCCGGAGGCGCTGACGCGCCTCGGCGATGCCCGCCTGGAGGCGCTCGGCCTCGGCCAGCGCGGCCTGGGTGCGGTAATTCTCGCGATAGGCCCAGAAGGCGAGGCCGATCACACCGAGAACGGTCAGGACATGCAGAAAGCTGCGCATCAACTGTCTCCCTTGAGCATGGGCAGGCCGAGGGCGGCGGGATCCGAGCGCCCGGGCGGCGCGTCGGTGCGGATGGCGATGCGCAACCGGGCCGAACGCGCGCGCGGGTTTGCCGCCAGTTCCGCGGCGTCAGGCGCGATCGGCTTGCGCGTGGCGAGGGTGAATTGCGGGGGGGCGCGGCGGGTCTCGGGGGCATGACGGCTGCCGCCGCCCTGCGCGCCGGCGCGGGTCTGGAGGAACCGCTTCACGATGCGGTCCTCGATCGAATGAAAGGTGACAACGGCCAGCTTTCCGCCTTGGCAGAGCGCCCGCTCGGCCGCCTCGAGCCCATCGAGAAGCGCGCGGTATTCGTCGTTCACGGCGATGCGGATCGCCTGGAAGCTGCGCGTCGCGGGATGCGCCTGACCGGGCTTCGGGCGCGGCAGGCAACGCTCGATGATGGCGGCCAGCGCGCCGGTGGTGGCGATCGGCGCCGCCTCGCGCGCGCGCACGATCGCGCGGGCGATGCGGCGGCTCGCGCGCTCCTCGCCGTAGAGATAGAGGATATCGGCAAGCTGCGCCTCGGGGGCGGTGTTGACCAGATCCGCGGCGCTCGGGCCTTCCTGGCTCATGCGCATGTCGAGCGGGCCGTCGCGCATGAAGGAAAAGCCCCGCTCGGCGCGATCGAGCTGCATCGAGGACACCCCCAGATCGAGCACCACCCCGTCGAGCGCGGTGGCATGGGCGTCCAGATTCGCGAAATTGTCCTGCACGAGGTGCAGCCGGTCGCCCCAGGCCGCGCCCCAGTCGCGCGCCATGGCAATCGCCAGCGGATCGCGGTCGAGACCGATCACCCGCGCCGCCCCCGCCTCCAGCAGGCCGCGCGCATAGCCCCCCGCCCCCAGCGTCCCGTCGAGCCAGGTGCCGTGCACCGGGGCGACCGCGGCCAGAAGCGGGCGCAGCAGCACCGGAACATGCGGGGCAGGCGGGGTCGGGGGCGCAGGGGCGGCCATGGCTCAGCCCCCCTGGGGCGCGTCGAGCAGGGAGAGAGGGTCGAAATCCTCGGGGAATTCGTCGAGCCACTCGGTGATATCGGCGAGGCGCTTGGTTTGATAGGTCTCGGGCTTCCAGATCTGGAAGGTGTCGCCGGCGGCGATGAAGAACGCCTCGTCCTCGAGATCGAGCTTCCTGCGCAGCCGGGCAGGCAGCACGATCCGGCCAGTGTCATCGACCGAGGTCGGCAGCGACTGGCCCTGGAACATGTGTTCGAGCAGGCGCCGGGGCTTCGAGCCGCGCGGCAGGCGGGCGATCTTCTCATCGACCTCCTGCATCGCCTCCATGGTGTAGCATTCGAGGAAATCGCGGCGGTGATCGCCATAGACGATGATCAGTTCGGGCTGCTTTCCGGGGCTCCAGCCGGGATCGCCGTCCTGGATCACGGGGCGAAAGAGCGCGGGGATCGACACCCGCCCCTTGGCATCCACCTTGACGGTGCTTTCGCCTCTGAATACCCGACCCACTGTCCCCTCGGCCCCTTCTGTCGCTGCCGGTCGATCACCGGTCCCCGAGACGGAAAACGGCGGGCTGATCCGCTGCCACCGATCAACCCGCCGCCCTCGTCCCGTCTCGCGGGGTGTCCGACTGCGCGCGCCACCTGGGGGGATGTCTGCTCGCCCGCGCGCCGGATTCTCATGCGATGAAGCTGGGTGCCTGTATGAAACCTGACTTGGGAGATTGTTTCGGGGTCTTGTCGCCCCTTCGTCTGTCCCATCCTCATCGTGGTTCATGGATAGCATGGTACTTTGCCCCACCGCAAACAAAATCTGCCGCAGGACTGCGTGATCTTCTGTGGGATGGCGTGGGAAATATGGGGTCATGACAGAATTCCCGTTCCTGAACCCATATATATCGCTGTTATATGCCAATTGATGTCTATATATGGTAAATTTGGGCTGATGTAGAATTTCCCATGATTTCCAGGGAATTTTGCTTCTCCGCTCGGTTTCCGGCCCGCTGCACGCCGCGCGTGGCGCGAATCCGGCGCATCCCGGCCCCGAATCGCCGCCGCCGCCCCCCCATCGGCGCGCCTTGCGCCCCGGCGGCCCGGTCTGTCCCATGCCCGTGCCCATGCCCATGACGCAGGAGGCCCCGCCGGGTCGGGCGGGGCCTCGCGGGGCTGTGCATGTGCCTGGGGCTCAGCCCGGGGGCGGGCCGAGCCATTTGAACATCACCAACGCATCCACCAGCCCCGCCGCAGGGTGACGAAAGGCGCGCGGCAGGCGGCCCACCGTGTCAAAGCCCAGGGCCTGCCAGAGCGCGATGGCGCCCGTGTTGGTGCTGACGACGAAATTGAACTGCATCGCCAGATAGCCCATGGCGCGCGCCTCGGCCTGCGAATGGGCACACATCGCCCGCGCCACGCCGCGCCCGCGCGCGGCCTCGGCCACGATATAGCCCGCGTTGCAGACATGCGCGCCGCCGCCCGCCTGATTGGTCTTGAGATAATAGCTGCCCAGCACCGCGCCGCCCGCCTCGGCCAGCCAGGTCGCGCGCGGCGCCTCGAACCAGAGCGCGCGCGCGGCCTCGGGGCCGATGCCGGGATCGACGGCATAGGTGTCGCCCGCGCGAAACACTCTGCGCAGGATCGGCCAGACCGCGTCGAAATCCTCCGCCCGCGCGGGGCGGATGGTGAGATCATCCATTCACATCCACCACCACGCGGCCGCGCACCTGCCCCTTGAGGATCTCCGCGCCCAGCCTCGGCAGATCGTCGAGGGTCGCGGGCACCACCATTGCCTCGAGCTTCTCCATCGGCAGGTCGCGCGCGATCCGGCCCCAGGCGCGGAGGCGATTCTCATGGGGCTGCATGACGCTGTCGATGCCGAGCAGGTTCACCGCCCGCAACAGGAACGGAATCACCGTCGCCGGCAGCGCCGCACCCCCCGCGAGCCCCACGGCGGCAACGCTTGCGCCATATTTCATCTGCCCCAGCACCCGCGCCAGCATCGTGCCCCCCACGGCATCGACACAGCCCGCCCAGGTCTCGGACTCGAGCGGGCGCTTCACGGTCTCGTTGATCTCCTCGCGCGGCACGATCTGCGTGGCGCCCAGCCCGCGCAGATAGCCCTCCTGCTCGGGCCGTCCGGTGACGGCGGCCACCTCATGGCCCAGATGCGCGAGAATCGCGGTCGCGACCGACCCCACGCCGCCGGCCGCCCCGGTCACCAGCACCGGGCCATGCCCCGGCACCAGCCCATGATCCTCGAGCGCCATCACCGCCAGCATCGCGGTGAAGCCCGCCGTGCCCACCGCCATCGCCTGACGGGTGCTCAGCCCCTCGGGCAGCGGCACCAGCCAGTCGGCCTTGACGCGGGCCTTTTGCGCATAGCCGCCCCAATGCGCCTCGCCCACGCGCCAGCCGGTGAGCACCACCTTGTCGCCCGGCTTGTAGCGGGCGTCGCTGCTCGCCTCGACGGTGCCGGCAAAATCGATCCCCGGCACATGGGGGTATTTGCGCACGAGGCCCCCGCCCGGCCCGATGCAGAGCCCGTCCTTGTAATTCACGGTGGAATATTCCACCGCGACCGTCACCTCGGCCTGGGGCAGATCGCTCTCGGCGATCTCGCGCACGGCGGCGGAGGTCTTGCCGGTCTCGGCGTCCTTTTCGACCACAAGCGCCCTGATCATCGTCACATCCTCCTCTTCATCTTTCCGGAAATACTCTCCCCGAAGGGGACGAGAAAATTCGTGCGAATTTTCTCGGGCGTCGCGCAGCGACGGTCAGCGGGGCCCCTTCCAGTCGATCGCGCAGATCTCGGCGCTGCGCCCGTCGAAATCCCACACCCGGCCAAAGGCGCGCACGCGGCCCTTGGTGGCGGTGGCCACGGTGATATCGGGCCCCATCCAGTATTCGGTATTGGTCACGACGATCTCGGCGCCCTTGTGACCCTCGACGGGCACCACCTCGCCCTGGATCTTCCTGCCCACCATCAGGCGGCGGGCCTTGCCTTCGGTCTCGAAGATGACCGGCGCGCGCTCGGCGCCCAGGAATTCGCTGACCAGCACCCCGAAGAGGCCCGTCGTGCCGCGCGCGCGCCCCGAGAAGATGTTCACCAGCCCCTCATAGGCCGCATCGCTCGCGCGCTCGTCGATGAAGGCCGCGGCCTTCCAGTTGCCGCGCGCCATGAGGCCGGGGATTTCCAGCATCAGGCCCACGTTGAGGCCGCTCAGGTCCGCATCGCCATAATGGCCCGCGTCGATGCGCACGCCCGACCAGGCCTGGCAATGGCCCTCGGTCGGCGGGTGCTTGCCCAGCGAGACCACGCAGGGGCAGAACACCGTGCAGTTGCAGT
Organism: Roseovarius sp.; assembly: GCA_014359765.1. Taxonomy (GTDB): domain Bacteria; phylum Pseudomonadota; class Alphaproteobacteria; order Rhodobacterales; family Rhodobacteraceae; genus Roseovarius. Next base: position 10,868 of record JACIYT010000011.1, read on the forward strand.
TGAGGATCAGCTCCCCCTTGATCGCCCAGGGCACCGTGCCCACCATATCCAGGGCCATGATATCTCTCCTCTTTCAGAATGTCGTGAACAGGACCCAGGGCGCGGCGGCCAGCAGCGCCATCCCCAGGGGGCGTGTCAGCCAGCGGCCGGGCCGGGGCAGTTTTTCCAGCGCCATGATGAGCGTCGCCAGCCCCATGAAGGCGAGGTTCATCACGCCCCCCACGAAGGCCAGCGCCATCAGCGCCCAGCAGCACCCGAGGCACACGAGCCCGAGCCGCAGCCCGTTGCGCCATGCGCCCTCGTCCCAGTGCTGCATGAAGAAGCCGAGCGGCTGGCGGCATCTCGAAAGGCACGCCGCCTTGGCAGGGCTGAACTGCCAGGCCCCGGCCAGCGCCAGCAGCCCCGCAGAGAGAGGCCCCGAGCGGCTGTCGCCGAAGGCGGTGATCAGCCCCGCGTCAAGGAGCGCCATCTGCGCGCCCGCCGCCAGCGCCGAAAAGCCCAGCCAGACCGTCAGATACCCCGCCATCAGCGCGCCGGGCCGCGTCCTGGCGCCATGGCCCAGATCCGCGTAGGTGACGAGCGCGGGCAGGACCGTGGGCGCCATCATCGCCGCCGACATCAGCGCCCACATGAGGGTGACGCGGGCAAACCCGGCGGCATCGGGTGTCAGGATGCAGAGGCTGGCGAGGAAATCCGCCCCGTAGATCGCGGCACCCGCGCGCAGCTCCGCCGCCGGCAGCGCCATGGCATAGAGCAGCCCCCAGGCCCCGAGGATGAGCGCATAGAGCATCAGCCATTCCGCGCCCCCCATGCGCCTGATCCGTGCCGTGATCATCGCCCCCTCCGCTGCCGGTCCCGCTGCTGGTCGGCCCTTGACGGGCAAAATGTCAGACAATTAAATGTATGACAAATGAAAATCGACCCGGACAACAAGGCCGGCCTGTCGGAACAGATCGCCGAAGCCATCCGCGAGGAGATCGTCGCGGGCCGCCTCATCGTCGATGCGCGCCTGCCCTCCGAGGCGGAGCTGGCGGATCATTTCGCCGTCTCGCGCCCCACCGTGCGCGAGGCGCTCAAGCGGCTGGCGGCGCAGGCGCTCATCCGCACCCAGCGCGGGGCCTTTGGCGGGGCCTTCGTCAACCGCCTCAGCTACACCGAGGCCTATGGCCAGCAGATCACCACATCGACGCTGCTGCTCAGCATGAACGAGGTCAGTTTCGACGTGGCCTGCGAGGCGCGCTATGCGCTGGAACGTGCATGCACGCCGCTCGCGGCCCTGCGCCGCACGCCCGACACGCTGGCCACCATGCGCGCCGAGATCCACCGGCAGGCGCAGCCCGGCCTGACCGATGAGGCGTTCTGCGCCTCGGACGTGGCCTTTCACCGGGCGCTGGTCGATAGCGCGGGCAACCCGGTGCTCAGCTACCAGCTTGCCGGCGCGGTCGAGGCGATGCAGCCGCTGATGAACATGATCACCTTCACCGCGCGCTCGCGCGGGGCGATCGTGGGGCTTCACGCCCGCATCGCCGACGCGCTGGAGCGTCAGTCGGCCGAGGCGGCCGAGGCGGCGCTGTCGGAGCTGGAGGCCTATACGCTCACGCTGGGGCGCGATGTCATGGCGGCCCGCGCGCGGGCGAAGGCGTAGGGAGAGGCGGCGCGCCCTGGCCTGTTGCTGCCATGTGCCGAAGCCGCGTATTGGCGGGCCGCGGTGCGGCGTTCCAACGTCAGTTTGGCGGCACTTTATCTCGCCAGATCCGAAAAACCTCATGGCATCGCGCAAGCGGCAGCCAGATCGCCGTGCCGGGGGGGGCCGGCGATGCGCGGCGGCGCGCCAGGGCGCGCCTCGATTCCGCGCAAGGGGCTTCTATCCAACGTCGCCTTCAGGCCAGCATCAGACCTGCCCCCGCGCCTCGATCGCCTGTCCCGCCGCCCAGCCCGAGGACCAGGCCCATTGAAAATTGTATCCCCCCAGCCAGCCGGTCACATCCACCGCCTCGCCGATGGCGAACAGCCCCGGCAGGAGGCGCGATTCCATCGTGGCGGAGTGGAGGCCATGGGTGTCGATGCCGCCGAGCGTCACCTCGGCGGTGCGATAGCCCTCCGAGCCGGTGGGGCGCAGTTCCCAGCTGCGCAGCGCGGTGACGAGCGCGCTCAGTCGCGCGTCGGACTGGTCCCCGAGATTGCCCGCGAGGGCGAGCGAGGGGGTGAGGTGGCTGACCAGCTTGCCCGGCAGGTGATGGCCGAGCGCGGTGGTCAGGTTGCGGCGGCCCGCGTTCCGGCGCGCGGCGCGCAGGCTCTCGAGGAGCGTTCCGGCCGGGTCGAGATCGAGGCAGATCGCGTCGCCCTCGCGCCAGAAGGAGGAAATTTGCAGGATGGCCGGGCCGGAAAGGCCGCGATGGGTGAAGAGCGCGGCCTCCGCGAACCCCGTGCCGTTGCAGGCTGCGCGCACCGGCAGCGCGACCCCCGCGAGCCCGGCAAAGGGCGCGTCGGAGAATGTCAGCGGCACCAGCGCCGGGCGGGTTTCGGTCACGGCATGGCCGAAGCGGCGGGCAATGTCGTAGGCAAGGCCCGTGGCCCCCATCTTCGGGATCGACTTGCCCCCCGTGGCCAGCACGAGGTTGCGGGCGGTGACATCCACCCGCGCCCCCTCGCGTTCGAGCACGGCGCGAAAGCGCGTGCCGTCATGGCCGAGATCGACCACCCGCGTCGAAAGCCACAGATCGGCCCCCGCGCGGCGCGCCTCGGCCAGCAGCATCGCCACGATCTGCGTGGCGCGCCCGTCGCAAAACAGCTGCCCCAGCGTCTTTTCGTGCCAGGCGATGCCGTGGCGCGCCACCAGGTCGAGGAAATCCCATTGCGTATAGCGCGCGAGCGCCGATTTGCAGAAATGCGGATTGGCCGAGAGGAAATTCTCCGGCCCTGTGTGGAGATTTGTGAAATTGCAGCGCCCGCCACCGGAGATGCGGATCTTCTCGCCCGGGGCGCGGGCGTGGTCGATCACCAGAACCCCGGGCCCGGCATGGGCCGCGCACATCAGCCCGGCCGCGCCCGCGCCGAGGATCAGGGTGGAAACCGCGCACGTCATGGCGCAGGCACTGACGCGAAAACCCGCCAATTGGCAAGAGGTTCTGGCGCGATGCCCGAAATGCGGCTAGACTGTGGCCCGAGACCCCGCAAAGGGGCGAACCTTGACGAGGCGGCAGGCAGATGACGGAAATGGTCTATGGGGCAGTGCCCCTGCGGGACGTGGAGCCCGTTCTTCCCCGGTGGTGGCGCACGATCGACAAGTGGTCGCTGTTCTCGGTGCTGCTGCTCTTTGTCATCGGGATCCTGCTGGGGCTTGCGGCCTCGGTGCCGCTGGCGGAGAAGAACGGCTTTGCGCCCTTTCATTATGTGCAGCGGCAGGTGGCCTTTGGCGCGGTGGCGCTGGTTGCGATGCTTCTGGTCTCGATGCAGCGCCCCGAGACGGTGCGCCGGCTCGCGGTGCTGGGGTTTCTGGGCGCGCTGCTGGCGCTGATGTTCCTGCCGGTCCTGGGCACGGATTTCGGCAAGGGGGCGGTGCGGTGGTACAGCCTCGGCTTTGCCTCGGTGCAGCCTTCGGAATTCCTCAAGCCGGTCTTTGTCGTCGCCGCCGCCTGGATGATCGCGGCGAGCCAGGAGATCGGCGGGCCGCCGGGGCGGCTTTGGTCCTTCGGTCTCATGGTGGTGATCCTCGGCTTTCTCGCCATGCAGCCCGATTTCGGTCAGGCGGCGCTGGTGCTGTTCGGCTGGGGGGTGATGTGGTTCGTGAGCGGCGCGCCGGTGACGCTGTTGCTGATCATGGCGGGGGCGGTGGTCGTGGCGGGCAGCCTCGCCTATGCCAGCTCCGAGCATTTCGCGCGCCGCATCGACGGGTTTCTCAGCCCCGAGCTGGACCCCACCACGCAGCTCGGCTTTGCCACCAACGCGATCCGCGAGGGCGGCTTCTTCGGGGTGGGCGTGGGCGAGGGGCAGGTGAAATGGTCGCTGCCCGATGCGCATACCGATTTCATCATCGCGGTGGCGGCGGAGGAATACGGGCTGGTTCTCGTGCTGGCGATCATCGTGCTTTACGCGGGTATCGTGCTGCGGTCGCTCCTGCGGCTGATGCGTGAGCGCGATCCGTTCATTCGCCTGGCCGGCACGGGGCTCGCGGTGATCTTCGGCGCGCAGGCGATGATCAACATGGGCGTGGCGGTGCGGCTTCTGCCGGCCAAGGGCATGACGCTGCCCTTCGTGAGCTATGGGGGCTCGTCGCTCGTGGCGGGGGGGATCATGCTGGGAATGCTGCTGGCCTTCACGCGGACGCGGCCGCAGGGGCAGATCGGCGACATCCTGCGGGGGCGGCGGTGAGCGCGCCGCTGCTGGTCATCGCCGCCGGTGGCACCGGCGGGCACATGTTCCCGGCGCAGGCGCTGGCCGAGGTCATGCTTCGGCGCGGCTGGCGGGTGCGGCTGAGCACGGATGCGCGCGGCGCGCGCTACACGGGCGGCTTTCCGCATTCGGTCGAGGTGGTGCAGGTGGCCAGCGCGACCTTTGCGCGTGGTGGTCTCTTGAACAAGCTGCTGGCGCCCCTGCATATCGCGGGCGGTGTCCTCGGCACGGTGCTGCGGATGCTGCGCGAGCGCCCCGACATGGTCGTGGGCTTTGGCGGCTATCCCTCGATCCCGGCGCTGGCGGCGGCGGTGGTCTTGCGGCTGCCGCGCATGGTGCATGAGCAGAACGGTATCCCCGGCCGGGTGAACCGGCTTTTCGCGCGGCGCGTCGATCTGGTGGCCTGCGGCACCTGGCCCACCACCCTGCCCGAGGGGGCGGTGGCCGAGCATGTCGGCAACCCGGTGCGCGCCTCGGTGCTCGAGCGCGCGGGCGCGCCCTATATTCCGCCCGGCGATTATCCGATGTCGGTGCTGGTGATCGGCGGCAGCCAGGGCGCGCGCATCCTGAGCGACGTGGTGCCCGGGGCCATCGCCGCGCTGCCGGACGCGTTCCTGCGCAATATCCGCGTGAGCCATCAGGCCCGCGAGGAGGATATCGCGCGCGTCGCGCGGGCCTATGCGGGCGCGGGGATCGACGCCGATGTGCAGCCCTTCTTTCGGGACGTGGCGCGGCGGATGAGCGAGGCGCAGCTTGTCATCAGCCGGGCAGGTGCGTCGAGCCTCGCCGATCTGGCGGCCATCGGGCGGCCCGCGATCCTCATCCCCTATGCCGCCGCCGCCGACGACCACCAGAGCGCCAATGCGCGCGGGCTGGTGGGGGCAGGGGGCGCGATCCTCATCCCCGAGAGCCGCCTTGACATCGCCACGCTGGCCACGCAGATCGCCGCCGTTCTGGGCGATCCGAAAGGGGCCGCACTGATGGCTGCTGCCGCGCTCTCGCAGGGGCGGCCCGAGGCGGCCGAGCGGCTGGCCGATCTGGTCGAAGATCTGTCAAGGAAAGGACACTGACGCATGAACGCCGCCACCAAGCTGCCCATGGATGTGGGCGCGTTGCATTTCGTGGGAATCGGCGGAATCGGCATGTCGGGCATTGCCGAGGTGCTGATCAATCTCGGCTACGAGGTGCAGGGCTCGGACCTCAAGGCGTCGAAGATCACCGAGCGGCTGGAGGGGCTTGGCGCGCGGGTCATGATCGGGCAGCGCGCGGAAAATCTCGCGGGCGCCGAGGTGGTGGTGATCTCTTCGGCGATCAAGCCGGGCAACGCGGAGCTTGACGAGGCGCGCCGTTGCGGCCTGCCGGTGGTGCGCCGCGCCGAGATGCTGGCCGAGCTGATGCGGCTCAAGTCCAACATCGCGGTGGCGGGCACCCATGGCAAGACCACCACCACCACGCTGGTGGCCGAATTGCTGGTCAAGGGGGGCATTGACCCCACGGTGATCAATGGCGGGGTGATCCACGCCTATGGCTCCAACGCGCGGATGGGGCAGGGGGAATGGATGGTGGTCGAGGCCGACGAGAGCGACGGCACCTTCAACCGCCTGCCCGCCACCATCGCCATCGTCACCAATATCGACCCCGAGCATATGGAACACTGGGGCACGATCGAGCGGCTGCGCCAGGGATTCACCGATTTCGTCTCCAACATCCCGTTCTACGGGCTGGCCGTGTGCTGCACCGATCACCCGGAGGTGCAGGCGCTGGTCGGGCGCATCACCGACCGGCGGGTGGTGAGCTTCGGCTTCAACGCGCAGGCCGATGTGCGCGCGGTGAACCTGCGCTATGAGGGCGGCGTGGCACATTTCGACATCGCGCTTCAGGCCGAGGGCCGGCTGATCGAAGGCTGCACCCTGCCCATGCCGGGCGATCACAATGTCTCGAATGCGCTGGCCGCCGTCGCCGTGGCGCGGCATCTGGGCGTGCCGCGCGCGGCGATCCGCGAGGCGCTGGCGCAATTCGGTGGCGTCAACCGCCGCTTTACCCGCGTGGGCGAGGTGGGCGGCGTGACGGTGATCGACGATTACGGCCATCACCCGGTGGAAATCGCCGCCGTCCTGCGCGCGGCGCGCCAGGCGTGTTCGGGCCGGGTCATCGCCGTGCATCAGCCGCACCGCTATTCGCGCCTGTCCTCGCTCTTCGAGGAGTTCTGCGCCTGTTTCAACGAGGCCGACGTGGTGGGCATCGCCGATGTCTATGCCGCAGGCGAGGCGCCGATCCCCGGTGCCTCGCGCGACGATCTGGTGGCCGGCCTCATCCGCCACGGCCACCGGCAGGCGGTGGCCATCGGCAGCGAAGACGATCTGGAGGCGCTGGTGCGCGCCGAGGCGCGGCCCGGCGACATGGTGGTGTGCCTCGGCGCCGGCACGATCAGCGCCTGGGCCAACGGCCTGCCTGCGCGGTTGCGGGGCTAGGCGCCTGCCGTGATTTCCACCTGTCGGAATTGAACCACCGGCTTTCTGCCGGTCAGGTTCAGCGTCGCGATTTATTCAGATGAATATTCAGTTGATTCAGTGGTGAGCCGTGCAGGATTCGAACCTGCGACCCACTGATTAAAAGTCAGTTGCTCTACCAACTGAGCTAACGGCCCACTAGGGGCGCTATCTAGAAAGGCGGGCGCGGGGGGTCAACCCCGAAAACGCGGGAAAACGCGGCCGCGACAAGGATGCTGGAATTCGCGCCGGACTGCGCGTATATGCGCGCCCATGGATAGGCCGCACGAGACCGGATTGCCCTTCATGAAGATGCACGGGCTGGGCAACGACTTTGTCGTGCTCGACGGGCGTGTGCGCGCGCCTGCGCTTTCGGTGGCGCGCATCCGGGCCATCGCCGACCGGCATCGCGGGCTGGGCTTCGATCAGCTGGCGGTGATTGGGTCGGGCGACGGCACGGACGCGCATCTCACGTTCTACAATGCCGACGGTTCCGAATCGGCGGCCTGTGGCAATGCCACGCGATGCATCGCGCGCTACCTGATGGCGGAGACGGGCAAGGCCACGCTCGTGCTGAGCACCGCGCGCGGCCGGCTCGCGGCGGTGGATGCAGGCGGCGGGCTGACCTCGGTCAACATGGGGCCGCCGCAGATCGACTGGGCCGAGATCCCGCTCTCCGAGGCCATGGACACGCTGGAATTGCCGATCGAGGGCGGACCCACCGCCACCGGTATGGGCAACCCGCATTGCACCTTTTTCGTCGAGGATGCCGAGGCGGTGCCGCTCGAACAGTTCGGGGCGCGCTACGAGCATCACCCGCTTTTCCCCGCCCGCACCAATGTCCAGGTGGCAAGCCTCATCGCCCCCGATCACCTGCGGATGCGCGTGTGGGAGCGGGGCGTGGGCGTGACGCTCGCCTCCGGCTCGTCGTCCTGCGCCGTGGCCGTCGCCGCCGCGCGGCGGGGCCTCACGGGGCGGCGCGTGCGCATCGACCTCGACGGCGGCACGCTCGAGGTGGACTGGCGCGCGGATGGGGTCTGGATGACCGGCGAGACGGCGCATGTGGCCTCGGGCGTGCTGACCCCCGATTTCCTCAAGGCCAACGCATGAGCGCGCCGCGTTTCACCACGCTTGGCTGTCGTCTCAACGCCTATGAGACCGAGGCGATGAAGGAACTGGCCGGGCAGGCGGGGCTGGGCAATGCGGTCGTCGTCAATACCTGCGCCGTGACCGCCGAGGCCGTGCGCAAGGCGCGCCAGGAGATCCGCCGCTTGCGCCGCGAGAACCCCGGCGCGCGCCTGATCGTCACCGGCTGCGCGGCCCAGACCGAGCCCGAGACCTTTGCCGCGATGGCCGAGGTCGATGCCGTCATCGGCAATACCGAGAAGATGCAGCCCGAGACCTGGGGCCGCCTTGCCGCCGATTTCATCGGGGATACCGAGCGCGTGCAGGTCGATGACATCATGTCCGTGACCGAGACGGCGGGGCATCTGATCGACGGTTTCGGCACCCGTAGCCGCGCCTATGTGCAGGTGCAGAACGGCTGCGATCACCGCTGCACCTTCTGCATCATTCCTTACGGGCGGGGCAATTCGCGCAGCGTTCCGGCGGGGGTCGTGGTCGAGCAGATCAGGCGGCTGGTGGGGGCGGGCTATCACGAGGTGGTGCTGACGGGCGTGGACCTGACAAGCTGGGGCGCGGATCTGCCGGGCGCGCCGCGGCTTGGCGATCTGGTGATGCGCATCCTGCGGCTGGTGCCCGATCTGCCGCGACTGCGGATCTCTTCCATCGATTCGATCGAGGCGGACGAGAACCTGATGCAGGCCATCGCCACCGAGCCGCGCCTCATGCCGCATCTGCATCTCAGCCTGCAACATGGCGACGATCTGATTCTCAAGCGGATGAAGCGGCGGCACCTGCGCGACGACGCGATCCGCTTTGCCGAGGAGGCGCTGCGCCTGCGCCCCGACATGACCTTCGGCGCCGATATCATCGCGGGTTTCCCGACCGAGACCGAGGTCGCCTTTGCCAATTCATTGCGGCTGGTGGAGGAGTGCCACCTCACCTGGCTGCATGTGTTTCCCTATTCTCCCCGCCCCGGCACCCCCGCCGCGAGGATGCCGCAGGTGGAGGGTCGCACGATCAAGGCGCGCGCCGCGCGGCTGCGCGAGGCCGGTGCTGCGCGCGTTGCGGCGCATCTGGCCGCACAGCGGGGCCAAAGGCACGCCGTGCTGATGGAAAGCCCCCGCATGGGCCGCACCGAGCAATTCACCGAAGTGCTGTTTGACAGCGACCGCGCCCCGGGCACCATCGTGAGCGCCACGATTGCCGGGCATAATGGAACACAGCTTCTGGCGGCCTGAGCGATGCACCCGGCGCTTTACAGTCGCGCCGTCCCGGCCTAGCGTTCCGGCGACACAAGCCCGGAGTTCTGCCCATGCAACTGATTTCCTCGCCCGCCTCCCCCTTCGTGCGCAAGGTGCGCGTGCTCCTGCACGAGACCGGCCTGGACGGTCAGGTGGAGGAGCTGTCCATCGCCACGAGCCCGCTGGCCACCGCGCCCGAGGCGATTGCCGCCAATCCGCTCGGCAGGATCCCGGCGCTGCTGCGCGATGACGGACCGGCGCTTTATGACAGCCGGGTGATCTGCCGCTATCTCGACGCGCGGGCGGGGGCGGGGCTCTACCCGGAGGCGCGGCTCTGGGAGGTGCTGACGCTGGAGGCCACCGCCGACGGGATGATGGATTCCTGCGTGCTCATGATCTACGAGACGCGGCTGCGGCCCGAGGGCGCGCGCTCGGCCGAATGGGTCGAGGCGCAATGGGCCAAGGTCGCGCGGGCGCTCGACGCGCTGGAAGACCGCTGGATGGACCACCTCGCGGGGCCGCTCGACATGGGCCAGATCGCCCTCGGCTGCGCGCTCGGCTATCTCGATTTCCGCTACGGCGCGCGTGGCTGGCGGCAGGGCCACCCGGCGCTGGCGGCATGGCAGGACGGGTTCGCGGCGCGCGAGAGCATGGTGCGGACCGCGCCGGTGGCCTGACAGACACGGCAAAACCCGCGACAGAAGCGCGCTTTGCGTGCTCGGGGCCGGATTGCAGGCTGGACGGCCTGACAAAGCCCCGTTAGATACTCGGCCATGGTCGTCGGGGTGGAATCCCCGGCGCAGAGAATGCCGGCAGCGGCATATCGGCACTGACAAGATGGAGCAAACCTCGTGTCCCACGCAGAAGATCACGAAGGCACCCGGAGGGATTTCCTCTACTACGCCACCGCCGGGGCGGGCGCGGTCGCGGCAGGCGCGGCGATCTGGCCGCTCGTCAACCAGATGAACCCCTCGGCCGACGTTCAGGCGCTCAGCTCGATCCGGGTCGATGTTTCCGGGGTCGAACCGGGCATGCAGATCAGCGTGAAGTTCCTCGGCAAGCCGGTCTTCATCCGCCGCCGCACCGAGCGCGAGATCGAAGCAGCCCGCGCGGTCGATCTTTCGGAGCTTCCCGACCGGAATGCCCGGAACCAGAACGATCCCTCGCTCGATGCCGCCGACGAGAATCGCACCCTCGACGAGGCGGGCGAATGGCTGGTGATGATCGGCGTCTGCACCCATCTGGGCTGCGTTCCGATCGGCGATGGCGCCGGCGATTTCGGGGGCTGGTTCTGTCCCTGCCACGGCTCGCATTACGATTCGTCGGGCCGCATCCGCCGCGGACCCGCGCCCGAGAACCTCTGGATTCCCGTGGCGCAGTTCCTCGACGAAACCACGATTCAGCTCGGATAAGGAGACGCGCGCATGTCCGGTATTCCGCACGACCATTACGAGCCGCGAAGCGCCGCCGCCAGGTGGCTGCACAGCCGCCTGCCCATCGTCGGCCTTCTCCACGACACGCTGATGATTCCCACCCCCAGGAACCTCAACTGGATGTGGATCTGGGGGATTGTCCTGACCTTCTGCCTCGCGCTCCAGATCGTCACCGGCATCATTCTTGCCATGCATTACACGCCGCATGTGGATCTGGCCTTTGCCAGCGTCGAGCACATCATGCGCAACGTGAATGGCGGGCATTTCATCCGTTACCTGCACATGAACGGCGCGTCGCTGTTCTTTGTCGCGGTCTATCTGCACATCTTCCGCGGGCTCTACTACGGTTCCTACAAGGCCCCGCGCGAGGTGACCTGGATCATCGGGATGCTGATCTACCTGCTGATGATGGGCACTGCCTTCATGGGCTATGTGCTGCCCTGGGGGCAGATGTCGTTCTGGGGGGCCACGGTGATCACCGGCCTGTTCGGCGCGATCCCGTTCATCGGCGATGCGATCCAGACCTGGCTGCTGGGCGGGCCGGCGGTGGACAATGCCACGCTCAACCGCTTCTTCTCGCTGCATTACCTGCTGCCCTTCGTGATCGCGGCGCTGGTGGTGCTGCATATCTGGGCGTTCCACACCACCGGCAACAACAACCCCACGGGCGTTGACGTGCGCCGAGGCTCCAGGGCCGAGGCAGAGAAGGACACCGTGCCGTTCTGGCCCTATTACGTGATCAAGGACCTGTTTGCCCTCGCGGTGATCATGGTGGTGTTCTTCGCGATCGTGGGTTTCATGCCGAACTATCTCGGCCACCCCGACAACTATGTCGAGGCGAACGCGCTGGTGACGCCCGCGCATATCGTGCCGGAATGGTATTTCCTGCCCTTCTACGCGATCCTGCGCGCCTTTACCGGCGATGTCTGGGTGGTGATGTTCGTCAACTGGATCACCGGCGGGATCATCGACGCCAAGTTCTTCGGCGTGATCGCCATGTTCGGTGCGATCGCGGTGATGGCGCTGGCGCCGTGGCTCGATACCTCCTCGGTGCGCTCGGGGCGGTATCGGCCGATGTTCAAGTGGTGGTTCTGGCTGTTCGTGGTCAACTTCGTGGTGCTGACCTGGGTCGGCGCGATGCCGGCGGAGGGGATCTATCCCTATATCGCCCTCATCGGGGCCGCCTACTGGTTCGCCTATTTCCTCGTGATCCTGCCGATCCTGGGCGTGATCGAGAAACCCGAGGCCCAGCCGGCGACCATCGAAGAGGATTTCGAGGCGCATTACGGCCCGGCCCGGACGCCCGCCGAGTAAGAAAGGACGCATGACAATGTTCAAGAAAACAGGCATTGCCGCGCTTGCCGCCCTGTCTTTGACGGCAGGCGGGGCGTTCGCCGCCGGGGGCGAGGGGCATATCGAGGATATCGCCTTTTCCTTCGAGGGGCCGTTCGGCAAGTATGACCAGGTCCAGCTCCAGCGCGGGCTCAAGGTCTATACCCAGGTCTGCGCGGCCTGCCACGGGCTGCAATATGTGCCGCTGCGCACGCTCGGCGATGAGGGCGGGCCGCAGCTGCCCGAGGATCAGGTCTTTGCCTATGCCCAGCAGTTCGAGGTGTTCGACGCGGAACTCGACGATTTCCGCCCGGCCAAGCCCACCGATCACTTCCCGGCGGTGACCTCGGCCGGCGCGCCGGACCTGTCGCTGATGGCCAAGAAGCGCGCGGGCTTTCACGGTCCCTACGGCACCGGGCTCGCCCAGCTCTTCAAGGGCATGGGCGGGGCGGAATACATCTATTCGCTGATGGTGGGCTATCACGAGCCGCCCGCTTGCGCGCCCGAGGACATGGAGGGCAGCTACAACGTCGCCTTCACCGCCGGCGGGTTCCCCGAAGAGTGCAAGGACGAGCACGGCGGCCACACCGTGCCCGGAAGCTGGATCGCCATGGGTCAGCCGCTCTGGGGCGACGATGTGGAATATGACGACGGCACCGCGGCCACGCTCGAACAGCAGGCCGAGGATGTCGCCGCGTTCCTGATGTGGACGGCGGAGCCCAAGATGATGGCGCGCAAGCACGCGGGCCTCACCGGCGTCATCTTCCTCACCGTGCTGTCGGTGCTGCTCTATCTCACGAACAAGCGGATCTGGGCCCCGATCAAGCACCGCAAGGAGAGCTGAGCCCGGTTCATCCGGAAAAGGAGCCCAAACCCCCGCACGCCCCGGCGCGCGGGGGTTTTGCTATCGCGGCATCGGGTTCGTGGCCGTGTTATAGGGCTGCCAGTCGGTGATCTCGGGGTAATGCATCGCCCGCCAGCGCCGCACGCGCGGGTTCATGACCCGTCGCCACAGTGGCGGGATCATCGCCGCGAAGGTCATTACCGGATAGCCATAGGGCAGTTGGGGCGCCTCCGCGGCGTCATGGTTCTGCAACAGCGGAAAACGGCGGTCGGGCTTGTAATGATGGTCCGAATGGCGTTGCAGGTTGATCAGGAGCCAGTTCGACGCCCGATGCGCCGCGTTCCAGCTATGGCGCGGCTTGACATGCTCATAACGGCCCTCGCCGAGGTGCTTGCGCGTCAGCCCGTAATGCTCGACATAATTCACGAGTTCCAGTTGCCAGATCGCAACGCCCGCCTGCCACAGGAACAGCCCGAGCCCCGCCCATCCGCCGATCAGCCCCGCCAGCAGCAGCATCATCCCCTGAAGCGCCCAGTAGCGCCAGAAGGGATTCGCCGGATCGTGCCAGGGCCGGCCCCTGCGCGCGAGCATTTCGCGCTCGGCGCGAAAGGCCGAGCGCCAGCATTGCCGCAACACGCGCGGATAGAAGCGATGAAACCCCTCGTTATAGCGCGCCGTCACCGGATCGCGCGGCGTGCCGACATGGCGGTGATGGACCAGAAGATGCTCGGAGCGGAAATGCGAATAGAGCACCATCGCCAGCAGCACATCGCCCAGGAACCGCTCGCGCCGGTCCTTCCGGTGCATCAGCTCATGGCTGTAATTGATCCCCACCGTCCCGGTGAGCACCCCCACCCCAAAGAACAGCACGATGGTTTCCAGCGCCCCCAGATGCGCGTTGCCCGGCCCGGTCACATACCAGATCATCCCGTAGAGCAGCACGAATTGCACCGGCACCCAGAGGATCGTGAGCGCGCGATACCACCGCAGCTGATCCTCGCGCGTTTCGGGATCGGCGTTGCGCGTCTCGAGGCCGAGGGCGGCGTCGAGGACGGAAAAGAGCCCCCAGGTCACGATCGGCAGCAGCGCCACGCTCCAGCCACCATGGCGCGCGCCCCAGATTGCCACCGGCACGAGAAGAAAGGACATCCAGAACGGCAGCGCGCCTTGCAGACGGGCCACCCGGGCGGCGGGGATCATGGCGGTCTCCTGAATTGGTCGGGATCAGGTTTGCGGCAGATTGTCGAACGCGCCTTGCGCGAGGTCAAATACCTTTCGCATCACGGTGGGCAGCGCCGAGCGGCGAAAGGCATGGTGCGGGGTGAAGGTGCCGCGCAGCGGGACGGCGTCGAGGCCGACGCGGGCCACATGCACCCGCAGCCGCAGGTGGAAATGGGTGAAGCTGTGGCGCGCCTCGGCGCCGATCTCGTGCCAATCTGCCGCCAACGGCGGCGCGGGCGCGGGCGCGGGGTCGGTGTCGGGGTCGGGGTCGGGGGCCTCGGACCAGTCGCTGCCCGGCCAGCCCGGCATCCCCCCCAGAAGGCCGCGCTCGGGCCGCCGCTCCAGCAGCCAGGCGCCATCGCTGCGCCGCGCGACATAGGCATGGCCGAATCGCACCGGCTTCGGCGCCCGGGGCAGACGCGCGGGCAGGTCCCCGGCCACGCCTGCCGCGTGCGCCGCACAGGGCGCGCGCCATGGGCAGATCCCGCAGGCCGGCGCGCGCGGCGTGCAGATCGTGGCGCCAAGGTCCATCACCGCCTGGGCATAATCGCCGGGCCGTTCGCGGGGCGTGAGACGCGCGGCGGCCTCGGTGAGCGCGGGCTTGGCGCGCGGCAGCGGCGTGCGGATATCGAAAAGCCGCGCCATCACCCGCTCGACATTGCCATCGACAACCACCTCCGCGCGGTCAAAGGCAATGGCCGCGATCGCCGCCGCCGTATAGGGCCCGATCCCCGGCAGCGCCAGCAGCCCCGCGCGCGTATCGGGAAAGACACCGCCATGCGCCCCCGCCACGACGCGCGCGCATTTCAGCAGGTTGCGCGCCCGGGCGTAATATCCCAGCCCCGCCCATTCCCCCATCACTGCCGCATCCTCGGCCGCCGCCAGCGCCCCGACCGTCGGCCAGAGCGTCGTGAACCGCTCGTAATAGCCGCGCACGGCGGCCACCGTGGTCTGTTGCAGCATCACCTCCGAGAGCCAGATGCGATAGGGATCGGGGCGCTGCCCTCGCGCGCGGGCCTGCGGGCTGACGCGCCAGGGCAGCACCCGCGCATGGGCATCATACCAGCCCAGCAACACGCCCGGATCGGCGGCCTCACGCATCGTTCATCCCCTTATCTGCAATCGGGTCTTTCATCCCCCGCCCCATGGCATAGATTAGCGACCGAGGGGAGGGAACCAGGATGGCCACGCGCCCGGGCGGATCGAAGGGTTTCAGACGCACATCGGCGCTGTTGCAGCCGAGCATCCGCCGCGCGACCGGTCAGCGCGGCTTTGCGCAGACGCGCCTGCTGACCCATTGGCCCGAGATCGCCGGCGAGGCCATCGCCGCTGTCGCGCGGCCGGTCGATATCTCCTACGGGCGGCAGGGGATGGGCGCGACGCTCACGCTGCTGACCACCGGCGCGCAGGCGCTGGCGCTCGAGATGCAGAAGGAGGCGCTGCGCGAACGCATCAACGCCGTCTATGGCTACAACGCCATCGCGCGCATCCGCCTGACCCAGACCGCGGCTTCGGGCTTTGCCGAGGGGCAGGCCGATTTCACCCATCGGCGCCGCCCCGTGGCCGCAGCCGCGCCCCCCGCCCCCGAGACGCTTGCCCGCGCGGGCGAGATCGTCGCCCCCGTCACCGATGACAGCCTGCGCGCCGCCCTCGAACGGCTGGCGCAGAACGTCCTGAGCAGATCACAAAAGGACCGACCATGACCCTGATGAAACAACTCTTCGCCGCCGGCGCGCTGGCGCTTGCCATGCTTGCCACGCCTGCCGCTGCGCAGGAGGCCGCGAAAAACGTCGCGATCACCGAAATGACCCTGGGGCCGGAGGATGCCAGGGTCACGATCATCGAATACGCCTCCTTCACATGCCCGCATTGCGCCAGCTTTCACACCGGCCCGTTCAAGGCGCTCAAGGCCGAATATATCGACACCGGCAAGGTGCATTTCGTCTATCGCGACGTGTTTTTCGACCGGTTCGGCCTCTGGGCCTCGATGGTCGCGCGCTGCGGCGGCGCGGAGAAATTCTTTGGCATCGCGGAAATGCTCTACGAACAGCAGCGCGACTGGGCCCAGGGCGAGCCGGTGGCCATTGCCGACAACCTGCGCCGCATCGGCAAGCTGGCAGGGATCGCGCCCGACACGCTCGAGGCCTGCCTCGGCGATCAGGACAAGGCCAGGGCGCTGGTGGAATGGTATCAGGCGAATGCCACCGCGCATGACGTGAATTCCACGCCGACGCTGATCATCAACGAGAAGAAATACGGCAACATGGCCTATGCCGATCTCAAGGCGATCATCGAGGAGAAACTCGCCGAATAAGGCGCGTCACGAGGCCCCGAGCCGCGCCAGCGCCGCATCGAACGCGCCCCAGTCCGCAACGCAGAGCCGCATCGGCAGAACCAGGACCTCGCGCCGCAGATCTGCGGGCAGGCGCGCGGCATCGGCCTCGGTGGTGACGAGCTGCGCGCCATGCAGCGCCGCCTCGCGGCGCAGCCGCGCAGCCAGCGCCGGGCCGGGCGATGCGGCGCCGGGCAGGTCCACGGCGCGCAGGACCTGCGCGCCGAGCGCGCGCAGCGCGGCCCGCAGGTGCCCCGCCTCCCCGGCCCCCGAGAAGACCAGCGCGCGCAGCCCGCCCCAGTCCATGCCCGTGGGCAGCGCCGCCATCCGCCCCCGAAGCCACGGCCAGGGGACTGCCTTCCCCCACCGCGTGGCAAAACGCGCCTGCAATGCGGGCGGGCCGATCACGAGGCCGAGATCGGCCCGTCCGGGCGCCCGCGCGACGGGCGCGCACCAGCGGCCGAGCGGCCACAGGACCCTCCCGCCAGGCCCCCGCCCGGCGTCGATGACGGCGATCGACAGATCCCCATGCGCCGCCGCGTCACGGGGCGTGCCGATCAGCAGGACACAGGAGGGCGCGCCGTGACAGGCCGCCCGGATCCCGGCCACCGGGTCGCGCGCCACCCATGTCGGCGCAAAGGCCGCCACGAGCCGCGCCGCGCCGCAGCCGGGCGAATCGCCCTGCGCCACGGCCGCGACCCTCTCCGGCGTGGGGCTGTCGCCTGCCATCACCGCTACCGGCGTGCCGCCCCTCGCGCGCAGCCGCCCGATCACCGCCACCGCCGCGGGCAGCGCCAGATTGCCCGCCGGAGCGCAGAGCGCGATCACCGGCACCGGCGCGCGCCAGCCCCCGCGCGCCCGGCCCCGCAGCCCGGCCAGCAACCCGCCGCCCGGCCTCACCGCGCCGCCTCCTCCCGGTCGAGCCGGTCCAGCACCATTTCCACCACCCGATCCATCACCTCCGCCCCCCGCGAGGCGACATCCCAGGCCGCATGGGCCATTGCCGCCGCCCGGTCAGGCGGCAGGAGATCCTGCACCGCCGCCGCGAGCGTTGCGGCGTCGCGCACCTCGCGCGCCGCCCCCGCCTCGGCATAGCGCGCATAGCGCGCGCGATAGCCGCCCACGTTCGGACCGTGGAGGATCGCCGAGCCATGCGCCGCCGGCTCGTTCGGGTCGCGCCCCTCCCCGTCCGCCAACAGCGACGCCCCCATGAAGCTCACCGGCGCCAGCCGATACCAGAGCCCCAGCTCGCCCGGCGTGTCGGCGAGGATCACCTGCGTGCTCTCGTCAGGCTGCGCGCCCGTGGACCAGATGAGCAGCCGCCAGCCCTCGGCCGCGATGGCACTGGCCATGGCCGCGCTGTCCGCGATCGTGTCCGGCACGATGACCAGCAGCGCGCGATGCGCGAGACGGCTCACATCGCGATGCGCGGCCAGCACCGCCCCCAGCTCCGCGCGTCGGGTCATCGCCGCAAGCCAGACCGGACGCCCGCGCAGCGCCTGTGCAAGCGCGTCGCGCGCCGCACGGTCACAGGGCAGCGACAGCGCCCCCGCGCGCAACGTGCCGGTGATCGTCACGCGCTCGGGCATCGCGCCCAGCCGCCGCGCCTGCCGGGCCGCCGCCGCGTCGCGGACGTGGATCTCGTCGAATTCGCGAAGCACCGCGCGCGCCAGGTCGGGAAACCAGCGCCAGTTCGACCGCTCGAGCAGCGCCGCCTCGGCATCCACGAGGTAGAGCGGCAGACGCGCCCGCGCGGCTGAGACAAGCAGCGCCGGCCTGAAATCGCCGCCGGTCCATATCCCGAGGCCGGGCCGCCAATGGCCAAGGAACGCCTCCGCCGCCGCGATCGTGTCGGGCGGCCGCGCCTGCCAGATCACCCGATCGGGGGCGCGCAGGCTGTCGGGCGGGCCGTCCGGCGAGGTCAGCACCATATGCACGTCCGGGCGATGCTGGACGAGACGCTCGGCCAGATGCGCCAGAACATCCACGCGGCCCGCATCGACCGCATGCGCCCAGATCACCGGGCCATCGGGGCGCGCCCGGTCGGGCGGTGGTCCGACGGCCCCGCCGCGCCGCGCGATCGCGAGATAGGCCGCAAGGCCGAGCGAGCGGCTCATGCCGGCGCGGCCCTCGCGCGGCCAGCGACCGGATCTTGCACCTGGATCATGGGGATATCCTCGCCGTGTCGGGGTCGCGCCAGCCTATCCGGCCGGGCCCGCGCGTCAAGCCGCGACACCGGCGGTTCCTCGCGGGGCGCCATGAAACACCGCCATCTGGCTCGCCCCGCCAAGCGCGGGATGCGCGCCGCAGATATCGCGGCAGGCGACGCCATAGCCCGCGCGCGCGGCCACCCCCCCGGCCCACCGGGCAAAGCGCGCCCGGTCCCATTCAAAGACATGCCCCGGATGCCGCATCCGCGAGGCGGGCACGCCGAGCACCGGGTTATACTCGGCATTGGGCGTGGTCACGATGACATGGGCGGGGCGCATCGCGGCAAAGACCGCCCGCTCCAGCCGGTTGATATCGGCAGGTGGCAGGTGCTCGATCACCTCGACGAGACAGGCGCAGTCATAGCCCGCCAGCACCGGATGCGCCTGCGTGAGCGAGGCACAGGCCAGTTGCACCTTTGCCCGCGCCGCCTCGGGGAGCGCGCCAAGCCGCGCCCCTGCGGCGCGCAGGCGGTCCGCGTCGATCTCGATCCCGGTGATCCGCGCGATCCCGGGCCGCTCGGCCAGCCGCACGATCAGATCCCCCGCGCCGCAGCCCAGATCCAGCACCGTGCGCGCGCCCGTCTGCGCCACCGCCGCGCACACCGCCGCCAGCCGTTCCTCGTGCAGCGCGGTGGTCATGCCCCCGGCACCGTGAGAAAGGCCACGTCCCTCGCCACGATCTCGCAGGACCAGCCGCGCTGCGCCGCGATCACCGCGAAGGTTTCGGGGCGGTAGAAAACGACATGGGTCGGATCCTTGCGGTAATGCCAGCCGCCGAACCGCGCATCGTCGGTCTGGAAACGGGTCATCACCGCCAGCAGGCCGCCGGGGCGCAGGAGCGCGCCCAGATGGTCGAATTCCTCTGCCGGGCGGTGGAAATGCTCGGCCACCTCGGTGCAGGTCACGAAATCATACCGCCGCGCCAGCGGCGCGGGATCGGGGGCATAGAACGGATCGTAAACGGCCATGGGATGCCCCGCCTCGCGCAGCATCGCGGCCAGCGCAGGCCCCGGCCCGCAGCCATGATCGAGCCCCTGCGCCCCCGGCGCGAGACGCGCGCGCAAGGGCGCGGCGAGCCGGTCGAGAAACCGGCGATAGCCGGGATCGTCCACATGGTTCTCGTGAAGATCGTATTGCGCGCGCTCGGCCTCGGGCCGCGGATGATGCGCGGGGTTCAGCCCCCGCGCGCCACAGGTGTCGCAGCGCCAGTAGCCCTGACCGTCGAAGGCGCCGAAGCCCGCGACGGACGCGGCGCGGCAGACGGGGCAGGCGGGGGGCGGCTGGGACATGGCCCCCGCTTAGCCGCCGGTGCGCGCCGCTTCAAGCGCGACCATGGACAGCGCCGCGTGGATTGCCTAGTCCTGACGCAAGCAGAAGGCAGGAGGGCAGGCCATGGCACGGCGCGCGGCATTCGAGATCGGCGGTCAGACGGTCGCGCCCGGCACCCGCGCCCGCGTCGATATTCCCGTGAGCCAGCTGTCCAATCACACCCCCGTCAACCTGTCGGTCGAGGTGATCCACGGGCGGCGCGCCGGGCCGGTCCTCTTCGTTTCGGCGGCCATTCACGGCGACGAGGTGATCGGCGTCGAGATCCTGCGCCGCCTGCTGCGCGCGGCGCCGCTCGGGGCGATGGGGGGCACGCTGCTCGCGGTGCCCATCGTCAACACCTTCGGCTTTCTCGGCCATTCGCGCTATCTGCCGGACCGGCGCGACCTCAACCGCGTCTTTCCCGGCGTGGCCGAGGGCTCGATGGCCTCGCAGCTTGCGCATATCTTCATGGAGGAGGTGGTGCGCCGCGCGCATGTGGGCATCGACCTGCATTCGGCGGCCATCCATCGCACCAACCTGCCGCAGATCCGCCTCACCCCCGGCAACGAGCGGCTGGCCGAGCTTGGCGCGGCCTTTGGCGCGCCGGTGATGATGGAATCGAAGCTGCGCGAGGGCTCGCTGCGCATGGCGGCAGAGGCGGCCGGGGTCGATGTGCTGCTCTACGAGGGCGGCGAGGGGCTGCGCTTTGACGAATTCGCGGCGCGCACCGGCGTGGCGGGGGTGCTGCGGGTGATGCGCCATCTGGGCATGATCGGGGCCAGGGGGGTGCCGAGGACGCGCGCGCGCCCGGTGCGGGCGCGGCGTTCGGTCTGGTATCGCGCGCCGCGCGGCGGGCTCTTTCGCGGCTATCTGGGCCTTGGTGACGCGGTGGCGCCCGGCACGGTGATGGGGGCGGTCGCCAATGCCTTTGGCGATGTCGAGAGCGAGATCGTGGCCGACACGACCGGCATCGTCATCGGGCGCGCCAACCTGCCCGTGGTCTATGAGGGCGACGCGCTCTTTCACGTCGCCGAGACGCCGCGCGCCGAGGCTGCCGCCGAAGGCATCACCGCGCAGATCGAGGCCGAGGCGCTGTTTGACGAGGACGAGATCATCTGAGAGGGGCGATGGTCAGGGGGGAGGCCGGGTGGGCAAAGAGCCCTCACCCCTCCGCCGCCGCCTCCCATGCCTCGATGATCGCCACGGCCTCGGCCGCCGTCTCGACGAAGCGGAAGAGGTCGAGATCCTCGGGGCTGATCGTGCCCGCCTCGACCAATGCCTCCCAGTTGATGATCCGCCGCCAGAACGCCTCGCCGAAGAGCAGGAAGGGAACCCGCTTCATCCGCTCGGTCTGAACGAGGGTGAGCGCCTCGAAGGTCTCGTCGAGCGTGCCAAACCCGCCGGGAAACACGCAGACCGCGCGCGCGCGCATCAGGAAATGCATCTTGCGGATGGCGAAATAGTGAAAGTTGAAGCACATCCCCGGCGTCACATATGCGTTCGGGGCCTGCTCGTGCGGCAGCACGATGTTGAACCCGATCGAGGCGCCGCCCGCCTCCATCGCGCCGCGATTGCCCGCCTCCATCACGCCGGGGCCGCCGCCGGTGGCGATGACGTATTCGCGGCCATAGCTCGCCATGGATTTCTCGGTCATCATCCGGGCAAAGGCCCGCGCCTCGTCATAGTAGCGCGAGAGTTCCGCCAGCGTTTCGGTCCGCGCCCCCGCCTTCTGCGACGGCTCGGGGATGCGCGCGCCGCCAAACAGCACCACGGTGCTCTTGATGCCACGCTCGTTGAGGATCATCTCGGGCTTGAGCAGCTCCAGCTGAAGCCGCACCGGCCGAAGTTCGTCCCGGCACAGGAAATCCGGATCGGCAAAGGCCAGCCGGTAGGCGGGTGCGCGGGTCTGTGGCGTGTCGGGGATCTGCGCCGCGGTCGAGCGGTCCTCCTGCGCGTCGCGAAACATGCTGTTGCGGTCGTCTTTCATCGGGCGATCCTCGCTTGGGTCCGGACCTCCACGGGTATCGGCTTTGTGGCGGCAAGGAAAGACAAAGAGGCGCGCGCGATCGGCTGGCAGCCCCCGATTTCGCGGGCGCGGCCGCGCAGCGCGAACCGGCGCCCCGCGGGGGGGGCGCCGGCGGGGTGCGTCAGATCACGCCCTGCATCCGCATCGCCTCGGCGACATGGACGAAGCCCGCGATATTGGCGCCCATCACGTAATCGCCGGGCGCGCCGTATTCCTCGGCGGGGTCGGCGCAGGTCTCGTGGATGTTGCGCATGATGGTGGCAAGGCGCGCTTCGGTCTGCTCGAAGGTCCAGCTGTCGCGGCTGGCATTCTGCTGCATTTCCAGCGCCGATGTCGCCACCCCGCCCGCATTCGCGGCCTTGCCGGGGCCAAAGAGCACACCCGCCTCGCGGAACCGTTTGACCGCCTCGGGGGTGCAGGGCATGTTGGCCCCTTCGCTGACGGCCAGCACGCCGTTCCTGATCAGCACCGCCGCGTCCTTGCCCGAGAGTTCGTTCTGCGTGGCCGAGGGCATGGCGACATCGCAGGCCACATCCCAGACCGAGCCCTTGTCAGCCGGGACAAAATGCACGTCCCCGCCGCGGCGTTTGGCGTAATCCGCGATGCGCCCGCGGCGCACCTCCTTGATTTCCTTCAGAAGGGCGAGGTCGATCCCCGCCTCGTCCACCACATAGCCGCTCGAATCCGAGCAGGCGACGACCTTGCCGCCAAAGGACGTGACCTTTTCGATGGAATAGATCGCCACATTGCCCGAGCCCGAGACGACGACGCGCTTGCCGTCGAAATCCGTGCCCTTGGTCCCCAGCATGGCCTGCGTGAAATAGGTGTTGCCGTAGCCCGTCGCTTCGGTGCGCGCGCGCGAGCCGCCATGCGAGAGCGCCTTGCCGGTCAGCACGCCCGCCTCGTAGCGGTTGGTCAGGCGCTTGTACTGGCCGAAGAGATAGCCGATCTCGCGCCCGCCCACGCCGATATCGCCCGCCGGCACATCGCATTTGTCGCCGATATGGCGATAAAGCTCGGTCATCATCGACTGGCAGAAGCGCATCACCTCGCCGTCGGACTTGCCTTGGGGTCGAAATCCGAGCCACCCTTGCCGCCGCCGATGGGCAGGCCGGTCAGCGCGTTCTTGAAGGTCTGCTCGAAGCCGAGGAACTTGATGATCCCCACGTTGACCGAGGGGTGAAAGCGCAGCCCGCCCTTGTAGGGGCCGATCGCCGAATTGAACTGCACCCGAAAGCCGCGATTGATCTGCACCCGGCCTGCGTCATCGACCCAGGGCACGCGAAAGATGATCTGGCGCTCGGGCTCGCAGATCCGTTCGATCAGCGCGAGATCGAGGTAATCGGGGTGCTTGGCCACCACGCGGCCGAGGCTTTCGAGCACCTCGTGCACCGCCTGGATGAATTCCGACTCGCCAGCGTTGCGGCGCTTGACCTCCTCGAAGATCGGATGGAGTTTTTCGTCGATGTCTCTTTCATCGTCCCTCTTTCTGAAGTGTTGTCTCGGTGCCTCATTAATGAGCGGCAGGTGCATGTAAAAGCGACAAATGCCCGCACAGTGATCACGGATGCCCGGATCCCAGGCCGGACGGGAAACGGCGCGGCCCGCGCTGGACAGACCCCGGCGGGGCGACTAGATAGCGGCAATGGCCAGACCCAAGGAAAACCCCAATTACAAGGTCGTCGCCGAGAACCGGCGCGCGCGGCATGACTACGCCATCGAGGAGGATCTCGAATGCGGCATCATGCTCGAAGGGTCCGAGGTCAAGGCGCTGCGCCAGAAGAGCGCCAATATCGCCGAGAGCTACGCCACCGTGGACAATGGCGAGCTGTGGCTCGTCAACAGCTATATCGCGCCCTATGAACAGGCCCGCACCTTCGGCCATGAAGAGCGGCGCCGGCGAAAGCTGCTGGTGTCGAAAAAGGAGCTGGCGCGCCTGTGGAACGAGACGCAGCGCAAGGGCATGACGCTGGTGCCCCTGGTGCTCTATTTCAACCATCGCGGCATCGCCAAGCTCAAGATCGGCATCGCCAGGGGCAAGAAGACCCATGACAAGCGCGAGAGCGACGCCAAACGCGACTGGGCGCGCCAGAAGCAGCGGCTCCTGAAGGCGCATGGCTGAGGCAGGGAAGGGGGCGGATTGATCCCGCCGGCCCTTGGCCCTATAGCCGGGACAACCGCAGATACCACGAGAGGGAACGCGCCCATGTCCGACACCCGGTCCAACGCCCGGCTCGAAGCCGCCATCGAAGCCGCCTGGGAGGCGCGCGAGACCATCACCCCCGCGACCGGGGGCGAGACACGCGCCGCCATCGAGGCGACGCTCGACGCGCTCGATTCGGGCGCGCTGCGCGTGGCCGAGCGGCGCGAGACGGGCGAGTGGCATGTGAACCAATGGGCCAAGAAGGCGGTGTTGCTGGGCTTTCGACTGCACGACATGGAAATCCACGCAGGCGGGCCGCAGGGCAGCGGCTGGTGGGACAAGGTGGACAGCAAGTTCAAGGGCTGGGGCGAGGCCGAATGGCGCGCGGCAGGCTTTCGCGCGGTCCCCAACTGCGTGGTGCGCCGCTCGGCCTATATCGCGCCGGGCGTGGTGCTGATGCCCTCCTTTGTCAATCTCGGCGCCCATGTCGGCAGTGGCACGATGGTCGATACCTGGGCGACGGTCGGCTCCTGCGCGCAGATCGGCAGGAACGTGCATCTTTCGGGCGGCGTGGGCATCGGCGGGGTTCTGGAGCCGATGCAGGCAGGCCCCACGATCATCGAGGACAACTGTTTCATCGGTGCGCGCTCGGAGGTGGTCGAGGGCGTGATCGTGCGCGAGGGATCGGTGCTCGGCATGGGGGTGTTCCTCGGGCAATCGACCCGGATCGTGGACCGCGAGACCGGCGAGGTGATGTATGGCGAGGTGCCGCCCTATTCGGTGGTGGTCGCCGGCTCGATGCCCTCGAAGGGCGGGATGAACCTCTATTGCGCGGTGATCGTGAAGCGGGTGGATGCGCAGACCCGCGCCAAGACCGGGATCAACGATCTCCTGCGCGACTGAGCGCGCGCCGCGCGCGGCGGCGCGGCGGCGCGGCAAAAGTTCTTGACCGATCGTTCCATAACTGGCAGGGTGCGCCCATGGGACGACCGCGCAGCTTCAATCCCGACGAGGTGGTGGAGACCGCCATGGCCGCCTTCTGGGCGAAGGGCTATGAGGCGACCTCGATCGCCGATCTGGTCGCGGCCACCGGCGTCAACCGCGCCAGCCTCTATGCCGGGTTCGAGGACAAGCGCGGGCTCTTCCTCGCCAGCCTCAACCGCTATGACGAGCGACAGCGGCGCGGCTTTCTTGCGCGTCTCGCGCGCGAGTTGCCGCCGCGCGATGCCATCCTCGCCGCCTTTGAGGTCGCCGCCACCCCGCCCGCACCGGGCCAGCCGGGGGGCTGCCTGCTGGTGAACACCGCGCTGGAACTGGCGCCGCATGACAGCGACATCCGCGACCTGGTGCAGACCGCCCTGGCCGGGGTCGAGGCCTTTTTTCGCGACCGGATCCTTGCCGCGCAGGCCGAGGGCACGATCCGCGCCGATCTCGACGCCGCGCGCACCGCGCAGGCGCTTCTGGGGCTTTTCGTGGGGCTGCGCGTGCTGATGCGCGCGGGCCTCCCCCCCGAGGCGGCCCCCGCCGCCATCACATCCGAGGCGCGGGCCCTTCTGATGTGAAAATTTTTTGCCCGAAACGGAACGATCGTTCCATAACAAGGAGACCCAAGATGACCGTATCCTATGTCGAACGCGAACAGGCCGGGCCGCAAACCCTCGCCTTCTATGACCGGGCAGAAGAGCGTTTCCAGGCACTGCTCAACATCTTCAAGGTGTTTGGCCACCAGCCCGAATATGGCGAGGTCTTCACCTCCATGATCATGGCGATCCTCAAGGACGGGGTGCTCGACTGGAACACCAAGGAATTGCTGATCCTCAAGGCGACGCAGGGCAACGACTGCCAGTATTGCGTGGTCCAGCACGAGCGGCTCTGTGACATGCTCGGCATCCCCGCCGAGAAGGTCGCCGATATCGACGGCGTCAAATACCGCACCAGCCCGCATTTCACCCCCGGCGAGGTGGCGTTGCTTGATTTCTGCGTGCAGATCGGCGAGGACGCGAACCGTGTGCCAAAGGAGCTCTGGGACCGGCTCCACGCTCATTGGACCGAGCCGCAGATCGTCGATGCGGCTTTCGTGATCACGATCTATATCGCGGTGTCGAAATTCGGTGACGCGCTCGGCGTGGCGCTCGAGCCGATGTTCGACGGGATCACCCCCAAGCTCACGATCAACCACTGAGGCCACGATGCGAATCGAGATCTTCACCGGTCCGGGCTATGGGCATTGCGAGGCGGCCAAGGCGCTTCTCGCGGCGCGCGGCCTCACCTACGAGGAGCGCGACATGACCGACCCGGCCGTGCGCGCCGAATATGCCGCGCGCCTGCCCCGGGCGAAATCCATCCCGCAGATCTTTATCGACGGGGTGCATATCGGCGGGGCTGAGGACCTGCGCAACCATTTCGGGCGCGGCTGAGCGGCGCTTGACTTTGCGCGCGCCCTCCGACAGGGGAGGAAACGAGCCGGGAGGGCGCGCGCATGACGGAGAAACGAGGCCGCCAGCAGGTCTATACGCTGCTGGTCGAGATCGGACGCAAGAAAGGCGACGGGCTGCCCGATGGAGCGACCGGCGCCGCGCTGATGGTCTATGCCTCCGGCGTGGACGAGGCCGAGGCCGTGCGCGAGACCGTGGCCGTGCTCAAGCAGGCCGATTGTGCGCCGCTCGACGTGACAGGCCACGGCACGCTCGCCGAGCGCGAGGCCGAGGGGCACGAGATCGGCCCCGAGGAACGCGCCCTCATGCAGCGCGCGCTCGAGGAGAATGCCGTGATCGTGGCGCAGATGACGCCGTTCTTCGACTGATCCGCCGGCTCAGAGCCGGTCGCGAAAGGCGTCGAGCACCCGGGCATAGACCTCGCGCTTGAACGGGACGATATGCGCCAGCAATTCATCGGGCGGCAGCCAGCGCCATTGCGAGAATTCGGGATGCGCGGTGGCGATGTCGATATCGGCATCCTCCCCGAGGAACCGCATCAGCACCCATTTCTGTTCCTGCCCGCGATAGCGCCCCTTCCAGATGCGCGGCACGATTTCATGGGGCAGGTCATAGGGCAGCCAGTCGGGCGTCTCCGCCTCGATGCGCACCTTGTCGGCGGTGACCCCGGTTTCCTCGTGCAATTCGCGCAGCGCCGCCTCGGTCACGCTCTCGCCCTTGTCGATGCCCCCCTGCGGCATCTGCCAGGCCGGCATTTCGGTGTCGATCCGCTGGCCCACGAACACATGCCCCTCCGGGTTGGCGAGCATGACGCCGACACAGCGGCGATAGGGCAGGCGGGCGATCTCTTCGGGGGTCATCTCGGGCTCTCCTTCGCGGCGCGACCTTGCGGCGCGCGGGGCGGGGCGTCAAGGCCCGCGTCCCGGCCTGTGCGCCCCTGCACGGGCGCTGCGCTTCTGCGGGGCTGGAGGGCGCCGCGCCGCGCCCCTAGACTGATCCGCGAAGGAGGGCCGCAGCCATGGGACAGCTTGTCGAGGGCGTCTGGCAGGACACCTGGTATGACACCGAATCCACCGGCGGCAAATTCGTCCGCTCCACCGCGAAATTCCGCAACTGGATCACGCCCGACGGCGCGCCGGGGCCGAGCGGCGAGGGTGGTTTCCGGGCCGAGAGCGGGCGCTATCACCTCTATGTCTCGCTCGCATGTCCCTGGGCGCATCGCACGCTGATCTTTCGCGCGCTCAAGGGGCTCGAGGATCATATCGGCGTCTCGGTGGTGCATCCCGACATGCTCTCGGAGGGCTGGGAATTTCGCACCGATTTCCCCGGCGCCACCGGCGACCGGCTCTATGGTCTGTCCTATGCGCGCGAGATCTACCTCAAGGCCGATCCCAGGATTTCGGGCCGCGTCACCGTGCCGATCCTGTGGGATACCGCGCGCGAGACGATCGTCTCCAACGAATCCTCCGAGATCATCCGCATGTTCAATTCCGCCTTTGACGGGCTCACCGGCAATTCGGACGATTACTGGCCCGAGGATCTGCGCGCGGCGATCGAACCGGTCAATGCGCGCATCTACGACACCGTCAACAACGGCGTCTACAAGGCCGGTTTCGCCACGTCGCAAGCCGCCTATGACGCCGCCGTGCATCCCCTCTTCGAGAGCCTCGAGTGGCTGGAGGTCCGCCTGTCCGAGAACCGCTACCTGATGGGCGACCGCGTGACCGAGGCCGACTGGCGTCTCTTCACCACGCTCATCCGCTTCGATCCGGTCTATCACCTGCATTTCAAGTGCAACCGCAAGCGGGTCATCGACTATCCGAATCTCTGGGGCTATCTGCGTGAGCTCTATCAATGGCCCGGCCTGCGCGAGACGGTCGATTTCGACCATATCGTGCGCCACTACCATTACAGCCACGACACGATCAATCCGCACCGGATCATCCCGATCAACCCGGTTCTGGATTACGACGCGCCCCATGGGCGGGGGTGAGGGGGTGGGGCCAGAAGCGAAACTTCATGGCCGGGTGCCCATGCGCGGGACAAAGGCGCGCCTGCGCGCCGCCGCGCAGCGCCCGACCGCCCGGACGGGCGGGCGCTCTTGCAACGTCGGCGGCCGCACGACCGTTGCAGTATCTTGCACGATAAAGGGACGACCACGCGCGGATGGGCGCCCCCCCGCGGTCGGGCTCTGCGCGGCTTGTCACCCTGCGTGCCAACTGTCCGGTTCAGGCTTTCCCCTCACGCCCTTCGGCCGGCGCCCACCATGCCCATGATGGCATAGGTCCGATCGAGGATCGGCGCGGCGATGGCGCGGGCGCGGTCGGCACCCCGGGCGAGGATGCGGTCGATCTCGGCGGGGTCCTGCATGAGCCGCCCCATCTCGGCGGTGATCGGCGCGAGCCGCGCCACCGCCAGATCGGCAAGCCGCGGCTTGAACTCGGAAAACGCCATGCCGCCCACCTCGGCCATCACCGCCTCAACGCTCATGTCGGCCAGCGCGGCGTAGATGTTGACGAGGTTGCGCGCCTCGGCACGTCCCTCGAGCCCCGCCAGATCCGAGGGCAGCGGCTCGGGGTCGGTCCTGGCCTTGCGGATCTTCTTCGCGATCGTGTCGGCATCGTCGGTCAGGTTGATCCGGCTCATGTCCGACGGATCGGATTTCGACATCTTCCGCGTGCCGTCGCGCAGGGACATGACCCGCGTGCCCGCCCCCTCGATCACCGGCTCGGGCAGCGGAAAGAACTCCACGCCGTAATCATGGTTGAACTTCATGGCGATATCGCGCGTCAGCTCGATATGCTGCTTCTGGTCCTCGCCCACCGGCACATGGGTGGCGTGATAGGCGAGGATGTCGGCGGCCATCAGCGCCGGATAGGCAAAAAGACCCAGCGACACGTTCTCGGCATTCTTGCCCGCCTTGTCCTTGAACTGCGTCATCCGCTGCATCCAGCCCATGCGCGCGACGCAGTTGAACACCCAGGCAAGCTGGCTGTGCTCGGCCACCTGGGACTGGTTGAAGAGGATCGATCGCGCCGGATCGAGCCCCGAGGCGATGAAGCCCGCGGCCAGCTCGCGCGTGGCGCGCGCGAGATCGGCCGGCTCCTGCCAGACGGTGACGGCGTGCAGATCCACCATGCAATAGAGCGTCTCGATGCCCTGCTCCTGCGCCTCGGCGAACCGCTTGAGCGCGCCCAGGTAATTGCCCAGGTGCAGGTTGCCCGAGGGCTGGATTCCCGAGAATACGCGCGGGCTGAAGGCCGCCTCGGTCATAGGCTCACTCCGTGGTGGATTTCTCTGCCCGCCTCGCTTACCCATGCCGCCATGCCCCGTCAAGGAGAGCGGCCATGAACGACGATCCCAGCCCGCTGAACCCCCTGCCGCCTTTCGCGCTGGTGCTGTTCGTGGTGATCCTCGGCATCGAGGCGGCCTTTGCGCTGGGGGCGCGCGGCCTCATCGGCGGGCCGGGGGCGGTGGGCTGGCGGGCGGCCGCGATCGAGGATTACGGATTTCACGGGGAGATCCTGCGCTGGATGATCGCGACCGGGCAATACCCGGTCGAGCATCTGCGCCGCCTCGTCACCTATGCCTTCGTGCATGGCAGCTTTACCCATGCGCTGTTCGCCGGGGTGCTGATCCTCGCCATGGGCAAGTTTCTCGGCGAGGCGTTCCGTCACTGGGCGGTGCTCACGCTGCTGGCGCTCTCGACCGTGGCGGGGGCGCTGGCCTATGCGCTGCTGCCGGGCGCGCAGCCCTGGCTTATCGGGGCGTTTCCCGGGGTCTATGGCCTCATCGGCGGGTTTACCTATGTGATCTGGCTGCGGCTGGGGCAGGTGGGCGCCAACCAGGCGCGCGCCTTCACGCTGATCGGGGTGCTGATGGCGCTGCAACTGATCTTCGGGCTGCTTTTCGGGGCGGCGCCGACCTGGGTGGCGGATGTGGCGGGGTTTGCCACCGGGTTCGTGGCCTCGGTGCTGCTCATTCCCGGCGGCTGGTCGCGGCTGCGTGCGCGGCTGCGGCACGAATGACCGCCGCCGCAGCACCACCACCCTGCGCGCCTCAGGCGCGCACCAGCGCCTCGTAGGCCCTGGCGATATCGCGGGTCATCGCGCCCACCTCGAAGCGGTAATCGCCGATCTGCCCCACCGGCGTCACCTCCGCCGCCGAACCCGTCAGCCAGCACTGCTCGAACCCTTCCAGTTCCTCCGGCATGATATGGCGCTCGTGCACCTTGATCTGCCGGTCCTTGAGCAGCCCGATCACCGTCTGCCGGGTCAGCCCGTTGAGGAATGCGTCGGGCAGGGGCGTGTGCACCTCGCCATCCTTGACGAAAAAGATGTTCGCGCCGGTCGCCTCGGCCACGTAACCGCGATAATCGAGGAACATCGCGTCCGAACAGCCCTTGGCCTCGGCGGCGTGCTTGGACATGGTGCAGATCATGTAGAGCCCTGCCGCCTTGGCCGCGGTGGGGATGGTCTCGGGGCTCGGGCGCTTCCATTTGGCGATGTCGAGCTTTGCGCCGCGCGTCTTGGCATCGCCGTAGTAGCTGCCCCATTCCCAGGCGGCCACGGCCATGCGGATCGGGTTGCGCGCGGCGGCCACGCCCATTTCCTCGCCCGCGCCGCGAAACGCCACCACCCGCAGATAGGCATCGCTGAAGCCATTCGCCTCGAGCACCGCACGCTTGGCGGCCTCGATCTCGTCCACCGTGTAGGGGATCGGCATGTCCAGAAGCTCGCCGGATTTGAGCAGCCGCGCGGAATGCTCGCGGCTCTTGAACACCTTGCCGCCATAGCAGCGCTCGCCCTCGAAGACCGAGCTTGCATAGTGCAGCGCATGGGTCAGGACATGCACGTTGGCATCGCGCCACTCGAGGAGCTTGCCATCCATCCAGATCTTGCCGTCGCGGTCGTCATATCCTGCCATGATCCATCCTCACGGGTTGCGAATTTGCATTTGTTGCGTGGCCCTCGTATGGCACGATCATAAAATTACGCAACGCATGGCTTGTGCTAGCGATTCGATCTTGGAATGTCAATAAAGCTGACTTAATATCACACGCTGACAGGCGAATTTCAAACGGAGCATCTGCATGGCCGAGATCCAGGGCGGCGAAAACCTTCTGTTTCTCACCGACGAGCAGCTGCGCCAGGGCATCGAGGCGATGTTCTTCGCCTATCGCAGCTTTACCGCCGATCCCGACCGGATCCTCGCCACGATGGCCTATGGCCGCGCCCATCACCGGGCGCTGCACTTCATCGCCCGCAATCCCGGCTCCACGGTCACCAACCTGCTGGGCATTCTCGGGGTCACCAAGCAGTCGCTCAACCGTGTGCTGCGCACCCTGATCGAGGACGGGCTGGTGGAAAGCCGGGTCGGCACCACCGACCGGCGCGAGCGCCACCTGACGCTGACCGAGGCGGGGCAGGCGCTCGAGCGCCGGCTGTCGGATGCGCAGCGCGCGCGGATGCGCGCGGCCTATCGCGCCGCCGGACCGCAGGCGGTCGCGGGCTTTCGGCAGGTTCTCGAGGCGATGATGGACCCCGACCTGCGCCAGCGCTACCATGCGCTCAGGGAGACCGAGACATGACCGCGCCCGCGCCGCATCTTCTGATCGTCGATGATGATGAACGAATCCGGGACCTTCTCCGGAAATTCCTGATACGAAACGGCTTTCTTGTATCGGTGGCGCGCGATGCCGCCCATGCCCGGCGCGTTCTCGCGGGGCTCGATTTCGACCTCGTCGTGCTCGACGTGATGATGCCCGGCGAGAGCGGCGTCGATCTGACGCGCAGCCTGCGCGAGACCCGCCAGACCCCGATCCTGCTGCTGACCGCGCGCGGCGAGGCCTCCGACCGGATCGAGGGGCTCGAGGCAGGCGCCGACGATTACCTGCCCAAGCCCTTCGAGCCGCGCGAATTGCTGCTGCGGATCAACGCGATCCTGCGCCGGATGCCCGATCCCGAGCCCGAGGAAACGCAGCCGCGCGCCCTGCGCATGGGGCCGGTGCGCTATGACATCGAGCGCGGCGAGCTGACGCGGGGCGGCGTGCCGGTCAAGCTGACCGCGACCGAGGTGCAGCTCATGCGTATCTTTGCCGACAACCTGCGCCAGGCGATCAGCCGCGCGCGCCTCGTCGAGGAACTGGGCCGTGACAATGGCCAGGCCCAGGAACGCGCCGTCGATGTCCAGATCACCCGCCTGCGCCGCAAGATCGAGGCCGACCCGAAACAGCCCCGCTATCTCCAGACGGTGCGCGGCGAGGGCTACATGCTGGTGCCGGACTAGTGTTCGACACCTGACACAAAGTGCCCGCTTCTGCACGGTCACCTGTCGGGGCCGCGCGGCCACTCGGCACGCCGGTCGGCATGCCGCGCCTTGATTCCGCGCATTTGGAGCAAGACCTGAACGCCCGCGCGCCCCGGGCCATTTTCGAAGCGCCTCGTGCACCGCAGCCCGCTGCATCCTGTGCGACGCCCTCATTGGCACCATCCGTCAGATGTCGAACAGTAGATCCGCCCGGGCGCGTCATTCGCCCTCGCGCAGCCAGGCAGGCCGCAGCGCGATGACCGTGGGCCGATCCGGGAGCGACCGCAAGGACACCTCCAGCGTTTCCGTGCCGGGCCGCGCGACGGCAAAGCCCTCCTGCGCCATCCCCGACAGGAACCGCTCCAGCGTCGCGTCGGTGAACCAGTGCATCGGCACGATGATGCGCGCCTGCACCCGGCGCATGACGTTGATCATGTTCTCCACCGCCATGGTATAGCCGCCATCGACCGGCACCATGACCACGTCCATGCGCCCGATCGCGGCATATTGCGCGTCGGTCGGCTCGTGGTGCAGATGCCCCAGATGCGCGATGCATAGCCCCTCGGCCTCGAAGACGAAGACCGAATTGCCATCGCGCTCGCGCCCACCCTCGCCGAGGCGGATATCGGTGCTCACATTGCGCACGAGCATGGTGCCGAGATCCAGATGATGCGCCACGCCCTCGCCGAAGTCGCCCCAGCCGCGCAGCACATGGGGAATGCGCGGATCGGGATTGGCCGTGAAGTGAGTGGCATGGGCGTGGTTCATGGTGACGATATCGGGGATGAAATCGGCGCTCCCGATAAAGCCCGGGTAATCCGTGACCGCCGCGAGGTCACCCGCCTGAATGAGAAAACTGGCATGGCTCACATAGCGGATGCGCACCGTGAAATCGGGCAGCGGCGCGCGGAAACTGGCCGTGTGCAGATATTCCACCCCCGGTGTGCGATCGGCCACGGCGATGCAATGGCTGGGCCGCCGCTCCTGCGCCGCCAGGGGCGGGGTGAGCAGGCTCTGGGCAAGGGCAAGCAGAAAGGCAAGCAGAAACCGGATCATGGCGCTTCTCCTCGTGACTCCCGACATGATAGCGCAAATTGCCGCCACGTCATCGTCCCGCCACCCGCTCAGCCCGTCTCCGTCCGCCCCCGGCGATCCAGTCGCAGCGCCGCATAGAGAACATGCGTCCGCCAGCGCCCGTTGATCTGGAGATAGCTCTGCGCCACCCCCTCATACTTGAACCCGCAGCTCTCAAGCAGCGCGCGCGAGGCGCGGTTCTCGGGCAGGCAGGCGGCCTCCAGCCGGCTCAGGTCGAGCCGCTCGAAGGCGTGATGCACGACCGCCAGAATCGCCTCGCGCATGTAGCCCTGCCGGGCGTGACGCTGCCCGGTCCAGTAGCCGATCGTGCCCGATTGCGCCGGCCCCCGCCGGATATTGTCGAGCGTGATCGCCCCCAGAAGCGCCTGATCCTCGCGCCGGATCAGGAACAGCGGCAATGCCGAGCCGTTGCCGATCACGCGCTGCGCCCACCAGACGCGGTTGGAAAACGCCTTGCGCGACAGGTGATCGGCAGCCCAGGCGGGCTCCCACGGGGTGAGGAAATCGGCGCTCTCGGCGCGCAGCGCGCTCCAGTCGCGATAGTCGGCCATCACCGGCGGGCGCAGGGTGAGACGCTCGGTCTCGATCCTGAGCTTGCGGCGCGGCAGGAGCAGCATCAGGCCGCGCGCCTCGCATCGAGATCGCCGAGCGCGGGCGCCCCCGCCACCGGCCCGTAAAGCGCGAGCGCCGCGGGCGCGCGTGTCACCGTGGTTTCGGCCACGCGCCGCACATCGCCAAGGCTCACCGCGTCGATCCGCTCCACCACCTCGCTCAGGTCGGGCACCCGCCCCCAGATCTGGAGCATCCGCGCCAGCCGCTCGGCGCGGTTCGACGGGCTCTCGAGCCCCATCAGCAGCCCCGCCTTCATCTGCGCGCGCGCGCGCTCGACCTCGGCCGCGCTCATGTCGTCGGCGGCGCGCTTCATCTCGTCGATGGTGACATGCGCCAGCTCGGCCAGCTGTTCCGCCGCGGTGCCGGCATAGATCGTCATCATGCCGGTATCGGCATAGGCCCCGGCCTGCGCGAAGATCGTGTAGCACAGGCCGCGCCGCTCGCGCACCTCCTGGAACAGCCGCGAGGACATCGACCCGCCGAGCGCCGAGGCATAGATCTGGGCCGCGTGAATATCGGCATGGGCATAGTCCGGCCCCTCGAAGGCCAGCGCGAAATGCGCCTGCTCCAGCGCCTTCTCGCGGCGCGTCTCGCCGCCTGCGAAGCGCGCGCGCGGCGGCTCGTGCACGGGCCCCGGCACCATGTCGCCGAACATCTCCTCGGCCAGCCGCACCAGCGCGCCGTGATCGACCGCGCCCGCGGCGGCAAGCACCATCTGCCCGGGCCGGTAATGGCGATCCACGAACCCTTCCAGATCGGGCCGGGCAAAGGCGCGCACCCGCTCCTCGGGGCCAAGGATGGTGCGGCCCAGCGGATGATCGGGATAGGCGCGCTCCTGCAACCAGTCGAAGATGATGTCGTCAGGCGTATCGAGCGCCTGCCCGATCTCCTGAAGGATCACGCCGCGTTCCACCTCGATCTCGCGCGCGTCAAAGGCCGGGTTGCGCAGGATATCGGCCAGCACATCGACGGCGAGCGGCACGTCGTCCTTGAGGATGCGCGCGTAATAGGCCGTCACCTCGCGGCTCGTGTAGGCGTTGATATAGCCGCCCACATCCTCGATCGCCTCGGCGATCTCCAGCGCGCTGCGCCTCGCGGTCCCCTTGAAGGCCATATGTTCGAGGAAATGCGCGATGCCGTTCTGGCGCGCCTCCTCGTGGCGCGCGCCGGCCAGCACCCAGATGCCGACCGCCGCCGATTGCAGCCCCGGCATGGCCTCGCTGACGATGCGAAATCCGTTGGCAAGCGTGGTGAGATTCACGGTCAATTGGCGATCCGCTCCTTGATCAGGGTTTCGATGGCGACAAGGTCGTTGGCGACCCGTGTCACCCGTTCTTCACGCTCATAAAGGTCGGCCATGCGCTCGGGCAAGGGGGGGCGGATGCCGCTCGCTGCTTCCACCGCTGCCGGGAACTTCGCGGGATGCGCGGTGGCCAGCGTGATCATCGGCACACCCGCGTGCCGATGCGCCTCGGCCACATGCACGCCCACGGCGGAATGCGGGCAGAGCAATTCGCCGGTGGCCTCCCATGTTCGCCGGATCGTGGCGCGCGTCGCCTCCTCGTCGCAGCGGTCCGAATCGAACACCTCGCGCAAGGCCTCGAGCGCGCCCTGGCTGACGGAGAACCCGCCGGCCTTCAGCTCCTCCATCACCTGCGCCACCGCGCCGCCATCCTGCCCGTAGGCATAGTAAAGTGCGCGCTCGAAATTCGACGATACCTGAATATCCATCGACGGGCTGATCGACGGGATCACGCCATCGGGCCGATATTCCCCCGTGCTCAGGCAGCGGTGCAGGATGTCGTTCTGATTGGTCGCCACCACCAGCCGGTCGATGGGCAGCCCCATGCGCCGCGCGATATATCCCGCGAAGACATCGCCGAAATTGCCCGTCGGCACGGTAAAGCTCACCTTGCGATCCGGCGCGCCGAGGCTCACAGCAGAGGTGAAGTAATAGACCACCTGCGCCAGAACCCGCGCCCAGTTGATCGAGTTCACCCCCGCGAGCCCCACCGCATCGCGAAAGGCGAAATCGTTGAACATGTCCTTCACGCGCGCCTGTGCGTCGTCGAAATCCCCGGTCACGGCCAGCGCATGAACATTGTCCTCGGGGGGCGTGGTCATCTGCCGGCGCTGCACCTCCGACACGCGGCCATGCGGATAGAGGATGAACACATCCACCGCGCCGAGTCCGCGAAACGCCTCGATCGCCGCCGAGCCGGTATCGCCGCTCGTCGCGCCCACGATGCAGACGCGCTTGCCCGACCGCCTGAGCGAGAACTCGAAAAGCTGCCCGATGAGCTGCATGGCGAAATCCTTGAACGCCAGCGTCGGCCCATGAAACAGCTCCAGCAGGAAATGCCCCGGCGCAAGCTGCACCAGAGGTGCGCGCGCCGCATGGCCAAATCCCGCATAGGCCCGCGCGATGATCCCGCGAAATTCGTCCTCGGTAAACGCCTCGCCGATGAAGGGCCACATCACCCGAAAGGCCGCCTCCTCATAGCTCACCCCTTCGAGCGCGCGGATCTCGCCAGCACGCATCACCGGAATTCGCTCGGGCAGGTAGAGCCCGCCATCGCGCGCGAGCCCGGTCAGCATCGCCTCTTCAAAGCCCAGAACCGGCGCCCGGCCCCGTGTCGAGATATATTTCATTGCCTGCCCCCTTGCGCGGCCGTGAACTGCCGCCGGATGAGAACCGCCACCACCACCGCCCAGATGAGGGCAAAGGAAAACCAGGTGACAGCATATTCGAGGTGATCGTTGGGAATGCCGGCCAGATCCACCGGCAGCGGCACCACGCCCGGCTCGGGCGGCGCCACCTCGCGCGCCACGATCAAGAGCGGCTCGGTGCCCAGAGCCCCGGCCATCTGCGCGATGTCGCGGGCAAACCACATGTTCCCCGCCACGTCGTTTTCCGGCGTGGCCGAGGTGCGATCGTCCGGCCAGTGCAGGTTGCCCGTGACCACCACCTCCCCCTCGGGCGGCGCGGGCACCTCGCGCGCCACCGGGATAAATCCGCGATCGAGCAGCACCCGCCGCCCCTCCGTCTCCAGCACCGAGATCAGCCGATAGCCCGCCCCCGCCTGTTTCCGGCTCACCAGCACCCGCAGCGCCTGCGCGCCGATCCGCCCCTCGGCGCGCACCGGCAGATAGCGCGCTTCCTCGCCCGCCACTGCCGGCAATGCCACCGGCTCGGCGGCGATCTTCGCCGCGATCTCGGCCAGAACGCCCTCTTTCCAGGCCAATCGCTGCACCTGCCAGATGCCCAGCCCCACCAGCAGGCCAAAGCCCGCCAGCCCGAAGATCACCAGAATGAGAGTGCCGCGTCGCATGTCCTGCCTTCAAATGGAAAATGCGGGGAAGGAAAACCCCCCGCATCTTCATCTTTCCGAAAATACTCTCGTGTGACAGGCGAAACCCGCTCAGCCGCCCCAGACATAGACCGCGGCAAAGAGGAACAGCCAGACCACATCGACGAAGTGCCAGTACCACGCCGCCGCCTCGAAGCCGACATGCTGCTCGGGGGTGAAATGCCCCTTGAGCGTGCGCATCAGGCAGACAAAGAGGAAGATCGTCCCGATGATCACATGCGCACCGTGAAAGCCCGTCGCCATGAAGAAGTTGGCGCCATAGATGTTGCCGGAAAAGCCAAAGCCCGCATGGCTGTATTCATAGGCCTGGAAGCCGGTAAAGATCACGCCGAGCGCGATGGCGATCGCCAGGCCCCATTTCATGTCCTGCCGGTTGTTTTCATGCACCAGCGCGTGATGCGCCCAGGTCGCGGCACAGCCCGAACAGAGCAGGATCAGCGTGTTGATCAGCGGCAGGTGCCACGGGTCGAAGGTCTCGATGCCCGCGGGCGGCCAGACGCCATCGACCATCGGGCTCAGCCCCTCGGGATGGATCGGATACATCGCGTGCTTGAAGAAGCTCCAGAACCAGGCGGCAAAGAACATCACCTCGGACATGATGAACAGGATGAATCCATAGCGCAGCCCGATCCGCACCACCGGCGTGTGATCGCCGGTCTGCCCCTCGTGGACCACATCAGCCCACCAGCCGAACATCACGTAGAGCACGCCGATCACCCCGGCAAGGAACATCCACGGCCCCTTGTCGTGGAAAAACAGCACCGCCCCGAAGAGCATGACGAACCCCGCCAGCGCGCCCAGCAGCGGCCAGATGGAGGGGGGCAGGATGTGGTAGTCGTGGTTCTTGGTATGTGCCATCTTTGTCTATCCCTCGTCGAAGGCTCAGTTCAGGTTCGTGTCCATGGCCGCACCGGCGCCGAGCGCGGCGTGGCTCTCGGGCAGGGCGATTTCGTGGAAGGTGTAGCTCAGCGTGATCGTATGGACGTGCTGGCCCTCGCGGTCATCCACGATCGCGGGGTCCACGTAGAAGGTCACCGGCATCTGCACCCGCTCGCCGGGTTGCAACACCTGTTCGGTGAAACAGAAACACGCGATCTTGGTGAAAAAGCCGCCCGCCTCGTAGGGCACGACATTATAGCTCGCCTGGCCCGCCACCGGCCGGTCGGTGGGGTTGTAGGCCTCGTAGAACGCGAGCCCCGTCTCGCCGATGCGGATCTCGATCTGGCGTGCCATGGGCCGGAATTCCCACGGCATTCCGCGCTCCTTGCTCGCATCGAAACGCACCTTGATCGTCTGGTCGAGCACGGCGTCGCTGCCCGCCTCGGCCACGCCCGTCACCCCGCCAAAGCCGGTGACGCGGCAGAACCAGTCGTAGAACGGCACCGACGCCCAGGCGAGCCCTCCCATGAGCACCACCACGCCGACCAGCCGGGTCAGGGTCTTGAGGTTGCGATCCATGATCCTCAGTCGCCTCCCTGTTGCGTGGTCTGCGCGGGCAGGGCAAAATTCTCGTTCGAGACCTTGGCGATGGTCAGGCCAAAGACCAGCGCGACAAAGCCCGCGAGCACGAGGCCGAGGCCCAGATTGCGCCCGAAGCGGCGCTTGTGCAGCTCATGCTCCTCGCGAAAGCTCATGCCCAGCCCCCCAGGCCCAGACCGCGCATCGCCGCCTCGGCGAGAATCGCGGTGAAATGCGCGAAAAGATACCAGAGCGACAGCCGAAAGGCGCGCTTCTCCACCTGGTAATCATCCGCCTCGGCCTGCGCCTCGTCGCGCCGCCAGATCGCCACCGCATCGCGCAGGAAGAGCGCGTTGAACACCAGCGCCGTGGCCAGATAGACCGGCCCGCCGATGAGCGTGAACCCCGCTCCCACCGCCATCGCCGCAAGGATCACGGTATAGGCCAGGATATGCGCCCGCGTCGCGCGGCGGCCATGCGTCACGGTCAGCATCGGCACGCCCGCATTGTCATAGTCGCCCCGCATGAAGAGGGCGAGCGCCCAGAAATGCGGCGGCGTCCACAGAAAGATCAGCGCGAACATCAGCACCGATTCGATGCTGATGCCGCCCGTCGCCGCCGCCCAGCCGATCATCGGCGGAAACGCCCCCGCGGCTCCGCCGATCACGATGTTCTGCGGCGTCCAGCGCTTCAGCCCGATGGTGTAGATCACCACGTAGAAGAAGATGGTGAAGGCCAGCAGCCCCGCCGCCACCGCATTCGTGGCCAGCCACATCATCACCACCGCAAAGGCCGCAAGCGTGATGCCAAAGGCGAATGCCTCGTCGCGTGTCACCTTGCCGGCCGGGATGGGCCGCTTGCATGTGCGCCGCATTTTCGCGTCGATATCGGATTCCCACCACATGTTGAGGGCGCCCGACGCGCCGCCCCCCACGGCGATGAAGAGGATCGCCGCCAGCCCGATCACCGGATGCACCGCCACCGGCGCGGCCAGCATTCCCACCAGCGCGGTAAACACCACCAGCACCATCACCCGCGGCTTCAGCAGGGCGAGGAAATCGCCGAATCCCGCCTCGCCTTGTTGCGGGGGGCTGGCGCTGTGAAGGGTGGCGTCGCTCATGGTCGGGATCTTCGGTCCTGTTTTCGGTCCTGTTGTGGTCCGTCGGTGTCAGGGATGGGCGGGCGGGGCCGTCAGGAGGCCCCCCCCGCCCCGGTCTCAGTCGGCCAGGGCCACCTGCCGCGTGCGCGGGGTGCCGGCATATTCCTCGATCGCGCCATCGAGCCAGGCCTCGTATTCTGCCTCGCTCACGACCTTGACGGTGATCGGCATATAGGCGTGGGCCTGCCCGCAGAGCTCGGAGCACTGGCCGAAATAGATGCCTTCCTTCTCGGCCTTGAACCACAGCTGCGCGAGCCGCCCCGGCACCGCGTCCTGCTTTACCCCGAAGGCGGGGATGGTCCAGCTATGGATCACGTCGGCCCCGGTCACGGTCATCACCACGGTCTTGCCCACCGGCACGACCACGGCGGTATCGGTGGCCAGCAGGAACTCGTCGCGGCTGTAGCCGGCCTCGATCAGCTGCTGCTCGACCTCGGGCGTCATCCGGTTCTCGCCGCCGGTGGCGGGCGCGCCGATCATGTAGCTGTCGAACGCGAAATCGTGGTCGGTGTATTCATACCCCCAATACCACTGGTAGCCCGTCACCTTGATGTTGATCTCGCCCTCGGGGATTTCCTGCTGCTTGAACAGGATCGGCAGCGAATTGGCCCCGATGAAGACGAGAATCAGGATCGGCACGATGGTCCAGGCGATCTCCAGCGGCGAATTATGGGTGAATTTCGCCGGGGTCGGATTGGCGCGGCGCGTGTAACGCAGCCCGGCATAGGCCAGCAACACCGTGACCAGGATCACGATCGCGATGATGATCACGTTGATCGTGCCGTCCAGCCATTGCAGGTCGCGCGCAAGCTCGGTCGCCGCGGGCTGAAAGCCGATGCCGCCCTGAATCGGCGCGCCGACGATCTCCTGTGCGCTGGCAGGGAGGGCGGAAAGGGCGGCCAGAGCGGCCAGAAGGCTGGATTTGAGTCGCATTGTTCACCCTGATCGTTGAGCGGTTCGTGTCCTCGTGGCGGGATCGTCCGGAAGATCCATGGAATCCCGTTGTCTCGGTCCCGTTTACAACCATAATATCACGCGCACCACAAGAATGCGCATTGCGGCAAAGGGACGCTTTTCTTGATCTGGATCAAATGCGCCCGATCCATGCCGTCGCCCGAGAGGATCCCCGCCCGATGACCGACACGCCTTTCAGCCCCTTCGAGACCCGGTTCGATCGCGAAACGGCGCTCGCGCATCTGCGCGCGGCGACGCAAGGCGCCGAGGATGGCGAGCTCTTTCTGGAGCGCCGCCGCTCCGAGGCGCTGATGTTCGACGATGGCCGGCTCAGGACCGCCTCCTATGACGCGGCCGAGGGGTTCGGGCTGCGCGCGGTGCATGGCGAGGTGGCGGGCTATGCGCATTCCACCGAGATGACCGAGGCCGCGCTGAAACGCGCGGTCGAGACCGCGCGCCTTGCCGTGGGGGCAGGGGGCGGCACGCTGGCGGATGGGCCGGCCCCCACGAATCGCCGCCTCTATACCGATGCCGATCCCGTCGCCGGGGCAAGTTT
Organism: Roseovarius sp.; assembly: GCA_014359765.1. Lineage (GTDB taxonomy): Bacteria > Pseudomonadota > Alphaproteobacteria > Rhodobacterales > Rhodobacteraceae > Roseovarius. The sequence goes on from JACIYT010000011.1 coordinate 52,913, forward strand.
TGCGGTCAGGATCGAGACGCTGCGCGCGATCGACGCCTTTGCCCGCGGTCTCGATCCGCGGGTGGTGCAGGTCAGCGCCTCTTTCGCCGCCTCGCTTCAGGAGGTGGTGATCCTGCGCCCCGACGGCCAGGTTCTCTCCGATACCCGCCCGATGAGCCGCGTCAATGTCTCGGTCATCGTCGAGGAGAATGGCCGCCGCGAGAGCGGCAGCGCGGGCGGCGGCGGGCGCGTGGGCCTCGATGGGCTGCTCGATCCCGCCGACTGGCAGGCCAGGACCCGCGAGGCGCTGCGCATTGCCCTCGTCAATCTCGCGGCCGAGGACGCGCCGGCGGGGGTGATGGACGTGGTGCTCGGCCCCGGCTGGCCCGGCATTCTCCTGCATGAGGCGATCGGCCACGGGCTCGAGGGCGATTTCAACCGCAAGGGCAGCTCCGCCTTTGCCGGGCTGATGGGGCAGCGCATCGCCGCCCCCGGCGTCACCGTGTTCGACGATGGCACGATCCCCGACCGGCGCGGCAGCCTCACCATCGACGACGAGGGCACGCCCTCGGCGCGCAACCTGCTGATCGAGGACGGAATCCTCGTGGGCTACATGCAGGACCGCCAGAACGCCCGCCTCATGGGCACGGCCCCCACCGGCAACGGGCGGCGCGAGAGCCATGCCCACGCGCCCATGCCGCGCATGACCAATACCTTCATGACCGGCGGCGACGCCGCGCCCGGCGATCTGATCGCCGAGGTGAAGGACGGGCTCTATGCCGTGGGCTTTGGCGGCGGGCAGGTGGACATCACCAATGGCAAGTTCGTCTTTTCCTGCACCGAGGCCTACCGCGTGAAGAACGGCCGGATCGGCGCCCCTGTCAAGGGCGCCACGCTCATCGGCGACGGCGCCACCGCGCTCCGTCATATCCGCGGACTCGGCAACGACATGGCGCTCGACCCCGGCATGGGAAGCTGCGGCAAGCAGGGCCAATGGGTGCCGGTGGGCGTGGGTCAGCCCACGGTGCTCATCGGCGGGCTGACGGTGGGCGGATCGGCGGTGTGAGGGGGCGGCGCCCCCTCACCCCTCGAGCAGCCCCTGCGCCGCGAAGAGCGCGGCGACATCCGCCTCGGGGCGCGCGCCGTAATGGCCGATCACCTCGGCGGCGGCAATGCAGCCCATCCGCCCGGCCACCGCGAGCGGCTTGCCCGTCGCGAGGCCATAGAGGAACCCGGCGGCGAACTGATCGCCCGCGCCGGTGGTATCGACCGGATCGACGCGGGCGACGGGCACGCTCACGCTCTCCTCGCCCTCGACGATCACCACGTCATGCCCCGAGCGCGTGCAGACGATGAGCCCGCTCTCGCGCGCGGCCTGTTCCAGCGCCGCGCCGAGATCGTCGGTCTGGTAGAGCGCGCGCCATTCATGCTCGTTGCCGATGACGAAATCGAGCCGCCCCAGCAGGGCGCGGAAATCGGCGCGGTGCCGCTCGACGCAGAAGGGATCCGAGAGGGTAATGCCCGCGCGCCCGCCGCCTGCGCGCGCTGCGCGCGCCGCCGCCTCGAACGCGGCCTTGCCCTTGGGCTTGTCATAGAGATAGCCCTCGAGAAAGAGGATCTGCGCCCCGCCCGCCACCGACTGCGGCACGTCGGCCTCGTCGAGATCGGTCGAGATGCCGAGATAGGTGTTCATCGAGCGCTCGCCATCGGGCGTCACGAAGATCATCGAGCGCGAGGTGGGCAGGTCGCCCGCGCGCGGCGGGTTGACGAAATCGGTGCCCGAGGCGCGCATCGCCTCGGCGTAATACTGCCCGAGCGCGTCATCGCTCACCCGCCCGATGAAGGCGGTGGACAGGCCGAGCGCGCCGATCCCGGCGACGGTATTGGCGACCGATCCGCCGGGCATCTGCCGCCCTCCGGTCATGTTCTCGTAGAGAAATTCGGCGCGCTCGGTCTCGATGAGCTGCATCACGCCCTTGTCGATCGCCATGCGGGCGAGAAAATGATCGTCGCATTGCGCGATCACATCGACGATGGCGTTGCCGATGCCGACAATCTGGTATTGGGTCATGGGGTCTTGTCCTCATGGGGGCAGAGATCGCGGATCAGGCAGGTGCCGCAGGCGGGCTTGCGCGCGCGGCAGGTATAGCGGCCATGCAGGATCAGCCAGTGATGCGCGTGGCGCTGGAAATCGACGGGCACATTGTCCTCGATGGCGCGCTCGACGGCCTCCACCGTCTTGCCGGGGCAGATGCCGGTGCGGTTGCCGATGCGAAAGATATGGGTATCGACCGCCTGCGCCGGATAACCCCACCACATGTTGAGCACGACATTGGCGGTCTTGCGCCCGACGCCGGGCAGCGATTGCAGGGCGGCGCGGGAATTGGGCACCTCGCCGCCATACTCCTCGACGAGGATGCGGCTGAGTTTCATCACGTTTTTCGCCTTGTTGCGGTAGAGGCCGATGGTCTTGATATGCTGCGTGAGCCCCTCTTCGCCAAGCGCCAGCATCTTCTCCGGCGTGTCGGCGATCTGGAAGAGCGCGCGCGTGGCCCGGTTCACGCCTGCATCGGTGGCCTGCGCCGAGAGCGCGACGGCGACGAGCAGGGTAAAGGCGTTGACATGATCGAGCTCGCCCTTCGGTTCGGGCTCGGCGGCCTGAAAGCGGGCGAAGATCTCGCGGAGGGTGTGATAATCGAGCTGGCGCGCCATGGCCCTCCTATGACGCGAAACCGGGGATTGCGCAACATTCGGGTCGCGGGCCGCGCGCGCGCGGCCTATCTTGTGGCGAAATGACCGAGGGGCCACGATGTCCGAGAGCTATCACTACAATGTCATGCGCCGGGCCATCGCGCTCATCGACGCGCGCGGCGAGGGGATGACGCTCGAGGCGCTGGCGGGCGAGATGGGGATGAGTGCGGCGCATTTCCAGCGGCTCTTCTCGGCCTGGGTGGGGGTGTCTCCGAAGCGGTATCAGCAATATCTGGCGCTTGGCCACGCCAAGGAGATGCTGGCGCGGCGCTTTACCACGCTGGAGGCGGCAGCGGCGGCGGGGCTGTCGGGGACGGGGCGGCTGCACGATCTCTTTCTGCGGTGGGAGGCGATGAGCCCCGGCGAGTTCGCGCGCGGCGGCGCGGGGCTCGTGATCCGGCACGGCTGGTTCGACACGCCCTTTGGCGAGGCGCTCGCCATGGGCACGGGGCGCGGCCTCTGCGGGCTGGCCTTTGTCGCCGAGACGGGGCGGGAGGCGGCCATGGCCGATCTCTGCGCGCGCTGGCCCGGGGCCGATTTCATCGAGGATCCCGAGGCGATCGCCCCCTGGGTGACGGCGGCGTTCTCGGGCCGGGGCGAGGCGGCGCTGCACATGATCGGGGCGCCCTTTCAGATCAAGGTCTGGGAGGCGCTTCTCACCATCCCCTCGGGTCATGTCACCACCTATTCCGAGATCGCCCGCGCCATCGGCCATCCGCGCGCCGTGCGCGCCGTCGGCACCGCCGTGGGGCGCAACCCGGTGAGCTATCTCATCCCCTGCCACCGCGCGCTTCGCAAATCGGGCGCGCTGGGGGGCTATCACTGGGGGTTGCCGGTCAAGCGCGCGCTGCTGGCATGGGAGAGCGCGCGCGCCGAGGCATAGGCGGGAAATCGCCCGGAATTCTCCCCAAAGGGGCCTTGGGGCCGGGTTCGATATTGCATATCATCGGCTTGTCCCCGACCAGATCGGGCAGGTTCATCAACGGCATCAACGAGGCATTTCCATGATCCGAGCAAACAAGACCCTTCTCGCCCTCTCGGGCGCCGCCCTTCTTCTTGTGACGGCCTGCACCGATCCCAACCAGGTGGCGGGGCAGGACCCCAATCAGAAGACGAAGCAGGGCGCGCTCATCGGCGGCATCCTTGGCGCCGGCACCGGGGCGGTGGTCAGCGACAACCGGGCCAAGGGCGCGATTCTCGGCGGGGCGATCGGGGCGCTTGGCGGGGCGGCCATCGGCAGCGCGCTCGACCGGCAGGCGGCGGAACTGCGCCAGCAGCTCGGCAACGAGGTGGGGGTCGTCAATACCGGCGACCGGCTGATCGTGACGATGCCGCAGGACATCCTCTTTGCGACCGACAGTTTCACCGTGGCACCGGGGCTGCGCGACGACCTCTTTACCGTGGCCCGGAGCCTTCAGAAATATCCCGACACCACCGTTCAGGTCGTGGGCCATACCGACAGCACCGGATCGGCCAGCTACAACCAGACGCTGTCGGAGCGCCGGGCGGCGGCGGTGACGGATGTGCTCTTGCAGGGTGGGGTTCCCGCCGCGCGCCTGCGCAGCATCGGACGCGGCGAGGATCAGCCCGTGGCCTCGAACCTCACGCCCGAGGGCCGTGCGCAGAACCGCCGGGTGGAAATCGTGATCCTGCCCAACTGAGGCCGGCGCCGGCCCCCGGCGGCGCATGAGTATTTGGAGAAAGATGAAGCGGGGGCGGTCACGCGAGGGCCGCCCCCGCTGCTTCGACGCGCACGGCGGCATATTTGAATTCGGGGATCTTGCCGTAAGGATCGAGCGCCGGGTTGGTCAGGACATTGGCCGCGGCCTCGACATAGGCGAAGGGCAGGAAGACCATGTCGGGCGCCACCGCGCGGTCGGCGCGGGCCATCACCGTGATCGTGCCGCGCCGCGTGGTCAGGCGCACCATGTCGCCCGGCGCGATGCCGAGGCGGCGCAGTGTCGCGGGGTGGAGCGAGCAATTCGCCTCGGGCTCCATCGCGTCGAGCACGCGCGCGCGCCGCGTCATCGCGCCGGTGTGCCAATGTTCCAGTTGCCGCCCCGTGGTCAGCACCATCGGGTAGTCGGCATCGGGGGTTTCGTCGGGCGGCACGATCGCGGCGGGGGTGAAGCGCGCGCGCCCCTCGGGCCGGGGAAAGCCGTCGCCGAAGACGACCGCGTGGCCGGGGTGATCGGGGGCGGGGCAGGGATAGGTGACGGCCCCCTCGCGCATGAGCCGCTCCCAGGTGATATTGTCGAGCGAGCGCATGGTAAGCTTCATCTCGGCAAAGACATCCGCCGGGCTGTCATAGTGCCAGCCGAGCCCCAAGCGATTGGCCAGCGCCATGGTGATCGCCCAATCCTCGCGCGCCTCGCCGGGGGGCGGCACGGCGGGGCGGCCCATCTGCACCTGCCGGTTGGTATTGGTGACGGTGCCGGATTTCTCGTAGAAGGCCGAGGCGGGCAGGATCACATCGGCATAATTCGCCGTCTCGGTCAGGAAGATGTCCTGCACGACCAGGTGATCGAGCCTCGCCAGCGCCGCGCGCACATGCGCGAGGTCCGGATCGGACATGGCCGGGTTCTCGCCCAGGATATACATTCCCCTGATCTGGCCCGCATGGGCTGCGTCGATGATCTCTGTGACGGTGAGGCCCTTTTGCGCCGAGAAATCCTCGGAGCCCCAGACATCGGTGAAGGCGCGGCGCAGGGCGTCGCTGGTCACGCTCTGGTAATCGGGGAGGAACATCGGGATGAGGCCCGCGTCGGATGCGCCCTGCACGTTGTTCTGGCCCCGGAGCGGGTGCAGCCCGGTGCCAGGCCGCCCGACATGGCCGCACATCAGCGCCAGCGAAATCAGGCAGCGGGAATTGTCGGTGCCGTGGATGTGCTGGCTCACGCCCATGCCCCAGAAGATCATGCCCGCCCTGGCCGTGGCGAAATCGCGCGCCACGGCGCGCAGCGTCGCGGCGGGGATGCCGCAGATCGCTGCCATCTTCTCGGGTGGGAATTGCGCGAGATGCGCCTTTTCCGCCTCCCAGTTCTCGGTGAAGGCTTTGATATATTGCCGGTCGTGGAGCCCTTCCTCGACGATCACGTGCATGATCGCGTTGAGCATCGCGACATCGGTGCCGGGGCGGAACTGGAGCATGTGGGTGGCATGGCGTTTCATCCCCACGCCGCGAGGGTCCATCACGATGAGCTTGCCGCCGCGCCTGGCGAACTGCTTGAAGAAGGTGGCGGCGACGGGGTGGTTCTCGATCGGGTTGGCGCCGATGATGATCGCCGCATCGGCATTCTCGATCTCGTTGAACGTGGCGGTGACGGCACCGGAGCCCACGTTCTCGATGAGTGCGGCCACCGAGGAGGCATGGCAGAGCCGCGTGCAGTGATCCACGTTGTTGTGGCCAAAGCCCTGGCGGATGAGTTTCTGAAAGAGATAGGCCTCTTCATTGGTGCATTTGGCGCTCCCGAAGCCCGCGACGGCGGCCCCGCCATGGGTGTCTTTCAGCCGCTGGAGCCCGCCTGCGGCGATGTCGAGCGCCTCGTCCCACTCGGCCTCGCGAAAGACCGCCTGCCAGTTGCCCGGATCGACGTTGAGGCCCTTTTCGGGCGCGTCGGCGCGGCGGATCAGCGGCTTGGTCAGGCGGTGCGGGTGGTGGATATAGTCATAGCCGAACCGCCCCTTGACGCAGAGCCGCCCCTCATTGGCGGGGCCGTTCACCCCCTCGACATATTTGACGCGGCCCTCCTTGACCTTGAGCGAGACCTGACAGCCCACCCCGCAGAAGGGGCAGACGCTCTGCACCTCGCGGTCGAAATCGGCGCTGTCGCCCTGTTGCGCGTCGCCGAGCACGCTTGCGGGCATCAGCGCGCCGGTGGGGCAGGCCTGGACGCATTCGCCGCAGGCGACGCAGGTGCTCGCCCCCATCGGGTCGGCGATGTCGAAGACCGGCCAGGCATCGTGGCCGCGCCCGGCCATGCCGATCACGTCATTGACCTGCACCTCGCGGCAGGCGCGCACGCAAAGGCCGCACTGGATGCAGGCATCGAGATTGACGCGCATCGCCACATGGCTGTCATCGAGCAGCGGGATGCGCGCGCGCTCGATCTTTGGAAAGCGGCTCGTGCTCACGCCGGCGAGATCGGCCATGTCCCACAGGTGGCTTGCGGCATCATGGGCGGCGGCGCGCGCGGGCTGATCGGCGAGAAGCAGCTCGACCACCATCTTGCGCGCGCCTTGAGCACGCGCCGAGCTGGTGGTGACCACCATGCCGTCGCGCACCTCGCGGATGCACGAGGCCACCAGCGTGCGCTCGCCCTCGACCTCGACCATGCAGGCGCGGCAATTGCCATCGGGGCGATAGCCGGGGGCGGGCTTGTGGCACAGATGCGGGATCCTGAGACCGCGCCCATTGGCCACCTCCCAGATGGTCTGACCTTCCTCGGCTGTGACCTCGCGGCCATCGAGCGTGAATCGGATCGTCCGGGCCATGGCTGCCTCCCTCGTCCTGTGTGCCGTGCCGCGCATGTCGAACATGCCGGTTTCGGGCATGCGTCGTCAATTCCGACCTTGGCGAGAGGCGTCGCAGCAGCCGCCAGGGCGGCACGAAAAAACGCGCCGCAGGGGCTGCGGCGCGTGCATTTCGTGACGGTCGAGGCGCGGATCAGTCCGCCGCCGCCTGCTCCGGCTTGATTTCCTCGCCGGTCTCCTGATCGACGACCTTCATGCTCAGGCGCACCTTGCCGCGATCGTCGAAGCCCAGCAGCTTGACCCAGACTTCCTGCCCTTCCTTGAGAACATCCGACGGATGGTTCAGGCGGCGGTTCTCGATCTGGCTGACATGCACCAGCCCGTCGCGCTTGCCAAAGAAGTTCACGAAGGCGCCGAAATCGACGAGCTTGACGACCTTGCCCTTGTAGATGCCGCCCTCTTCGGGCTCGGCCACGATCGACCAGATCATGTCATGGGCCTTCTTGATCGATTCGGCGTTCGGCGAGGCGATCTTGATGATGCCCTCGTCGTTGATATCGACCTTGGCGCCCGAGACCTCGACGATCTCGCGGATGACCTTGCCGCCCGAGCCGATCACTTCGCGGATCTTGTCGGTGGGGATCTGCATGGTCTCGATGCGCGGCGCGTGGATGCTGAATTCGGCAGCCCCCGACAGCGCCTTGTCCATCTCGCCGAGGATATGCATCCGGCCCTCGCGCGCCTGCGCGAGCGCCTGCTTCATGATCTCGGGCGTGATGCCCGCGACCTTGATATCCATCTGGAGCGAAGTGATGCCCTCTGCCGTGCCCGCCACCTTGAAATCCATGTCGCCGAGGTGATCCTCGTCGCCGAGGATGTCCGACAGGATGGCGAAGGAGCCGTCCTCTTCAAGGACAAGGCCCATGGCCACACCCGCGACCGAGCTCTTGAGCGGCACGCCCGCATCCATCATCGACAGCGACCCGCCACAGACCGTGGCCATGGAGGACGAGCCGTTCGATTCGGTGATCTCCGACACCAGACGGATCGTGTAGGGGAAATCGGTCGCCGGCGGCAGCACCGCCTGAAGCGCGCGCCAGGCGAGCTTGCCATGGCCGATCTCGCGGCGTCCCGGAGGGCCGACGCGCCCCGCCTCGCCCACCGAATATGGGGGGAAGTTGTAATGCAGCAGGAAGTTCGATTTGAAATTCCCGTGCAGCGCATCGACGAACTGTTCGTCATCGCCGGTGCCGAGCGTGGTCACCACCAGCGCCTGCGTCTCGCCGCGCGTGAAGAGCGCCGAGCCATGGGTGCGCGGCAGAAGGCCGGTCTCGCAGACGATGGGGCGGATCTCGTCGAGGCGGCGGCCGTCGATACGGTTGCCGTTCCTGACCACGTCACCGCGCAGCACCGCCGATTCCAGCTTCTTGAAGGCCGCGCCGAGATTCTCATCGGCAAGCTGCTCTTCGCTGAGCTGCGACTTGATCGCCTCGCGCGCGGCGGCAATCGCATGGGTGCGCTCCTGCTTGTCGCGGATGGCAAAGGCGGCGCGCATCTGCGCTTCGCCGGCGGCCTTCACGGCGGCGTAAAGCTCCGAGTAATCCGGCGGGGTGAAGTCGAAGGGCTCCTTGGCGCATTCCTCGGCGAATTCGATGATCAGGTCGCAGACCGGCTTGATCTGCTCATGGGCAAAGGTCACGGCGCCGAGCATCTCGTCTTCGGAGAGCTCATAGGCCTCGGATTCGACCATCATCACCGCGTCGCGCGTGCCCGCAACCACCAGGTCGAGCCGCTGCTCGGGGTTGTTGCGCAGGTTGTGCATGTCGTCGATTTCGGGGTTGAGGATGTATTCCCCATCGACGAACCCCACGCGGCAGCCGCCGATCGGGCCACGGAAGGGCGCGCCGGAAATCGTCAGCGCTGCCGAGGTGGCGATCATCGCCACGATATCGGGATCGTTCACGAGGTCATGGCTCAGCACCGTGCACATGACCAGCGTCTCGTTCCTGAAGCCGGGCACGAAGAGCGGGCGGATCGGCCGGTCGATCAGGCGCGCGGTCAGCGTTTCCTTTTCGGAAGGGCGCGCCTCGCGCTTGAAGAAGCCGCCGGGCACCTTGCCCGCAGCATAGTATTTCTCCTGATAATGGACCGTCAGCGGAAAGAAATCCATTCCCGGCTTCGGTTCCTTGGCAAAGGTCACGTTGGCCATGACCGAGGTCTCGCCCAGGGTGGCGATCACCGACCCATCGGCCTGACGGGCGATCTTGCCGGTTTCCAGGGTGAGCGTCTCCTCGCCCCATTGCATCGATTTTTTCGTCTCAGTAAACATCACGTTTCCCAGCTTGGTCCGGTCGGGCGCATCCCGTCGGACCCGTTTCATCCGGGGCCGCATTGCCCCGTGGCCTGTCTGTCTTCATCCTGCGTCCCGGCAAGGCCGAACCGGGCGGCAATCGGATCATGCGAAAACCGCGCCCGGATGGGGCGCGGTGTCCGGTCTCAGCGGCGGATGCCGAGGCGCTTGATGAGGTCGGCATAGCGCGCCTCATCCTTGCGCTTGAGGTAGTCGAGCAGCTTGCGGCGCTGCGCCACCATCATCAGAAGGCCACGGCGGCCGTGGTTGTCCTTCTTGTGGGTCTTGAAATGCTCGGTGAGCGTGGTGATCCGCGAGGTGAGGATCGCAACCTGGACCTCGGGCGAACCGGTGTCGCCCTCCCTGGTCGCGAATTCCTTGATGACGCGGGCCTTTTCCTCGACAGTGATCGACATCGGTCTCTCCTTCACAGCTGAATGGTGGCGGGCACAAGCCGGGATGTCGTCCAGCAGGGTCCGTTATCGCATCGGGCGCAAAACCCGAAGGATACGCGCGTATAGGAGAAATCCACCGGGATTGAAAGCGCAAAACAGGCGCTCAGAGCCGTGCAACCCGCGCCAGGTCCGATTGCGGCATGAGCGTCACATGCCCGAGGGTCAGCCCCGGGGCATCCGCGATGCGCGCGATCTCCACCCCGTCGAGCAGGAGGCGCTGATCGGCGGGGTTCTCGGCATCGGGTTCGAGCGCGATCTCCGGCGTGGGTCCGGTCTCGTCATGGAACACCACGAGCATATCCTCGGCGATCGAGAAATCGAGGATCTCCGCCGGTCGATCCGCCGAAATCCAGTCGCCGAGAAGAACCCTGTCCGCGCCGGTTCCGGTGGTGACGATATCGCCGCTCCCGGCGAGAATCACGTCATCGCCACCGCCGCCGTTGAGGTAATCGCGGCCCGTGTCGATATCGTCGAAGCGCGCGCTCGCCGGATCATCGACCGTGCCGATCACCGTATCATTGCCATGCCCGCCAAAGAGCGTGTCCGCTCCCGGCCCGCCATGCAGCCAGTCATCGCCGAGCACACCATGAAGCGCATCGTCCCCCTCGCCGCCAAGCAGCCGGTCATCGCCCGCCCCGCCGACGATGCTGTCATCACCGGGGCCGCCGTCGAGCATGTCATCGCCATTGTGACCAAAGAGCCGATCGTCCCCCTCGCCGCCCTCGAGCAGGTCGTGGCCATCATCGCCATGCAGCGTGTCCGCGCCCGCGCCGCCGCGCAGGATGTCATCCCCCGCGCCACCGCGCAGCTCGTCCGCACCGGCGCCGGCCGCGATCGTGTCATCGCCGTCGCGCCCGGCGATCATCTCGGGAGCGTCGCCACCGATGATCAGGTCGTCGCCGGGGCCCCCTTCGATGATCTGCGCGCCGCCCTCGGGCGGCACCGGGTCGTTGGGCCCTGTTGCGTCGGTGATGTCGGCAGGCCGCGCGAGCGCCTCGAAAAGATCGGCTTCGCCCGGTCGCATCGCCGGATCGTCCACCGGGTCAATATCGTCCTCACCCTCTTCGCGAACCGTTTCCGTGAAACCGACAAAGGCCGTGGCCGACACGGCGGCGAGCCCCAGGAGACTGGCAAACATCAACATTACAACACCCCGAAACCCCGCGCCCCTTATGTGGCATCGGGATGCCGCCCTGCAACAGAAATACCGAAAGGCGGTTAACGGGGCGCCGCGCGCCGGGGCGCGCGGCCGCTCATTCGCTCAGCGTGTGAACTTCTTGTATTTCACCCGCTTCGGTTCGAGGGCGTCGGGGCCGAGGCGGCGTTTCTTGTCCTCTTCATAGGCGGTGAAATCGCCCTCGAACCATTCGACATGCGCCTCCCCCTCGAAGGCGAGGATATGGGTGCAGATGCGGTCGAGGAAAAATCGGTCGTGGCTGATCACCACGGCGCAGCCGGCGAAGTCCATGAGCGCATCCTCGAGCGCGCGCAGCGTTTCCACGTCGAGATCGTTGGTCGGCTCGTCGAGCAGCAGCACGTTGCCGCCCTCCTTCAGGAGCCGCGCCATGTGGACGCGGTTACGCTCACCGCCCGAGAGCAGCGAGACCTTCTTCTGCTGGTCGCCCCCCTTGAAATTGAAGGCGCCGCAATAGGCGCGGCTGTTCATCTGCGCATCGCCCAGCTGGATGATCTCGGCCCCGCCCGAGATCGCCTCCCACACCGTCTCGTCGTCCTTGAGGTCGTCGCGCGACTGATCGACGTAGGAGAGCTGCACCGTGTCGCCGTAGTCGATGGTGCCGGCGTCCGGTTTCTCCTGCCCGGTCAGCATCCTGAAGAGCGTCGATTTGCCCGCCCCGTTGGGGCCGATCACCCCGACGATGCCGCCCGGCGGCAGCGAGAAGCTCAGATCCTCGATCAGGAGCTTGTCGCCCATGGCCTTTTTCAGCCCCTCGACATCGATCACCTTCGAGCCCAGCCGCGGCCCGTTGGGGATGACGATCTGGGCGCGGGCGATCCTTTCGCGCTCGGACTGGCCGGCCAGTTCCTCATAGGCGTTGATCCGCGCCTTCTGCTTGGCCTGACGCGCCCTGGCGCCCTGGCGGATCCATTCGAGTTCGCGCTCGAGCGTCTTCTGGCGCGACTTGTCCTCGCGCGCCTCCTGCGCGAGGCGCCTGGCCTTCTGTTCGAGCCAGGCGGAATAATTGCCCTCGTAGGGGATGCCGCGGCCGCGATCCAGCTCGAGGATCCAGCCGGTGATGTCGTCGAGGAAATAGCGGTCATGGGTGACGATGAGGATCGTGCCCTTGTAGTCAATGAGGTGCTGTTGCAGCCAGGCGATGGTCTCGGCGTCGAGGTGGTTGGTGGGCTCGTCGAGCAGCAGCATGTCGGGCGCCTCGAGCAGCAGCCGGCAGAGTGCGACGCGGCGCTTCTCGCCGCCCGAGAGCGTGGCGACATCGGCCTCGTCGGGCGGGCAGCGCAGCGCCTCCATGGCCACGTCGATCCGCGCGTCGAGATCCCAGAGGTTCTCGCCGTCGATCTCGTCCTGGAGCTGCGCCATTTCCTCGGCCGTCTCGTCGGAATAGTTCATCGCCAGTTCGTTGAAACGGTCGAGCTTGGCCTGTTTCGCGGCGACGCCGAGCATCACGTTCCCGCGCACGCTGAGGCTCGCGTCGAGCTGTGGCTCCTGCGGCAGGTAGCCCACGCGCGCGCCCTGCGCGGCCCAGGCCTCGCCGGTGAAGTCGGTATCGAGCCCGGCCATGATCCGCAGCAAGGTGGACTTGCCTGCGCCGTTGACCCCGACGACCCCGATCTTGACGCCTGGGAGAAAGCTGAGATTGATGTTTTCAAAGCATTTCTTGCCGCCCGGATAGGTCTTGGAGACCCCCTGCATGTGATAGACATATTGATAGGACGCCATGGGATAGCCGCTCCGTGAGGGAATTGGGTGATCGCCCGGGTGATAACGGGCGCGGCCCATGGGGGCAATGGGGGGCAATGGTCAGCGCGCATGGCCGCTGCGGCGGGGGGGCGCCGCCGGATCGAGGAGCGCCGCACCGAAGGGCGCGCTGGCCGGCAGCGGATCGTTGGCGCCCAGCCAGTCGATGAGCGCGTCGAGCGGCATGGGACGGGCGAGGCCGAAGCCCTGGATCACCGGGCAGTTGGCGCGGCGCAGGATGGCAAGCTGCTCGGGCGTCTCGACGCCCTCGGCGACGACGCTCATGTCGAGCAGGCGGCAGAGCCGGATGATGGCGCGCACGATCACGCGGTTGCGCGGATCGTGGTCGAGCCGGGCGATCATCGAGCGGTCGAGCTTGATCGCGTCCACGTCGAAGCTGGCCATATGCGCGAGCCCGGCATAGCCGGTGCCGAAATCGTCGAGCGCGACGCGCACGCCGAGCCGCTTGAGCCGGGCGACGGCGCCCGTCACATCGGCGCCCGAACCGTCGAGGATCGTGGTCTCGAGCACCTCGACGCAGATCCGTTCGGGGCGCAGGCCCCGCGATTGCAGGGCCCAGTCGAGAAGGCCGGAATAGTTGACATCGGCGAGGATCGCCGCCGAGACGTTGATCGACATGGACAGATCGGCAAAGCCCGCCTCGGTCAGCATGTGCAGCGCGTCGAGCGCCATGGTCATCGACAGGTAGTCGATCTCGGCCATCAGGCCGAGCCCGTCGGCCGCCGCGAGGAACGCCGCCGGGGCAAGAAGGCCGCGGCGCGGGTGCCGCCAGCGCACGAGCGCCTCGCAGCCGCAGATGCGCCCGGTGCCGAGGCAGAGCTGCGGCTGCAGGTGGATCTCGAACTGGTCTCGGGCGACTGCCTCGCGCAGGTCGCGCGCGAGGGTCTGGCGGGCGCGCTGCGCCTCGCCCAGATCGGCGGTGTAATGCACGACCCGCCCCCGCCCGCGCGCCTTGGCCGCATAGAGCGCGGCATCGGCCTGCTGGATCATCGCCTCGCCGGTGGTGGCAGGGCCGCTGGCAAGGCTCGCGCCGATCGAGACGCCGATGCGCACCGACTGCTCGCGCCAGATGAGCGGCGCGTCGAGCGCGCGCAGCACCGATTCGGCGCGAGCCGAGAGCCCGGCCTCGCCGTCGGGCACGGAACACACGAGCAGGAATTCGTCGCCGCCGGTGCGGCAGGCGAGATCGTCGGTCCCGGCCACGCGCGCGAGCATGGTCGCGACATGGGCCAGCGTCCGGTCACCCGCCCGATGCCCCAGCGAATCGTTGATTTCCTTGAACTTGTCGATGTCGATGACCAGCACGCCGAGCGTGCCCTGCGCCATCGCCGCGCGCACCGGGGCCGAGGCGAGATGTTCGGCGAGCTTCTTGCGGTTGGGAAGGCCGGTGAGGTCGTCGTGATGGGCGGCATGGCGCAGATCGACCTGCACCTGCCGCAGCGCCTGTTCGGTCGAGACCTGGTCGCTCACGTCGCGGCAGGTGATCACCACCTTCCGGGCGCCCGCGCCCAGGTCGATCAGGGCAAAGCTCTGCTGGTTCCAGAAGCTGCTCCCGTCGCGGCGGACATGGCGGCTGAGCAGGTAGCGCGAGAAGAGCGGGCTGGCGGGATCATAACGGAAGGCGGCGGCCTCGGCCGGGGAGGGGCGCATCTCGGGCGGCAGGATGAATTCCTGCGCCCTTCGCCCGCGCATCTCCTCGAGCGACCAGCCATAGAGCCGTTCACAGGCCGGGTTGACCCATTCGATCCGTGCGGTCATGTCCTGCACCACGATGCCATCCTGCGCCCCCGCGACGATCCGCCGGAACAGCGCCTGTGCGGCATCCTCGCCCCTGTCATCCGTCCAAGTCACGGCCTGCCCCGGTCCTGATCCATTACCGTGGGACCATCGCATGGCAGACGCTAACAAACGGTGAACATCGGCACGGAAAACCGTATCCGCCCGGTGCCCTCCCGCGAAGGGGCGGGGGGTGGCAGGCGCGCTGGCGCGGCGCATTTGTGCTTTACACGGCGCGGCTTGCTGGCAAAGACAGGCGCATGACCCATGGCCTGCCCCTCTCGCGTCCCGGTCAGGTGATCGGCCTGCTGGGCGGCTCGTTCGATCCGCCCCATGCCGGGCATCTGCATATCAGCCGCGAGGCGCTTCGGCGATTCGGGCTCGATCGGCTGTGGTGGCTGGTCAGCCCCGGCAATCCGCTCAAGCGCCACGGCCCCGCGCCCCTGGCCGCGCGGATGGCGGCGGCGCGCGCGCTGGTCGATCACCCGCGCATGGCGGTCACGGATTTCGAGGCGCGCATCGGCACGCGCCACACCGCCGAGACGCTGGCGGCCTTGCGCGCGCGCTGTCCGGGGCGGCGGTTCGTCTGGCTGATGGGGGCGGACAACCTCGCGCAGTTGCACCGCTGGCAGGACTGGCGGGCGATCATGGCAGGCGTGCCGGTGGGGGTGCTGGCGCGCCCCGGCCAGCGGATTTCGGCGCGGCTCTCGGTGGCGGCGCGGGTCTATGGCAGGGCGCGGCTGCCGGCGGCGCAGTCCCATGCGCTCGGCCGGGCAGAGGCCCCGGCGTGGTGTTTCGTGAACGTGCCGATGATGGACATCTCCTCGAGCGCGCTGCGGGCGCGCGGGATCACGGCGGATGGCGCGGCGAAGTGAGGCGGCGCGCGCAAATCCGATTGCACGGGCGCGGTCCGCATGGCTAGAATCGTGCCATGACCGGGATCCTGTCGAGGCGCATGTTCCTTGGCGCGGGCCTTGCCGCGCTTGCCGCGCCGGTGCCTGTGCGCGCAGAGGCGCCGGCGCGGTCGCTGCGCCCGATGGCGCGTCCTGCGCGGGGCGCGGTGGCCGGCCCCCCCGGCCCACAGGCGCTGATCGCGGGCGCGCGGCTTTCGGGGCGGGTGGGATATGCGGTGGTCGATCCGGCGACGGGCCGCCTTCTGGAGGCGCATGACGGCGACGCCGCGATGCCGCCCGCGAGCATCGCCAAGGCGCTGACCGCGCTCTACGCCCTCGATGCGCTGGGGGAGGGGCATCGTTTCGAGACGCGGCTGATCGCCACGGGGCCGGTGGAAAACGGTATCCTAAAGGGCGATCTGGTTCTGGCGGGGGGCGGTGATCCGACGCTTGACACCAATGCGCTGGCGGGCATGGCGGCGGCGCTCAAGGCGGGGGGGCTGCGCGAGGTGCGGGGGCGGTTCCGGGTCTGGGGCGGCGCGGTGCCCTATCGGCGCGCGATCGTCGAGGATCAGCCCGAACATGCCGGATACAACCCGGCGCTCTCGGGGCTCAACCTCAATTTCAACCGCGTGCATTTCGAATGGAAGCGACAGGGCGACAGCTATGCGATCCGCATGGATGCGCGTTCGGATCGCTATCGCCCGGATGTGGGCGTGGCGCGGATGCGCGTGGCCGAGCGCGCGGCGCCGGTCTATGTCCATGCCGATGGCGGCGCACGCGACGAATGGAGCGTGGCGCGCGCGGCGCTGGGCAATGGCGGGGCGCGCTGGCTGCCGGTGCGCAAGCCCGAGCTCTACGCAGGCGAGGTGCTGGCCACCTTCGCGCGCGCGCAGGGGATCGTCCTGGGCACGCCGGAGATGATGTCGCAAGCGCCCTCGGGCAGCGTCCTCGTCAGCCATCGGAGCGAGGCGCTGGCACCGATCCTGCGCGACATGCTGCGCCATTCCACCAATCTCACCGCCGAGATGGTGGGGATGACAGCCTCGGCGCGGCGGCAGGGCGCATCGGTTACATGGGCGCAAACGGCGGCGATGATGAACGGCTGGGCGGCGGCAAGGCTCGGCATGGGGGCTGCGGCGCTGCGCGATCATTCGGGGCTGAGCGATCGCTCGCGGCTGACCGCCTCGGACATGGCGCGCGGCCTCGCCGGGGCGCCGCGCGCCGCGCTGTTGCGACCGCTGCTGCGCGATTTCGCGCTGCGCGACGCCCGCGGCAACGTGGCGCGCGACCATCCGGTCAAGGTCCGGGCCAAGACCGGCACGCTCTATTTCGTGAGCACGCTGGCGGGCTATGTCACCACCGCCTCGGGGAGGGATCTGGCCTTTGCCATCCTCACCGCGAGCGACAGCCTGCGCGCGCGGATCGACCCGAAGACCGATGACAGCCCGCCGGGCGCGCGTGACTGGAATCGCCGCGCCAGGCGGCTGCAACAGGCGCTGATCGAACGCTGGAGCACGGTGCACGGATGAGGAGGGGCAGGGGGCGGGCGGCCCCCCGCCCGCCTCAGCCCTCCCGCCCGCCGAACACGGGCGCGCGCCCGGCCATGTTGGCGGCGATCTGTTCCACCTGATCGGGCCGACCGATGAGCGCGGCCTGTTCGCGGCTCTCGGCGAGGAGGATGTCGGCCTCGGCCGCGCCGCTCTCGGCGAGGGCGATGAGGCGCTTGGCGGCGCGAATCGCGGAGGGGCTGCGCGCGGCGATGTCATCGGCAAGCGCGCGCGCGGCCCCCAGCGGATCGGTGGCGATCTCGGTGACGAGGCCCCAGGCCGCGGCCCGGTCGGCGGGAACGGGCGCGGCGGTATAGGTCAGGCGGCGGATCACGTCCGAACGGGTGAGGCGCGGCAGAAGGGCCATGCCGCCCATGTCGGGGATCAGCCCCCATTTCATCTCCATCACCGCAAGCCGCGCGTCGGGGGCGGCGATGCGGATATCGGCCCCGAGCGCAAGCTGGAACCCCGCGCCATAGGCCACGCCATGCAACGCCGCGATCACCGGCACCGGCAGGCGGCGCCACACCATCGCCACTTCCTGGAAGATGTTGGTCGTGCCATGGCTGCGCGGCACGATCAGCGCCTCGGGATCGCCCTGCGCCAGCGCCGCGAAGCTCGTCACGTCGAGTCCCGCGCAGAACGCCCGCCCCGCACCCGAGAGCACCACGGCGCGGATATCCGCCTCCATGAGCGCGTGACCGGCCGCGACGAGCGCCTCGGCCATTGCGTTATCGAGCGCGTTCATCTTCTCGGGGCGGGTCAGGGTGACATGGGCGACGTGGCCGTCGATCTCGGTGCTGACGCGGGGCATGGGCGGTCCTCCTTGGGTGGCCATGAAACACGCGGGGCAGGGCGCTGGCCAGCGAAACCTTGCGGCAGGGGGGCTTGCCCTGCCGCCCCGCATCCCGCTATGCCTCCTGCCATGAGCCATCCGCGTTACACCCCGCTGATCCAGAGTCTGCCCGCCGCCGTGCCCTTTGTCGGCCCCGAGGAACAGGAGCGCGCGCGCGGCGCGCCTTTCGCCGCGCGGCTCGGCGCGAACGAGAGCCGCTTCGGCCCCTCCCCTGCGGCACTGGAGGCGATGCGCGCCGAGGCCGCCGAGGTGTGGAAATACGGCGATCCCACGAGCCATGATCTGCGCGCGGCGCTGGCCGGGCACATGGGCGTCACGCCCGCCAACATTCTGGTGGGCGAAGGGATCGACGGGCTGCTGGGCAATCTCGTGCGGCTGCTGGTGGCGCCGGGCGATGCCGTGGTGACATCGGACGGGGCCTATCCCACCTTCAACTACCATGTCGCGGGGTTCGGCGGGGTGCTCCACAAGGTGCCCTACCGCGACGATGCCGAGGATCTGCCCGCGCTTCTTGCCCGTGCGCGCGAGGTGGGGGCCAAGCTCGTCTATTTCGCCAATCCCGACAATCCGATGGGATCATGGATGCCGGGCGCGGCCATCGCGGCGGCGCTCGACGACCTGCCCGAGGGCTGCCTGCTGTGCCTCGACGAGGCCTATATCGAATTCGCCCCCGAGGGCACCGCCCCGCTGATCGCCCCCGACGACCCCCGCGTGATCCGGATGCGCACCTTTTCCAAGGCCCATGGCATGGCCGGGGCGCGGATCGGCTATGCGGTGGCCGAGGCGGGGCTGATCCGGGCCTTTGACAAGGTGCGCAACCATTTCGGCATGAACCGGATGGCGCAGGCGGGCGCGCTGGCGGCGCTGCGCGATACCGGCTGGCTCGCCCATGTGCAGGCGGAGGTGGCGCGCGCCCGCGACGGGATCGGACGGATCGCGCGGGCAAACGGGCTCTTGGCCCTGCCCTCGGCCACCAATTTCGTCGCTGTCGATTGCTTGCGCGACGGCGATTTCGCCCGGCGCGTGGTGCGGGGGCTGGCCGAGCGCGGCGTCTTCGTGCGGATGCCCTTCGTTGCGCCGCAGGATCGCTGCATCCGTATCAGCTGCGCCCCCGAGCCGGAACTCGCGGTGCTGGCCGGGGCGCTGCCGGGCGCGATCGAGGCGGCGGAAACCGGGGGTTAGAGCAGGCTGCTGAAAAAGGACTGAGCTCGGCCCCTGCTGGGGAAATTGCTCCCGCCCCGTGCCCGGAACCTCGCGTCAAGGGCCGCGCCCGAGCCTCATGGGTGCGCGGCGCGGAACAGTTTCCCGATTTTCTCGTTGAAGCCGGTCGGGCCTGGGGCTTTTCAGCAGCCTGTTAGTGGTCCACACCCGGCGGAAGGTGCCTCGTCCCACGCCTGGCCCTGTGCCCGGTCGGGGGCGGCCCGGCGAGGCGCGGCACCGACCAGCCCCAGAAACGCCCGAGCATGAACACCCCCGCCAGCGCCAGCCCCGCCGCCAGCCCCAGCCAGATCCCCGGCCCGCCGAGACCGAGCGTGAATCCCAGCAGATAGCTCACCGGCACGCCCACCACCCAATAGCTGAGCGTGGCGATGATCATGGGCACGCGCGTGTCCTGCACCCCGCGCAAGAGGCCGAGCGCCATGACCTGCGCCGCATCCACCACCTGAAACAGCGCCGCTGCCGCCAGGAGCGTGACCCCGAGGGCGATCACCGCCGCGCGCTCCGGATCATCGGGCGCAAGAAACAGGCCGATCAGCACTTCCGGCACGGTCAGGAACAGCACCACGGTCAGCAGCGCCACCGCGCCCGAGGTCGCCAGCACCACCCTGGCCCCGTCGCGCAAGCCCTCCACGTCGCCGCGCCCCTGCGCCTGGCCCGCGCGCACCGTAGCCACGTTCGACAGGCCCACATGGACCATGAACACGACCGAGGTGATCTGAAGCCCGATGCCATGCGCCGCCAGCGGCAGCGTGCCGAGCCAGCCCATCATCACCGAGGCGGCCGCGAAAAGCCCCACCTCGGCCAGGTTGGTGATCCCGATCGGCCAGCCGAGGCGAAAGACCCGGCCCAGAGCCTCGCGGTCGGGGCGCCAGAGCCGCTGAAAGAGCGCGTGCTCGGGCGTGGCGCGGATGACATAGAGGGCAAGTGCCGCCATCGCCGCGAGATTGACCGCGAGCGAGGCCACCGCCGCCCCGCGCACACCCATCTCCGGCAGGCCGAAATTGCCGAAGATGAGCGCGTAGTTGATCACGATGTTGAGCATGACCGCCGCCAGCGTCACCCAGAGCACCACGCCCGTGCGTTCGAGCGCGGCGAGATAGGATTTGAGCACCATCACCATCAGCGCAGGCAGGATGCCCCAGCCCGCGATGGCGAGGTAATCGGCGGCCAGCGCCGAGGTCGCGGGCGCCTGCCCCAGCCAGCCAAAGACCGCGCCCGCCCCCAGCATCGCGGGCAGCGTGGCCAGCCCGAAGAGCCCCGAGGCCCAGAGCCCCATGCGCGTGACCCGGCGCACCTGCGCTCCCTCGCCCGCCGCTTCGGCCTGCGCCACCATCGGCATCACCGCCCAGGCAAAGCCCGACCCCATGATGAACAGCACGAAAAAGAGCGTGCCCCCCAGCACCTCGGCGGCCAGCGCCTCGACCGAATACCAGCCGAGCATCACCGCATCGCTCAGCGTGATGGCGAATTGCGCGACATGGCTGCCGATCAGCGGCAGGCCGAGCCCGAGAACGGCACGCAGGTGCTGGCGATATGTGAGGCGGGCGGACATGTCCCGCGCCTATGCCGGAGGCGCGGCAGAGACAAGAGCCGCCGTTCAGAACCGCCCCGCCGCGCCGAGACGGTCGAGCGCAGCCATGAGGTGCCCTGTGCGAAAGCTGTGCCCGCCGGGATGCAGGCAGAGATCGAGGATCGCGCCCTGCCCGTTGCGCCGCTGCGTGCAGGCGAGATCGCCCATGGCCACCTCTGCCACCGCGGCAAACCCCCCGAAGGCGCGGTAGAAGGCGATGACCTCGGCCACGTCGCCCTGCCGGGTCTCGCGGATCGGACGGCCCCCGAGCGGCACGGTGGGATCGCTGGTGCCGTGGATATGCACAAGGCTGGCGGGCGGGGTGGCGCAGCTCTCGGGCGGGCCCTGCCAGAAGGTGCCGGCAATCGCCACGAACCCCGCGAAGCGGTCGGGCAGGGCGCAGGCCAGCGTCCAGACCATCATGCCCCCCGCCGAGAACCCCGCCGCGACCATGCGCGCCGGGTCGAGGCCGAACCGGGCCGATGCGTCATCCAGCACCGCCGCGACATAGGCCACCTCTTCGGCCCCGGTCGCATCGGGATGACCGGGCGCGTGCGGGATCACCCAGTCATCCGAGAGCGATTTCAGCGCGATGAGCGCAAGCCCCCGATCGGCCAGCGCGCGGCGCAGCGCGCCGTTGCGCATGACCCCCGCCGCCGTGCCGCGATAGCCATGGGCATGGACGACCGCACCCACCGGTGCCGTCGCATCGGGCAGGGCGATGCGGTAATGCCGGTCGCCGATGACGCAATCGCTCTCGGCCCCGCAGGCCGATGCGGCGCCGGCAAACATGCTCAGAACCGCCCCGATGATCGCTGTGCGCATGGTCCCTCCTGCGCCCATTCTGTGCCCTGCGCGGCCATGCGCAAGCCGCGATTCCCCGCCATAGGGCAGGCTCACCGGGATGTGATTGCCCGGGGGCTCAGCCGTCGCGCCAGCGGTTGACGATCGGATAGCGACGGTCGAGCCAGAAGGCGCGGGAGGTGAGCCTTGTGCCGGGAGCCGCCTGGAAGCGCTTGTATTCGCTGATATATAGCAGGTGTTCCACCCGCCGCGCATCGGCCTCGTCAAAGCCCGCCGCGACGCAATCGGAAATCGCGCCGTCCTGATCCACGAGGATCTGGAGAATACCATCAAGCACCGGGTAATCGGGCAGCGAATCGCTGTCCTTCTGGTCGGCGCGCAGCTCCGCGCTCGGCGGTTTGTCGATCACGCGCGGCGGGATCACCGCGCCCGCAGGCCCCGCCATCCAGCCCCGGT
This sequence comes from Roseovarius sp., assembly GCA_014359765.1. GTDB lineage: Bacteria > Pseudomonadota > Alphaproteobacteria > Rhodobacterales > Rhodobacteraceae > Roseovarius. Next base: position 75,003 of record JACIYT010000011.1, read on the forward strand.
GATGGGCATTGCGCCAGCGGCAGATCTCGAAGACGCGCGTCTTGTAGAGATCCTTGATCGGGTTGTAGCCGCCGGCCATGTCGCCATAGATCGTGGCATAGCCCACCGCCACCTCGGACTTGTTGCCGGTGGTGAGCAGCATCTCGCCGAACTTGTTGCTGAGCGCCATCAGGAGCAGCCCGCGCAGCCGCGACTGGATGTTTTCCTCGGTCAGGTCCGGCTCCGTGCCCGCAAAGAGCGGGGCGAGCGTCTCGGTGATTGCCGCGCGGCCCGGCCCGATCGGCACCGTGTCGAGACGGCAGCCGAGCCGCCCGGCCACCGCCTCGGTATCCTCCAGCGAGGCGGCGGAGGTGAATTCCGAGGGCAGCATCACGCAGCGCACATTCCCCGCCCCCAGCGCATCCACCGCGATCGTGGCGACGATCGCGCTGTCCACCCCGCCCGAAAGCCCCAGCAACACCTTCGAGAACCCCGACTTGCGCAGGTAGTCGCGCAAGGCCAGAACCATCGCGTGGTAATCCTGTTCCAGATCACCGGGCAGATGCGCAAGCGCCCCCGGCTGCGCACGCCAGCCCTCCGCGCCGCGCACGAAATCGACATGCGCCACCGCCTCCTCGAACATCGGCAATTGCAGCGCCAGCGCCCCGCCGGGATTGAGCACGAAGGAGCCGCCGTCGAACACCTGATCGTCCTGCCCGCCGACCATGTTGACATAGACGAGCGGCAGCCCGGTCTCGATCACCCGGGCGACCATGAGGTTCTGGCGCAGCGCCATCTTCTCGCGGTCATGCGGCGAGCCGTTGGGCACGAGCAGGATCTCGGCCCCGGTCTCGGCCAGCGTCTCGGCCACGTCCGGGTGCCAGGCATCCTCGCAGATGGGCGAACCGATTCGCACACCTGCCACCGAATAGGGCCCGGTGACGGGACCGCTGGCATAGAGGCGCTTTTCGTCGAACACGCCCTCGTTGGGCAGGTGGTGCTTGAGCACGCGCGCGGCCACGCGCCCGCCCTGCGCAATGTGATAGGCGTTGAAGAGCCCCGCCCCCTCGAGAGCCGGTCCGCCGATGGCGAGCGCCGGGCCATCGGCACAGTCCTGCGCCAGCTGCGCGATGGTGGCGATCGCGGCCTGGTGAAAGGCCGGTTTCATCACCAGGTCCTGAGGGTTGTAGCCGGTCACGAACATCTCCGGCAGCGCCACGAGATCGCTACCCGCCGCGCGCCCTGCCTCCCAGGCCTGCCGCGCGCGCGCGGCATTGCCCGCCAGATCGCCCACCGTCGGGTTGAGCTGTGCCAAAGTCAGGCGAAACCGGTCTGCCATGCGCGCCCCCTTGTCGCTTCTGCCCATCGGGATAACAGATCGCCGCGCAAGGGAAAGCCGATTTGCCCGAAAGCCGTTGTCACCGCCCGGCGCGTCCTCTAGTTTTGCAGCGGCCCGTCCCAGGATCGGGCAGGCTTGAGGCACCGGGGCAGCGATGACAGGTTTTCCGATATATCCGGTCTTGACCGCCGCGCTCCTCGCGGGGGGGGCGGCTCTGGCGCAGGAGGGGGAGGTCCGGACCAAGCAATACGAGGATGGCGGCGTCTATGAGGGCACGTTCCGCGACGGGCTCCAGCATGGCAGCGGCACCTACACCCTGCCCAACGGTTACGAATATACCGGCGAATGGGTCGCGGGAGAGATTCGCGGCCAGGGCATCGCGCGCTTTCCCGACGGATCGGTCTATGAGGGCGAATTCGCCCGCGGCGAGCCGCATGGCACGGGCCGGATCGTGCTTGCCGATGGCGGCACCTATGAGGGCGAATGGGCCGAGGGCGAGATCACCGGCGAGGGCGTGGCCGTCTATGCCAACGGCCTGCGCTACGAGGGCGGGTTCCTGAGGGCGATGCATCACGGGCGCGGCCGGATGGAGAGCCCGAATGGCTATCGCTACGAGGGCGACTGGGTCAACGGTGTCAAGGAGGGCACGGCCACGATCACCTATCCCGATGGTGCGATCTACGAAGGCGAGGTCGCGCGCGGGGTGCGCGAGGGCGCGGGCAGGCTCACCATGCCCGACGGGCTGATCTACGAGGGGGCGTGGAAGGACGGCCAGATCGACGGGCACGGCACCCTCACCCAGCCCAATGGCGATATCTACGAGGGCGACCTTGTGGCCGGACGGCGAGAGGGCAAAGGCCGCGTCACCTATGCCAACGGCGATCTCTACGAGGGTGACTTCAAGGATGACACGCGCCACGGGCAGGGCATCTTTATCGGCACTGACGGCTATCGCTACGAGGGCGAATGGCAGAACGGCAAGATCTCGGGCACGGGCCGGGTGAGCTATCCCGACGGCTCGATCTATGAGGGGGAGTTCCGCGACGATCTCGCCAACGGGCAGGGCAGGATCACCTATCCCGATGGTGCCACCTATGAGGGCGAGTGGGTCGGCGGCGTGATCGATGGCACGGGGCGGGCCACCTATCCCGGCGGGCTGATCTACGAGGGCGGGTTCAGGGACGCGAAAAACCACGGCCACGGTGTGATGACCTATCCCGACGGCTATCGCTACGAGGGCGAGTGGCAGCACGGCCAGCGCCACGGCCAGGGCATCGCCAGCTATCCCGACGGCACGATCTACGAGGGCCAGTTCGCCAATGGCCAGCGCCACGGCCAGGGCCGCATCACCATCCCCGACAATCCCGACACCCCCGAGAACGAGCGTTTCACCTATGAGGGCGAATGGCACGAGGGCGAGATGACCGGGCGCGGGGTGGCGACCTATGCCAATGGCGATGTCCATGAGGGGATGTTTCTCGCCGGCAAGCGGCAGGGCGAGGGCACGATGCGCTATGCCGGGGGCGAGGAGGAGAGCGGTATCTGGGAAGACGGCGTGCTGCGCGAGAACATCACCCGCAGCGAGTGACCGGGCGGCCATGCCCGATCACGCCGCGCGGCGCCGGCGGCTGCCGCCTCACCAGGGCAGATGCCGGCCCTGCCAGTCGAGGAACAGGCCCGTCTCGGCGGCGGTCAGCCCGTCGATGACCGACAGCAGGTTCGCCGCTGCCTCTTCGGGCGCGACCGCCGGGTGACGACCGCGATATTTCGCGGTGAGGGATGTGGCCACCGTGCCGGGATGGAGCGCCACGCAGATTGCGCGGGGATGGGTCCGTGCCAGCTCGATCGCGCCGGTATGGAGCACCTGGTTGAGCGCCGCCTTGGCCGCGCGATAGCCATACCAGCCACCCAGCCGGTTGTCGCCGATCGAGCCCACCCTTGCCGAGAGCGCCGCAAATACCCCGCGCCGGTCACGCGGCAGCAGGCGCGGGGCGTGCCTGAGGATCAGCGCGGGGCCGAGGCAATTGAGCGCGAACTGATCGCGCATCGCGCGCGCGGTGATCTGGCGCAGCGCCCTTTCGGGCGCGGCCCCGTTGATCTCGAGCGCGCCGGTGGCCACGAGGATCAGCTCGAACGGGCCGGGCAGCGGATCGAGCACGCGCGCGACCGCCCCCTCATCGGTCACGTCGAGCCCGTCCCCGGAGCGCGACAGCCCCGTGACATCGACGCCCTGCGCGCGCAGCCCGGCCCCGAGCGCCCGCCCGATGCCGCCCGACGCGCCGATGATCAGCGCCCTTTCCACGCGGTTTTTCATGCCGGCGATGATAGGGCAGATCGCGCCAGAGGGAAGCCGCGGGCACGCGAGGCGGAAAATTGGCGCTTTTCAACGCCGCATCCCGCACCTATAGTGCGGCCCATGTTGACGCAGCACCACAGCCTGCACCACGGCTTTTCGCCCTGCCGCGCGCCTTCTGCGCCGGGGCCGCGCGCGCGTCCTGGCCTTCTTCTTCTGCTTAGCCGCCTCTGAGCGTGCCCCGCGGCGCGAGCGCTCAGAGGATGTGCCCCCGCGCCGAGGCCAACGGACAAACCAGCAAAAGAGACCCGACATGACCAATCCGACCAAGGACCGCGTGCTGATCTTCGATACCACGCTGCGCGACGGCGAGCAGAGCCCCGGCGCCACGATGAGCCACGACGAAAAGCTCGAGATCGCGCATCTGCTCGACGACATGGGCGTCGATATCATCGAGGCGGGCTTTCCCATCGCTTCGGAGGGGGATTTTCAGGCGGTGAGCGAGATAGCAAGGCAGGCGCAGAATGCCACGATCTGCGGCCTCGCGCGCGCCAATTTCGGCGATATCGACCGCTGCTGGGAGGCGGTGAAGCACGCGAAAAGCCCGCGCATCCACACCTTCATCGGCACCTCGCCGCTGCACCGGGCAATCCCGAACCTGACCCCCGACGCGATGGCCGATCTCATCCATGAGACGGTGAGCCATGCGCGCAACCTCTGCGACAATGTGCAATGGTCGCCGATGGATGCCACGCGCACCGAATGGGATTACCTGTGCCGGGTCGTGGAAATCGCGATCAAGGCGGGGGCCACCACGATCAACATTCCCGACACGGTGGGCTATACCGCGCCCGTCGAAAGCGCCGATCTGATCCGCCGCCTGATCGCGACGGTGCCGGGCGCCGATGAGGTGGTATTCGCCACCCATTGCCACAACGATCTGGGCATGGCGACGGCCAATTCGCTCGCGGCGGTGGCCGGGGGCGCGCGCCAGATCGAATGCACGATCAACGGGCTTGGCGAGCGCGCGGGCAATACCGCGCTGGAAGAGGTGGTGATGGCGCTCAAGGTGCGCGGCGACATCATGCCCTATGAGACCGGGATCGACACGCGCAAGATCATGCATATCTCGCGTCGGGTCGCCGCCGTTTCGGGCTTTCCGGTGCAGTTCAACAAGGCGGTCGTGGGCAAGAACGCGTTCGCGCATGAATCGGGCATCCATCAGGACGGGATGCTCAAGAATGCCGAGACCTTCGAGATCATGCGCCCCGAGGATGTGGGCCTGAGCGCGACCAACCTGGTGATGGGCAAGCATTCGGGGCGGGCGGCGCTGCGCGCCAAGCTGCGCGATCTCGGCTACGAGCTGGCCGACAACCAGCTGCGCGACCTCTTCGTGCGCTTCAAGGATCTCGCCGACCGCAAGAAGGAGGTCTATGACGAGGACCTGATCGCGCTGGCCAATGCCGGGCTCGACAGCGAGAGCGACCGGTTGCAGATCAGGCACCTGCGCGTGGTCTGCGGCACCGAAGGCCCGCAGACGGCGGCCCTGACCATGACGATCGACGGGCGCGAGGTCTCCACCGAGGCCACCGGCGACGGGCCGGTGGACGCCACCTTCAACGCGGTCAAGGCGCTTTTCCCGCACGAGGCGCGGCTGCAACTCTACCAGGTGGCCGCCGTGACCGAGGGCACCGACGCGCAGGCCACCGTCACCGTCCGGATGGAGGAAAAGGGCCGTATCGTCACCGGGCAATCGGCCGATACCGACACGGTGGTGGCCTCGGCCAAGGCCTATGTCCACGCCCTCAATCGCCTGCTGGTGCGGCGCGAAAGGTCGGGGACAGACCTCCGCGAGGTCAGCTACAAGGACGTGTCCTGAGCCGGGAGGCGGCGCGCGGTGCGTGGCGCGCGCCGCCGCGGCGTGTCGGAGCGGTTTTCCGGAGATCGCCCCGCCCGTGCCGGATGGCCGGGCCGGGCCTTCGGGTGACGGTGACGGGGCAAGGACGCGAGGGGATGTGACCGGCAGCGGCGCTCATGGCGATTTTCCCCGCATCGGGCGGGTGGGGCTCGATGGGCTGCTCGTCTCCTTCGGCGACCGGCTGAGCGAGGCGGGCAACCGCGCCGCGCTCGCCTTTCGCGCGGCGGTGGAGCGCGAGACGCCCGCGGGGGTGGAGGAAAGTTCGACCTCGCTCGTCTCGGTCTTTCTGCGAATCGACGCGCTCTGCACCGATCCGGGCGCGGTGGCGCGCGCGATGCAGGTGCTGCTCGACAGCCGCGACTGGTATGCCGAGCCCCTGCCCGAGGGGCGGCGGCTCTGGCGCATCCCCACCGTCTATGGCAGCGATCTCGCCCCGCAGCTTGGCGAGGCGGCGGCCGAGGCGGGGCTCACGCCCGAGGCCGCGATGGCCGAATTGTCGCGCGCGCGAATGCGCGTGCAGACCATCGGTTTCGCCCCCGGCCAGCCCTATCTGGGCGAATTGCCCGCGCATTGGGACATCCCCCGCCAGCAGGCGCTGACCGATCGCGTGCCTGTCGGCGCGCTGGTGGTGGCGATCCGGCAGCTGGTGCTTTTCTCGGTCTCGACGCCGACCGGCTGGCGCCATGTCGGACAGACCGCCATGCGCCTCTTTCGCCCCGAGGCGGAGGTGCCCTTCGTGCTGCGCCCCGGCGACGAGGTGATCTTCGAGGCGGTCGGGCGCGAGGCCTGGGAGCGGCTGCGCGCCGAAGCGTCCGATGGCGGCGCGACATCCGAGGCGATCCGATGAGCCGGGCGCTGATCGTGCATCAGGCCGGGCCCGGCGTTACGGTGCAGGATCTCGGGCGCGAGGGCTACCTTGCCTTCGGCCTGTCGCGCGGCGGGGCTGCGGACCGGCTCGCGCTCCATGAGGGCGCGGCGCTTCTGGGGCAGTCGCCAACGCTGGCCGCGCTGGAAATGGCCGGGACAGGCGGCACCTTCGAGGCGACCGAAGCGATGCGCATCGCACTCACCGGCGCGCCGATGCGCGCCAGCATCGACGGCGCGGCGCTGGTGTGGAACGCCGCGCACCTTCTGCCCGCGGGCGCGCGGCTCATCATCGGGCCGGCGACGGCGGGGGTCTATGGCTATCTGCATCTGGGCGGTGGCCTCGCCACGCCCGAGGTGCTGGGCGCGCGCTCGGCGCATCTTGCCGCCGGGATCGGCGCGCCGCTCACGGCGGGCGACCGGCTGCCGGTGGGGCCGGACCGGGGCGGCGAGACGGGGCTGATGCTTGTCCCGGAGGAGCGGGTCTCGGGCGGGATGGTGCGGATCGTGGCGGGCTGTCAGACCGGGCTCTTCGATCCTGCCGAGGTCGCGCGGCTCGAGCAAACGGAGTTCACCCGCGACGCGCGCGGCAATCGCATGGGCGTGCGGCTCAACCCCGAGGGCGCGGGATTCGCGGCGCGCGGCGGGCTCACGGTCCTGTCGGAGGCGATCGTGCCCGGCGACATCCAGATCACCGGCGATGGCGCGCCCTTCGTGCTCATGGCCGAGAGCCAGACCACCGGCGGCTATCCGCGCATCGGCGCGGTGCTGCCCTGCGATCTGGCGCGCGTGGCGCAGGCGGCACCGGGCACAAGACTGCGCCTGCGCTTCGTGCCGATGGACGAGGCGCTGGCCGCCGAACGCCGCGCCGCCGAGGCGCGCAAGACCCTGCGCCGCCGCGTGGCGCGGCTCACCCGCGATCCCCACGACATCCGCGATCTTCTGTCCTATCAACTCATCAGCGGCGTTGTCGCCGGCAACGAGGAGGAATGAGCCATGCAAGCCACCGTCGATCTCAACGCCGATATGGGCGAGAGCTATGGCCCCTGGAAGATGGGCGATGATGCCGCCCTGCTCGATGTGGTGAGTTCGGCCAATATCGCCTGCGGCTTTCATGGGGGCGATGCCGATGTGATGGCAGCCACGATGGCGCGCGCGGTGGCGCGCGGCGTGGGGCTGGGCGCGCATCCGGGATTCGCGGATCTTCAGGGCTTTGGCCGCAACCGCATGGACGTGCCCCATGCCACGCTGGCCAATCAGGTCCGCTATCAGCTTGGCGCGGCGCAGGGCATGGCGCGGGCGGCGGGCGGCGCGGTGCGGCACCTGAAGCTGCACGGCGCGCTGGCCAACATGGCCGCCGAGGATGAGGCGCTCGCGCGCGTCTGCTACGAGGCCGCCCTTTCGGTCGCGCCTGAGATCATCGTCATGGTGCTGGCAGGCACGGCGCAGGAACGCGCCGCGCGCGGCCTTGGCGCGCGCATGGCCTGCGAGATCTTTGCCGACCGGGCCTATAATGCCGATGGCACTCTGGTGGACCGGCGACAGCCCGGCGCCGTGATCCACGACGCGGATCTCGCCGCCCGGCGGATCGTCGAAATGCTGCGCGCGGGCGCGATCATCGCCGAGGACGGCACCCACATTCCCACGCGGATCGACACGATCTGCCTGCATGGCGACACGCCCGAGGCGGTGGAGATCGCGCGCAGCCTGCGCGCGGGGCTTGAGGCGGCGGGCGTGCGCGTGGCCCGGTTCGAGGGTGCGCGGGGGTAGCGTGCTCAGGCGGCGAGCGCGCGCCGCTCGCGGATCGGCAGGTGCACGATGGCCGAGAAGGCGCCGACACCGACACCGACCCACCACACCAGCGTGTAATCCCCGGTCACGTCATAGAGCCGCCCGCCGAGCCACACGCCCAGAAAACTGCCAAGCTGGTGCGAGAAGAACACGATCCCGTAGAGCGTGCCCATGTAGCGCAGCCCGTAGAGATGCGCGACCAGCCCCGAAGTGAGCGGCACCGTGGCCAGCCAGAGCGACCCCATCGCCACCGAGAACAGGAGCACCGTGCCCGGCGTGATCGGGGTCAGGATGAAGGCCGCGGCAATGAACGTGCGCGCGGTATAGATCCCCGCCAGCAGGTATTTCCTCGAATAGCGATTGCCGAGCCAGCCGGCTATCAGCGTGCCGCCGATATTGGCCAGTCCAATGACCGAGATCGCCATCGCGCCAAGCGCCGAGGTGGTGGTGATGCCCATGCCATGCAGCAGCCCGCCGGGCTGGATCGGGCCGCACATCTCGGTCACGAGGGCCGGGAAATGCGCGGTGACAAAGGCCAGTTGATAGCCGCAGCTGAAGAACCCGAGAAAGATCAGCGTATAGGACGGGTCGCGGAACGCGCGGCCGAGGATCGCGCCCATCGAGTCCTCAAGCTCCGCACGCCCCGCCGGTTCGGGCGAACGCATGAGCGGCAGCATCACCAGCACCGCGAGGATGGTGGCCGCGAACACCAGGAACACCGATTGCCAGCTCAGGAACCCCAGCAGCCATTCCGCCACCGGCGCGCCGAATACCTGCCCCGCCGATCCGGCGGCGGTGGCAATGGCCAGGCTCATCGAGCGGTTCGCGTCCGTGCTTGCGCGGCCCACCACGGCAAGGATCACGCCAAAGCCGGTGCCCGCGATGCCAAAGCCCACCAGCACCTCGTAGAGCTGATGCGCCGCGGGCGAGACGGCAAAGGATGACAGCACCAGCCCCGCGGCATAGAAGAGCGCCCCGAGGACGATGGCCCGCCGGTCGCCCAGCTTTTCCGCCAGCGCGCCAAAGATCGGCTGGCCGATGCCCCAGGCGAGGTTCTGGATGGCGATGGCGAGCGAGAACTCGGCGCGCGGCCAGTTGAACTCCTCGGCAATCGGGATCTGGAACACCCCAAAGGACGCGCGGATCGCGAAGGACACCATCACGATGGTGCAGCCTGCGATGAGCACAGGCGTGATCAGGGGGGCGGATTTCTGCATGGGGCCTCGCGCGTCAGGAGGCGGACCCTACGCCATTGCGCGGCGGCGTCAATCCGCATCCGATAGGCCCTACCGCGCGAGCACCGCCTGCGGGATCCAGAGCGCGATTTCGGGAAAGAGGGTGAGAATGGCGGTCGCAAGAACCAGCAGCACGAAGAACGGAAAGGCATAGCGCGCGATCTCGAATATCCCGCGCCCGGTGATGGATTGCAGCACGAAGAGGTTGAATCCCACGGGCGGGGTGATCTGGCTCATCTCCACCACGAGGACCAGGAAAATGCCGAACCAGATCGGGTCGATCCCGGCGGCCAGCACCATCGGCAGGATCACCGAGGTGGTCAGCACCACGATGGAGATGCCGTCAAGGAACATGCCCAGCACGATGAAGAACACCACCAATGCGGCCAGAAGCGCGTGGGCCGAATAGCCCTGCTGCCCGATCCAGGCCGCCAGCGCGCGCGGAATGCCGGTATAGCCCATGGCGACGGTCAGGAACGCCGCGCCCGCGAGGATGAAGGCGATCATGCAGGTGGTGATCGTGGCCCCGCGCAGCGCGCCCCATGTGCTCTGCCAGTTGAGCGAGCCGCCAATCCCTGACAGCACCAGCGCGCCCAGCACCCCTACCACCGCCGCCTCCGTGGGCGAGGCGAGGCCCGCATAGATCGAGCCGATCACCGCGACGATGAGCAGGATCGTCGGCCCCAGCAGCATCAGCGCGCGCAGCTTGTCGCCAAGCGAGGTGGCGGGCTCTGCCGCGGGCATCCTGTCACGGTTCATCATCGCCCAGAGCATCGTGTAGCCCGAAAAAAGCGCCGCCAGCAAAAGCCCCGGCCCGATCCCCGCCAGGAAAAGCCGCGCGATGCTCTGTTCCGTGGCCGCGCCATAGACGATGAGGATGATCGAGGGCGGAATGAGAAAGCCGAACGTGCCCGAGCCTGCCAGCGTGCCGATGATCATGCGCGCGTCGTAGCCGCGCCGCGTCAGTTCCGGCACCGACATGCGCCCCACCGTGGCCGTCGTCGCCGCCGAAGAGCCCGAGACAGCGGCAAAGAGCGCGCAGCCGAAGATATTGGCATGCAGGAGCCGCCCCGGCAGCCGCGTCGTCAGCGGCGCGAGGCCGGAGAACATGTCCGACGACAGCCGCGAGCGAAACAGGATCTCGCCCATCCAGATGAACATCGGCAGCGCCGTCAGATCCCAGACGTTCAGCGCGCCCCAGACCTTGGTGGCAAAGACCAGCTCGACCGGGGCCGAGGACGCCATCAGCATCGCCACCAGCCCCACCGCGATCAGCGCGAACCCCACCCAGAGCCCGAGCGCGAGGCACCCGAAAAGCACGCCTACCAGCAGGAGCGACAGCGTCTCAATGCCCATCGCTCGCCCCTTTCGCATCCTCGGCGCGCTGATAGGCGGGCGCGCCTCCGCGCAACAGCGTCAGCAATTCGTCCGCAAGCGCCAGCACCATGAGCGCCAGCCCCGCCACCATCACCGCCTGCGGCACCCAGAGGGGGAATTTGCCCATGCCGAAGGAGACCGCGTTGAAGCTCCAGGAATCCCACGCCATGAGCGCCGCACTCCAGAGCGCAAAGCCGCACAGGCCGAGCGCCCCCAGCAATGCCAGCACCGCCACGCCCCGCGCCAGCGGCGCGGGCAGCGCGCCCACCAGCATTCTCACCCGGACATGCCCGCCCGCCCGCAGGCTCCCCGCCAGCGCCAGAAAGGCCGCGCCGACGAACAGGAACCCGCCCAGCTCCGACAGCGAGGTGATGGCGATGCCGACAGGATCATGCCCGAGCGCGATCAGGCCACGGTCGATCACCCGGCCAGCGACCTGCACCAGCACCAGCGCGGCAATCGCCACCAGCGCCAGCGCCGCCAGCACCAGCCCCGCGCCATAAAGCGCGTCGCGCGTCCTGCGCAGCATGGCAGACCTCCGTCATTCAGGAAAACGAGAGCGGGCGGGATACCCCCGCCCGCGACACGCGCGCGTCAGTTGCGCCCGTAGGCCTCGAGGATCCGCGCGCCCTCGGGCCCGGCCTGCTGCTTCCATTCATTGGCCATGGTCGCGCCGATCTCGCGCAGCTCTGCGGCAAGCGCTGCGGAGGGCTCGTGCACCTGCATCCCGTTTTTCGCGAGGGTGGCGATCTTGTCCGCGGTCTCGGCGCGGGACATCTCCCAGCCGCGCAGTTCCGCCGCCGCCGCCGCCTCGAAAATCGCCTCCCGCTGATCCTCGGGCAGCGCCTCGAAGGCGCGGGTGTTGACGAAGACCATGTTCTTGGGCAGCCAGGCCTGCGTGTCGATGTAATGGCCGACGAAATCCCAGGCCTGCGAGGAAACCCCGGTCGAGGGCGAGGTGATCATCGCGGCTATGCGCGACGTGGAAAAGGCGGTCGGGATATCGCCCGCCTCGACGGTGGTGGGCACCGCGCCCATGAGCTGTGCCAGCCGCTCGGTGGCGGTGTTGTAGGCGCGGAAATTGACGCCCTTCATCTGGTCGATCGAGGTCACCTCCTCGGTGACATAGAGGCTCTGGCCCGGCCACGGCACGGCAAAGAGCAGCGTCAGCCCCTGATCGGCCAGCCGCGCCGTGATGGCCGCGCGCGAGACCTCCCACAGGCGTGCGGCGTCCTCGTAGCTGGCGGCGAGGAAGGGCACCGAATCGACGCCGAAGATCGCGTCCTCATTGGCCAGCTGCGACATCAGGATCTCGCCGATGGGGGCCAGACCGCGCCGCACCGAATCGCGGATCTCGGGATGGGCATAGAGCGAGCCTGCCGAATGCACGGTGATCGTCAGCGCGCCTTCGGTCGCGCTGGCCACATCCTCGGCGAACTGCATGATGTTCTGCGTGTGAAAGACCGAATCGCCATAGGGCGTGGGCATGTCCCAGGCGGTCTGGGCGCGGGCCGCGCCCGCGCCGAACGCGAGGACACCGCAAAGGGCGGCGGTGGCGAGATGTTTCATTCCGTCAACTCCCGATTGGATGAACTGGCCGGTTGTTTCCCCGGATCACGAGACCGTGACGCCATGGCGCGCAGCTGTCAATGCGCCGGCACGTGTCAGGACAGATCTGCCCGCGCCGCCATGGTCGCCACCCCGTCCGCCATGCGCCGCACACGCAGCTCGATTCCGCCCTCCTCCGGGCGTGCCTCGATGGCCACGGGCGCGCCGCAGATCAGCGGGCTGAGCCCGCGATAGCTGAAACGTGCGGGCAGCCGGCCGGCGAGATGCGTGCCGAGGTTCATCATCCAGACGGCCTGGAGCGGCCCATGCACCACGAGGCCCGGATAGCCCTCGACCCCGGTCGCATAGGGGTGGTCGTAGTGGATGCGGTGGCCGTTGAAGGTCAGCGCCGAGAAACGGAAAAGCAGCGTCGGATCGGGGGTGATCTGCCAGGTGTGGGCCCCGGGCCAGTCCTCGGCGGGGTGCGCCGTGGGGGCCGTTCCGGGCCGGGGCTCTTCGCGATAGACGATATCCTGCCGCTCCTCCAGCCGCAGCGCCTCCGCCACGCGGTAGCGGTGGCGCAGGGTGACGAAGCCGAGCCGCCCGCTGCGCCCCTCGCGAAAGCGCACATCCTCGATGACCGTCTCGCGTGTCACCAGCTCATCGGGCGCGAAGGCGCCATGAAACATCAGCTCACCCCCCGCCCACATCCGGCGGGGCAGCGGCAGGGCCGGCAGAAAGAGCCCGGGCCGCGGGTGGCTGTCGCGACCCAGCAGATCGGGTGTCACCGCATCGGGAACGAGGCACCAGTGCAGCCCCACCGGCACCGCCGCCTCCGCCAGCGTGCCCGCGAGCGTGACCTTGAAATGCGCGATCAGCCGCTCCGTGATCGGCTCCGAGCGGGTGAACCGCCGCCCCGTCCAGTCGGAATAGTCGTCCATGTCGCCTCCTGTCGCTGCTGCGCCTGTCCCGGCTGCGTCCGCAGCCCCATACCTCCGACAGGTTGCAGGTTTTGCATCCGAAGGAAACAGTCCCGATGCCGGATCCCCCCCCCCCCGCCTCTCAGTCGAGCAGCGCCCGAAGATAGGCGCCATAGCCGTTGCGGGCAAAGACCTCGGCGCGCCGGGCCAGCGCCTCGGCGTCGATCCAGCCCTGACGATAGGCGATCTCCTCGGGGCAGCCGGTCTGGAGGCCCTGCCGCGTCTGCAGCGTGCGCACGAAATTGCCCGCGTCGAGCAGGCTGCCATGGGTTCCGGTATCGAGCCAGGCATAGCCGCGCCCCATCTTCTCGACATGGAGCCTGCCGGCCTCGAGATACATTTCCAGCAGCGAGGTGATTTCCAGCTCGCCGCGCGCCGAGGGGCGCACTTCGCGCGCGAGGCGCGGCGCGTCGCCATCGAGAAAATAGAGCCCGGTCACCGCATAGCGCGAGGGCGGATTGGCGGGTTTCTCGATGATCTCGCGGGCGCGGCCCTCGGCGTCGAAGCCCACCACGCCGTAGCGTTCGGGATCGGCGACATGGTAGCCAAAGACCGTGCCGCCCGCGCGCCGCCGGTCGGCCTCGGCCAGCAGCTCCGGCAGCCCGTGGCCGAAGAAGATGTTGTCGCCCAGCACCATCGCCGAGGGCGCGCCGCCAAGGAACGTCTCGGTCAGCGTGTAGGCCTGCGCGAGCCCGTCAGGGCTGGGCTGGGGGATATAGCTGAGGGAAATGCCCCATTGGCCGCCATCCCCGAGCGCGGCGCGGAACTGCGCCTGATCCTGCGGGGTGGTGATCACGGCGATGTCGCGGATGCCGGCGAGCATCAGCACCGACAGCGGGTAATAGACCATCGGCTTGTCGTAGATCGGCAGGAGCTGTTTCGACAGGCCCATGGTGATCGGGTAGAGCCGTGTGCCCGAGCCACCTGCGAGAATGATGCCTTTGCGGTCGGTCATGTCGGGGTCACTCCGATGTCGGCGAGGATCGCGGGCAGCGCCGCGCGCCAGTCGGGGCGCGCGAGGCCAAAGGCGGCCTCGGTCGCGCGGCAATCGAGCCGGGAATTGCGCGGGCGGGAGGCGGGGGCAGGGTAGTCTTCCGTCGCAATGCCGGTAACGGTGACATCGCGCCCGGCCGCGGCGAGGATCGCCTCCGCGAAGCCCCGCCAGGAGACATCCGGCGCGCCCGAGAAATGGTAGGTGCCGGTGAGGCCGGGCGCCGCGACGAGGCGTTCCGCGATGGTCAGGCAGGCATGTGCGATGGCCCCGGCAGGCGTCGGCCCGCCGATCTGGTCGCACACGATGGCGAGCGAATCGCGTGTCTCCGAAAGGCGCAGGATGGTCTTGAGAAAGTTGTTGCCATGGGCGGAAAACACCCAGGAACTGCGCAGGATCGCATGGGTGCAGCCGGTCGCTCGAATGGCCTGCTCGCCGGCGTTCTTGCTGCGGCCATAGGCGTTGAGCGGGGCGGTGGGGGCGTCGGGGGGGCGGGGGGCGATGCCGCTGCCGTCGAAGACATAATCGCTCGAGACATGCACCAGCGGGATGCCGAGCGCCGCGCAGGCGCGGGCCATGGCGGCGGGGGCGTGCGCATTGATGCGGGTGGCGAGGGCCTCCTCGGCCTCGGCGCGGTCCACCGCCGTGTGGGCGGCGGCGTTGATCACCGCGCGCGGCGCGTGGCGGGCGATGGCGGCGGCGCAGGCGTCCGGGTCGGTGAGATCGGCCATGTCCCGCCCAAGGCAGAGCGCCCGCGGCGCGCGGCGCGCGATTTCGGTGGCGACCTGCCCGGTGCGGCCAAAGACCAGGAGGCTCATGTGCCCCTCCCCACCCGGCTGCCCACCCCCTCGACCGCCAGGAGCGGCCGCCACCAGTCGGGATTGTCGAGAAACCAGCGCACCGTCCGCCGGAGCCCCTCCTCCACCGGGACCCTGGGCTGCCAGCCCAGCTCGCGGGTGATGCGCGCGGGGTCGATGGCATAGCGCGCGTCATGGCCGGGCCGGTCGGCGACGAAGCGCACCAGTTCGCGGCAGCGGCTGCCCGGGCGCGGGGCCATCTCGTCCACGAGATCGCAGATCCTGTGGACGAGGTCGATATTGCGCCGCTCGTTATGGCCGCCGACATTGTAGCTGCGCCCCGGCTGTCCGCGCGCCACCGCGAGCAGCAGCGCCTCGGCGTGATCCTCCACGAAGAGCCAGTCGCGCACGTTCTCGCCCCGCCCGTAAACCGGGATCGGCCGGCGGTGGAGCGCGTTCAGGATGACCTTGGGGATGAGTTTCTCGGGGAAATGGAAGGGGCCGTAATTGTTCGAGCAGTTGGTCAGCACCACCGGCAGGCCATAGGTGTGATGCCAGGCGCGCACGAGGTGATCGGCCGCCGCCTTGGAGGCGGCGTAGGGGCTGCGCGGATCGTAGGGCGTCGCTTCGGTAAAGAGGCCCGTGGGCCCGAGGCTGCCATAGACCTCGTCGGTCGAGATGTGGTGAAAGCGAAAACCGTCGGGCCGTCCGGCGCGCTGCCAGTGGGCGCGCGCGGCCTCGAGCAGGTTGAAGGTGCCGGTGATGTTGGTCTCGATGAAATCTCCCGGCCCGTCGATGGAGCGATCGACATGGCTCTCGGCGGCGAGATGCATCACCGCGTCGGGCGCGGCCTCGGCCATCACCCGCGCGAGCGCCGCGCGGTCGCGGATATCGGCATGAACGAAGCGATGGAGCGGGCTTGCGGCGACGGGCGCGACGTTCTCGGGGCGGCCGGCATAGGTCAGCGCATCGAGATTGGTCACGCGATGGCCGCGCGCCACCGCGAGGCGCACCACCGCCGAGCCGATGAAGCCGCAGCCGCCGGTGACGAGGAGCCGCATCGCCTCAGCCCTGCCAGGTGAAATGCACAGGCAGGTCGCGCAGGCGCGGGGCGGTGGCGTCCTTTTCCGACAGGATGGGCGGGGTATCGAGCCCCCAGTCGATGCCGAGATCGGGATCGTCGAACCGCACCGCCGCATCGCATTCCGGCGCGTAGTGGTCCGAGCATTTGTAGATGATTTCGGTCTCGGGCTCGCGCGTGACGAAGCCGTGCAGGAACCCCGCCGGAATCAGGAGCTGCCGCCCGTTCGCAAAGCTCAGCTCGACCCCGATCCAGCGCCCGTAGCCCGGGCTGCCGTGGCGAATATCGACGGCCACATCGAAAAGCGCGCCGCGCCCGCAGCGCACCAGCTTGGCCTGGGCATGGGGCGGGGTCTGGAAATGCAGGCCGCGCAGCGTGCGGGCAGCGAGCGAGAAGGAATGATTGTCCTGCACGAAGTCGATCTCGATACCGTGTTCGGCCATCCGGCGGCGGTTCCAGCTTTCGCTGAAGAAGCCGCGGCTGTCGCCGTGACGCGGCGGCGTCAGGATCAGCACGCCGGGCAATGAGGTCGCTTCGATCTTCATCACGGTTCCCACTCAGATCCGGTCGCCTGGTGCAGACGCGCGGGAGGCCGGGAATGGCCCCCCGGGGCGGGGCGCGCGCCCCTGCATGGGTGATAACGTGCAGGCCCGCGCATGGGAATGCCCGATCGGCAGGGGCGCCGCCGCGATTGCGGCCCCCGGGGCCGGGCGCCCCTCGGGCGCTGGCCCATACGCCGCGCGCCGCGCGCAGGGCGGGCAGGAGACATGCGGCAAACGCGATCAGGATCAATGCGAACATTCCGCCTCCTGGAAGCAAGGCCCCTGGAATCAGGGCCGCTCCCCGGATATTGCGCATGAAAGGTGAACATCCGGTTGACGCCCGCGCCTTTATCCTCGCTGCCCGCGCCAGGGCCGCTTGCCGTCGCGCGCGCATCCCCTAGTCTCTCACCGAAAAGGGAGGACCCGATGGCGGCGATCGTCGAGGTGACAGATCTCAGCAAGACCTACGGGGACGGGTTCCGCGCGCTGCGCGGCGTCGATCTGCGCATTGCCGAGGGCGAGATCCTCGCCTTGCTGGGCCCCAATGGCGCGGGCAAGACCACGCTCATCTCGGCGCTTTGCGGGATCGTCACGCCGACGGGTGGGCAGGCGCTTGTCGGCGGGCATGACGTGGTCGCGGATTATCGCGCCGCGCGTTGCCTCGTGGGGCTGGTGCCGCAGGAGGTGATGCTCGACCCGTTCGACCGGGTCATCGACGCGCTGCGCTTCTCGCGCGGGCTCTTTGGCAGGGGGCGCGACGAGGCGCTGATCGCGCGCATCCTGCGGCAGCTCTCGCTCTGGGACAAGCGCGACGCGCGCCTGCGCGAACTCTCGGGGGGGATGCGGCGGCGGGTGCTGATCGCCAAGGCGCTCTGCCACGAGCCACGCGTGCTCTTTCTCGACGAGCCGACGGCGGGCGTCGATGTGGGGCTGCGCCGCGACATGTGGGAGGTGGTGCGCGGCCTCCGGGCGCGGGGCGTCACCATCATCCTGACCACCCATTACATCGAGGAGGCCGAGGCCATCGCCGATCGGATCGCCATCATCGACAAGGGCGAGATCCTGCTGGTGGAGGAGACCGCCGAGCTGATTCGCAAGATGGGACGCAAGACATTGCGCATCGCTCTGGCGGCGCCCCTGGCGCGGCTTCCCGCGGCGCTGGCGGAAGACGGGCTGGAGCTGATCGAGGAGGGGCGCGCGCTGCTTTGTCATCTTCCGGCGCAGGGCGCGGGCGACGGGCTCACCCGCCTCGTGCAGGCCCTGGCGCAGGAGGGGCTGGCCCTGCGCGACATCGAGACCCGCCAGAGCCGCCTCGAGGAGATCTTCGTGGGCTTGCTGCGCGAGGGGGCAGCATGAACCTGCACGCCATCGCCGCGATCTATGTCTATGAAATGAGGCGGTTTCGTCGCACCATCTTCGAGAGCCTGCTGTCGCCCGTGATCTCCACCACGCTCTATTTCGTGGTCTTCGGCGCCGCCATCGGCGAGCGCATCGAGGAGGTGGAAGGCATCAGCTACGGCGCCTTCATCGTGCCCGGCCTGATCATGCTGAGCGTGATGACACAGGCCATTTCCAATGCCTCCTTCGGTATCTATTTTCCGAAATTCATCGGCACGATCTACGAATTGCTCTCGGCCCCGGTCAGCTTTTTCGAGATCGTGCTCGGCCATGTCGGGGCGGCGGCGACGAAATCGCTGCTGATCGGCGGGATGATCCTGCTGACCGCCGGGGTTTTCGTCGATTTCGAGATCCGGCATCCGGGAATGATGCTGGCCTTTCTGGTGATGACCTGCATCAGCTTTGCGCTCTTCGGGTTCATCATCGGGATATGGGCGGAGAATTTCCAGCAGTTGCAGCTGGTTCCGCTGCTGGTGATCACCCCGCTCGTATTTCTGGGGGGCGCGTTCTACTCGGTGGCGATGCTGCCGCCGGCCTGGCAGGCGGTGGCGCTGTTCAACCCGGTGGTCTATCTCATCTCGGGTTTTCGCTGGTCGTTCTTCGGGGTGGCGGATGTGGGCGTGGGCTGGAGCCTCCTGGCCATCGCGCTCTTTCTGACGCTTTGTCTCGGGGTGGTCTGGTGGATTTTCCGGAGCGGCTACCGGATCAGGGCCTGAGCGGCGAAATCCGGCAAATT
This sequence comes from Roseovarius sp., assembly GCA_014359765.1. Taxonomy (GTDB): domain Bacteria; phylum Pseudomonadota; class Alphaproteobacteria; order Rhodobacterales; family Rhodobacteraceae; genus Roseovarius. The sequence continues at coordinate 93,872 of JACIYT010000011.1, forward strand.
CCGGAGTTTCTGCATTCGCAACTTTCAATAGGGCTTTGGGGGCGCTATGATGCCTTTGATCAGTCGGGAAAGGATTTGAAGCGCCATGACCAGATTTGGAACCATCGCACTCGCCGCAGTGCTCGCCGTGACCTCGACCGCCGCTGTCGCAGCACCCGGGTCGGTTGTCCGGCAGGGCAATGAAACCGCGCTTGAACTGGCGAATCGGATCGGGGCCTGCGGGTCCGCCGGGATCGCTGGCGCCAATTATGCGGAAGGGGGCACCGTGCTGCAGGTTCAGTGCGCCGGTGCTGCCGGGGGCGATCTGTCCGGCGGTCTCGGGACCGGGGGCGCCGTGGCCGCGGGCGTTGTCAGCGTCGCGCTCATCGCTGCGGCCGCGTCGGGCGGCGGCAGCTCGTCCTCGACCACCTCGACGAGCGGCACCAACTGACGCAGGCCGGGGCCACCGCCGGGTGGCCTGATTCGACAGGGCGCGGCCCCTGCATGGGGCCGTTTGCCGTTTGACGGTATTATCTTTGACGGTATTATCGAAGCCGTCTCGCCGGCCCTTCCGAGGGCGTCAGAACGCCTTGAAGGTGAGCGTGGTCTCGGTCCGCTCGATTCCGTCGATATCGAGCAGGTTATCGTTGATATACTTGCCGATATCCTCGCCCTCGGGGATGTAGAGCTTGAGCAGCAGGTCGAAGGGACCCGAGGTCGAGTAAAGCTCGGAATGGATCTCGCGCAGCGCGATCGCCTCGGCCACGCGGTAGGACTGGCCGGGCTTGCAGCGGATGTTGATGAAGACGCAACGCATTCGGGCCCTCCGGCTGTGGTGATGTTGGCTCGAGTATTTCCGCAATGGCGACGATTGTCCATGATCTCGGGGCCAGGGGAACACGCGCGCCGATATTGCCTGCCCGGCGTGGCGTGCCAGTGTCCGACATCTGGCGGATGTTGCCCAATGACGGCGTCGCACTGGATGCCGCGGGCTGCGGCGCGCGAGGTGTTGTGAAATGGCCCGGGACGTACGAATTCATAGCCTTCGGCAAGACAAGTCCTTGTGAGGCAATTGTGCCCGGGATGTCCGGGCGCGATCAAGGATCATGCCGCCCGCCACCTGTCTGCCGAGCGAAGACCGGACACAGGCTCCGCATATCCTGCAGGCCATGGCCGGGCTTGGGGCTGGCGGCGGCGCATGGAAGCTGGGGAATTCGACACGGTCACCGATCTGGCGAATGCCATGGGCAACCCAAGTTCGACATCACAACCGATAAGTGATTGATTTTGTAATGGCGGGACGGGCCATTTTGTGACTACGCGGGGGTGTCAGGCAGGTTTGGGGCAGGCTCAGGGTGTCGAAGAACTCCAGCTGTTCCTCGGTGCGGTGCGCTACGCCGAAGGCTCCGCGCGCGGCCTCCTACACCACCTCTCAGGACACTGCCATCTGAGGTCACGTCCGTCAAGGTGGTCTAAATTCCCAGATGGCCTGAGGGCATGATCAGGCGGCTTTTGTGGTTATGCTTGTCCGTCGTCAGATAATTTGGGACAGTAGAGCGTTTTTCCGTTTGGAGGCTCTGTGATCGTGCCCCCGTTTCACCGGACAGTCAGGCGGTTGCGGTTTGAGCTGCGATGAACTCGCGGGGCGAGCGCATCTTCAGCCCTGAATGCGGGTGGTTTTCATTGTAGTCCTCGATCCACCCGG
>JACIYT010000012.1 GCA_014359765.1 Roseovarius sp.
GCGCGTCGTCGGGGCCGCGGCCTCCGTAGCGCCTGTCATCTCGTTCGTTCTGTCAGTCATGTTCTACTCCCGTTCCTGTCGGAAATAGCGCTCGCGACTGTCTCAGAAAACCGTGCCCAAACCCATCAGCAAGAAGCACGGATCGCGGAGCACGCGGAAAAGAGCTATGAACAGTTCGTTGCCACCTGGCAGCCGCGCCCTCCGAAAAACAGCGGAGGGTGTGCGATCGCCTCAAACCGGCAGGGACTGAATAGGCTGCCCGGTGACGCTTCCAGCCAGCACGCCACGCTTCGCCACGAGGTCGACCGCACGGGAGAAAAATAGCAGAAACCAGCAGAAAAGTCTTTTCGATCTCATCCGTGTGTAGATGATCTTGCGGATCGCCGGATCGAAGCCGAAGAACGGGATCACCTCGGTCCATGCCCTGCGCCAGGCCGGGGCGATGGAGGCGTATTTCCCGACCCATTTTTCCTCGAAGGTATCGAGCTCGGCCTCGGCCATATCGGCGGTTGGGGCGCCCTAGATCCGGCGCAGATCGGCGGCCACAGCCTTGCGGTCCTTCCAGGAACAGAAGTTCAGGGAATGGCGCACCAGATGCACGATGCAGGTCTGGACCATGGCGTCCGGGAAGGCCGCCGTGATCGCATCTGGGAAGCCCTTCAGCCCGTCCACCACGGCGATCAGGATGTCCTGAACACCTCGGTTCTTCAGCTCGTTCATCACCGACAACCAGAATTTGGCACCCTCGTTCTCGGCGATCCGTTCCTCGGGAAAACAGTCCCCCGGACTGTTTTCTGGTCCTCGTCACCCCAGAACCTCACGGCTCCCATCGCGGGTGACGCCCAGGGCGACGTAGACGGCCTTGTTCTTGACCGTCCGGCTGTCCGCGTCGCGGATCTTCACCCGTAGCGCGTCGAAAAGCACGATGGGATACATCCGGTCCAGCGCCCGGCTCTGCCATTCCCGGACCTCGTCCAGCACGGCAGCGGTGACGCGGCTGATCAGGTCGGGCGAGACCTTCAGGCCATAGAGGTCGAGCAGATGCGCCTGGATGTCCCGCACCGTCAGCCCGGCGGCGTAGAGCCCGTTCGCCACGGGTCTCGAACCGGTGGCGACCTCGTGGCTCACTCTTGTCATCGATTCCGTCGATCCGGGTCTGGCCCTTCTTCACCAGCTCGGGCTCGAAGCTCATGTCGCGGTCGCGAGGCACCGCCAGTGGCAGTTCGCCGTCCTGGCTCTTCAGCACCTTGGTTGAGGCCCCATTCCGCCGGTTGGTCTGGCCGGGTGGAACGTCTTTGCCTTCCTCGTAGCCAAGATGCGCCGTCAACTCCGCGCCCAGCATACGTTCCATGAGCTTGATCTTCAGCTCTTTCATCAACCCGGCATCGCCAAGCAGGTCTTCAGGGCGCTCCACGCCCTTCAGCAGTTCGTCGAGGATTTCTTTCGAGATCGTCATTCATGCTTCCTTTTGGTGAAGCATGAACCGGATTACTCATACACAAAAGATCGGACACTCTCGCGCAGGCCGCGCGCCAATCACACCATATCCGGCGGCGTCGCCTCGCGCGCGAGTTCCGGCACGACCGCGTCGAGCGTCACGCTGCGCGTCTCCTTGACGCCCAGACGGCGCAGGGACACGCTGCGGTCCTCGACCTCGCGCAGACCGCAGGCGAGGATCACCGGCACCTTGGCGAGCGAGTGCTCGCGCACCTTGTAATTGATCTTCTCGTTGCGGGTATCGGCCTCGGCGCGCACGCCCTGCGCACGCAGCGCCGCCACCACCTCGTGCACATAGTCATCGGCTTCCGACACGATCGAGGCCACCACCACCTGACGGGGCGCGAGCCAGACCGGCAGCCGCCCGGCATGTTCCTCGATCAGGATGCCGATGAACCGCTCGAAGGAGCCGAGACAGGCGCGGTGCAGCATGACGGGGCGGTGCCTGGCCCCGTCCTGTCCGATATAGGTGGCATCGAGCCGTTCGGGCAGGACGAAATCCACCTGATGCGTGCCGCATTGCCATTTGCGCCCGATGGCGTCGGTCAGGGTGAATTCCAGCTTCGGCCCGTAGAAGGCGCCTTCGCCGGGGTTCACCTTCGGCTCGATCCCGGCGGCGCGGGTCGCCGCCAGAAGCGCCGCCTCGGCGCGGTCCCAGACCTCGTCGCTGCCAGCGCGCAGCTCAGGCCGGGTGGAAAAGAGCACCTCGAATTCGGGGAAGCCCAGATCGCGATAGACCCCCGACAGGAATGCGATGAAGCGCGCCGTCTCTTCCTCGATCTGCGCTTCGGTGCAGAAGATATGCGCATCATCCTGCACGAAGCCGCGCACGCGCATGATGCCATGCAGCGCGCCCGAGGGCTCGTAGCGGTTGCAGGCGCCGAATTCGGCCATGCGCAAGGGCAGGTCGCGGTAGCTCTTGAGCCCCTGATTGAAGATCTGCACATGGCAGGGGCAGTTCATCGGCTTGAGCGCGTTGACGGCCTTTTCGCGGGCGTGCTCCTCGTCCACCTCGACGATGAACATGTTGTCCTGGTATTTCTCCCAGTGGCCCGACGCCTCCCAGAGCTTGCGGTCCACGACCTGCGGCGTGTTCACCTCGACATAGCCGCCCTTCGCCTGCTGGCGGCGCATGTAATCCTGAAGCGTGGTGTAGATGGTCCAGCCATTGGGGTGCCAGAAGACCTGGCCGGGGGCCTCTTCCTGCATGTGGAAAAGGTCCATCTCGCGGCCCAGCTTGCGGTGGTCGCGGCGCTCGGCCTCTTCGAGGAAATTGAGGTAATCCTTGAGCTTGTCGCGGTTCTGGAAGGCGACGCCGTAGATGCGTTGCAGCATCGCGCGGCTGCTGTCGCCGCGCCAATAGGCGCCGGCCACCTTCATCAGCTTGAACGCATCGGCGGGCACCTGCCCGGTATGTTGCAGATGCGGGCCACGGCAGAGATCCTGCCAGTGCCCGTGCCAATACATGCGCAGGGGCTCATCGCCCGGAATGGCCTCGATCAGCTCGACCTTGTAGGGCTCGCCATTCGCCTCGTAATGGGCGATGGCGCGGGCGCGGTCCCAGACCTCGGTGCGGACGGGATCGCGGGCGGCGATGATCTCGCGCATCTTCGCCTCGATGCGGCCCAGATCGTCGGGGGTGAAGGGCTCTGCCCGGTCGAAATCGTAATACCAGCCGTTCTGGATCACCGGGCCGATGGTGACCTTCACATCGGGCCAGATCTCCTGCACCGCGCGGGCCATGATATGCGCAAGGTCATGGCGGATGAGTTCGAGCGCGGGGGCCTCGTCCTTCATCGTGTTGATGGCGATGCTGGCGTCGCGGGTGATCGGCCATTGCAGATCCCAGTGCTGCCCGTCCAGATGCGCCGAGATTGCCCGCTTGGCAAGCGACGGCGCGATGCTCTCGGCGACCTCGGCGGGGGTGATGCCCGCCGGATAGGCGCGCGTCGATCCATCGGGAAATGTCAGGGAAATCCGGGACATGGTCCGTCTCCTCGTCGGTCTGGCGCCTACGAAACGCCCGGTTGCGGGTATGTTTCGCCCCTGATGGCGCGGGGCGCGCGGACTGTCAAGACGCGGAGGTGCGGCGCTCAGGCCCGGCTCAGGCCCGGTTCACGCCCAGGGGCCGCGCCGCGCGCCCTGACCGGCCATCTCGCGCAGGGCGCGGATGCGGTTTTCCGGGTTGGGATGGGTCGAGAACAGCCGGTCATGCGCATGGGCATGGAGCGGGTTGACGATGAACATATGCGCGGTGGCGGGGTTGCGCTCGGCGCTCTCGTTGTCGATGCGCGCGGCGAGGCCGGAAATCTTCTGGAGCGCTGAGGCCAGCCAGAGCGGGTTGCCGCAGATCTCGGCGCCCACGCGATCGGCCTCGTATTCGCGGCTTCGGCTGATCGCCATCTGCACGAGGGCGGCGGCCAGCGGCGCCAGGATCATCAGCGCCAGCGTGCCGATGAGGCCCAGCCCGTTGTTGCGGTTGCCGCCGAAGAACAGCGCGAAATTGGCCAGCATGGAAATCGCACCGGCAAAGGTCGCGGTGATGGTCATGATCGTGGTGTCGTGATTGCGGATATGCGCGAGCTCATGCGCCATGACGGCAGCGATTTCCTCGCGCGAGAGGCTGCGCAGGAGGCCCGTGGTGGCGGCGACTGCGGCATTGGCGGGGTTGCGCCCGGTGGCAAAGGCATTGGGCTGGTCATTGTCGAGGATATAGACCGCCGGGCGCGGCATCCCCGCCGCATCGGCCATCTCGTGCACCATCTGCGTGAGCGCGCGCCCCTCCGGGCCGGAGGCCGGTCGCGCATCGTGCATCCTGAGCACCAGCCTGTCGGAATTCCACCAGGTAAAGGCGTTCATGGCGAGCGCCACGACAAGCGCGATCATCGCGCCCCCCGCGCCGCCCAGAAGCGCCCCCACCCCGAGAAACAGCGCCGTCATCGCCGCCATGAGCACAGCCGTGCGCAGATATCCGTTCATGCCGCATCCCCTTTCTTTCGTGACGCCGGAAATATGGGGGCTTTCGCCGCGCCCGCAAGGCGCTAGACTGCGCGCATGATCCTGTCGCGCGACCGTGGCTATATCCTTGTCCATATCCCCAAGACCGGCGGCACCTCGCTGACGCTCGCGCTGGAGGGGCGGGCGATGGCGGGCGATATCCTGATCGGCGACACGCCCAGGGCGCGGCGCAGGAGGGGGCGGGTCGCGAAGCTGCGCGCGCAGGCGCGCGGGCGGCTCTGGAAACACAGCACCCTGGCCGATCTCGACGGGATCATGACGCCGCAGGAAATCGGCGCGCTCTTCACCGTCACCCTCGTGCGCAACCCGTGGGACCGGATGGTGAGCTATTATGCCTGGGCGCGCGCGCAGAGCTTCGATCACCCGGCGGTGCGGCTGGCGCAAGAGCGCGATTTCGCGGGCTTTCTCGCCGCGCCCGAAACGCAGGCGGCTTGGGCGGCCAACCCCGCGCGCCATTACATGACCACCGCCGACGGGCAGGAGCGCTGCCGCCTCTACATCCGGCTCGAACATTTCGACGCGGACGCCACGCCGCTCTGGGATCACCTCGGGTTCCGGCTCGAGCTGCCGCGCGTCAATGCCTCCGCGCGGGGCGATTACCGCGGCTATTATCGCGACCGCGACGCCGAGATCCTGGCCCGGATCGCCGCCGAGGATATCGCGCGATTCGGATACCAGTTCTGACGGCGCGCGCGACCGTTCCCGCGCCTGTGACCGGATGACAAGCGCGGGCAGGTCAGCTAGGGAAGGACAGGCGGGCCGGCCCGCCGCCGGATCGTGAGGGAAACGTGGCCTTGGACTGGATGAACGCGGAATTCGCGGCCGACGATGCCGCCCCCCATGCCGAGCGCAGCGGGCTTCTGTCGGAGACGCGGCTGGCCACCGAACTGGGATGGCGTCCGGTCGAGGCGCTGGCCGAGGGGGATCTGGTCCTGACCTTCGATGGCGGCCTGCGCCCCCTGCGCGGGATCACGCGGCGCCCCTTGCGCGCCACCGGCTCCGAGACGCGGCGCGATTTCTGGCCGCTCGAGATCGCGGCGGAGGTGATCGGCAATCCGCGCGCGCTGCGGCTCATGCCGCATCAGGCGCTGCTGGTGGAAAGCGACCTGGCCGAGAGGCTGTGCGGCGATCCTTTCGCGCTTCTGCCGGCCCACGCCTTGCGCGTGCTCGCCGGGGTGGAGCCGGCCCTGCCCGGCCCTGACGAGATGATCGTGCAACTGCATTTCGCGCGCGAGGAGATCGTCTTTGGCGATCAGGGGCTGATGTTCCTGTGCCCCGCCGCCCATGACCTGCTGGAACAGGCGACCGGCCGCGAGGCGCCCTCGGGCTACAGGCTGCTGCCCGATGCGCTTGCGCAGGAGATCGTGCAGGATGTCGCGCAGGGGCCGGGGCGCTCGGCCGTGCGCCGGGGTCCGTGGCGCCCGGGCCCTGCCGATGCCTGACCCCGCCGCAAGGAGCCTGCCATGACCCACCCGCCAGTTCGCATCGCGATCAACGGTTTCGGGCGTATCGGGCGCACCGTGCTGCGCATTCTCATGCGCGAGCGTCCCGAATTCGAGCTGGCCTGCATCAACGATATCGAGCCGCTCGAGACCTGCGCCTATCTCTTCGAGTATGACAGCGTGTTCGGCCCCTGGCCGGGCACGGTGGAAACGGTCCCCGGCGCGCTGGTGGTGGATGGGCGCAGGATCCCGTTCCACGCCGCGCACGATCTCAGCACGCTGGACCTCGCGGGCGTCGATGTGGTGCTCGAATGCACGGGCATGGCGGGGGCGCGTGCGGTGGCCGAGCGGGGGCTCGCGGCAGGTGCGGCGGCGGTGCTCGTCTCGGGGCCGTCGGAGGAGGCCGATGTCACCGTGGTGCTCGGCGCCAACGAGGCCGCGATCGCCGATCACCGCATCATTTCCAACGCCTCCTGCACCACCAATGCGCTCGCCCCGCTGGCGCGGCTGATCGACGAGGCATATGGCATCGTCAGCGGCCAGATGACCACGGTGCATTGCTATACCGGCAGCCAGCCCACCGTGGACAAGCCGCGCGGCGCGCCCGAGCGCAGCCGCGCCGCCGCCCTCTCGATGGTGCCGACGACGACCAGCGCGCAGCATCAGACCGGGCTGGTGCTGCCCGCGCTCAGAGGCCGGATCGAGGCGCGGGCGATCCGCGTGCCGGTGGCCTCGGTCTCCTGCATCGACCTGACGGTGCAGACCCGCGAGACAGTTTGCGCGGCCACGGTGAACGCGATGCTCCGCGCCGCTGCCGCGCGCCATCCCTGGCTCGGCTGGACGGAGGCGCCGCTCGTCTCCTCGGACCTGCGCGGCCGCCCCGAGAGCCTGATCGTGAGCGGACCGCAGACCTCGGTCTCGGTGGGCGGGCTGCTCAGGGTCTTCGGCTGGTATGACAACGAATGGGGCTTTTCCGCGCGGATGCTCGACATGGCCGCGCGGATCGGACGGCGCGGGCGCGCTCAGACCGCCTCGGCCTGACGCAGACCGGCGCGGAACGCCTTGAGCTCCTCGGCCACGAGAAAGGCCAGCTCCAGCGACTGCGAGGCATTGAGCCGCGGATCGCAGGCGGTGTGATAGCGCAGCGACAGCTTGTCCTCCGACAGCGCCCGCATCCCCCCGGTGCATTCGGTCACGTCCTGGCCGGTCATCTCGAAATGCACGCCGCCGGGGATCGTGCCCTCGGCGCGGTGGATGGCAAAGAAGTCCTGCACCTCGCGCAGCACCGCGTCAAAGGGGCGGGTCTTGTAGCCCGAGGCCGACTTGACCGTGTTGCCATGCATCGGATCGCAGACCCAGAGCACATTGGCCCCCTCCTCGCGCACGGCGCGGATGAGGCGCGGCAGGTTCTCGCCCACCTTGCCCGCGCCGAACCGCGCGATCAGCGTGAGCCGCCCGGCCTCGTTCTCGGGGTTGAGCGTGGCCATCAGCCGCCTGAGATCCTCCGCCGTCGTGGTCGGCCCGCATTTGAGGCCGATCGGGTTGAGCACCCCGCGCAGGAATTCCACATGCGCGCCACCCGGTTGCCGCGTCCGGTCGCCGATCCAGAGCATGTGCCCCGATCCCGCCAGCCACTTGCCGGAGGTCGAATCGAGACGGCAGAGCGCCTCCTCGTATTCCAGCAACAGCCCCTCATGCGAGGTGTAGAAATCGACCGTGCGCAACGTGTGGGCGCTCTCGCTGTCGATCCCCGCCGCCTTCATGAAGTCGAGCGCATCGGCGATGTGATTGGCCATCTCGCGATATTTCGCGGCCTTCTCGCTCTCGGTAAAGCCGAGCGTCCACTGATGCACCTGGTGCATGTCGGCATAGCCGCCCGTGGAAAAAGCGCGCAGCAGGTTCAGCGTCGCCGCCGCCTGGGTATAGGCCTGGAGCATCCTCTCGGGGTTGGGGATGCGCGCCTCGGGGGTAAAGGCCAGCTCGTTGATGATATCGCCGCGATAGCTGGGCAGTTCCACACCATCGACCGCCTCCGTGGGCGCCGAGCGCGGCTTGGCGAACTGGCCCGCCATGCGCCCCACCTTCACCACCGGCACCTTGGCGCCATAGGTCAGCACCATCGCCATCTGGAGCATCACCTTGAACGTGTCGCGGATCGCGTCGGCGCTGAACTGATCGAACGCCTCGGCGCAATCGCCGCCCTGCAACAGGAACGCCTCGCCGCGCGCAGCCGCGCCGAGCGCGCGCTTCAGCCGGCGCGCCTCGCCGGCAAAGACCAGCGGCGGATACTGGCGCAGGCGCTCCTCGACGCGCGACAGCGCCTCGGCATCGGGATATTCCGGCATCTGCACGCGCGGCTTCGCGCGCCAGCCGGTTTTCTGCCATTCCGTCATCTCGGGTCTCCGAAATTTCCATCGCTCACGCCCCTGCTATAGCCGAGCGCGCGCGTCATGGCCATATCCAGCCGCGGTCAAAATGCGACACGAACCGGCGGATCCCCTTGTGAATCACGTCACTTTTGTCACAGTGCGGGAAAGGTGGCGACCGGCCACATGCCGCGACGCGAAAAGGGGAGGACGGAAAAGAGACCATGGCATCGCAGCTTGAGCCCCGCGAGGGGCGCGCGCCCGGGGCGCCGACACGGTTTGTCTTCGTGCTGCTCGACAGGTTCACCCTGCTGAGCATGGCCGCCGCGCTCGAAAGCCTGCGCATCGCCAACCGCGTGGCTGGGGCCGAGCTTTACCGCTGGGCGCTGACCGGCGACACCGACGATGCCGTGATCAGCTCGAGCGGGGTGCGCTTTGCGGTCGATTTCCCGCTTTGCGAGCTCGACCGCGACGACGTGGTGATCCTGTGCGGCGGGCTCGATGTGCAGACGACGGCGACGCCCGGGATGCTCAACTGGCTGCGCCGCGAGGCGCGCCGCGGCCTGCGCATCGGAGGGCTGTGCACCGCCGCCTGGGTCATGGCGCGGGCCGGGCTTCTCGAGGGGCGGCGCGCGACGATCCACTGGGAGAACCACGACGCCTTTCTCGAGGAATTCGCAGGGGTGAGGCTGACCAAATCGGTCTTCGTGATCGACGGCAACCGCATGACCGCGGCGGGCGGCACCGCCGCAATCGACCTGATGCTCAGCCTGATTGCCGAGGCCCATGGCCAGCGGCTCGCCAATGCGGTGGCCGATCAGCAGATCTATTCCGCGATCCGCACCGACCAGGACACGCAGCGCCTCTCGGTGCCCACACGCATCGGCGTGCGCCATCCGAGGCTGGGCCAGGTGATCAAGGCCATGGAGGCCAATATCGAGGAGCCGATCAGCCCCTCGATCCTCGCGCGCGAGGCGGGCATGTCCACCCGCCAGCTCGAACGGCTGTTCCGCCGCTACCTCGGCCGCAGCCCGAAACGCTACTACATGGAGCTGCGCCTGCAAAAGGCGCGCAACCTCTTGATGCAGACCGACATGACGGTGATCAACGTGGCGCTTGCCTGCGGCTTCGCCTCGCCATCGCATTTCTCCAAATGCTACCGCGCGCACTATCACACCACCCCCTACCGCGAACGCGGCACGCACGGCGCGCGCCCCCCGGCCTGACGCGCGCCACCGTTTTCCCTTTGGGGAAAACGGTCCGAAATCCCGGGGATTTCGGCGCTTCCGACGCGGTCAGGGCGTGATCCGGTAGGCCGCGCCATTGGTCACGCTGAGAAACCAGATGCTGCCATCGGGAGCCTCGCGGATGTCGCGCACGCGCGCGGTCTCGGGCGAGCGGAGGCGCTCGACCTCGGCCAGCGGCGATCCGGCCAGTCGCGCGATCATCCCGAACTTGAGCGATCCCACGAAGACATGCCCGCGCCATTGCGGCCAGAGCGTGCCCGAATAGATCATCATTCCCGAGGGCGCGATGGAGGGATCCCAGTAATACGCGGGCTGTTCCATCCCCGCCTTCTGCGTCCCCTCACCGATGCGCGCGCCCGAATAGTGCCGCCCGTAGGCGATCACCGGCCAGCCGTAATTCGCGCCGCGTCGCACGCGATTGATCTCGTCGCCGCCCCTTGCGCCATGCTCTGCCAGCCACAGCACCCCCGCCTCGTCGAGCGCCGCCCCCTGCGCGTTGCGATGCCCCCAGGACCAGATCTCGGGCCGCGCCCCGGACCGCCCCGCCAACGGGTTGTCGGCAGGGACCGAACCGTCGCGGTGGATGCGGATCACGGTCCCGTTCTGGTTGGAAAGATCCTGCGCCGAAGGCCCGTCGCCCCGGTCGCCGATGGTGACAAGAAGCGTGCCGTCGCGCGCCTCCACCAGCCGCGAGCCGAAATGCCGCCCCCCCGAGGAACCAGGGGCCAGCTCGAAGATGATCCGCAGATCCTCGAGCCGCGCGCCATCAGGGGCAAGCCGCGCGCGCGCCACCGCGGTGCCCGCGCCGCCCGGCTGCGGCTTGGCGAAGGTCAGGAAAATCTCGCGCGACGCGGCGAAATCGCGCGCCACGAGCACATCGAGAAGCCCCCCCTGCCCGCGCGCCGCCACCTCCGGCACCCCCGCCACTTCGCGCATCTCACCACCTGACCCATGCAGCAACCGCCCGCCGCGCTCGGTGATCAACACCCCGCCATCGGGCAGGAAACCGATCGCCCAGGGCTCGGTCAGCCCCGCCACCATGCGCGTGACCGAGAGCCTGCCCATGCTCGAATCGAGCGCCTGGGCCGGCAGGGACAGACAGAGCAGAAGGCAAAGAGCGGCGGGGCGTGGCATGGGTGTCTCCCTTTCCTCAGGAGGATAACGTGCCAGCGCCCGCCTTCAAGCGGCGCCAGAGCCAAAGCACAAGGCCCGGCGCGAACCGGGCCCTGTCAGCGCCCTCACTCCAGCGCCAGATCGGTGATCGCATGGGTCCAGGCGCCTTCCGGTTCCCGCGTGATCACCGGGTCGGAGCCCCCCGAGAGCAGCGATTGCACCGTGCGCTCGTAATCGGCCGGGTCGAGCGCGCCATTGCTGCCGGCGGTGAGCCTGGCCACCTCGCCCATCATCCGGCGCTGATGCGCCTCGGTCTGCGCGCCGGTGGCGTCGTTCTCGAGCACGATATCGGCAGCGGCGTCGGGGTTCTCCTCGGCCCATTTCCAGCCCTTCATCGAGGCGCGCACGAAGCGCACCATGCGATCGGCAAAGGCCGGATCGGCAAGGTTCTGCTCGAGCACATAGAGCCCGTCCTCGAGCGTCGCCACCCCCTGATCCTCATACTTGAACACCACCAGATCCTCGGGCGCAAAGCCCGCGTCGATCACCTGCCAGTATTCGTTATAGGTCATCGTCGAGATGCAGGCCGCCTGGTTCTGGATGAGCGGATCGACGTTGAAGCCCTGCTTGAGCACCGTGACCCCGTCCGGCCCGCCCTCGGTGGAGATGCCAAGCTGGCTCATCCAGCTCAGGAACGGGAATTCATTGCCAAAGAACCAGACCCCCAGCGTCTTGCCGGGGAAATCGTCGGTCGTGGCCACGCCGCTGTCCTTGCGGCAGGTCAGCATCATGCCCGAGGACTTGAAGGGCTGCGCGATATTGACGAGCGGCAGCCCCTTCTCGCGCGCGGCGAGGGCGGCGGGCATCCACTCGACGGTGACATCGGCACCGCCGCCCGCGATCACCTGGGTCGGCGCGATGTCGGGCCCGCCCGGCCGGATCGTGACCTCGAGCCCCTCATCGGCGTAGAACCCCTTGTCGAGCGCCACGTAATAGCCCGCGAACTGCGCCTGCGTGACCCATTTGAGCTGCAGCGTGACCTCGTCCGCCGCCGCGGCCATCCCCGACCAGAGCCCGAGCGCGACCGCGCCCAGGGCAAGTTTCGTCCGTGTCATGATCTGTCCTCCTTGTTGGTTCGGCGCCCCGTTTCGCCCGATCAGCCTGCCCGCCCGCGCTGCGACGGATGCCAGAAGGTCACCGCCCGCTCCAGGGCCGCGACAGCGCCATAGAAGGCCGATCCGGCCAGGGCCGCCACGACAATCTCGGCCCATACCAGATCGAGCGCAAGCTGTCCGACGCTGGTCGAGATGCGAAACCCCATGCCCTTGATCGGCGAGCCGAAGAATTCGGCAACGATCGCCCCGATCAGCGCCAGCGTGGTGGTGATCTTGAGCCCGTTGAACACAAAGGGCATGGCCGCGGGCAGCCGCAGCCGGCGCAATGTCTGCCAGTAGCCCGCCGCATAGGTGTGCATGAGATCGCGCTGCATCCGCTCGCTGGCCTGAAGCCCCTCGACCGTGTTCACCAGCATCGGAAAGAACACCATCACCACGACCACGGCGGCCTTCGACTGCCAGTCGAAGCCGAACCACATCACGAGGATCGGCGCCATGCCGATGATCGGCAGGGCGGCGACGAAATTGCCCACCGGCAGCAGACCGCGCCGGAGAAACGCGAAACGGTCCACCGCCACCGCCGTGAGAAATGCCGCGCCACAGCCGAAAACATAGCCGGTGAGCGCGCCCCTGATCGCGGTCTGCACGAAATCCTGCCACAGGATCGCGGTAGAGTCGGCAAGGCGCAGGGCGATGGCGCTCGGCGGCGGCAGGATCACCCCGGGCACACCGAGGCCACGCACGAAACACTCCCAGATCCACAGCAGCGTCACCCCGAACACCACCGGCGCCAACGGCCCCGCGGCGCGGCTCCCCGGCAGACGCGCCAGCCGCATGTTGATCCCCATCCCCAGGCCCCAGCCCGCGATCCCCGCGACGATCCAGCCCATCATCCCATCCCCATCCGCCGGAGGACCACGCGCTGAAGCGCCCCGATGAGCGCAACCAGCAACGCCGCCAGCGCCGCCGCCATGAACAGCGCCGACCAGATCTGGATGGTCTGCCCGTAATAGCTGCCCGCCAGCAGCCGCGCCCCGAGCCCCGCCACCGCCCCCGTCGGCAATTCGCCGACGATCGCCCCCACGAGGCTCGCGGCGATCGCCACTTTCATCGAGGCAAAGAGATAGGGCACCGAAGCAGGCAGCCGCAGCCGCCAGAAGGTCTGCGCCGGACTCGCGTTCCAGGTCTTCATCTGGTCGAGCTGCATGAGCCCGGGGCTGCGCAGCCCCTTGACCATGCCCACCACCACCGGAAAGAACGACAGATACATCGAGATCATCGCCTTGGGCAGCAGCCCCGAGATCCCCACGGCATTGAGCACCACGATGATCATCGGCGCGATGGCGAGAATCGGGATGGTCTGCGAGGCGATTACCCAGGGCATCACGCTCATGTCCATCACCCGGCTGTGGACGATCCCGACCGCCAGCCCGATGCCAAGAGCAGTGCCGAACGCAAACCCCAGAAGCGTCGCCGAGAGGGTAACCCAGGAATGATGAAGGAGGCTGCGCCGCGAGGTGATCTTCTGCCCTGCCGTGGTGCGCCAGATCTCCTCCGCCACCTGATGCGGCGCGGGCAGCTTCGGCTTGTCCTGCGCCCAGGTATCGGCCACCAGCTCGACGAGGCCAAGCTCCACCCCGGCCCGCGCCGCCCGGTCCTGCGCCCAGGCCGCGTTGAGCCAGACGGCGGCCCCGTACCAGACCACGACAAGCGCCGCCACCACCGCGAGAACGGGAAGGACCCTGTGCCTCATCGCGCGCCCGCCCCTGCTTCATCTTTCTTCAAATACTCAAATCCCGCCCGCCCCGATCCGCGCAGGTTTTCGAGTATTTGTGGAAAGGTGAAGGAATGGCGAGACGCCCGGGCCGGGTGGCGGGGGCACGCGCGCCGGGGCGCGCCCGCGATATCCGCGCGCTCAGTCGTCATAGGCATGTCCCGCGCGCAGCCCCTCGCGCACCCGATGCGCCACCTCGAGGAACTCGGGCGTGTCGCGGATATCGAGCGGGCGCTCGCGCGGCAGGGGGCTGTCGATCACGTCGGTGATCCGGCCCGGACGCGGCGACATGACCACGATCCGGGTGGAGAGATAGACCGCCTCGGGGATCGAATGGGTGACGAAACCGATGGTCTTGTCGGTGCGCGCCCAGAGCTGGAGAAGCTGCTCGTTGAGATGGTCGCGCACGATCTCGTCGAGCGCGCCGAAGGGCTCGTCCATCAGCAGGATATCGGCATCGAAGGCGAGCGCACGGGCGATCGAGGCGCGCTGCTGCATCCCCCCCGAGAGTTGCCATGGATATTTCTTCTCGAACCCCGCCAGATCCACCAGCGCCAGCACCCGCGCCACGCGCTCCCTGATCTCGGCGCGCCCGTAGCCCATGATCTCGAGCGGCAGCGAGACATTGCGCCCGATCGTCCGCCAGGGAAAGAGCCCCGCCGCCTGAAACACATAGCCATAGGCGCGCGCGCGCCGCGCCGCGTCCGGGCTCATGCCATTGACGGTGAGGCTGCCGCCGGTGGGCTCCTCGAGCGCCGCGATACAGCGCAGCAAGGTGGTCTTGCCACAGCCCGAGGGACCGATGAAGCTGACGAAATCGCCCTTGCGGATATCGAGCGTCACGCCCTTGAGCGCATGCACCGGGCCGTCCCCGGTCTCGAAGGTCAGATCGAGCCCGCGCGCCGCGATCACGGTCTGCGCCGCGTCCTGCTGCCCCGCCACCGCCTGCCCGGCGCCTGCGCCCATGCTCAGACCCCGCTCGCGGGGATGGCGCTGCGCGTGACCGGGCGCGGGGCGGTCAGTTCCTTCCATTGCGAGAGCGCCCTGTTCACCGCGCCATTGCCCTGCCGCGCGACGAATTGCCCGTGTCCCTCGCGGCTGTCGAGCGTGCCCTCGGTCGCCGCGACATGCCCGCGCGTGATCGTGAAGCGCGGCAGGCCCTTGACCTTCTGTCCCTCGAAGACGTTGTAATCGATGGCCGAAACCTGGGTCGCCGCGGTGATCGTCTTTTCCCGTTCGGGATCCCAGACCACGATATCGGCCTCCGCGCCGGGGATGAGCGCGCCCTTCCTCGGATAGCAGTTGAGGATCCGCGCGATATTGGTCGAGGTGACGGCGACGAATTCCTCGGGCGTGAGCCTTCCTGTGCCGACGCCATGCGTCCAGAGCAACGGCAGCCGGTCCTCGAGCCCGCCGGTGCCATTGGGGATCTTCGTGAAATCGCCAAGGCCATGGCGTTTCTGCTCGGTTGTGAAGGCGCAATGATCGGTCGCGACCACCGAGAGCGATCCCGCCTGCAACCCGGCCCAGAGGCTCGCCTGATGCGCCTTGCTGCGGAAGGGCGGCGACATCACGCGCCGCGCGGCATGGTCCCAGTCGGGGTGGCGGTATTCGTCCTCGTCGAGGATCAGGTGCTGGATCAGCGGCTCGCCCCAGACGCGCTTGCCCTGTTGGCGCGCGCGGCGGATCGCCTCATGCGCCTCCTCGCAGGAGACATGGACGACATAGAGCGGCACGCCGGCCATGTCGGCGATCATGATGGCGCGGTTGGCCGCCTCGCCCTCCACCTGCGGCGGGCGCGAATAGGCATGGGCCTCGGGGCCGGTATTGCCCTCGGCCAGGAGCCGCGCCGAAAGCTCGGCCACCACATCGCCGTTCTCGGCGTGGACCATGGCGAGACCGCCCAGCTCGGCAATCCGCCGGAAGCTCGCGAAGAGCTCGTCGTCATTGACCATGAGCGCGCCCTTGTAGGCCATGAAATGCTTGAAGCTGGTGATGCCGCGCGTCTCGATCACGGTCTTCATCTCGTCAAAGACCTGCTCGCCCCACCAGGTCACCGCCATGTGAAAGCTGTAATCGCAATGCGCGCGGGTGGATTTGTTGTCCCACATCCGAAGCGCGTCCAGCAGGCCCTGACCGGGCGAGGGCAGCGCGAAATCCACCACCATCGTCGTGCCGCCCGCAAGCGCCGCGCGCGTGCCGCTGTCGAAATCGTCGGTGGAATAGGTGCCCATGAAGGGCATTTCCAGATGGGTGTGCGGGTCGATCCCGCCCGGCATCACGTAACAGCCGGTGGCGTCGAGCACGGTGTCGCCGGTGAGGTTGTCGCCGATCTCGGCGATCCGCTCGCCCTCGATGCGCAGGTCGGCCCTGTAGCTGCGATCATGGGTGACGATGGTGCCGTTCCTGATGACGATGCTCATGCTGTCCTCCTTGCCGGGCACGCGCACGGTGCCCCTTGTTGCGTCCGGGCCGGGGCTGCGGCCCTAGCTCACCACCTCCGCCGTCTCCAGCACCGCGTGCAGCAGCACATCCGCCCCCGCGCGCGCCCAGTCGGGCGTGATCTCCTCGGCCTCGTTATGGCTCAGCCCGTCCTTGCACGGGCACATCACCATGGTCGTGGGATAGACCTTGTTGACCCAGCAGGCATCGTGCCCCGCCCCCGAGACGATATCCATATGGCTGTAGCCCAGCCGGTCGGCCGCGGCGCGCACCCGCGCGACGAGCGTCGGATCAAAGGCAGGCGGATCGAAGAAGCCCACCAGTTCCGAGGTGAATTTCACCCCCACATCGGCGCAGAGCCCCGGTGCGGTCTCGTTGAGCTCCTCCACCATCGCCTCGAGCGTCTCGAGCACATGAGAGCGGAAATCGACCGTGAACACCACCTTTTCGGGGATGATGTTGCGGCTGTTGGGATAGACGTCGATATGGCCGATGGCGCCTACGGCATTCGGCTGGTATTGCATCGCGATCTCGTGGACCAGCTCGGTCACCCGCGCCAGCGCGCGGCCCGCGTTGCGCCGCATGTACATGGGCGTGGAGCCCGTGTGGCTCCCCTTGCCCGTCACCGTGCATTCGATCCAGCGCAGCCCCTGCCCGTGAGTGACCACGCCCACTTCCTTGCCCTCGGCCTCGAGGATCGGCCCCTGTTCGATATGCAGCTCGAAGAAGGCGTGCATCTTGCGCGCGCCCACCTTTTCGGGACCCTTCCAGCCGATCCGCTCCAGCTCGTCACCGAACCGCTTGCCCTCGGCATCCACCCGCCCGTAGGCCCAGTCGCGCTCCAGCGCCCCGGCAAAGACGCCCGAGGCCAGCATCGCCGGCGCGAAACGTGTGCCCTCCTCGTTGGTCCAGTTGGTCACGACGATGGGGTGTCTCGTCCTGATACCCAGATCGTTGAGCGTGCGGACGATCTCGAGCCCCGCCAGCACGCCGAGCACGCCGTCATACTTGCCGCCCGTGGGCTGCGTGTCGAGATGGCTGCCCACATAGACCGGCAGCGCGTCCGGGTCGGTGCCGGGGCGGGTGGCAAACATGGTGCCCATCTCGTCCACGCCCATCTCGAGCCCCGCCGCCGTGCACCAGGACTGAAACAGCGCCCGCGCTTCGGCATCGGCATCGGTCAGGGTCTGGCGGTTGTTGCCGCCCGCGATGCCGGGGCCGATCCTTGCCATTTCCATGATGCTGTCCCACAGCCGTTCGCCATCGATGCGCAGGTTCTGACCCGGTGCCGACATGATGTGACCTTCCCTTTTCATGTGATCTCGCCTTTTTCGCGCGCCCGGCTTGCCGCTTTTTTACCATTTGGTAAAGTCACGATTACCAATCGCCCCCGACCTGTCAAGACTCGACCGGATCGGGCCGAAGCGGGAGCGCGACAGTGACCCGACAACAGGCAGGGACGGCCGGAACCGGCACGCGACGGCGCAGCCGCATCCAGCGGGAAAACCGCGGGCGCATCCTCGACGCGGCGCTCGAGGTGTTTTCCCGACACGGCTATCGTGGCGCGACGCTCGACCGGATCGCCGCGGCGGCAGGCCTCTCGAAACCCAATATCCTCTACTATTTCGCGGGCAAGGAAGACATCCACATCACGCTCCTGAACCGGTTGATGCACCGATGGCTGGAGCCGCTCGCGCAGATGGAAGAGACAGGAGAACCGCTCGAGGAACTGCTGGGCTACATGCGCCGCAAATTGCAGATGAGCCGCGATTACCCGCGCGAAAGCCGCCTCTTCGCCATCGAGATCCTGCAAGGCGCGCCGCGCATGAGGCCACATCTCGAAAGCGGGCTTAAGCCGCTCTTCGAGCGCAAGTGCCGGCTGATCGCCGACTGGGTCGCGGCGGGGCGCCTTGCGCCGGTCGATCCGGGACAGCTGATCGTGTCGATCTGGGCCACCACCCAGCATTACGCCGATTTCGAGGCGCAGCTCGCCGTGCTGATGCCGGAGCATGAGGCGCGCTGGAACGGCGCCGAGGCGCATCTCGAGACGATGTTTCGCAAGATGCTCACGCCTTAACCCGACCTTAACCGCGTCCGGGCAAGCATGACCGCATGAGACATGCCATGCCAAGCCCCCCGCCCGTCAACCCCGCCTGGTGCACCCGGCTCTTCGGCGCGCAGGCCGCGCGCACCGGTGGCGTCGTGCGACGCAAGAAACGCGATGTCCACCGCGAGATCGGCTATGCCGCCTTCGTCGCCGAGGTGCGGGCGCGTGGCTTTCACCTGCTCGAATGCGGCGATCAGTATCTCGTCATCTGCCATGACGGCCATCTGCGCGTGATCTGCTGAGGCGCTGGCGAGAAAGTTCGTCCGAACTTTCTCGCCGCCCCGAGATTTTTCGGACGAAAAATCTCGGGGCCTCACCCCTCACTCCGCCGCGCAGGCGCCGGGATTGTCGGGATGCGTGGTCCAGTCGCCATGTTCGGCCCTTACCTCGCGCCCGGTGCGCGGGTCGATCGTGCCGGGCGCGAGCCGCTCCATGGTGATGCAGCCCTCCACCGGGCAGACATTCACGCAGAGATTGCAGGCCACGCATTCCTCGTCCCTGACCGAAAATACCCGCTCGGGCGACATGGCAATCGCCTGGTGGCTGGTATCCTCGCAGGCCGCAAAGCAGCGCCCGCACCCGATGCACAGATCCTCGTCGATCCGTGCCTTGGTCACGTAATTGAGGTTGAGCTGCTGCCAGTCCGACACGTTCGGCACCGCCCGCCCCACGAGCGCCTGGACCGACCCGAGCCCCTTTTCGTCGAGATATTGCGAGAGACCCGAAATCATCTCCTGCACCACCTTGAACCCGTAGGTCATCGCCGCAGTGCAGACCTGCACGTTGCCCGCGCCGAGCGCGAGGAACTCGGCCGCGTCGCGCCAGGTGGTCACGCCGCCGATACCCGAGATGGGCAGCCCCGCGAGCGACGGTGTGCGCGCGATCTCGGCCACCATGTTGAGCGCGATCGGCTTCACCGCCGGGCCGCAATAGCCGCCATGCGCGCCCTTGCCGTCGATGGTGGGCTCGGGCGCGAAGAGGTCGAGATCGACGCCGGTGATCGAGTTGATCGTGTTGATCAGGCTGACCGCATCCGCGCCCCCGTCCCTGGCCGCCTGCGCGGGTTGGCGGATATCGGTGATGTTGGGGGTGAGCTTGACGATCACCGGCAGGCGCGAATGGGTCTTGCACCATTGGGTGACCTGCCGGACGTAATCGGGCACCTGGCCCACCGCGCTGCCCATGCCGCGCTCGCTCATGCCGTGGGGGCAGCCGAAATTGAGCTCCACCCCGTCGCAGCCGGTATCCTCGACGCGAAGCAGGATGTCGCGCCAGGCCCCCTCGTTCATCGGCACCATGAGGCTGACCACCAGGGCCCGATCGGGCCAGTCGCGCTTGACGCGGGCGATCTCCGCGAGATTGACGGCGAGCGGGCGGTCGGTGATCAGCTCGATATTGTTCATGCCAAGGAGCCGCCGGTCCGCACCCCAGACCGCGCCATAGCGGGGTCCGTTGACGTTGACGACGGGCGGGCCGTCCTCGCCGAGCGTCTTCCAGACCACCCCGCCCCAGCCCGCCTCGAAGGCGCGCCGCACGTTGTATTCCTTGTCCGTGGGCGGCGCCGAGGCGAGCCAGAACGGATTGGGAGAGGTGATCCCGATGAAATTCGTCGTCAGATCGGCCATGGCTCAGCCCTCCGCCATCAGCGTTGCATGGATATCCTCGGCGGCGTCGCGCCCCTCGGCCACCGCCGTCACGGTGAGGTCCTCGCCCCCCGCCGCGCAGTCGCCGCCCGCCCAGACGCCGGGCAGCGAGCTGCGCCCGGCCCCGGTCACGGCGATCCTGCCCTGCGCGAGGGCGGGCAGATCGTCGCCCGCGAGCCGCTGGCCGATGGCGCGCAGCACCTGGTCGGCGGCGAGGCGAAAGCGAACGCCCGTGGGCGTCAGGTCGTCATCGACATATTCGAACTCGACCTCGCGCACCGCGCCGTTGCCGTGGATCGCGACCGGCTGGGCGTTGGTGATGATGTGCACGCCTTTCGAGGCGGCGAGGTCCTGCTCGTAGCGGCTGGCGTTCATCCGCTCCCGGCTGCGGCGATAGACCAGCGTCACGTTGAGCGCGCCCAGAAGCCGCGCCTGCACCGCCGCGTCGATCGCCGTCATGCCGCCGCCGATCACCACCACGTCGCGCCCCACCGGCAGCGCCGCGAGATCCGCGGCCTGCCGCAGATCGGCGATGAAGCCCACGGCATCGGCGACACCGTCCCTGTCCTCGCCCGGCGTGCCGAGCGTGCCCACCCCGCCAAGCCCGATCCCGAGGAATACCGCGTCATGCTCCGCGCGCAGATCGGCCAGCGTCACATCGCGCCCGAGCATCACGCCCGTGCGCATCGTGATCCCGCCGATCCGCAGCAGCCAGTCCACCTCGGCCTGCGCGAAGCCGCCCGGCGTCTTGTATGCGGCGATTCCGTATTCGTTGAGCCCGCCGGGCCGTTGCCGCGCGTCGAGGATCACCACCTCGTGCCCCTTCATCGCCAGCCGGTGCGCACAGGCAAGCCCCGCCGGCCCCGCGCCCACCACCGCGACGCGCCGTCCCGTGGGGGCTGCGCGGGTGAAGGGATGCCCGCCCGCCGCCATCAGCCGGTCGGTGGCGTGGCGCTGCAACTGCCCGATCCTGACCGGCTGACCCTCCGCCGTCTCGCGCACGCAGGCCTCTTCGCAGAGGGTCTCGGTCGGGCAGACGCGGGCACACATCCCGCCGAGGATGTTCTGCGAGAAGATCGTCATCGCCGCCGCCTCGGGAGTGCCGGTGGCGATCTGGCGGATGAAGAGCGGGATGTCGATCGCGGTGGGACAGGCGGCGATGCAGGGGGCATCGTGGCAGAAGTAGCAGCGATCCGCCGCGACCTGCGCCTCGTGCGGATCGAGCGGCGGGTGCAGGTCGGTGAAGTTCGTCGCATAGTCCCGGGGCGAAAGCCGCCCCGCGACGATGCCCGGCGTGAGCGCGTTCGCGGCCATGTCATCCTCTCCTGTGGTCTTCGTTGCGATGCCTCTTTGTTGCCGACGAGTATTTCACGAATCGATTTTTTATCAATCGGTAAAATTTTTGGCGCGCCGATTGTCCGCGCCGATTGTCCATGTCGGGAAACTTCCGGAAATTTCCGCAAGGGAAGGCGCGCGTGCCGACGACCCTTCCGGTTCGCTCACGCATGACCGCCCTGCCCGTTTTCTGCTCGCAAGGGCTCTCAGGCCAGCCCGAGATCGCGGGCGATCATCGCCGCCTGGGTGCGGTTGCGTGCCCCCAGCTTGCGGGTGAGCGATTTCATGTGCAGCTTGACGGTGACTTCCTGGATGTCGAGATCGCGGGCGATTTCCTTGTTGGACTTGCCCTCGGCCACGCCCTGCAACACCTCGCGTTCGCGCGCGGTCAGACCGATACGGGCCTGCGCGCCCTGATCCGCGTCGGAGGCCAGAAAGTCACAGGGCACATAGGTCTCGCCCGCCAGCATCTGCCGCACCGCCGCGATCAGCGCCTGCGGCGCGAGCGTCTTGGGCACGAACCCCGCCGCGCCCGCGCGCAGCGCGCGCCGGGCCACATCGGGGGGCGCCGTGCCCGACAGGATGGCCACCGGACAGCCCGCCCGCGCCCGCATCCGCGCGAGCGCGTCGGGCGCCTCCATCCCCGGCATGGCGAAGTCGAGCAGCACGAGATCGGCCCGGCCCGGTCCCGGCACCAGCGCCAGCGCGCCCGCGAGGCTCTCGGCCACCGCCACCTCGAATCCCCCCGCCGCGCGCAGATAGGCGGCGATGGTGTCGCGCACGAGATCATGATCATCCGCCAGAATGAGCCGCGCCATACCCGGTCCTTTCGTCGCCCTGCCCCGCCGCCGCGCGCGACGATACGCCCCTGCGCCGGGAATGACAAATGGCGGTCGCACAGGATGTCGCGGCGAGCGGCACAGACGCGACAGACGCAACAGACGCAACAGGCGCAAAGGAACAGGAGGGCTGGAAAACTCGCAAAAAATCCACAAACTGGTCGCCACCCCATCCAAGGAGTTGCCATGATCCGCGCCCCTTTCCGCCTGGTTTGCCCCGTTCGGACCCTGCTCCCGGTCCTTGTCCTGGCTCTTGCCATGGCATCGGTCACCGCCTTGCCGGGACGGGCAGATCATCCGGCGCGGCTCACGGTCACGGTGAAGGCGCCGGACGGCACCGTTCGCCGCAGCCTGACATTCGACCGCGCCGCTCTCGCACGGCTGCCGCAGACCGAATTCACCACCCGCACGATCTGGACCGACGGGCCGCAGCACTTCCGCGGCGTCGCGCTCGCGGCACTGCTGGCGCAACTGGGGACCGAGGCCACGCATGTTGAGCTCGACGCGATCAACGATTATACCGTGTCGATCCCCGCCGCGGAGATCGCCGCCGATTACCCGGTCATCGCCTATTCGCGCAACGGCGCGGCGATGCATCTGCGCGACATGGGGCCGTTCTGGCTCGTCTACAATTACGATGCCGATCCGGCCTTTCGCACGCAGACCGCCTATGCACGCTCGATCTGGCAGCTCGAGCGGATCACCGTTCACCTCGCCACCCCCTGAGAGAGCCCGCCGATGCCCGACCGCGCCCGCCTCCTGCCCCGCCCGCGCGAGCGGCTTGTATTCGCGATGCTGGCGGTGCTGGCCCTCGGATGCCTGGTGGCGGCGGCGGCGATCACCGTGCAGGTGCTCGGCAGGCTCGATGCCTATGGAAGCGCCGACAGCGACAATCCGCCCTGGACCATAGCGCAGCTCGAGGTGGACCAGATGCGCTTTCGCCTCGCGCTCGCGCGGCTCGATCCGGCGGATCCCGGGACCGCGACCGCCGCACGCCGCGCGTTCGACCTGCTCTACAGCCGCGCCATGACCCTGCATACCGGCCCGGCCTATCGGGAGATTCTCGATACCGGGCCGGCCCGGGCCGAGCTGCGCGCGATCATCGCCCTCCTTGGCGAGATGATGCCGGTGATCGACAGCACCGACGCGGCGATTTTCGCCGGGCACGCGCAGCTTGTCCAACGGGCCGAGGCCCTGACCGAGCCGATTCGCGCGCTCGCGGCGCAGGCCATCGCGCTCGATGCGCGCCATGGCGATGCCGAGCGCGCGGCGCTCACCGAGCAGATCGTCACGCTCACCGCGCTCAGCCTGGCGATGATGCTGGCGCTCGGGGGGCTTCTGTGGATGCTCTGGCGGCTCTATCGCAGCCGGCTTGCCGCACGGGTGGAGGCCGCCGCCGCGCGCGAGCGCGAGCTCAGGGGCCTCGCGGCGCGCGCGCGCTTTCTCGCCATGGTGAGCCACGAGATGCGCACGCCGCTCAACAGCCTGCTGGGGGCGCTCGAATTGCTCGAGGACAGCGCGCTCGCGCCCGAACAGGCGCGCCTCGCGCGCATCATGCGCAGCTCGGGCGCGGCGTTGCGCGGCCATATCGACGAGGCGCTCGACGGGCTTCAGGCCGAGACCGGCCACATCGCCCTGCACCCCGCGCCCTTCGATCTCGACGCGATGCTCGCGGAGCTGATCGAGAGCCAGCGCGCCGCCGCCGAAAGGCGCGGCAACCGGCTACTGCTGGCGCTGCCCGAGGGCGGCCTGGGGCATGTGACAGGCGACCGGCAGCGGCTTGGCCAGGTGCTGCTCAATCTGCTGGCCAATGCCGTCAAGTTCACCTCCGGGGGCAGCATCACCCTCGCGGCGGAGCGCGCGCAGGACGGCACCGGCATGGTGTTCCGGGTCACCGATACGGGCATCGGCATCCCCGAGGCGGACCTGCCCCGCGTGTTCGAGGATTTCGTGCGCCTGCCAGCCCCCGATGGCGCCGAGCGCGAGGGCAGCGGGCTCGGCCTGGGCATCGCGCGCCAGATCGTCACGCGGATGGGCGGGCAGATCGCAGCCACGAGCCGCGCGGGCGAGGGCAGCTGTTTCACCGTGCGCCTCGCCCTGCCGCCGGCTGCCCCGCCCGGGGCCGCGCCCGAGCCGACAGCGCCGCTGCGCGTGCTCGTGGTCGAGGACACCCATGCCAGCCGCATCGTCCTGGCCGCGATGCTGGCGCGCGACGGGCACACGGCCGTGCTCTCCCGTGACGGGCTCGACGGGGTGCGGCAGGCCGGGCGCGGCGCGGTGGACCTGATCGTGATGGATCTCGACATGCCGAGGCTCGACGGGGTGGCGGCCGCCCGTCGCATCCGCGCGGGCGCCGGGCCCAATGCCCGCACCCCGATCGTGGCACTCACCGCCCATTGCAGCCCCGCCGACCGCGCGCGGCTGCGCGAGGCGGGGATCGACGCCATCGAGACCAAGCCGCTCAGCCGCGCGCGGCTGCGTGCGCTGCTGAGGCAGGCGCAAGCCGCGCCGGCGCTGATCGACCGGGCCCATCTCGCGCAGCTGGCCGCGCTGATGCCGGCCACGGGGCTCGACGCGGCGCTTGCCGGCCTGCGCGCCGAGGCCGAAGCGCTTCTTGCCCTGTCCGAGACGACGCCGCCCGAGGTGCTGCGCCCCCGTATTCACCGCCTTGCCGGCACCGCCGCCACCTGCGGCGCGCGCGCGCTCCATGCGCTTCTTGGCCGGATCGAGGCCGCGCTCGTGGCGGGCCGGGCGGAGGAGGCGCGCGCGCTCCGCGCCGCGCTGCCCGCGCTCTGGCAGGATACCGAGGCCGCGCTGCGCCCGCACCGGACCGCCGCCTGACCCCCGCGCTCACACGGATTTGCCTTTCTTTCCGGATGCGATAGCTTTACCCCGATTGCGGCAGAGCGCGCGAAGGATCCCCCGGACATGTCCATAGTCAAGCAACTCCTGATCCTCAGCCTCCTCGCCGGGGCGGTTTACGGCGGGTATGCCTATTGGCGCAGCCAGAACGCCGCCGATCCCGCCCTGACCGCGCAACAGCCCTCGCGCCCGGTCAGTGTGGAACTGGCGCGCGCCGAGCGGCGGATCATGCAGCGCAGCATCGAGGCGGTCGGCACCACCCGCGCCCTGCGCTCCGTCGAGATCGTGCCGGAGGCCGATGGCCGCCTGGTCGCGCTCGACATCACGGCAGGTGCGCGCGTGACCGAGGGCCAGGTCCTTGCCCGGCTCGATGACACGATCGAGCGCGCCGATCTCGCCCAGGCCGAGGCGGTGCTCACCGAGCGCAGCCAGTCGCTCGAACGTATCCGCACGCTGCGCCAGACCAATGCCGTCTCGCAGGCCGCCCTCGAGGAGGCGGTGGCCCGTCTGGCCGAGGCCGAGGCCGCCGCCGACCGCGCCCGCCGCCGTCTCGCCGATCGCACGATCACCGCCCCCTTCAGCGGCGTGCTCGGGCTCACCGGCTATGACGTGGGCGCGCGGGTGACCAAGGGCGAGGTCCTCGCCCGGCTCGACGACCTGAGCGCGGTGGAGGTGGAATTTTCCCTGCCCGAGACGATCTTTGCCCAGGTTGCGCAGGGCCAGCGGATCGTCGCCCGCGCCGCCGCCTTTCCGGGGCGCGACTTCACCGGCACCATCGCCGCCGTGGACAGCCGCATCGACCCGGTGAGCCGGGCCTTTCGCACCCGCGCGCTCATCCCCAACCCGGACAGCATCCTGCCCGCGGGCATGTTCCTGTCGCTCACCCTCGTGCTCGAGGAGAACGAGAACACCGTCGTGCCCGAGGAGGCGATCGTGTTCCAGGCAGCGCAGACCTATGTCTTTGTCGCCGAGGAGGGCGTGGCCCGGCGGCGCATCGTCACCACCGGGCTGCGGCGCGACGGGGTGATCGCCATCCTCGATGGCCTCGCCCCCGGCGAGGAGGTGGTGGTGCGGGGGCTGACGCGGGTGCGCGACGGCGCGCCGATCGAGATCCTCGCGCGCGACCGCGACGCCACTGCCGGCACCGGGACTGGGACTGGCACCGGCACTGGCACCGCGGCAGCCAGGAGGCCGACATGACGATCTCGGAAATCTCCGTCCGCCGCCCGGTGCTGGCGGCCGTTGCGAGCCTTCTGATCATCATCTTCGGCATTGCCGCGCTGCGCGACCTGCCGGTGCGCGAACTGCCCGATGTGGACAATTCCGTGGTCACCGTCACCACCACCTATCGCGGCGCCGCGCCCGAGGTGATCGACACCGACATCACCGAGACGGTGGAGGGGGCCGTCGCCTCGATCTCGGGGATCCGCACCATCACCTCGGAGAGTCGCCAGGGCCGCTCGCGCGTGACCATCGAATTCGAGACCGGGGTCGATATCGACGTGGCCGCCAATGACGTGCGCGACGCGGTCGGCCGGGTGCGCGGCGACCTGCCCGAAGAGGCCGACGAGCCGCAGGTGGTCAAGAGCGATGCCGATGCCGATCCGGTGATGCGGCTGGCCATCACCTCGGACCGGATGACCACCGCCGAGATCACCGACTATATCGACCGTTTCATCGCCGACCGGATCGCCACGCTCGACGGGGTGGCCGATGTCGATATCGCGGGCGACCGGCCCTTTGCGGTGCGTATCTGGCTCGACCGGCGCGCGCTGGCGGCGCGCAACCTGACCGTGGCCGATGTCGAGGCGGCGCTGCGGCGCGCCAATATCGAACTGCCCGCAGGCGAGGTCGAATCCTACAATCGCCAGCTCACCGTGCGCCTCAACAGCCGGCTGGCCAGCGTCGAGGATTTCCGCGACGTGGTGCTGGACCGGGTGGCGGGCTATCCCGTGCGTCTTGGCGATGTGGCGCGCATCGCGCCCGGCGTGGCCGACGATTCCACCATCGTGCGCACCAACGGCACCGAGGCCGTGGCCCTTTCGGTGCTGCGCCAGAGCCAGTCGAACACGCTGGCCATCTCGCAGGCCGTGCGCGCCGAGATCGCCGCGCTCACCCCCACCCTGCCCGAGGGGATGGAGATCATCGTGAATTCCGACGATGCGCTCTTTGTCGGCGCCTCGATCCGCGAGGTGGTCAGCGCGCTGTTCATCTCTCTGGCGCTGGTGGTGGCGGTGATCCTGTTGTTCCTGCGCAGCTTTCGCGCGACGCTGATCCCGGCGATCACGATTCCGGTGGCGCTGATCGGCACGTTCCTGCTGATCGGGCTGTGGGGGTTCTCGCTCAACACGCTGACGCTGCTCGCGCTGCTGCTGGCGATCGGGCTCGTGGTGGATGACGCGATCGTGGTGCTCGAGAACATCCAGCGCCGCATCGAGGAGGGCGAATCGGTCCTCGTGGCGAGCCTCAGGGGCGCGCGCCAGGTGACATTCGCGGTGATCGCCACATCCCTCACGCTGATCGCGGTCTTCGTGCCGCTGTCCTTCATGCCGGGCCAGGTGGGGCGACTCTTCGTGGAATTCGGCTGGGTCATGGCCGGCACGGTGGCGATTTCGACCTTCGTCGCGCTCACGGCCTGCCCGGCGCTCGCCTCCAAGATCCTGAGCGCGCGCACCCCGCGCGGCGGAACCGGGGAAACGGTCCGCCGCGCGCCCTTCGTCCAGCGGGCCTATCGCGCCGCGCTCAGCCGCGCCATCGCCATGCCGCTCGTGGTGCTGCCGGTGGCGATTGCGGTGACCGCCGGGGCGGCGCTCTTCTACGGCAACCTGCCGAGCGAGCTTGCCCCGCGCGAGGATCGCGGCGTGGGATTTGTGCCGCTGACCGCGCCGCAAGGCTCGACCGTGGCCCATTCCGACATGGCCGCCCGCCAGGTCGAGGACATCCTGCAACCCCATGTCGAGAGCGGCGAGATCGAGACGGTCTTTACCTTCACCGGCTGGGGCGGGCGCGCGTATCGCTCCTTCGTGGTGTTCCGTCTCGCGCCATGGGAAGAGCGCGACCGCCCGATTTCCGCCCTCGTGGCCGAGCTCGCGCCGCAGATGGGCCGCGTCACCGTCGCGCGCGGTTTTCCGGTCACACCCGCCGGGCTGGGCCTGCGGGGCAATTCGACGCCGGTGCGCGTGGTCATCGGCGGCCCCGATTTCGAGAGCGTCAAGGGCTGGGCCAGCGAATTCCTGCGCCGCGCCGAGGAGGTGGAGGGGCTCGTCAATCCCGAGATCAACTTCGAGGAGAACCTGCCGCAGCTCGACATCTTCATCGACCGCGCCCGCGCCGACGATCTCGGTATCTCGGCCGAGGTGATCGCCGCCACGCTCCAGACCATGCTCGCCTCGCGCGAGGTGACGACCTTCGTCAGCCGCGGGCGCGAATATCCGGTGCTCGTGCAGGCCGACCTTTCGGATCGGCGCACCCCCACCGATATCGAGAACATCTTCGTGCGCGCCGGCGACGGCGAGACGCTGGTGCCGCTCGGCGCGCTGGTGACGCTGACCGAGAATGCCGCCGCCCCCTCGCTGCAACGCTTCGACCGGCTGCCCTCGATCCAGCTCTCCGGCGCGCTCGCCCCCGACGCCGAGCTCGGCACCGTGCTCGACCGGCTGGAGGAGATCGCCCTCGAGATCCTGCCCCCCGAGGCGCGGCTCGGCTATGACGGGCAGTCGCGCACCTACAAGGACACGTCGGGCGGGGTCGGCGTGGTCTTCGTGCTGGCGCTGATCATCGTCTATCTCGTGCTCGCCGCGCAATTCGAGAGCTTCCTGCACCCGGTGGTGATCATGCTCACCGTGCCCATCGGCATCGCCGGCGCGATCTATGCCATGGCCTTCGGGGGGCTGTCGCTCAATGTCTACAGCCAGATCGGGATCATATTGCTCATCGGCCTGATCGCCAAGAACGGCATCCTGATCGTCGAATTCGCCAACCAGCTGCGCGACGAGGGGATGGCGGTGCGCGAGGCGGTGATCGAGGCGTCGGTGCTGCGGCTGCGCCCGATCATGATGACGGCGATTTCCACCATCCTCGGCGCGCTGCCGCTGGTGCTCGCCTCCGGCGCGGGCGCCGAGAGCCGAATCGCGGTCGGCACGGTGATCATCGCGGGGCTGGGGCTGGCCTCGCTCCTGATGCTGTTCGTCACGCCGGTCCTCTACGACCTGCTGGCGCGCTTCACCCGCCCGCGCGGGGCGATCGAGAAGGCGCTGGAGGACGAGATCGGCGCCATTCCCCACCCCGCGGAATGATTATCCGCGCCATCTTGCACCGTCGCGCTGGCCATTGCCGCGCCCGGATGCGATAGACTTGGCGTGTCTGCCGGGGGTATGTCATGCGGGGGTTTCTCGCCCGATCGGGTCTCATTGCAGTGGCGATGCTCGGCCTCGCCGGCCTGCCCGCGCCGGCCGCCGAGGTCAGCCTCACCGTGCCCGGCGCCTCGAAGGGGTTCACCGGGACGCTGCGCGACGGCTCGCTCAGCGTCGCCACCGCCGCCCAGGAGGACGCGACCGCGCAGGATCTGCTGGCCGCGGCCCAGGCCGATTACGCGCGGATTCTGGGCGTGCTCTATGGCGAGGGATTTTATGGCGGGGTCATCTCGATCCGCGTGGACGGGCGCGAGGCGGCCGAGATCCCGCCGCTGGCTGCGCCCGCGGCGATCGCGCGCATCGACATCACCGTCGAGCGCGGTCCGCGTTTCAGCTTCGGGACCGCCGGGGTCGCGCCGCTCGCCCCCGGCACCGAACTGCCCGAGGGGTTCCGCCCCGGCGCGGACGCGCGCGGCGCGCTGGTCGGGGCTGCGGCGCGCGCGGGCGTCAGGGGCTGGCGCGACGCGGGCCATGCCAGGGCCACCGTCTCCGGCCAGGACATCGTGGCCGATCACGCCCGCGCCCGGCTCGACGCGGCGATCGCGCTCGCCCCGGGGCCGCGCCTGCGCTTTGGCGATCTGGAGGTCCGCCATGGCCGCACCCCCAGCCGCGTGCGCGACGAGCGCATCCGCGCCATCGCGGGGCTGCCCACGGGCGAGACCTTTTCGCCCGCGTTGCTCGACAAATCCGCCAACCGGCTGCGCCGCACCGGGGCCTTCCGCTCGGTGCGGCTGATCGAGGCCGATACGCCGAACCCCGACGGCACGCTCGACATCGAGGCGCGGGTGAGCGACGCGCCGCGCCGCCGGGTCGGCGCGGGGGCGGAGATCTCTTCCTCGGAGGGCGTGACGCTCTCGGGATTCTGGCTGCACCGCAACCTGTGGGGCGGCGCCGAGCGGCTGCGCATCGACGCGCTGATCGGCGGCATCGGCGGCGATGGGGGGGGCGAGGATTTCCGCCTCGGGGCCCGGCTCGACCGCCCGGCCACCCTCTCGCCCGACACCGGCACCTTTGTCCAGGCCACGATCGAGGACAATGACGAGCCCGATTATGACGAGCGCAAGGCCGAGATCGGTGCCGGCCTCACCCATGTCTTCTCGGACACGCTGAGCGGCGAGGCGGGCCTTGCCTATCGCTATTCGGAAATCGAGGACGATCTGGGTTCGCGAACCCTTTCGCATGTTCTCCTGCCCGCGCAGCTGACATGGGACCGGCGCGACGATCCGCTCAACCCGACGCGCGGTCTCTATCTCGATCTGACCGCCACCCCCTTTGTCAGCCCCGACAAGGGCAGCGCCGGCAGCCGCTTTCACGTCGATCTGCGCGACTACCTGACGCTTGGCGAGGCGCGGCGCGTGACGCTTGCGGGGCGCGTGCAGATGGGGAGCGTGGCAGGCGGCGATTTCATCGACCTGCCCGCCGACATGCTGTTCTGGTCGGGCGGGGCGGGCACGGTGCGCGGCCAGGGCTATCAGGATCTGGGCGTCGATCTCGGACCGGGCATCACCGTGGGCGGGCGGTCCTTTCTCGGGGTCTCGGGCGAGATCCGCGCCATGGCCACCGACCGCATCCAGGCCGTGGCCTTTGCCGATGCCGGATTCATCGGCGAGAAGGCGGGGGGCAATGGCCAGAGCGACTGGCACGGGGGCGCGGGGATCGGCGCGCGGTATTTCACCCCGGTGGGACCGGTCCGGATCGACATCGCGACGCCGCTCGGCGATGATGCCGGATCGGATTTCGAGATCTATATCGGCATCGGGCAGGCGTTCTGAGATGCGCATCCTCCTGCCCATTGCGCTTCTGCTGCTGACGCTTCTCGGCCTGCCGCTGGCCGCGCAGCCGGCCGGGGATGACGGCCCGGGCTTTCTCGAGCGGCTGCTCGAGGACAATCTCTCCGCCGCCGGGCGCGAGGTGCGCATCCGCGGCTTTGCCGGCGCGCTCTCGTCGCGGGCGACGATGGAGGAGCTCACCATCGCCGATGCCGAGGGCGTCTGGCTGCGCCTCTCGGGCGTCACGCTCGACTGGTCGCGCGCGGCGCTCCTGCGCGGGCGGGTCGAGGTCAACCGCCTCGCGGCGCAGGAAATCGCGGTCCTCCGTCCGCCGCTGCCGGGCCCCGACATCACCCCCGAGATGGCCGAGGCGCAGCCCTTCTCGCTGCCCGAACTGCCGGTCTCGATCAATATCGGCGCACTTGCCGCAGAGACGGTGATCCTCGGCGCGCCGCTTCTGGGCGAGGAAATCCGCCTCACGGTTGCGGGCGCGCTCTCGCTCGGGTCGGGCGAGGGGGCGGCACGGATCGAGGCGCGCCGGCTCGACGGGCGCGGCGCGGTCACGCTCGACGCGGGCTTTGCCAATGCGAGCCGGGTGCTCGCCCTCGATCTGCGGGCGCAGGAGGCCGCGGGAGGGATGGTGGCGACGCTCCTCGGGCTGCCCGGCGCGCCGGCGCTCGTGCTCGAGATCGCCGGCACCGCGCCGCTCGACGATTACGCCGCCGATATCCGGCTGGCCACCGGGGGCATCGACCGGCTGACGGGCCGCGTCGCCATCACCGCCCCCGCAGGGGGCGATGCGCGTTTCTCGGCGCGGATCGACGGCGACCTGACCCCGCTTCTGGCCGGTGAATTCCACCCCTTCTTCGGCCCCGAAAGCGCGCTCGTGCTCTCGGGCAGCCGCAGCGCCTCGGGCCGCACCGAGATCGACCGCCTCACGCTCGAGGCCGCGCAGATGCGGCTCTCGGGCCGCCTCACCCTCGACGCCGCGGGCTGGCCGGAGGCGTTCGATCTCACCGGCGAGATCGGCAATGGCGCGGCCCCCGTGCGCCTGCCCCTGGCCGGCCCGCCCACCGAGATCGCCGCCGCCACGCTCGCCGCGCGCTATGACGCCGCACGCGGCGACCGCTGGCGCGCCGAGGCCATGATCGCGGGGCTCGCCCGGCCCGATCTGCGGCTCGAGACCGCCCGCATCAACGCGCGCGGCACGCTCAGCCGCACCCCGCCGCGCGGCATCACCGCGCTGGCCGAACTCACGCTCGCGGGCCTTGCTCCCGCCGATCCCGCGCTCGCGCTGGCCACCGGCCCCGGCCTGACCGGCCATGCCTCGCTCGACTGGCGCGCGGGCGGGCCGCTGATGCTGCGCGGCTTTCGCATCATCGCGGGCGATGCGACGCTCGCGGGCGCCGCCGAGATCGCCGCGCTGGCCGAGGGCCTGCCCGTCACCGGCCGCGCGACGCTCGTGGCGGAGGATCTCGCCCGGTTCGCCCCCCTCGCGGGCCAGCCGCTCGAAGGGCGCGCCAGCGCCGCGCTCGCGGGCTCGGGGACGCTGTTGGGCGGGGCGTTCGATATCGCGCTCGGTGCCGAGACCGAGGGACTCGCCCTCGGCATTGCCCAGCTCGACCCGCTGATCGCGCCCCCCGGCCGGCTCGATCTCGCCGCAAGGCGCGACACCACCGGCACCGCGCTCGAACGGCTGCACATCGAGAACGCCGAATTCACCGGC
Source organism: Roseovarius sp. (assembly GCA_014359765.1). GTDB lineage: Bacteria > Pseudomonadota > Alphaproteobacteria > Rhodobacterales > Rhodobacteraceae > Roseovarius. Next base: position 32,708 of record JACIYT010000012.1, read on the forward strand.
ACCGCCCGGGGCCGCCTCTCGGGCACGAGCGGCGCGCTCACCGTCACCGCGCGCCTCGCCGATCTGGGCCTCGCCGACCGCCGCCTTGCCGGGCCGGCGCGGCTTGGCGGCGATCTCGGCTGGCAGGCGGGCGGCGAGGTGACGCTAACGGGTTTCGAGCTGGCGGCCATGGGGGCCTCGGTCGCGCTGAGCGGCACCCTCGCCCCCGAGGCGCCGGGCCTGCCGGTCGCGGGCCGCCTCACCGCCGATGTGGCCGATCTTTCGCGCTTTGCCGCGCTCACCGGGCGGCCCCTCGCAGGGCGCATCCGCGCCACGATCGAAGGCCGCGGGCAGATCGAGACGCAGACCGGTGCGCTCACCGTTGAGGCCGACAGCACCGGCCTTGCCACCGGCATCGCGCAGCTTGACCCGTTCATCCTGAGCCCCGGCACGCTCGCGCTCGACGCCGAACATGACGGCACCACGACGACGCTCAACGCGCTCCGCCTCGCCTATGACAAGGTGCAACTGACCGCCTCGGGCGCAGGCGAGATCGCGGCGCAGACCGGCAGCCTGAGCTTCGACGGTGCGCTCGACGATCTCGCCCCGCTCGATCCGCGCCTCTCGGGCGCGGGCGCCGCGCGCGGCACCATCGCGCGCGATGCCGAGGGCCTCATCACCCTCACCGATGTGACCGCCGAGGCCATGGGCGCGCGCCTTGCCGCCACCGGCACGGTCGATCCCGAGGCACCGGCCGCCACCGGGACGCTATCGGCGCGGATCGCCGATCTGGCGCGCTTCAACGCGCTGACCGGCCAGCGCCTGCGCGGCAGCCTCGAACTCGACGCCGAAGGCACGGGCACGGGCGCGGGCGAGACGCTGCGCCTCAAGACCACGCTCCGGGGCCGCGACCTCGCCACCGGCATCGCCGATCTCGACCGCCTCATCGCCGGTCAGCTTGACCTGAGGGCCGAGGCGGGCCGCACGCCCGAGCGCATCGAGATCACCACGATCCGCCTCGCCACACCACAGATCACCCTCGATGCCGCGGGCGACGGGGCGGGCGGGCCGGTGACGATCGACCTGCGGCTTGCCGATCTCGGCCGCTTCGTGCCCGGTTTCGGCGGCCCCCTCGCCGCGCGCGGCGCGGTCACGCTCATCGGCCCCGAGGCGCGCCGGATCGGCCTCGCGCTCGATGCCAGCGGGCCGGGCGGCACCACCGCGCGCGTCTCGGGCGATGTGCTCGATCATGGCGCGCGGCTCGATCTTGCCGCGTCGGGGCGGCTGCCGCTTGCCCTCGTCAACCGCTTCATCCAGCCCAATTCCCTCGCCGGCACGGCGGAATTCGACCTGCGCGCGCAGGGCGCGCCCGCGCTGGCCGCGCTATCGGGCACGGTGCGCAGCACGGGCGCGCAGGTATCCCTGCCCGATGCCGGGCTCGCCATTGACGACCTTTCGGGCAGTGCCACGCTGGGGCAGGCGCGGGTGCAGACCGATGTCACCGCGCGCCTGCGCGATGGCGGCACGGTGCGGGTGAGCGGCCCCGTGTCGCTCGAGCCCGGCCATGTGGGCGATCTGACGGTGACGCTTCTGGACACGGTGCTCACCGATCGGCTGATCTACAGCACGACGGCCCGCGGCATGGTCACGGTGAACGGTCCGCTCGCGGGTGGTGCGCGGATCGGCGGCGAGATCACGCTGGCGCAGACCGATATCCGCATTCCCTCGGGCCTCGGCCCGGCCTCGGTCGCGCTGCCCGATCTGCGCCATGTCCACGAGAGCCCCGCCTCGCGCCTCACCCGCGAACGCGCCGGCCTGCTGAAGGCGCCGAGCGAGAGCGCCCCGGCCCGGCCCTTTGCTCTCGGGCTCATCGTCAACGCGCCGTCGCGGATCTTCGTGCGCGGGCGCGGCCTCGATGCCGAACTCGGCGGGCGGCTGCGCATCGGCGGCACCAGCACCAATGTCATGCCCGCGGGCTTCTTCGAGCTGCGCCGCGGCCGTCTCGACATTCTCGGCAAGCGCCTCACCCTGACCGAGGGACGCGTGAGCATGCAGGGCTCGCTCGATCCGTGGCTCCAGTTCGTCGCCGAGACCGCGATCGAGGACGCCGATGTGCAGGTCATCATCGAGGGGCCGGCCAGCGCCCCCGAGATCCGCTTTGCCGCCACGCCGGATCTGCCGCAGGACGAGATCGTCGCGCGGCTCATCTTCGGGCGCGGGCTTGACAGCATTTCCCCGATCCAGGCGGCGCAACTGGCCTCGGCGGTGGCCACGCTCACCGGCGGCGGCGGCGGCGGCGATCTGGTGGGGCGGCTGCGGGGCGGGCTCGGGCTGGCCGATCTCGACGTGAGCCAGAGCGCCGACGGGGACACGCAGGTGAGCGCCGGGACCTATGTTTCCGACCGGATCTATACCGAGGTGGTCGCCGACAGCGCCGGCAAGCAGCGGATCAATCTCAATCTCGACCTCAACCGCTCGCTCACCGTCAAGGGCGGCGCCTCGACCGACGGCGACACCGGCATCGGCATCTTCTTCGAGCGCGATTACTGATCCGGCGCGGCGATGCCCTGCCCCGCCAGCGCCTGTGCCAGATCGTCGCGCAGATCGGCCACATCCTCGATCCCGACCGAAAGCCGGATGAGGTTTTCGGGGATGCCGGTATCCGGCTCGATGCTGTGGCGATGCTCTGCCAGGCTCTCGACACCGCCGAGCGAGGTCGCGCGCTGAAAGAGCTTCAGCCGCCCGACCACCCGCAGCGCATCCGCCCGGTCGCCCCGCACCAGGAAGGACAGCAGGTAGCCAAAGCCCCCCGTCATCTGCCGCGCCGCGACCGCGTGGCCCTCATGGCCCTCGAGCCCCGGATAGAGCACCGCCGCCACCCCCTCATGCGCGGCGAGCCATTCGGCCAGGATGCGCGCGCTGGCGCACATCCGTTCCACCCGCAGCGGCAGCGTGCGCATCCCCCGCATCAGGAGCCACGCCTCGATGGGCCCGAGGATCGCGCCCGCATCGTGGCGGTCGTTGGCGATCTCGCCCCAGATCGGCAGGCCCGGCTCGCGGCAGGACAGCACGCCGGCCAGCACGTCCGAATGGCCGTTGAGGGCCTTGGTGGCCGAATGCATCGAGATATCCGCCCCCAGATCGAGTGCCCGCGTCAGAACCGGCGTCGCCGCCGTGCCATCGACGACCAGCACCGCGCCCGCCTTGTGCGCCATGCCCGCCGCCGCCGCGATATCGACGCAGCGCAGCCATGGGTTCGACGGCGTCTCGATCCAGACCATGTCGGCCGAGGACCGGCACGCCTCGGCCAGCGCGCCCGCATCCGACGCCTCGACCTCGTCGAGAAGGATCGCGCGGCGCACGCAATACTCGCGCACCCATTTCAGCGTGCCCCAGTAGATGCCGGTCTGCATCACCACCCGCGCGCCCGAGGGCAGCGCGCGAAACACCGCCGCCACCGCCGCCATGCCGGAGGGAAAGAGCAGGCTCGCCGCCGCGCCCTCGAGCTGCCGGATCACCTCCTCGGCCTGGCGCATTGTGGCGTTGTGATCGCGCCCATAGACATTTTCGGGGCGCAGGAGCGCGTAATCCTCGCCGCGCAGATAGGTGGTGGCGAGGCTGATCCCCGGCACCACGCCGCCCGTCGCCGCATCCGAGGCGCCCGCCGCCTGCGCCGCAATGGTGGCCTGTGCCTTGTCGCTGTCCTTCATGTTCCTGCCCCTTCCATGGGCCGGCTCAGCACCCCACCCGAGACCGCCGCCCGCACCCCCGTCGTGCCCGGGCACGAGGTGGGCAGCCCCCGCGCCACCCGCACCGCCAGATAGCCGAATGCCTGCGCCTCGAGCATGTCGCCGTCAAGCCCCATATCCTCCACCGCCATCACCGGACAATCGAGCACCGCGCCCAGCATCGCCATCATCACCGGGTTGCGCCGCCCGCCGCCGGTGACCAGCACCCGCTCGGGCGGCATGGGGCAATGCGCCATCGCGCACCGCACCGACCAAGCCGCCATCGCCGTCAACGTCGCCGCCGCGTCGGCATCGCCCAGATCCCCCACCAACGCGATCATCTCGGCAAACGCATCGCGGTCGAGCGATTTGGGCGGCAACCGGCGGAAATACGGCGCCGCGAGAAAGGCGGCGAGCACCTCCTGCGCCACCTCGCCCTGCGCCGCCAGCGCGCCATCGCGATCGAGAGGCGCGCCGCGCCGCGCGCGCATCAGATCATTGAGCGGCGCATTGGCCGGCCCGGTGTCGAAGGCCAGGATCGCGCCGGCCTCCTCGGGCCGGGCATGACGCGGATCGACCCAGGTCAGGTTGCCCACGCCGCCGAGATTGAGAAAGGCCAGAGGGCGTTCGGCCCCGATCCATTTCGCGCAGGCGAAATGGTAGAATGGCGCAAGCGGCGCCCCCTCGCCGCCCTGCCGCACATCGGCGCTGCGGAAATCCCACACCACCGGCAGGCCGAGCCCCGCCGCCAACCGCGCGCCATCCCCCGCCTGATGCGTGCCGCGCCCCTGCGGCTCATGCGCCAGCGTCTGGCCGTGAAATCCGACAAGCTGCGCGCCCTCGAACCCGGCCAGCACCTCCAGATGCGCGGCCTCCACCACCGCCGCTGCCGCCGCCACCTCCGGCGTGCCCGGCCAATGGCCGCGCGCGGCGTGCAAAATCGCCTGTTCCTCGGCCGTGTAGGGCCGATAGGCCGAGGCGCCAAAGCCAAGGATCGCGTGGCCGTCGGTCTCGACCATGGCCGCATCCACCCCGTCCAGCGAGGTGCCCGACATCGCGCCGAGCGCCCGGAGTCTGCCGCGCGTCAACATGGCCTTTTCCTTCGCCCCACGACTGCCTATACATGCCGCGCAATCGCTGACAGGACAAGCACCATGACCTATCGCCCGAAATCGGATTTCCTGCACATCATGCAGGCGCGCGGCTATCTCGCCGATTGCACCGATCTCGAGGGGCTCGATACGGCGCTGCGCGCGGGGACCGTCACCGCCTATATCGGCTATGACGCGACGGCGAAATCGCTCCATGTCGGGCATCTGCTCAACATCATGATGCTGCGCTGGTTGCAGAAATGCGGCCACCGCCCGATCACGCTCATGGGGGGAGGCACCACCAAGGTGGGCGATCCCTCGTTCCGCTCGGACGAACGCCCGCTGCTCAGCCCCGCGCAGATCGACGCCAATATTGCCGGGATGCAGCGCGTCTTTGACCGCTACCTGTCCTATGATGATGGCGCGGCGCTGATGCTCAACAATGCCGCGTGGCTCGACGGGCTGAACTATCTCGATTTCCTGCGCGATATCGGGCGGCATTTCTCGGTCAACCGGATGCTCAGCTTCGAAAGCGTCAAGTCGCGGCTTGACCGCGAGCAATCGCTCAGCTTCCTCGAATTCAACTACATGATCCTGCAAGCCTATGATTTCCTGGAGCTTTACCGCCGCCACGGCTGCATCCTCCAGATGGGCGGCTCGGATCAATGGGGCAATATCGTCAATGGTATCGACCTCACCCGCCGGGTGCTCGATGCGGAGGTCTATGGCCTCACCTCGCCGCTGCTGACCACCTCGGACGGGCGCAAGATGGGCAAATCGGCGGGCGGGGCCGTCTGGCTCGATGGCGATCTGCTCAGCCCTTACGAGTTCTGGCAGTTCTGGCGCAACACGACCGATGCCGACACGGGCCGCTTCCTCAAGCTCTACACCGAATTGCCGGTCGAGGAATGCGAGCGGCTCGGCGCGCTGGCCGGGGCCGAGATCAACGAGGCCAAGATCATCCTCGCCAACGAGGTGACCGCGCTGCTGCACGGGGCGGAGGCGGCGCAGGCCGCCGAGGCCACCGCGCGCGAGGTCTTCGAGAAGGGCGGCATGGGCGATGACCTGCCCACGCTCGAGCTGACCGAGGCAGAGCTTGCGGGCGGCCTGTCCATCGTGCAACTGATCGTGCGCGCGGGGCTGGCGAAATCGGGCAAGGAGGCCAAGCGCCTCATCGCCGAGAATGGCGCGCGGCTCGACGATGCCCCGATCACCGATCCCGGTCTCATGCTCGACGCGCCCGCGCTCGCCGCGCCGATCAAGCTCTCGGCGGGCAGGAAGCGCCATGCGCTGGTGAAACGCGCCGGCTGACCCGCGCGCGGAACCGATTTCCTCATGGGAAATCGGACCGAAGTCCTGAAAGGACTTCGGCGCGGCGTCAGGGTGTCAGGCAGGCCATGCCCCGGCGGGATGCCTCCAGCACCTCGTGCACCGCGTCGAGCGGCACGTCGGCGGTGACGAAGGCCTCCCCGATCCCGCGCGCCAGCACGAAGCGCAGCCGGCCATCCACCACTTTCTTGTCCTGCCCCATGAGCCGGATCAGGTCATCGCTGTCGGGCAATTCCCCTTCGATATCGTGCAGATCGACCTTCATCTTCATGTCGCGCAGATGGGCACGCACGCGGCCTGGTTCCTCTTGCGAACACAGCCCCAGCCGCGCCGAGAGCGAAAAGGCCAGCGCGCAGCCGATCGCCACCCCCTCACCATGCAGGAGCCGCGCCCCGTCATATTGCGTGGCCGCCTCCAGCGCATGACAGAATGTATGGCCCAGATTGAGCAGCGCACGCTCGCCCTGCTCGGTCTCGTCGCGCGCGACGATTTCCGCCTTCATCTCGACCGACCGTTTCACGAGATGGATGCGCGCCGACAGATCGCCCGCCGCGGCGCGTGATCCGTTGACCTCGAGCCATTCAAAGAACGCGTGATCCCCCAGCAGCCCGTATTTCACCACCTCGCCGTAACCGGCCCGGTAGTCACGGGGCGCGAGCGTGTCGAGCACCGCGGTATCGGCCAGCACGAGCGAAGGCTGATGAAAGGCCCCGATCAGGTTCTTGCCCTGCAAGACGTTGATCCCGGTCTTGCCCCCCACCGAACTGTCCACCTGCGCCAGCAGGCTGGTCGGCACCTGCACGAAGCGCACGCCGCGCCGCAGGATCGCGGCGGCAAAGCCCACCAGGTCGCCGATCACCCCGCCGCCGAGCGCCACGACGATATCGCCGCGCTCGATCTTCTCCTCGAGGAGCCATTCCGCGACCCGTTCCAGATATGGCCAGGATTTCGTCGCCTCGCCGGCGGGCAGGCTCAGGCTCGACAGGGAAATCCCCTGCTTCTGCAGCCCCTCGCGCAGCGATTCGAGGTGCAGCGCCGCCACATTCTCGTCGCTGATCACGGCGAGGCGCGGGCGTCCGAGCAGCGGCGCGATGCGCGCCCCCGCCTCCTGCAACAGCCCCGGCCCGATCGCCACGTCATAGGCCCGCGCGCCCAGCCCCACATGCACCGTCTCGATCATGCCACCTTCTCCAGGACATCGGGGCGGGTGGCCAGCGCCTCGGCCACCCGCTCTGCCATTTCCGCAATTGTGTATTCGGGCCGCGCGCTCACCCGCAGATCGGCCAGCGCATAGACCGGCACCCGCGCCTCGTAGATCGCGCGCAGCGTTTCGCGTGGTTGGGGCGTGCGCAGCAAGGGTCTGGTATTCTTGCCCCTGACCCGGTTCCAGAGCAGATCGAGATCGGCATCGAGCCAGACCGAGACGCCCTTTTGCGACATCAGCCGCCGGTTGCCTTCGCTGAGAAACGCGCCGCCCCCCGTGGCCAGCACCCCGCGATGCGTCTCGAGCAGGCGGTCGATGACCTCGGTTTCGCGGCGGCGAAAGAACGCCTCGCCGTCGCGCTCGAAGATCTCGGCGATCGTCATCTGCGCGGCCTTCTCGATCTCCGCGTCCGAATCGATGAACGGCACCCCGAGCCGTGCCGCGAGCGCCTTGCCCACGGCGGTCTTGCCCGCGCCCATCATGCCGACGAGGACCACGGATTTCTTCAGTTTCCAGCCGCTGCAAGCCGCCACGCCCGGCGCTCCCCTGCCTGTTTGCAAAGTTTTTTCCTCAATGGCGTGATATTTTCGGGAATGCCAGTTATATATATGCCAAACACGGCAGGCAAACAGGCAGGGCAGTTCATGCTTCGGCTCTTCAAATGGCTGATTTACCTCGCGGTTCTGGGGGTGATCGCGCTTGCGGCCTATGCCTTTCTGGGACCGTTCTTCGGGGCGGATTTCTCGCCCTCCCAGACCGAGATCCGCCAGGATGTCACGCTTGAGGCACGCTAGCTGGCACGCTGGCACGGCGCTGATGGTGCTGGTCTGGGGCGGCATCGCCCGGGCAGAGGCGCCGCTCTCGGCCATCGACTGGCTCAGCGCGCCGCCGGTCTCCTCCCCGAGCATCGAGGCGCCGCCGGTGAGCGCGGGCGCAGAGGTGCCCGAGGTGGCGGTCACGCCGCTCGATGCGCCCCGCGCCGATGCCGTCGGCCTGCTGCCCGCCGCGACCAGCGGTCTGCCCGTGACGCTGTGGGAAAGGAGCACGACCGCGACCCTTGCGGGCCTGCTCGACCGCCTGGCCGAACGCCCGCTCCCGGCGCTTCAGGCGCTCTATCACAGGCTGCTGCTGGCCGAGGCCAACCCGCCCCCCGATACCGGCCCCCGGGCGCGGTTTCTCAACGCGCGGCTGGCGACGCTGCGTCGTTACGGCGCGGTGGAGCCGGCACTGGCGCTGGTCGAGCGCGCAGGCGGCGCAACGCCGGCCCTTTTCGATGCCTGGTTCGACCTGGCGCTGCTCGCGGGGCAGGAGGCGCCGGCCTGCGCGGCGCTGGCCCGGACGCCGCATCTGAGCCGCGACACCGGCGCGCGCATCTATTGCCTCGCGCGGGCGGGTGAGTGGGAGACCGCCGCGCTGATCCTGCGCGCGGCCGAAGCGGCGGGGACGCTGACGGAGACGGACGCGACGCTGCTCACGCTCTTTCTCGATCCCGAACTGATCGACGAGATCCCCCCGCCCGCCCCGCCCGAGCCGATGACGCCGCTCCGTTTCCGCCTGTTCGAGGCGATCGGCGCGCCGCTCGGCACGCGCGATCTGCCGCGCGCCTTCGCCATGGCCGACCTTCGCGGCACGGCCGGCTGGAAGGCCGAGATCGAGGCCGCCGAGCGGCTGGCCGGGACCGGCGCCATCGCCGGGGAGCGGCTGTTCGGGCTCTATACGGCGCGCAGGCGCGCGGCGTCGGGCGGCGTGTGGGAACGGGTGGCCGCGGTGCAGGCGCTCGATGCTGCGCTCGAGGCCGGCGATGCCGGGGCGATCGCGCGCGCCCTGCCCGCGATGTGGGCCGCCGCGCGCGAGGTGGGGCTACAAACCGTGCTGGCCGATATCTTTGCCGAACGCCTGCTCGACGCGCCGCTCGATACCGCGACGCGCCCGCTGGGCGCCGAAATCGTGCTGCTCTCGGCGCAGCCCGCGCGCGTGAGCGAGATTCTTCCCCCCGCGACCGCGCGTGAGCGGCTGCTGGCGGGGATCGCGCGCGGCGCGCCACAACCTGCCGATGCCCGGACCCCGCTGGAGAGCGCGATCGCCCGCGCCTTTGCCACCGGCGAACCCGCCCCCGAGCACCGCGCGCTGATCGAGGCGGGCCGGCTCGGCGAGGCGATCCTCGTGGCCGCCGCACAGCTCGACGCCGCCGCGCAACGCGCCGCGCCTGCGGCGACGGGCGCCGCGCTCGCGACGCTGCGCGCGCTGGGGCTGGAAGAGACCGCGCGACGCGCCGCACTCCAGGCGCTGCTGGCGGGCGCGCAGCCATGAACGACGCGGCCCGCAGCATCGCCACCTTTCTCGAGGCGCAGGCCGCGGAAACCGGGGCCGCGCGCAACACGCTGCTCGCCTATGGGCGCGACCTGAAGGATTTCGCCGACTGGATCGCGCGGCGGGGCGGCACGCTGCGCGATGCCACGCAGGCGGATATCGAATCCTACCTGATCGCCTGCGAAGCCGCGGGGCTGGCGCGTGCCACGCGCGCGCGCCGGCTCTCGGCGATCCGGCAATTCCATCGCTTTGCCGTCGAGGAGGGCTGGCGCGCCGACAACCCCGCGATCCGGCTCAAGGGGCCGGGGCGGGCGCACCGGCTGCCCGGCACGCTGAGCGTGGCGGAGGTCGAGCGGCTGCTGGCCGCCGCCCCGCAGGTCGGGCGCGGCGCGCCCGAGCGCGCGCGCAACGCGGCGCTGGTGGCGCTGCTCTATGCCACCGGGATGCGGGTGAGCGAGCTGGTCGAGCTGCCGGTCGCGGCGGCGCGCGGTGCGCCCGAGATGCTGCTGGTGCGCGGCAAGGGCGGCAAGGAGCGGCTGGTGCCGCTCTCGGGCCCCGCCCGCGCCGCGCTCGGGGAGTGGCTGCGGCTGCGCGATACTGACCACGCGCGCGCCGCCTCGCCCCATCTCTTTCCCTCGGGCGGCAAGGCGGGGCATCTCACCCGCCACCGTTTCCACGGGCTGATCAAGGAGATCGCGGTGGTGGCCGGGATCGATCCCGCGCGGGTCACGCCGCACCGGCTGCGCCATGCCTTCGCCACGCATCTGCTGGCCAACGGCGCCGATCTGCGGGTGATCCAGATGCTTCTGGGCCATGCCGATCTGGCCACGACCGAAATCTACACCCATGTTCTCGATGCCCGCCTGCGCGCCCTCGTCGAGGCGCATCACCCCCTCGCGCGCGCGCATCGCAAGGACCCGGCCGAGCCTTGAACGCGCGGCGCCGAGGGCGCATAACCACGACCGAGCAACGAGGGAGCCCGACCAATGGAAGCGACCGGAGCCGCGCTTGATGTCACCTTCTGGATCACGGTGGGGGCGATTCTCGGGCTGCTCGTCCTGTCGGGCTTCTTCTCGGGCAGCGAGACGGCGCTGACGGCAGCCTCGCGCGGCAAGCTGCGCACGCAGGCGGAAAAGGGCTCTCACGGGGCCGAAATGGCGCTGCGCATCACCGAGGACAACGAACGCCTCATCGGCTCGGTTTTGCTGGGCAACAACCTCGTCAACATCCTCGCCGCCTCGCTGGCCACGGCGCTGTTCACGCGGCTGTTCGGCGAGAGCGGCGTGGCGCTGGCGACGCTGGTGATGACGCTGCTGGTGCTGATCTTCGCCGAGGTGCTGCCCAAGACCTATGCCATCACCAACGCCGAGACGGCGGCATCGCGCGCCGCGCCGCTGATCGTCTGGGTGATCCGCATCTTCGCCCCGGTGGTGAGCGCGGTGCGCGTGCTGGTGCGGCTCATCCTGCGCACCTTTGGAGTGCAGGCCGATCCCGACGGGCATATCCTCGCCGTGCGCGAGGAAATCGCCGGCGCGCTCTATCTCGGCCATTCCGAGGGCGTGGTCGAGAAGGAGGACCGCGACCGCATCCTCGGCGCGCTCGATCTGGGCGATCGCACGGTGGAGGAGATCATGCTGCATCGCTCGCGCATGGAGATGATCAATGCCGATGACGATCCGCAGGCGATCCTCGATCAGTGCCTCAAGAGCAATCACACCCGGCTGCCGCTCTATCAGGGCGAGCCGGACAACATCATCGGCGTGGTCCATGCCAGGGATCTCCTGCGCGCCATGCACAAGCTGGTCACCGAGAGCGGCAAGGGCGCCGCGGCGCTGACCGATTTCGACGTGCGCGCCATCGCCCGGGCGCCCTATTTCGTGCCCGAGACCACCACGCTCGACGACCAGATGCGGCAATTCCTGCGCAAGCGCAGCCATTTCGCGCTGGTGGTGGACGAATATGGCGGGCTTCAGGGGCTCATCACGCTGGAGGACATCCTCGAGGAAATCGTCGGCGAGATCGCCGACGAATTCGACACCGAGGCCGATCACATCGTCCGCCGCACCCCGGAGGGCGATTACATCGTGGACGGGGCGATGACCATCCGCGACCTCAACCGCGCGCTCGACTGGTCGCTGCCGGACGATGCCGCCAATACCATCGCCGGACTGGTCATCCACGAGGCCCAGATGATCCCGGCGGTGGACCAGGTGTTCATCTTTCACGGCTTCCGCTTCCAGGTGCTCGCGCGCAAGGACAACCGCATCACCCGGCTGAAGATCCGCAAGCTCTGAGTTTCCCGTTCCCGGCGCGCGGCCGCGCGCGCCGGCTCAGTTGGTGCGGATCTCGTCGGCGATGGCCTGCATCTGGTCCTGCGGCAGGTAGCCGCGCAGCATGTGCTCGCCCATGACGAAGGCCGGGGTGCCGTTGATCCGCAGCCGCTGCGCCAGCGCGTGATTGGCGGCGATGATTTCGGTCACGGCGTCGCTCTGCATCTCGGCGGCGATCGCGTTGGCATCGAGACCGAGCGCATCGGCCAGCCGGGTAAACCCCGCCTCGTTCATCGCGCCCGGATAGCTCATGAGCGCGTCATGCACCGACTTGTAGGCATCATCCCCCGCCACGATCCGGGTGGCGATGGCAAAGCGCGCAGCGGCGACCGATTCCTCGCCGAGGATCGGAAATTCCTTGAGGATCAGGCGGATATTGCCATCGTCAGCCAGCAGCCCCGCCACCTCGTCATGCGCGCGCCGACAATAGCCGCAGCGGTAGTCCATGAATTCGACCAGCGTGATGTCGCCCTCGGGATTGCCGCCCACCCAATCGCCCGGCGCCGCGAACAGCGCCTCGGCATTGGCCCGCACCAGCGCCACATCGGCGGCGGCCTCGCCCGCGGCCTGCCGTTCCTCGAGCACGGCGACCGCCTCCATGATCACCTCCGGGTTCTCCAGCAGGTAGGCGCGGATCTCGGCGCGCAGCGCCGCGCGCCCGGCGGCGTCGAGGCTGCCGAGATCATGCGCAGGCGCGGGCAAGGCGGTTGCCGCGAGGGCGAGGCAGGCGGCGGTCAGGCTGAGGCGCATGGTCACTTATCTCTTGCTCCGTTTTTCGGCACTCTGCGCCGCATGTAGCACATCCTGCGCCCGACGCCAGCCGGGCGAGCCCTGCGGCAGCAGCCCCGCCGCGCGTTCGGCGTGGATCCGGGCATCCCCGAGACGGCCCGCCATGGCATAGCGCTCGGCGGTCAGCACCGAGGCCATGCCGTGATTTCCGAGCTGCGCCTCGGCCTGCGCCAGGTCGCGCAGCACGCGAAAATCCCGCCCGTCGCGCACGCGCGCGCTCTCGAGGAATTTCGCCGCCTCGCGCAGCTGCCCGTCGGCCAGCAGCGCCCGCCCATAAGCCCCGAGAATGAGCGCGTTGCGCGGCGCGAGACCCGCGGCGCGGGCATAGGCGGCGACGGCGGACCTGATCTGGCGGCTTTCCATCAGGATCTGGCCGCGCAGCTCGTGCAGGAAGGGATCATCGGGCCTGCGCGCGATGGCGGCGTCGATCGCCGCGAGGGCGCGGCGCAGATCGGCCTGCCGGTGATAGGCCACCGCCTCGCGCATCAGCCGCACATCCTCGAAGCCCGATTCGCCGGCCCGCGCGAGCGTCCATTTCGGATCGCGCTGAAAGGCCGAGAGCTTGCCCTTGGCGCGGGCGAACCAGTATTCGGCCTCGGGATCGGGCGCGGCCTGCCCGCCCTGCGCCCCGGCGAGCGCCCGGATACGCCGCACCCTGTCGCGCGAGAGGGGATGCGTCCGCGCATAGGCGTCCTGCCGCGTGAGCGAGAGCGATTCCTGCCCGGCAAAGAGGTCCATCACCTGCACCGATCCGCGCAGGTCGATCCCCGCCCGGTTCAGAAAGCGGATCCCGCTCTCGTCGGCGGCGTTCTCCTCGGCGCGGGTATGGGCGAGAAAGCCGCGGATCGCCGCCCCCTGCGCCCCCGCCGCCACGCCCATGCCCAGCTCGGCATTGCCGGTGGCGGCGCCGGCGATCCCGGCGAGGATCGTGCCCAGCATCGCCGCGTTGCGCGCGTCGCGCAGGTGGATCGGTCGGCGCATCAGGTGGCCATTGGCGATATGGGCGGCCTCGTGGGCGATCACCGATTGCAGCATCGCCGGCGTCTCCATCCGCAGGACCATCCCGGAATGGATGAAGATATTGTCGGCATCGACGACAAAGGCGTTGAGGCTCGGCGCGTCGATGATCAGGATATCGACGCGATCGGGGCTGAGACCGGCGGCGCGCAGCACCGGCGCGGCAAGGTTGCGCAGCGCGTGCTCGATATCGGGGTCGCGCAGCAGCGTGACGGCGCGCGCGGGAGATGCAAGCGTCATGCTCAGCAGGAGCAGAAGCGCCGCGAGGACGCGCAGGCTGTGCAGGTTGTGCAGGCTGTGCATTGACCTTGGCCGCCTTTCCCGGTGAAACAGGGCCACCCCCCGATCCTGAGGAGGAATGTAATGCGCCCTGCCCGCCGATCCAAGGTTGACCCGTTCATCGTGATGGATGTGATGGAGGCTGCCCGCCGCGCCGAGGCGGCGGGGCGGCGGATCATCCACATGGAGGTGGGCCAGCCCGGCACGCCTGCGCCCGCAGGCGCACGCGCCGCCCTGGCCCGCGCGATGGAGGCGGGGCCGCTCGGCTACACGGTGGCGCTCGGCCTGCCGGAATTGCGCGCGCGGATCGCGCGGCACTATGCCGACTGGCACGGCATCGACCTCGACCCGGGCCGCGTGGTGATCACGCCCGGCTCCTCCGGGGCCTTCATCCTCGCCTTCACCGCACTCTTCGACGCGGGCCAGCGGATCGGCATCGGCGCGCCGGGCTATCCGAGCTATCGCCAGATCCTGCGCGCGCTCGATCTCGTGCCGGTGGATATCGAAACCTCGGCGGAGAACCGCCTGCAACCGGCGCCCGGGGATCTCGCGGGGCGCGACCTCGCCGGGCTGCTGGTGGCCAGCCCCGCCAACCCCTCGGGCACGATGCTCGACCGCGCGGCGCTCGCGGCGCTGATCGGGGCGGCGCGGGAGGCGGGCGCCTCCTTCATCAGCGACGAGATCTATCACGGCATCACCTACGAGGGCCGCGCCGTCAGCGCGCTCGAGATCACCGACGACAGTTACGTGATCAATTCGTTTTCCAAGTATTTCTCGATGACCGGCTGGCGCATCGGCTGGATGGTGGTGCCCGAGGACCATGTGCGCACCATCGAGCGGCTGGCGCAGAATCTCTTCATCTGCCCGTCCCATGCGAGCCAGATCGCGGCGCTGGCGGCGATGGACTGCACGCCCGAGCTGGAGGCGAACATGGCCGTCTATCGCGCCAATCGCACGCTGATGCTCGAGGCGCTGCCAAAGGCCGGGTTCGACCGGATCGCGCCCCCCGACGGCGCGTTCTACATCTATGCCGATGTGCGCCACCTCACCGATGACAGCCGCGCGCTTGCCGCCGAGATCCTGGAACGGGCGGGGGTGGCGGTGACGCCGGGGCTCGATTTCGACCCGCGCCGCGGCGCCGGCACGCTGCGTTTCTCCTACGCGCGCGCGACGGCGGATATCGAGGAGGGGCTGGCGCGGCTGAGCGAATTCATGGCCGCGCGCGGCTGAGCCGGGAGGCTCCGGGCACCCGCCCGGCGGCGGCCCGCGCGTGGCCGGCTCAAGGCGGATTCGCGTTTTGACAAGGCCGGACGGAGCGGGTAGTGACTTCGGCCAACGGGATGTCGGACAGGGTTTGCATGATGAACGGTCTTTTTGCGACGCGCTGCCGGGCCGGTGTCCCGATGCGCGTCATCGCGGTCATTGCGGTCGTGCTCTGCGGGGCGCTTTTCGTCGCAGCCTCCCCCGCCCTGGCGCAATCCTACCGCTTCGGCGAGGTGACGATCGAGGGCAATCAGCGCATCGAGGGGGCGACGATCCTGACCTATGCCGGCATCGCCCGCGGCGAGACCGTGAGCGCGGGACAGCTCAACGAGGCCACGCAGCGCATCCTCGCCTCCGGCCTCTTCGAGACCGTCGAGCTCGAACCGCGCGGCAATACCCTCCTCATCCGCGTGACCGAATTCCCGACCATCAACCGCATCGCCTTCGAGGGCAACAACAAGATCAAGGACGACGATCTCGCCCGCTTCATCCAGAGCAAGCCGCGCCAGGTCTTTACCCCGACCCAGGCCGAGCGCGACGCCGCCACGATCGCCGAGGCCTATGCCCAGAACGGCCGCATCGCCGCGCGCGTCACGCCCAAGGTGATCCGGCGCTCCGACAACCGCGTCGATCTCGTCTTCGAGATCTTCGAGGGGCGCGGCATCGAGGTGCAGCGGATCGGTTTCTCGGGCAACCGGGCGTTCTCGGACCGTCGCCTGCGCCGTGTCATCGGCAGCAAGCAGACCGGGCTCCTGCGGGCCTTCATCGCGCGCGACACCTTCAACGAGGACCGGGTGAATTTCGACCGTCAGGTGCTCACCGATTTCTACAACTCGCGCGGCTATGTCGATTTCCGCGTCACCGGCGTCAATGCCGAGCTCGCCCGCGAGCGCGATGCCTATTTCATCACCTTCACCGTGCAGGAAGGCCAGCAGTTCCGCTTTGGCAAGATCACCACGGTCAGCGAATATACCGGGCTCGACCCGGAACCCTATGACGACACGCTGCGGATCCGCCCCGGCGTGGTCTATTCGCCGACGCTGGTGGAAAACTCGATCGCCCGGATGGAGCGGCTCGCGGTGAAGAACGGGGTCGATTTCCTGCGGATCGAGCCGCGCATCACCCGCAACGACCGCGATCTGACGCTCGACGTGGAATTCGTGCTGCAACGCGGCCCGCGCGTCTTTGTCGAGCGCATCGACATCGAGGGCAACACCACCACGCTCGACCGGGTGATCCGCCGGCAGTTCCTCTTTGCCGAGGGCGATCCGTTCAACCCGCGCGCTGTCCGCCAGGCCGCCGAGCGCATCCGCGCGCTGCGCTTTTTCGAGAACGTGGACGTGAACGCCCGCGAGGGCACGCGCCCCGATCAGGTCATCATCAAGGCCGATGTCGAGGAGACGACCACCGGTTCGGTCTCCGTCGGCGCCAGCTTCTCGAGCGATGCGGGCCTCGGGCTCATGTTCGGCTTTTCCGAGCGCAACTTTCTCGGGCGCGGCCAGCAGCTGACCTTCAACATCTTCGGCACGGCCGACCAGATCAACTACAATATCGGCTTCGTCGAACCGGCCTTCCTCGGGCGTGACGTGGCGCTGGGGCTCGATTTCGCCTTCACCGAAACCGACAATGACAATGCCCTCTTCGACACCGCGACCGGCGTCTTCCGGCCCAGCCTGACCTTTCCCACCGGCGAGAACACGCGGTTTGGCGTGTTCTACAACGTGAGCTACAACGACATGTCCGATTACAACGGTTCCTCGGGCATCCTCCAGTCGGAGATCGAGCAGGGCGCGCTCTGGACCAGTTCGACGGGCTACAACTTCAGCTACGACACCCGGCGCAAGGGGCTCAACCCGAATGCCGGCGTGCTGCTGTCCTTTGGCCAGGAATTCGCCGGGCTGGGCGGCGATAACGATTTCATCAGGACCACGGCCCGGGCCGTCGCCGAGACCGACCTGTTCCGCGAGGAAGTCACCGTGCGCGCCATTCTCGAGGCGGGGGCGGTCCATTTCACCGGCAGCCAGGACAGCCGTTTCATCAACCGCTTCACCAACCCCACGATCCGCGGCTTCGAGCGCAACGGCATGGGGCCGGTGGAGATCGGCGCAGATGGTGCCGAACACCTCGGGGGCGACTATTTTGCCGCGATGAAATTCGAGGCCGAATTCCCGCTCGGCCTGCCCGACGAGTTCGGCATCACCGGCGGCGCCTTCTACGACATCGGCTCGATCTGGGGCATCGGCAACAAGGGGGCGGTGGCACCGGGCAACAGGCTCGCCTCCACCGGCTTCGAGCCGCGCCATGTGATCGGCCTGTCGCTGTTCTGGGACTCGCCTTTCGGGCCGATCCGGATGGACTTTGCCAATGTGCTGAAATCCGAGCCGGGCGATGTCGAGCAGAGCTTCAACCTCTCGGCGCGCACCGATTTCTGAGATGCGCGCCGCGCTGATCCTGCTGTCGATCCTGGTGCTGCTCATGGGCGGGGCAGCGGGGGCACAGGCGCAACAGCCCGGCGGGATCCGCAGCGACGTGCTGGTGATCGACATCGACCGCCTGCTGGGCGAGACCGCCTATGGCCGCCGCTTGCAGGCCGAGATCGAGAGCGCGCGCGACGCGCTCATCGCGCGCAACAACCGCATCGCCGACGAGCTCGAAGCCGAAGAGCGCGCGCTCACCGCGCGGCGCGCGACGACGCCGCCCGAGGAGTTCCGCGCGCTGGCCGACGCCTTCGATGCGAAGGTGACCGAGCTGCGCCGCGAGAGCGAGATGCTCTCGCGCGACCTCGAACGCCGCCGCGATGTCGCGCCCGTCCAGTTCCTGCGCGAGGTGCAGCCGGTGCTCGGCGATATCCTGCGCGAGGCCGACGCGGTGGTGCTGCTCGATGTGCGCAGCGTCATCCTGCGTGCCGATGCGGCCGATATCACCGATCTCGCCATTGCGCGGATCGACGCGCTCGTCGGCACGGGGCCCGACGGGCCGCCGCCACCGCCGCCGGGCGCGCCCGGCGATCCCTCGCCGGCCCCGGTCGAGTAGCGCGCTTGCCGTGGGGCGCGGGGCTTGCTAGGTCCGGGAGCACGCAAGGCCACGAGGACGCACCCATGACCGAACCGCTCAAGACCGCCGATATCGACCTCATCCAGCGGCTCATTCCGCATCGCTACCCGTTTCTTCTGGTGGATCGCGTGGTGGATATCGACGGCTATGCGCGCGCGCGCGGGATCAAGTGCGTGACCGTGAACGAGCCGCATTTCCAGGGGCATTTCCCCGGCAAGCCGATCATGCCCGGCGTGACCATCGTCGAGGCGATGGCCCAGACCGCGGCGATCATGGTGGGCGTCGGGCTCGGGCTCGCGGATCGCAACATGCTGGTTTATTTCATGGCGATCGAGGCGGCGAAGTTCCGGCGCATGGTGGTGCCGGGCGACGTGCTGGAATTGCACCTCGAGACGCGGCGCGGCAAGCCGGGGGGCAAGGTCTGGAAATTCGCCGGACGCGCCATGGTCGGCGAGGATCTCGCCGCCGAGGCGGACTTCACCGCGATGATGGACCTGCCCGCCGCCTGAGGCCCACCGCTTGCACGCCGCCGCGCGGCTTGGTATCGGGAGAAAACCCGAGGAAATCGCTCGGATCAGGAAAGAGGCCCCGGTGCAGACCCCGCCCCCCAGGCTCGAGATCAGGAACCTCCGGCGCAGCTATGACGGGCGGCTGGTGGTCAATGATGTCTCGCTCAAGGTCATGCCCGGTCAGGTGACCTGCCTGCTCGGGCCGTCGGGCTGCGGCAAATCCACCACGCTGCGGATGATCGCCGGCGTCGAGATGCAGGATTCGGGCGAAATCTTCGTCGATGGCAAGCTGATCTGCGACACGGTGTTCCGTGTCCCGCCCGAGCGGCGGCAGATCGGCCTCATGTTCCAGGATTTCGCGCTCTTCCCGCATCTGAGCGTGGCCGAGAACGTGGCCTTCGGGCTGCGCACATCGCGGCCCGAGAAACGCGCGCGGGTGCGCGAGTTGCTGGAGCGCGTGCACCTGCTGCACCATATCGATTCCTTTCCCCATCAGCTCTCGGGTGGCGAGCAGCAGCGCGTGGCGCTGGCGCGCGCGCTGGCGCCGCGACCGCGCATCATGCTCATGGACGAGCCGTTTTCCGGGCTCGACAACCGGCTGCGCGACGGCATCCGCGACCAGACCCTCGACATCCTGCGCGAGGAGGATACCGCCGTCCTGCTGGTCACGCACGAGCCCGACGAGGCAATGCGCATGGCCGACCAGATCGCGCTCATGCGTGACGGGCGAATCGTGCAACAGGGCGCGCCCTACAATGTCTACAACGCGCCGGTGGACCGCAACGCGATGGCGTTCTTTTCCGAGATCAACATCATTCGCGGCACCGTGCACAAGGCCCTGACCGAGACGCCCTTTGGCCAGTTTCTCGTGCCGGGCGCGCCCGACGGGCTCGAGGTCGAGATCGTCATCCGCCCGCAGCACATCAAGATCGACTTTGACCGGAGCGGGCGCGGCCCGCGTCCGACGGCGCAGGACGGCACGCCGGCGCGTGGCGTGGTCGAGCGCGCGCGCTTCATCGGGTCCGAGAGCCTGGTGGAATTTCGCATGGATCACGACGGCTCGCGGCTCAAGGCGAGCGTGCCCAACGTGTTCCTGCCCAGGCCTGGCACCGTTCTCTGGCTGATGATCCGGCGCGACCGCTGTTTCGTCTTTCCGGTCAGGAAATGATCCGGCGCGCGCTTGTCCCTGCGCTGGGGCTGGCGTTGGGGCTGGGGCTGGGTGCCGCCCCGCCGCTCGAGGCCGGGCCGCGCCAGTCGCGCACGCCGCTGGGCGAGGCGATCCGCGAGGCGCTGATCGCCCATCCTGAGCTTCTCGCGCCGCTGACCGGCCCCGCGCCCATGGACATCTATGCCGATGAGGTCGCGCGCGATCTCGACCTGCTGGAGCGGGAGGCACCCCACCTCTTTGCGCCGGGCCTGCCCGGCTTTGGCCCAGGGGAGGCCGCGCCGCGCATCGCCTTCTTTACCGCGCCCGACTGCCCCGACTGCGCCACGGCCGAGGCCGAGCTCAGCGCGCTGGCCGCCCGTCTCGGGCTTCGCGTCAGCGTGTTCGACATCACCGCCCATGACGCGCTTGCCGCGCGCCTCGGTCTCGACATGGCCCCGTCCTACGTGCTGCCCGACCGGCTGCTGCGCGGGGCCATGCCCGCCATCGTGCTCGAGCGCTATCTCGCCCCCTGAGCGGCCCCCTTCCCCCTGCCCCGGCCTTGGGGTAAGACCCGCGCAACACGCGCCCCGAAGGAGCCCGCCCCATGCAGGAACCGACCATCACCCCCGACCTGATCGCCGCGCACGGCCTCAAGCCCGAGGAATACGCGCGCATCCTCGAGATCATCGGGCGCGAGCCCACCTTCACCGAGCTGGGCATCTTCTCGGCCATGTGGAACGAGCATTGTTCCTACAAATCCTCGAAAAAATGGCTGCGCACCCTGCCCACCACCGGCAGCCAGGTGATCTGCGGGCCGGGCGAGAATGCGGGCGTGGTGGATATCGGCGACGGTCAGGCGGTCGTGTTCAAGATGGAGAGCCACAACCACCCCTCCTATATCGAGCCCTATCAGGGGGCCGCGACCGGCGTCGGCGGCATCCTGCGCGATGTATTCACCATGGGCGCGCGCCCCGTCGCCGCGATGAATTCGCTCAGCTTCGGCAGTCCCGATCACCCGAAAACCCGCCAGCTTGTGCATGGCGTGGTCGAGGGGGTGGGCGGCTATGGCAATGCTTTCGGCGTGCCGACAGTGGGCGGCGAGGTCCGCTTTGATCCGGCCTATAACGGCAATTGCCTTGTCAATGCCTTCGCCGCCGGCCTCGCCGATGCCGATGCGATCTTCTATTCGGCGGCCTCGGGCGTGGGAATGCCGGTGGTGTATCTCGGGGCCAAGACGGGTCGCGACGGGGTGGGCGGCGCGACCATGGCCAGCGCCGAATTCGACGAGAGCATCGAGGAAAAGCGCCCCACCGTGCAGGTCGGCGATCCCTTCACCGAAAAGCGCCTGATGGAGGCGTGCCTCGAGCTGATGCAGACCGGCGCGGTCATCTCGATTCAGGACATGGGGGCGGCTGGCCTCACCTGTTCGGCGGTGGAAATGGGCGACAAGGGCGGCCTCGGCATCCGCCTCGATCTCGACCACGTCCCGCAGCGCGAAACGGCCATGACCGCCTATGAGATGATGCTGTCGGAATCCCAGGAGCGGATGCTCATGGTCCTGCGCCCGGAAAAGGAGCCGCAGGCGCGCGCCGTCTTCGAGAAATGGGATCTCGATTTCGCCATCGTCGGCGAGACCATCCCCGAGGATCGCTTTCTCATCATGCAAGGCAATACCGTCAAGGCCGACCTGCCGCTGTCGAAACTGGCCTCCTCCGCCCCCGAATATGACCGCCCCTTCACCGAGACCGCGCCGCCTGCGCCCCTCGATCCCGAGACCGTTCCCGCCATCGACCCGATCGACGGGCTCAAGGCGCTGATCGGCTCGGTCAATTACTGCTCGCGCGAATGGGTCTATCAGCAATATGACACGATGGTGATGGCCGACACGGTGCGCACGCCGGGCCTTGGCGCGGGCGTGATCCGGGTGCATGGCTCGGGCAAGATGCTCGCCTTCACCTCGGACGTGACACCGCGCTATGTCGCCGCCAACCCCGAAGAGGGCGGCAAACAGGCCGTGGCCGAGGCCTATCGCAACCTCACCGCCGTGGGCGCGATGCCGCTTGCCACCACCGACAACCTCAATTTCGGCAACCCCGAGCGCCCCGCGATCATGGGTCAGTTCGTCGGCGCGATCCGGGGCATCGGCGCCGCCTGCACCGCGCTCGACATGCCCATCGTGTCGGGCAATGTCTCGCTCTACAACGAGACCGACGGTGCCGCGATCCTGCCCACCCCGACCATCGGCGCGGTGGGGATCATCCGCGACCCCGAGACCGCCATCCTCGGCCAGGCGCGCGAGGGCCATGTCGCCCTCCTTCTGGGCGAAACGCACGGGCATCTGGGGCAATCGGCGCTGCTGGCGGAGGTGTTCCACCGCGCCGAGGGCGACGCGCCGCCCGTCGATCTCGAGGCCGAGCGCCGCCACGGCGAGTTCATCCGCGCCAATCACGCGCTCATCCGCGCCTGCACCGACCTCTCCGATGGCGGCCTCGCGCTTGCCGCCTTCGAGATGGCCGAGGCGGCGGGCGTGGGCGTGCATCTGGACGCGGACGACATGGCCACGCTCTTTGGCGAGGATCAGGGCCGCTATCTCATCGCCTGCAATTTCGACCAGGCCGAGGCGCTGATGATCGCGGCGGGCCGCGCGGCTGTGCCGCTCGCCTCCGTCGGCCGCTTCACCGGCGACACCGTGCGGCTGGGGCGCAGCGAGGCCCCGCTGGCGGAGCTTTCGGCGCTCTACCGGGGCACGTTCGGGGCCACGTTCGGCTGACGCGCGCCCTCGTCGCGGCATCCGCCCATCACGGATACGGCCAGGGCGCAGCCCTGCCCCTCCCTTGCACAGCGGCCCCCGCGGGGCTACATCCGGTGGAGTTGCCACCAAGAGGACACGCGACATGGCCCTTCTCGCCTCCGATCTCGAAGCGCTCATCCGCGCGGCCCTGCCCAATGCCAAGATCACCGTCGAGGGCGATGACGGTGTGCATTTCGCCGCCGAGGTCATCGACGAGAGCTTTCGTGGCCTGAACCGGGTGCAGCAACAGCGCCTCGTCTATGCCGCGCTCAAGGGTCGGATGGACGGCCCCGACGGCGCGATTCACGCGCTCGCGCTCACCACCAAGGCGCCCGACTGATGTCGGGCGCGGCCATCGTGACGCTGCTCGCGGTTCTGGTGCTGATCGTTGCCGTGCTGCGCGCCGCGCAGGCCATCCGCCACGATCGCCGGGGCGCGCGCGGCTGCGAACCGGGTCCGGGCCACAGCGTGATCGAGTCGCACTATTCCTCCGGCGGGGCGGGCGGCGGCCATTCCATGAGCTACCGCATCCCGCGCGACCCGCAGACCTATGCCAAACTCTTCATCCCGAAGGATCGCAGGACATGACCGACGCAAGAACCCGTATCGCCGAGACCAACGCCGCCAATGATGTCGTGCTCTACATGAAGGGCACGAAGGACATGCCGCAATGCGGCTTTTCCAGCCGCGTGGCGGGGGTGCTGAATTACATGGGCGTCAATTTCGTCGATGTGAACGTGCTCGCCGACGAGGAGATCCGCCAGGGCATCAAGGATTATTCCGACTGGCCGACCATCCCGCAGCTCTACGTCAAGGGCGAATTCGTCGGCGGCTGCGACATCGTCACCGAGATGACGCTCTCGGGTGAGCTCGATCAGCTGTTCGACGCCAATGGCGTGGCCTATGACAAGGCCGCCGCCGAGAAGATCCGCGAGGCCAACGCCTGAGCCTGATCCGCGCGCGCCCGGCTCACCAGTGGCCGGTATTGGGCATGCTGGCCCATGGCTCTGCGGGCGGCAGCGGCGCGCCGTCCTGCAACAGCTCCACCGAGATGTTGTCCGGGCTGCGCACGAAGGCCATGCGCCCGTCGCGCGGCGGGCGGTTGATCGTGATGCCGTTATCCATGAGATGCTGGCACATCTCGTAGATATTCTCCACCGCATAGGCGAGATGGCCGAAATGGCGGCTGTCGGAGGGCAGCCCCTCATCGCCGTCCCAGTTCCAGGTCAGTTCGACCGGGCATTCCTCCTGCCCCTCGGGCGCCATGAAGACCAGCGTGAAGCGCCCCTCCTCGTTGTCCATCCGCCGCGTCTCCTTCAGCCCCAGCAGGGCAAAGAAGTGCATCGTCGCCTCGAGGTCCCTTACCCGGACCATGGTGTGCAGATAACGGATTTTCATCGGGTCTCTCCTCTCGGTCCTTTCGGTTCGGCGCCGGCATCGGGTGCGAGGCGCGCAGGCCAGCCGCCCGGACGCAGGATAGGGGCTGGCGCGCGCGCGGTCGAGGGCAAACCGCCCCGCGCCACCACCTGATATCGGCTTGGCCGCGTGGCCAAACCCAAGATACAGTGAGGGCCGACTCAGGATCTCCCGAAAGGTGCCGCCATGCCGCTGACCCCGGAACAACAGGCCGAAATCGACGCGCTGCGCGCCAGCCCGCGCCCCACCCTGCGCGCCACGAGCGAAGGGATGGAGGCGCATCTCCATACCGCGCATCCGGTGCTCGATCATGGATTCGTCCGCGTCATCGACTACATGGGCGACGATGCCGCGATCTGTCAGGCGGCGCGGGTCTCCTACGGGCGCGGCACGAAATCGGTGAGCAATGACGCGGGGCTCATCCGCTACCTGATGCGGCACTGGCACTCGACGCCTTTCGAGATGTGCGAGATCAAGCTGCATGTGAAACTGCCGGTCTTCGTCGCCCGCCAGTGGATCCGCCACCGCACCGCCAGCGTGAACGAATATTCCGCCCGCTACTCGATCCTCGACCGCGAATTCTACATCCCCGCCCGCGAGGCGCTCGCGGCGCAATCCACCACCAACAACCAGGGCCGGGGCGCCGCGCTCGAAGGGGAGGAGGCCGAGCGCGTGCTGCGCATCCTGCGCGAGGATGCGATGCGCTGCTATGACCATTACGAGGCGATGATCGCCCGGGAGGGCCAGCAGGGGCTGGCGCGGGAACTGGCGCGCATGAACCTGCCCGCCAATATCTATACCCAGTGGTATTGGAAAACCGATCTGCACAACCTGCTGCATTTCCTGCGGCTGCGCGCCGATCCCCATGCGCAATACGAAATCCGCGTCTATGCCGAGGCGATCGGGCGGATCGTGGCCGATTGGGTGCCCCATGCCTGGCGCGCCTTCGAGGATTACCGCATGGGCGGCGCCACGCTCTCGGCGACCGCGCTGACCTGCCTGCGGCGGATGCTGCGCGGCGAGGCGGTGACGCAGGAAAGCTCGGGCATGAGCGCGGGGGAATGGCGGGAATTCCGGCAGCTGATCGAGGGCTGAGAAGGATCAGGGCCGGCGGCGCGGCTCACGCGCGCCCCGCAGCCGCGCGCGCAGCACCGCAGGCAGTTGTCCGGCGAGATCGGTGGCGACGAGCCCCGGCCCGAAGACGCGCGCCGCCTCCACATGCAGCCAGGCGGCACTCTCGGCGGCGGCCATCGGCGGCAGCCCGCGCGCCAGAAGCCCGGTGATGAGCCCCGCCAGCACGTCGCCCGCCCCGGCCGTGGCGAGCCAGGGCACCGCGCGCGCGTAATGCGCCGAATGGATGGTGCAGCGGCCATCGGGTGCGGCAATCACCGTGTCGGCGCCCTTCAGGAGCAGGGTGCATCCCGCGCGGTCCGCAGCGGCGCGGGCGGCATCGACCTTCGAGAAGGCCGGGCCGCTGGTGGCGGGCGTGCTCAGCCGCGCGGCGATGTCGGGAAACAGCCGCGCGAATTCGCCCGAATGGGGGGTGAGAACGCAGCCCCCGTGCAAGTGCGCAAACAGCGCCCCGGGCGCGCCCTCGAATGCCGAAAGCGCGTCGGCATCGAGCACGGTTGCGCGACCCGCGGCACAGGCGGCCGCGACCAGGGCCGGCGCGCGTTCGAGGCCCAGACCCGGCCCGAGACAGAGCGCCGTGATCCGGGGATCGGCGAGGGCGTCGCGCAGCGCGTCGGCATCGCCGACGCGGCGCAGCATCTCGGCGGTGACGTGGCAGGCCACCTCCTGTTGCGCCGCGCCGGGCACGCCGAGCGTGACCGCCCCCGCCCCGATCCGGAGCGCGGCGCGCGCCGCCAGCCGCGCAGCCCCCGTGCGCCCCGCCCCGCCGGTGAGGATCAGGGCGTGGCCATGGCTGTATTTGTGACCCGCCCCCTTGGCGAGGCGTGCGGCCTGCGGCGGCGCGACGAGGCGCAGGCCGCCCGTGACCGGGCCAAGGCCGATATCGGCAATGGCGAGCGCGCCGCATTGCGCGGGGCCTTCGGCGAGGTGATGGCCGCATTTCGCGGCGTGGAACGTGACCGTGAGATCGGCGCGCATCGCCGCCTCGCCGATCACCCGTCCGCTGTCGCTGCACAGCCCCGAGGGCAGATCGACCGCGACCACCCGTTGCGCGACGAGCGCGCAGGCCGCCGCCGCCGCGCCTTGGAGTGGGCGCGCGAGGCCCGTGCCGAAGAGCGCATCGACCAGAAGCGCCGCGCCGGGCAGCGCCTCGGCCGCGCGCTCCAGCGGCTGCACCTCTCCCATGGCGCGCCAGCGCGCGCAGTTGGTCCGCGCATCCGCAGGCAGGCGCTCGGGATCGCCCAGGAGATGCACCGCCACCTCCCAGCCCCGGTCCTTCAGCAGCCGCGCGATCACGAATCCGTCGCCGCCATTATTGCCCGGACCGCAGAGAACGACCGCCTTTTGCGGCACCTGCGCGAGATCGGGCCAGGCCGCGAAGACCGCATCGACCACGCCGCGCCCGGCGCGCTCCATCAGCGCGCGCCCGGTGACCGCGCCCGATTCGATGGCGGCCCGTTCGGCGGCGCGCATCTGCGCGGCGGTGAGCAGTTCGGTCATGATCCGGCCCCGGCGATTCAATTCTGCCCGTTTTCCGGGCGATATGCTCATTTTGCGGGCAATCGCCCGGCTCGTGCCCGAAACCCTGCCCGAAAACCAGACTAGCCGATTGTTGCCCCGCGCGGGAAGTGGTCTCAATCCCTCAAGACCTGGCGCAGGAGACCCGGACGATGAAGAAGATCGAGGCAATCATCAAGCCCTTCAAGCTCGACGAGGTGAAGGAGGCCCTTCAGGAGGCCGGTATCCAGGGCCTTTCGGTGATCGAGGTCAAGGGCTTCGGCCGCCAGAAGGGCCATACCGAGCTCTATCGCGGGGCCGAATATGTCGTGGACTTCCTGCCCAAGGTCAAGATCGACGTGGTGGTGGATGACGATCAGGTGGACAGCGCGATCGAGGCCATCACCGAGGCCGCGCGCACCGACAAGATCGGCGACGGCAAGATCTTCGTCCTCCCCGTCGAACAGGCCATTCGCATCCGCACCGGCGAGACCGGGCCGGACGCTCTCTGACAGACCCCAGAAAGGAAAGGGATTTTCCATGAGCACCGACGCGCTCCTCAAGCAGATGAGGGACGAGGAAATCGACTATGTCGATATCCGTTTCACCGATCCGCGCGGCAAGCTGCAACACGTGACCGTCGTCGCCGATCTGGTGGACGAGGATTTCCTCGAGGAGGGCTTCATGTTCGACGGCTCCTCCATCGCCGGATGGAAGAGCATCGAGGCCTCCGACATGAAGCTCATGCCCGATACCGAGAGCGCCTATGTCGATCCGTTCTACGCGGAAAAGACCATGTGCCTGCATTGCTCGGTGGTCGAGCCCGACACCGGCGAGCCCTATGAGCGCGACCCGCGCGGCACCGCCGAGAAGGCCGAGGCCTATCTCAAGGCGTCGGGCGTGGGCGACGTGGCCTATTTCGGTCCCGAGGCGGAATTCTTTCTCTTCGACGACGTGCGCTTTTCCAACACGATCAACAAGGTGTCCTACGAGGTCGATGCCGTGGACGGATCGTGGAACAGCGATGCCGAATTCGAGACCGGCAATACCGGCCACCGGCCCGGCCTCAAGGGGGGCTATTTCCCGGTGAACCCGGTGGATGACGCGCAGGACCTGCGCGCCGAGATGCTCTCGACCATGAAGCGCATGGGCATGAAGGTGGACAAGCACCATCACGAGGTGGCCTCCTGCCAGCACGAGCTTGGCCTCATCTTCGGCACGCTGGTCAGGCAGGCCGACGAGATCCAGAAATACAAATACGTCATCCACAACGTGGCCCATGCCTATGGCAAATCGGCCACCTTCATGCCCAAGCCGATCTATGGCGACAACGGCTCGGGGATGCATGTGAACATGTCGATCTGGAAGGACGGCAAGCCGCTCTTCGCGGGCGACAAATATGCCGATCTGAGCCAGGAGGCGCTGTGGTTCATCGGCGGTATCCTCAAGCACGCCAAGACGCTCAACGCCTTCACCAACCCCACGACCAACAGCTACAAGCGGCTGGTGCCGGGCTTCGAGGCGCCGGTGCTGCGGGCCTATTCGGCGCGCAACCGCTCGGGCTGCATCCGCATCCCGTGGACCGAGAGCCCCAAGGCCAAGCGCGTCGAGGCGCGTTTCCCCGATCCGGCGGCCAATCCCTATCTGGCCTTTGCCGCGCTGCTGATGGCCGGGCTCGACGGGATCAAGTCGCGCATCGACCCGGGCGAGGCGATGGACAAGAACCTCTACGACCTGCCGGCCGAAGAGCTCAAGGATATCCCCACCGTCTGCGGCAGCCTGCGCGAGGCGCTCGACGCGCTGGCGCGCGATCACGATTTCCTGCTGGCCGGAGACGTGTTCACCAAGGCACAGATCGAGGGCTATATCGCGCTCAAGATGGACGAGGTGCACAAGTTCGAGCAGACCCCGCACCCGGTCGAATTCGGGATGTATTACAGCTGCTGAGGCGGCCGGCCGATCACGGCCTGTCGCATGGCGCAGGGGCGTCCCGCTTCGGGGCGCCCCTGGCCTGCCGCCCGGCACCACACGGATGCGCTTGCCCGGGGGAGGGATCGCGTTAGACTGAGGCCAGGCGCAGCGCGCGGGACGCGCGCAGGGAGGTCTGGCATGGCGTCACGGTTCGGGGCGGGGGTATTCGGGGCGGGCCTTGCGCTCGTGCTCGTGGCGGGCGCGGCGCAGGGCGCGCCCTGCGGGGACAAGGCGCAGGGTTTCGAGGCGTGGAAGGCGGGCTTTGCCCGGGCGGCGGCGGCCGAGGGCGTGGGCGCACGCGGCCTCGCGGCGCTCGAGCGGGCGCAATACGCGCACCGCACCATCGCGGCGGACCGCAACCAGAAGAGCTTTCGCTACAGTCTCGAGCGATTCATGGAGCTGCGCGGCGCAGATACCATCGTTGCCCAGGGGCGCAAGCGGCGCGCGCGCGATGCCGCCTTCTACGACGCGCTGGAGCGGCATTATGGCGTGCCTGCCGGGGTGCTCATCGCCATTCACGGGATGGAGACGGGCTTTGGCGGGTTCATGGGCGACACGCCGGTGGTCTCGGCCATCGTGACGCTGGCCTATGATTGCCGGCGGTCGGATTTCTTTCGCCCCCATGCCATCGGCGCGCTGAAGCTGGTGGAGCGCGGGGCGATCACGGGGGCGACCCTTGGCGCGCGTCACGGCGAGCTGGGCCACACCCAGTTCCTGCCGGGCAATGCGCTCGCCTACGGGGTCGATGCCGATGGCGACGGGCGGGTGGATTTCTACAACCTCGCCGACGCCATGGCCTCGACCGCGCATTTCCTGCGCCAGAAGGGATGGCAGCCCGGCCTCGGCTATCAGGAGGGTGAGCCGAATTTCGCGGTCATCCGCCAATGGAACGCCGCCGGCGTCTATCAGAAGGCGATCGCCATCATGGCGGCGCGGATCGACCAACGCTGACCCACGCGAGGCCCCGCATGCGGGCCGCCGCCGCCTGCCCTTTGCGGCATTGCCCGGCGTGATCCTGTGCGGCCAGGCGTGCGCGCCGATCGGATCACCGCCGTCATCACCGGGGGGGGCGGATCGGGTCCGGATCGGGATGCGGCGCGGTCTGCGGGCTGAAGGCGCAAGTCGCGGGCTTGATGTCGAGGAGCGGCGTGCCGTCGAGACAGTCGAGCCCGCGCACGATCAGCGTGGCCCCCTCCACGCCGACAAGCCGCACCCGCGACAGCCCGATCGGATTGGGCCGCTGCGGCGAGCGCAGCGCGAAGGTGCCGCAGTAATGCGCACCGTCGTTCCGGGGGTTCTGCACCACCAGATCGCGCCGCGCCCGATCAAGCCAGTAGAGCAGGTCGAGGTGCTGATACCCCTCCACCCCCAGAAGCGCCTCGGCCCAGGGCGCGAAGACCTCCACCCGGCAGTCCGGCCCATCCTCACGCCCCTGCCGGGGGCAGTCGCTGCGTATGCTCCAGGGCGTGTGGATACGCCCGATGAAATGCAGCATGGCATCGCGCGCCTGAGGCACCTCGACCACCCGTTCGCCTGCGCGTATCCGGCTTTCCATCGCCCCACCCTCGCCTGTTGCCAATCGCATGACCCTTCTCTAGCACTGTCACGCACCCCGCACCAAGCAGGAGTCGGCCCATGTTCCAGAGCTTTACCGAGACCGCGCGCCCCGAACAGGGACCGCCGCGCCTCGCGCTTCTGCGGCAGGCGATGGCGGGTGCGGGGCTCGACGGGTGGATCGTGCCGCGCGCCGATGCGCATCAGGGCGAATATGTCGCGGCCTGCGACGCGCGGCTTGCCTGGCTCACGGGCTTTACCGGCTCGGCGGGGATCTGCGCGATAACACAAGGCGCGGCGGCGCTCTTTGTCGATGGGCGCTACCGCGTGCAGGCGCGCGCGCAGGTGGATACGCGCCATTTCACCCCCGTCGATTTCCCCGCCACCCGCCCCGGCGCGTGGCTCGCGCAGGCCCTGCCCGAGGGCGGCACAGTGGGATTCGATCCCTGGCACTTCACCCCCGAGCAGATCGAGGAATTGACCGCCGCCCTGCCCGAGAGCCTCCGCCTTGTGCCCGGCGAGAACCTCGTCGATGCCATCTGGCCCGACCGCCCCGCGCCGCCCAAGGGCCCGATCACGCCCTGGCCCGACGATCTCGCGGGGGCGAGCCATGCCGCAAAACGCGCCCGCCTCGCCGAGGGGCTGCGCCGCGCGGGCGCGCGCGCCGCCGTCATCACGCTGTGTGATTCGCTGGCCTGGCTGCTCAATATCCGTGGCAGCGACATCCCCCGCAACCCGGTGCCGCAGGGCTTTGCCATCCTGCACGACGACGGGCGGGTGGCGCTTTTCACCGATCCGGCCAAGCTCGACGCAGCCGCGCGCGCCCATCTGGGTAACGAGGTGACGCTTGCCCCGCCAGAGGCGTTCGGCCCCGCGCTCGAGGCGCTGAGCGGCCCCGTCCTCGTCGATCCCCAGAGCGTGCCGCTTGCGGTGCTTCAGCGGCTCGCGGCGGGCGGTGTGCCCCATATCCGGGGCGAGGATCCCTGCATCCTGCCCAAGGCGCAAAAGACCGAGGCCGAGCTTGCCGCCACCCGCCGCGCGCATCTGCGCGATGGGGCTGCGGTCTGCGAATTCCTCGCGTGGTTCGATGACCAGCCCCCCGGCAGCCTGACCGAAATCGACGTGGTGACGAAACTGGAGGCCTGCCGCGCCGCCACCGGGCAGCTTCTCGACATCAGCTTTGACACCATTGCGGGCGCGGGCCCCAACGGCGCGCTGCCGCATTACCGCGTGACCGAGGCGAGCAACCGCACCCTGCAGGAGGGCGATCTGGTGGTGCTCGACAGCGGCGGGCAATATCTCGACGGGACCACCGACATCACCCGCACCCTGCCCGTGGGCACCCCCGGCGAGGCCGAGCGCGCGGCCTTTACCCGCGTGTTGCAAGGGATGATCGCCATCTCGCGGCTGCGCTTTCCGGCGGGCCTCGCCGGGCGCGATCTCGACGCGCTGGCGCGCTATCCGCTGTGGCTGGCAGATCAGGATTACGGCCACGGCACCGGGCATGGCGTGGGTGTCTATGCCTGCGTGCACGAGGGGCCGCAGCGCCTCTCGCGCCTGTCGGAGGTGCCGCTCCGCCCCGGCATGATCCTGTCGAACGAGCCGGGATATTACCGCGAGGGGGCGTTTGGCATCCGCATCGAGAACCTGATCGTGGTGCGCGAGGCCGCCCCCGCGCCGGGCGGCGACGGGGCCACGCAGCGCGATTTCGAGACGCTGACATTCGCCCCGATCGACCGCCGCCTGATCGCGGCCGGGATGCTCTCGCAGGCCGAGCGCGCCTGGCTCGACGGCTACCATGCCCAATGCCGCGACAAGTTGGGGCCTCTGCTTTCGCCCCCGGCGCGGTTATGGATGGATCACGCGACGCAACCGCTTTGACATAATTCTGTGAGCTTCCGGCGGCAGACCGGAGGCCGATAACCGCATAGGGAAGGACACGACCATGCCCAGGATCACCATTCGCAAGGCAGAGGGCAGCTGGAGCGTGCGCGCAGGCGGCGCCGTGCTCGCCGAGAGCCGCAATGCGCTGGAGCTCACCGAGGGTGACTATCCCTTTGTCATCTATTTCCCGCGCGAGGACATCGCCATGGCCTTTCTCGAGGAGAGCGAACAGACCAGCCATTGCCCCTTCAAGGGCGACGCGCGATTCTTCTCCATCGTGACCAAGAGCCAGACGCTGACCAACGCCGCCTGGAGCTATGAGAACCCCCGCCCCGAGGTCGCCGAGATCAAGGATCACATCGCGTTTTACGCCACCTCGCGCGTCACCGTCGAACGGGTCTGATCACGCCCCCGCTTGCGCGCGCCCGCGGCTTTCGCTAGGACACGCGCCACGGGTGATTAGCTCAGCTGGTAGAGCGCTTCGTTTACACCGAAGATGTCGGGAGTTCGAGTCTCTCATCACCCACCATCGCCTCGCCACCGCCTAGCCACCGCCTAGCCATGCTCCTCCCGCGAGACCGCCGCCAGCGCGCGGTTATAGGCCTTGAGCGCATCGACATGGTAGAGCACGCCGAGCAGTTCGGGCGGCCCCTCGCCATCCGGGGGGAAGGCCAGCACCGGCAGGAACGGCGCGCCGGCGCGGTCAAAGGCGGGCATCGCCGTCTCGAGCGTCGCCCGCGCGTCGAGATAATGCCCCTGCTCGATCAGCGCCCGGCACTGATCCTCGCCCGGCGCGCGCTCGTGATCGCGCGGGCGCATGAGGCGGGTGACGCGGAACATCGCCAGCAGGTAATCCTGCGGCCCCGCGGCGAGGCGGATCCCCCGCCGCATGAGCTGCGTCAGGAAGAACGAACGTTTCACGAGGCGCGAGCCGAGCGCCGTCGAGGTCGAGACCGCGACCATCACCGCAAGGCCGGTCTGCCAGTCGCCGGTCAGCTCGAACACGATCAGCGTGGTCGAGATCGGCGCCCCCAGAACCGCCGCCGCCACCGCCCCCATCCCCGCCA
Organism: Roseovarius sp.; assembly: GCA_014359765.1. Lineage (GTDB taxonomy): Bacteria > Pseudomonadota > Alphaproteobacteria > Rhodobacterales > Rhodobacteraceae > Roseovarius. The sequence continues at coordinate 66,048 of JACIYT010000012.1, forward strand.
GCGCGTAGAGCGTCAGCGCGCCGGAATACTGCGGCAGGAGCCCGGTGGCGACATGGCCAAAGGCCAGCCCCGTCAGCGCCCCCACCATCAGCGCGGGCGAGAACACCCCGCCCCCCATCCGTCCGCCGATGGTGATCGCCACCGCCGCCACCTTGAGCACGGCAAAGACGATCGCCTCATGCCACAGAAGGCCGCCGCTGAGCGCGACAAAGGTCGTCTCGTAGCCCACGCCGATGATATGCGGGAAAAAGATCGCCATCCCCCCCAGCAACAGCCCCGCCCCGGCGGGCCGCAGCCAGCGCGGCACGCGCAGGCGCAGTTGCAGATGCCCCGCCGCGTCCTCGGCCAGAAAGATCGCCAGCATCATCAGCGCCGCCACCAGCCCGCAGACCAGCCCCAGGATCAGGAAGGCGGGCAGTTCGACATAGAATTCGAGCGCGCGGCTGCCCGGCAGGGTGAATTCGGCGACACCGCCAAAGACAAGCCGGTTGATCACCGTACCCGCGACGCTCGCGATCACGATCGGCGCGAAGGCATGGACCGCGAAATGTCGCAGCACCACCTCGAGCGCAAAGAGCGCCCCGGCAATCGGCGCATTGAACGAGGCGGAGACGGCGGCCGCCACGGCACAGCCCAGCAGGTCGCGCCCGGTGATCCCGTCGGCATGGATGCGCTCGCTCACCCAGGAGGCGATCACCCCCGCCAGATGCACCACCGGCCCCTCGCGCCCCGAGGAGCCGCCCGCCCCCAGCGTGATCAGCGAGGCAGCCGCCGAGGCCAGCCCCTCGCGCCGCTCCACCCGCCCCTCGTTGAGCGCCGCGCCCTCGATCACATCGGCCACCGAGCGCACCCGCCCGTCAGGGGTAAAGCGGTGCAGGATCTGCCCCACCACCAGCCCGCCGGCCACCGGCACGAGCAACACCCAATACCAGGGCATGTGCCCCGCCGTCGAATGCAGCCGTGCCACGTCGCCGGTCTGATAGAGCAGCCCCTCCAGCCCCTCGATTCCCATGCGAAAGCCAACCGCGGCCAGCCCCGCCGCGATCCCGACGAGGAGCGCGATCACCCAGAACTGGAACTGGCTCGGGCCGCGCTTGCGCATCATCCGCCAGCCCTCGCGCAGGCGGATCACCCCGGCCCGGCGCTGGCGCGCGAGAAACGATCTGTTCCGGTTCTCCGTCACGCGCTCATCCGAATGGAACCTCGCACCGCGCTTTCGCATCGCGCGGTCTTCGCCTAGGGTGGGCCGGACATCACGACCGAAGGCAGCCCCATGGACATTCAGACCGCTCTTGCCGACCTCTCCTCCTTCCTAGGCCAACGGCTCAGCCGCTCCAAGTCCGATCTGGACCTGCACGGCCGCAGCGAAAGCCATTTTCCCCTCACCCCCCCCGATGCCGTGGCCTATCCCGAGACCACCGAAGAGGTGGCGCGCATCGTCGCCGCCTGCGCGCGCGCCCGCGTGCCGGTGGTGGGCTGGGGCACGGGCACCTCGCTCGAGGGGCAGGCGCAGGCGTTTTCCGGCGGGGTTGTGGTGGATTTCAGCCGCATGAACCGGGTGCTGGAGGTGGCGCAGGCCGATATGGTGGCGCGCGTGCAGCCCGGCGTCACCCGCGAGGCGCTCAACGAGGAGCTGCGCGCAACCGGCCTCATGTTCCCGGTCGATCCCGGGGCCAATGCCTCGCTCGGGGGGATGGCCTCGACCCGCGCCAGCGGCACCACCGCCGTGCGCTATGGCACGATGCGCGACAATGTGCTGGGGCTCGAGGTGGTGACGGCTGCGGGCGAGGTGATCCGCACCGGCACCGCGGCGCGCAAGTCCTCGGCGGGCTATGACCTCACCGGGCTGTTCGTCGGCTCCGAGGGCACGCTCGGGCTGATCACCGAGCTGACGCTGCGCCTGCATGGCCAGCCCGAGGCGGTCTCGGCGGCGGTCTGCGCCTTCGAGACCGTGGCCGACGCGGTGCAGACCGTGATCGACACGATCCAGTGCGGCATCCCCATGGCGCGGATCGAGCTGCTCGATACCGACAGCGTGCGCGCGGTCAATGCCTATGCGAAGATGACCCTGCCCGAAAAGCCGCACCTGCTGCTGGAATTCCATGGCAGTTCCGCAGGCGTCGCCGAGCAGGCCGAGGCCTTTGGCGCGCTCGCCGCCGATCATCGTGGCTCGGGCTTTGACTGGGCCACGCAGCCCGAGGCGCGCAAGGCGCTCTGGACGATGCGCCACAATGCCTATTACGCCGTGCTGGCCAGCCGCCCGGGCGCGCGCGCCATCGTCACCGATATCTGCGTGCCGATCTCGCGGCTGGCCGAGGCGATCGAGGAAACCCGCGCCGATCTCGCCGGGTCGGGGATCCACGGGCCGATCCTCGGGCATGTCGGCGACGGCAATTTCCACGCCACGCTGCTGGTGCAGGAGGGGGATGCAGAAGAGCTGTCGCGCGCCAAGGCCGCCGCCGAGCGCATGGTCGAGCGGGCGCTGGCCATGGGCGGCACCTCGACGGGCGAGCACGGCATCGGCGTGGGCAAGCTCGACTACATGGCGCGCGAGCACGGGGGCGGCTGGGCGATGATGGGGGCGATCAAGGCCGCCCTTGACCCCGACAACATCCTCAACCCCGGCAAGATGGTGCCGCCGCGCAACTGAGGCGGCTTGCCCTTTGGCGCGCGCGCGGGCAAAAGCCGCCCCATGGTGACGATGCCCCGGACCCGCGGCGCGCTGACCCCCCGGCGCGCCCTTTCCGATCTGACCTGGCTGCGCGTCGGCGGGCCGGCCGACTGGCTGTTTCAGCCCGCCGATACCGAAGACCTCTGCGCGTTCCTCGCCGCTCTGGACCCGAGCGTTCCGGTCTTTCCCATGGGCGTCGGCTCCAACCTGATCGTGCGCGATGGCGGCATTCGCGGTGTGGTGATCCGGCTCGGGCGCGGCTTCAACGCGATCTCGGTGGCGGGCGCGCGCGTGACCGCGGGCGCCGCCGCGCTCGATGCGCATGTGGCGCGGCGCGCGGCGGAGGCGGGCGTTGATCTCACCTTCCTGCGCACCATCCCCGGCAGCATCGGCGGCGCGGTGCGGATGAACGCGGGCTGTTACGGCGCCTATGTCGCCGATCATCTGGTCGAGGCGCAGGCGGTCACGCGCGCGGGCGCGGTGGTGACGCTCTCGCCCGCCGATCTGGCCTTCGGCTATCGCCAGAGCCGCCTGCCCGAGGGCTGGGTGATCACCAGCGCCACATTCGAGGGCAGCCCCGGCGCGCCCGAGGCACTGGCCGCGAAGATGGACGAGCAGATCGCGCGCCGCGACGCCAGCCAGCCCACGAAGGAGCGCAGCGCCGGCTCCACATTCCGCAACCCCGCAGGATTCAGCAGCACCGGCCGCGCCGATGACGTGCACGACCTCAAGGCCTGGTCGGTGATCGACAAGGCGGGCCTGCGCGGGGCGCGGCGCGGGGACGCGCAGATGAGCGAGAAGCACCCCAACTTCCTCATCAATACCGGCGGGGCCAGCGCCGCCGATCTCGAGGGGCTTGGCGAAGAGGTCCGAAAAAGGGTTTTCCAACACAGCGGAATAGCGTTAGAGTGGGAAATCATGAGGGTCGGCGAACCGGCCCCGGATGGCGACCCGCGATAAGGGCCGCGCACAGGCAGTTTTGACAGAAAAACACGGATCGACAGAAGGTCCGGGAAACAGAGGCAGTGTCTTGGGACGTTCGGGCAGAACTTCCCCGCTGGTTGCGGTGATCATGGGCGGCCCCTCGGCAGAGCGCGAGGTGTCGCTGTCCTCGGGACAAGGGTGTATCGCGGCGTTGCGGGAGGCGGGCTATGAGGTGGCCGGTGTGGATGCCGGGGCCGATCTTTGCGCGCGTCTGCAGGAAATCTCTCCCGACGTGGTGTTCAACGCGCTCCATGGCCGCTGGGGCGAGGATGGCTGCGTGCAGGGGCTGCTCGAATGGCTGCGTATCCCCTATACGCATTCGGGCGTCCTGTCCTCGGCGCTCGCCATGGACAAGGCGCGCGCCAAGGCCGCCTATCGCGCCGCCGGTCTGCCGGTGGTGGAGAGCGTGCTCGCGCGGCGCGACGAGGTGCGCGCGCGCCATGTCCTGCCGCCGCCCTATGTGGTCAAACCCAACAATGAGGGCTCCTCGGTGGGCGTCTATCTGGTCCACGAGGCCGCCAACGCGCCGCCGCAGATCTCGGACGCGATGCCCGAGGTGGTGATGGTCGAGAGCTACGCGCCGGGGCGGGAACTCACCACCACGGTGATGGGCGGGCGCGCCTTGACCGTGACCGATATCCTGACCGATGGCTGGTATGACTACGACGCGAAATACAAGCCCGGAGGCTCGCGCCATGTCGTCCCCGCCGATCTGCCGCCCGAGATCTTCGACGCCTGTCTCGATTATGCCCGCCGCGCACACGCGGCGCTCGGCTGCCGGGGCGTGAGCCGCACCGATTTCCGCTGGGACGCGGCGCGCGGCCTCGACGGGCTGATCCTGCTGGAGACCAACACCCAGCCCGGCATGACGCCCACCTCGCTCGTGCCCGAACAGGCGCAGGCGATGGGGATCTCGTTTCCGGACCTGGTGCGCTGGATGGTGGAGGATGCCTCATGCGACCGATGATCCCGCGCACCGATCCCGCGCCCTCGCGCCTCAGCTACCGGCTGGAGCGGATGCGCCTCACCCCGGCCTATCGCCGCCTGGTCCGCATCGGCCTGCCGCTCCTGCTCGTCACGGGGCTGACGGCGGGCTATCTCGGCGATGCCGCGCGGCGCGCCGATCTCGCCGAGCGGTTCACGGAGATCCGCCGCCAGATCGAGACGCGCCCCGAATTCATGGTGCACCTTCTCGCGCTCGAGGGCGCCAGCCCCGGCGTGCAGGAGGACATCCACGAGATCTTTCCCTACGACCTGCCTGCCAGTTCCTTTGACCTCGACCTGCCTGCGATCCGCGCCATGATCGAGGAGCTGCCCGCCGTCGCGCGCGCCGATCTGCGCATCCGCCAGGGCGGCACGCTGGTGGCAACGATCACCGAGCGCAGGCCGGTGGCGCTGTGGCGCACGCCCGAGGGAATCGAGGTGCTCGACATCACCGGCGCGGCGATCGCCAGCGCCGAGAGCCGCGCCGAGCGCCCCGGCCTGCCGGTGCTGAGCGGCGCTGGCGCCGATCGCGCGGTGGCGCAGGCGCTCGACATCCTCGGCGCGGCGCAGGCGCTCGGGCAGCCGGTGCGCGGCCTCGTGCGGATGGGCGAGCGGCGCTGGGACCTGGTGCTCGGCGATGGCAGGCGGATTCTCCTGCCCGAGAGCGATCCGGTGCGAGCGCTCGAACGTGTCATCGTGCTCGACCGGGCCAATGACATGCTCTCGCGCGACGTTGCGCGCATCGACATGCGGCTTGGCGCGCGCCCCACGGTGAGGCTGGGCGCAACCGCGGCCGAGCAATGGTGGCAGGTCACCCTCAGCGGCGGCACAACGGGCAATTCCTCGGGAGCGACGGGCAGATGATCGGACTTTACCAATCCCAGCGCGCGATGCGCGCGATGCGCAAGGCGGCGATCCAGCGCGGCGTGGTGGCGGTGCTCGACCTCGGCACCTCCAAGATCTCATGCCTCGTGCTGCGCTTTGACGGCACCGGCCGCTTCGCCGAGGCCGAGGGGATCGGACGGATGGCCGGCCAGGCGGGATTTCGCGTGATCGGCGCGGCGACCACGCGCTCGCGCGGGGTGCGCTTTGGCGAGATCGAGGCCATGGCCGAGACCGAACGCGCGATCCGCACCGCCCTCCAGGCGGCGCAGAAGATGGCGGGGATCCGCGTCGATCACGTCATCGCCTGCCTTGCCGGGGGCGGGCCGCGCAGCTACGGGCTTGCCGGCGAGGTCGAGGTGATCGACGATACCGTGACCGAGCAGGATATCAGCCGCGTGCTGAGCGCCTGCGATCTCCCCGAGATCGGCGCAGGCCGCGAGGTGCTGCACGCCCAGCCGGTGAATTTCGCGCTCGATCACCGCACGGGCCTCATCGACCCGCGCGGCCAGATCGGCCACCGGCTGAGCACCGACATGCACATGCTCACCGTCGATGCGGTGGCTCTCCAGAACCTCGCCCATTGCATCAAGCGCTGCGATCTCGAACTCGCGGGCGTGGCCTCCTCGGCCTATGTCGCGGGGCTGTCGGCGCTGGTCGAGGACGAGCAGGAACTGGGCGCGGCCTGCATCGACCTGGGCGGCGGCACGGCGGGGGTGTCGATCTTTCTGCGCAAGCACATGATCTACGCCGACAGCGTGCGCATGGGCGGCGATCATGTCACCAGCGACATTTCCATGGGCCTCCAGATCCCCCAGGGCACCGCCGAACGGATCAAGACCTTTCACGGCGGCCTCGTCGCCACCGGCATGGACGACCGCGACATGATCGCGATCGGCGGCGATACCGGCGATTTCGAACATGATCGCCGCCGGGTGAGCCGCGCCGAACTCATCGGCATCATGCGCCCGCGCGTCGAGGAAATCCTCGAAGAGGTGCGCGCCCGGCTCGATGCGGCGGGATTCGATCACCTGCCCAGCCAGCAGATCGTGCTCACCGGCGGCGGCAGCCAGATCCCCGGCCTCGACGGGCTGGCCAGCCGCATCCTCGGCCAGCGCGTGCGCCTCGGGCGGCCCTTGCGCGTGCACGGCCTGCCACAGGCGGCGACGGGCCCGGCCTTTGCCAGCGCGGTCGGCATGTGCCTGTTTGCGGCCAACCCGCAGGACGAATGGTGGGATTTCGACCTTCCGCTGGATCGCTATCCGGCGCGCTCGCTGCGGCGCGCGGTCCGGTGGTTCCGGGACAACTGGTAACCGCAAGATGTGGCGCTCTCGGCGAAATCACGCGGAAATCGGCCATAATACGGCCAGATATGGGGGTTTGATCGTGTTTTTTTGGTGACGATGGGCACAACCATCGGTAAGATCAACCCAGATGAGGCGGAACGCGGCCCGCAAGACGCGGCCCCAGAAGAGGCAGACAGAGCTATGGCACTCAATCTTTCATTGCCCGGACATGACGAGCTCAAGCCCCGGATCACCGTGTTCGGTGTCGGCGGCGCCGGGGGCAACGCGGTCAACAACATGATCGACAAGTGTCTCGACGGGGTGGATTTCGTGGTGGCCAATACCGACGCGCAGGCGCTCAGCCAGAGCCGGGCAGAAAACCGCATCCAGCTCGGGATCAAGGTGACCGAGGGGCTCGGCGCCGGGGCCAAGGCCAGCATCGGCGCCGCCGCCGCCGAGGAAAGCATCGAGCAGATCGTCGATCAACTTGCCGGGGCGCATATGTGCTTCATCACCGCGGGCATGGGGGGCGGCACCGGCACCGGGGCGGCCCCGATCATCGCCCAGGCCGCGCGCGAGCTGGGCGTGCTCACGGTCGGCGTCGTGACCAAGCCCTTCCAGTTCGAGGGCGCCAAGCGGATGCGCCAGGCCGAAGAGGGCGTCGAGGCCCTGCAAAAGATGGTCGATACGCTCATCATCATCCCCAACCAGAACCTCTTTCGCCTCGCCAACGAGAAGACCACCTTCACCGAGGCCTTCTCGATGGCCGATGACGTGCTCTACCAGGGCGTCAAGGGCGTGACCGACCTCATGGTGCGCCCGGGCCTCATCAACCTCGATTTCGCCGATGTGCGCGCGGTGATGGACGAGATGGGCAAGGCGATGATGGGCACCGGCGAGGCCGAGGGCGAGGAGCGCGCCGTGCAGGCCGCCGAAAAGGCCATCGCCAACCCGCTTCTGGACGAGATCAGCCTGCGCGGCGCGCGCGGCGTGCTCATCAACATCACCGGCGGGCATGACCTGACCCTCTTCGAGCTCGACGAGGCCGCCAACCGCATCCGCGAGGAGGTGGACCCCGACGCCAACATCATCGTCGGCTCCACGCTCGACACCGCGATGGAAGGCCGGATGCGGGTGAGCGTCGTGGCCACCGGCATCGACGCCTCCGACAACGTCGCCGATATCCCCGTGCCGCGGCGCAGCCTCGCGCAGCCGCTCAAACAGCCCGAGGCCGTCGAAGAGGCGATCCATGCCGATCACGCCGCCGCCACCACCGCCGAGCTGGCGCCCGGGCACGAGCCGTCGCTCTTCGATCGCGCCGCGACAATGCCCGAGATCACCGAGGCCGAGATGGAGGACGGGGACGACCTGCCGCCGCCCGCCTACCAGCCCCGCGCCGAGGAGCAGATGCGCCCCGCGCCGATCGAGGTCGATGCCGGAGAGGATCTCGACGGCTACCTCGCGCCGCGCGCGCCCGGCACCCCCTCGCCCGAGACGCTGCGCCGCCTGCAGGCCGCCGTCGGCAAGGTCCCGTCGCAGCAGCCGGCCCGTGTGGCCGCCCAGACCCCGGCCCCGGCCCCGGCCCCCGCGCCGGCATTCGAGGAGCGCCCGCGCTTCGGCATCAATTCGCTGATCAACCGCATGACCGGCCACGCCGCCGCCGAGGCACCGCGCCCGGCCCGTCAGCAGCCGAGCGTCCATTCCGCGCCGCACGCGCATCAGGACGAGGAAGACCGCATCGAGATCCCGGCCTTCCTGCGGCGTCAGGCGAACTGACCAGGACCGCATCCGGCAAAGAGGGCCGCGCCGCGCGGCCCTCCCGGGCATCCCGCGCGTGCGCTTGCCAAAGGCGTTTTGCACGGCAAACATATGTGCTAGAGCGTGGCATCGGCGGATCCGCCCGCAACGGGTGAATCGCCACACCACGATCACGACGGGAAGAATGCGCATGACAATCGGCAAGGGTCCGGGGCGAATCGCGGCGGCGGCCTTTCTCGTGCTGGCGCTGGCAGGCTGTGACGGCGGCGAGAGCGTCGAGCGCGGCAATATCGATTACGAACAGTTCACTGCCCAGCAGATCTTCGAGCGGGGCGAATACGATCTCGCGCGGCGCAAGCCCAAGCTCGCCGCCCAGAGCTTTGCCGAGGTCGAGCGGCTCTATCCCTATTCCGCCTTCGCCAAGCGCGCCATCATCATGCAGGCCTTTGCCCACCATCAGGACCGCGATTACGAACAAAGCCGCGCCGCCGCGCAACGCTATATCGATTTCTTCCCCGCCGACGAGGATGCGGCCTATGCGCAATATCTCCTCGCGCTCAGCTATTACGACCAGATCGACGAGGTCGGGCGCGACCAGGGACTGACCTTTCAGGCGCTCCAGGCGCTGCGCGAGGTGATCGAGCGTTATCCCGACAGCGAATATGCCAACCCGGCGATGCTCAAGTTCGATCTCGCCTTCGATCACCTTGCCTCGAAGGAAATGGAAGTCGGCCGCTACTATCTCAAGCGCGACCATTTCGGCGCCGCCATCAACCGTTTTCGCGTGGTGGTGGAGGATTTCCAGACCACGACCCAGACGCCCGAGGCGCTGCACCGGCTGGTCGAGGCCTATCTCGCGCTCGGGCTGGTCGATGAGGCGCGCACCGCAGGCGCGATCCTCGGCCACAATTTCCGCGGGACCGACTGGTATGAGGACAGCTACAAGCTGCTGACCGGACAGGGCCACACGCTGGAGGCGGCGGGCGACAACTGGCTGCGCGCGATCTACCGCCAGACCGTTCAGGGCCAGTGGCTCTGAGGGCGGGCGGGCCGGCCCCCTGCCCCACGGGTTGATCCGATGCTGCGCGTGCTCGATATCCGCGACATGCTCCTGATCGAGCGGCTGGAGCTCGGTTTTCGGCCGGGGCTCAACGTGCTCACGGGAGAGACCGGGGCGGGCAAGTCGATCCTGCTCGATTGCCTGGGTTTCGTTCTGGGCTGGCGCGGGCGGGCCGATCTGGTGCGCGCGGGTGCCGAGCGCGGCGAGGTGCTGGCCGAATTCGCCCTCGGCCCCGATCACCCGGCCCGCGCGGTGCTCGGCGAGGCGGGGCTGCCGGTGGAGGAGGCGCTGATCCTGCGCCGGGTGAATGCGCGCGACGGCCGCAAGACCGCCTGGGTCAACGATCGCCGCGTCTCGGGCGAGGTGCTGCGGCAGATTTCGGCGACGCTGGTGGAACTGCACGGCCAGCATGACGATCGCGGCTTGCTCGACGCGCGCGGCCACCGTGACCTGCTCGACGCTTTCGGCGGGCTGGGGGCGGCCCGCGACGAGACCCGCGCGGCCTGGCGCACGCGGGCCGAGGCGCAGAAGGCGCTCGACGCCGCCGAGGCGGCGCTGGCGGGGATCCGCGCCGAGGAGGACTTCCTGCGCTACGCCGCGGCCGAGCTCGACGCGCTCGACCCGCAGCCGGGCGAGGAGGCCGCGCTCGACACGCGCCGCCGCCTGATGCAGGGGGCCGAGCGGCTGCGCGAGGAGATCGCGCACGCCGCCCGGGCGATCGGACCGGAGGGGGCCGAGGGGGCTGCGGGCGATGCGCTGCGCTGGCTCGAGGGCGCCGCCGACAAGGCCGAAGGACGGCTCGACGCGGCCCTCGCCGCGCTCGGGCGTGCGCTGGTCGAGCTTGACGAGGCGGGGCGCGAGACCGCGCGCGCGCTCGAGGCGCTCGAATTCGACCCGCTCGATCTGGAAAGCTGCGAGGAGCGGCTGTTTGCCATTCGCGGGCTGGCGCGCAAGCATGGTGTGCGGCCCGACGAGCTGGCCGGCTTCGCCGGGGAACTGCGCGCGCGTCTCGCCGCGCTCGACGCGGGCGCGGACGACCTGATCGCACGGCGCGCGGCGCGCGACGCGGCAGCGCGCCGCTACGACGCGGCGGCCAGCGCCCTCAGCGCCGCCCGGCGGGAGGCTGCCGCGCGGCTCGATGCGGCGGTGATGGCCGAGCTTGCGCCGCTGCGCATGGAGCGCGCGGTCTTCACCACCGAAATCACCCCCGCCGAGCCTGGCCCCTCGGGCCGCGACACCGTGAGCTTTACCGTCGCCACCAATCCCGGCGCGCCCGCCGGCCCGCTTGCGCGCATCGCCTCGGGGGGCGAGCTCAGCCGCTTTCTGCTGGCGCTCAAGCTCTGCCTCGCGGGTCCCGACACCGGCCTCACGCTGATCTTCGACGAGATCGACCGCGGCGTGGGCGGGGCCACGGCGGATGCCGTGGGCCGCCGTCTGGCGCGGCTGGCCGCGAGCGGGCAGGTTCTCGTCGTGACCCATGCGCCGCAGGTCGCGGCGCGCGGGGCGCATCACTGGCGGGTGGAAAAGCGGGTGGAGGGTGCCGTCACGACCTCGACAGTGCGCGCCCTTGCCGGGGCCGACCGCGTGGACGAGATCGCCCGAATGCTCTCGGGCGAGCGGGTCACGCCCGAGGCGCGCGCCGCCGCCGAGGCCCTGCTGGCGGGCTGAGCCGCCAGCACCTCGGTTCAGGTCAGTTCAGTTCAGTTCAGTTCAGCTCGACCGAATAGCTTTCGATCACGGTATTGGCGAGGAGCTTCTCGCACATCTGCGTCACCGCCTCGCGCGCCTTCGCGGCATCGGTCTCGGCGAGGTCGAGCTCGATCACCTTGCCCTGGCGCACCTGCTCGACCCCCTCGAAGCCGAGCTGGCCAAGCGCATGGCGCACCGCTTCGCCCTGCGGGTCGAGCACGCCCTCCTTCAACATCACATGCACGCGGGCCTTCATCGGCGGGCTCCTTCAGTTGATCAGCGTCGGGCGCGCCATCGGGGTCGCGCCGCGGGGCATGACGCCGAGCCGCGTCGCCACCTCGGTATAGGCATCGGTGAGCGAGCCCAGATCGCGGCGGAACACGTCCTTGTCGAGCTTGCGCCCGGTCTGGATGTCCCACAGCCGGCAGCTGTCGGGGCTGATCTCGTCGGCCACGACGAGGCGCTGGAAATCACCCTCATAGACGCGCCCCACCTCGATCTTGAAATCGATGAGCTTGATTCCCACGCCATACATCACGCCCGCGAGGAAATCGTTCACGCGCAGCGCGAGGCTGAGGATGTCATCCATGTCCTGCTGGCTGGCCCAGCCGAAGGCGGCGATATGTTCCTCGGTCACCAGCGGATCGCCGAGCTTGTCATCCTTGAGGCAGTATTCCACGATCGGGCGCGGCAATTGCGTGCCCTCGTCCATGCCGAGCCGCTTGGCCATGGTCCCGGCGGCGAAATTGCGCACGATCACCTCGAGCGGGATGATCTCGCAGGCGCGCACGAGCTGTTCGCGCATGTTCACCCGGCGGATGAAATGCGTGGGCACGCCGATATTGTTGAGCCCGGTCATGAAATATTCCGAGAGCATGTTGTTGAGCACGCCCTTGCCCTCGATCACGGCCTTCTTCTCGGCGTTGAAGGCGGTGGCGTCGTCCTTGAAATACTGGATGATCGTGCCCGGCTCGGGGCCTTCATAGAGGACCTTGGCCTTGCCTTCGTAGATTTTCTTGCGCCGTGCCATGGAAACTCCGTCGCCTGGGTTGGAATGTGGACGCGCCGCGCCGCTGCGCTCTCTTAGTCGATGCCCGGCGCTGTCGCAAGTGTCGCAAACGCGCCGCGCCCCTTGCCCTCGGGGCGCGCAGACGGCATATCGGGAGCGACGCCAACCAGTGCAAGGGGACCGGCCCGATGACCACCTTCGACGACCGCGAGAGCGCCTTCGAGAACAAGTTCGCCCATGACGAGGAAATGAAGTTCCGCGCCGTGGCGCGGCGCAACAAGCTGCTGGGGCTCTGGGCCGCCGAATTGCTGGGCAAGACCGGCGAGGCGGCGAATGCCTATGCGCTCGAGGTGGTGAAGGCCGATTTCGAGGAGGCCGGCCACGAGGACGTGGTGCGCAAGGTGGCTGCCGATCTGGGCGACATCGCCGATGCCGACACGATCCGCGCCAAGATGGAGGAATTGCTGCGCGTCGCCAAGGAACAGCTGGTCAGGGAAGCCTGAGGGCGCGGCCCCTCCTCCCCCCTCCGGCAAGAACACAACCCAAGGCACAGGACCCCCGGCATGACCAATGCGCTCACCAGGATGCTCGCCACCCGCGACTGGATTCTCGCCGATGGGGCGACCGGCACCAATCTCTTCAACATGGGGCTGCAATCGGGCGATGCGCCCGAGTTGTGGAATGACGAGCACCCCGACCGTATCCGCACCCTCTACAAGGGTGCGGTGGACGCGGGAAGCGATCTCTTTCTCACCAATTCCTTCGGCGGCAATGCCGCGCGGCTGAAGCTGCACGGCGCGCAGCGGCGCGCGCGCGAATTGTCGCGCATCGCCGCCGAGATCGGGCGCGAGGTGGCCGATCGCGCGGGCCGTCCGGTGGTGGTGGCGGGATCGGTCGGGCCGACGGGCGAGATCATGGCGCCGATGGGCACGCTCACACATGAGCTGGCGGTGGAGATCTTTCACGAACAGGCCGAGGGGCTCAAGGAAGGCGGCGCCGATGTGCTCTGGCTCGAAACGATCTCGGCCCCCGAGGAATACCGCGCCGCCGCCGAGGCGTTTCGCCTCGCCGACATGCCCTGGTGCGGCACGATGAGCTTTGACACCGCCGGGCGCACGATGATGGGCGTGACCGCCGGGGATCTGGCGAAACTGGTGGAAAAGCTGCCCAACCCGCCGCTCGCCTTTGGCGCCAATTGCGGCGTGGGGGCCTCGGACCTCTTGCGCACGGTGCTGGGTTTTGCCGCGCAGGGGCCGGAGCGGCCGCTGATCGCCAAGGGCAATGCCGGCATCCCGAAATACCACGACGGCCACATCCATTACGACGGCACGCCGGAGCTGATGGCCGAATATGCGGTGCTCGCGCGCGATGCGGGGGCGACGATCATCGGCGGCTGCTGCGGCACCCAGCCCGCGCATCTGGCACAGATGCGCGCCGCGCTCGAGGAAAGACCCCGCGGCCCGCGCCCGACGCTCGAACAGATCGCCGCAGCACTCGGGGGGTTCTCTTCGGCCTCCGATGGCACCGGCGACGCCAGCGCGCCAACGCGGCGCAGCCGACGGCGGCGCGCCTGAGACGCGGCAAGCAGGGGAATCGCATTTGAGAAATAGCGCTGGCGCGGCGGGGTGATGTGGATTCTTCTGGGGTTGCCAGAATGGAGGAATCCGATGCCGTCGCTGATCACGATCTTTCGCGAGATACCCGACCCGCGCTGCGGGAATGCGCAGCGCCATGACCTTCTCGA
>JACIYT010000013.1 GCA_014359765.1 Roseovarius sp.
GCGCGTCGTCGGGGCCGCGGCCTCCGTAGCGCCTGTCATCTCGTTCGTTCTGTCAGTCATGTTCTACTCCCGTTCCTGTCGGAAATAGCGCTCGCGACTGTCTCAGAAAACCGTGCCCAAACCCAGGCGAAAGCTACGGAGTAGTTGCGGCTATTGATTTCGGCGACGAGCCAACTGAAACACAAGCGATTTTAATATGTTAGCGTGCCGTGGCGTGCTGCGTCGCGCATTTCGGATAGACCACGATTAATTGCTCCGAAGGCGAAGGTCGTAGGTTCGAATCCTACTGGGTGCGCCATTTCACATTCAGAGCATCTTGCGTTCCATTGGTTCCATCCTGGCATCCCCACCTGGTGCCGGTCTGCGTCTCCGAGGCCCATTTCTCGTGGATCCCGAGGCAGGTGGCACAGGCCCGTCGAGAGAGGCCGGGATCGCCACCGCGCCGCGCCGCAAGGGCAGGTGGCGGTCAGCGCCGACGCCGCACGCGGGGGATGGGGGTGCGGCGCAAGCGGTAGCGCGCCTGCGGGTTGGGTGGCAGCCCGCCATGCGCCGCCCAGAAGCGCGGGCCGCCGAGCCGCGAGAACACCGGCAGCGCCAGCACCACGCCCGCGATGAAGCCGCCCGCATGGGCCCAATAGGCGACCCCGCCCATGTCGGGATCGCTGCCAAGACCGGCCAGCACCTGAAAGGCGAACCACAGCACCAGCATCAGCGCGGCGGGAATCGTCACGATCCGGAAGAACACGATGAAGATCAGCAGCACATCGACGCGCGCACGCGGAAACAGCAGAAGATAGCCCCCCATCACCCCGGCTATCGCCCCCGAGGCGCCGACCGTCGGCACCGTCGAAAGCGGTCCGCCGAGGATATGCGCGATCCCCGCCGCGATGCCGCAGGCGAAGTAGAAGGCGAGATAGGGCAGGTGGCCCATCCGGTCCTCGAGATTGTCGCCGAAGATCCACAGGAACAGCATGTTGCCTGCCAGGTGCAGGAGACCGCCATGCAGGAACATCGAGGTGACGATGCCCGACCAGGCCCCCGCCTGCGTGACCTTCGCCGGGATCATCGCATAGTCGGCATAGAAGCGCATGAGTGCGCGCTCATCCCCGAAAAGCGGCAGATACCCGAAGAATATCAGGATATTGGCCGCAATCAGCGCATAGGTCACATAGGGCGTGCGCTGTGACGGGTTGTGATCGCGGATCGGGAACATGGGCCGAACCTAGCGCGCTTGCGCCCTCCCGGAAAGGCGCAAAGATCGGGCTTGGCGCCGCTTTCTTGAAAAGAAAGCGGTCCGAAATCTTTTGAAGATTTCGGGCGCTCGCGCGGTCAGGACATGCCCCCCAGAAGTGCCGCGTTGCCGCCTGCCGCCGTGGTGTCGACGCAGACGTGACGCTCATGCAGCGCGTGGCCGGTATCGGGCAGCCCGGTGATCAGCGGCAGGATCGGGCCTGCGCGGCGCGCCATGGCGCTCGCGTAGGCGCGCGCCTCTGTCTCCTCGCCCCACCAGAGCGCGCCCGAGAGCCCGCCCATGGTGACAAGCGTCTCCGGGTCCACCCGGCCCGTTGCCGCGACCGCCACACCGCCAAGCGCCTCGACCGCGCGCCTTTGCGCCTCTGCCGCCGCCTCCCCCGGACCGAGGCAGAGCAGTGCTGCGCGCGGATGGGTGGTGAGCCGGTTCGATTCCCCCGTCGGCCCCGGCAGCACCAGCGCCGCGCGTGGCGCGGGTGGGGCGGCATTGGCGGCGTCGAGCGCCTTTTGCACCTCGGCCACCGGCATCGCCGCGTCCCATGCCGTGCCCGCGACCGGCACGGGCCGGGCGCAGAACCGCGCGAGGTAATGCGGCCCGCCCGCCTTGGGGCCGGTGCCCGACATCCCCTCGCCGCCAAAGGGCTGGCTGCCCACGATGGCGCCGATCTGGTTGCGGTTGACATAGATATTGCCCGCATGGACCGCCTCGGTGACATGCTGCACGCGGTCGTCGATCCGCGTCATCAGCCCGAAGGTCAGGCCAAAGCCGGTGGCGTTGATATCGCCGATGACCTTGTCGAGATCGCGCGCCCTGAAGGTTGCGAGATGCAGCACGGGGCCGAAAATCTCGCGCTCGATCTCGCCGATGCCACCCACCCGGATCAGCGTCGGCGCGATAAAGGTGCCGGCGTTGGGGGTCGAGAGTTCGTGCAGGAGCCGCCCCTCGGCGCGGGCCTGCTGGATATGCGCGGCGATGCCCGAACGCGCCTCCTCGTCGATCACCGGGCCGCAATCGGTGCTCAGATGCCAGGGATTGCCGACAGAGAGCGCGTCCATCGCGCCAATGAGCATCTCGGTGACATGCGGCGCGATATCCTCCTGCACATAGAGGCAGCGCAGCGCCGAACAGCGCTGGCCAGCGGACTGAAACGCCGATTCCACGATCGCCTGCACCGCCTGTTCCGGCAGCGCGGTGCTGTCCACGATCATCGCGTTCATGCCGCCGGTCTCGGCGATGAGCGGCGCGCCGGGGGCGAGGTGGCGCGCCATGGCCGCGCGGATTTTCAGCGCCGTCTCGGTCGAGCCGGTAAAGGCCACGCCGCCCACGCGCGCGTCGGAGGTGAGTGCCGCCCCCACCTCGCCCGCGCCGGGCAGAAGCTGGAGCGCCGTGGCGGGCACGCCCGCGCGGTGCATCAGGCCGACGGCCAGATGGGCGATGAGCGGGGTCTGTTCGGCCGGTTTCGACAGCACCGCATTGCCTGCCGCCAGCGCCGCCGCGATCTGGCCGGTGAAGATGGCGAGCGGAAAGTTCCAGGGGGAAATGCAGGTGAAGGTGCCGACGGGCTGTGCTTCGGGCGCGTTAGCGGCGTAATAGCGCAGGAAATCCACCGCCTCGCGCAGTTCGGCCACCGCGTCGGGGATCGACTTGCCCGCCTCGCGGTGCAGGATTGCGAAGATCTCGCCGAAATTCTCCTCGTAGAGGTCGGCGGCCTTGTTCAGCACCGTGCCGCGCTCGGTAGCGGGGGCCTCCCAGGGCCGTGCTGCGTCGAGCGCGGTTTCCACATCCCTGTCCGAGGCAATGGCCAC
The DNA here is from genome assembly GCA_014359765.1 of Roseovarius sp. Classification (GTDB taxonomy): domain Bacteria; phylum Pseudomonadota; class Alphaproteobacteria; order Rhodobacterales; family Rhodobacteraceae; genus Roseovarius. The sequence goes on from JACIYT010000013.1 coordinate 3,058, forward strand.
GGTGCCGGGGCTGTCGGCAGGATCGGCGGGGTTCTCGACGCGCTCGGGCTCATGCGGCGCGGCCTTGCCCGCGAGGATCGGCCCGGCCTGCCATTCGTGCGTGGCAAAGGGCGCGCGTGCCGCCTCGATCGCGTCGAGCGTGGGCTGATGGCGCAGATCGAACCCGCGCGAATTACGCCGCTCGGGCAGGAACATCTCCGGCCCCTTCGGCAGGTGCGGCTGCGGATCGTTCACCGCCTCGAACGGGTCGCGGGCGACGGTCTCGGGGGGCACGCTCTCATCCACGATCTGGTTGACGAAGCTGGAATTCGCGCCGTTCTCCAGCAGCCGCCGCACCAGATAGGCCAGAAGGTCCCGATGCGCGCCGACGGGCGCATAGATGCGGCAGCGCGTGGCTTCGGATGTCAGCACGATGTCATGGAGCGCCTCGCCCATGCCGTGCAGGCGCTGGAACTCGAAGGCGCGCCGGTCCGTGCCCATGTCGAGGATCGCCGCCACGGTATGCGCGTTATGGGTGGCGAATTGCGGATAGATGCGGTCGGTCATCGACAGCAGCTTGCGCGCATTGGCGATATAGCTGATGTCGGTCGCGGATTTCGAGGTGAAGACCGGAAAGCCGTCGATCCCCGCCACCTGCGCGCGCTTGATCTCGGTATCCCAATAGGCCCCCTTCACCAGCCGCACCATGATCCGCCGGTCGAGCCGCGTGGCCAGATCGTGCAGGAAGTCGATGACATGGCTCGCGCGCTGACCATAAGCCTGCACCACCACGCCGAACCCGTCCCACCCGGCCAGCGCGGGCTCGGCCAGAACGGTCTCGATCACGTCGAGCGAGAGCGACAGGCGGTCGGCCTCCTCGGCGTCGATATTGAGCCCCATGCGCGCGGATTTGGCCAGCAGCGCGAGGCTGCGCAGGCGCGGCACCAGCACGCGCATCACCGCGTCGCGCTGCGCCACCTCATAGCGCGGGTGCAGCGCCGAGAGCTTGACCGAAATGCCGGGATTGGCCCGGATGTCCTTGTGGGGGCAGGCGGCGGCGATGGCGCTGATCGCGCGGGAATAGCTGAGGTGATAGCGCGCGGCGTCGGCCTCGGTGCGCGCGGCCTCGCCCAGCATGTCGTAGGAATAGGTGTAGCCCTTCTTTTCCATCCCTGCCGCGCGCTCCATCGCGGCCTCAATCGTCTCGCCCAGCACGAACTGGCGGCCCATTTCCTTCATCGCGCGGCCCACGGCGGTGCGGATCACCGGCTCGCCCAGCCGCTTGATCGCGGCGCGCAGATGGCCCACGGGGCCCGGCGCCTCGTCCTTGAGCACGCGCCCCGTCAGCATCAGCGCCCAGGTCGAGGCATTGACCAGCGGCGAGGTGGAATGGCCGATATGCCGGCCCCAGTCCGAGGGCGCGATCTTGTCCTCGATCAGCGCGTCGATCGTGTCGGCATCGGGCACCCGCAACAGCGCCTCGGCAAGACACATGAGCGCGATCCCCTCATCGGTCGAGAGGCCGTATTCGGCGAGGAACACCTCCATCAGCCCGGGGCGCGACTGGCCGCGAATGGCGCGCACCAGATCGGCGCCGCGCGCGGCGATGCGGGCGCGATCCGCCTGCGAGAGCGCGGCAAGATCGGTCAGGCGCGCCAGCGTCCCGGCCTCGTCGGCATAGGTCGCAAGCTCGATGGCGCGGCGGAGATCGGTGTCATGCGGCATGAAAAGGCCCCCTGGTTTCTTGATGCAGGATAGCAGCGATTGGAGGGTGACTTGTCCCGATTCATGGGTATATTGTGGCCGATAAGACCGAAAACGGGATGAAAATGAGCCAGAACGACTTTGCCAGGCTGGATCGTTTCGACCAGGCGATTCTGCGGGTTCTGGCGGGTGACGGGCGCATCAGCGTCACCGATCTGGCGCGCGCGATCGGCCTGTCGAAATCGCCCACCCAGGCGCGGCTCAGGCGGCTGGAACGGGCCGGGGTGATCACCGGCTATCGCGCGCTGATCGACCCGATCCGGCTCGGCTTCGATCATGTGAGCTTTGTCGAGGTGCGGCTGCGCGACACGCGCGAGGCGGCGCTTGCCGCGTTCAACGCGGCGGTGGCGAAGATCCCCGAGATCGAGCAGGCCCATCTCATCGCCGGGAATTTCGACTACCTGCTCAAGGTGCGCACGCAGGACATGGCCGCCTATCGCCGGGTTCTGGCCGAGCAGATCTCGACCCTGCCGCATGTGGCGGGAACCTCGACCTATGTGGCGATGCAGGCGATCAAGGAGACCGCGCCGGGCGACGCGATCTGAGGCGCGCGCCCCTTGCTTTGGGCTTGAGGCAGGCGAGGGCGGCGGGTAGAGGTCCAGAGGCGGCCCCTTGCTGGAACCGGTAGACAGAGCAGACTTGACAAGTCTTTTTTCTACCATGCTGCAAGAAAGCTTCTGGAAGAAAACTGGAAGGTATTACAATGAGTTATGGGTGCGGGTCTAGGGAGACGAAAAACGGCTGATTTTGCTCCAGGTGCTGCATGGGAGCAGAGACCAAGGGTGAGAATCGGCGGCAAAAGGCGGACGTGGCGAAATCGGTAGACGCAGCAGACTTTAGAATTGGAGTGCCCGCGGGGAAATCCGCGGAGTAGAACCGCTCAAAGTCGGGGAACGCTAAGGGGCAGAGCCCTAGGCCAATCCCGAGCCAAGCCCCTTCCGGGGAAGGTGTAGAGACTGGACGGGCGGCGCCTAAAGCCTTCGGGCCATGGTGAAGGGACAGTCCAGACCACGAACGCCGTTTGGCGGCGGCGAAAGTCGAAGTGGTACGAAAATCTGCTTCTCTATGAGAGTACGGGTTCGAGTCCCGTCGTCCGCACCATTCTCTTCGCGTAGGGAGGGCGCAGCCCGACTTGAGAGGCCCGGACCTCACGTTCCAAGACCTTGATCCGGTCCCGTTCCTCGGTCGTGCCCCCGTCGCGCAGACCACTGTCTTTCTCAGCCTGCTTGACCCATTCGCGCAGGGTCTGGAGAATACAGCCAATCTTGGGTGCAATGGCCGCGATCGCGCCCGCCTGCGTTTCGTATGAGCCTTGATGCTCGAGCACCATCCGGACCGCACGCGCGCGGACCTCAGGCGAGTAGCGATTTGCCATTTTTCTTTTCGTCATAACCATCATCCTTACGTAAGTTGATGGCCTCCGACAAACCCGGGGCGATTCAGTCCTTCGAGCTACACCAGTGTCATGACTTTGTCGAAATCTGGGAAGAGAGTCGTGACAAGTAGCCGCAACTCGTAGAGCTGGGCTATCGCATTTGGCATTGTTGCAGAACTATCGCCGTGAGGGATTCACTTCGATAATCCAAGTGGTTACACCGGCCGCATGAGCAAGCCACCTCCCGCCCGCGATCGCATGACGAACTGGAAGTCACGCCTCAGGCCTGCGTTCTGCAACAACGCCTGCTCAATCGAGGCTTGCCATTTCACGTTCTCGATTCGACAAGACCCGACATGTGCGCGCTTCCGCTCAAGATGGCCGGCCTGAAGAGGCTTGTGGCTGTTGCCCTCTTCGTATCGCTTGCGGTGCAGGCTGCGATGGCGTTTCTGCCCGTTTCCTCTGCCGCTGCGCGGGATAACGGCGGTTTCAGCCTGATCCTTTGTACCGGCGACGGAACGCGCGTGATCACTCTGCCCGCCGAGGAGGCCGGCGACAGCCCACCTGCGGCCCCATTCGATATGAGCGGGCATTGCCCTTTCTGTATTCTGTCCGCATATATTCCGGCCTGCGACGTTGCTCCAGTCGTTGTGACGCGCGCTTCCGCACGGCTCGATTACCGCAACAACGCCACGTCTCAGATCCATGGACGTGCCGCCGAGCGACCGAATGCGATTCGCGCACCGCCCTTTGCCATCTGATTTTTCCTGACAGTTGCGCTGACCGGCTTTGGGGGCAGAACGCCCCGGGGCCGGGATGAGCGCAGGTTGCATTGACAAGATCAGACGGTAAAGAAACATGACCAGACAAAAACAGCTGTGCCTTGGCACCGCTATCCTGCTGCTTTCCACAACCTCCAACGCTGCCCTCGCACAAGACGGAAATGCCACCGCGTTCACCCTTGATCCCATTCTTGTCAAGGACGATGTGATCGCCGATGCTCCGATGTCCACCATCGTTGCGCCCGCCGATCTCGGCACCGCCCCGGCACAGGATGGTGCCGAGGCTTTGCGCTCGGTTCCCGGTGTAACCTCGGGGCGTATGGGCGGCCATGGTCTTGAGCTGGTCATTCGTGGCCAGCAGCAGAATCAGATCAATGTGATCGACGCAGGATCCTTCACCTTTGGGGCCTGTCCCAACCGGATGGACCCGCCTACGGCAATGGCCTCGTTCTATCGTGCTGACCGGGTCATCGTTGAAAAGGGCTATGCCAGTGTGACCCATGGCCCCGGTGGGTCGGGCGGCACGGTGATCCTTGAACGCGATGCGCCCGATCTTGACCCTGAATCGCCCTTCTCGGGGGAGTTCAGCACCGGGCTGTCCAGCAACGGCGGCAATTTTGATCTTGGTGGTCGCATTACCGTCGATCTGGGGCGCGGGTTCTACATGAAGGCCGCCGGTCAGTTGAAATCGGCGGATAACTACAAGGACGGTTCGGGGGAAACCGTGCGCAGCTCCTTTGATCAGAAAAGTGCCGGTGTGACCCTCGGCTATGTCGGGGAGGGCGTGGACCTGGCATTTGATGCCGAATACGACCTGGCCGAGGATTTGCTCTACCCTGGTGCCGGCATGGACAGCCCCCGGGACGAAACCACCACATATCGTTTGCGCGGGGGCTTCGACGTGGACTGGGGCGCACTCACCCGGATCGAGGGTACGCTGTATCACAGCGCCGTCGATCATGAGATGGACAATTACAGCCTGCGGCCCGTGGGGATGATGGCGATGCGCACGCCTGCGACGTCAAACACCATGGGTGGCAAGCTCGAGGCGCAGCTGAGCTTTGGCGCGACTGAGGCCAAGGTGGGTTTTGATTATCAGTCCAATACGCGTGACGCGACGGCCTATGCGGGGATGCCGGGTATGATCCCGATGCTTGAGGCCGAGGATCCGTCCCGCGCGCGATTTCTGATCTGGCCGGACGTGACGATTGCGCAGACCGGGCTTTATTTCGAGGCCAGGACCGAGCTTACGAACGCGACGCGCCTGAAATACGGCGTTCGATACGATTATGTGCGGGCCGAGGCCGACAAGGCCGGCGCGACGCCCGCGCTCGGGGTTTCGCCGAATACGCTATACAATGCGCAATACGGCACCAATTTCAACAATGCGCGCGAAGAACATAATTTCGGTGGGTTGTTGCGCCTTGAGCATGAGCTGAACGCCGATACGCTTCTTTTCGCCGGGCTGTCGCGGTCGGTCCGGACCGCCGATGCAACCGAGCGGGCCATCACGCAAATGGGATGGGTCGGCAACCCCGACATCAACCCCGAAAAACATCACCAGCTTGACCTCGGAGTGCAAATGGATCGCGGTGCATGGTATCTCAATGCCAATGCCTATGCAGATTGGGTGGATGACTATATCCTGCGCGATCAGTTCTCCGTCGCAGGAACAACAATCTATCGCAACGTCAGCGCGCGACTGGCCGGGGTGGAAATCGCGGCAGGATGGGAACGCGACGGTTGGGAAATCTGGGGCGATGCCACATACACCTATGGCGAGAACACGACGGACAATCGCGCCTTGGCGCAAATTCCGCCTCTTCAGGGGCAGGTTTCGATGGCTTACAGCCAGGATCTGTGGCGTGCCGGCGCACGGGTGAATTGGGCCACCAAGCAAGACCGGATCGATCCGTCGCGCGACCCCGGCACCACATCGGGTTTTGCCACGCTGGATCTTTTCGGCAGCTATGAGCTGAGCACAGCCACGACCCTGCGGGCCGGTGTGAACAATGTCACAGATGAAACCTATGCCAACCACCTCAGCCGCACGAACCTGTTCGATGCGCAACTGACACAGGTGAATGAGCCGGGCCGGACGATCTATGTCTCGCTTGATGCGCGGTTCTGAGAGGATGATCGCAAGCATGGGGCGAGCACCGCGGCTATGCGGCCTTGACGGCGCTTTCGGTTTTATCTGCTGGTTTCCAGTTCCACGGGAGCAGTTCATGCAGGCGTGAGACGGGCGTGTCGGAGATGCGGGCGATGACGTCGGCGAGCCATGCCTGCGGGTCGATGTCGTTGAGCCTGGCCGTGCCGATCAAGGTGTAGATCGCCGCCGCGCTGACCGCCGCGCTCTGATCCAGCGAATAGCCAGGCCTTCCGGCCGAGGGCCACGCCGCGCAGGGAACGCTCGGCGGCGTTGTTTGAGAGGCAGATCCGCCCGTCCTCGAGGAACCGCGTGAAGCCGGGCCAATGTTTCGGGGCCAGGAGATAGTCGATGGCTTTCGCCACCTTGGCGTGCTTCGACAGCAGCGCGCGCTCGCCGCGAAGCCATTGCTCGAGGTCGGCGACCAGCGGCGCCGATTGGCGCTGCCGCATCTCCAGCCGCGCCTCCGGGGTCTGGCCGCTGACCCGAGAGCGCGGCGTCTGGCCGAGGCTGGAGCGTCAGCACATGAGATCATGTCCATCACTGGACACAAAACGCTGGCCGAGGTGCAGAGATACACCAAAACCGGGACCCGCGAAGGGCTGGCCGCCTCTGCCATGGGGAAGCTGATAGCACGGCCAAATCTGGAACAAACCGTGGTGAACCTACCCTCTGGGTTCGCCAAAATTCAGATCAATATGTTGAAAATAAAGGTAAATATAATAGAGCTTGGTAGGCCCTCAGGGGCCACCATGCCGGGAACGGCGAGAGGGTATGCGCGCAAGAGGGTCTGTGCCCGGACCGGTGTGCCGGTGTGCCTGTGTCACGGCGCGGCCTCTTTTCTGCGGGGCATGAGCGCGGTGGTGGCGCGCGCGATCACGATTTCCTCATCCGTGGGGATGGTCAGAACCGTGACCGGCGCCCCCTCGGGCGAGAGAACCGGCCCGTTCGCGGCGTTGCGATCGGGATCGACATGCACCCCGAGCCAGCCCATGCCCTCGGCCACCCGCGCCCGGATCAAGCGCGAATTCTCGCCAATGCCACCGCAGAATACCACCCCGTCGAGCCCCCGCAGCGCCGCTGCAAGCCCGCCCATCTCGCGCTGGATGCGGAACACGAAATAGTCGATCGCCTCGCGCGCGCCGGGCGTGTCCGATTCCTCGAGCTTGCGCATGTCGTTCGAGATCCCCGACATCCCCAGAAGCCCCGAGCGCCGGTAGAGCAGGTCCGAGATGGCAGCGGCATCCATGCCTTCGTGGGTCATCAGATAGAGCACCACGCCCGGATCGAGCTGTCCGCAGCGGGTGCCCATGGGCAGCCCGTCGAGCGCCGAGAAACCCATCGTCGAGGCGACCGAGCGCCCCTCGCGCAGCGCACACATCGAGGCGCCATTGCCGAGATGGGCGACGATCACGCGCCCCCGCGCCAGCGCCGGCCAGTCGCGTGCCAGCGCGCTCGCGATGAATTCGTAGCTCAACCCGTGAAAGCCGTAGCGCCGCACGCCCTTCGCATAGAAGGCGCGCGGCAGGGCGAAGGTGTCGTTGACGAACGGGTGGCTGCGATGAAAGGCGGTATCGAAACAGGCGACCTGCGCAGCCTTCGGAAAGGCCGAGATGGCGGCCCGGATCCCGGCCAGGTTGTGGGGCTGGTGCAGGGGGGCGAAGGGCTCGAGCGCCGCCAGCCGGTCCAGCGTGTCACCCGCGATCACGATGGGCCGGTCATGCCCGGGGCCGCCATGCACGACGCGATGGCCCACCGCCTCGATCGCGCAGGCGGGAAAGAGCGCGCCGAGCGCCGCGAGCGCGGTGGCGAGCGCGGCCGCGTGATCCGCGAAATCGCGGTGCAGCCCCTCGGGCGGCACGAGGGGCGCGCCGCTGGCCGCGCGCAGCACCAGCGAGCCCTCGCCGCCGATCCGGTCCACGAGCCCCGTCGCCATGACCCCGAGCGCCGCCGTGAACAGCCCGAACTTGAGCGAGGAGGACCCGGCGTTCAGTGTCAGGATCGCGGGTTCCGGCCGTCCGCCGCTCATGGCGTTGCCCCGGGTGCTGCGGGTTCGGCAGGCGTTTGCGTCATCGCCGCGTGTCGCAAGGCCGCCACCGCGCAGGAGGCGAGCCGCGCCATCGGGCTGTCGGCGCGCGAATTGAGGATCACCGGCACCCGCGCCCCCAGCACCAGCCCCGCCCCCTCGGCATGGCTGATATAGGCGAGCTGCTTGGCCAGCATGTTGCCCGCGTCGAGCCCCGGCACCACGAGGATATTGGCGCGCCCGGCGACCTCGGAGGTGAGCCCCTTGGTGCGCGCCGCGCCGATATCCACCGCGTTGTCCATCGCGAGCGGCCCGTCAACGAGCCCGCCGGTGATCTGGCCGCGCTCGGCCATCTTGGACAGAAGCGCCCCGTCCACCGACGAGGCAATCGCCGGATTGACCGTTTCCACCGCCGAGAGAACCCCGACGCGCGGCACCTCGATGCCGATGGAAAGCGCGAGGTCGATGGCATTCTGGACAATATCGACCTTGGTCGCGAGGTCGGGTGCGATGTTGATCGCGGCATCGGTGACGAGGATCGGATGATCCTGCCCCGGCACATCCATCACGAAGACATGGGTAAAGCGGCGCCCGACCCTGAGGCCCGTCGCCCGGTCGATCATCGGGCGCAGCAGCGCGTCGGTATGCAGGTGCCCCTTCATCACCGCGCCCGCGCGCCCCTCGCGCACCAGCTCGCAGGCGCGTCGCGCGGCGGCGGCATGGTCGGCACAGGGCTCGATCGCCACCCCGTCGAGATCCACGCCAAGGGCGGCGGCGGCGGCGGCGATCCGGTCGGGATCGCCGATCAGGATGGGGGTGATGATGCTTTCGTCGGCGGCAATCAGCGCGCCCTGGAGCGATTTCTCCTCCTCCGGGGCCACCACCGCCGTCACCAGCGGCGGCAGCGGGCGCGCCCGCGCGATCAGCGCCTCGAAATGGCGGTGTCGCTGGACGATGAGGCCGGGCACCTCGATGCCGTCCCAGACATGCTTCTGCGTGGGTGCGATCACGCATGCCTCGCCATCGAGGATGAGCGCGCCATCGGCGGCGCGCCGCACCTCGGTCGCGACGGTGATCTGCCCGTCAGGGGCGACGGATTGCACCGTCACCGTCGTGACCAGCTCATCCCCGGCATGGGCGCGCTCGTGAAAATTCACCACCTGGCTGCGATAGAGCGTTCCGGGCCCGGGCAGCTTCATCCCGATCACCGCCGAGACGAGCGCGGCGACGAACATGCCCGGCGCCACGGCATCGGGTCGCCCGTCGTGATCGGCATCTTCCTGCGTCAGGTGCATCGGGTTGTAATTGCCCGATGTGGTGGCAAAGACGTAGAGATCGTCGAGCGTCACCAGCCGGCTCAGCGATGCGCTGTCGCCGACCCGGATATCGGACAGCGGGCGGTTCTCGAATCTCATGGTGCCTGCTCCTGCATGTTATGTGCCTGCTCCTGCATGTCGCCCCCGCCGCGCTGGGGTCTGCGGGGATGCCCCTTGTCATCCCTCCGTCCTCGGCCAGCAGGCGCATGGTAACGGCTTCGCGGTGGTGCGCAACACCTGGCACGGCGCACAGACGGCGCAGGAGCACGAGCATCGCGGACGCCATCGGCATCGTCGTGGCCGCCTGGTCAGCCACCGGCGATCCGATCCGGGCGCTCGCCCGTGCGGGTCGTCGCCACGCCCTGCGGGAATCCGGCCCATGACACCATCGCTCACATGCGGGTTCCCGGATCACTTCGGGCGCGCATTCGCATAGCTTGCCTTGGTGGCGGCCCTTGGCTAGGCTTCGGGGCCTGCAAAGGCTTGCAAACGGCGATGGGGATGGAACGGATGGATTTGCGCGAACGGGTCAACACGGCCCTCAAACAGGCCATGAAGGACAAGGACCAGGGCCGCCTCGCCACCCTGCGGCTCATCAACGCGGCGATCAAGGACCAGGAGATCGCGCAGCGCGCCAAGGCGGATGCCGCCCCGCTGGGCGATGCCGAAATCATGGCGATCCTCGCCAGGATGACCAGGCAGCGCCAGGAGAGCGTGCGCGCCTATGAAGAGGGCGGTCGGCTCGACCTTGCCGAGCGCGAGCGCGCCGAAATCAAGGTGATCGAGGAATTCCTGCCACGCCAGCTATCGCAGGAGGAGGTCGGCGCGGCGATCGACCGTGCGATCGCCGATGTCGGTGCCACCTCGATCCGCGACATGGGCAAGATCATGGGCAAGCTCAAGGAGCGCCACACCGGGCAGATGGATTTCGGCGCGGTCGGCGCGCTGGTCAAGGCGCGCCTCGCCCGGGGCGGATGAGCCGCCCGCTCAGCCCCGCCCCTCCTCGCCGCGGCTGAACAGCCCGGCGAGCGCGCGGCGCAGAACACCGCTCACCGTCGGCGCGGGCATGGCCAGGCGCGGCAGCGGGCGGCACAGATCAATCGCCGCAAGCCCGACCCGCGCGGTGAGCGCGCCGTTGATCACCCCCTCGCCAAATCGCCGCGAGAGCCTGGAGACGAGGCCGCCGCCCGCCAGGCTGCCGATGAGGTCGTCGCCCACCGCCACCGCCCCCGTCGCCACCAGATGCGCCATCACCGCCCGCGCCAGCCGCCAGTTGCCAAGCGTGCCGCTGTGCCCGCCATAGATCACCGCCACCGCGCGAATCATCCGCAGGTTGGCGACGAGCGCCGCCACCACATCGGCCAGTGCCAGCGGCACCAGCGCGGTGATGGCGGCCACCTGCCGCGCCGCCGCCTCCACCTCGCGCAGGGCGGCGGCGTCGAGCGTTCCCAGCACCTCTGCCTCGGCAAGCGCCAGCAGCGCGTCGGCGTCGAGGACATCGCCCGCTCGCTCCTCGAGCCGCGCCAGCCCCCAGGCCACCTCCGCCCGCCCCCGGTAGAGCGCGCGGAGCCGCGCCACCACTGCGCGCGCCGCCGCCAGATCGCCGGCGTGATGCGCCGCCCCGGCCTCGGCGCGCAGCGCGTCGAGCCGGCCGAGCCGGGCCAGGCCCGCCACCTCGCGCAGCCCGATGAGCAGCGCCACCCCGAGAAGCGCCGCGCCGATCCCCGCCACCGTCCAGCCCAGCACCGGCGCGCGCGCCAGAAGGCCGGTGACGAAATCCCACGTCGCCACCGACACCGCCGCGCCGATGAGCGCCACCGCCAGCGCCCCGAACGCGCGCCCCAGCCACGAGGGCCGCCGCACCGCCATCCCCGCCATCGCCGCGCGCATGGCACGGCCCTCGGGCGCGGCCTCGGGCACCGGCGGCGCGCGGTCGGGCGCGGCCTCCTGGCCTTCGTCGATGTCGATCAGCACCGGCCCCTTGCTCATGCGCCCCTCCCTTCGCGCCAGGTCATCAGGATATCGGGCAGCCCCTCGTCATTGCCGCCGCCCTGCGCATGTTCGAGCTCGGCAAAGCCCTGCGCGGCATAGAACCGCCGCGCCGGCGCATTGGCCACCAGAACCCAGAGATCGAGCGCGCCCACGGCTTTCGCCTCGGACAGCAGCGCGCGGCCGACGCCCTGCCCGCGTGCGCGCGGGCAGACATAGAGCGCGTGCACCCGGCTGCCATCGCGCACGAGAAAGCCCGCGATGCGCCCCCCGACCCGCGCCACCCGCACCCAGCCGCGCCGCACCACGACGGCCAGCGTCCACAGATCGGCCCACCGGCTGCGCACGCGCGGCAGCCATGGGGTCTCGCGGCTGAACGCCCAGAGGATCGCCGCCAGCCGCGGCACCTGCCAGAGCCGGGCGCGCGCCAGCCTCACAGCCGGTCCCCGATGAGAAATTCCGCCGCCCGGTCGAGGCGGATATGCGGCGGCCCCTCGCCGGGGCGCAGGTTGAGGCGCGCGGGCGCAAAGCGCATCGCGCCGAATTCCGCGTCGAGCCAGCGCTCGGCGCCCGCACGCGCGGGCGCCAGCAGTCGCGCGGGATCCTCGGGCAATTCGCCGGGATGGAATGCCGCCTGCCTGCCGGTCGCCTCGAGCCGCCCGCGCACCATCCCGAGCCGCCTGCCGCCATGCGCGCGTTCCTCCTCCACCGTGGCGCGCAGCGCGGCAATGGCCATGGCGCGGGTCTCGGCCCCGGCGAAATCCGCGCGGTCGCGCGCCTCGCGCAGGAGCGCCTCCATGATCGCCGTCAGGCGCGCGTGCTGGCTGTGGTGCAGGTGGTCGGCCTTGGTCGCGGCAAAGAGGATCCGCTCGACCCGCCGCCCCTGCAGGAGCTGCGTGAGCAAGGCATTGCGCCCCGGCCGGAACGCGCCGAGGATCGCGGCCATGGCGCGGCGCGTCTCATCGAGGGCCTGCGGCCCCTTGTGGATCGCGTCGAGCACATCGACGAGCACGATCTGCCGGTCGATCCGCGCGAAATGGGCACGAAAGAAGGGGCGCACCACCTCGCGCTTGTAGGCCTCGTAGCGGCGCGCCATCTCGGCCAGAAGGCTCCTGCGCCCCGCGCCCGGCGCCTCGGGCAGGGGCGCGAAGGTCACGACCGGCGCGCCCGCCAGATCGCCCGGCAGAAGGAACCGCCCCGGCGTGCAATCGGCAAGGCCGCGCGCCCGCGCCGCCCCCAGCCAGCCGGTATAGGCGCGCGCCAGCCGCTGGGCTGTGGCCTCGTCATGGGGGGCCGCCGGATCGGCGGCACCGAGCGCCGCGCGCCATTCGGCGGCCTCGGGCCGGCCTTCGGCGCGCGCCAGCGCTGCGCGCGACCACGCCGTGTAATCCTGATCGAGCAGCGCCAGGTCGAGCAGCCATTCGCCCGGATAATCGACGATATCGAGATGCACCCTGCGCGGCCCCGTCAGCCCGCCGATCATGCCCCCGGGCCGCACCCTCAGCGACAGCCGCAACTCGGAGACCGCGCGCGTGCTCTCGGGCCAGTGCGGCTCGGGGCCGGTCAGCGCCGCGAGATGCGTCTCGTAGTCAAAGCGCGGCAGGGTCACATCGGGCTGCGGTTGCAGATGGGCGGCGAGGATTCGCCCCTCGGCCTCGGCGCGCAGCCCGCCCATGCGCGCCCGGTCCATCAGGTTCGCCACCAGCGCGGTAATGAACACCGTCTTGCCCGCCCGCGCAAGGCCCGTGACGCCCAGCCGGATCACCGGCTCGAAGAGCGCCCCCGAGACCCGCGCGCCCAGATCCTCGATGCCCCGTGTCAGCCCCTCGGCCAGCCCCGCAATCGCCACGCATCCTGTCCCTTTTGTCCTGTGCCTCAGGATAGAGAGCGGGCGAGGCGCTTGCCAGAGGGCATTTGAGCCGCGCGCCGTCGGGCCTGTCGTGACGAGTGGCCAAGCCCGAATTTCCCCGCTAAGAGAGCCAGACAGTCCCAAGGAGTTCGCCATGGCCGACGCAGAGCGCCCGCAGATCTACCTCCTCACCCCGCCCGCGTTCGACCCGGAGGCCTTCGCCCCCCGCCTTGCCGCCGTGCTCGACGCGCAGGAGGTGGCCTGCCTGCGCCTGACCCTGGCCAGCACCGACGAAGACACCGTGGCGCGCGCCGCCGATACCTGCCGCGAAGTGACCCATGCGCGCGACGTGGCGCTGGTGATCGAGCGCCATCTCGGCCTTGTCGAGCGGCTCGGCCTCGACGGGGTGCATCTGCCCGACGGCGCGCGCGGCGTGCGCGCGGCGCGCAAGGCGCTCGGCCCCGAGGCCATCGTCGGCGCGTTCTGCGGCGCCTCGCGCCATGACGGGATGAACGCGGGCGAGGCGGGCGCCGATTATGTCGCCTTCGGGCCGGTGGGCATGACCGCGCTCGGCACCGGCGCGCGTGCCGGGCGCGAGATTTTCGAATGGTGGTCGGAGATGATCGAACTGCCCGTCGTGGCCGAAGGCGCGCTCGACGCCGAAACCGTGGCCAGCCTCGCCCCCGTGACCGATTTCCTGGCCTTCGGCGAGGAAATCTGGCGCGAGGCCGATGCCGCCGCGGCGCTCTCGCGGCTGATCGCCGCGATCCCCTGACCCCCCTCCCGGCGCAGACGCGCACGCGGTTGCTTGACAAACGATGGCAACCCGTCAGTATCCGGCCCGGAGGAGACGAACCTCGCCGCCTGGGCGCGGTGACGAGCGGTGCGCGCGGGAGGGACGTGCGGGAGGACGCCGCAGGGTCGCGGGGCGGGCAATTGCCCGCTCAGCGGCATCATGAGGATGCGCGACCGGCGGAGATCCGTGGGGATCGCGGCAGGCAACATTCACGACAGCCACAGGCGCGAGGTTCCAGAGGGGGGCGGAGGAATGCGATACCTGCAGAAGGTCTCGAACGGGCTGGCTGTGATCGAGAGGGTCTTTGCGCAATTCTCGATCGTTGCCATGGTGGCGATCATGCTTGTCGTCGTGACCGATGTCGTGCTGCGCTATTTCTTCTCGCGTCCGATATTCTTCGCCTATGACCTGATCTCGATGTATCTGGTCGTCGTGCTGTTCTTCTTCGTGATCTCGCACACGCTGCACAATCACGGGCATATCTCGATCGACCTGTTCCAGCGGTTCCTGCCGATGCGTGTGCGCCATGTCGGCGAGGGGCTCTGCTATGCGGCCGGGGCGGTGGTCTTTGCGCTCGTGGCCTGGCTGTTGAGCGAACGCACGCACACTGCCCTTGTGCGCGGGCAGGTCACCGACACGACGATCCCCTGGCCGATCTGGCTCTCGATCCTGCCGGCGGCGCTGGGCTGCTGGCTGTTCACCCTGCGCTGTGCCTATCGGGCGATTGCCCATATCGCTTCGGGAATTGTCGGGCGTGTGCTCGTGGAACTGCCGCCGCCGCCGATCACCGACATACCAGGTGCTGCCCCGACCGGGGAGGGCCGCTGATGCTGGTCGCGACTGCCATCGCCATTCTTTTCGTGATGCTCGTGCTGGGGGCGCCTGTCGCGCTCGCGCTTGCGGTGTCCGGCGCGGTGGGGCTTTATCTCTTCGGGGGCACGAACATGCTGTTCGGTATCCTCGCGACAACGCCCCTCACCAAGGCGAGCTCCTACGAGCTCATCACGATCCCGATGTTCATCCTGATGGCGGAATTCGTGGTCATCAGTCGCGTGGCGGACGATCTCTTTGACGCCGCTGCCGCCTGGATCGGGCGGTTGCGCGGGGGGCTGGCCATGGCGACCGCGGTCGCGGGTGCTGGCTTTGGCGCGATTTCCGGATCGAGCACGGCTGCCGCCGCGACGCTTTCCTCGACGACGATCCCGGCCATGCTGCGCCAGGGATACGAGCCGAGGCTCGCCGCGGGCGTGGTGGCGATTTCCGGCACGCTCGCCATGCTGATTCCCCCGAGCATCGCGCTCATCCTTTTCGGGATCATCGCGGATGTCAGCGTGGGCGACCTGCTGATCGGCGGGATCATTCCGGGCGTGATCGTCACGCTGGCGATCATCCTGACGGTCGCCTTCCTCGTCTGGCAGGACCCCGGCCGCGCGCCCATGGGGCGCCGATACACGATGCGCGAGAAATTCGCCGGGCTGCGGCCGGTCTGGCCGCTGCTGCTGCTCTTCTTCCTCGTGACCGGGACGATCTATACCGGGATCGCCACCCCGACCGAGGCCTCCGGGATCGGCGCCTTTGGCGCCTTGCTGATCGCCCTGCGCGCGCGCACGCTCACCTTCGGCACCGCGCGCGCGGCGGTCCTGCGCGCCGCCGAGGCCAGCAGCATGATCCTGCTCATCATCATCGGCGCGCATATCTTCGGCTATTTCTTCACCCTGACCCGCACGACGCACGATATCGTCGCCTTTGTCGGCGCCCTCGATGTCGCCCCCTGGGTGATCCTCGTGCTCATCCTGTGCGGCTATATCATCCTCGGGTTCTTCATGGATCAGATCGCGATCCTGATCCTGACCGTGCCGGTGGTGCTTCCGGTGGTGCTCGCGCTCGGCTTCGATCCGGTCTGGTTCGGCGTCATGGTCGTGATCACTGCCGAGCTGGGAATGGTGACGCCGCCGCTCGGGATGAACGCCTTTGTGGTGGCGCGCTTCACGCGCCGGCCGCTGGGCGAGATCTTTGCCGGGATCGTGCCGCATTTCTGGGCGCATCTTCTGGTCATCGCCCTGCTCGTCCTCGTTCCAGAACTCGTCACATGGCTGCCATCGACCATGGGGCGCTAACCTCCCTGAATGGGAGCACTCAACCGGAGGAGACCGAAAATGAAGACCATCCTGACCCTGGGCGCGGCCATGGCCGTGCTCGCCGCGCCTGTCGCCCATGCGCAACAGGTGACCCTGCGCGTCGCCGATTCCTTTCCCGTCGGGCATTATATCGCCGAGAAGATGACCAAGCCCTTCATGGATCAGGTCGCCGAGCGCAGCAACGGGGCCGTGACGTTTGAATATTTCCCCGCCGAGCAGCTTGGCAAGGCGCGCGATCTCATGGATCTCACGCTCTCGGGCGTGACCGATATCGGCTATGTCGCGCCTTCCTTCGTCTCCGACAAGCTGCCCCTTTCGGTGGTGGCCGAGCTGCCCGAGGGGTTCACCTCGGCCTGTGAGGGCACGCGCGCCTATTGGGAGATGGCCCGCGAGGGCGGATTGCTCGACCAGCTCGAATTCGAGCCGAACGGCGTGCGCGCCCTGTTCGTGCTCGTGCTTCCGCCCTATCAGATCTACATGACGCCGGCCGGCGCGGCGCTCGAGGGGCTGCACAGTTTCTCGGGGCAGAAGATCCGCACCAGCGGCGGCGCAAAGGAGATCGCGATCCGCAAGCTCGACGCGGTGCCCGTCCAGATCCCCACCCCGGAGGTGCGCGAGGCCGCGGCGCGCGGCACGATCGACGGTTTCCTCTTCCCGCATTCCTCGGTCCCGCCCTATGACCTGCAACGCCATGCGACGGCCGCGACGGTGGGTCTGAATTTCGGCAGCTTCGTCGCCACCTACATGATCTCGCGCGACCGTTGGGCGCAATTGCCGCAGGACGTGCGCGATGCGATGACCGAGGTCGGCAACGAGATCGTCGAGGCCGGATGCCGCGCGACCGAAGAGATGGAGGCCGATGACATCGCCCTGATCGAGGCCGCCGGCACGCGGATGGTCGAATTCCCGGAGCAGGACAAGGAGCGCCTCAAGGCATTGATGGCCGAGGTCAGCCAGGAATGGGCCGCCAATCTCGACGGGCGCGGCCTCCGGGGATCAGAGGTTCTCGGGACCTTCCAGGAACTTCTCTCGCGCTGAACCGACACACACACTCTCTCTCTCGCGCGCGCGCCCCGCAGGATCGGGCGGGGCGCCGCTGCATATGTGCCGGCCCGTGACGCCTGCGCCGCCAACGATCGTCGCCCCATCGCACCGTCACACAACGGATTGCCGGAACGGCCCTGTGGCGTGCCGATCGCGGCTTGACCCGGGCCGGGGGCGGGCATAGGAATGCGCCGATTTGCCCATCCCCGGAGACGCGCCCGATGGCCCAAGCCGCCAAGCCCCGCTCGACCGCCTGTCTTGCCCTTGCCGATGGCTCGCTCTTTTACGGGCAGGGCTTCGGCGCGGTGGGCGAGACGGTGGCGGAGCTGTGCTTCAACACCGCGATGACCGGCTATCAGGAGATCATGACCGACCCCTCCTATGCCGGGCAGATCGTGACCTTCACCTTTCCGCATGTCGGCAATGTGGGCGTCAACGCGCAGGATGACGAAACCGCCGAGCCGGTGGCCGAGGGCATGGTGGTCAAATGGGATCCGACCGCGCCCTCGAACTGGCGCGCCGAGGAGCATCTGGCGCAGTGGCTGGCGCGGCGCGGGCGCATCGCCATCGGCGGCGTGGACACGCGGCGCCTGACACGGGCGATCCGCCAGCAGGGCGCGCCGCACGTCGCGCTCGCGCATGATCCGTCGGGTGATTTCGACGTGGCGGGGCTGGTGGCCAGGGCACGCGGTTTCGCGGGGCTCGAGGGGATGGATCTCGCCCGGCGCGTGACATGCGCGCAATCC
Source organism: Roseovarius sp. (assembly GCA_014359765.1). GTDB lineage: Bacteria > Pseudomonadota > Alphaproteobacteria > Rhodobacterales > Rhodobacteraceae > Roseovarius. The sequence continues at coordinate 21,011 of JACIYT010000013.1, forward strand.
TATCGCTGGGACGAGATGCGCTGGGCCTGGCCTGCGGGCTATACCCGCCAGACCGAGGCGCGCCACAAGGTCGTGGCGGTCGATTATGGCGCCAAGCGCAACATCCTGCGATGCCTGGCGAGCGCGGGCTGCGAGGTCACCGTCCTGCCCGCCACCGCCACCGCCGAGGAGGTGCTGGCGCATGAGCCTGACGGCGTGTTCCTGTCCAACGGTCCGGGCGATCCGGCGGCGACGGGGGAATATGCCGTGCCGATGATCCGGGGCGTTCTGGATCGTGGCCTGCCGCTCTTCGGGATCTGCCTTGGCCATCAGATGCTGGCGCTGGCGCTGGGCGGCCGGACGGTCAAGATGAACCACGGCCATCATGGCGCCAACCACCCGGTGAAGGATCTGGAGACCGGCAAGGTCGAGATCACCTCGATGAACCACGGTTTCGCCGTCGATGCCCAGAGCCTGCCCGAGGGCGTGATCGAGACGCATGTCTCGCTCTTCGACGGGTCCAATTGCGGCATCCGGCTCAGGGATCGGCCCGTGTTCTCGGTGCAGCATCACCCGGAGGCCAGCCCCGGCCCGCAGGACAGCTTCTACCTGTTCGAGCGTTTCGCCGCCTCGATGGCCGGTTAGGTCCCATTCGCCCTTGCGGCTGGGGGCGTGCTGCGTTCAATTGGGGGCGCAATTGTGAAAGGCGGTCAGACATGGACATGAACCTTGGGATGCGCCCGGAGATCCGGGCATTGCTCGATCGGGTGGCGGCGATGATCCGCGACGAGATCGCCCCCCTTGAGGCGGAATACCACGCCGAGGTGAACAAGGGTGACCGCTGGCAATATACCCCGCGCCAGGCCGAGATCCTCGAGGGGCTCAAGGCGCGGGCGAAATCCGCGGGCCTGTGGAATTTCTGGCTGACCGACAGGGAGGCGGGCCCCGGGCTGAGCACCGTGGAATATGCCTATTTCGCCGAGGAAATGGGCAAGAGCCCGCTCGCGCCGGAGGTGTTCAACTGCAACGCGCCCGACACCGGCAACATGGAGGTGTTTCACAAATACGGCACGCCGGCGATGAAGGCGCGCTGGCTCGCACCGCTGCTCGCGGGCGAGATCCGCTCGGCCTATCTCATGACCGAGCCCGATGTGGCGAGTTCGGATGCCACCAATATCGCCATGTCCTGTGTGCGCGAGGGCGATCACTATGTGCTCGATGGCGAGAAATGGTGGTCCAGCGGTGCCGGCGACCCGCGCTGCGCGGTCTATATCGTGATGGTGCGCACCGGGGGCGAAGATCTGCCGAAGCATCAGCGCCATTCGATGATCGTCGTGCCCGCCGCCACCCCCGGCATCGAGAAGCTGCGCGCGATGGAGGTCTATGGCCATGACGACGCGCCGCACGGGCATATGCACCTGCGGTTCACGGGCGTTCGGGTGCCGGTGGAGAACCTGCTGCTGGGCGAGGGGCGGGGCTTCGAGATCGCGCAAGGGCGGCTCGGACCGGGGCGCATCCATCACTGCATGAGGGCCATCGGACAGGCGGAGGCGGCGCTCGGGATGCTGTGCCGGCGCAGCCTCTCGCGCGAGGCCTTTGGCAAGCCGCTGGCGCAGCTCGGCGCGAATTACGACATCATCGCCGAATGCCGCATGGAGATCGAGCAGGCGCGGCTTCTGTGTCTCAAGGCCGCGTGGATGATGGACCGGGGCGACGCGCGCGCCGCGGCCCCCTGGATCCACAAGATCAAGGTGGTGGCGCCGCGCGTCGCGCTCAAGGTGATCGACGAGGCGGTGCAGATGTTCGGCGCGCAGGGCATCAGCCAGGACGTGCCGCTTTCGGCGATGTGGCACCATGTGCGCACGCTGCGCCTTGCCGACGGGCCGGATGCGGTGCACCGCCGGCAGGTGGCGCGTGAAGAGCTCCGCCGGCATACGCAGGCGCGGGTCTGAGGCCGCTCAGCCGCTGCGGTCGAGCCATTCCCGCACCGCCGCCTCGAATTCGCGCGGCTTCTCGGCGTGGAGCCAATGGCCCGCGCCGGGGATCTTCGCGAATTGCGCGCGTGGAAAGAGCGCCTTGATCCGGGGGCGGTGTTCGGGGGTGACATAGCGCGAACGGGCGCCGGTCAGGAACAGGCATTTCCCCTCGTAAACCCCGGATATCCCGGGAAATCCGAGGATCTTCGGCATCTCGCGCGCAAGCGTGTCGAGATTGAGCATCCAGCGTTTCTGCTTCACGTCGAGCGCCTGGAGAAAGAAGGGCACGAGAGCGGGATCATCGACCCGTTCCAGAAGCTGCGCGCCCGCGTCCGAACGACGCTCCACGCGCGCGAGATCGACCGCCTGCATCGCCTCGACATACTGGATCTGGCTGTGGCCATAGGCCACCGGGGCGACATCCGCGACGATCAGCCGGTTGACCAGATCGGGCCGGGTGAGCGCCAGCACCATCGCCGCCTTTCCGCCCATGGAATGGCCCAGCACGTCCAGCGGCCCTCCCAGATCGGTGATCACCTCGGCGAGGTCCGCGGCCATGTCCTCGTAGGAATGGGTGTCGAACCACGGGCTTGCGCCGTGGTTGCGCATGTCCACCACGCTGACGCGGCGGCGATCGGAGAGACGCCGGGCGATCACGCCCCAGTTGCGCGCCGAGCCATAGAGCCCGTGGGCAATCAGAAGGCCGGGGCGGTCGGTCGATGCGCCATGGTCAATTCGGTTCAGCATGGGGTATCCTTAGCGCCGTCCCCCGCGCTTGGCCAGAGCGGAGGGATGACTGGCGACCGGATGAGGAGTGGCGCGCAAGTGATTGACACGGCAGAGTTCAACAGCAGGGTGGCGCGGCTGCGCGCGGCGCTCGTGCAGAAACTGCGTGCCGGCGGCCGCGATCTGGAGCACCAGATCCGGCGCGCAGGCCGTCGCCTGCCGCGCCGTCAGCGGCGCGCGGCGGCGGTGATTCTCGGCGCGCAGGACTGGATGGGCCATCCGCGCCTTGCGCGGATCGTCGATCGGCGCGCGGTGGCGGCGGCCTTTGACGATCTGCACGGCCATCTCGACCGGATCGACCCGGGCGAGGCGCGCCTGACGGCGATCTTGCGGCTGCTGGCGGGCATCGTGGTCAATCTGATGCTCCTGGGCGCGGCGTTCTATCTCGTGCTGTCGCTTGTCTCCGCGTCCTGATCTGGTGCAAGCCGCGCGCGCAGCGCCGTCTTGAGCACCTTGCCGTAATTGTTCCTCGGCAGGCTCTCGACGGCGATGTAGCGTTTGGGCCGCTTGAAACGCGCGATATGGGCGCGGCAATGGGCATCGAGCGCCTCCGCCGTCGCCGTGCCCGCCACGAAGGCCACGACCACCTCGCCCCAGTCGGGATCGGGCGCGCCCACGACCGCCGCCTCGATCACCTCGGGATGCGACAGCAGCACCTCCTCCACCTCGCGGGGGTAGATGTTGGTGCCACCCGAGATGATCATGTCCTTGGAACGATCGCAGAGCGTGAGATAGCCGTCGCTGTCCATCCGCCCCAGGTCGCCGGTCCAGAGCCAGCCGTCGCGCAGGGCGCTGGCGGTCGCCTCGGGGTTCTGCCAGTAGCCGGGCATCACCAGATCGCCGCGCACGAGGATCTCGCCCACCTCGCCCTCGGCCAGATCGCGGCCCTGCGCATCGGCGATGCGAATCTCTACCACCGATTGCGCCCGCCCGACCGAACCGAGCCGTGCGCGCCAGTCGGGATGGCTGCGGTCGGCCACCTCGTCGCGGGACAGGGCGGTGATCGCCATGGGCGCCTCGCCCTGGCCGTAGATCTGGATGAAGACCGGGCCGAACCAGTCCACCGCGTCGCGGATATCGGCCTCATACATCGGCCCGCCGCCATAGGTGATACTGCGCAGGCCCTCGCCGCGCGCGCCCTTGGCGCGGGCATGGGCCGTCAGGCGGCGCACCATGGTGGGGGCGGCAAACAGGTGCAGCCGGCCATGATGTTGCGCGAGATCGAGGATTTCTCCCTCGTCGAAGCCGCCCGATTCGGGGCAGACATGGCGCGCGCCGCGCAGCACATGCACCAACGCATAGAGCCCCGCGCCATGGCTCATCGGCGCAGCATAGAGCGTCGCATCCTCTGCCGTGACCGCATCGACATCGGCCAGATAGGACAGCGACATGGCCATGAGCATCCGGTGGGTGATCATCACCCCCTTGGGCCGCCCGGTGGTGCCCGAGGTGTAGAAGAGCCAGGCGAGATCACCGGGGGCACGGGCGGCGATCGTGGTCACCGGCGCGGCCTCGGCGACGGGCAGGGCGCTCACGCCTTCGGCCGCGAGCGCAGCGCGGTGATCGGGATCGGCCAGCACCAGCCGCGCCTCGGCATTGGCGATGATCCAGGCGGCCTCGGCGCCGTGCAGCTTGGCGTTGATCGGCACCGCCGCCGCGCCCGCATACCAGATCCCGTAGAGTGCCGTGAGATATTCGGGCGCGTTGCCCATGAAGAGCGCGACCCGGTCGCCGGGCCGCACGCCCTGCTCCTGAAGCCAGCCCGCCACGGCGCGGGCGCGCCTGTCGAGGCCCGCATAATCGGCCAGCATCTCGCGCCCCAGAAAGAGCGCCGGGGCGTCAGGGCGCGCGCGCGCGATACGCTCGAGCCAGAGAGCGATGTTCATGGTGGATCCTCCCTTGTCCGGGTGCAGCAAACCACCCCGCGCGCCCGGGCGCAATCCCGCATCCCGCACGCCGCGCCGCTGCCCCGGCAATTGCCTGCTTTCATCGGTTCGGTGCATGGCCTATAAGCGGCCAATCGCATGCCATGCGGGCACGCCCGTGCCCGCCGCGCACTCACCGGGGACGAAGATGTCGAACAAATCGCATGAATCGGACGTGGCCTTCATCAAGGCGCTTGCGGAATTGCTCAACGAGAACGATCTGACCGAGCTCTCGGTCAAGCGGGAATATGGTGAGGATGACACGCTCCAGGTGCGGGTGAGCCGCAAGGGAGAGACCGTGACCCATGTCGCAGCCCCCCCGCCCGCCGCGCCGCTGGCGCCGGTCGCCCCTGCCGCCGCCCCCGCCGAAGCCGCGCCAGCCGTGGCCGAGGATCCCGCAAGCCATCCCGGCGCGGTGACCTCGCCGATGGTGGGCACGGTCTATCTTCAGGCCGAGCCGGGCGCGCCGCCCTTCGTCAGCGTGGGCGCACAGGTGGCCGAGGGTGACACGCTCTTGATCATCGAGGCGATGAAGACCATGAACCACATCCCCGCCCCGCGCGCGGGCACCGTGCGGCGCATCCTGGTCGAGGATGGCGCGGCGGTGGAATACGGCGCGCCGCTCGTGATCATCGAGTGAGGCGCGCGATGTTCGACAAGATCCTTGTGGCCAATCGCGGCGAGATCGCGCTCCGGGTGATCCGCGCCGCGCGCGAGATGGGCATCGCCTCGGTCGCGGTTCATTCCACGGCGGATGCCGATGCGATGCATGTGCGCATGGCCGACGAATCGGTGTGCATCGGCCCGCCGCCCTCCTCCGAGAGCTATCTCTCCATCCCCTCGATCATCGCCGCCTGCGAGGTGACGGGCGCGCAGGCGATCCATCCCGGCTATGGCTTTCTGTCGGAAAACGCCAATTTCGTGCAGATCGTCGAGGATCACGGCCTGACCTTCATCGGCCCCTCGGCCGAACATATCCGCATGATGGGTGACAAGATCACCGCCAAGGACACGATGAAGGCGCTTGGCGTGCCCTGTGTGCCCGGCTCGGAAGGGGGGGTGGCCAATCTCGGCGAGGCGCGGGCGCTGTGCGACGTGATCGGCTATCCGGTGATCGTCAAGGCCACGGCGGGCGGCGGCGGGCGCGGCATGAAGGTGGCGCGCGACGCGGGCGAACTCGAGCGGGCGTTCCTCACCGCGCGCGCCGAGGCCAAGGCCGCCTTTGGCAATGACGAGGTCTATATCGAGAAATACCTCACCACCCCGCGCCATATCGAGATCCAGGTCTTTGGCGACGGGCGCGGCCGCGCCGTGCATCTGGGCGAGCGCGACTGCTCGCTCCAGCGCCGCCACCAGAAGGTGCTCGAAGAGGCGCCCGGCCCCTGCATCTCTGACGAGGAGCGCGCGCGCATCGGGGCGATCTGCGCCGATGCCTGCGCGAGGATCGGCTATCGCGGCGCGGGCACGATCGAATTTCTCTACGAGAGGGGCGAATTCTACTTCATCGAGATGAACACCCGCCTTCAGGTGGAGCATCCCGTGACCGAGGCGATCTTTGGCGTCGATCTGGTGCAGGAACAGATCCGCGTGGCCGAGGGGCTGCCGATGTCCCTCACACAAGAGGATCTGCTGATCAATGGCCACGCGATCGAGGTGCGCATCAACGCCGAGAAACTCCCCGATTTCGCGCCGCGCCCCGGCACGATCACCCAGTTTCACGCACCCGGCGGCCTCGGTGTGCGGATGGACAGCGCGCTCTATGACGGCTATCGGATCCCGCCCTATTACGACAGCCTGATTGCCAAGCTGATCGTGCATGGCAAGGACCGGCCCGCCGCGCTCAAGCGGCTGGCGCGCGCGCTCGGCGAGCTGATCATCGACGGGGTGGACACGACCGTGCCGCTGTTTCATGCGCTGCTTCAGGAAGAGGACATCCGGCGCGGAACCTATGATATCCACTGGCTCGAACGCTGGCTGGAAACCAACCTCAGGGCGTGATGCCCGGCCGCCTGCCCGCCGAACTGCTGTTGCACGCCTATTCGCTGGGCGTGTTTCCGATGTCGCAGGGCCGCGACGACCCGGAGGTGTTCTGGGTCGATCCCAGACGGCGCGGGGTGCTGCCACTCGACGGATTCCACATCTCGCGCAGCCTGGCGCGGCGGATGCGCCGGGGGGGCTATGGCGTCACGCTCGATGCGGATTTCGCGGGCGTTCTCGACGGCTGCGCCGCGCGGGCCGAGACCTGGATCAGCGCGCCGATCCGTGAGGTCTATCATGAGCTGCACGCGCGGGGCCATGCGCATTCGCTCGAGATCTGGCAGGAGGGGGCGCTGGCGGGCGGGGTCTATGGCGTGGCGATGGGGCGGGCGTTTTTCGGCGAGAGCATGTTCTCGGCCCGCACCGATGCCTCCAAGCTGGCGCTGGCGCATCTGGTGGACCATCTGCGGCGCTGCGGCTTTGTCCTCTTCGACACGCAGTTCCTGACCGATCACCTCGCCCGGCTGGGCGCGGTCGAGATCAGCCGCGCGGCCTATCGCGCGCGCCTTGCCGAGGCATTGGGGGGGGCGGCGGATATCCACGCGCTCCCGCTCGAGAGCGACCCGGCTCAGGTGGTGCAGCGCAACACCCAGACATCATAGCGCGGATGCTCCAGCGCGTTGAGCGCGGGCGAGGAGGCCAGCATCCAGCCGGAAAAGAGCACCTGCGCCGTAAGCGCGTTGCGGATCACGAGATAGGCATAGGCGTCGCCGGCGGGGTTTTCCTCGGGATAGCGGCATTCGCCCAGTTCCACCGTGAGCGCGCCGAATTCCCCCACGCCGCCATTGGGCAGCTCGAGGTCGCGCAGTTCGGTGGTGATCTTGTCAAGAGCGCGCAGCACCGCGCCACTGCCGCGCGCCGTCGGTTCCTGCGCGCCCAGAGGCCCGGCCAGCACGAGGCCCAGAGCGAAGGCCGCCAGCCGGATCATTCCGCGGCGCCGCCCTCGCCGGAGACGAATTTCATCAGCAGCGAGACGAGGCCGACCGATCCCTGGGTGAACTCGATTTCATCGCCCGGCGCGTAATGGAAGGGCGAACCGCCGGGCAGGACCTCGACGTAATTGCCGCCCAGAAGCCCCTCGGAGGAGATCGCCACGGCGCTGTCATCGGGCACGCTGATGCCCTCGCGCATGGTAAAGACCACCTGCGCGCGATAGGTCTCGGGATCGAGCCGCAAATCGGTCACGCGGCCCACCTTGACGCCTGCGACGCGCACATCGGTGCCGATGCTCACGCCATCGGCGCTGCGAAAGGAGGCGCTGAGCGGGTATTCGCCGCCGGTGCCGGTCATGCCGGTGGTCTTGCCGGCATAGGCCAGAAAGCCGATCGCCACGGCAAGGACGACACCGCCCACCAGAACCTCGGTCTTGTTCTCGGACATGGTTCGGACCTTGTTTCTGTTCGGACCTTGTTGTTCGGGCTGCTTATTCGGGCTGCCAGGCCTCGTAATCGCGCCGCTCGACCGGGGTCGGGCGACGGATCGAGCCCGCCGGGGCGTAGGCGAGCGGTGTGCCGGTCAGGTTCTCCTGATGCGGTTTTTCCCAGGGTTTGCGGGGCAGGGGGCGCTCGGTGGGCGGCTCGGCATAGGTGTGGTGCAGCCAGCCGTGCCATTCCGGGCTGATGCGGCTGGCCTCGGCCTCGCCGTTGAAGATCACCCAGCGGCGTTTGCCGTCGCGGCTCTGGTAGAAGGTGTTGCCCTCGGCATCCTCGCCCACGCGCACACCGTTGCGCCAGGTGTAGATCTGGGTGTTGAGCGTCTGCCCGTTCCACCAGGTGACGGCGCGCAGCAGCGTGTCGAGAATGCCCATGGACGACTCCTGTCTCGTGTCACGCCCTTATAGGCGCATCGGCGCGCCGAGGTCCAGACGCGCCTTTGCCCGGGGGCGCGCGCGGCGGCCCGCCGCCGGGCGGCGCGCACGCGGTTCAGCCCGCGCTCGTGCCTTCCTTCTTGCCGCGCGCCTCGCTGTAGATGACGAGGGGGGCGGCATCGGAGGTCACGGCCTCCTCATTCACCACCACCTCTTCGACATTCTCGAGGCTCGGCAGGTCGAACATCGTGTCGAGCAGGATATCCTCGAGGATCGAGCGCAGGCCGCGCGCGCCGGTCTTGCGGGCGATGGCGCGGCGCGCGATGGCCTTGAGCGCGTCTTCGGTGAAGCTGAGCTTTGCGCCCTCCATCTCGAACAGGCGCTGATACTGTTTCACCAGCGCGTTCTTGGGCTCGGTCAGGATGGTGACGAGCGCCTCCTCGTCGAGATCCTCGAGCGTGGCCAGCACCGGCAGGCGGCCGACGAATTCCGGGATCAGGCCGAATTTCAGCAGATCCTCGGGCTCCAGCTCCTTGAAGAGCTCGCCGGCGTTGCGCGCGTCAGGATCCTTGACATCGGCGCCAAAGCCCATGGCGCTGCCCTTGTTGCGCTGTGCAATGATCCGGTCGAGCCCGGCAAAGGCACCGCCGCAGATGAAGAGGATATTGGTCGTGTCCACTTGCAGGAATTCCTGCTGCGGATGCTTGCGCCCGCCCTGCGGCGGCACCGAGGCCACCGTGCCCTCCATCAGCTTCAGCAGCGCCTGCTGCACGCCCTCGCCCGATACGTCGCGGGTGATCGAGGGATTTTCCGACTTGCGGGTGATCTTGTCCACCTCGTCGATATAGACGATGCCGCGCTGCGCGCGCTCCACGTTGTATTCGCTGGCCTGCAAGAGCTTGAGGATGATGTTCTCCACGTCCTCGCCGACATAGCCCGCCTCGGTCAGCGTGGTGGCGTCGGCCATGGTGAAGGGCACATCGAGAATGCGCGCCAGCGTCTGCGCCAGCAACGTCTTGCCGCAGCCGGTGGGGCCGATCAGCAGGATGTTGGATTTCTGCAACTCGATGTCGTTCTTGCCCGACTGGTTGAGCCGCTTGTAATGGTTGTGGACCGCGACCGACAGCACCCGCTTGGCGCGCGCCTGGCCGATCACGTAATCGTCGAGCACCTTGCAGATATCCTGCGGCGTCGGCACGCCCTCGCTCGCCTTGAGCCCGGCGCTGCGCGTCTCCTCGCGGATGATGTCCATGCACAGTTCCACGCATTCGTCGCAGATGAACACCGTGGGCCCTGCGATCAGCTTGCGCACCTCGTGCTGGCTCTTGCCGCAGAAGCTGCAATAGAGCGTGTTCTTGCTGTCGCCGGAATTTTTCGCCATGGCTTTCCTTTCAGCGCCTCTGCCCGCGCGTCGTCTGGTCCTGTGCTTCCCGCCAAGCCTACGTCAGGGCCGCAAGCACCACAATGCGATTCTCGCGGTCGCCCGGGTGCGGGCGACCGCCTGTGCCCGCCCTACTTGTCGTCGCCCTCGGCGCCCGATTTGCCGCGGCTGGTCACGATCTCGTCAATGAGCCCCCATTCCTTCGCCTCTTCGGGCGACATGAACTTGTCGCGCTCGAGCGCGGTTTCGACGGTCTCGTAGCTCTGCCCGGTGTGATGGACATAGATCTCGTTGAGGCGCCGCTTGAGCTTGAGCGTTTCCTCGGCATGGATCATGATGTCGGTGGCCTGGCCCTGATACCCGCCCGAGGGCTGATGCACCATCACCCGGCTGTTGGGCAGCGAGAAGCGCATCCCCGGCTCACCCGCCGTCAGCAGCAGCGAGCCCATGCTCGCCGCCTGGCCGATCACCAGCGTCGAGACCTTCGGCTTGATGTATTGCATCGTGTCGTAGATCGACAGCCCCGAGGTCACGACGCCGCCGGGGCTGTTGATATACATGCTGATTTCCTTGGACGGGTTCTCCGCCTCGAGATGCAGGAGCTGCGCCACGATCAGGCTCGACATGCCGTCATGCACCGGCCCGCTGAGGAAGATGATCCGCTCCTTGAGAAGCCGCGAGAAGATGTCATAGGCGCGCTCGCCCCGGCTGGTCTGTTCCACGACCATGGGCACGAGGGTGTTCATGTAGATCTCGAAAGGGTCTTTCATCCTGTCCTGCCTGCTGGTTTCGCCCGGCCCCGAAAGGCACGAGTCTTCAAGATGGGCCGATCTTGGCGACCGGTGGCTAACGGAGTCTTAGTGGCGCGCCCCGCCTCCTGCAAGGGCAGGCGCGCGAATCGCGCGGTGCGGGCGGGCTTGACAATTGGCGCCCGGTGCCGATCCTCCCCCGACTGCCCGCAGAGGAGTCCCCTGCCATGCGCTTGCCCGATCTCGCCGACCCCGACGCCGATATGGCGCGGATGCAGGACAGCGCCCGCGAAGCGGCCGATTTCCTGCGCGCGCTCGGCCATGAGGGGCGGCTGATGATGCTCTGTTACCTGGTGCCGGGCGAGAAATCCGTGGGCGAGCTCGAGGCGCTGCTCGGGGCGCGCCAGGCGGCGGTCTCGCAGCAGCTCGCGCGGCTGCGCCATGAGGGGCTCGTGCAGGCGCGGCGCGACGGCAAGACCGTTTATTACCGCCTCGCCGATCCGCGCGCGATGCGCATTCTCGAGCTGCTCTACGCGCTGTTCTGCGCCCCGGACGGGCCGGAGCGCGAGACCTGAGGAAGGGCGCGCTGTCACCAAGCGCCCTGCGGTATCGCGGCGCCGGGCTTCAGGCGCCCGCGACCGGCTTGCCGACCGCAAAGGCCGCGAACCTGTCATCCATCTCGGTATGGCCGATATGGTTGGCGTAGTTCGAGATGGTCTTGACCGCGAGCGCGAGGATGATCTCGAGGATGTGGACATCTCCATAGCCCGCGGCCTTGAACGCCTCGGCCTCGGCGCGGGTGGGCAGGCCGCGCGTCTCCCACATGTGATGGGTAAAGCGGCGCAGCGCGTCGAGCCTTGCGTCACCTGTCGGCTTGCCGTCGCGGATCGCCTGGGTATGTGCCTTCGAGAGTTTGGAGACATGCACCGCGATCATCGAATGCGCGGCGGTGCAATAGTCGCAGCCATTGGCAAGCGAGATGGTCAGGAACACGACCTCCTGTTCGGGCGGGGTAAAATGGCCCTGCTCGCGGAACCGGGCATAGCCGTGCAGATAGGTGCTCAGCAGGCCGGGATCGTTGACCATGACGCGATACATGTTGGGCACGAAGCCCATCCTCGCACGGACCCCGTCGAGCACTTCCCTGGCCTGACCCTCGGCCGCCTCATCGGTAACCGGGGGAAGTTCGATCCTGTATTCGGCAGTCATGAGACCCTCCATGGATTGTTTTCGCAGGCAGGCTATGCCCGCTGCCGCAGCGATGGAACCACCCGGGCGATCACCGGCGCGTGAACATGGTGCGCGGACACAGCCCGGGCTGTGCAGACGCGCAGTCGAGACCGCGCCGGGCGCCCTCCACGCGCCGCCTCGTTGACTCGCCCCCGCCCATGCGGCACTCAGGAGGCCAGCACCATCTCAGAGGACCATGCCATGATCCCGTCGATCCTGCCCACCTATAACCGCGCGCCGCTCTCCTTCGTCAGGGGCGAGGGGGCCTGGCTGATCGAGGCGGACGGGCGACGCTTTCTCGATCTGGGCGCGGGCATCGCGGTCAACGCGCTCGGCCATGCCCATCCCGGCCTTGTGGAGGCGCTGACCGAACAGGCGGGCCGGCTGTGGCACACCTCGAACCTCTTCCACATCCCGAAACAGCAGGAACTTGCCGACCGGCTGGTGGCGGAGACCTTCGCCGACACGGTGTTCTTCACCAATTCCGGGACCGAGGCCTGCGAACTCGCGATCAAGATGGCGCGCAAGCATTTCCACGATGCCGGCCAGCCCGGGCGCACCACCATCCTGACCTTCGAGGGGGCGTTTCACGGCCGCTCCTCGGCGGCCATCGCCGCCGCCGGCTCGGAGAAGATGACGAAGGGATTCGAGCCGCTCCTGCCGGGCTTTCGCCACCTCCCCTGGGGCGATCATGACGCGCTGCACGCCGCCATCGACGAGACGGTGGGCGCGATCCTGATCGAGCCGGTGCAGGGCGAGGGCGGCATCCGCGCCTTGCCCGACCAGTGCCTGAAGGGGCTGCGCGCGCTCTGCGATGCGCATGGCCTGCTGCTGATCCTCGACGAGGTGCAATGCGGAATGGGGCGGACGGGACGGCTCTTTGCCCATGAATGGGCGGGCGTCACGCCAGATATCATGATGGTGGCCAAGGGCATCGGAGGTGGCTTTCCGCTGGGCGCGGTGCTGGCGACCGAGGCCGCCGCCGCCGGCATGGGGGCAGGTACGCATGGCTCGACCTATGGCGGCAACCCGCTCGCCTGCGCGGTCGGCTGCGCGGTGATGGCGCATGTCGCCGATCCGGATTTTCTCGCCGGGGTGCGGCGCAAGTCGGCGCTCCTGCGCCAGCGGCTCGAGGGGCTGGTGGCGGCGCATCCGGATGTCTTCGAGGAGGTGCGCGGCATGGGGCTGATGCTCGGGCTCAAATGCCGGATGCCCAATACGGAGGTGGTCCAGGCCGGTCATGACGCGCTGCTGATCACCGTGCCGGCCGCCGATAACGTGCTGCGCCTGCTGCCGCCGCTCACCATCACCGAAGCGGAGATTGCCGAGGCGCTCACCCGTCTCGACGCCGCCGCCACCGCGCTCGAGACTGCCTGATTTCATCTTTCCCCAAATACTCCGGGGGTCCGGGGGCAGCGCCCCCGGCCTTGCCGCAAGAAGAAGCGATCGAAAATGGCCCATTTCCTGGACATCCACAAGACCCCGGCCGCCGAGTTGCGGCGCATGATCGACTGTGCCCGCGCCATGAAGGACGCGCGCCAGGGCCGCCCGCGCGGCGCACCCGATGACGAGCAGCCGCTCGCGGGCCGCATGGTGGCGCTCATCTTCGAGAAGCCCTCGACGCGCACCCGCGTCTCCTTTGACGTGGGGGTGCGGCAGATGGGCGGGCAGACCATGGTGCTCTCGGGCGCCGACATGCAGCTCGGCCATGGCGAGACCATCGCCGATACCGCCCGCGTGCTCAGCCGCTATGTCGATCTCATCATGATCCGCACCTTCGATGAATCGGTGCTGCTGGAGATGGCCGAACATTCCGACGTGCCGGTGATCAACGGGCTGACGGACCGCACCCATCCCTGTCAGATCATGGCCGATGTGCTCACCTACGAGGAGCATCGAGGCCCGATCGCGGGGCGCAAGGTGGTGTGGTCGGGCGACGGCAACAATGTCTGCGCCTCCTTCCTCCATGCCGCGGCGCAATTCGGCTTTGACCTCACCTTCACCGGGCCGATGCAGCTCGACCCCGAGGCCGAATTCGTCGGGCTGGCGCGCAAGGCGGGGCGCACCATCACCATCGAGCGCGACCCGCTGAAGGCGGTCGAAGGGGCCGATCTGGTGGTGACCGACACCTGGGTGTCGATGCATGACAGCCAATCCGCGAAGGAGCGCCGCCACAACATGCTGCGCCCCTACCAGGTCAACGACAGGATGATGGCGGCGGCCAAGCCTGATGCGCTCTTCATGCATTGCCTGCCCGCGCATCGCGGCGAAGAGGTGACATCGGAGGTCATGGACGGGCCGAATTCGGTCATTTTCGACGAGGCCGAGAACCGGCTGCACGCGCAGAAGGCGATCCTGCGGCATTGCCTCGGGGTCTGAGGCGCGCCCGGCGCGCGGCGCTTGGCCTCTCCCGCCCGCCCGCCCATGTGCTCTCCGCAGCCCTGCTTGCAATCGCGCGCCCCGAGGGCGTAGCCTGACGCAACGGCGTCGGCTTTGGCAGGGGGCGGCATGGGCAGCAAGGCAGCGATCGGCATCTACGGGCTTGGCACGATGGGCAGCGCGCTGGCGCTCAACATGGCCGAAAAGGGTATCGCGGTCGCGGTGAGCAACCGCGAGGTCGAGTGGATCGCCCCCTTCATCGAGGCCGCCGGGCCGCTGGCCGCCCGGCTGCATCCGCATGACACGCTCGGGGAATTCGTGGCCGGGCTGGAACGCCCGCGGATCGTTCTCTTCATGATTCCCTCGGGCGCGCCGATGGAGGCCATGCTTGGGGAGATCGTGCCGCTGCTGTCGCCGGGCGATATCGTCATCGACGGGGGCAATGCCGATTTCCACGACACGCGGCGGCGCGCGGCCTGCCTGTCGGAGAGGGGGCTGCATCTTGTCGGGCTCGGTGTCTCGGGCGGTGCGGCGGGGGCGCGGCATGGTCCTTCGATGATGGTGGGCGGCAGCCCCGAGGCCTGGGCGCGTATCGCCCCGATCCTGACCGCCATCGCCGCGCGCCATGACGGCGCGCCCTGCGTGGCGCATGTCGGGCCAGACGGCGCAGGACATTTCGTCAAGACGGTTCACAATGGCATCGAATATGCCGACATGCAGCTCATCGCCGAGCTCTACGGGCTGATGCGCGCGGGCTGCGCGCTCGCGCCGGCGCAGATCGCGGAGGTGTTCGCGCGCTGGAACGCGGGGACGCTGCGCTCCTTCCTGCTCGAGGTCACGGCCGAGGTGCTCGCCGCGCAGGACCCGCGAACCGGGCAGCCGATGGTCGATGTGATCGCCGATGCCGCGGAGCAGAAGGGCACCGGGCGCTGGACGGTGATCGAGGCGCTCAGGCTCGGCCAGTCGGCCAGCATCATCGAGGCCGCCGTGGGCGCGCGCGCCTGGTCGGCGGAAAAGGAGACCCGGCAGGCCGCCGAGGCGCTGCTGGGCGGTGCGCCGGGGGCGATTGCGGCCGATGCCGGGACGCTGGCCGAGGCCTTCGCGGCGGCGCGGATGCTGGCCTATGCGCAGGGGTTCCGGATCCTCGCGGCGGCCTCGGAGGAATATGGCTGGGCGCTCGATCTGGCGCAGATCGCACGGATCTGGCGCGCGGGCTGCATCATCCGTGCCGACATGCTCGACGAGATCGCCGGGGCCTTCGCGGCCGGCGCGCCGCGCGGCGAGCTGATCCTCGTGCCCGCGATCGCGCGCGCCCTCGCCGCGCGCCTGCCGGCGCTGCGGCAGGTGGTGGCCGAGGCGGTGCAGGCGGGCCACGCGGCCCCCGCGCTCTGTGCCGCGCTGGCCTGGCTCGACACGATGCGCCATGGCCATGGTACGGCGGCGCTCATCCAGGCACAGCGCGACCGTTTTGGCCATCACGGCTTTGCCCGGCGGGGGCAGGCGGGGCAGCATCACGGGCCGTGGTGGGATTGAGTGCAGACCTGCCGAAAGTCGCGGCAGCGAAAAAAAAGGCCGAGCACCAGGCTCGGCCATAGTTCAACAGGGAGGTATGAAAGTGACCGCGCTTGCGCCATCACCGTCACGTCCTGCACATATGGCCGGCACCCGTGGCGATCAAGGAAAATGATGCTGCGGGTGCAGCAATGCCGCCATGTCCCCTGCGCATGGCTGGTTTGCCGCCTGCCTGCGGGACAGGCAGCGGGGCCGCGCGGGCCGGCCTCAGCCGCGCAGCGCCCTGCGGAAGAGCACGATTTCCTGCTGCACGAAGTCACGGAACACCGAGACGCGCCTGGACTGGCGGAGTTCCTCGGGATAGGCGAGAAAGACCGGCACCTCGTTCGAGGCGAGATCGGGCAGCACCCGCACCAGATTGGCAAAGTCATGCGAGAGGTAATCGGGCAGCACCCCGATGCCGAGATCGTGGAGCACCCCCTGCAGCACGCCGAAATAGTTGTTGACCGTCAGCAGCGAGGAAATGTCATTCGTCATCAGTTCGCTGATCAGTGCCGCGCTGGCCGCGACCTGTGCCGAGCGCGGGTTCTGGCAGATCAGCCGATGGTCGGCGAGCGCCTCGGGCGTTTCGGGCAGGCCGTGCGCGGCGATGTAGCTCTCGCTGGCATAGAGGCACATCTGCACACTCATCAGCCGCTTGCGGATCAGGTCGGCCTGGCTCGGCTCCTTCATGCGGATGGCGACATCGGCCTCGCGCATGGGCAGGTCGAGCACGCGCTCCTCCAGCATGAGGTCGATCTTGAGATCGGGATAGCGCGCGAACAGCTTGGGCAGGCGCGGCACCAGCCAGAGTGTGCCGAACCCGGTGGTGGTGGTCACGCGCAATTCGCCGAACACCTCCTCCTCGCTGTCGCGGATGCGCGCGGTGGCGGCCTCGAGGCGTTTCATCATGGCGCGGGTGGCGTCGAACAGCAATTCGCCCTGCTCGGTGAGAATCAGCCCCCGTGCGTGGCGGTGAAACAGCGTGGTGCCGAGCGTTTCTTCCAGCGCGCGGATCTGGCGGGAAACCGCCGATTGCGACAGGTGCAGCGCATCGCCCGCATGGGTGAGGCTGCCGGCATCGGCTACCGCGTGAAAGATTCGGAGCTTGTCCCAGTCCATGCGCCTCATACCTGCAAAAAGTCGCTGCCCCGGACGCAATAGCAGCAAAGCCTTGCCAGACCATAGCGTGCGCGGGATTTTTTTGTGAATTTGCGCTTTATGGGTCACAAATCTTGACCTAATATTGCCCTATAATGAGACTTGAGAACAGAACGCGCGCGCAGGGGAGGCACGAGATGACGCTGCAGAAGGTTTCGCTGAACGACCGTTTCGATCTGGAAAAATCCCCCGTTCTGCTCAACGGCACGCAGGCGCTGGTGCGGCTGATGCTGATGCAGAAGGCGCGCGACCGCGCGGCGGGGCTCGACACGGCGGGCTATGTCACCGGCTATCGCGGCTCGCCGCTGGGGGCGGTGGACATGCAGATGCGGCGCGCCGAAAAGGTGCTGCGCGCCTCCGATATCCGCTTTCAGGAGGGGCTGAACGAGGATCTGGCGGCCACCGCGCTCTGGGGCACGCAACAGGCGCATTTGCGCGGCGAGGGCAAGCATGACGGGGTTTTCGGCCTCTGGTATGGCAAGGGGCCGGGGGTGGACCGTTCGGGCGACGTGATGCGCCATGCCAACATGGCCGGGACCGCGCCCCATGGCGGCGTCCTCATGGCCATGGGTGACGATCACACCGGCGAATCCTCGACCGTCTGCCACCAGTCCGACTGGGCGCTGGTCGATGCCTACATGCCGGTGCTCAGCCCCGCGGGGGTGCAGGAAATCCTCGATTTCGGGCTCTATGGCTTTGCGCTCAGCCGCTTTGCCGGGGTCTGGGTGGGGCTCAAGACGATGAAGGATACGGTCGAGGCGACAAGCGTCGTCGATGGCCGCCCCGACCGGATAACCTTCGTCACCCCTGATTTCGCAATGCCCGAGGGCGGGCTCAACATCCGCCTCAACGATCACTGGGTGCCGCAGGAGGCGCGCATGATCGACTACAAGCGCTTCGCGGCCGAGGCGTTTTCCCACGCCAACCGCATGGACAGGCGGATGCACGGCAAGCCGGGCGCGAAGATCGGCTTCGTGGCGGCGGGCAAGAACTGGCTTGACCTCATGCACGCGCTCTCGCTCCTGGGGATCGACGCGGCCGAATGCGAGCGGCTGGGGATCACCACCTACAAGGTGGGCCAGACCTTTCCGATGGACATGAAGGGGTTCCACGACTGGGCCGAGGGGCTCGATCTCATCGTGGTGGTCGAGGAAAAGCGCAAGCTGATCGAGGTGCAGATCAAGGAGGCCATTTTCGACGACCGGCGCGGCCGCCGCGTCTATGGCTGGTACAAGGGTGGTGCAGGCGGGATGCACCGCGAGGAACTGTTCCCGACGCGCTATGCGCTCGATCCGGTGTGGATCGCCGAGAAGCTGGGCAATATCCTCATCGAGGAGGGGCGCGGCACCGACCGGATCAAGGCGGGGCTCGCCGAGATCGCGGAGGCGAAGAAGGCCGACAATGCCGAGGAGATCGCCACGCGTCTGCCCTATTTCTGCTCGGGCTGTCCGCACAATACCTCCACCAAACTGCCCGAGGGCAGCCGCGCCTATGCCGGGATCGGCTGTCACATCATGGCACTCTGGATGGACCGCGAGACGAGCGGCTACACCCATATGGGCGGGGAGGGGGCGAACTGGATCGGCGAGGCGCCGTTCTCCACGCGCCGCCACGTTTTCCAGAACCTCGGCGACGGGACCTATAACCATTCCGGCATCCTCGCCATTCGCGCCGCGCTGGCGGCGAACACCACGATCACCTACAAGATCCTCTACAACGACGCCGTCGCCATGACCGGCGGGCAGCCCAACGAGGGCGGCCTCAGCCCGCAGCGCATCGCGCAGGAGCTGCGCGCGATGGGGGTGCGGCATATCTTCGTCGTCCATGACGAAAAGGAAGAGATGGCGCGCGCGGGCTTTCCCGAGGGCGCAGAATTCCACCTGCGCGCCGATCTGCCGGCGGTGCAGGAACGCTGCACCGGGATCGAGGGGGTGAGCGTCATCCTCTATATCCAGACCTGCGCCGCCGAAAAGCGCCGCCGCCGCAAGCGCGGCAAGTTTCCCGATCCCGACCGCCGGGTGTTCATCAATACCGATGTCTGCGAGGGCTGCGGCGATTGCGGGGTGCAGTCGAATTGCGTCTCGATCGTGCCGGTGGAGACGGAACTGGGCCGCAAGCGCGCGATTGATCAGTCGAGCTGCAACAAGGATTACTCCTGCCTCAAGGGATTCTGCCCGTCCTTCGTCACGCTCGAGGGCGCGAAAATCCGCAAGGAGGCGAGCGCCGATCTGGTGCTGCCGGACCTGCCGCAGCCCGCGCTGCCCGAAATCCGCGGCACGCATAACGTGGTCATCACCGGGGTGGGCGGCACCGGGGTGGTCACCATCGGCGCGATCCTCGCGCAGGCGGCGCAGATCGACGGCAAGGGCGCGGGGATGATCGAAATGGCCGGGCTCGCACAAAAGGGCGGCGCGGTGCATATCCATTGCCGCCTGGCCAATCGCCCCGAGGATATCAGCGCGATCCGCGTGGCCACGGGCGAGGCGGATGCGCTCATCGGCGGCGATCTGGTGGTGAGCGCGGGCGCCACCACGCTCGGGCTGACGCGGACGGGGCGCACGGGCGCGGTGGTCAACAGCCACGAGATCATCACCGGCGAGTTCACCCGCAACACCGAATTCCGCCTGCCCTCCGAGCGGCTCACGCTCGCGCTTCAGGCGCGGATGCGCGAGAAGCTGCACCTCTTCGACGCCTCGGAGCTGTCGCGCGTCGCGATGGGCGATTCGATCTATTCCAACATGATGGTGTTCGGCGCAGCCTGGCAGCAGGGGCTCATTCCGCTCAGCCATGAGGCGATTACCGAGGCCATCCGCCTCAACGGCGCGGCGGTGGAGGCGAACCTGCGCGCCTTCGAGGTGGGGCGCTGGGCGGCGCATGACCCCGAAGGCGCGGTGCGCCTCATCGCGCCGAAGGTGGAGGCGAAGCCCAGGACGCTGGAAGAACGGATCGCCTATCGCGCCGATCATCTGGTGGCCTATCAGGGCAAGCGTCTGGCGCGGCGCTATCGCAAGCTGGTCGATAGCGTGAGCGATGAGGGCGTGAAGGAAGCGGTGGCCAGAGGCTATCACAAGCTGCTCGCCTACAAGGACGAATACGAGGTGGCGCGGCTCCATCTGGAGACGGAAGCGAAGGCGCGCGCCGAGTTCGAGGGCGATTTCACCATGAAGTTCCATCTCGCCCCGCCGCTCCTGTCGAAAACCGGCCCCGACGGGCGGCCCGTCAAGCGCGAATACGGCCCCGGCATGATGCGCATGTTCCGCGCGCTCGCGCGGCTGAAATTCCTGCGCGGCTCCGTCCTCGATCCGTTCGCACGCCACCCCGAGCGCCGGATGGAGCGCGCGCTCATCGCGCAGTATGAGGCCGATATGGCCGAGGTGCTGCCCCGGCTCGACGCGCGCACCCGCGATGCGGTGATCGCGCTGGCGGAATTGCCGCTCTCGATCCGGGGCTTTGGCCCGGTCAAGGCCGCCAATGAGCAAAAGGCAGCGAAGCGGCGCGAGGAGCTTCTGGCCGTGATCCGCGCCGGCGGGCCCGAGGTGGCGCGCGCGGCGGAGTGAGCGCCCGGCGCGGGGCAGGCCGGATCGCGCGAAATCGCGCATGGCCTTCCCGCGCCAAACGACCTATGAGTTGCGCCAGCCCCGGTCGCGGCCTTCGGGATCGGGGCTGATGTCGAGGGATCGCGCAAGGGTGGCCTCATGGCGGTTGGGATTTTCGATAGCGGGCTGGGCGGCCTGACGGTCTGGGACGCGGTGAGCAAGCGTATGCCGGAGGTGCCGCTGGTCTATCTGGGCGACAATGCGCACGCGCCTTACGGGGTGCGCGATGCCGATGACATCTACGCGCTGACCACCGCCGGGGTGGCGCGGCTCTTCGAGGCGGGCTGCGATCTGGTGATCCTCGCCTGCAACACCGCGAGTGCGGCGGCGCTGCGGCGGATGCAGGAGGGCTGGGTGCCCGCGGACAAGCGCGTGCTGGGCGTTTTCGTGCCGCTGATCGAGGCGCTGACCGAGCGGCACTGGGGCGACAATTCCCCGCCCCGCGAGGTGGCGGCGAAGAACGTGGCGCTGTTCGCCACCCCCGCCACGGTGGCAAGCCGCGCGTTCCAGCGTGAACTGGCGTTCCGCGCGATCGGCGTGGATGTCGAGGCGCAGGCCTGCGGCGGCGTGGTCGATGCCATCGAGGACGGCGACATGATCCTCGCCGAGGCGCTGGTGCGGTCCCATGTCGATGCGCTCCGCCGCAAGATGCCGCACCCGGACGCCGCCGTGCTGGGCTGCACCCATTATCCGCTGGTCGAGGAGGTCTTCCGCGACGCGCTCGGCCCCGATGTGACGGTCTATTCGCAGCCCTCGCTGGTCGCGGCGAGCCTTGCCGATTATCTCGCGCGGCATCCTGACAAGGTGGGCGCGGGCGCTGAGGCGGCGTTCCTGACCACGGGCGACCCCAAGCGCGTCTCAAGCCGCGCGACGCAGTTTCTCCGACGCGAGATCCCCTTTCGCGCCGCCTGATTTCGCTCACTCTCCTCCATGAGGACACCATGACCCACAAAATCGCCATTCTCGGGGCCTCGGGCTATACCGGAGCCGAGCTTGTCCGCCTCATCGCCACCCATCCGGCCATGGAGATCGCAGCACTCGCCGCCAATTCCAGGGCAGGGCAGTCGATGGGGCAGGTTTTCCCGCATCTGCGCCATCTCGACCTGCCCGATCTGGTGACGATCGAGGAGATTGATTTCTCGGGCATCGACCTGTGTTTCTGCGCCCTGCCGCACAAGACCAGCCAGGAGGTGATCGCCGCCCTGCCGCGCGAGTTGCGGATCGTGGATCTCTCGGCGGATTTCCGGCTGCGCGACCCGGCGGCGTATGAGAAATGGTATGGCAACCCCCATGCCGCGCCCGAATTGCAGAAAGAGGCCGTCTATGGCCTGACCGAGTTCTACCGCGACGAGATCCGCGCCGCGCGGCTGGTGGCGGGGACGGGCTGCAACGCGGCGACGGGGCAATATATCCTGCGGCCGCTGATCTCGGCGGGGGTGATCGACACGGGCGAGATCATCCTCGATCTGAAATGCGGCGTGTCGGGCGCGGGGCGCAGCCTCAAGGAAAACCTGCTCCATGCCGAGCTCAGCGAAGGTTATCACGCCTATTCGGTGGGCGGCACGCATCGGCATCTGGGCGAGTTCGACCAGGAGTTCTCGGCGCTTGCCGGGCGGCCCGTGGAAATCCAGTTCACTCCGCATCTGATCCCGGCCAATCGCGGTATCCTCGCCACCGCCTATCTGCGCGGCGAGGCGAGTGAGATCCACGCCACGCTGGCGGCGGCCTATGCCGATGAGCCGTTCATCGTCACGCTGCCCATGGGCGAGACCCCCAGCACGCGCCACATCCGGGGCAGCAATTTCTGCCATATCGGCGTGGTGGCCGACCGGCGCGCAGGGCGCGCCATCGTCATCGCCGCGCTCGATAACCTGACCAAAGGCAGCAGCGGGCAGGCGTTGCAAAACGCCAACCTGATGCTATCTCTGGACGAGGTGACGGGCCTCATGCTGGCCCCGGTCTTTCCGTGAGCTTTGCGAGGTAAAACCATGAAAAACCTCAGGAAAAGACGCCGCGTCCAGATCATCGCCATTGCCGCCGTGGCCCTCATCGCGGCCACGGCCCTCATCGGCTACGGGATGCGCGACGGGATCAACTTCTTTCGCTCGCCCAGCCAGGTGATCGCCGAGCCGCCCGCGCCCTCGGAGGTGTTCCGCATCGGCGGGCTGGTGGAGGGCGGCAGTCTCACGCGCGGGCAGGGCGAGGAGGTGCGTTTCATGGTGACCGATGGCGGGGCCTCGGTGCCGGTCGTCTATCGCGGCATCCTGCCCGATCTCTTCGCCGAGAACGAGGGCATGGTCGGCACCGGCAGCTACCGCGACGGCGTCTTCGTCGCCACCGAGATCCTCGCCAAGCATGACGAGACCTACATGCCGCGCGAGGTGATCGACGCGCTCAAGGAGCAGGGCGTCTACCAGGAGCCGGGCGGGAGCTGAGCGCGCGCCGCGCTGACGCAGCGTTAATCATGTGCCCCGCAGTCTTGCCGCATTCCGTGGCAAGAGGGGTTCCCCATGCAAGATGTCCGGCGACTGGCCGAAGAAATCGTCGCCCGCGAGGGCGGCTTCGTCAACGACCCCGACGATCCCGGCGGGGCCACGAATTTCGGGGTGACCATTCACACGATGCGCCGCCTCGGGATCGATCTCGATGGTAACGGCGTGATCGACGAGGCCGATGTGCGCGCGCTCAGCCGGGCGCGCGCCGTCGATATCTTCATCGAACAATATTACCACCGCCCCGGCATCGACCGCCTGCCCGGGATGCTGCGTGCGAGCGTCTTCGACATGCAGGTGAACGCGGGCGCCAATGCGGTGCGCATCCTGCAAGGGCTCTTGCGCGAGATGGGGCAGGAGGTGGCCGTGGACGGGGTGATCGGGCCGCAGACCGTGGCCGCCGCCGAGGCCGCCGCCCGCGCCGCCCCCGATCACATCGCCGATGCCTACGGGATCGCGCGGCGCAACTATTACCTGCGCCTGGCCGATGCGCGCCCCCCCCTGCGCAAGTTCGCGCGCACGCGGGCAGGGGGCAAGGGCGGCTGGATCCGGCGCGCCGAGGAATTCATCGCGCCGCGCTATCATCTGAGCGACGCGGAGTTTCAGCAAAGGGTGGCGGCATGGTCGGCGATATCCTGAGGATCCTTTTCGGCGGTGGCGGCAATGCCTTGCGCGAAACGGCAGAGGTGTTCCGCGTCAATGCCGATGCGGCGGACAGCCGCGCCGCCGACATGCAGCGCGCCGCCCTCGACCAGATGGCGGCCGAGTTCCGCGTCACCGATCGCGGGTTCTTTGACCGGTTGATCGACGGGCTCAACCGGGTTCCGCGCCCGGCGATGGCGCTCGGCACGCTGGGGCTGATGGTGTCGGCGATGGTCGATCCCTTGTGGTTCGGTGAACGCATGGCGGGGCTTGCCCTCGTGCCCGAGCCGCTGTGGTGGCTTCTGGGGGCGATCGTGAGCTTCTATTTCGGCGCGCGCCACCAGGCCAAGGGGCAGGAATTCCAGCGTTCTCTGGCGGTCACGCTCGCGCGGGCGCCCACGGTGGTCGAGACGGTGGCCGCGATGCGCGCGCTGCGCCCGACGAGCCCCGGCGCCGCCGATCCGGGCGCCGATGCGCGGGCCGTGCTCGCGGCGACGACGCCCGAGGCGAACCGCGCGCTGGCCGATTGGCGCGGGCAGGGCGCGACAATGTGATCGGCCGGGCGCTCCGATTGCCATTGGAGCGCCCGCGCCGCTGCGCTATCAAGGCGGCATGATTGTCGAACTCGGTCACTTCGCCCTCATCCTCGCCTGCCTCGTGGCGGTGCTTCAGTCCACCATTCCGCTCATCGGGGCGCACAAACGATGGCCGGGCTGGATGGCCATGGCCGAGCCCGCGGCCGTGGCGCAGCTCCTGCTCACGGCGGCGGCCTTCGCGGCGCTGACCCATGCCTTTGTCACCTCGGATTTCTCGGTCCGTCTGGTGGTCCTCAACAGCCATACCGACAAGCCGATGCTCTACAAGGTCACCGGCGTCTGGGGCAATCACGAGGGCTCGATGCTCCTGTGGGTGCTGATCGTGGCGCTTTTCGGCGCGGCGGTGGCGTGGTTCGGCACGAACCTGCCGCCGACGCTCAAGGCGCGCGTGCTGGCGGTGCAGGGCATGATCGGCCTGGCCTTCATCCTCTTCATCCTGCTCACCTCGAACCCGTTCCTGCGCATGGCGGTGCCGCCCTTCAACGGGCAGGACCTGAACCCGCTGTTGCAGGATCCGGGCCTCGCCTTTCATCCGCCATTCCTCTATCTGGGCTATGTCGGCCTCTCGATGACCTTCTCCTTTGCGGTGGCGGCGCTGATCGAGGGGCGCGTCGATGCCGCCTGGGGCCGCTGGGTGCGGCCATGGACGCTGGCGGCCTGGGTGTTCCTGACCATCGGCATCGGCCTTGGCTCCTGGTGGGCCTATTACGAGCTGGGCTGGGGCGGGTTCTGGTTCTGGGATCCGGTCGAGAATGCGAGCTTCATGCCCTGGCTCATCGCGGCGGCACTCCTGCATTCGGCGATCGTGGTGGAGAAGCGCGAGGCGCTCAAGAGCTGGACGATCCTGATGGCGATCATCGCCTTCGGGTTTTCCATGGTGGGGGCGTTCATCACCCGTTCGGGCGTATTGACGAGCGTGCACGCCTTTGCCACCGATCCCGAGCGGGGCGTATTCCTTCTGGCGATCCTCGCGGTGTTCATGATCGGCGCGCTCACGCTGTTTGCCATGCGCGCGGGGGTGATGCAGGCGAGGGGGGTGTTCTCCATGGTCAGCCGCGAATCGGCGCTGGTGCTCAACAACATCCTGCTTTCGGTCGCGGCCTTCGTGGTATTCGTCGGCACGATCTGGCCGCTGGTGGCGGAAATGGCGTTCGACCGCAAGCTTTCGGTGGGCGCGCCCTTCTTCAACGCGGCGTTTTCGCCCTTCATGCTGGCGCTCGGTCTGGTGCTGCCCATCGGCGCGATGTTGCCGTGGAAGCGCGCGCGGCTCGGGCGGATCATGCGCGCGCTGATGCCGGCCTTGGTGCTGGCGCTGGCGATTGGCGCGCTGGCCTGGGCGATGCAATCGGGGCGCTCGGCGCTGGGGCCGGTCGGCCTGTTTCTGGCGGCGTGGCTGATCATGGGGGCGGGGATCGACCTGTGGTCGCGCACGGGCCGGGGGCAGGGGCGGCTCGCGCGTCTCACCCGCCTGCCGCGCGCCGACTGGGGCAAGGCGGTGGCCCATGCGGGCCTCGGCGTGACGATGGCCGGGGTGGCCGCGATGATGGCCTGGCAGCAGGAGGATATCCGCGTGATGCGGACGGGCGACGAGGTCACGCTTGCCGGTCACACGATCCGCCTCGACGAGGTGCATGAGATCGAGGGGCCGAATTACCTCTCCACCACCGCCACCTTCACCCTGAGCCGGGGCGGCCGCGTGCTGGGGCAGATGCACCCCGAGAAGCGCGTCTATCCGGTGGCCGCGATGCCCACGACCGAGGCCGCGCTCGACAACGGTTTCCTGCGCGACATCTATATCGCCCTGGGCGACCGCCAGGAGGGCGGCGGCTGGGCGGTGCGCAGCTATTACAAGCCGCTGGCCAACTGGATCTGGGGCGGGTCGATCCTGATGGCATTGGGCGGGTTCCTGTCGCTCAGCGACCGGCGGTTCCGCGTTGCCGCGGGCGCGCGCAGGCAGGTGCAGGGGGTGCCCGCGGAATGAGACGGCTGATCCTCGCCCTTTGCGTGATCGCCGCACCGGCGCTGGCGGTGCAGCCCGACGAGATCCTCGACGATCCGGCCCTGGAGGCGCGCGCGCGCGAGATTTCCGCCGGGCTGCGCTGTCTCGTCTGCCGCAACGAGAGCATCGACGATTCCAATGCCCAACTGGCGCGCGATCTGCGCCTGCTGGTGCGCGAGCGGCTGGTGGCGGGGGACACGAACGAAGAGACCGTGGACTATATCGTTGCGCGTTACGGCGAATATGTGCTGCTTCGGCCCACGACGCGCGGCGCGAACCTGCTGCTGTGGCTTGCCGGCCCGCTCATGCTCGGGGCGGGGCTGATCGTGGCGGGGGCCTATCTGCGCCGCCGGGCAGAGGCCCCCGAGCCCGAGACCGCGCGGCTGAGCGCGCAAGAGGAGGCGCGCCTGCGCGAGCTCATGCGCGAGTGAGCCGCCTGCGCGCCGCGCGCAGGCCCCCGGCCGGTGGCGCGGGATTTTCGGCCGGCTGCTGTCAACACAGGGGCCGCGCCAGGGGATCGAGGCGCGGGCATCCGGTTTCCGTGGGCTGCGGGGCTGGCCCCTGGTCGTCAGGCGTGCCCGGGCGGATGCGGGGCTCGCGCAGCATGGTTTCGACGGCGATCCCCTCGGCATAGATGGTCTGCTGGCGGTCAAAGAGGAGCTGGACGTAATCGACATGCCCGCCCGTCTCGATCCGCACGCTGTCCCCGTTGACGAGGTGGCGCGCACGCATGAGCACCTCCTGCCCCCGGGGACCGGACCCCTCCGCGTGCTTGTGGATGAACAGGCGCTGATCGGGGTTGACCACCAGATCGCCCGTATTCGCGAGGGCGCCGGCGGCGATGCGCACCGGCGCGAAATCGCCGAACGCGCGCAATGTCGCATGGCCGCGCCAGCGCAGCGGCTGTGGCCCCTCATCGCGGGTGAGCACCATGTCGCCGGGGCCGAGCGCCTCGACCGGCACCTGTTCCCCGGAGGCCATGGCGATCCGCGTGCCGCGCGCGAAGGTCGCGCAGAGGGTCTGGGCGTAGCGCGCCCGAGCGCTGTCGCGGTCGATCCGCAGGAGGGCATGTTGCGCGCGCCCGGCCATCGACGCGAGCGGCATCGCGTAGAGGCCGACGACACAGCCCTCGGTATCGGTCTCGACGAAAACCAGGACCTCGACCACCGCGCCCGAAATGGCCATCAGCGTCAGGCAGGAATCGAGATGCACCGCACCTCCGGGTCTGCCCAGTTCCGAGCCCGCGCCAATGCTGAAGGGACCCGTCCCGTTCATCACCAGGCACAGATCGCGGGTGCGCGCCCGCGCGCCGAGCTCGTAGATATCCCCGAGATCCAGCTCATCGGCAAAGGAGAGCGTGTCGCCGTGATTGGCGCCGCTGACGACCCGCAGATCATGCGCCTCGAAGACCGGCAGGCGCTGCGCGGGACGCGGGGCTGAGGGAAAATGGCGGAATTGGAGCATCTTCCGGTCCGTTTCGGTTCGGGCCCATCCGGGCCGGGAAAGCCTGACGTGTATCTCTTTCTGACCACACAACTTATACGCGCAATCGGTGATCCGCTCAAGGGTTAATGAAAGTTTAGCGCCAAAAAGGAAGAACGCACCCCCTTTTGTGCCGCAAGGCACGGTCCGGCGCGTCCTGCGGGGACCCGGAACAGCCTGCTGAAAAAGCCCCACGCCTGACCTGTTTCCACCAGCAAATCGGGAAACTGTTCCGCGTCCGCGCGCCCATGAGGCCCTGGCACGGGCGTCCAGCCCGCCCCGCGCCCGCCCCTCCCAGGCTCGGGCGCGGCCCTCGACGCGGGGTTCCGGGCACGTCACAGGCACGATTTCCCCGGCAAGCGCCGACCCGAGTTCTCTTTGAGCACCTGCTAAAGGAGATGCCCCGATTTCGCGGCCTTGGTGGCCAGATAGGCGCGGTTATGCGCGGTCTCGCCGAGGCGCAGCGGCACGCGCTCGGTCACCGCGATGCCGTTCTGCGCCATCATGGCGATCTTGGCGGGATTGTTGGTCATCAGCCGCACCGCAGCAAACCCCATCCGCCGCAGGATGTCCGCGCCGATGCGGAAATCGCGCTCGTCATCCTCGAAACCCAGCCGGTGATTGGCCTCGACCGTGTCGAACCCCTGATCCTGCAAGGAATAGGCGCGCATCTTGTTGGCCAGGCCGATGCCGCGCCCCTCCTGATTGAGATAGAGCAGCACGCCCGCGCCCTCCGCCCCCATCTGCGCCAGCGCCCCGCGCAGTTGCGGGCCACAATCGCATTTGAGCGACCCCAGGAGATCGCCGGTGAAACAGGCCGAATGGAGCCGCGCCAGAACCGGGGCCGCTCGGTCGGGCTGGCCGATCTCGATGGCGTAATGCTCCTCGCCGCCATCCTCGGGGCGAAAGACATGCAGCCGCCCGGCCTCGGAGACCGCGAGCGGCAGGCGCGCGCTCACGACCGGGTGGAGCGGGCTGGTCGCGGTGAGGCGCGGCAGGGCGGCCTCCGCGTCGATGAGCGTGAGCCCGTGCGCGGCGGCAAAGCCCGCCCCCTCGGCGAGATCGAGCACGAGCGCGGCCGGCAGGAGCCGCGCCCCCTTGGCCAGCAGGATCGCCAGCCGGTGCAGATGCGCCGCCCCGCCGCGCTGCGCGATGAGCGGCCCCTTCATCGGCACGCGCAGATCGTCGGCCGGATCGGCCAGCGCCAGCACCCAGGCGAGCCGGGCATCGGGCGGCAGCACCACCCGCGCCAGATCGCCGTCATAGGCGCGCGCCTTGAGCGTCGCCGCGCGCCGCGCGGTGATCGCCAGCACCGGCGCGCCGCCCAATGCCTGGATATCGGCCAGGCGCTGCGCGCCGAGTGTCTCGGCGGCCAGTATCAGCGCCGCGCCCCCCGCGTCTTGCAGCACGACGGGCACGCCCATGCGCAGATCCGCCCGCGCGCGGGCGAGCATTTCGGTGATGTCGGGTGCCAGCGCCATGCCATGTCTCCGTGCCTGTGCCATCGCTTTAGCCGATGTGGACGCGAAGTGAAAGAAATGCCCGCCGCGCAACACTTGGCCGTGAAATGCATGTCGCTCCCCTTGCCGGATCGGCAGGGCCTGCGCATCATGGCCGAAAGGAGGAATGCAGCATGACACAGGTCAGGAAGATACTGCTCGTCGATGATGACGACGATCTGCGCGAGGCGCTTGGCGAACAGCTCGTCATGACCGAGGATTTCGACGTGTTCGAGGCCGGATCGGGCGCGGAGGCGCTGGCGCGCGTCAGGGACATGGTCTTTGACCTCGTCATTCTCGACGTGGGCCTGCCCGATACCGACGGGCGCGAGCTGTGCCGGCTGATGCGCAAGCAGGGGGTCAAATCGCCGATCCTGATGCTGACCGGCCACGATGGCGATGCCGACACGATCCTCGGCCTCGACGCGGGCGCCAACGACTACATCACCAAGCCGTTCAAGTTCCCCGTGCTGCTCGCGCGC
Organism: Roseovarius sp.; assembly: GCA_014359765.1. Taxonomy (GTDB): domain Bacteria; phylum Pseudomonadota; class Alphaproteobacteria; order Rhodobacterales; family Rhodobacteraceae; genus Roseovarius. The sequence continues at coordinate 50,760 of JACIYT010000013.1, forward strand.
ATCCGTGCGCAGCTGCGCCAGCACGAACAATCCGAGGACGCGGTGTTTCAGCTCGGCCCCTACACGTTCAAGCCGGCGATGAAGCTGCTGGTGACCGAGGACGACCGCAAGGTGCGCCTCACCGAGAAGGAAACGAACATCCTCAAGTTCCTCTACCGCGCCCCCGAAGGGGCGGTGCCGCGCGATGTGCTCCTGCACGAGGTCTGGGGCTACAATGCCGGGGTCACGACCCACACGCTCGAGACCCATATCTATCGCCTGCGCCAGAAGATCGAGCCCGATCCCGGCAATGCGCGCCTTCTGGTCACCGAATCGGGCGGCTATCGCCTCATGGTCTGACATGACCCGGGGGCCCGGCACCGCAGCCGCCCGATGATCCTTGTCCGCGCCGCACAGGGGCGGGCGCCGGTCGGCCGGTGATCCGGGCGGCGGGGCGCGGTGCCGTGCCGCTTTTGCGAGTTTTCAACACCCTGCGAAATTGCTAAGCCCGCGCCGGAACATCCCGCGAGGCCGCCATGACCACGATCAGACTGCACAATACCCGCACCCGGCAGAAGGAGGTTTTCGAGCCCCTCGATCCTGCGAATGTGCGGATGTATGTCTGTGGTCCGACGGTCTATGACCGCGCGCATCTGGGCAATGCGCGGCCGGTGGTGGTGTTCGATGTGCTCTACCGCCTGCTGCGGCATGTCTATGGGGCGGATCACGTCACCTATGTGCGCAACTTCACCGATGTGGATGACAAGATCAACGCGCGCGCGGCCGAAAGCGGGCGGCCGATTTCCGCGATCACGGCGGAGACGACGCAGTGGTTTCTCGATGACATGGCCGCGCTCGGGGCGCTCGAACCCGATCACATGCCGCGCGCCACGCAGTATATCCCGCAGATGGTGGCGATGATCGAGGCGCTGATCGCGGCGGGCCATGCCTATGTGGCGGAGGGCCATGTGCTCTTTGCCGTCGAGAGCTATGCCGATTACGGGCGGCTCTCGGGGCGCACGGTCGCGGACATGATCGCGGGCGCGCGCGTCGAGGTGGCCCCCTACAAGCGCAACCCGATGGATTTCGTGCTGTGGAAGCCCTCGGGCGACGACCTGCCGGGATGGCCGTCGCCCTGGGGGCGGGGGCGGCCGGGCTGGCATATCGAGTGCTCGGCGATGAGCCATGAGCTCCTGGGGGAGAGTTTCGACATCCATGGCGGCGGCGGCGATCTGATCTTTCCGCACCACGAGAATGAAATCGCGCAAAGCCGCTGCGCCCATCCCGAGGGGGATTTCGCGCGCTACTGGCTGCACAACGAGATGTTGCAGGTCGAGGGAAAGAAGATGTCCAAATCCCTGGGCAATTTCTTTACCGTGCGGGATTTGCTGGATCAGGGCGTGCCGGGCGAGGTGATCCGGTTCGTGTTCCTGAGCACGCATTATCGGAAGCCGATGGACTGGACGGCGGAGAAGGCGCGGGAGGCGGAGCGGACGCTTCGGGACATGCATCGCGTTCTTGCACGAATGCTGCCCCATGTCGTTCCGCAGCCGGAGAACGTGAATGATTATTTCATCGACGCTTTGGCAAGTGACATGAATACGCATGAGTATATCAAACACCTTCACGGTTTTCTCTCTCTCGCCGAGGATGAGGATGTTGTAGATCGCTTTGCCGCTGCGCAGGCTTTGGCTGATGCCTTGGCGTTCTTGGGTTTGTTCAATCTTGAGTTTGCGAGAAGCGATATTCCGGTTTTTGATCCTGAAAAGCTTCAACGTTTGGCTTTGCGTCTTTCAGAATTGAGGGAGGCAGCCAAGAAAAAGAAAGACTTCTCGGACGTTGATGAATTTAAGGACAAACTTAAAGCCAATGGCGTCGAGGTGCGCATGAGCAAGGCGGGGGTGGAACTCGTCCCCGGCCCCGACTTCGATCCCGCCAAGCTGGAGGCGTTGAAATGATGCGCCTCTTGGCACACCGCCGGGAAGCCGCGCGGTGCCCGACCGCCGGGGGGGCGCTGCAACGATTGTTTGGGGCACTTTATGGTGCCAGATACTCGGACGTTTGTGCGGGGTGCAGCGTTGCAAAAGCGCCCGCCCGGGGGGGCGGTCGGGCGCTGCGCGGCGGCGCGTGCCGCGCCTTGATTCCGCGCGATTGGTGCCCCGTGCGGGTCGGGCGCTGCCCGGCACAGGACTGCGGGGCTGCTGCATGACCCGCGAACGCCTCTATCTCTACGACACCACCCTGCGCGACGGGCAGCAGACGCAGGGCGTGAGTTTCTCGACGCAGGAAAAGATCCAGATCGCCCGCGCGCTCGACCGGCTGGGCGTCGATCACATCGAGGGCGGCTGGCCCGGCGCGAATCCCACCGACAGCGCGTTTTTCGAAACCGCCCCGCAGACCCGCGCCACCATGACCGCCTTCGGCATGACCAAGCGCGCCGGGCGGTCGGCGGAAAATGACGAGGTTCTGGCGGCGGTGCTGAACGCCGGGACCAAGGCCGTCTGCCTTGTCGGCAAGACGCATGATTTTCACGTCACCGCCGCGCTCGGCATCGCTCTTGAGGAGAACACCGACAATATCGCGCGTTCCATCGCGCATGTGGTGGGGCAGGGGCGCGAGGCGATTTTCGACGCCGAGCATTTCTTTGACGGCTACCGCGCCAATCCCGCCTATGCGCTGGCCTGCCTGCGCGCGGCGATGGAGGCGGGCGCGCGCTGGATCGTGCTCTGCGATACCAATGGCGGCACGCTGCCCGCCGAGATCGGGCGCATCGTGGGTGAGGTGATCGCGGGCGGTATCCCCGGCGCGCGGCTCGGCATCCATTGCCACGATGACATGGGCCTTGCCGTGGCCGGAAGCCTCGCGGCGGTGGATGCGGGTGCGCGGCAGGTGCAGGGCACGCTCAACGGGCTGGGCGAGCGCTGCGGCAACGCCAACCTCACCACGCTCATCCCGACGCTCTTGCTGAAAGAGCCTTACGCCAGCCGCTACGAAACCGGGGTGAGCCTCGACGCCCTGCGCGGCCTCACCGCGATCAGTCGTCAACTGGATGAAATCCTCAACCGCGTGCCGCTCCGGCAGGCGCCCTATGTCGGTGCCTCGGCCTTCGCCCACAAGGCGGGGCTGCACGCGAGCGCGATCCTGAAGGATCCCAGCACCTATGAGCATATCGACCCCGAGACCGTGGGCAATGCGCGCCTCATCCCGATGTCCAATCAGGCCGGGCAATCCAACCTGCGCCAGCGCCTTTCAGAGGCGGGAATCGCGGTGGAGGCGGGCGACGGGCGGCTCGCGCGCCTGCTCGAGGTGATCAAGGAGCGCGAGGATCAGGGCTATACCTATGACAGCGCGCAGGCGAGCTTCGAGATCCTCGCGCGCAAGGAACTGGGCCAGATGCCCGATTTCTTCGAGGTCAAGCGCTACAAGGTCACCGTCGAGCGCCGCAAGAACAGGTATGACCGGATGGCGAGCCTCTCGGAGGCGGTGGTCGTGGTGAAGGTGGGTGGCGAGAAGAAGCTGTCGGTCAGCGAATCGATGGATGCCGAAGGGTGCGACCGGGGGCCGGTCAACGCGCTGGCGCGCGCGCTGGCCAAGGATCTGGGGCCTTATCAGGATCAGATCGCCGATATGCGGCTGGTGGATTTCAAGGTGCGCATCACGCAAGGCGGCACCGAGGCGGTGACGCGGGTCATCATCGACAGCGAGGATGCGCAGGGGCGGCGCTGGTCCACGGTGGGGGTGAGCCCGAATATCGTCGATGCGAGTTTCGAGGCGCTTCTGGATGCGATCAACTGGAAGCTGCTGCGTGTTTGATGCCGATCTGACCGCCTGCGCGGGGATCGTGCGCCGCGCCGATCCGGCGCGGTTCCGCGCGACGATGGCCGGGCCGGTCGCGGCGCGGGCGCGGCTCTTTCCACTCTATGCCTTCAATTCCGAGGTGGCGCGCGCACCCTGGGTGACGCAGGAGCCGATCATCGCCCAGATGCGCCTGCAATGGTGGCGCGACGTGCTGGCCGAGATCGCGGGCGGCGGCGCGGTGCGGCGGCACGAGGTGGCAACGCCGCTGGCGGGGGTGCTGGACGCGACGGGTGCGGGCCTGCTCGATGCGCTGGTCGCGGCGCGGCGCGCGGATATCGAGCGCGCGCCCTTTGCCGATGAGGCGGCGCTCTGGGCCTATCTCGATGCCACCTCGGGCAATCTCATGCGGGTGGCGGCGCGGGCGCTGGGGCCTGCGGACGAGGCGGCGCTCGGCCCTGCCGGTCTGGCGCTGGGGCTTGCCAACTGGTTGCGCGCCATTCCCGCGCTCGAGGCGGCAGGCCGTGCGCCCCTGCCCGATGGACGACCGGAGGCGGTGCAGCGGCTGGCCGGGGAGGGGCTGGCACATCTGCGCGCGGCGCGGGCGCGGCGCGGGGCTGTCTCGCGCGCGGCGCGGCCCGCGCTGCTGCCGCTCTGGGAGGCGGGAATGGTGCTGACACGGGCCGCGCGCGATCCGGCATTGGTGGCGGCGGGCGCGCTCGAGCCCGCGCCGGTCCGGAGCCGCGCGGCGCTGATGTGGCGGGCGCTGTCGGGGCGCTGGTAGCGGATCGGACAGGGCGCGGCACGGCCCCTCAGCCTGCCGCGCGCCGCGCCTCCAGCGCAAAGGAGACATCCACCTCGAAGCCGAGCGCATCGGCATCGAGCACACCCATGCCGATTCCGAAATCGCGCCGGTCCACCGTCAGGCGGCCCTCGGCGCGGGCGCTGTCGCCGTCGAGGGCAAGGGTGAAGGGCATGTCCACCGGCACGCTTGCACCCTTGATGGTGAGCGTGCCGTGCGCCACATGCCCGCCCTCGACCGCCACGAGATCGGCCCTGAACGTGGCGGTGGGGTAGGTCCCGGCGTCGAAGAATTCGCGCCCCATGGCCTGCGCCGTGACCGCGCCGAGGCTGAGCGAGGGGATCGCCACCACCACCTCGACCGTGCCGTGACGGCCCGTCGCGTCGGGCGTTTCGGCATAGGTGATGGCGGCGGTCCAGTCGGCGAAGCCGCCGGTGACCTCGGATCCCATCTGGCGGATGCGGATTTGCAGGCTGCCTTCCCCGACGACCCAATCGGAGGACACCGCCGCCAGCCCCTCGCCGCGCGCGCCCGCGCGCGTCTCGGGCTGAAACCAGCCCAGCCCCGCCGCCCCGACGAGCACCGCACCCCAGATCGCGACCGCCGCGGCAAGAGGCGCGCGGTGCCCCGGCTGGCGCGCCGTGGGCCGGGCTGCCGTGGTGCCGGGCAGCATCCGGCGCAGGGTCTCGTCGCGGTCGATGAGGTGATGCTTGAGCGCGCCGGCGACATGGGCGGTGAGAGCGCCGGCGAGGGTGTAGGCGGCGAGGACGTGCAGCACGCCTGCCAGTTCGGCGAGCCGGGCGGATTTCGGCACGAAGGGAAGGTCCTGCCCGAAGGGCCACCAGATCGGCGCGAATCCTGTCGTGGCGGCGTGGTGCACCCAGCCCGAGAGCGGCACCAGCACGAGCGCGCCGTAAAGCAGCCAGTGCACGGTCGCGGCGGCCAGGGCCTCGAGCGGGCGGTCGCCGTTGAGAAGCCCCGGCCGAGGCTGGCTGAGCGCCCAGAGGATGCGCGCGAGCGCCACGAAGAAGATCGCGACGCCCGTGGTCTTGTGGACCGAGAAGAGCAGCGTCGCGCGGGCGATGAGCGTGTCCGTGCCGCTGGCCTGCGCCTCCTTGGCGATTTCGGCGGCGATCCATCCCAGCGGCAGGTTGACGAGGATGAGCAGCGCGGTGAGCCAGTGAAACAGCTTTGCCACGCTGCCATAGGCGGTTGGGGAATTGTTCGGCGCCATGACGTGCCCTCTCTCGCCATTTGCCGGGGATCATACCGGCGCCGCCGCCCGCGTCCAGCGTCGCGCATGCACAGCCGCGGTGCGGGCGCGCGCGAAACCGCGTTGCCATGCGCGGTCCGGCGATGTATCGGGGGGCGATTTACGCGGGAGGGACCAGATGAGCCGGGCATTCGTATTTCCGGGACAGGGGGCGCAGGTGGTGGGCATGGGGGCCGATCTCGCGGCGGCCTATCCGGCGGCGCGCGCGGTGTTCGACGAGGTGGACGCGGCCCTGGGCGAAAAGCTCTCGGCGCTCATCTGGGAGGGCGAGCAGGAGGCGCTCACGCTCACCGAGAACGCGCAGCCCGCGCTCATGGCGACCTCGCTGGCGGCGCTGCGGGCGCTCGAGGCCGAGGGGATGGAGATGACCGCCGCCGCGCGCCTTGTCGCCGGGCATTCGCTGGGGGAATATTCCGCACTCGCGGCTGCCGGAGCGCTCGGGATCGCCGATTGCGCGCGCCTCCTGCGGATCCGGGGGCGCGCCATGCAGGAGGCGGTGCCGGTCGGCGAGGGCGCGATGGCGGCGCTTCTGGGGCTCGATTTCGAGACCGCCCGCGCGGTGGCAGAGGAGGCCGCGGAGGGCGAGGTCTGCCAGGCTGCCAATGACAACGACCCCGCGCAGGTGGTGGTCTCGGGGCACAAGGCGGCGGTGGAGCGCGCGGTGGACCTGGCCAGGGCGCGCGGTGCCAGGCGCGCGGTGCTGCTGCCGGTGAGCGCGCCCTTTCACTGCGCGCTGATGCAGCCCGCCGCCGAGGCCATGGCGCAGGCGCTCTCCGAGGTCGAGATCCGCGCGCCCCGCGTGCCGCTGGTGGCCAATGTGCGCGCAGAGGCGGTGAGCGACCCGGCGGAAATCCGCGCGCTGCTCGTCGCGCAGGTCACGGGTTCGGTGCGCTGGCGCGAGTCGGTGCAGTACATGGCGGGCGAGGGCGTCACCGAGATCTGGGAGATCGGCGCCGGCAAGGCGCTCTCGGGGATGGTCCGGCGCATCGACCGCGCCATCGCCTGCCGCGCCATCGGCACGGCAGCAGAGGTTCAGGAGGCGGCGGAGGCGCTCGGCTGAGGGCGGCGCGGGCGGCAGAAAGGCGAGGGAATCATGTTCGATCTGACGGGAAAATCCGCGCTCATCACCGGCGCGTCGGGCGGTATCGGTGCGGCGATTGCGCGCGCGCTGCACGGGGCGGGGGCCACGGTGGGGCTGTCGGGCACGCGGGTGGCGCCGCTCGAGGCGCTGGCCGCCGAACTGGGGGAGCGCGCGCATGTGCTGCCGTGCAATCTCGGCGATGCCGAGGCGGTCGAGGCGCTGCCCAAGGCCGCTATCGCCGCCATGGGCAGCCTCGATATCCTGGTGAACAACGCGGGCATCACGCGCGATCAGCTCTTCATGCGGATGTCGGATGCCGACTGGCAGGATGTTCTCGACGTGAACCTCACCTCGGCCATGCGGCTCTGCCGGGCCGCCGTGCGCCCGATGATGAAGGCCCGCTGGGGACGGATCGTCAATGTGGGCTCGGTCGTGGGCTCGATCGGCAATCCCGGCCAGGTCAACTATGCCGCCGCCAAGGCGGGGCTGGAAGGCATGACGAAATCCATCGCCCACGAGGTTGCCACGCGCGGGATCACCGCCAATGTGGTGGCCCCCGGCTTCATCGCGACGCCGATGACCGACAAGCTGACCGAGGAGCAGAAATCCGCGCTCTTCGTCAAGATCCCCGTCGCGCGCATGGGCACACCCGAGGAGGTGGCCGCCGCCGTGCTCTATCTTGCCAGCCCCGAGGCGGGCTATGTCACCGGGGCGGTGCTGCATGTGAACGGTGGGCTGGCGATGCCCTGAGCGGGGGTGCGCCCGCCGCCGCCATGCGCCGCGAAAGCATTTGCCATTGCCCGGCGCTATGCTATAGGCCACGGCAGCTTTGGCCGGAGAGGCGCGGTTTCCTCCGGTGGCCTGAGGCGATCAGGCAGGCGATGACCGCCCGCAGCGGGCCGAAACGTCCGCAACGGACGCGAGACGCCTGCGACGGATACGAAACACAGCCGCCTGCCGACGAGGGCAGGGGCCGACCACTGGGCGATTCGCCCGCGACAATATGAGGAACGACACATGAGCGATATCGCTGACCGCGTGAAGAAGATCGTGGTGGAACATCTGGGCGTGGAGGAAGACAAGGTCGTGGACAAGGCCTCGTTCATCGACGACCTGGGCGCAGACAGCCTCGACACGGTCGAACTGGTGATGGCGTTCGAGGAGGAATTCGGCATCGAGATCCCCGACGATGCGGCCGACACCATCCAGACGGTCGGCGACGCGGTGAAATTCATCACCGATGCCTCCTGATCCTCGTCTCCTGACGATGATGAAAAGGCCCCGCCCCGGCGGGGTCTTTTGCGTTCCGGGGCCGGGATGGCCGCCTGTCATCGCTCGCAGCGGGCGCTGCGTGACGCTCTTGCCCCTTTCCGCCAAGAAAGGGTATGAGCGACGGAAGCGAAGCAGGGAAAGGGCAGCAACATGCGGCGTGTCGTAGTCACGGGGCTGGGTCTGGTGACCCCGCTCGCCGACGGGGTGGAAGCGAGCTGGAGCCGCCTGCTGGCGGGCAAGTCCTGCGGGGCGACGATCACCCGGTTCGATCCGGTCAATGTGGTGACCAAATACGCCTGCGAGATCCCGCTCGGCGATGGCAGCGACGGCACGTTCCTGGCCGATCGCTACATGGAGCCGAAGGAGCGCCGCAAGGTGGATGATTTCATCCTCTACGGCGTGGCGGCGGCGCAGCAGGCGGTGGAGGATTCGGGATGGATGCCCGAGGACGAGGCCGCGCGCGCGCGCACCGGCGTGTTCATCGGCTCCGGTATCGGCGGGCTGCGCTCGATCGAGGAGACCGCCAATCTGGTGCGCGACAAGGGGGTGCGGCGGGTCTCGCCCTTCTTCATCCCCGGCGCGCTGATCAACCTCATCTCGGGGCAGGTCAGTATCCGGCACGGCTTCAAGGGGCCCAATCATTCGGTCGTCACAGCCTGCGCCACGGGCGCACATGCGATCGGCGATGCGTCGCGTCTGATCATGTTCGGCGATGCCGATGTGATGGTGGCGGGCGGGGCCGAGGCCTCGATCTGCGAGCTGGGCATCGCCGGGTTCAACGCCTGCAAGGCGCTCTCGACCAAACGCGCCGATGCGCCCCATGCCGCGAGCCGACCCTATGACGCGGATCGTGACGGGTTCGTGATGGGCGAGGGTGCGGGCGTGGTGGTGCTCGAAGAGTATGAACATGCCAAGGCGCGCGGCGCGAAGATCCATGCCGAGATCCTCGGCTATGGCCTGTCGGGCGACGCCTATCACATCACCGCGCCGTCGGAGGATGGCGACGGGGGCCTGCGCGCGATGCGCGCGGCGCTCGGAAACGCGGGGCTCGAACCCTCGGATATCGACTATGTGAATGCGCATGGCACCTCGACCATGGCCGATGTGATCGAGCTGCGCGCGGTGGAGCGTCTGCTGGGCGATCACGCGGCCAAGGTCACGATGTCCTCGACGAAATCCTCGACCGGGCATCTGCTGGGCGCGGCAGGGGCGGTCGAGGCGATCTTTTCCATCCTCGCGGTGCGCGATCAGGTCGCGCCGCCGACGATCAACCTCGACAACCCGGCGGTGGAGACGGTGATCGACCTCGCCCCCAACGAGGCGCGCGCGCGCAGGATCGACGTGGCGCTCTCCAACAGCTTCGGCTTTGGCGGGACCAATGCCGCGCTGCTGGTGGGCAAGGTGCGCTGATGTGGCGGCATGTCGTCTCGAACGTGCTGACGCTGCTGGTGGTGGCGCTGTTCCTGCTGGGCGGGGCGATCCTCTGGGGGCAGTCGCAATATGTCGCGCAAGGCCCGCATGAGGCGGCGATCTGCCTGCGGGTGGAGCCGGGCAGCAACATGCGGCGCGTGTCGCGCCAGCTGGAGGAGGCCGGAGCGGTCACAAGCGGCGCGATTTTTCGCATCGGCGCCGATTACACGGACCGCGCCGAGGATCTGAAGGCCGGCAGCTGGCTCATCCCCGAACGCGCGAGCATGGCCGAGATCACCGATATCCTCACCCGCGGCGGGGCGAGCACCTGCGGCACCGAGATTGTCTGGCGCATCGGCGTGACGGCGGTGGAGGTGAGTGTGCGAGAGCTCGACCCCGCGACGGGGCGTTTCGTCGAACAGGCGCGTTTCGTGCCCGCCGGGGGTGCGGAAGGTGCGGAAGGAGCGGAAGGAGCGGAAGGCATGGAAGGCGCGGAGGTTCCGGAGGCCTATGCCACGCTGCGCGCGCGGGCCGACACGCGCTTTCGCGTGAGCTTTGCCGAGGGGGTGACGAGCTGGCAGGCGGTCGAGGGGCTGAAGGCGGTCGAGGTGCTGAGCGGCGAGGTGGCCGCGATCCCGCCCGAGGGCAGCCTCGCGCCCGACAGCTACGAGGTGCGCGCAGGCGACAGCCGCGAGAGCGTGCTGGAACGGATGCGCGCGGCGCAGGAGGCGATCCTCGCCGCCGCCTGGGAGAACCGCGCCGAGGGGTTGCCGCTTGCGAGCCCCGAGGAGGCGCTGATCCTCGCCTCGATCATCGAGAAGGAGACCGGCCAGCCCGAGGAGCGCGGCCGCGTGGCGAGCGTCTTTGTCAACCGGCTGCGGCGGGGGATGCGGCTTCAGACCGACCCGACGGTGATCTATGGGCTGACCGAGGGTCGCGGCGTGCTGGGGCGCGGGCTGCGCCAGAGCGAGCTGCGCCGCGCGACGCCGTGGAACACCTATGTCATCGACGGGCTGCCGCCCACGCCGATTGCCAACCCGGGCCGTGCGAGCATCGCGGCCGCGCTCAACCCGGAAGCGACGGACGATCTCTATTTCGTCGCCGATGGCAGCGGCGGACATGCCTTCGCCACGACGCTCGACGAGCACAACCGCAATGTCGCGCGCTGGCGCAGGATCGAGGCGGAGCGCGGCGCGGACTGAGCGGCGCGCGCCCTGGCAGGCCGCGGAAGATGAGTATTTTTGGAAAGATGAAGCCCGCTCAGCGCCAGAGCCGCGCATGGGTGGCCAGCGCGCCCTGGAGTTTCGCCAGCGTGCGGTTGGCGGGGCCGGGGCGCGGCAGGGGGCCAAGGGCGAGGCGTTCGGCCACCACCTCGGGCGGGCAGGGCAGGCCCGAGACCGGATCGCGGTAGCGCGGATAGTCGATCAGCGTGGCGTGCACCAGCCCGGCGAGCGTGGGGCGCGCGCTGCGGCGGTCGGGCACCTCGCCCAGGTCGCGCGTGAGGCCCCAGCCCGCGTAGAAGGGTGCGCCCGTGGTCGTCACCCGCACGCCGCGCAGGAGCGCCTCGAACCCCATCAGCGAGGTCATCGTCCAGACCTCATCGACCGCGTTCAGCAATGTGGCGGGATCGGTGTCGGGCAGCACGGCATCGGCCAGCCCCTTGAGCGTGTCGGGCGGGATCGCGCCGGGGCGCAGCCCGGCCTCGACATCGGGGTGCGGCTTGTAGAGAAGCACTGCGCCGGGATTGGCGGCGCGCGCGCGCTCCAGCAGCGCGAGATTGGTGGCGGTCTCGCCCGCGCCGCGCCGGATCGAGGCATCATCCTCCACCTGTCCGGGCACGAGAATGCGGTGGCCGGGGGGCAAGGTAGGGGGGGGCGCGCCGAGATTGTATTTGCTCAAGCCATGGCGCGTGAGCGTGGCGATGAGCGCCTCGGCGCGCAGTACCTGATCGGGGCGCAGGCGGGCGCGCAGGGCGATCAGACGCTCAAGGCGGCTCTCCCGCGTCGGATCGTAATAGATGCCCAGATCGTCGAGCACGAGCGAGAGCGGCGGCACCAGATCCGCGCCGAGGCCCCGCGAGCGCAGGAAGCCGTCCTCGAGGCGCGCGGCGCCTTCGGGGGCGGGCGCGCGCGCCGAGGCCCAGACCATCGCCGGGCGGTCCGGCGCGGTGCGATCGAAGATCACGCGGCGGTAGCGCCCGAAGAAGCGTTGCAGCGGCGCGCGTTTCCAGAGCCGCATCCCATGCGCGCTCCAGCCCCGGCGGTCCTCGCGCCAGGCGCGGGTCTCGGCCTCGAAGGTGTCGAGCGCGGTCTCGATCTCGCAGAGCCGGTCGCGGCAGGGGTCATACCAGGTGGGGTAGAGGATCATCGCCCCGGCAAAGAGCTGCGCGCGCGTGAGCGCGCGGCCGCGCCGGGGCAGGGGGGCAGGGTGGCGATCCTCGCTCAGGCCCCAGCCGGCATAGAAGGGCTGGCCAAAGACCTGCGGTCGGTGCCCGGCAAGGATCGCCTCGAACCCCATCTGCGAGGAGACGGTATAGACCGCGATGGCCCCTTCGAGGAGGTTCCAGGGGCTGACCGGATCGGCGAGGAGCGTGACCCGCCCGCCCGCATCCTGCGCGCCGAAATGGCCTGGGCGATGGCCCTGGACGGTCTCGGGGTGGGTCTTGATGACGATGGGCGCGTGGGGATGTTCAAGCTGCGCGCGCGTCAGCATCTCGTGGAAGGTGGCGGCACGCGCCCCGCCATGGCGCACCGAGGCATCGCCGCGCGTCTGGTCGATCACCAGCACATAGCCCGGCGCGGGGCAGGGCAGATCGGGATCGGTGCCGGAATACTTGGTCAGATGCGCCTCACGCAGCCGCGCGATGGCGGCGCGGGCGCGGTCCAGAAGCGGGGTGTCGTCGAGCGGGTGGCGGGCGAGGATCGTCTCGAGATCGGAGGGCGTGGAGGCGTCGAAATGCACCCCCTGCCGGTCGATCAGCAGGCCGAGTGGCGGCGCGCCGCTGCGTCCGGGCAGGACCGAGCGCAGGAAGGCATCCTCGATCCGCAGGAGGGGCGCGCCGGTCCGCTCTGCTGCCCTCTCGCCGCGCGCGGCATGGGGCGAGCGGCCCCAGACGGCGATGAGATCGCCCGCGCCGGGCCAGCCGAGACGCAGCCCGAGCCCGGCCAGCGCCATGATCCGGCGCAGGCGCCGCTGCCACAGGAAGCCGCCGTTGACATGAAAAACCCGCCGGGGGGCGACCCCGGCGGGTTCCTGCCTGGGCATCGGTGTCAAAAATCCCCGGAGAGGGTGTTGGACGCGGTGGACACCGATCCGATCGCGCCGAGCGTGCCGGTCATCGCCGCGATGACCTTGCTCCACTGGGCAAAGGGCGCCTCGGTGACGTAGAGCGTGTCATTGTCGCGCAGCATGAAATCGCGGGCGATGAACAGGCCGTTGGGCTTGTTGAGGTCGAGCACATAGACCAAGCGCTGCGCCCCCACGAGATCGTCCCGGCCGAGCACCGCATTCGCGACCTCCGCCCTTTCGTCGCGCATCACGAAGACGCCGGTGGGATCCGCCGTCGAGCTGCTCAGCCCGCCGACCTGCGCCAGCCCCTCGAGCGCCGAGAGCGTCTGGGTCGCAAAGGTGATCCGCGCCTGGCCGCCGGTCGCGCCGATCGCCGTGTAGGCGCGGGTATCGGCCTCCACGAGAATACGATCACCGGCGCGCAGCGGGATGTCGAACTGTGGATGGCGGAACAGGTCCTGGAACCACACCGTCGCCCGCTGATTGCCGCGCAGGACGGTGATCTGCGCCACCTCCGGCTCGATGCTGATCCCGCCCGCCGCCGCGATCATCGCCGACAGGCGGCGCGTCGGCGCCTCGATCGGATAGACGCCCTGGCCGCCGACGGCGCCGCTGACCGACACGGTGGCGCCGTCGCCGGCCACGCGGCGCACCTCGACCTGCGGATCGGGGGTCTGCTGTCCGAGCTGTTCGGTGATCAGGCGGCGCACGCCCTCGGGGGTATTGCCCGCGGCCTTGATCCGGCCCGCATAGGGCACGAAGATGAAACCTTCGCCATCGACCTGGACCTCCGCGAGGTTGGTCTGCTTCGTGGCCGCCCCCGCCAGAAGCCCGTCATCGACATTTTCCCAGATCGTGAGGCTGAGCGTGTCGCCGGGGCTGATCAGGTCCGAGCCGAGCAGCCCCGCCCTCAGGAACGCGTCGGTAAAGCCGAGCGCGGGCTGCACGGCGGTGGCGCGCGTCACATGGTCGTTGACATCGACGATGAAGGCATCGCCCTTCTGCTGCACCGAGCCGGCGAAGATCTCGGCCTTGTTGGGACCCGCGCGCGGCAGGCTGCAACCGGCGGCCAGGGTCACGATCATCAATGTTGCAAGGGGTCTGGCCCATCGGGCTCTGGAAAATGTCACTGCCGGGTCCCTCGATCTGTCATTGCCTGCGCGTCACTGCCGCAGAATTGACATGACGCTAGAATGAAGTGTCACGCAAATCCAGCGCGGGATGGGGGCCCTCAGCGGATGAGGCGCAACTGTTGCCGTGGTGCCGCGGTGCCCTGATGCAGCGCGTCATAGGGATCGTCAGGGGCGAGCATCATGTCCACGACCTGACGCAGCACCTGCCGGCGGCCGCGGGCGGAATAGAACCCGCCCGGAATCTGGCAGGTCTCGAGAAGGAAGCGGCGGTAATCGGCATAGGCGCGACGGTCGGGGCGCTCGGCGCGGGCGAAGAACGCGGGCAGCGGCAGGGTCGAGACGAATTCGGGCTTGGCATAGACCGCGGCGCCGAACGCCCGCAGCGGGATGCCACGCCAGAGCACCTGCTGGGCGGCGGTGGAATTGACGGTGACGGCGCTGCGCGCCTCGTCGAGGAGCGGCGCGAGCTTGCCGCCGCGCAGGTAATGGACCCGCCCGCGCAGCCCGTGCGCCGCCGTCAGCCGGCGCAGCGTGGCGCGGATCGGCGCGCGCCCGTCCTCGAGCGGATGCGCCTTGATCACGAGGTGGTGATGGCCCGGCGCGCCGCGCGCGAAACCCTCGAGCACGAGCGCGAGGAATTCGGTCATCGAGCCAAAGGGCGAATGCGCCTGGAAAGAGGCGTCATGTTCGAGCTGCAACAAGGCCACATGGTAGGGAAATCCGCCCCTGCGCACCCGCCATGTGGCGAGGCGCCGCTCCAGCGCGAGCGCGGGCATGAACAGCAACCGCTTGAGATAGAGGGCGAATTCCTGCCCCACGCTCAGCGCGCGATGCGGGCGAAAGCGGCGGTAGCGCTGGTTCAGCAACAGCACGAAGCCATGATAGAGCGCGCCGTAGAAGACGTGCTGGCGCATGTCGCCCCAGCTGGCGGGGGGCAGGGCGGTGTCCATGTCGGAATGCGCGAGCGCGGCGCGCATCTCCGCCACGCTCATCTCCATGAGGCGCGAATGGCCGTTGCTGCCGCCGCGTTCATAGGTGATCCAGTAGGGGCGCAGGTAGCCCTCCTCGAAGACGTGCACGGTGAGGCCCTGCGCGCGGGCGATCGCCACCGCCTCGGCGTGGATCGGGCGGGTGTCGCCATAGAGCACCAGATCGGTGATGGCCTGATCGGCGAGCAGGCGGCGCAACGTATCGGGCCAGGTTTCGGGCGCGTCGCGAAAGGCGGTGTAGCTCGCGCCTTCGGGCCAGAACACCCGATCCCCCGCGTTGAAGCCGACGCGGTGGATCCGCGCCCCCGCGCGCCGCAGCATCTGCCCGAGCCGCCAGAAGAACGGCCCGTGCGGCCCCTGAAGAAAGAGAAAGCCGCGGCCCGAAGGCGGCGGAGGGGGCGCTGGAAACCGGGACATGGAATCGGACCGTCGGGCAGGGAATCACCTTTGGTCAATCCCCTAGCGTCCGAATCGGGCAAAAATAAGCCACGCGCGCGCGGCGCGGCGCCGCTCGGGGCGCTTGTCTTGGGCGCGGCGCGGGGCTAGGCCATGCGCAGCAAAGGGAGGGCCGGGCATGTTCACGGGCATCATCACCGATATCGGACGGATTGCCGCGCTCGCGCGGGAAAAAGAGGATCTGCGCGCGCGCATCGAGACGGGATACGACACCGACAGCATCGCGATCGGCGCCTCGATCGCCTGCGACGGGGTGTGCCTCACGGTGGTGACGCTGGGGGCGGACTGGTTCGAGGTGGATGTCTCGGCCGAGACGCTCGCGCGGACCAATCTCGACGGCTGGGCCGAGGGGCGGCGCGTCAATCTCGAGCGCGCGCTGCGCGTCGGCGACGAGCTGGGCGGGCATATCGTCTCGGGGCATGTGGACGGCATCGCCGAGGTGACGGGCCGGCGCGAGGAGGGCGGCAGCACGCGCCTCACCCTGCGCGCGCCTGCCGCGCTCGCAAGGTTCATCGCGCCCAAGGGGTCGGTCGCGCTCAACGGCACATCGCTCACGGTGAACGAGGTCGCGGGCGATACGTTCGGCGTCAACCTGATCCCGCACACCCAGGCGGTGACGACCTGGGGCGGGGTCAGGACGGGCGACCGGGTCAATCTCGAGATCGACACGCTGGCGCGCTATGTCGCGCGCCTCGCCGAGGCCGGCTGAGGATGTGTTGTTTTCGCGCCACAGGCGCGGGGGAAGCGCCGGCGCGAGGGGGGGGCTGCGTTGACTCGGGAGGGGGGGATGGCGCATTTCTCCGCCAAGCCGTGTCAATGACTGGTGCGGCGGTTACGTCAAACTGCTTATGAGGAGGGACTCCCTTGAAAAAGCATCTTCTGAGCACCAGCGCGATCGCGCTCGGCATCGCCATGGCGGCCCCGGCATCGGCCCAGGAATGGGACATGAAGTGGGGCGGTTACCACAACACCCATGTCGGCTATGTCACCGTTGACACGAGCGGCGGCATTCACGCCGGTGCGGATTTCGACGGCGTCGATACCTTCACCAATGCCGAGATCATCTTTACCCCGTCGGTCACGCTCGACAACGGCATGACCTTCGGTATCGATGTCCAGTACGAAGCCAAGAACACCGGCGGCGCGATCGTGGACGAATCGTTCATGTATATCCAGAGCGACGCGCTCGGCAAGATCGAGATCGGCAACGAGAACTCGGCCGGCTACAAGATGATGGTCGCGGCCCCGCAGGTGCGTGGCGGCTTCGGCATCAACTCGGCGTCGTACTCGGGCTTCATCCCGATGTCGACCGGTCTGGGCGGCAACCTGCCCATGGGCAACCGTCAGGCCGCCGTGTCGTCCTACACGGAAGTTCTCGGCAATAACGACGTGCCGCGCATCACCTATTACACCCCGTCCTTCAACGGTCTGACCCTCGGCGTGTCCTATGCCGCCACGGTCAACGGCGCCAACACCTCGGCCGGGAACAACAACAACGCCGGCAACAACGGCACCGTGGACCGCAATATCGGCGTGACCGATGTGTGGGATCTCGGCCTGTCCTATCGCCAGTCGTTCAACGGCGTTGACGTGAACTTTGGCGCGCGCTACGGCACGGCCGAGAACAACACCGGCCTCGCCGGCACCGACGATCCCGAGACCTGGGGCGTGGGCGCCACGATGAGCGTTGCCGGCTGGACCTTTGGTGGCTCCTACACCGACAACGACAACGGCGGCCTTCAGGCCGATCAGGAGGGCTGGAGCCTCGGGGTGACCTATGACATCCCCGGCCCGTGGTCGATCGGCCTTGACACCTACCAGGGTGAGTACAAGGACAACAACGGCGGCAAGGGCGAATACGAGGCCTATCAGCTCGTGGCGAGCCGCACCCTCGGCAAGGGCGTGACCTGGGCGGTCTATGCGATCTATTCCGAGACCAGCGTGAACGGTCAGGGCCTCGTGGCCGGCTACCAGGATCCCACTTTCGTTGGTGTGGGCGTCAACCCGAACACCGAGGTCGAGGGCACGCTCATCGCCACCTCGATCAGCCTGGCGTTCTGATCGACCGGTCTGCAATCGGACGGGGCGGGGGGCAATCCCCCGCCCTTTTCATTCCGGGGCCATTCGCAGGATATCGGGGGATCACCAAGGCATGAAACGCTCCATCGTCTGGCTCGCCTCCTACCCGAAATCGGGCAATACCTGGATGCGGGTGTTTCTCGCCAATTACCTGCTCAACACGCGCGCGCCGCTCCCGATCAACGAGGTGCGCCGCCTCGGCACGGGTGATTCGATCGGCGGGGCCTATCACGCCGTGGCGGGCCGCACGCTCGATCTCAGCCGCGTGGCGGAGGTGCTGCAATACCGGCCGAAGGTGCTTCGCGCGATCGTGGCGAACAATGCCGATGTCAATTTCGTCAAGACGCATAACGCCCGCGTCACCACCTACGGCGTGGAGATGATCCCCGCCGCGCTCACCCGGGCCTCGATCTATATCATGCGCAACCCGCTCGACATGGTGCTGTCCTATGCGCGCCATTACGGCATGAGCCATGCGGATGCGGTCGGACGGATCACCCATCCCGACAATGCCAACCTGCCGACCGAAACCTCGGTCGCCGATTTCCTCGGCACCTGGGACGGGCATGTGCGATCCTGGGTGAAAAAGGCGCCCTGGGCGCAGCTTGTGCTGCGGTATGAGGACATGCTCGACGATCCGGCGACGCAATTTTCCCGCGCGCTCAGGCTGATCGGCGTGCCGGTGGAGCCAGAGCGCCTCGAGCGGGCGATCCGCTTTGCGAGCTTCGATGAACTGTCCCGCCAGGAGGCGGCGACCGGGTTCATCGAAAAGCCGGAGCAGAGCGAGAAATTCTTTGGCAAGGGCCGCAAGGATCAGTGGAAGACCGATCTCGACCCGGCCCTGGCCGATATCATCCGCGACAAGATGGGCGCCACGATGAAGCGTTACGGGTATCTGGAATGAGCGATCTGCGGCGCATCATCTGGCTGGCGAGCTATCCCAAATCGGGCAATACCTGGATGCGCAGCCTTCTGGCGCATTACTTCATGCCGCCGGGAAAGGCGCCTGATATCAACAACCTGCGCCAGTTCACCACCGGCGACACACGGGCGGATTTCTTTGATGCGGCCGCTGGCGGGCGCTATGGCGGGGGGGGGCTCGAGGAATGGATGGCGATGCGCGGGCGCGCGCTGCGGCTGATCGCGGCCTCGAAGCCCGATCACCATTTCGTCAAGACCCATTGCCAGCCGATCCGCCTCTTCGATCAGGACGTGATCCCGCCCGAGGTGACGGCGGCGGCGATCTATATCCTGCGCAATCCCTTCGATCTCGCGCCGTCCTTTGCGCGTCATCAGCTCTGCGATATCGACACTGCCATCGAGCGGATGCTCAGCCCCGACACGGTGACCGGCACGCCGGCGGGGATCTATGACCTGCTGGGACGTTGGGACGATCACGTCTCGAACTGGACCGGGGCGCCGGGCCTGCCGCTCCACCTCCTGCGCTACGAGGACCTGCTGGCCAATCCCGGGCGCACCATGCGCGCCCTGCTGGAGAGGTTCCTGCGGGTGAAGGTCGATGGGCCGAAACTCGCGCGGGCGGTGAAGGCCACGAGCTTTGCCGCGATGCAGAAGCAGGAGGAGGTGCTCGGCTTTGTCGAGCGGCCGCAGGGGATGCAGAAATTCTTTGCGCGCGGGCAGGCGGGCGTCTGGCGCACCGATCTGAGCCCGGCGCAGGTCGCGCGGCTGCGCGAGGGATTCCTGCCGGCGCTCGAACGGTGGTATCCCGAGATGCTGACGGAAACGGCGGCATTCGCGGCCTCCGGCTGAGCCGTGCCGCTGGCAATCCGCGCATGAACGCCTATGTTCATTCCGCAGACACAGGCATGACGGAGGCCGGAATGAAACGCATTGCCCTCACCCTTGTCACGACCGCGGCGCTGGCGGCCTGTTCGGCGGCGACCGGGCCGCAGGTGGTGGCCCGGCTCGGGAATGATCCCGCTCTCGGCGGGGGGAGCTATGACAGCGGCGGCGGCCTGACGGTTGCGGTCGATCTGCGCGAGGCGCAGGGCCGCACCCTCGTCTGCGGCGTCTGGGCGCAGAGCGAGCGGCAATCGGTGCTGACGCTGCGGGCGGCGCCGCAGGTGCTGGGCTCGGGCGCGGTGTTCCTCGACGGCAAGGCCCTGGTGCGCGGCCTCACATTCATGCCCGAGGTGCGGCCCGTGGACGATTACGCGGGACAGGAGGCGCGCTGCGTCGTGACCGAACGCCCCTGGCGCGCAGGCGACGAGGCGCGCCGCCCGGTGGTGCGCATGCCGTCGCAGGTGGTCTATGTCGACTCCAATGAGAGTGGCACGATCATCGTCCGCTTTGTTCCCGACGGCCCCGGCGCGCATCTCTGAGACAGGGCGCCCGCCGCCGCGACGCGCGCGGGGGGCGAATCAGTAGATATACCTGATCTGGTCGGCCCAGTAGCGTTCCACCCGGCGCAGCGCGGCGGTCACCTGATCGAGCCCGTCAGGGCCGAGCACGCCATGCCCCTCGAGCCCCTCGGCGTGGCGCTCGAACAGGGCGGCGACCACGTCGCGGATCTCGCGTCCCTTTTCGGTCAGCCGCACGCGCACGGCGCGGCGGTCCACGGCGCAGCGCTGATGGTGCATATAGCCCATATCGACCAGTTTCTTGAGGTTGTAGCTGACATTGCTGCCCTGGTAGTAGCCGCGCGACTTGAGCTCGCCCGCGGTCACCTCGTTCTCGCCGATGTTGAACAGCAAGAGCGCCTGCACGGCGTTGATCTCGAGGATGCCGAGGCGCTCGAACTCGTCCTTGATCACGTCGAGCAGCAGCCGGTGCAGCCGTTCCACCAGCGACAGCGCCTCGAGATAGCCGGTGACATAGGCGGCGCGCGACGGGGCGCCGAGGGGCCTTTGGAAACTCATGCACATCTCCCTTGCGGTGGGTCTGGAAGGGAGTTTGGAGCAAAACCGCCAATAATCGGTTAAATCATACGGTTAACGCATAAAATCCGAACTATTTCCCGAGCGCGGAAGTCGCGGCGATATCGGCGACCAGCGTCGCGAATCGGGCGGGTGCGGCGGCCTGGCCGGTCACCCATTGATAGAGCTCCTGGTCGTTTTCCGACAGCAGCGCGTCGAAAAGATCGAGCGCATCGCCGTTCATCCGGTCGAGGCGGGCGGCGGCATAGCGTCCGAGGATGATGTCCATCTCCTTGATTCCACGCCGGTTTGCGCGCATCTTCATGCGCCGAAGGCGGTGTTCGAGGGGCTCATTACTCACCGGCCGCCTCCCTCAGTCGGGTGCGCAGGGTCTTTTCCAGCCGCGCCAGCCGGTCGGTCGAATAGACGAGCTGCGTGCGGATATCGCGGATCTCGGTCAGCAGGCCCGAGATATCGGGCGAAAGATCGCCCATGGCGGGCGCGTCGGGGCCTTCGCCCTCGCCCGACAGGAGCCATAGCAACGAGACGTTGAGCAGCCCCGCCATCATCGAGAGCTTGTTGGCGCGCGGCTCGGAGAGGTCGTCCTCCCATGCCTTGAGCGTCCGGAGCCGGACCCCGAGGCGGCGCGCCAGTTCGGCCTGGCTCATGCCCGCGCGTTCGCGCGCGCCGGCGAGGCGGTCGCCGAAGGTGGTCACGTCCGGGTCGAACCAGGGCTTGTCGGTTTCGGTCATCGTGCCTTCCTTTCGGGTGATCGCTATTGATCCGCTCAAGGCCGCACCTTAAGGACTCTGGCAGGTGAATTCAAACCGGAGCCGAGCATGATCCGTCTGTCCGCGACGCTTGACCGCGTCAAGCCCTCGCCGACCATCGCCGTGACCACCAAGGCGCAGGAGCTGAAGGCCGCGGGGCGCGACGTGATCGGCCTTGGCGCCGGAGAGCCGGATTTTCCCACGCCCGCGCATATCCGCGCCGCAGGCATCCGGGCGATCGAGGAGGGCAAGACCAAATACACCGCCGTCGATGGCATCCCCGAGCTGAAGGCGGCGATCTGCGCGAAATTCAAGCGCGACAACGGGCTGGACTATGTGCCCGCGCAGGTCAGCGTTGCCTCGGGCGGCAAGCAGATTCTCTACAACGCGCTGATGGCGACGCTCAATCCCGGCGACGAGGTGATCATCCCCGCCCCCTATTGGGTGAGCTATCCGGACATGGTGCTCCTCGCGGGTGGCGAGCCGGTGATCGCCGAGGCAGGGATCGGGACCGCGTTCAAGCTGACGCCCGAGACGCTCGAGGCCGCGATCACGCCACGCACGCGCTGGTTCATCTTCAACTCGCCCTCGAACCCGACCGGGGCGGGCTATAGCCGCGCGGAGCTCAAGGCGCTCACGGATGTGCTGATGCGTCATCCCCATGTCATGGTGATGACCGATGACATGTATGAGCATCTGGCCTATGACGATTTCAAATTCTGCACGCCCGCAGAGGTCGAGCCGGGGCTATACGAGCGCACGCTCACCTGCAACGGCGTCTCCAAGGCCTATTGCATGACCGGCTGGCGGATCGGCTATGCGGCGGGGCCCAAGGCCCTCATCGCAGCCATGCGCAAGATCCAGTCGCAGAGCACGTCGAACCCCTGCACCATCAGCCAATGGGCCGCCGTCGAGGCGCTCAATGGTCCGCATGATTTCATCGCCGCCAATAACGCGGCCTTCGTGCGGCGGCGCAATCTGGTGGTGGAGCGGCTCAACGCCATTCCCGGCATCGACTGCCCCCGCCCCGAAGGTGCCTTTTATGTCTATCCCTCCATCGCGGGGCTGATCGGCAAGGTCAGCGCGGGCGGCGCGCGCATCGGGACGGACGAGGCGTTTGCCACCGCGCTGCTGGAGGAAGAGGGGGTGGCGGTGGTCTTTGGCGCGGCCTTCGGGCTTTCGCCGCATTTCCGCATCAGCTACGCGACCTCGGACGAGGCGCTGGATGAGGCCTGCGCGCGGATCGAGAGGTTCTGCGCCGGGCTGCGCTAGGGGGGCATATGGCGGGTGATCTTCCGGACTATTATTTCCGCGTGCGCGAGAACGGCGCCTTCGTGTTCCGGGTCGATACCGAGAACCGGCAGCGCCGCATCGACATGGACCAGATCGCCGTCGTCAATATCCGCAAGGGCGAGATCAAGCCGCATGGCGAGCGTGACCTGACGCCCGAGGACATCGCGGCGATCGAGGGCTGGATGGCCGAGCGGCTGGCGATCCTGGAGCATCGCGATATCGACGATATCCTGCGCGCGGTCGATTACCTCAACACCACGGCGCATTGGGCGCAGACCAGGGCCAGCGACGCGCAGCTCGATCAGGTGACCGATGCGCTCTTGCTGGCGATGCACGATCTGCGCACGGTTCTGGTGCGCAAGAAGGCCGACCGGCTGCTCAAGGACGGCTGACGCCGGCCGCGATCTCTGCCGCTGCCGCCGCGAGGCCGCCGGTCCCGTGCGGGATATCGAGCGCCACCAGCCCCGCCTCGATGGCGCCGAGCGCGCCGAGGATCATGTGGGCGTTGACATGCCCCATATGGCCGATGCGGAAGAACCCGTGCCAGGCCGGATCGCCCGGCTCGGCCATGCCGAGGCCGATGCCAAGCGTCACGCCCGCATTGTCCTGCACCCATTGCCGCAAGGCCGAGCCGTGCGGCGCGCCGATCCTGAGCGCGGTCACGGCATGGCTGCGCAAGCTCCGCTCGGCGATGTTGAGCTCCAGCGGGCCGGTCGCGCCCCAGGTTTCGCAGGCGGCCCAGATGGCGCGGGCAAGCGTCTCGTGGCGGTCCCAGATCGCCTCGATCCCCTCGGCATTGATCAGGTCGAGCGCGGCGCGCAGCCCGTAGAGGTGATGGGTGGGCGCGGTGCCGCCGAAATACTGATAGAACATCTCGGGGTCGGCGCGATGCGTCCAGTCCCAGTAGCGCGGCACGGAGCCGAGGCGGCGGCGCGCCTCCGCCGCCTTGTCGGAAAACCACACGAAGCCGAGGCCGGGCGGCACCATCAACCCCTTCTGGCTGGCCGCGATGGTCACATCGACGCCCCAGCGGTCCATCTCGAACCGGTCGCAGGCAAGCGAGGCGATGCAATCGGCCATCAGGAGCGCGGGGTGCCCGGTCGCATCAAGAACCTCGCGCAACCCCTTGATATCGTTTCGGACAGAGGTGGAGGTATCGACATGGGTGGCGAGCACGGCACCGATCTCGTGGCGCGTATCGGCGCGCAGCGCGGCCTCGACGCGCGCAAGGTCAAACGCCGCGCGCTTGCCGAAATCGAGCATCTCCACGCTCAGGCCCCGACCCTGCGCCACATCGGCCCAGCCATGGCCGAATCGGCCCGTGGCGGGCACCAGCACCCGCGCGCCGGGGGCGAGCGTATTGGCCAGCGCCGCCTCCCATGTGCCATGCCCGTTGCAGATATAGATCGCCACGCGGCCCTTCGTGCGCGCCACCGCGCGCAGGTCGGGGATGAGGCCCGCCGTCATCTCGATCAGCTCGCCCTCGTAGATATTGGGGGCGGCGCGGTGCATGGCGCGCAGCACCTCCTCGGGCATGACCGAGGGGCCGGGAATGGCGAGATAGGCGCGACCGCTGGCAAGGCTCATGGGTTGTCTCCGGAGAGGGTTTGCGCTCGCGACCTTACGCCGGTCTGCGCCGCCGTCAACGGGGCGCGCGCTCAGCCGCGAAAGCCGGTGGCGACGACGAATTTCTCCGAACTGTCGGCGCGCGAGGCGGGCGGCTTGACGTTGGCCACCTTGTCGAACCGCTGCTTGAGCAGCTTCTGCAATTCGCCCTCGGCCCCGCCCGCCAGCACCTTGGATACGAAGGTGCCGCCCACCTCGAGAACGTCAAAGGCCAGATGCGCCGCCGCCTCGCAGAGCGCGATGATGCGCAGATGGTCGGTCTGCTTGTGCCCCGAGGAGGCGGCGGCCATGTCGGACATGACCACATCCGCGCGGCCCCCCAGCCATGCCTTCACCTGCGCGTCGGCATCGTCGGCCATGAAATCGAGCTGATGGATCTCGGCACCCGCCACCGGCTCGACCTCCTGCAGGTCGATGCCCAGCACGAAACCCTGTCGCTTGCCGGGCTTCTCGCCCAGGGCATTGACGCGCGGCACCGCCACCTGGAGCCAGCCGCCCGGCGCACAGCCCAGATCGACCACCCGCGCGCCGGGCACGAGAAAGCGGAACTTGTCATCAAGCTCCATGATCTTGTAGGCGGCGCGCCCGCGATAGCCCTCGGCCTGCGCGCGCTTCACATAAGGATCATTGAGCTGCCGTTGCAGCCAGCGCGTCGAGGAGGCGCGCCGCCCGCGCGCCGTCCTGACCTTGACCGTCAGATCGCGCTGCCCGCGCCCCGATGTGTTCCTGCCATCCGGTCCCCTGGCCATCACGCCTCTCCCTCGCTCAGCACCCCGTCGGCGGCCATCTGCGCATAGAGCATCCCCTCGCGCAGGCCCCGGTCCGCGACCGACAGCCGGTCCGTGGGCCAGCAGCGCAGGAGCGCCTGAAGGATCGCCGCGCCCGACATGATCAGCGTCTGCCGGTCCTGCCCGATGCGCGGGTCACGCCGCCGCCCGGCCGGCCCGAGCGCCAGATAGCCCCGGATCACGCGGTCGATCTCGTCGCTGGTCATGGTCATCCCGTCCACCTTGTTGCGGTCATAGCGCCTCAGGCCGAGATGGCTGGCCGCGACGGTGGTGACGGTGCCCGAGGTGCCGACGATCTGAAAGCCCTCGCGCGGCGGCTCGTCCTTGTAGGGGGCGAACTCGGCGAGGTTCTCCTCGAAGAACCAGCTCATCAGCGCGAACCGCGCGGCGTCGTCCTCGACATCGCGGAACTGCTCGCGCAGCGTGGCCACACCAAGCGGCACCGAGATCCAGTCCACCACCCGCGCGGCGGGGCCGGGGGCCGGGTTGTAAAAGCCCAGATGCATCCGCATGATGGCGCGGCGGCGCTCGGACGGGGGCAATTCGCGCAGGTCGATCCACACAAGCTCGGTCGAGCCGCCGCCGATATCGACGACCAGAAGCTGCTCGGTCGAGGCGCTGACCAGCGGCGCGCAGGAGACGACGGCCAGCCGCGCCTCTTCCTCCGGCGCGATGATGTCGAGCCGCAGCCCGGTCTCGCGCTCCACCCGCCGCATGAAGTCGCGCCCGTTGGCGGCGCGGCGGCAGGCCTCGGTGGCGACAAGACGCATCCGCGTCACGCGGTGGCGGCGCAGTTTCTGATGGCACACGCGCAGCGCCTGAATCGTGCGGTAGATCGCGGCGCGCGACAAACGGCCAGAGCTTTCCAGCCCGGCCCCGAGCTGGACGGATTTGGAAAAGCTGTCCACGACATGAAACTGACTGCCCTCGGGACGGGCAATCAGCATACGGCAGCTATTGGTCCCGAGATCGAGCGCCGCATAGAGCGGCGGATGATCCGGGAGGCTCGGCGCGGGGCTCTCGACCGGCTTCGGGGAAGCGCCCGCACCAATCGGACGCTTGGGCGTCATGACGTCACGCCCTCCATTTCAAGTTGCCCCCAAGGTAGAGCGATCCGCCCCCCCGCGCAAGGGCCGCCGCGGCGCTCAGGCGGGTTTGGCCGTCGGGTCGCGGCGGCGGTCGGCATGAAGCGCGCGGCCGCGCCGCACGCCGTCGCGCGCGCCCACCTCCTCGAGCCAGCGGGCGAAATGGGGCTTGTCGTCGAGGGTTTGCTGTTGACCCTCCCAGAGCGAGCACCACCCCCAGAGCGCCATGTCGGCGATCGAATAGAAATCCCCCGCGACATAGTGATTGTCCGCAAGCCGCCGGTCGAGCACGCCGTAGAGCCGCGCCACCTCGGCGCGGTAGCGGTCCTTGGCATAGGGGATGTCCTCGGCGGCGAATTTGAGGAAATGATGCGCCTGACCGGCCATCGGCCCGACGCCGCCCATCTGCCACATGAGCCATTCTTCGACCGCGATGCGTTCGCGCTCGGTCTCGCCCAGAAAGCGCCCGGTCTTGCGCGCGAGATAGAGCAGGATCGCGCCCGATTCGAAGATGTGGACAGGCGCGCCGTCGGGGCCTTCGGGATCGGTGATCGCGGGGATGCGGTTATTGGGCGAAATGGCGAGGAACGCGGGCGCGTGCTGCTCGCCTGCGCTGTACTGGGGCACGGTTATGAGACAGTGCTTTGCGCTGGTTAGGCTGCCATCATGATCACCGTGGCAGCGTCGGTTTCAAGGCCTTTTTGCTCAGCCCTGATCTGAGTGGGTGTTTTGTATCCGT
>JACIYT010000014.1 GCA_014359765.1 Roseovarius sp.
GCGCGTCGTCGGGGCCGCGGCCTCCGTAGCGCCTGTCATCTCGTTCGTTCTGTCAGTCATGTTCTACTCCCGTTCCTGTCGGAAATAGCGCTCGCGACTGTCTCAGAAAACCGTGCCCAAACCCAACCTCAAATCTGTCCCATAGGCGCTGACGTCAGACATTCTATTCCGATGACGTGACCGTCATTGCCACGCTCGACGGTGGCGCGGGGGACGACACTTTCCAGATCGGCCAGATCTTCGGATCGAACCGCAGCGAAGCCGATGGCAACCTGTTGCCGCAGGACGAGTTCCCCGGCCTGCGCCCCACCACGCGCGGCTGGCTCAGCAACGGGTCCTCGGCGCCACTGCTCGCGCAGGGCGGCACCGGCAATGACGAATTCCGTGTCTATTCCAACCAGGCCGGATTGCGGCTGGAAGGCGATGACGACAACGATCTCTTCATCGCGCGCGCCTTCGCCATTGCCGCGACCACCGATTACGACTGGAACGCGGACGGCAAGATCGACCAGCTCGATCTCGACGCGGCGCTCGACCTGCTGACCATCGGTCACGAAGAGGGTGATCTGGCCTTCGAGACCGCCATTTCGGGACGTGAGGACGAGGCTTTTCTCAAACTGGCGCTCAAGACTGGCGGCAACTATGTCTTCGACCGCAACGGCGATGGCGGCATCAACTTCCTCGATGCCTATATCACCGTGGGCGACACCACCGACGACGTGATCGTGCTGGACGAGGACGGCGTCGCGCGTCCGCAGATCGGCCTCGGATTCTCGATTGCGCAGGCGCTCGACATCCGCGCGGGCGGCGGTCAGGACGAGGTGCGCTACAACGTCAACGCCCCGGTCTCGATCGACGGTGGCACGGGCTTTGACAAGGTCGTGATCCTCGGCACCGAATTCGCCGACGATATCGTCATCACCGACAAGGCGATCTACGGTGCCGGGCTCAACGTGCGCTATACCACTGTTGAAGTGATCGAGGTGGACGGGCTGGAGGGCGACGATCAGTTCTTCGTCCGCTCCACCGCCTTCGGCGTGGCCTATCGCGTGATCGGCGGCCTCGGGTCCGATATGATCAATGTCGGCGGCGACGTGACCGCCGACATCATCACCCGTGAGCTGGAAGGCGTCTCTGGCGCGCTCGATCACCTCGTGATCTCCGATGATTTTCTCTATGACGGTCTCGTCATCGACGGTCTCGACTACAACGTCACGACCGACGGCGAGGGGCTGGTGGTCATCGACGAGGGCGCCGACGGCTTTACCGCGATCCGCGAGGGCTCGGACCCGGTGGACAGCTACTTCGTGCGCCTCGCCCGTGCGCTTGAGGCCGGCGAGGTGGTCTATGTCACCGTCTCGGCCGCCCGCGCCCCCCAGGACGAACGCGACGACGCCTTTGCCAATCCCGCGCCGCTGCCGGACGGGCAGGGCGACACCATGCTGGTCTCCTCCAGCCATGCCGTGGGCGGAACGTCGTATGGCGCGGCCGACATTCTCGGCATCGACGCGCTCGAAAGTCCGATAGACGGTGATTTCCTCCGCGAGGTGGTGATCGACGGGCAGACCTTCATGGTGCCGCAGCGCGCCGTGGTGCTGCGGTTCGACAACACCAACTGGGACACTGGCGCCGAGGTGTTCCTGCACGCCGTGGACGATCTGCGCGCCGAGGGCGACCGCGTGGTGGTGGTGCAGCATTCGGTGATCTCGCCGACCTCGGCTGATTACGACGCCATCGACGTGCGCAATGTCGAGGTGCAGCTGCGCGACAACGACACGCCCGGCGTGCTCGTGCGCGAACTCGACCCGCTGACGGGCGAGGAGGACGGCCGCACTCTCGTGGTCGAAGGCGATGCAACCACCGGCCTTTCCGACCAGATCTCGGTCCAGCTCTCGCGTGAGGTCGAGGTGGGCGACACCATCGTGGTGAAGCTGAACCTCGGCGGCCTGACCGGCGACCCGACGCTGACGGACCGGACCGACAAGGCGATCAACATCCTGTCGTCGGATGGGCGGTTCGACGCTACGAACCTGACGCTGACCTTCGACCACACCAACTGGGACGACGCGGTGATCCTCGACATCGTCGCGGTCAACGACGACGTGGCCGAGGATCCGGAGACGGCCGTGATCGGCTTTGGCCTGAACGTGGCGAGCGTCAGCCAGGCGATGACGGTCGGCACCTGGGACGACGGCGGGACGGACAAGCTGTCGCTGTCGTTGCAGACCACCAGCTGGGTTTCGAAGGGGTTCGGGATCGGCCAGAGCGTGACCCTGAGCGGTATCGCGGGGATCACCGACGGCACCTCCGCCGTGATCGCCGGCTTTGCCACCGGCGGCGTGATGATGCAGCTCGACATTGCAGCCGCAGGTGCGGTGCTGGGGGCCGACCCCTCGGTCACCGTGGCCAAGACCGTCCCGAACGGTGCGCAGACGGTTGACGTCAACGGCGACTTCGCCTTCCCGAACCTGCGTTCGGGCATTGGGCTGTTGTCTGTCGAGGTGGTGGACAACGACACCGCCGGCTCGGTGGTGCTTGAAACCGGTCGCGACACGGTGCTGATCCCCGACGATCCGAACACGGTGGCGGACGAGTCCGTCTCCGACAGCTATCGGCTGCGGCTGACGCAGGCGCCGACCGCGGACGTGCAGGTTGCGATCCTCACCGACGGTCTGGCGGATGTCATCTCGGTCGATGGCGCGCCGGTCAGCTATCAGGAGATCGGCGGCCTGCGCCCGGTCCAGGTGTTCAACGGCACCATCGAATTCGACGGTGTGACCCTGACCCGCGGCGCAGGTAGCGACCTCGGCAGCTTCGAGGACGAGGGCTGGGCCGAGGGCGACCTGCTGAGCATCGGTAACGATCCGACCGTCCATGAGGTGGTCGCGGTCACGGCATCGACGCTCACGCTGAACACCGGCACCGGCCTGACCGCGACCGTCGAGAACGTGATCCTGTCGCGGATGCTGGAGCTCGAGACCTGGTCGGGCGAGGTCCGCCTCGACCTGGTGGACGGCGCCTGGCGGCTCGTCCGGCTGGAGGCCGAGGTCGTCAATACCGCCAACCCCGAAAGCGATCCTAACTTCGGTGTGCGCGGCTGGCTTGGCGAGGGCTTCCTCGAAGGCCAGCGGGTGCGGATCAGCGACGGCACGAACGAGATCGACGCGAAGATCGCGATCATCCGAGGCTTCAACGACACCCGGGATGCCGCGATGCAGTTCACGCTCGACCCGGGCGTTGATTTCGCGGCGGCCGATCCGGGCTGGCTGTCCGGCGATGTCGAGGTGACTGTCACGCGCATTGCCGCGGTGACCACCTTCACGCCCGACAACTACCATGAGCTTCAGACCATCGCGCTGACGGCCGACCCCTATTACGAGGTTCCGACCACTCGCGAGGGTGTCAAGATCTTTCCCGTCAAGGCGCACCGGCTGGCCGACATCCGCGGCCCGCTCGCCGTCGAGGGCGGCTCGTCCGGCGCGGACCGCTCGCTGACCAATGGCGTCAAGCTGCCCGGCGAGGCCGACGCCTTCCTCTTCGCCATCGGCGCGCAGGCGCCCGAGAGCCAGCAGATCGACGTGCTGAACATCTATAACGACGGGTCCAGGGCGGACACGTCGGGCGTGCTGACCGACACCATGCTGTCGGGCTTCGGCATGAGCAGCGACCTCGTGTTCCCGAATGTCTCCGGTCCGCTCCATGGCGAGGGACCCGAGGGCGCGGGGCCGCAGACGCTGATCTTTCCGGGGGGCATCAGCTTCGGCAAGGTCAACTTCGGCGCGAACGGCGTGACCGGCAACTCGACCGGCAACTCGACCGTCAGCACGATCGAGGTGGTCAACCTGATGCTGGGCGAGGGCAACGACGATCTGCTGGTCGAGGGCACCCTGAACCCCGCGCCGCATGTCTCGGCCGAGAACGAATTCACCTTCATCGAGGGCTGGAACGATCCCGACTATCAGTTCCTCGTTGACCGGACCGACTTCGGGGGCCGGCTGGTGATCGCTCGCGACGGTTTCAACTGGAAGGGAGAGGGCTTTCTCGTCGGCCAGGACCTGTTCCTCGTGGATGGCCATGGGGCGCGCCACGCGCTGGGTCGGATCATCGGGATCGAGGACGCGCTGGCCTATGGTCCGGGCGACATCGACCCGGTCACGAGCGAGCCATATCGCGACCCCAGCGACAACTCGCTGCTGATCCTCGACGCATCGGCCCTGCCGACCACCCTGCCAGGCGATCTGGACCTGACCGGCACGGTGCAGGTCGTGGCCGAGGACCGGGACGTGGCGCAACTCATCGACACCACGGTGCAGAGCGTCAACGCCGGTGTGGCCGTGCTCCGCTGGCAGAATGTCAACGGAGCCGGCGACCTGCCCGCCAACCGGGAGGAGGCCGGCCTTCTCGAAGGCCATCTGCTTCACGTCGATTACCAGACGGCAAATGGCGTCGAACGGCTCGATTTGCGCGTGCGCAAGATCGAAGGGCTGGAGATCGAGGTCGAGGCCGCGGGCCACGGCGATCTCGGTCTGGTGGCCGGACAGTCGCTCTACGGCCTGTTCTGGGTGCAGGGCAAGCATGGCGGCCTCACGGTCCTGCACGGCGGCGGCAACCGCTACATCAACACGCAGGGCAGCTTCGACTTCGACGCCGACAGGAACGAACTCGTGCGCCTCGACGGTCGCAGCTTCGCCGAGGTCGGCTTCGAGGTCGGGCAGGTCGTCCAGCTCGAGGGTGAGGACTATACCCGCACCATTCTGGGCTTTGCCGATGCCAACCCGGACGACTACGCCAACTCCCGGGATTTCGCGAGCTGGGGCGCGGGCTCGGTGATGCTGCTGAGCGAGCCGCTCGGCAGTGGCGGCGCGGTGCTTGCCAGCGGCGAGAAGGAATTTCTCGTCCATGTGGCCGACGCGCTTCAGACCATCATCACCCGCGAGGTGATGATCGAGGTCATGGCGCTGGTGCCGGGCGACGACTCGAGCCTTGAAACCGTGGTGCGCCTGACCGACGCGACCGACTGGGCCGATCTCGGTTTCGTCGCCGGCGGCGTGGTGTTCATCGAGGGCTTCGCGGGCGGCTTTGGCATCGCCGCGGTCAACGGCGACGAGATCGTCCTCCTGAACGCCGCGCTTGGTGACTGCGCCGACCATGACGGCATCGCCACGCTGACGATCACCACCTACGACATCACCCGCTCGGGCGGGCAGCGCGTGGGTGGTGACCATTTCATCGTGACCGGCGGCGCCGGTCCTGACAGCCCGCTGGTGATCTATGGCGACACCAGTCAGGACGGCATCTGGCATTCGGGTCACAGCTACGACCGGCTCGGCCTCGAATTCGGGCCGAAGCCCTTCGATCCGTTGCCGCTGCTGCCCAACGACCAGAACGAGGACGACAGCTGGGTGTTCGCCCTCGCCAACCCGTTCGACCTGCATGGCAACGACATCATCGACGCCTCGGCGCTGTTTGCGAACGTGCAGGACGCGCATCTGACCATCTCGGTCGGCATCACCGCCTATGGCGGCATGGGCGACGACCTGATCATCGGCTCGCAGACCGGCGACCACCTCGCCGGTGGCTCGGGCAACGACACGATCATCGGTCAGCGCGGCACAGACCACATCTATGGCGACAGCGGCTTCAACGTGAACATCCTCACGCGTGCGCTGACCGTCGCCACGCTGGACGCGAGTCCCGCGCCCGGCGCCGACCCGAACACCCCCAAGGCCGACGACACATTCGCTCCCGTGGCCAGCCCGGTGCGCGACCCGCTGGGCAACCGTCCGGCCGACATGACGGGCCTGCTGAACATTCCGGGCGCGGGCTCCGACATCATCGAGGGCAATGGCTCGGGCGTCGCCGACGGCACGCCGGACATCATATTCGCCGACCACGGTGAGGTGATCCAGCTCGTGATCGACCCCAACGAACCCTTCCCGCTCGACCAGAAGATCCAGACAACGCAGCTCTCCACCGTCATCGCGATCAACTCCGTCCAGCCGCAGACCGGCGGCGACGACGTGGTGTTCGGCTCGGAGGCCGACGACATCATCATTGGCGGCGCGGGCAACGACGCGCTCGACGGCGGCCAGGGCGACGACCTGATCTTCGGCGACAACGTCAACCTCACCCGCATGGGAGAGATCGACGGCAACCTCTACGACGATATCGCGAGCCTGCGGTTCCAGACGCTGGCCGGCACGATGATGTATTCGCGCAGCGACCGCCCCGCCCCGCCGGGTTATGACCTGAGCGCCGTCTCGGGACCGAACAGCGGTGTGCTGATGGTCTCGCTCGATGAGAACGGAGAACCGATCGCGCGCGACTTCCGCGACCCGAACGGGCCGTCCTGGTGGTCGGAATACGAGATCGACTATGCCGAATATCACAGCTTCGCCGTGCAGGCGGGCCTCACCGGCGCCGGCTCCTTCGGAAACGACTACATCGCTGGTGGCGCCGGCAACGACTACATCTTCGGCCAACTCGGCAACGACATCATCCAGGGTGACGGCACCATCGCCGGCGCTGTTACCGGCCGCGGCAACGGCACGGCCGGGGGCTTCACGCCGCTCACGGGCTATGTCAGCGCGGCGCGCGAAATGGGCACCGTGAACGATCCCACCGGCGCGCTCAAGGTGGTGGCATCGGTCGCGCTGCCCAGCGATGGCAGCGACTACATCGAGGGCGGCGGCGGCTGCGACACGATCTTCGGTGGTCTCGGCCAGGACGACATCGTCGGCGGCTCGTCGAGCTTCTTCAGCCTGGTCGATCCCGAGAACCGGCCGGACGGCGGCGACATGATCTTCGGCGGGTCGGGCGAACGGATCGAGCGCAACGACGACCGTTTGCCCGGCGACGGCACCGAGGTGTTCGAGCGGCACGCCCGCGACGCCGACGCGATCATCGGCGACAACGGCAACATCGTCCGCCTCGTGGGCATCAACGGCACCGATCTGCTGACCGTGCTGCGCCATGAGATCGGGCATCTGCTCGGGAGCGAACACGAGAGCAGCCTGCTCATGGGGTCTGATCTGCGCTCGCGGACCCGGATCGGGGTTGGCGATACCGCGACGGTCACGCCAGAGCCCGAACCGGGGCCGGAACCGGAGCCCACGCCCCTCGACGAGTCCGCACCGGAGGACGGCGGCGGGAGCCAACCGGGCAATGGCAAGGGGCGCCTGCATGCCGACGCCGGCCTCGTGTTTGATCCCGCGACCGGAACGCTGGTCGATCCGCAGGAGGCCCGGCAGCTCTTCGCCAGCCGGAACGGCGAGGACGCTTCTCGCCTCTTCGTTGCCGCCAGCGCGGTCCCGGCCCACAACCTGCGCCCAGTCGCCAAGGTGCGCCCTGCGGGCGGCACCGCCGCCGTCCAAGCCCGGACGCAATCGCCGTCGCAGGCGCGGCGCGGCCTGCTGGCCGAACTCGGGAAAATCTTCAGCCGGGCCGGCTGACCCGGCGAAAGACCCCGGCACCGCGCCGGAGACGATGCGGTGCCGGGGCGTCGGGACCGGAATTGGTCCTGACCTCCTGGGCGCCGCTGCATCCAAGGCGATGTCTGCGCACTCGGGGATTGGCGCGCATCCGAAGCCGCTCGCCAGGCCGGGCTGTCAATCCGCATTCAAGCAAGCGCGACGGCGTGACCCTGTGCGGCGAGGCTTGACGGCTGGTTGACGCGCCATGGCATGAGGTCT
This sequence comes from Roseovarius sp., assembly GCA_014359765.1. Lineage (GTDB taxonomy): Bacteria > Pseudomonadota > Alphaproteobacteria > Rhodobacterales > Rhodobacteraceae > Roseovarius. The sequence continues at coordinate 7,692 of JACIYT010000014.1, forward strand.
TCGACGCCGCTTTGGAGCCATGCGCGAAATCTGGTGACAGCGGTCATCAGGCGGCGGCCTGGAGTTGCTTGGGCCGTCCTTGAAGGCAATCCCTTGAACGACCTCGGGCTGACGGTCTGGCCCGTTTTGATCTTCTGCCGCGTCTTCTTCAGCCTTCTCCGGCCGGCCAGGTCCCGGCGCGTTTTGCCGGGTAGGTGCAGATCGCACAGGCAGCCTTGACGATCGATTCGGCCTCGGGCGGGGCCCATGTCAGGCCGGGGGGGGCGTGACCCGAGGCGCCGCATTGCCCCGGATGAGCGAGCCCGCGCCATGCTCGGTGAAAAGCTCCAGCAGCGTCGCATTGGGCGCGCGCCCGTCGAGGATCACCACCGCGCGCACCCCGCCTTTGATGGCGGCAAGCGCGGTCTCGGTCTTGGGGATCATGCCGCCCGCGATCACGCCGTCGCGGGTCATCTCGCGGATCTGCTCGGGGGTCAGTTCGGTGACGACGCGGCCCGAGGCATCGCGCACCCCGTCGATATCGGTCAGAAGCAGCAGCCGGTCTGCCTTGAGCGCGGCGGCGATGGCGCCTGCCGCCGTGTCGCCGTTGATGTTGTAGGTCTCGCCCTCCGCACCCGCGCCGAGCGGGGCGATGACCGGGATCATGTCGGCGGCAAAGAGGGTGTGCAGGATCCTGGTGTCGATCTCCGCCGGCTCGCCGACAAGGCCCAGATCGGGGCTTGCGGGGGTGCAGGTGATGAGGCGCGCATCCTTGCCCGAGAGGCCCACGGCACGCCCGCCCTGGCGGTTGATCGCCTGCACGATCCGCTTGTTGACCGTGCCCGAGAGCACCATCTCGACCACGTCCATCGTGGCCGCATCGGTCACCCGCTTGCCGTTCACGAAATCCGACCGGATATCGAGCCGCGCCAGCATCTCGTTGATCATCGGCCCGCCGCCATGGACGATGACCGGGTTCACCCCGACCTGCCGCATCAGCACCACGTCTCGGGCGAATTCCTCCATCGCCTCCTCGCTGCCCATGGCGTGGCCGCCGAGCTTGATGACGACGATGGCGCCGGTATAGCGTTGCAGATAGGGCAACGCCTCGGAGAGGGTGCGTGCGGTGGCGATCCAGTCGCGGTTCATGTCTCGGGCCTTCATCCTTGTCTCCGGGGCTGGGCGGCACCTCCTGATTAGCGACTGCACACAGGCCTGCCAAGGGCCGTTGAGCCGGGCGCATGAACCCGGGCACGCGGCCATGGCCCTCGGGCCGGTCGTGGTGTATGGCCGCGCCATGACCGATTACGCCCCGCCCGACACGCCGCTCGACATCGTGCATCACGATCACGAGATCGTCGTGGTGAACAAGCCCTCTGGCCTGCTGAGCGTGCCGGGCAAGGGCGCGGATCTGGCGGATTGCATGATCGCCCGGCTCACCGAGGCGTTTCCGACCGCGCTGCTGGTGCACCGGCTCGATCGGGATACGTCGGGGGTGATGGTCTTTGCCCTCACCCCTCATGCGCAGCGGCATCTCGGCCTGCAATTCGAGAAACGGCAGGTGAAGAAGAGCTATGTCGCGCGGGTCCGGGGCCGGCTGGCGCCTGCGCAGGGCGTGGTCGATCTGCCGCTCACCGTGGACTGGCCGAACCGTCCGCGGCAGATGGTCTGCCATGAAACCGGACGCAAGGCATTGACGGAATGGCGGGTTCTGCGCGCGGGAGAGGATGAGAGCCGGGTGCGCCTGATGCCGCAGACCGGGCGCAGCCACCAGTTGCGGGTGCATATGCTGGCGCTCGGGCATCCGATCCTGGGCGATCCGCTCTATGCCACGGGTGCGGCGCGCGCGTATCCGCGCCTCATGCTCCATTCCGAGGAGTTGCGGCTGCGCCATCCCGATGGCGGGCGCGGGATGCGGTTCCGCGCCCCCGCGCCGTTCTGAAGCCCGAAACCGGATCGCTCGAGCGCACCGCGTTCATCCGCATTCACGCGCCCCGCTCCAACCTGTTGATTCCGCATGTTCGAGGAGATCAAGACCGGCTCCCACTTCCGAGCAACATGCGCTGGATGCTCTAGCGCCCGACGCCGGCATAGGCCTCGAATCCCGCGCGCCGTGCGTCCCTGGCGGAATAGATGTTGCGCAGATCGGCGAGGCGCGGATGCGCCATGCGTCTGGCAAGCCGCTTGAGATCGAGCGCGCGGAACTCGTTCCACTCGGTCAGGATCACCAGCAGATCGGCATTCTGCGCGGCCTTGTAGGGATCCTCGTCCCAGTGCACGCCGGGCAGGAGCGCCTCGCCCTCGCGGCGTCCCTGCGGATCGACCACCCGCACCCTGGCGCCCCCGCCGACCAGCGCGGGGACGATGGTCAGGCTCGGCGCCTCGCGCATGTCGTCGGTGTTGGGCTTGAAGGTGACGCCGAGCACGGCGATGGTCTTGCCGTTGAACGAACCATCGCACAGATCGCGCAGCTTCTCGATCATCCGCAGCTTGACCGCCTCGTTCACGCGGATCACCGTCTCGACGATGCTCTGCGGCACGGCATGTTCCTGGCCGATCCGCGCGAGCGCCGAAGTGTCCTTGGGAAAGCATGAGCCGCCATAGCCGGGCCCGGCATGGAGGAACTTGTTGCCGATCCGCCCATCGAGACCGATGCCGCGCGCCACTTCCTTCACATCGGCGCCGACGCGCTCGCACAGCGCGGCGATCTCGTTGATGAAGCTGATCTTGGTCGCCAGAAAGGCGTTGGCGGCATATTTGATCATCTCGGCGCTTTCCAGATCGGTGGTCAGGATCGGAAAGTCGCGCAGGTAGAGCGGGCGGTAGATGTCGGCCATGACCTCGGCGGCGTGCGTGCTCTGGACGCCCACCACCACGCGATCGGGCTTCATGAAATCCTCGATCGCGGCGCCCTCGCGCAGGAATTCGGGGTTCGAGGCGACGTCGAACTCGGCCGCCGGATTGGCGCGGGCGACCACCTGGCGCACCTTGCGGTTGGTGCCGACGGGGACGGTCGATTTCGTGACGATCACCGCATAGCCCGTGAGCGCCTGCGCGACCTGCTCGGCGGCGGCCATGACATGGCTCAGATCCGCGTGCCCGTCGCCGCGCCGCGTCGGCGTGCCGACCGCGATGAACACCGCACCGGCGCCGTCCACGGCCCGCCCGAGATCGGTGGTAAAGCGCAGCCGCCCCGCCGCGACATTCTTCGCCATGAGGGAATCGAGCCCCGGCTCGTAGATCGGCACCTCGCCGCGCTCCAGCATGGCGATCTTGTCGGGATCCTGATCGACGCAGATCACGTCATGCCCGAAATCGGACAGGCAAACCCCCGAAACCAGGCCGACATAGCCCGTGCCGATCATCGCGATTTTCATCTCGGTGCATTCTCCCCCGGACCCGGGCGGCAGGCGGGCCGCCATGCCGCATCTCCTGTGACTCGATACAGAATGACCGAACGAAAGGCACGTGGCAATTCGGCCCTGTCCCGGCCGTCATGTCCTGCGAAGGACCCGCTCAGCCAAGCGCATAGCCCGCGCCGCGCACTGTGCGCAGCGGATCGGCGCCGCCATGCTGGCAGAGCGCCTTCCTGAGCCGCCCGATATGCACATCCACGGTGCGGGTATCGACATAGATGTCGCGCCCCCAGACCCGGTCGAGCAATTGCTCGCGCGACCAGACGCGGCCGGGCTTTTCCATGAAGGTCGCCAGCAGCCGAAACTCCGTCGGGCCGAGCTTGAGCGGCTTTTCGGCGCGGGTCACGCGATGCGTCTCGGCGTCGAGCACGATATCCTGGTATTCGAGCCGCTCGCCGACGCTGGCGGGGCGCGTGCGGCGCAGCTGTGCGCGCACGCGCGCCATCAGCTCCACCAGCGAATAGGGTTTCACGACGTAATCGTCGGCCCCGGTCTCGAGGCCGCGCACACGGTCCACCTCCTCGGAGCGCGCCGACAGCATGATGATCGGAATGGCGCGCGTCTCCGAGCGGGTCTTGAGCTGGCGGCAGACCTCGATGCCCGAGACATTGGGCATCATCCAGTCGAGAACGATGATATCCGGCGGCATCTCGGCCACCATCATCAGCGCCTCCTCGCCATTGCTGGCCGTCAGCACGCGAAAGCCGTCGGCCTCGAGATTGTAGCCGAGAACCTCCCGCTGGGCGGGCTCGTCCTCGACCAGAAGCACGGTGGGTTGATCGGCGGGCATGGGCGGGGCTTTCGGTCAGGTCGGTGCGATGGAGGGGTCGATCGAGGTCCGGTCGCCCTTGGGGCGGGGCTCCTCGGGCATCTCGCCGGTCACGAGATAGATCACCTGCTCGGCGATGGAGGTCACGAGATCGCCCATCCGTTCGATATTCTTGGCGATGAAATGCAGGTGCATGCAGGGGGTGATGTTGCGCGGATCCTCCATCATGAAGGTGAGGAACTCGCGGAAGATGGCATTATACATCTGGTCCACGTCCTGATCGCGGTTGATCACCTCATGGGCGAGATCGGCATCGCGCTGGATATAGGCGTCGAGCACGTCGTTGAGCATCTCCTCGACCTCGCGCGCCATGCGCCGCAGCGCCGAGGGAGAGCCGTTGACCGGCCCCATCGCGGTGAGCACCGAGGTCCGCTTGGCGATGTTCTTGGCGTAGTCGCCGATCCGCTCGAGGCTGCCCGAGATCTTGATCACCGTCAGCACGATGCGTAGATCGACCGCCGCCGGCGAACGCAGCGCGAGCACGCGGGCGGCCTCATCGTTGATCTGCTCCTCGAGCGCGTCGATGGCCTTGTCGCGGCTGCGCACCTCCTCGGCCAGCTCGTCGTCGCGCGTCTCGAGCGAGCGCGCGGCATCCGAGATCGCGCGCTCGACCATGCCGCCCATCTTCATGATCTGGGCCTGGATCGTCTCGAGATCCCGGTCAAAGGAGGAAACGATATGCTGCTCGTTGGTCATGTCTGATCCTCGCCTCAGCCGATGCGCCCGGTGATATAGCTCTCGGTGCGCGGGTCCCTGGGATTGGTGAAAATCTGGCTGGTCTCGCCGAATTCGACGAGATCGCCAAGGTGAAAGAACGCGGTCTTCTGGCTGACGCGCGCGGCCTGCTGCATCGAATGGGTGACGATCACCACCGAATAATCCTGCCGCAGCTCGTCGATGAGCTCCTCCACCTGCGCGGTGGCGATCGGATCGAGCGCCGAGCACGGCTCGTCCATCAGCAGCACCTCGGGCGCCGTGGCCACGGCGCGCGCGATGCAAAGCCGCTGTTGCTGGCCGCCCGAAAGGCCGGTGCCCGGTTCGTGCAGCCGGTCCTTGGCCTCTTGCCAGAGAGCGGCGCGGCGCAGCGATTTCTCCACGATCTCGTCGAGTTCGGCCTTGTTGCGGGCCAGACCGTGAATCCGCGGGCCATAGGCCACGTTGTCATAGATCGACTTGGGGAAGGGGTTCGGCTTCTGGAACACCATGCCCACCCTGGCGCGCAGCTGCACCGGGTCGATGCGCTTGTCGTAGATGTCGGCCCCCTCGAGCGTGATCGTCCCGGTCACGCGGCAGATGTCGATCGTGTCGTTCATCCGGTTGAGACAGCGCAGGAAGGTGGACTTGCCACAGCCCGAAGGCCCGATGAAGGCGGTCACCGTCTTGTCGAGGATATCGACATCCACGCCCTTGATGGCCTCGGTCTCGCCATAGAACACATGCACGTCGCGCGCCGCGAATTTGACTGTGTTGTTTTCCACCGTTCTCTCCACTGTGGGCGTGTCATACATCGGGCTGTCCTCTCGGGTCGGGGCTACCATTTGCGCTCGAACCTGCTGCGCAGGTAGATGGCGATGGCGTTCATCGTGACGAGGAAGGTCAGCAGCACGAGGATGGCGGCGGAGGTGCGGCTGACGAACCCGCGTTCGGGGCTGTCGGCCCAGATGAAGATCTGGGTGGGCAGCGCCGTGGCGCTGTCGAAGGGCGAGGAGGGGGCCGAGGTGATGAAGGCGTTCATCCCGATGAGCAGCAGCGGCGCGGTCTCGCCAAGCGCCTGCGCCAGCCCGATGATCGTGCCGGTGAGGATGCCGGGCATGGCCAGCGGCAGCACATGGCCGAACACGACCTGATGCCTGGACGCCCCCACGCCAAGCGCCGCCTCGCGGATCGAGGGCGGCACCGCCTTGAGGGCCGCGCGCGTGGCGATGATGATCGTCGGCATGGTCATCAGCGCCAGCGTCATGCCGCCCACGATCGGGGCCGAGCGCGGCATCCCGAACCAGCCGATGAACACCGCCAGCGCCAGGAGGCCGAACACGACCGAGGGCACCGCCGCGAGGTTGTTGATATTGACCTCGATGAGGTCGCTCAGCCTGTTTTTCGGCGCGAATTCCTCAAGGTAGATCGCCGCGCCGATCCCGAGCGGAAAGGAGATCAGGAAACAGACCAGAAGCGCCCAGAACGAGCCCACCAGCGCGCCCTTGAGGCCCGCCAGCTCGGGAAAGCGCGAATCGGCATTGGTGATCAGGCCCCAGTTGATCGGCTTGCTGATCATGCCAGCCGCGTCGAGCGCATCGAACCAGGCGATTTCCCGATCGTTGACGCGCCGCTGCGCCTCGGGGGTCTCGCGCTTGACGAGGCCCTTGGCGAGCTGGTCGAACGGGTCCGAGACCGGCACCTTGAGCGTCACGGTCCGGCCGATCAGCGCGGGATTGGCCTCGATCATGTCGCGGAGCTGGAACTGCGCGCCATTGGACAGGATGTTCTGGAGGCTGCGCAGCTCGCTGCGGCCGCTCACCTCGGGAAACTGCTTCTGCAGGCTCGCCAGGAGCACGTCGCGAAACCCCCCGCGCGGCAGGCCCTCGACGGGGATCGCTTCGGGATCGACATGGACTTCGATGGTGACATGCGTCTGGACAAACGCCTTGTGCCCCGTCACGATCAGCGACGCGATCAGGATGAAGAGCATCAGCGCGGCAAAGCTGATCGCCGCGAGGCCGAGGCCCTGAAGGATCACCTGCTTGCGGTTGCGCCGCTTCGCGCGGCTGGACCCGGCGCCCGAAAAGAGCGTGTCGCGTGCGGTAAGGTCGGTCATCTGGCCATGGTCCTCAATCGTAGGCTTCGCGGTATTTGCGCACGATGCGCAGCGCAAGGACGTTGATCATCAGCGTCAGGACAAAGAGCATCATCCCGAGCGCGAAGGCGGCGAGCGTCTTGGGATTGTCAAAGGAGGTATCCCCGATCAGCAGCGTGACGATCTGAACGGTGACGGTGGTCACGCTGTCGAGCGGATTGATCGTCATCTTGGCGATGAGGCCCGCGGCCATGACCACGATCATCGTCTCGCCGATGGCGCGGCTCACCGCCAGCAGCACACCGCCGACGATCCCGGGAATGGCGGCCGGGAACAGCACGTCGAGCATCATCTCCGCCCGCGTCGCGCCAAGCCCGAGCGCGCCGTCGCGCAGGCTCTGCGGCACCGCCGAGAGCGCGTCATCGGCAAAGGACGAGATGAACGGGATCAGCATGATCCCCATCACGCTGCCCGCGGCGAGGGCGATATTGGGCGACACATCGACCCCCAGCGAGGCGGCGAAGGCGCGCATCGCCGGGGCCACGACCAGGATGGCGAAAAAGCCATAGACCACCGTCGGCACCCCGGCGAGGATCTCGAGGAAGGGTTTGGCCACGGCGCGGAACTTCCGCGGCGCGAACTCGTTGAGATAGATCGCCGTCATCAGCCCCACGGGCACCGCCACCACAAGCGCGATCACCGTGATTACCAGCGTCCCGAGCATCACCGGGATCCAGCCGAACGCGCCCTCGGCGGCGACCTGATCCTCGCGCAGCGGGATCTGCGGCTCCCAGTTGGTGCCGAAGAGGAACTCGGTCACCGGCACCCTCTCGAAGAAGCGCAGCGTCTCGAACAGCAGCGAGGCGACGATGCCGAGGGTCACCACGATGGCCACCACCGAACAGGCGATCATCAGCCCCGACACGATCCGCTCGACCCCGTGACGTGCCCGGAATTCGGCCGAGACCTTGCTGCGGCCGAGCACGACAAGCACGAGCGACAGCACCACCACCACCACCAGAAGCAGCGTCTGTGCCCGCGCGGTCAGCGCGAGATACCGCTCCGCGGCGTCGATCTTCCATGGTTCGGGCGTGCCGAACACCATCCCGCGCGAGATCGACTTGATCTCGGCGAGGATCAGCTGCACCTCGCCGGCGCTGCGTCCTTCCAGATGCCCGGCAATTCCGCTCCTGAGAAGCGAATCGACCACCTGGCCCTGGAGAACCAGCCACAGAAGCATGACCAGCAGGACCGGCACGAGCACGGTCAGCAGCGCGTAGAAGCCGTGAAAGCCTTCGAGCGAATGCAGCCGGGCACCGCCCGCGCGGATCGCGGTGGCGGCCTGCCGGTTCCAGACATAGCCCAGGATGGCCAGCGCGAAGAGGCAGAGAAAGGCGGCGGATGTCATGGCGGGGTCTTTCGGGAAACAGAGAAACCGCCCGACACGGGGCCGGGCGGCTATCGGATCACGTCCGGATCAGGACTTGGGGCCCATGGTCTCGCCGGCGATGACGGCGTTCTGGGTCCGGGCGCGGATGTCGTCGGGCAGGACCACCATGCCGCGCTCGGCAAGATAGCCGTCGGGCGCCATCGCGTCATCGGACATGTATTCCTCGATGAATTCCTGGAGATTCGGGATCACCCCGCGATGCGCGTTCTTCACGTAGAAATAGAGCGGGCGCGAGATCGGATAGGAAAAATCGCCGATCGTTTCGGCCGACGGCTCCACGCCGTTGATCCTGACCGCCTTGAGCGCGTCGAGATTCTCATAGAGGAACGAGTAGCCGAAGATGCCCATGGCGTTCGGATCGGCATTGAGGCGCTGCACGATCAGGTTGTCGTTCTCGCCGGCCTCGACAAAGGGGCCGTCCTGACGCATCCGCGAGCAGTTTTCCTTGACCGCCGCCTTGTAGGCGTCGCCATCCGCTTCCTTGAGCGCCTTCATCGCCGGGCGCGCCTGGCAGCCGGGATGCATCGCAAGCTCGACAAAGGCATCGCGGGTCCCCGAGGTCGGCGGCGGGCCATAGGCGAGGATCGCCACATCGGGCAGGCTCGGATCGATGTCGGACCATTTCCTGTAGGGGTTGGCGACCCAGCCGCCTTCGGTCGGCACCTCGGCGGCCAGCGCGAGGAACACCTGTTCGAGCGTCAGGTCCCAGTCGGCGTCGGACTTGCGGGAAATGGCGATCGACAGACCGTCATAGCCGATCATCGCCTCGGTGACATCGGTCACGCCATTGGCGGTGCAAAGCTCGTATTCCGAGGCCGTCATGGCACGCGATGCGCCGGTGATGTCGGGGTGGTTCTCGCCCACACCCGCGCAGAAGATCTTCATGCCGCCGCCGGTGCCGGTCGATTCGACGATCGGCGAGGGCGCGCCGGTCGCGTTGCTGAATTGCTCCGCAACGGCCTGGGTATAGGGGAACACCGTCGAAGAGCCGACAATGCGGATCGCGTCGCGCGCGGCTGCGGCACCGGCCGAGAGCGCGACAATCGCGAGCACGGAGGTGCTGAGTCTGGAAAAGGTCATGTGAGCTCCTGGTTTTCCGATTCGGCCCAACTCCTGGGCCTCGCCGCGAGGGGTAGGCCCCTTGGGTGAAAATCATGCAACAGTTTTGTAACGGTTTCATGACAAGGCCCTCCCCCGGGGGCCGCTCGTCAGCCGAGCACCACCACCGCGCCGCCCGCCGCCGCGGCGTCGGACTGGTCATGCGTGACCTGAAGCACCGGCAGCGCGCGGCGACGGGCGGTCGCGAAGACCAGTTCGCGCACCTGTGCCCGGAGCCCGGTATCGAGCCGCGAAAACGCCTCGTCGAGCAGGAGGGCGCGCGGCTCCGACAGCAGCATCCGTTGCAGCGCCACCCGCGCCCGCTGTCCGCCCGAGAGCGTGGCCGGATCGCGCCTGGCGAAACCCTCGAGCCCGACCTCCGCCAGCGCCGCGAGGACCCGCGCGCGGCGCTCGGCGCGGCCCTTTACCTCCGCTTTCAGCCCGAAGGCCAGATTGGCCCCGACCGAGAGATGCGGGAACAGGTATTCGTCCTGGAACAGGATGCCGACGCGCCGCGCCTCGGTGGGCAGGCCGGTCAGGTCGCGCCCGTCGAGCCGGATGCGCCCGCTCATGGCAAAGGCCGGGTCGAGCGTGCCGGTGATCGCCGCCAGCAGCGTGGACTTGCCCACCCCCGAAGGCCCCATCACCGTCAGCACCTCGCCCGGCGCGATGGCGCAATCGAGCGCGATGAGCCGCGCGCCGCCGAGCGTGATCACAACCTGTTCGAGCCGCAGCCCCCGCAGCAACTCAGCCACCGCGCATCCCCTTCCTGTTGCGCCACAAGGCGCGCGGCAGGACCACTGCCAGGGCAAAGGGCGCGAAGGCCGCCGCCGTCTGTGCCAGCGCATAGACCCCGATCACCCGCCGGTCGCCACCCGCCGCCAGCGCCACCGCCTCGGTCGTGAGCGTCGCCACCCGCCCCGCCCCCACGAGCAACGTCGGCAGGTATTGCCCCACCGACACGGCAAAGCCAACCGCCGCCGCGACGAGCAGCGGCCGCAGGAGCATCGGCAGCCGCACCGCCCAGAGCACCCGGTCGGGCCCCGCGCCAAGCGCGCGCGCGATGACGCCCTGCCGCGCATCCCAGGCGCGCCACGGCTCCGACAGCGACAGGAACACATAGGGCAGCACGAAGACCAGATGCGCCAGCACCACCGCCGCGCGCCCGCCATCGACGCCGGTGGCGATGGAGAGCGTCTGAAACCCCATCAGGAACGCCACCTGCGGCACGATCAACGGCAGGTAAAGCAGCCAGAGCGCGCGCGTGGCAGGCCTGAGCCCGTGGCGATGCCCGGCCTCGAGGCTTGCCAGCGTCAGCAGCAGCGCCAGTCCCGTCGCCGCCCCGGCGATGAGCAGCGTTTCGGTCACCGGACCGGCAAGGCGCGGGCCGTGGCGCTGCCAGTTGCGCAAGGTCAGAGCGTCGGGCAGCAGGTCGGGAAATTGCCAGAGCCCGGCAAAGGACCAGACCACCTGCCCCGCCAGCCCCGCGATCACGGCAAGCGCCGCCAGCCCGCCCAGCATCAGCGCACCCATGCGCAGCGCCTGTTCGCCTCGGCGCCGCCCCCGCGCGCCGGAGGCGATCCAGACCCGCCCCAGTCGCGCAACGGCCACCTCCATCAGCCGCCAGAGGCCAAGACCCAGAAGCACAAGCCCCAGTTGCAGCACCGCCCCCGCCGCCGCCTGAAACCGCATGGACAGATCCGGATCGCTCATCCAGCGCACCACCTGCACCGCCAGCGTCGGCGGCGTGTTGGGCCCGAGGATGATCGCCACATCGACCACCGACATGGAAAACGCCAGCACCGCATAGACCGGCAGGCGGATCTGGCGGTAGAGCTGAGGAAAGATCGCCTTGAGCCACCCCGTGACGCGCCCGTAGCCAAGGGCCTGCGCCACCCGCAGGCTCTGACCGGGGCGCACTTGGGTCAGCGCGGCGAGCGTCATCAGCAGCAGGAACGGCACTTCCTTGGTGACGAGGCCAAGGATCAGGCTGACCCCCGCCGGATCCTGAAGGATCAGCAGGTCGGGCGGGCGCGCCCATCCGGTGAGGCCGGGCGAGAGCGCGCGCGCGATCCAGCCCGAGGGCGCGATGAGAAAGGCAAGGCCGAAGGCCGCCGCTGCATGGGGCACCGACAGGAGCGGCGAGAGCAGCCGCTCGATGGCACCGAAGGTCCGCGTGCCCGCCCAGCCGGCACAGATGAGCACCACGAGACCAAGCGAGATCGCGGTGGCGGCAAACCCCACCCCGAGGCTGAGCGCCACCGCGCGCGGCAGGCCGGGCCATGCGAAAAGCGCATCAAAGGCGGCAAGGGTCACGCCATGCCCGCCCAGCGCCGGCATGTAGCCCAGCGCCGGCGCCAGCGTGCCCGAAAGCCCCGCCAGCACCGGCCCCAGCATCACCGCCAGGGTCAGCAGCGGCGCCCAGGGCAGGAACCGCGCCCGCCGCCGCGAGGGCGGCGGGGCGGTGGTGCTGACGGCAAGGCGCATGTGGGCTTACTGACCGACGCCGTAACGCGCCGTCCAGTCCTGTTCCAGGCGGACCATCCAGGAGGGGTGCGGCTCGGGCAGGGAATCACCCAGCGCCTCGGGCGAGAGCGTGGCGATGCCGCGCGCGATCGCCTCGAACCGGGCGCGATCCTCCTCCCCCAGCTTGTCCAGCGCGAGCACGGTGCCGTTGCCCCAGACCGCCGGATCGGATTTGCGCGCCTGCGCCTCGGGCGACATCAGGAAATTCGCCAGCACCAGCGCGCCCTCCTTGGCATTGGCGTTGTAGGGAATGGCGACAAAGCTCGCATTGCCGATCGTGCCACCGTCGAGCACATAGCTGCGCACCGTGTCGGGCAGCTCGAAATTGGCGATGGCATTCGACGGCTCGTTGGGGTTGAAGCTGAGCGCAAGGTCGATCTCGCCATCGTTCATCAGCTGGATGAGGCGGGGCCCCGATTGCGGATAGGCCGCACCACCGCGCCAGAGGTGCGGCGTGAGCGCGTCGAGATAGTCCCAGAGCGGCGCGGTCGCGGCCGCGTAGCTCTCTTCGTTCACCGGCGCGCTCAGCACGGCCGGATCGGGCGCGAGCTCCATCACCGCCTGCTTGAGGAAGGTGGAGCCGAGGAAATTGGGCGGTTGCGGATAGGCAAAGCGGCCCGGATTGGCGCGCGCCCAGTCGAGCAGCGCGGGGATGCTGCGCGGCGGTTCGCTCAGGCGCGCGGTGTCGTGGTAGAAGATGATCTGCGCCATGCCCCAGGGCGCCTCCAGCCCCTCGGTCGGCACGGTGAAATCCGAGGTCACCGCCGCCTTGCCCTCGACATCGACGAAGTGCCAGTTGGGCAGGTCCTCGGCCCAGGGGCCGAAGAGCAGCCCCTGCTCCTTCATCGCCGCGAAATTCTCGCCGTTGATCCAGATGAGATCGACCGCGCCGCCCGCATCCTTGCCCGCCGATTTCTCGGCGATGACGCGGCTGACGGCATCGGCGGTGTCCTTGAGCTTCACATGCTCGACGGTGACGCCATACCGCTCGGCCACCTGCGCGCCGGCCCAGGCGATGTAATCGTTGATCGCATTGCCGCCGCCCCAGGCGTGCCAATAGACGGTCTGCCCCTGCGCCGCTGCGGTGATCGCGTCCCAATCCCCGGGGTCGGGCACCACCTCCTGCGCCGCCAGCGGCGCGGCCAGCGCAAGCGCGGCCAGCGCGGTCATCATGGATCGGATCATCGTCAGTCTCCTGTCGGGGGAAGGTTACAGCCTATCGGCCAGCAGACCGAAGCCCAAGTCAAGCCGCGCCGCCGTCTCGGGCGCGGGCAGACGCGCGGCACGCCGGTCCGTGAGCGCATCGCTCATTGCGCCGCCCGCCTCGCCGCTAGTCGTTCCGCGCGCAACCGCACCAGTTCCGGCCCCAGCATCTTGTCAAAAAACCGGTCGCAGCCGATGCAGAGATTGCGATAGGGCGCGCCATCGGGGCGTTTCGTGCGGGATTCGTCAAGGAACCGCGCCACGTCCCAGCCATGCGCCAGCCCCATCCGCTCGGGGTGGCCCATGGAAATCGCCTCGAAGGCGGGATGACCCACGAGGCTGTCGAGGATATCCTCGAGCCGCTCCTCGCAGAGATTGCCCAGCGGCGCGGCGGTCTTGAGGCAGCAGGGAAACACATCGCCATTGGGGTCGATCGACACCTCCGAGCCCGAATAGCCGCGGTTGAGAAAGCCCAGGCCCCCCGACCAGACATTGCAGAAATTGTCGGTGATCGTGGCCTTCGAGAGCGAATTTTCCCAGGCCCGGCCGCGCGGCCAGATCTTTCCGATCCAGGCATCTTCCGTGGCACCGAACATCGAATAGACCGGCTGATCCTGCGTCTGATCGGCCCAGTTGCGGGTGGTCGAGGCGAGCGCGCTGTCGCGCATTCCCGCCGCCTCGAACATCGCGCGCAGCCGGTCGATGAGAGGCAGGCGCCTGTCACCTTCGTGGCCCACGTGAAAATCGTCCATCCCGGCGCAGGAGATCATCCAGACCCCGCGCGCGAGCAGATCGTCAATGATCTGCGGCGTGACCAGATCGCCGGTGGTCTGCACGATCACCCGCACACCCTGCGCGCCGTATCTGGCCTGAATGGCCTCCAGCGCGGGATAGAGAACCTCCTCGCGCACCGGATCGAGCAGCACCTCGCCCCCCGCGAGGATGATGCGGCTCGCGCGGCGCTCATAGCCGCCGGGCGCGGTCTCCGACGGCGCGTCGAGATCGAGATAGCTCAACTCGTCGGGAAGGCTTGCCAGAACCTTGGGAACGCTCGCCTTCGCCTCGTCCACCACCTTGCGCAGCGCGCCGCGCACATAGGGGCGAAAGCGGCTCTCGTAACAATGCTTGCAACGTCGATGACAGGCCCAGCACAGAACGTAATAGATGCTTTCCATACCCGGCACTCCTTCCCCCGCCTGCCGGTCATGAATGCCCGATATGCGCGACCGGCGTAAGGCCCCTCACGCAATCGTCAGACGCCCGGCGCGCTATTCCGCCGCCAGGGCGGGTGTCCCGGGCGCGCGGAACATCTCGCGGTCACACCGGGCGCGCCGCACGATGGGGGGCGGCGCGATCACATCCGGCGTGGCCAGAAGCCGCGCCACCCGCCACCCCGACAGCATCGAGAGAGGCACCGCCGCGACGAGGCTCACGGCGATCGGCAGCAGCCAGAGCGACACCATCCCCGCCGCCATCCCGAGCGCCAGCAGCGCGCCGCTCACCGTTTCGAGCGCGTGGAACTTGGCCACCGTGGTCAGACCGTAATCGCCGCCCTTGCGCGCCTGCGGCGACCAGATCGGGCGGATACCGATCACCACGCGCAGCACCGCCACGACCTGCTGCACCATCATGACCGGCGCGAACAGGATCGACAGGAGGATCTCCACCCCCAGCGACAGCGCGAACCGCCCCCCACCGCCGAACCGCGCCATCGGCAATTCGCCAAGGGCGATCGCCAGCGCGCCCATGAGTTTGGGCGCGAGCAGCATCCCATACATGAACACCAGGATCAGAACGGAATTGACCCGGCTCATCTCGGGCCAGACCGGGTAGAGCGGGTTCTCGGCCGAGAAATAGGTGATGACGCTGTCCGGCCCGTTGCCCAGCAGCGCCCAGATCACCAGCAGCCCGAACCAGGCGGGCGACAGGAGATAGCTCATCGCGCCGTGAAACAGGTGAAACCGCGACACCGCGTGAAAGCCGCGCGTGCCCAGAAGCCGCAGGTGTTGCAGGTTGCCGTGGCACCAGCGCCGGTCGCGCAGCGCGTAGTCGATGAGCGTGGCGGGCGGCTCCTCGTAGCTGCCGTCGATCTGCGGCACGAAGCGCACCGCCCAGCCCGCGCGCCGCAACAGCCCCGCCTCGACGAAATCATGGCTGAGGATCAGCCCCCCCCGCCCCGCGAGCGAGGGCATCCGCGGCAGCCCGGCGCAATCGGCAAAGGCGCGGGTGCGGATGATCGCGTTATGGCCCCAGTAATTGCCCTCGGTCCCGGTCCAGCCCGCCAGCCCCTCGCTCAGCAGCGTGCCGTAAACGGCGGCGGCGAACTGCTGCATCCGACCAAAGAGCGTGTCCGAACCGATCACCATCGGCGCCGACTGGATGAGCCCCGCCGTGGGATCGGCGGCCATTTCGTCGGCGAGCGCGACGATCGCCTCGGCGCTCATCAGGCTGTCGGCATCGAGCACCAGCATCGCGTCATGCGCCGCCCCCCAGCCCTCGATCCAGTCCCTGATATTGCCGACCTTGCGCTCGGTGTTGCGCGTCCGGCGGCGATACCAGACGCGCAGACCGGGCGGCAGGACGGCGCGCAGCGTCCCGAAGGCGTGGCCTTCCGCCAGGGCGATGGCCGCGTCCTGCGTGTCGCTGAGAATGAACAGCTCGAAACGGTGCGCCGTGGCGCTCTCGGAGAGCGCCTGCATCATCGCGCAGGCATTGCCGAACACCTCGGCGGTGTCCTCGTTATAGATCGGCACGATGAGCGCGACCGAAAGCGGCGGAGCCGCGCGCCGGCCCTCGGCCACCCGGCCGCGCCGACAGACAAGACCGAGCGCCGCGGTGCAGACCGACAGCGCGATCCAGAAGAACGTGACCGTGACCAGCGCCAGCAACACCCATTCGAGCCACCAGAGACCGCCCTCGGCCAGCCAGTCGGCAAAGACCAGGGCCAGCGCGCCGGTGGTCACGAGCGCCGGGCCGAACACCGCCAGCCGCCGCCAGCGAAACCGCGGCTCGGGCTGCCAGGCGGGCGCGTTCGGATCGCGGTGCGGCGCGCCGAGGCTCTGCACCGGATGGTGCAGCGGAGCGCGCGGCGGCATGAGCGCCGCGCCGGGGAGGGCGATCACGCGGTCCATCGGTAGAGCCAGACCTCGGTGACGCCGCGCCCCTCGTGAAAGAGCTGCGCGCGGATCTCGGCCACCTCCACATCACCGGGATCAAAGGAAAAGGCGAGCCGCGGCCCCCCCGTTTCGGGATTGCGCTGGACGATTCCCGGCGAAGTCTCGAACCGGTTGGAATTCACATAGATCACCAGATCGTCGTAATCCTCGGGCAGGGCGGCATGGGGGGCAAAGTCGATCGTGACCAGCAGGTGATGGTTGTGCGGAAAACCGCGCCCGATGCGGGTCTCGAGCACCTTCGCCACCGGCTTTTGCTCGGGGATCTCGGCGGTCCAGGCCATGCGATAGGTAAAGGCGTGTTCGCTGCCCGCCGCCAGCGGATCGCGCGGGCGCCAATAGGCCACGATATTGTCAAAGATTTCCTTGTCGGTCGGGATCTCGACCAGCGTCACCGCGCCGCGCCCCCAATCCTCGCCCGGGGTGATCCAGAGGCTGGGACGGCGATGATACATCGCTTCCAGATCGTGGAAATCGGAATAGCGCCGCGACCGTTGCGCAAGGCCAAAGCCCTGCGGCCCGTCATCCACGAAGCTCGACACCTGAAGGTGGCGGGGATTGGCCAGGGGCCGCCACAGCATCTCGCCATTGCCGTTGAGGATCGCAAGCCCGTCGCTGTCATGAACTGCCGGGCGAAAATCGTTGAAGCGGTCGCGCATCGTGGCGTCGAAATAGAACATCGAGGTGAGCGGCGCGATGCCGACATTGGCCAGCTCCACCCGCGGCCAGAGCGTGCAGCGCACATCGACATCGGCCGAATCGCCATGGGGATCGAGGGTGAAATGATACATCCCCGTGACCGACGGGCTCTCCATCAGGGCGTGAATGCGGTGCAGCCGCGCGCCGGGGGCGGGCTTTTCCACCCAGAACCGCGTGAAATCGGGGAATTCCTCGCCCTCGGGCGCGGCAGTATTGACCGCCAGCCCCCGCGCCGAGAGGCCATAGACCAGATCGCGCGCGATCACCCGGAAATAGCTCGCGCCCTGGAACACGGCGTATTCCTGGAACTTGCCGGGCTTCTCGATCTCGGCGCGCAGCCGCACCCCCGAATAGCCCAGCCGGTCATCAACGGGCAGATCGGTCGGCACGATCTCGTGCTTTTCATAAAGCGTCATGTCGAAGGGCACGCGCCGCGCGATGCCGTCCTCGACCATGTTGACCTCGACCGAATGGGGAAAATAGAGACCGGGGGGAAAGAGGTCGAATTCCAGCGTGCTTTCGGTTCCGGCCCAGAAGGCGCGCGCCGTGTCGAAGCGGATCGCGCGATACTGGTCATAGCTCAGCTCGCGCCATTCCTTCGGCACGCGGGGGCGCTCGGCATAGGGGCGCGCCGCCACCTCGCGCGCCAGCGCATCGAGCATCTCTTCGGAAAACGGAACCCCCTCGGCGGCCCGCGCCATGCCCGGCCAGAGGGCCAGCGCGCCCAGCCCCTGCAACACCTCGCGCCGGATCATTTCGCGGCCCTCCAGGGCTGGCCCTTGAACCAGGCGACGGTATAGGCCACCACGATCAGCGCCCCGAAGCCGATGAGATTCGCCAGCGTCATGTTCCAGGTGGTGCGCCCGATCTGATCCATGACAAAGCCCGAGAGCCGCGCGAAGAACATCGAGAAGACGAACACCGCCAGCGATTGCTGTCCCACCTTCAGGATCATCGCCAGCAGCCCCGACCAGAGCCGCGCGCCCATGCCGCCGCCCACCGCCTTGAGCCGCGCGCCACCCTCGCCCGCCGCCGCCCAGCACAGATAGGCCAGCGCGAGGAAATGCACATAGCGCAGGATGCCGAAATCGGACTTGTTGAACAGGCCGCGGTTGTCGATCCGCCACTCCCGCGCCCAGTCAAAGCCGAATTCACGCACACCGATATTGGACAGCGGAATATTGGCCAGCACGAGGAACAGCGCCAGCCCGATGAGCAGCCGGTTGACCGGCGGTTTCGGCAGCCAGCCGCGCATGAAGGCAAAGCCGGTGAAGAAGATGAGCTGCCAGCCGAACGGGTTGAAGAACCATTTGCGATCCGACCACGGCTCTGCCGGAAAGCCGAGATGCCAGTCGATCAGGCCCAGCGGCTCCAGCACGGCGCGCTGCGCAAGGAGCCAGATCAGCCCCATCGCGCCGAACACCGCCCATGGGCTGATCCGGCTCAACGCCATCATCAGGGGCATCATCACGAGGATCACCATATACATCGGCAGGATGTCGAAATAATTCGGCACATAGGTAAGCGTGAAGAACCCGACAAGGAGCGGCCCCGGATCGGCGAAGAATTTCCACAGGTTCAGCGAGCCGATATAGGTCTTGTCGAAACTGCCGAAATGGTCGAACCCCGCCAGCAGCGCCGCAGTGGCAAAAAACAGCGCGACATGCGCCCAATAGACCTGCCAGACGCGATAGCCCACCCGCGCCGTGCCCAGCCCCCAGCCCGCCCGCTCGAAGGCCCGGCCAAAGGCGATGGCCGAGGCCATGCCCGAGCAGAACACGAAGATCTCGGTCGCGTCCGAAAACCCCCAGCGCGCCGGGATCCAGCTTGTGAAGAAATTGTTCGGCGTATGCGCGGCGAGGATGATGAACATCGCCAGCCCGCGAAAGAAATCCAGCCGGATATCGCGTGTATGCGACACCGGGGCGGCAACCGTCTTCTGCGCTTGGCCACGGATCGTGGCCGGATCGGCAACACTCGTCATTGCGGTGTCGTCTCCTTGCAAGTGGTGTGGCGGGCTCATTCGGCCGGAATCTGTCCCGGCCCGGACCCGTCGCCGCGCAGCCCGGCGATCAGGTCGAGCCGGGTGGCGGCATAGCGGTCGAGCCTGCCGGCGCGGCGCGCGCTACGCTCCTTCAGGATCGATTCGGCCTCGTCCATGAACCCGGCGCGCAACGCCGAATCGATGGTCAGGCGCTCGAACACGTCGCGCTGCGCATGGCTGCCGCCGACAAGTTGCATGGAATGACGCGCCCGCCTCAGATTGACAAACGCCGCCTTGTAATTCCCCGCCCCGAAGGCCTCAAGCCCCGTCGCAGCGGACAGGCCGGGATCGGCCGTCCGTGTCATCATCTCCGATGCCGCCCCCCCGGCGCATTCTGCCTCCCGTCGGAGTCGCGCCATCAGCCGCCTCACCGCAGTCTTTCGCCCGCCGCCGACAAGCGCCAGCAGGTAATGCAGATCGGCAAAGATCAGGCAGGCGTCGCCGATGCGCCGCTCGCTGATATCGGCCATTTCCTCCCAGCGGTCGCCCACGTCGATCCCCTCGAGTTCGAGCCGCACGAGCATCGCCGCCCCGTTGGAAATGTCGCGGAAATCGTCGGTGCGGTCGCGGCGCACCTCGGTATCGTAGAGGTGGAACACCGCGTCGATCTCGCCCTGATCGAGATGCATCAGCGCCTTGTGCCACCAGACATGGTAGCGGAAATTGTTGCAATGCGCCCAGGCCGCCTCGCGCCCCGCGAGCCAGTTCAGCCCGGCGCGCGAATCGCAGGTCATGTCGAAGACATGCGCCACCGCGTGCAGCCCCCAGGCATCGTCGGGTGAGAGGCCGAGGCCCAGCCGCCCGGTCGCCTCGGCGCGGCCATATTCGCCGGTCTCTTCCAGCGCGAAGGCGTGACAGCCGAGAAGATAGCCGCGCGCCGGGTTCCGGGCGTCCCAGGCGGGCAGCAGCGCCTCGACCGAGGCGCGCATTCCCTCGATGTCACCGAGGATGAAGCGGGTGGCATGGCTGATCTTCATAGCCAGCGCATCCTCGGGCCAGCGCGTGAGGATCGCCTCCATCTCGTGCACCGTGCCCGAGGGCCGCCCGCCAAGCCACGCGCCCAGCGCCCGCACATAGCCCATCTCGCGCGGCGCCGGCGCGCCCTGCTGCGCACAGACAAGCGCCGCCTCATGGGCGGCGCGCGCGGTCTCGACCATCTCGCGGCGGCCCAGCATCATGCAGAAAAGGCCCCTGGCCGCATGACCCATGGCAAAGCCGGGCTCGGCGGTCAGCACCTCGGCGAGGTGATCGGGCGTCGCAGCCGCATGAGCGAGAAAGCCCAGCACCACCCGGTCCCAGGCCAGCGCGGCCTCCGGCGAGCCAAGCGAGGTTTCATACCCGAATTGATCCATGCGCATGGCCCGACAGTCCTTCTGGAATAAGCATATCATCCAGCTAGCCCGCCCTTCAGGATGCGGGCAACCAGAGCCCGCCGCCCTTCACCAATACGTTATCGCCGGGCAGGGGAATGTGATACGCTGCACACGCCGCGCGACGGGCGATTTCCTGCCGCTTCGCGTCCGACGCTCGGCAATTCGCCGCTTGAATTTCGGGGGCGAGCCCTCAAGTTTGACTCAGATCAGGGGCATGAGGCGCGCGCTGTTCCACGATCACCCCATCCCGTCGCGAGCCGGACGGAGAGAAGAATGGACAAGACGAGAGAGCCTGCGCGGAGCGTTTTCTGCCCGCCCCGACCGACCCTGCCCGGCCCCGCGAATGGCAGGCGCCGATGATCCGACGAGCCGATGAGCCGACAAGAGGTCCGACCCCATGAACACGCCGAAATCCGCCGCCCGCACGCATGACGCGAAAGACCTGCCCGCGATCGTCCCCCGGGCCGGCACGCCCCCCCCCGAGCCCGAGGCGCCATCCGAAGAGCATCGCCATGCCACGCTCGATCGCAGCGTCATGGCGACCATGGCGCATCTGACGGCCGGGGTTTCACCCCATGCGATGCTGGATGCCTGGAGCGACTGGGCCATGCACCTCGCCCGCGCGCCGGGGCGGCAGCTCGAACTGGTGCAGCGCGCGCAGGTGAACGCCCTGAAACTTGTCCAGCATGCCGTGCTTGCCGGGGCGGGGCAGACGCCGGAGAAGCCCTTCGAGCCGCATTCCTACGACACGCGCTGGCGCCATCCCGGCTGGGAGACGCCACCCTTCTCGTTCTGGCAGCAGGGCTTTCTGGCGGTGCATGACTGGTGGGATGCCGCGACGGCCAATCTGCGGGGGCTGCGCAAGCAGAATTCGGATCGCACCGGCTTCATGATGCGCCAGCTTCTCGATACCGTCTCGCCGGCGAATTTCCCGCCCGCCAATCCCGCGATCATCGAAAAGACGCTCACCACCGGCGGGCGCAATCTCGCCGAGGGGGCAGAGCATTATTTCGCCGACCTGGTGCATGTGCTGACCCAGGCGCGCCACCCCGTGCCCGAGGAATACGCGCTCGGCCAGGTGCTCGCCGCGACACCGGGCGAGGTGATCTATCGCAACGAGCTGATGGAGCTGATCCAGTATGCCCCCGCCACCGAAACGGTGCACCGCGAACCGGTGCTGATCGTGCCGGCATGGATCATGAAATACTACATCCTCGACCTGTCGCCGGAAAACTCGCTGATCCGCTGGCTGGTGGCACAGGGCCATACCGTGTTCTGCATTTCCTGGCGCAATCCGACCGCGAAACATGCCGGTCTCTCGCTGGAGGATTATCGCAAGCAGGGCGTGATGAAGGCGCTCGAGATCGTCAACGAGGTCGTGCCGGGCGAGAAGGTCCATGCCAATGGCTACTGCCTGGGCGGCACGCTTCTTGCGATCACCGCCGCCACGATGGCGCGCGACGGCGACGACCGGCTGGCCTCGGTCACGCTGATGGCGGCGCAGGTCGATTTCGCCGAGGCCGGCGAGCTGCTGCTGTTTCTCGATGAAAGCCAGGTGGCCTATCTCGAGGACATGATGTGGGCGCAGGGCTATCTCGACCGCCCGCAGATGTCGGGCGCCTTCGCGGCGATCCGCTCGGAGGATCTGATCTGGTCGCGCGCGGTGCGCCGCTACTGGCTGGGCGAGCCGGATCTGCCCACCGACATCACCGTCTGGGTGAACGACACGACGCGGATGCCCGCAAGGATGCATTCGGAATACCTGCGCGGGATATTCCTCGAGAACCGCATCACGGCGGGGCGCTTCGCCGTCGAGGGGCGGGTGATCGCGCTCAAGGATATCGCGGTGCCGCTCTTCGTCATCGGCACCGAGAGCGATCACATCGCGCCCTGGCGTTCGGTTTACAAGACCGCGCTCTTCACCGACAGCGACCTGCATTTCCTGCTCACCAAGGGCGGCCATAACGGCGGCATCCTGTCCGAACCGGGCCACAAGGGGCGGCACTACCGGATCGGCCACCGCCCGGCGGGCGCGCATTACGAGGGGCCAGACAGCTGGTTTGCCACGCATTCGCCCCGGCCCGGCTCCTGGTGGCCGGAATGGGGCCGGTGGCTCGCCCGCAAGAGCAGCGGCAAGGTGCCGGCCCGTATCCCGGGCACCCATCCGCGCCACCCGTCGCTGATGCCCGCCCCCGGCAGCTATATCCATCAGACCTGACCCCGGGACGCACCGGCAATCCGCGCGGCCGGGACACCGGCGCAAGGCGCCCGCTGCGCCGATGTCGGACATGCCGCCCCGATCTCCCCCGGAACATCACGAGACCGGACAAGAGGATGACCCACGAGACCACGCTCACCAACCCCCACGCCCAACCCCCCGAGGCCTGTCTCGCGGCGCTCGAGGCCCAGCCCGGCGGGCTGACCGGCGAAGAGGCCGCCCGGCGGCTGGAACGGTTCGGCCCGAACCGCCTCCCCGAGAAGGCGCCGCGCAGCGCGCTTTCCCGGTTTCTCGCGCAATTCAACAACCTGCTGATCCATGTGCTGCTTGTGGCGGCCCTCATCACCGCGCTGCTTCAGCACTGGGTCGATTGCGGCGTGATCCTCGCGGTGGTGCTCGTCAATGCGGTGATCGGCTTCGTGCAGGAGGGCAAGGCCGAGGCCGCCATGGCCGCGATCCGTGATCTGCTGGCGCCCCGTGCCGCGGTGCTGCGCGACGGGGTGCGCATCAGCATCAACGCGACCGAGCTGGTTCCCGGCGATGTCGTCCTGCTCGAGGCCGGGGACAAGGTTCCCGCCGATCTGCGCCTTCTGGAGGCGCGCGGCCTCGCGGCGCAGGAGGCGATCCTGACCGGGGAATCCGTTCCCGTCGAGAAACAGGTCGCGGCGGGCCCCGCCGATGCGTCGCTCGGGGATCGCCGCGCGATGCTCTGGTCGGGCACGCTGGTCACGCAGGGCACCGCGCGCGGGCTGGTGGTGGCCACCGGCGCCCGGACCGAGATCGGCAGGATCGGCGGGATGCTCGCCGATGTCGAGGAACTGACCACGCCGCTCGTGGCGCAGATGGATCATTTCGCGCGCTGGCTGTCGCTGCTGATCGTGCTGCTGGCGGGGCTGTTGCTGGCCTTTGGCTATTTCGTCAGGCACCAGGACTTTGCCGAGCTGTTCATGGTGGTGGTGGGCGTGGCCGTCGCGGCGATCCCCGAGGGGCTGCCGGCGGTGATGACGATCACGCTGGCAATCGGCGTGCAGGCGATGGCGCGGCGCAATGCCATCGTCCGGCGCCTGCCCGCGATCGAGGCGATCGGCGCGGTCTCGGTGATCTGCACCGACAAGACCGGCACGCTCACGCGCAATGAAATGGCGGTGGTCGCGGTGGAGACGCCGGAGGGCGCCTTTTCGGTCGGCGGCACCGGCTATGCCCCCGAGGGCGAGATCACCCCGGCGGGCGATCTGCGCGATCTCGCCCTTGCGGCGGGGCTGTGCAACGATGCGGCACTGCGGCGGGGCGAAGCGGGCTGGCTGGCCGAGGGCGATCCGATGGAGGCCGCGCTTCTGGCCTTTGCCGGCAAGGCAGGCGCGGGCGAGGAGGCCCGCGACGGATACCGGCGGCTCGACGTGATCCCCTTCGATTCGCGGCATCGCTACATGGCGGTGCTCACCGAGGGGCCGGAGGGGCGTCGCACCCATGTCAAGGGCGCCCCCGAACAGGTTCTCGGGATGTGCGCAGGGCTTGACGAGAGGGCGTGGCTCGCGCGTGCCGATACGCTCGCCGCGCGCGGCTATCGCGTGCTCGCGCTGGGCTGTCTCGACGCGACGGAGGATGCGATCGAGGCGTCGGCGCTCGACGGCGGGCTGCGCTTTCTCGGTCTCGTCGGGCTCATCGACCCGCCGCGCCCGGAGGCGATCGCCGCGGTCGCTGATTGCCATGCGGCGGGCATCGGCGTGAAGATGATCACCGGCGATCATGCCGGCACCGCCGCCGCCATCGCGCGCGAGATCGGGCTGGCCAATCCCGACCGCGTGCTGACCGGGGCCGATCTCGATCAGTTCGACGACGCGCAACTGGCGCAGGAGGTCCGCGGCGTCGATGTCTTCGCCCGCACGAGCCCCGAGCACAAGCTGCGCCTGGTGACGGCGCTCCAGGCCAACGGGCTGTCGGTGGCGATGACGGGCGATGGCGTGAACGATGCGCCGGCGCTCAAGCGCGCCGATGTCGGGGTCGCGATGGGGGTGAAGGGCTCCGAGGCGGCCAAGGAAGCCTCCGATCTCGTGCTCGCCGACGACAATTTCGCCTCGATCGCCGCCGCCGTGCGCGAGGGCCGGACGGTTTACGACAACCTGCGCAAGGTGATCGGCTGGACGCTGCCGACGAGTTCGGGGGAAGCCATGGTGGTGATCATCGCGCTGCTGGCGGGGCTGGCGCTGCCGGTGACGCCGGTGCAGATCCTGTGGGTCAACTTGATCACGGCGGTCACGCTGGGCATCGCGCTCGCCTTCGAGCCCACCGAGCCGGGCACCATGTCCCGCCCGCCGCGCCCGCGCAACGCGCCGATCCTGCCCGGCTATCTCATCTGGCATGTGGTGCTGGTGGCGCTGCTGTTTCTGGCCGGCGTGTTCGCGATCTTCGCCTATGCGACGGATCGCGGCTATCCGCTGGCGCTGGCGCAGACGATGGCGATGAACACGCTCGTGGTGCTCGAGATCTTCCACCTGTTCTTCATCCGCAATATCCACGGCACCTCGTTCACCTGGGCGGCGGTGCGTGGCACGCCCATGGTCTGGCTGGTGGTCGGCATCATCACCGCCGCGCAATTCGCGGTGACATATATCCCGCCACTTCAGGCCATCCTGGGAACGCAGCCTATCCCGCTGATGGACGGGGCTATCATCGTCGGGATCGGCGTGGCGTTCTTCGCCCTGATCGAGATCGAGAAACAGATCCGCCTCGGCCTGCGCTCCCTCGGCGAGGCGCCGCGTGGCTGAGGGGATGCAGGCGGGATCGGGCGGTGAGGCTTGTCAGACGGGTGTCCTGGGGACACGGCTGCGCACCGCCCGGGGATTTCCGCAGCTCCCGAGACGAGGCCGCCAGCCCGAGCACCGTGCCCCACCGCATGATGCAGGAGGCCGCGCCCGGAGCCATCGGGCACAGCCCGGCGCGCGGCCGTGGCTGGACATTTCCCGCACAAGCTGGTCTCAACCGTTGTCAACGGGTCCCGTGGCGCGGGACCGATCGAGCCCAGGGGAGGAACACGCCATGACCACCACCGATCTGAAATCCATGCTCAAGGACCCGGACCTTCTGGCCGAGCGCGCCCATATCGGCGGGCAATGGGTCGATGGGGACAATGGCACCTTCGAGGTGACGAATCCCGCGCGCGGCGATGTCATCGCCCATGTCGCCGATCTGAGCCGCGCGCAGGTGGCCCATGCCATCGCCACGGCCGAGGCTGCACAGAAGGAATGGGCGCAATGGACCGGCAAGGAGCGCGCCACCGTCCTGCGCCGCTGGTTCGACCTGATGATGGCGCACCAGGAAGACCTGGCCACGATCCTGACCGCCGAGCAGGGCAAGCCGCTGGCCGAGGCCCGGGGCGAGATCGCCTATGGCGCGTCCTTCGTCGAATTCTTTGCCGAGGAGGCCAAGCGCATCTATGGCGAGACCATCCCCGGCCACCAGCGCGACAAGCGCATCACCGTGATCAGGCAGCCCATCGGCGTGGCCGCCTCGATCACGCCGTGGAATTTCCCGAACGCCATGATCACGCGCAAGGCCGCGCCCGCGCTGGCCGCCGGCTGCGCCTTTGTCGGGCGCCCGGCCGCCGAGACGCCGCTCTCGGCCACGGTGCTGGCAGTGCTGGCCGAGCGCGCGGGCATCCCGGCGGGTGTGTTCAACATCGTCACATCGACCCGCTCGAGCGAGGTGGGCCGCGAATTCTGCGAGAATCCCGGCGTGCGCAAGCTGACCTTCACCGGCTCGACCGAGGTCGGGCGCATCCTCTTGCGCCAGGCCGCTGACCAGGTGATGAAATGCTCGATGGAGCTGGGCGGCAACGCGCCCTTCATCGTGTTTGACGATGCCGATCTCGATGCCGCCGTCGAGGGCGCGATCCTGTGCAAGTTCCGCAACAACGGGCAGACCTGCGTCTGCGCCAACCGCATCTATGTGCAGGCGGGCGTCCATGACGCCTTTGTGGCCAGGCTCAGGGCAGCGGTGGAAAAGCTGCGCATGGGCGACGGCTTCGAGGAGGGCACGACGCTCGGGCCGCTGATCAACGCCGGCGCCATGGAAAAGGTGCAGGAACATGTCGCCGACGCCACCGCCAGGGGCGCGACGGTGGTGCTGGGCGGCGGCGCGCCGGTGCAGGGGCCGGGGCATTTCGTGGCGCCGACGATCCTCACCGGCGTCACGCAGGACATGCTTGTGGCCCGCGACGAGACCTTCGGCCCTCTCGCCCCGATCTTTCGTTTCGAGACGGTGGAGGAGGTGATCGCCATGGCCAATGACACGATCTTTGGCCTGGCCTCCTATTTCTACGCCCGCGATCTGAGCCGCGTGACGCGGGTGGCCGAGGCGCTCGAATACGGGATCGTGGGGGTGAACACGGGCATCATCTCGACCGAGGTCGCCCCCTTCGGCGGGGTCAAGCAATCGGGCCTTGGCCGCGAGGGCAGCCATCACGGAATCGACGAGTTCCTCGAGATGAAATACATCTGCACCAGCGTGTAAGGCGGGCGCGCGGCTCAGGGCAATTCGGCCTCGGGGATGATCGGATAGAATTCCCCCCCCGACCAGAGGCCGAACCAACCCTCATGCCGTGCCCCGATCTCGACCAGCCGGTAAAAGGTCTTGCGGTCGATCAGCGCCTCGAGCCCCGCGCGCACCATCACATAGGGCGCAGGCTCGCCGGTCTCGGGGTCGCGCTCCACCCGGATCGGATGCTCGGGCCCGGCGATGACGTGATCGCCGACATTCGTCTCGAATCGCAGGCTCTGGCGCGGCCCCTCTCCCTCCGCCTCGGCGTCAACGGCGACAAAGGGCGCGTCATCGACGATGATGCCCACCTTTTCAACCGGGGTGACGAGGAAATATTTCTCGCCATCCTTGCGCAGGATGGTCGAGAAGAGCCGCACCAGTTCCGGCCGCCCGATCGGCGTGCCAAGATAGAACCATGTCCCGTCGCGGGCGATTCGCATGTCGAGATCGCCGCAGAACGGCGGGTTCCACAGATGCACCGGCGGCAGGCCCCGCCCCTTCGCGGCGCTGCGCGCCGAGGCGGCGATGCCCTCCGGGGAAGGGGATGAGACGGATCTTGTGTTCATTGCTTTTGCCATTTCCGGTTGAGGCGATACATTCACCATATATAGCGCAAGCGGGAGTCATGTCATGACCGAGGATACCGACCTTCTGACGCGGCTGGAGGCGCTGGAGGAGAGGCTGGGCCGCGCGCGCGCCTCGATCACGCGGCGGTTCATCGGGCAGGAGCGGGTCGTGGACCTCGCGCTCTCGGCGCTTCTGTGTGGCGGGCACGCGCTGCTGATCGGGCTGCCGGGGCTGGGCAAGACGCGGCTGGTCGAGACGCTCGGCACGGTGATGGGGCTGGCCACCAACCGGGTGCAGTTCACCCCGGACCTGATGCCCGCCGATATTCTCGGCTCCGAAGTGCTCGAGACGGCCGCGGACGGCAGCCGCGCCTTCCGGTTCATCGACGGGCCGATCTTCTGTCAGCTCCTGATGGCCGACGAGATCAACCGCGCGAGCCCGCGCACGCAATCGGCCCTCCTGCAGGCGATGCAGGAGCGGCGCGTGACCATCGCGGGCGAAACGCGCCCCCTCCCCGCGCCGTTCCACGTTCTCGCCACGCAGAACCCGATCGAGCAGGAGGGCACCTATCCCCTGCCCGAGGCGCAGCTTGACCGCTTTCTCGTGCAGATCGACGTGCCCTATCCCGACCGCGACACCGAGCGCGCGATCCTGCTGGCCACCACTGGCGCCGAGGAAGAGGAGGCGCATGAGGTGCTCTCGCCCGAGGATCTGATCGCCGCGCAGGCGATGCTGCGGCGGATGCCGGTGGGGGAACGGATCGTGGAGATGATCCTCGACCTGGTGCGCAACGCCCGCCCCGAAGAGCCGAGCGCGCAGGACGCGGTGCGCGCGAGCGTCGCCTGGGGGCCGGGGCCGCGCGCGGCGCAGGCGCTCATGCTCACGGTGCGGGCGCGGGCGATGTTGCAGGGCCGCCTTGCGCCCGATGCGAGCGACGTGGCCGCCATGGCGCAGCCGGTGCTCGGGCATCGCATGGCGCTCAATTTCGCGGCGCGCGCGCGGGGCGAGAGCCTGCCCGCCCTCATCGCGCGGCTGGTCGAGGACGCAACACAGATGCAGGCCGCCGCCTGACATGGCATCCACCGCCCCCTCCCTGCGCCCCCGCGCCGAGGCCGAAGCCGCCCGCCTGCCGCCGCTTCTGGCGCGGGCCGAGCGGCTGGCGCGCACCGTGCTCATGGGCGAGCACGGGCGCAGGCGCGCGGGCGCGGGCGACGATTTCTGGCAATACCGCCCGGTGCAGGCGGGCGACAGCCGCGCCATGATCGACTGGCGGCGCTCGGCCCGCTCGGACGCGCAATTCGTGCGCCAGCGCGAATGGCAGGTGGCGCAAAGCGTGATGCTCTGGGTCGATCCTGCCGCCTCGATGCGATTTGCCTCCGCGCCGGGCCTGCCGGAAAAGGCCGACCGCGCGCGGCTTCTGGCGCTGGCCATCGCGCTGCTTCTCGATCGCGGCGGCGAGCGTGTGGGACTGACCGGCGGCGCGCTGCCGCCCCGGCGCGGCGCAGCACAGATCGCCCGGCTGACGGAGGCGCTGACCCGGGACAGCGACGCGGAATATGCCAGCCCCGACATGAGCGGCCTTGTGCCCCATGGCCGCGCGCTGCTGATCTCCGATTTCCTCGGCGACCCGGCCCCGATGCGCGCGGCGCTGGTGGCGGCGGCGGATCGCGGCGTGCGCGGCGTGCTCTGCCAGGTGCTCGACCCGGCGGAGGAGGTCTTTCCCTATCGCGGACGCACCATTTTCGAGAGCATGGGCGGCGGATTGCGGCATGAGACGCTCAAGGCGGCCGATCTGCGCCCGCGCTATCTCGAGCGGCTGGCGGCGCGCAAGGACATGCTCGCCCGCCTCGCGGCGGCGACCGGCTGGACGCATTGCGTCCACCACACCGATACGAGCGCGCAGGTCGCGCTGCTGTGGCTGTGGCGGGCGATCTCGGACAGGGGGCGGGCATGAGCCTCGGGGCCATCGGTTTTGCGAGTGGCTGGCTGCTCTGGGCACTTCTTCTGCTGCCGGTGCTCTGGGTCATCCTGCGCGCGGTGCCGCCCGCGCCGGTGCGGCGGCGCTTTCCGGGCGTGGCGCTGCTGCTCGGGCTGCGCGACGAGGACAGCGTCAGCGACCGCACGCCCTGGTGGCTGCTGCTGTTGCGGACGCTGGCGGTGGCGGCGGCCATCATCGGGCTGGCGGGGCCGGTGCTCAACCCGCGCGACGCGGGCGAGGCGGCGGCGCGCGGCCCGCTCCTGATCGTGGTCGAGGATAGCTGGGCCGCCGCGCGCGACTGGGACGGGCTTCGCGGGGTGATCGACGGGCTTCTTGCCGAAGCCGGGCGCGACGGGCGCATTGCCGCCCTCCTGCGGCTGAGCGCGCCCGAAGCGCCGGTGTTTCAGACCGCCCAGATGATCCGCACGCGCCTGCCGGGTCTTGTCCCCGAGCCCTGGACCGCCCGGCCCGACACCTATACCGGGGCGGCGGCGATGCTTCCCGAAGGCGGGTTCGAGACGCGGTGGTTTTCCGACGGGCTGGCGCGCGAGGCGCGCGCGCCGCTGCTCGCTGCGCTCGAGGCGCGCGGCCCGGTGATCGTGCATGAGAGCGCGCGCCCGCTCATGGCGCTCGCCCCGCCCGTGCTGCGCGACGGGCTGGTGGAATTGCGCGCGCAGCGCACCCTTGCAGGCGGCGCGCGCGAGATCACCATCAACGCCCATGGCCGCGATCCGGCGGGGGTGGAGCGGGTGCTGGCCAGCCTGCCCGTGACCTTTGACGAGGGCGCGACCGAGGCCACGGGCGCGCTGTCGCTGCCGCCCGAATTGCGCGCGCGCATCACCCGGTTCGAGATCGCGGGCGCGCGCCATGCCGGGGCCGTGAGCCTGACCGATGACGGGCTCAAACGGCGCGAGGTGGCGCTCATCGCCGGGCGCGAGGACCGTGAGGGGCTCGAGCTTCTGTCGCCGCTGCATTACCTGCGGCAGGCGCTGGTGCCGACGGCCGATCTCATCGACGGGGCACTGATGGACGTGCTGCCCGCCAATCCCGATGCCGTGGTGCTGGCCGATGTGGCGACGCTCTCGGAGGCCGAAGAGGCCGCGCTTCTGGACTGGGTCGAGGGCGGCGGGGTGCTCTTGCGCTTTGCCGGACCGCGGCTGGCCGCGAGCGACGTGTCGCGCAGCACCGAGCATCCCTTGATGCCGGTGCGGCTGCGCGCGGGCGGGCGCACGGTGGGCGGCGCGATGAGCTGGGGCGCGCCCAGGGCGCTTGCCCCCTTCCCCGAGGGCAGCCCGTTTCAGGGCCTTGCCATTCCCGGCGACGTGGCCGTGAGCGCGCAGGTCATGGCCCAGCCCGATCCGACGCTGGCCGAGCGCGTGATCGCGCAACTGACCGACGGCACGCCGCTGGTCACGCGCAAGCGCATCGGCGCGGGGCAGGTCGTGCTCTTTCACGTCAGCGCCAATGCCGAATGGTCCAGCCTGCCGCTTTCGGGGCTCTTCGTGCAGATGCTGGAGCGGCTGGCGGTCTCCTCGGTCATCGCCCCGCCCGATGCCGCCGAGCTGGCAGGCACGACATGGCAGCCGGTGCAGGTGCTCGACGGGTTCGGGCGCATGGTGGAGGCAGGCACGCGCGCGGGCGTGCCGGGCGAGCGGCTTCTGGATGCGGCGCTCGGCCCGGACCTGCTGCCGGGGCTTTATGACGGGCCGGAGCGGCGCGTCGCGCGCAATGTGATCGGCGCGGAGAGCACGATCGCCCCCGCCACCTGGCCCGCGCGCATCCCCGTCGAGGGGCTGGCGCGCGCGCCCGAGGTGCCGCTGGGCGGCTGGCTGCTGGCGGCGGCGCTCTTGCTCATGACCGCCGATATCGTCGCGGCGCTGGCGCTCTCGGGCCGGCTCTGGCGGATGGGGGCCACCGCGCTCATCGCGCTTGTCCTTGCCCTGCCGCAGGACGCGCGCGCCGAGGACGATGCGCGCGCCCTCGAGGCCACGGCGGAGGTGGTGCTCGCCCATGTGCTGACCGGCGAGCGCGCGGTGGACGAGACCGCCCGCGCCGGGCTGCGCGGGCTGGGGCGGGTGCTGGCCTACCGCACCTCGGTGGAACCGGCAGAGCCCATCGGCGTCGATCTCGAGCGCGACGAGCTGGCCTTTTACCCGATGCTCTACTGGCCGGTGACCGCCGATCAGCCGCTCCCCTCCGCCGAGGCGCAGGCCCGGCTCAACGCCTATCTGCGCACCGGCGGCCTGATCCTGTTCGATACGCGCGACGCCGATATCGCGGGCTTTGGCGCCGCCTCGCCCAATGGCGCACGGCTGCAAAGGCTGGCGGCGGCTCTGGACATTCCCCCGCTCGAGCCGGTGCCCGAGGATCACGTCCTCACGCGCACCTTCTATCTGCTGGCCGATTTTCCGGGGCGGCACGCAGGCCGTCCCGTCTGGGTCGAGGCCGCCGCCCCCGATGCCGAGCGCATCGAGGGGATGCCGTTCCGCAACCTCAACGATGGGGTGACGCCGGTGGTGATCGGCGGCAATGACTGGGCCGCCGCCTGGGCGGTGAACGCGCGGGGCGATCCGCTGTTTCCGGTCGGGCGCGGCCATGCCGGCGAGCGGCAGCGCGAGATGGCCTATCGCTTTGGCGTCAACCTGGTGATGCATGTGCTGACCGGGAACTACAAATCCGACCAGGTCCATGTGCCCGCGCTGCTCGAAAGGCTGGGCCAGTGACCGGCACAGTCGTCTTCGATCCGCTGCTGCCGGTCTGGCTCATCGGCGCGCTGGCGGCTCTGGCGGGGGCGGGGCTGGTGCTGGCGGCGTGGCGCGGGCTGGCGGGATGGGCGCTGCGGGCGCTGGCGGTGCTGGTGATTCTCGGCGCGCTCGCCGGCCCCGCCTACCGGCAGGAAGAGCGCAGCCCGCTCCGCGATATCGTGCTGCTGGTAGAGGACCAGAGCGCCAGCCAGCGCCTCGCGGGCCGCGCCGAGGCGACAGAGACCGCCGCCGAGGCGCTGGCCGCGCGCCTTGCCGCGCGCGAGAACATCGAATTGCGCCGCGTCGCCGTGGGCGACGCGCCCGACAATGGCGGCTCGCGCGTGATGGGCGCGCTCTCCGAGGCGATGGCCGAATTGCCGCGCGGGCGCATCGCCGGGGCAATCGTGCTCTCGGACGGGCAGGTGCACGATATCGAGGCCGCCCCCGAGATGCCCGCGCCGCTGCACCTGCTGCACACGGGGCGCGCGGGCGACTGGGACCGGCGGCTGCGCATCGACAACGCCCCCGCCTTTGCCATTCTCGGCGAGGAGCTGCGGCTGACGCTGACCATCAGCGACGAGGGCGCCGCGCCCGAGGGCGTGACCACGGTGCCGCTCGATATCGCGGTGGACGGGGCCGAGCCCATGCGCTTCGAGGTGCCGCTGGGGCGGGAGATGACCCTGCCGCTGACCCTGCCGCGGGCCGGGCGCAACGTGATCCAGTTCTCCACCCCCGCCGCCGAGGGCGAGCTGACCGACCGCAACAACACCGCGCTGGTGCAGGTCAACGGCGTGCGCGACCGGCTGCGCGTGCTGCTGGTCTCGGGCCAGCCCCATGCCGGCACGCGGACCTGGCGCAACCTGCTGAAATCCGACAGTTCGGTGGATCTGGTGCATTTCACCATCCTGCGCCCGCCCGAGAAACAGGACGGCGTGCCGGTGCGGGAACTGTCGCTCATCGCCTTTCCCACGCGCGAGCTGTTTCTCGAAAAGGTGGACGATTTCGACCTGATCATCTTTGACCGCTACCGCCGCCGCGGCATCCTGCCGACGGTCTATCTCGAGAACGTGCGGAGATATGTCGAGGAGGGCGGCGCGGTGCTGCTGGCCGCAGGGCCCGATTTCGCCGGCGCCGAGAGCATCTGGCGCGGGCCGTTCGAGGCGATGGTGCCCGCGCGCCCCACCGCGCGCGTGCTCGAGGAGGGATTTCGCCCGCGCGTCACCGATCCGGGGCGGCGGCATCCGGTCACGGCGGGGCTGGAGGAGGGGTTCGGCCGCGACTGGGGCCGCTGGCTGCGCCAGATCGAGGTGGAGGCGCAGGCGGGCGGCGAGGTGGTGATGTCGGGGGCGGGCGATCGCCCGCTGCTGTTGCTCGACCGGGTGGGCGAGGGGCGCGTGGCGCTGCTCGCCTCGGATCAGGCCTGGCTCTGGGGGCGCGGCTATGAGGGGGGCGGGCCGCAGCTCGAATTGCTGCGCCGCCTCGCGCATTGGATGATGAAGGAGCCCGAGCTCGAGGAAGAGGCGCTCTGGGCCGAGGCGACGGGGCAGGAGATGCGCATCATCCGCCGGTCGCTCTCGGACAGGGTGCCCGACGTGGAGATCATCACGCCCTCGGGGACGACCGAGGCACGCCCCCTCGAAGAGGTGGCGCCGGGCCGCTTCGAGGCGCTTTACGAGGGGGCGGAGATCGGGCTCTACCGGCTGCGGAACGGTGATCGGGAGGCGGTGATCGGGCTTGGCCCCGCCGCCCCGGTCGAGTTCGAGCGCACGCTGGCGACCGATGCCGTCCTCGGCCCCGTCATCGCGGCCACGGGCGGCGGCGCGCTGGCGCTGGCCGATGGTCTGCCGGCGATCCGCGAGGTGCGCGCGGGCCGCCCCGCCGCCGGGCGCGGCTGGATCGGGATCACGCCGCGCGGCGCCTACGAGACGGAGGGCGTGCGGCAGATGGCGCTGCTGCCGCCCTGGCTGGTGCTCTTGCTGGCCGCGGGGCTGCTCATCGGCGGCTGGCTGCGCGAGGGGCGGCGCTGATCACGGGCAATGGTTGATGGCCGCCGCGCGCCAGCCCCCACCCTGCCAGTGCAATTCGGTCACGGACAGATTGTCGATCTTCTGCGCCAGCGCCTCAAATGCGCGCTGCCTGCGGGCGGCCTGCACCTGTGTCAGGATCGTGCCCATATGCGCGACCGCGACGATATCGCGCCCGGGATGCGCGGCCAGGAGCCGGGCGACGGCGCGCCCGGTGCGCGCGCTCAGGTCATCCCAGCTCTCGCCGCCGGGCGCGCGCAGCGCGCCGGGCCGGTCCCAGAAGGCGCGCAGCGCCGCCGGCTCCGCCACGCTGTCAAAGCCCTGCATCTCCCAGGCGCCGAAATGGATCTCGCGCAGGTCGGGATCGTCGGGCAGGCGCGGGCGGGGGCCGGCGATGGCCTCGGCGGTGGCGCGCGCGCGGATGAGGTCGGAGGAGATGACGAGCGCATCGCGAGGCAGATGCGCGGCGAGCCGCGCGAGCCGCGCGCCGTCGCTCAGATCGGCGGGCAGGTCGGTCCAGCCGACCATGGCGCGGGCATGGGTCGGGCCATGACGCACCCAGAAGAACCGGCTCATGGCAGCGCCCCCTTGAGCACCAGCGGCAGCCCCGCCGCGACCAGCACCACCAGCCCGGCGCGCGCGGCGAGGCGCTGGTTGAGCGCGCCCTGCGCCTCGCGGAAGCGCCGCGCCAGCGCGTTCTCCGGCACCACCGACAGCCCGACCTCGTTCGACACCACCACCACCGGCGCGGCGCAGCCCTCGAGCGCGGCCACAAGCGCCGCCTCGGCGCGTGCCGGATCGCTGCCTGCGAGGAGGTGATTGCTCAGCCACATGGTCGCGCAATCCAGGAGCACCGTCTCCCCCGCCGTCGCCGCCCCGAGCGCGGGGCCCGGATCGTGCGGCGTCTCCACGGTGCGCCACAGAGGACCCCGCCGCGCGCGGTGGCGCCGGAGCTTTGCGCGCATCTCGTCATCGTGCGCCTGCGCCGTTGCCAGATAGACCGGCGCCCCCCCGGATCCCAGCACAAGCCCCTCGGCAAAGGCCGATTTCCCCGAGGCAGCCCCGCCCAGGACCAGCGTGAGGCGCGGTAACATGAATGTGAAACCTCTCGATTTTGATCCGCCGTGATCCCAGTTGCGTAGCACTGTGTGAGATACTCGAAAAGGGCGCATCCACAGACAGGGGGAAACCATGCCGCTCGACGCACAGCACTCCAGATCCATGTCCCGCAGCGCGATGAAGGCGGAGATGCTTGACGCGGAAACCGAACTGGCGCTGGCCCGTGCCTGGCGCGACCGGCGCGACGAGGAGGCGCTGCATCGCCTCATCACCGCCTATATGCGGCTGGCGATCTCGATGGCGTCGAAATTCCGCCGCTACGGCGCGCCGATGAATGACCTCATCCAGGAGGCGGGGCTCGGCCTGATGAAGGCCGCCGACAAGTTCGACCCCGATCGCGGGGTGCGGTTCTCGACCTATGCGGTCTGGTGGATCAAGGCCAGCATCCAGGATTACGTCATGCGCAACTGGTCGATGGTGCGCACCGGGTCCACATCTTCGCAGAAATCGCTGTTCTTCAACATGAAGCGTGTGCAGGCTCGGCTGGAGCGTGAGGCAATGGCCAGCGGTGACACTCTCGACGGCCACCAGCTGCGCGAAATGATTGCGCAGGAGGTGGGCGTGCCCCTGCGCGATGTGGAGATGATGGAGGGGCGGCTCTCGGGCGGGGATTTCTCGCTCAACGCCACGCAATCCACCGAGGAGGAGGGCCGCGAATGGATCGACGCGCTCGAGGATGAGGGCGCGCGCGGCGACGAGATCGTGGAGCGCGACCATGACCGGCGCGCGCTGCGCGACTGGCTCGGCGCGGCGCTGACCCATCTGAGCCCGCGCGAACGCTTCATCGTGCGCGAGCGCAAGCTGATCGAGACCCCGCGCACCCTCGAGAGCCTCGGCGAGGAGCTGAACCTGTCGAAGGAGCGCGTGCGCCAGATCGAGGCGGCAGCGTTTCAGAAGATGCGCCGCTATCTTGAAAAACACGCAGGCGAGGTGCAAACCCTGCTGGCATGAGCCTGCGCCTTGCCCTTGCCTTCGTGCTGAGCGCCCTGCCTGCGGCGGCGCAGGACGTGGTGATCCTCGGCGAGGTGCATGACAACCCCGCCCATCACGCCGAGCAGGCGGCGCGCGTGGCCGCGCTTGTCCCGCGCGCCCTGGTCCTGGAGATGCTGACGCCCGAACAGGCGGCGCGCATCAGGCCCGAACTGATCGCGGATGCCGAGGCCATGGCCGGGCTGCTCGGCTGGGCCGAAAGCGGCTGGCCGGATTTCGCCATGTATCACCCGATCTTCGCCGCCGCGCCCGGGGCGCGCATTTACGGCGCGCAGGTGACGCGCGAGGCCGCGCGCGCCGTGTTCGAGACCGGCCCCGCCGAGGCATTCGGGCCTGAGGCTGCCGCATACGGCCTGACCGATCCCCTGCCCGAGGCCGAGCAGGCCGCGCGCGAGGCGCTCCAGATGGCCGCCCATTGCGACGCGCTGCCCGAGGAGATGCTGCCCGGCATGGTCGCGGTGCAGCGGCTGCGCGACGCGGTGCTGGCGCGCGCCGTGATGCAGGCGCTGGCCGAGACCGGCGGGCCGGTCGCGGTCATTACCGGCAACGGGCACGCGCGCCGCGACTGGGGCGTGCCCGCCTACCTGGCCCGCATCGCCCCGGGTCTCGATGTCTTCGTGCTGGGCCAGACCGAAGAGGGCGCGCCGCTCGAAGGCGGGTTCGACGCGGTGATCTCCGCCCCGGCGGTGGACCGGCCCGATCCCTGTGCCGCCTTCCGCTGAGCCGCGCGCCCCTTGCGCGGCCCCGGTGCGCGCCATACTGTCGGCCCCGAATGGCGGAGACATGTCCATGCTGGCCTCACGGCGGATTCTTCTGATCATCGGCGGCGGCATCGCGGCCTACAAGGCGCTCGACCTCATCCGCCGCCTGCGCGAGCGCGGCGCGCAGGTGGTGCCGGTGCTGACGCGGGCGGGGGCGGAATTCGTCACGCCGCTTTCGGTCTCGGCCCTGGCCGGGCACAAGGTCCATTCCGACCTCTTCGACCTGACCGACGAGGCCGAGATGGGCCATATCGAGCTCAGCCGCTCGGCCGATCTGATCGTCGTGGCCCCCGCCACCGCCGATCTGATGGCGAAGATGGCCCATGGCCATGCCGGCGATCTCGCCTCGACGCTGCTGCTGGCGACCGACACGCCGGTGCTTCTCGCGCCGGCGATGAACGTGCGGATGTGGCAGCACCCGGCCACGCAGCGCAACATCGCCATGCTCAGGGGCGACGGCATCGGCTTTGTCGGCCCCAACGAGGGCGACATGGCCTGCGGCGAGCATGGGCCGGGCCGCATGGCGGAGGTGCCCGAGATCATTGAGGCCATCGCCGCGCGGCTCGGGGGCGGGCGGCTCGCGGGGCGGCGGGTGCTGGTGACATCGGGGCCGACGCATGAGCCCATCGACCCGGTGCGCTATATCGCCAACCGCTCTTCGGGCGCGCAGGGCACGGCGATTGCGCGGGCGTTGGCCGCACTCGGGGCCGAGGTGGTCTTTGTCACCGGCCCGGCCTCGGTGCCGCCGCCCGAAGGCGTCACGGTGGTGCGCGTGGAGACCGCGCAGGAGATGCTGGCGGCGGTCGAGCGCGCCCTGCCGGTCGATGCCGCGATCTTTGCCGCTGCCGTCGCCGACTGGCGCGTGGCACATGCGCACGACCGCAAGATGAAGAAGACCGCGGGCGGGCTGCCGGCGCTGGAATTCGCCGAGAACCCCGACATCCTGGCGACGGTGAGCGCGATGGGCGCGGGGCGGCCGCGCCTCGTGGTGGGCTTTGCCGCAGAGACGCATGACGTGGTGGAGAACGCCACCGCCAAGCGCGCGCGCAAGGGCTGCGACTGGATCGTGGCGAACGATGTGAGCCACGCCACCGGCATCATGGGCGGGACCGAGAACGCCATCACGCTGATCACCGACGAGGGCGCCGAGACCTGGCCGCGCATGGGCAAGGCGGAGGTGGCGGCGCGGCTGGCCGAGCGGGTGGCGCGGGCGGTCGGCTGAGGAATTGAGTATTTCTGGAAAGATGAAGAGGGGCCGATGCTGAGCATCGCAGTGGCATGGGAGGCGGGGGCGGATCGCGCGCTGGGTCTGCCCGCCTATGCGACGGCGGGGGCGGCGGGGGCGGATCTGCGCGCCAATTTTCCCGACCGGAAATCGGTGTGGCTGGTGCCCGGGGCGCGCGTTCTGGTGCCCACGGGGCTGCGTATCGCGGTGCCCGAGGGCTACGAGGTGCAGCTGCGCCCGCGCTCGGGGCTGGCGCTCAGGCACGGGATCACCCTGCCCAACAGCCCTGGAACGATCGACAGCGATTATCGCGGGCCGCTGGGGGTGATCGTGATGAACGCGGGCGCCGAGCCGTTCGAGATCGCCCACGGTGCGCGCATCGCGCAGATGGTGGTGGCGCCGGTGGTGCGGGTGGGGTTCGAGGCGGTCGCGGCGCTCGATGTGACGGCGCGCGGCGCCGGGGGGTTCGGCTCGACGGGGGAGGGGTGATGGTGGCGGGGAT
Source organism: Roseovarius sp. (assembly GCA_014359765.1). Lineage (GTDB taxonomy): Bacteria > Pseudomonadota > Alphaproteobacteria > Rhodobacterales > Rhodobacteraceae > Roseovarius. Next base: position 46,937 of record JACIYT010000014.1, read on the forward strand.
GGCGATTCCGGCGGCGGAGGAGGCCGCGCCCTGGCTGATCCTCGGCGCGGCGGCGGTGCTGGTGCTGGTCTATCGCAGCGGCCTGCGGCGCCTGCGCGCGCGGGCGAGGGCACAGGCGGCCGCGCCTGCGAAGCGACCGCTCTTCACCGAGGCCGAGCTCGAACGCTATGCGCGCCATATCGTGCTGCGCGAGATCGGCGGGCCGGGGCAGAAGGCGCTCAGGCAGGCGCGGGTGCTGGTGATCGGCGCGGGGGGGCTTGGCGCGCCGGTGCTGCTCTATCTGGCGGCGGCGGGGGTGGGCACGATCGGGGTGATCGACGACGACCGGGTGGAGAATTCCAACCTGCAGCGGCAGGTGATCCACCGCGATGGCGATATCGGCCTGCCCAAGGTGCAATCGGCGGCTGCGGCGATGCGCGCGCAGAACCCCAATGTGGAAGTGCACCCCCATGCGCGGCGGCTGGAGCCTGCGATCGCGGAGGCGCTTTTTGCCGAATATGACCTGATCATTGACGGCACCGACAATTTCGACACGCGATACCTCGTGAACGCGACCGCCGCCGCGCTCGGCAAGCCTCTGATTTCCGGTGCCCTCTCGCAATGGGAGGGGCAGCTGAGCGTGTTCGACCCGGCGCGCGGCGCGCCGTGCTACCGGTGCATCTTTCCCGAGGCTCCCGCGCCGGGCCTCGCCCCGTCCTGCGCCGAGGCGGGGGTGCTCGGGCCGCTGCCCGGTGTCGTGGGCGCGATGATGGCGGTCGAGGCGATCAAGGTGATCACCGGGGCGGGGCACGCGTTGCGCGGCGAGATGCTGATCTATGACGCGCTCTTTGGCGAGAGCCGCAAGATCACGTTGCGCGCGCGGCCCGGCTGCCCGGTCTGTGGCGCACAAGGAGAGAGCGATGACCAACCCGCTGCTGGATGACTGGACCACGCCCTTTGGCCTCGCGCCCTTCGACGCGATAGGGGACGAGGATTTCGCCCCCGCGCTTGACGCGGCGCTGGCCGAGGCGCGCGCCGAGGTGGCCATGATTGCCGAAAATCCCGAGCCGCCCGATTTCTCCAACACGATTGCGGCGCTCGAGGCCTCTGGCAGGACGCTCGACCGGGTGCTGTCGGTCTTCTTCACCGTGGCGGGCGCGGACAGCAATCCGCGGCGGCAGGAATTGCAGCGCGCCTTCAGCCCGAAGCTCGCGGCCTATTCTTCGGAGCTTCATGGCAACAAGGCGCTTTTCGCGCGGATCGCGGCGGTCTGGGAGGCGCGCGAGACGCTCGGTCTGACGGCGGAGGAGGCGCGGCTGCTGATGCTCACGCATCGCGCCTTTCGCCGGGCGGGGGCGGCGCTGACCGGTGCCGAGGAGGCCCGGATGCGCGCGATCATGGCGCGGCTGGCGGAGCTGGGCACGGCGTTTACGCAGAACCTTCTGGCGGACGAGGCGGGCTGGCACATGGCGCTCACCGAGGCCGATCTGGAGGGGCTGCCGGGCTTCGTGGTGGATGCCGCGCGCGCGGCGGGGCGCGAGCGGGGGCTGGAGGGGCCTGCGATCACGCTGTCGCGCTCGCTCATCGTGCCGTTCCTGCAATTCTCGCCCCGGCGCGACCTGCGCCGCCGGGCATATGAGGCCTGGGCCGCGCGCGGGGCGATGGGGGGCGCCACGGACAATCGCGCGATCGCGACCGAAATCCTCGCGCTGCGCGCCGAGCGCGCGGCGCTTCTGGGCTACGAGAGCTTTGCCGCCTACAAGCTGGAAACCGAGATGGCGGGCAAGCCGGAGGCGGTGCGCGATCTGCTGATGGCGGTGTGGGAGCCCGCGCGCGCCCGCGCCGAGGCGGATGCCGAGACGCTCACCGCGATGCTGCGCGAGGACGGGATCAACGACGATCTGGCGCCCTGGGACTGGCGCTATTACGCCGAGAGGCGGCGGCAGGCCGAGCACGATCTCGACGAGGCGCAGATCAAGCCCTATCTGTCGCTCGACGCGATGATCGCCGCCGCCTTCGATTGCGCCAACCGGCTGTTCGGGCTGGAATTCACGCCGCTCGATGTGGCCCTCTACCACCCCGATTGCCGCGCCTGGGAGGTGACGCGCGAGGGGCGGCATGTGGCCGTTTTCATCGGCGATTATTTTGCGCGCGGCTCCAAACGCTCGGGGGCGTGGTGTTCGGCGATGCGCGGGCAGGCGAAATGGCCGAGGGTGCAGGCCCCGGTGGTGATCAATGTGTGCAATTTCGCCAAGGGCGATCCGGCGCTGCTGTCGCATGACGATGCGCGCACGCTGTTCCATGAATTCGGCCATGCCCTGCATCACATGCTGTCGGATGTGACCTATGAATCGCTCGCAGGGACGAATGTGGCGCGCGATTTCGTGGAACTGCCCTCCCAGCTCTTCGAGCATTGGCTGGATGTGCCCGAGGTGCTGGAGAAACACGCCCGCCATGTCACAACCGGCGAGGCGATGCCGCGCGCATTGCTCGACCGGCTCCTGGGCGCGGCGAATTTCGACATGGGGTTTCAGACGGTGGAATACGTGGCCTCGGCGCTCGTTGATCTGGCGTTCCATGAGGGCGCGCCCCCCGAGGATGCGATGGCCCGGCAAGCGGCGGTGCTGCGCGAGATCGGGATGCCGCCCGCCATTGCGATGCGTCACGCGACGCCGCATTTCGCCCATGTATTTTCCGGAGATGGCTATTCCTCGGGCTATTACAGCTACATGTGGTCCGAGGTGATGGATGCCGATGCCTTTGCCAGCTTCACCGAGGCGGGCGGCCCGTTCGATGCGGCGCGCGCGCGCGCGCTCGAGCGGCATATCCTGTCGCGCGGCGGCACAAAGGAGGCGGCGGCGCTCTATCGGGCGTTTCGCGGGCGGCTGCCGGGGGTGGAGGCGCTGTTGCGCGGGCGGGGTCTCGCGGCATGAGCCGGGGCTTGACCGATTCGCCCATATCTGGCAGCATGGACAAGATATAGAGATGGTTTTCGGCTCGCCTACGAGGGATGGCAGCGCCCTCCAGAAAAGGGGCAAGAGGCTACGCCGACCGCAACCGATGGTTCGCATGCAGGCGGATCGGCGATCGACCCTCGCCGCACCCATGAGGCGGAACGATCAGGGGACGCAATCAGACCGGGCACGACCCGAGCAGCGGGAACGAGGGGCCGAGCCAACGGCCCCCGTTTCCCGTCCCGCCATCCCCGGCGCGCGCACCGTTTCGCAAGGCGCCGCGCGATGACGATCGAGCTCCTTTCCGCGCTTGTCGCCTTTGCCTTTGTCACGGTGATCACGCCGGGGCCGAACAACCTGATGCTGATGGCGTCGGGCACCAATTTTGGCTTTCGCCGCACCATTCCGCATATGCTGGGGGTGGGGCTCGGATTTCCCATGATGCTGGTCTGTGTGGGGCTGGGGGTGATGCAACTCTTCGATCTCTGGCCGCTTGCTTATCTGGTGCTCAAGGTGGTCTCGGTCCTCTATCTGCTCTGGCTCGCCTGGAAGATCGCCAATGCCGCGCCGCCCTCGGATGCCAGGGTGGAGGGGCGGCCACTGACCTTCGTGCAGGCGGCGGCGTTTCAATGGGTCAACCCCAAGGCGTGGAGCATGGCGCTCTCGGCGGTGACGCTCTATGCGGCGGGGCGCGATTTCGCGGCGGTGCTGCTGGTGGCGGGGGTCTATGTCGCCTGTGGCGTGATCAGCACGACGACCTGGACGATGCTTGGCCAGCAGATCCGGCGCGTGCTGCGGGGGCCCGGGCGGCTGCGGGTGTTCAACCGGGTGATGGCGGGGCTGCTGGTGGCGACGCTGGTGCCGGTGCTCTGGCCGGCGGGGTAGGGGCGCGCGCGGAAACAAGGCGTGCCTGCACGCCGCCGCGCATCGACGGGCCGCCCCCCGGCCCGGCGATTTGGCTGCCACCGGCGCATCGCTCCGAGCGTATCAGGATCTGGCCGGGATAAAGCGCAGCATGAGCACCGTCGGATCGCCGCGCCGCGGCCCGTCATGCGCGCCCCCTCTGCCCCCGCGCCTTGCGATTGCAAATCCCTCCGCCTGCCGCCATATAGCGAGGCATCCAGACGGGAGGGCCGCGATGACCCATTATCTCGACTTCGAGAAACCGCTTGCCGAAATCGAGGGCAAGGCCGAGGAGTTGCGCGCGATTGCCCGCGCCAACAGCGAGACCGATGTCGAGGAGGAGGCACGCGCGCTCGATGCCAAGGCGGCGGTGCTCCTGCGCGACCTCTACAAATCGCTCACGCCCTGGCGCAAATGCCAGGTGGCGCGCCATCCCGACCGCCCGCATTGCCGCGACTATATCGAGGCGCTCTTTACCGAATACACGCCGCTGGCCGGCGACCGCGCCTTTGGCGAGGATGAGGCGGTGATGGGCGGGCTGGCGCGGCTCGGGGATCGGCCCGTGATGGTGATCGGCCACGAGAAGGGCCACGACACCAAATCCCGCCTGACGCATAATTTCGGCATGGCCCGGCCCGAGGGCTATCGCAAGGCGGTGCGGCTGATGGAGATGGCCGACCGCTTCGGCCTGCCGGTGGTGACGCTGGTCGATACGCCCGGCGCCTATCCCGGTAAGGGCGCCGAGGAACGCGGCCAGGCCGAGGCCATCGCCCGCGCGACACAGACCTGTCTTTCCATTGGTGTGCCGCTGGTGTCGGTGATCATCGGCGAGGGCGGATCGGGGGGGGCTGTGGCCTTTGCCAGTGCCAACCGCGTGGCGATGCTCGAACATTCGGTCTATTCGGTGATCTCGCCCGAGGGCTGCGCCTCGATCCTGTGGAAGGATGCCGAGAAGATGCGCGAGGCCGCCGAGGCGCTGCGGCTGACCGCGCAGGACCTGAACAGGCTGGGCGTCATCGACCGCATCATCGACGAGCCCCTGGGCGGGGCCCATCGCGACCGCGACGCCACCATCGCCGCCGTGGGCAAGGCGATCTCGGCCATGCTGAGCGACCTGTCCGCCAAGGACCGCGCCGCGCTCATCCGCGACCGCCGCGAGAAGTTCCTCGGCATGGGCGCGAGGGGGCTCGCGGCCTGAAGCGCCTTCTGGCGGAGGCCGCGCCCGGTCATGCAGCTCCTGGAGGGCGTGGCCGTTGGCGGGCGATGGTCGCTCGATTTCATCAGCGATGCGCTGGTCCCCCAGCGCCGCAACACGCCTTGCGCCAGGTTCAGATCACGGGCAGCGCGAGGCACTGCCAATTTTCTCGAACCGTGGAGAGGCTCCGACTTGCGCCGACCGCCACCACCCGCTAGACCGCGCCCACGGACAGTTGGCCGAGTGGTCGAAGGCGCACGCCTGGAAAGTGTGTAGGCGGGAAACCGTCTCGAGGGTTCGAATCCCTCACTGTCCGCCACTTGCCCTCGGGAAAGCGTTCTCCCGATCCGGCTCCAGCCGGAATTTCTCGTTGTTTTCGAGGGTTATGCGGGAGAGGCTGAGCACTGGCCTCTGGGCCAAGAGGTCAGAAAGCGCTCTCTCAGGGCCGATACTCTCTGAACCTGTTGACTGCGCAGATTTGGTGAATTTTTCGCAAGGCTCTGGAAACACGTCATTATTTTGTAACGAAACCTGAACACTTTGATGTGGGTGGCATTCTCGCAGAAATGACCGGGATCGGACGTTCGCCAGCGTCCCGACGGGTGTGGAGCGCGCTGCCAGCGGTGCCGCGCCTCGCGGTGGGTTCAAATCAACATTGTTTTCTCGAACCAACGGCACTCAATTGGCCCATTGCGAAGACAGCGCTTCCGCCTGTTGCAGAACGGTCCTGATCGCAGCGTCCTGCAGGTCTGGAGGATACCCGTACTTACGCAAGATGCGTTTCACCAGAACCCGCATGCGTGCCCTTGCGGACTCGCGATGGGACCAGTCCACAGTCACGTTCGACTTGAGGCTCTCCAGAAGCTCGTGCGCGATCAGCTTGAGTGAATCGTTCCCAAGGACCTCGATCGCGCTTTCATTGGTGGCGAGAGCGTCGTAGAAGGCGATCTCTTCCTCGGTCAGGCCTTCTTCCTCGCCCCTCTTCCTGGCCTCTCGAATGTCATGCGCCAGTTCGATCAGCTCCTGGAGCACTTCGACAGTGCTGATCGCATTCGTGTGGTACCGCGCAACGGCCTGCTCCAACCGCTCAGAAAACTTCTTGCTCTCGACGACGTTTGACCGGGCGCGAGCACTGATCTCGTCGTTGAGCAGCTTCTTGAGCGCCTCAAGCGCGAGGTTCTTCTGTTCCATCTGCCGGACTTCCGCCAGGAACTCATCCGATAGTATCGAGATATCCGGCGATTTGAGTCCGGCGGCCGAGAGGATATCGACGATCTCTGTCGAAACCACGGACCTGTCGATGATCTGCTGAACGGCAAGGCGCTTGTCGGCCGCCGAGCCACCTGTCCCTTGCGTGGCCTTTACAATCGCTGCCCGAACGGCCTGGAAGAAACCGACTTCATCGCGAATGCGCTGGGCCTCTTCGCTGGCCGCTGCCAGTGCGAACGCCTTTGATAGGGCAAGGACGTCGTCCTGGTATCGCCGAAGGGCTTTCTTTCTTGCTTCTTCGTCCGCCTCCTTGGCGGCTGCCGCGTGCTGGCGCTCCAGGATCCAGTTCATTGCTGCCGCGAGCGTCCGGAGGCGATGTGACGCTTCCCCCTTTAAAGCTTGGCTGTAGTCGAACCCATGGAAGTGATCCTGAACGATCTCGTAGCGCTTCAGCATTTCCGCCACTGCCTCGGTCTCGTCGATGCCGGCCTGGCGCCGGTCGCTCTCGGAATACTGGCCCAGCGCGTTTTTCAGGTTTTGGGCGATCCCGATGTAATCGACGACGAGACCGGCGGGCTTGTCGCGGAAGACGCGGTTCACCCGGGCGATCGCCTGCATCAACCCGTGCCCCTGCATCGGCTTGTCGATGTACATCGTGTGCATCGACGGGGCGTCGAAGCCGGTCAGCCACATGTCGCGAACGATCACCAGTTTCAGCGAATCGTCCGGATCCTTGGCGCGCTTCCCGATCAGATCCCTGCGTGCCTTGTTGCCGATGTGTCGTTGCCAATCCGCCGGGTCTGATGCCGACCCCGTCATCACGATCTTGATGACGCCGGCATTGTCATCGTCGGAATGCCACTCGGGACGAAGCGCCACGATCTCGTTGTAAAGCGCGACGCAGATTCGCCGGCTCATGCAGACGATCATGCCCTTGCCATCAAGCGCGGCGAGCCGCCGTTCGAAATGCTCGACGATATCCGCCGCGACCATCTTCAGGCGTTTCTCGGCGCCAACCAGCGCCTCGACGTTCGACCACTTCTGCTTCAGCTTTTCCTGTTCGGTCAGGGCCTCGTCTTCTGTCAGTGCTTCGATCTCGGCATCGATCCGGGGCTTCTCCTCCTCGGGTAACTCGATGCGGGCCAACCGGCTTTCGTAGTAGATGGGTACCGTCGCGCCATCCTCGACCGCGCGGGTGATGTCGTAGATGTCGACGTAGTCGCCAAAGACAGCGGGCGTGTTTACATCGTCCTTTTCGATCGGCGTTCCGGTGAAGCCGATGAAAGACGCATTGGGCAGCGCATCCCGGAGGAGTTTCGCGAAACCATAGGTGCGCTTGCCGGTCTTCGGGTCGATCTTTGCCCGGAATCCATAATGGCTCCGGTGGGCCTCGTCGGCAATCACGACCACGTTGCGCCGGTCGGTCATCTTCCCTTCCGACAGCTTCTGCAGGGTCGTGAAGATGATCCCGCCGGAGACGCGGCTCAGGACCTGTTGCAGATGCTCGCGGCTCCCCGCCTGCTCGGGCGTCTGGCGGATCAGGTCGCGGCACATGGAAAAGGTCTGGAACAGCTGATCGTCGAGATCGTTGCGATCGGTCAGCACGACGATGGTCGGGTTCTCCATCTGCGGGTGCCGCACCAGTTGACCTGCGAAGAACGCCATGAGCAGGCTCTTTCCCGAGCCTTGGGTGTGCCAAATCACCCCGGCCTTGCGGTCGCCATCGACGGCGGTTGCGCGCATCGTGCTTTGAACCGCCTTCTTGACCGCGTGAAACTGGTGATAGCCGGCGATGATCTTGCCGATGCCCGAGCCGGTGTCGCCGAACACCGTGAAGTCGCGGATGAGCTCCAGAAAGCGCCGTTTCTCGAAGACGCCCTCGATCAGCACGTCCATCTCGGGGCTGCCCTTAGGCGCCACCTCGCGGCCGTCGGTGGTGCGCCAGGGCATGAAACGTTCTTCGTTGGCCGTGAGCGACCCGACCCGCGCCAGGGTGCCGTCGGACGTCACCAGCACCGCGTTTGTGCGAAAGAGCGAGGGAATCTCGGCCTTGTAGGTCTGCAACTGATTGTAGGCAGTGGTGAGCGTTGCCGTCTCCGCGCCGGGGTTCTTGAGCTCGATGACCGCAAGCGGCAAGCCGTTCACGAAGACCACCACATCGGGCCGGCGATTGTGGCCATTCTCGATCACGACCATCTGATCGACAACCAGCCAGTCGTTGGCGTCCGGGTTGTCGAAATCCACGAGGCGCACCTTGTCGCCGCGAATGGTGCCGTCCTCGGCGTGAAACTCGACATCCACGCCCTCGACAATCAGCCGGTGAAGCCTGCGGTTTTCCTCGACCAGCGAGGCACTTTCCGACCCCAGAACCTGCTTGATCGCCTCCTCGCGGGCACCTTCGGGAATGCGAGGGTTCAGCCGTTCGACCGCTGCTTTCAGCCTCCCGCGCAGGATGACGTCATCATTGGCCGCTCGCTCGGGCGCGGTGCCGTCCGGGCCAATGACGGCGTCGGGCGCGTTCGCATACCCAAGCTCGCGGAACGCGGCGATCAGGGCCTTCTCGATGTCGTCTTCGGTGAGGAAGGTCATAACAAACTCTGTTCAACATTGGGTTGCTTATGGATTGCGCTTACCAGCGCATGCGACCATTGAAACTGCTTGCAGATCACACGTGCCCGTTAGAACGGACCGGGCCGCGACTAAAGCCAAGGTCTTCTGAGACTTCCTTGCCCGCGGGCGTGTGAGGGTCGAGGCACACTGCCCGCGCGAAGGTCTGGTGCGACACCTAGGCAGCCCTGCGGACGCTTCGTTAACTTGACATTCGCACCTTTCGCGCACATATTGCTCGCAGCTCATCTGCCATGTGTAGAAGGAGTTTTCGAGGTCGCTCCGAGAAATCGGCGCGGCCTTAGCTTTTTCAGCGCCGGCCGGCATGGTACGAGTCCCTCTCCCTCCTGAACTTGCGGACTCGGTGGGTGCGGTCCGTACAGAAAGCCGTCTTCAGAAGCAGGTAGCCCCCACGCTGTGCCAGAATGACGAGATACTCCTCTTGGTACCACAAGACCCAATTGGACTCTCGTTCGCGCGCCTGTTCCCATACGTCTATGGTCGCAACTGCATCTGCGTTCTCGATGATCCAGCGTATCAGCGGAAGTCTTTCGCACCGCCTCAAGTCAGGGACACGGTCATCCTCAACACGTCCTTCTGAAATCAGATGCCAGAAGCAGGCCCATTTCCGATTGTGTTCTGGAACGCGGCGGGCGTTCACGGGCATGTCACGGAACCTGAGATCATACCGAATAATGTCGCGTTCGAAGACTTCATAAAGAGCGGCCTCGTATGCGTCCCAAGAGCCGCCGAAATCATTCAGCGTGATTAGTCGAGGTGGCGTCATTGGCGCACCTCGTTGGCGCGCCAGCGCAGCAAGTTGAATTTCCGGCTTTGAAATGCCGATGTCTGCGAAAGGGATCCCGGCCCAAGTACTGCCCGTAGATCGGCAATCAGCGCCAGTTTGGCCGCACTTCCCGTTAATCCCCGATTTTCGTAAGCGATGGCACCTATCAGAAGATCAGTGAGTTGCAGGAGCGCGCTCTCATGGGAACGAACCTGCTGAACGCGCTCGACGGTCTCGTGGCTAAAGTCGTACAGGCTGTTGCAAAGCACCTCATGCAAATGGCGCGCCTTGCGACCGCCGCGCGTATCCTTGAGGTCAAGGTAGACGCGATAGCGGTTCGGGGCCGTGAAGACGTACCGCAGCATGGTGTAGTACATCTTGTAGTACCACTGGTCGTGGTTCTGCCCGAAACGTTCGTGATCCAGTGCTCCTTTGTCCGGAATAAGAACGCCCCGGAAATGCAGAGCGTCATCTCGCAAGAACAGGGCAATCAGGTCTCGGTAGAAGTCGACTTTCCCTTGTGAGACTTTCGTCCACTTGACCTCAAAATCAGGAGCCAGGCCGTGGTGCCGCTTGAGGTCACCAATCGCGCGTGAAATGCGCCGCACCTCTTGGGCACGGCAGTACACGCCCCCAAGAACCATGACCGGGATATTGTCATTCTCCAGGTGACAGCTTTCGTCGCAGTAGATGTTGTAGATCAGTGAGGTCATCCTCTCTCTCCTGCGAGATCAGCGAGCGCCGCCTTCAGCACCTGGAAACAGACCTTTGCCGTGTGCTCGTCCGGGGCAAAGCCCGAAATCAGTTGTTGATACGGGTGAATGTAGTTTCGGAAGTCGCGCAAAACGTGGCCAAATTTCTGCACGTCCGGGCTGAGCAGACCAACCTCGCAAGCCGCATCAATGAAGGCCGCGAGTGCCCAGTCCTGGAAGGGTCGGATCTTCCCCGTCTTGTCCTTCGGCGCACAGGTGGCTCGGTTGAAAAGGGCCGGTTCGGCTTGCGCTGCGCCGAGGAGCGCCCCTTCAAGGACGCTGCCACACAGGAAAATCACCGAAAGATGTGCGCCGGCCTTCAGGGCTTTTCTTGCTTCAGCGATCCGGGCCTCAAGGATTTGTGCAACGCCCGAATTTACCGGTAGCCGACTGATGTTCGGGATCTGGAACTCGCGGTCGAGAAATCCCGCCTCGGCGTCGGGAGCAGGGGCGGCCTTCTTGCCGGTCAACCGTGCGACGATCTTCCGGCAGCGATCGAGCAAGGCGGCATCCGGGGCCTCGCCCTTCAGTTCCTTGCTGGCGGCGTAGGCCTCGAGCAGCTCCTCCAGAACCCTGCCCACCAGCGCGTCGGGCTCCCGCTCCCAGAAGGCGCGCAGCTTCTTGGCCTTGGATGTCCCATAGGTCTGATACTTGCGCGAGTGGATATCGACGCCATGGCGCCGGAAGAACTCGGCGAAGGTGGCGTCGGTGTAGTCGAGCACATAGCCGCCACCCATGCCGAGCAGGCTTTCCAGATACCGCTTGTCGATATCGGAAAGGCTGCTCACACCCCGCCCTCCACGATCTTCTCGGCCTCGGCCTCGGCCACGCGGAGCTCGCCGGACATGAGCCTGGGCAGCAGCAGGTCGCGGGTCTGGGCGAGGGTGCGGGATTCGTGGATGTTTGCGATGATCCGTTCGATCATCGGCGCAACTATCCGCTGATACGCTGCGACAACTTCGTTGGTGCCAAGGCAGGTTTCATAGGCAGACATCACTTTCCAACTCGTGCGCGGCATCTTCGTGCCCGTCGAGGCGGCGTTCGTGAACTCGACGAAGTCGTCGGAGGAGATGCACGCAAGCGTGTACGCCGACCACTCCTTCCGCTTTGGGCGGACAACAACAATGTCGGTGGAGCATATGCCATCAACTGGGGCTACGCCGACCTTGTGAAAGTATGGACGGAGCTTTCCGAACAGGAACTCGCCTTTGCGGAAGGCCGACTTGTTGCTCGTCACCTTTCCGGCGCCCTCCCACTCGGACAGCGCGATCGAGCGGCGGGGCATGTGCTCCAGCCCGATGTAGGGCGTGTGTTCCGGTATCTCGCTTGGCTTGACGCCACGGCGGGGCGACTCTGCCACGTCCCCCAGCGTGCCCATCTCCCACCCCTCGGGGATGCCCTGGTCGGTGAGGCGGGCGGGGAAGAGGGGCCAGAGGTCGGGGGCGAGGTAGGGCTCGCGGCCTTCGATCTTGGCGCGGGTGGGGCCGAAATCCACGAACCAGTCGCGAAAGATCGCCCGCGCCATGGCCTCCAGCGTCGCATTCATCCGCCGGTTCAGCTCGATCTTGTCGTCGAGGGCGGAGAAAGTGTCAACGATTGCAGCGCGTTCGCGTTTGTCCTTAGGATATGGAATAGGTATGCGATTAAGGTTTGCCTGTGACAGCTTCGCCTGAACCGATCCGCTGACGTACGGCCGAATTGGGATCGTCGAGAGAACGTAATAAAGAAACTTGGTCTCTTGGTCATTTTCGCCGCGAAGAACGTGAGCATGATTGTTGACCCAAAACTGGCCCGTAACGAGTTGCACAAATGGCTTTCCGTCGGGCCGTTCAACTGAGCCGTCCTCTGCAACCAATAAATGCAAGCCCTCGAAGAGAAAATCGTCGATATAATCCATCACCCCAGTAGCCCCATAGTATGGGAATGGGCCGGGGCGCTTTTCGCGTTCGCGACTTGATAGAGGCACTCTGCGGGCATCGAGATTTTCAACAAGCGCGCCTAAGGGGAATTGCAACCACTCACCCATCGACGACCACCCCCGCCAGTCGCTCGCGGATGACGCCGGTCAGTCGGTCGGCCTCGGCGAACTGCTCTTCCAGCTCTGCCTGCAACCCCGCAAAGCGTTCGGGGAAGGGCGTGTCGTCCTCCTCGGCCGCCTCGACGCCGACATAGCGGCCCGGGGTCAGGACGTGGCCATGGGCCCGCACCGCTTTGAGGCTCGCCGCCTTGCAGAAACCGGGCACGTCCTCGTAGCCTTCGCCCTCGCGCCAGCGGTGGTAGGTGCCGGCGATCTTCTCGATGTCGTCGTCCGAGAACTCGCGCCGCGTACGGTCCACCATGTGGCCGAGCTTGCGGGCGTCGATGAAGAGGATCTCGCCCCGCCGGTCGCGCAGGCGCTTGTCGCGCGCGATACCGTTCGACTTGTCGCGGGCAAGAAACCACAGGCAGACCGGGATCTGGGTTGAATAGAAGAGCTGCCCCGGCAGGGCGACCATGCAGTCGACGACTTCGCCCTCGATCATGTTCTTGCGGATCTCGCCCTCGCCCGATTGCGTGGACGACATGGAGCCGTTGGCCAGCACCACGCCCGCCGTGCCGGTGGGCGAGAGGTGGTGCAGGATGTGCTGAAGCCAGGCGAAGTTGGCGTTGCCCTTGGGCGGCACGCCATACTTCCAGCGCGGATCGTCGCGCAGCCGCTCACCGCCCCAGTCGGAGACGTTGAAGGGCGGGTTGGCGAGGATGTAGTCGGCCTTGAGACCGGGGAACTCGTCCTTGTGGAAGGAGCCTTCGGCGTTCCAGCGGATGTCGGCGTCGATCCCGCGCACGGCAAGGTTCATCCGGCAGAGTCGCCAGGTGGTGTGGTTGCTCTCCTGACCGTAGATGGCGATGTCGCCGATGCGGCCGCCGTGGGCCTCGACGAAGCTTTCGGACTGCACGAACATGCCGCCCGAGCCACAGCAGGGGTCATAGACGCGGCCCTTGTAGGGCTGGAGCATCTCGACCATGGTTTTCACGACCGAGCGGGGGGTGTAGAACTCGCCCCCGCGCTTGCCCTCGGAGCCGGCGAATTCCTTGAGGAAGTATTCGTAGACGCGGCCGAAGAGGTCGCGCTCCTGCCCTTTCTCGGTGCGGGTGGAGATGTTGGCGATGAGGTCGATCAGCTCGCCCAGCATGATTGCCGAGAGCGCGGGGCGGGCATAGTCCTTGGGCAGCACGCCCTTGAGCGAGGGGTTGTCCTTTTCGATCGCCAGCATGGCGTCGTCGATGAGCTTGCCGATGGTGGGCTGTTTGGCGTTGGCCTGCAGGTGGGACCAGCGGGCCTCCTTCGGCACCCAGAAGATGTTGTCGGCGAGGTATTCGTCGCGGTCCTCGGCGCCCTCGGGGTATTCCGCCATCAGCTCGGCGTGCTTGGCCTCGAAGCTTTCCGAGATGTGGCGCAGGAAGATCAGGCCGAGGACGACGTGCTTGTAGTCCGATGGCTCCATGTTGCCGCGCAGCTTGTCGGCGGCCTTGAACAGCTCTGCCTCGATGCCCAAGGGGGCGTTGTTGTTCGTTGCCATCACTCCTCGCCTTCCAGTCGGGATGGGGCGACCTTGTTGCCGGTCAGCCTTTCGTATTCTTCGACGGACAGGACCACCACGACCGGGCGCCCGTGTTTCTCGACCACCACCGGCTCGGCGCGGGCGAGGTCGATCAGACGGCCGAAGTTGTACTTGGCGTCGCGGGCGGAAAGTGCGGTCATGGGTGGTCCTCCCGGCCCAAGAAGTGGCCGAAATGGCCATTGGAATCAATCGGAAATTGAAAGTTGCCGCGCTGTCGGACGTCCAGGAGAGCGGGCAAGCAGGATGGCGTTTATGGATGGACGCGTGCGAAGCTGTTTGCAAAAGGCCTGCTATTCGACCTTGTGAAAAGATGGTTGCTGTGCCTCCCACTCCACCGGAAACCCCTTCAGCAGCCGCCCCAGCGTCACTTCCGGTCCCTGTCGGCCATCCAGGATCGCCTCGACGATGTCGGGCGCGAGCAGCGTGAGGCGCAACACGCGGGTCAAGTAGGAGGGCACGATGCCCTCGTGCTCGGCCAGCTCATTGATGGTGTTGAACTCGCCGGATTCCAGCAGCCGCTTCCAGCGGAAGGCGCGGGCCAGCGCCTTGACCAGGGTGTTGTCGGTTCGGCGTTGCACCGGCGCGCCGTCGGGCAACTGCACCTCCTTGCGCCCGCCGCGCTTTGCGATGCGGAAAGGGACGTGCAGGGTGATGGTCTCGGGCGCGGGTTTCATGCTGCCGCTCCCGTTTCACCGGCCAGCATCTCGCGCGCGAGGCCGCTCAGCCCATCGACGCGCAGCCGAATGTCGAGCCCCTCGGCGCCGATGTCGATGCGTTCGACCAGCAGCGCCACGATGCGCGCCTGCTCGGCGGGGAAGAGTTCGTCCCACAGCGGGTCGAGTTGCTGCAGGGCCGCGCGGACGTCGGCCTCGGTGATGTCGCCGCCCTGCGCCTTCGCGGCCTTCCACGTCCCCGCCACGATCTCCGGCTGGCGGAACACGATGCGGAGCTGGTTGATGACGGCCGCCTCGATCTCACCGGCCGGGACGCGGCCGACCGGGCAGGTTCCAGCCCCGTGCTTCAGCACGGTCTGGCTGACATAATAGCGGTAGAGCTTGTCGCCCTTGCGGGTGTGGGTCGGAGAGAAGGCCGCGCCGTCGGGGCCGTAAAGCAGCCCCTTCAGGAGCGCCGGCGTCTCGGCCCGGGTGCGGGCGGCGCGCTTGCGGGGGCTTTCCTGCAGGATGGCGTGCACCCGGTCCCACGTTTCGCGGTCGATGATGGCGTCGTGCTCGCCGGGATAGCTCTGCCCCTTGTGCACCGCCTCGCCTATGTAGGCGCGGTTGTTCAGCATGCGGTACAGGTATTTCTTGTCGATCCGGTTGCCCTTGGGGGTACGCAAACCACGTTTCTCAACCTCGCGGGCCAGTTCCGTGCCCGACCCGATCTCGAGGAAGCGGGCGAAGATCCAGCGCACATGTTCGGCGCGCTCGTCGTCGATCACCAGTTTGCGGTTCTCGACGCGATAGCCGTAGGGCGGCACCCCGCCCATCCATATCCCCTTCTTGCGGGAGGCCGCGACCTTGTCGCGGATGCGTTCGGCCGTCACTTCGCGCTCGAACTGGGCGAAGCTGAGCAGGATGTTCAGCGTCAGCCGACCCATCGAAGTGGTGGTGTTGAAGCTCTGCGTGACCGAGACGAAGGTCACGCCGTTGCGGTCGAACACCTCGACCAGCTTGGCGAAGTCGGCGAGAGAGCGGCTTAACCGGTCGATCTTGTAGACAACGACCACATCGACCAGCCCGTCCTCAATGTCGGCAATCAGCCGCTGCAGGCCGGGCCGCTCCAGCGTGCCGCCGGAGATGCCGCCGTCGTCATAGCGGTCGCGCACCAGCACCCATCCCTCGGAGCGCTGGCTGGCGATGTAAGCCTCGCAGGCCTCGCGCTGCGCGTCGAGCGAGTTGAACTCCTGCTCCAGCCCTTCCTCGGAGGACTTGCGGGTGTAGACAGCGCAGCGGCGCTTGATTTTCACATCGCTCATGCGCGCCTCCGCGATTTCAACCCGAAGAAGACCCAGCCGTTCCAGCGCGTGCCGGTGATCGCACGGGCGATGGCCGACAGTGACTTGTAGGGCCGACCCTGCCATTCGAAGCCATCGGCGGTGACGGTGACTACATGCTCCACCCCCTGCCATTCGCGGATCAGGCGCGTGCCCGCAATGGGCGTCAGGTCGGCCCGGACGCGGCTCTTCTTGCGATCACCGCCGTCCAATTCCTCGCCCAGCCTTTCCAGGCGTTTCACCGTCTCGGGCTTCAGCCCACCGTAGGCGAGTTCCTGTATGCGATAGGCCAGCCGGCTTTCGAGATATCGCCGGTTGAAGGGCGGCGGCTCGCTGTCGAACAGCTCGCGCCATTGCGCCTTCAACTCGGGCGTCTTCATGGTCTTGAGCGCAGCCAGGCGCGCGGGGATGGGATCGTGCGTGTTCATGCGGTCCTCCGGTTGGTTGGACCTGCACTACCGCTCTGGTCGCGTGAGTTGTGTAGCGGAAATTCTCCCTTCTCCGAAAAGAGTTGCCCGTTCTCCCGCATCCGCAGGCGGACCAGCCCGGCGGCCAGCAGGCGGCAGAGTTCCGCGCGGCGCTCGGCAGGGGACAGCATGTCGGGTGGCAGGGGATTGGGGCGTTTCATGGGATCACGGTGTGCCTTCCTGGGAGATTCCCATGAGAAAAGCCATCCGCGGCGCCGGGATGGGACGGGTGCCACGCCAAACAGAACGTAATGCGAACATTTTTGCTTGTGCTTCCGACAGCGCGCCACAATTATCTGAGGTTGAGTCGCTGTCGAGCAGCTATTGGTTGAGGTGAGTTCATGCCCCGCGCCGATTACCCGGAACGATCAGATTGTCAGGCTATCGTCACGCTTGCCCCCCACGCCTCGTCTGGGCGCGGCTCCGTGCACAATTTGAACGATCGCGACAATGATCTGAGGACAATGCGAGCGACCCCCGCGTTTTGCGGGCGAGTTCTTGCGCGTTCGCATGGTCGCTATTTCCACTTCCCGGAGACTTGAATGGTACGAACCCCGACCAAGACCTGCCCGAATCTCTCTCGCCTGTTTGCGGAGGCAGAACCCGCGCTCCTGGCCTCGTTTCTTGAGAGCAGGGCCTTCGACAGGCTCAACTGGCTCGCGAAATACAGATTTGGTTCGGAGGACACGGACGGTCCCTCGACCGCCCGCGAAATGCTGAACAGCGAGAACATGGAGCGGTTACGGCCGCTGGAGGATGAGGCGGCGCGCGTAGTGATGATCGCCAGCGACCGGGGAGATTTCGTGCTCGAAGGACTTGCCGAGTCGAAGCTTGAACCGGAACGCGCCAGGAGACTCCTGAACCAGCGGGACGCGCTGGCGCGAAGTCTCTGGGCCTATACGAATGAACTGGCGCTGTTCGAAGCGGCCGAAAACAGTCTGCATTTGCGGCTCTACCGGCGCTACGACAAGCATTACCAGACCTTCATGGCCGAGCCTTCGCTCGACGGGGCTCCGGAACCCGATGACGCGCGGCTTCAAGGTCTGCTGGACGAGATCAAGGAAGCCCTCGATCGGGGCGACGGCTACAATATCGAAAAGTATGAGCTTCCCGAAGAGGGCGACGAGCCCGCGGCCGAGATGTTTCTGCTCTATCATCCCGATCGCCCGGCCAGCGTTAGGGAAATCGACGAGGAGGGCAACCGTTCGAAGCTCTATTTCCGGCCGCCCGGTGAGGCGATGATCGTCTACACGCCGTCGACTGGGCGCGTCCATGTGCGCGCGGGAAACAGGAAGCTGCGCCACCTTATTGCCGAACGCTTCATCGAGACGGCGCTGTCCCAGAACTACTCCAACCAGCCCGTCGATTTTCAGGCCTACGACATCTCCCGGTTCCGCAACGGCTTCGAACTCGATCTGCCGGAAATGGACGATGCGGTCGTTCTCCGCGCTCGGGTCATTCGCGCCGATATCAGCATCGGCAATCTCGCAAATCGCTTGTCGCTTTCCACGACGATTGACCAGGACATTTCCGAGATCATCGAAACTCAACCGGGGTTGTCGCGGATATTCGGTCGGGCGGTGGCGATACGTTTCATCGAGATCGCGGTGCGGTACCGCCGCCCGGGGAGAACAGAGCCTCAGACGCTCGATTTCACGCTCACGGACAGGAACACGACCAGTCTGCTCAGCGTCGACGATCCTTTTGAAAGGGTTCTTGGGCACCGTCTGCTACGCCATTGGGGCATCCTGCGCGAAGGTCGCGCGCCGACACCTGCCGAGACAATGGCCGCAATTCCGGCCTTGCTGGCTCTGTGGGACATGGGCTTCGACAGGGTCAGCGGCGCGTGGCTCCTCGACCGCAATGTCGATGCGACGCTTCTGACCGAACTCGGCTTTCTCGTTCCGGCTGGATGGGAAGGCGATGATCTGATCGACGACGAGGACGAAGTCGGTCCGGCCACCGCCGAGGTCGTTGCGACCCCTGGACAGGTGGACCTCAAGGTGAGCGAAGGACAGACAGCTCCGGGCGGCAACCCCGAACGTTACAGAATCTACCGGGTGCGTGACGGTTGGGTCGCAGAACACCTCCGCGCGCGGCTCGTCGAGGTGCTCGATACCCCGGCCGTCGAGGAACTGTCGCGCCACCTTTGGTATCTCGGAACTTTGGCGAACGAGGGCGGCGAAGCGCCGGTATATCTCGCGCGCTCCCTGGATCAGGAAAAGGTTCGCACGGCGGTGGATACCGCGCTTCGTAGCCGGAGCCATCTCGGCATCGGACTGGTTCTGCAGGCCGGCGACGCGCCCGGCCCGTGCATTGGGGCCAATGTTCTGACACCACTGGCCGAACACATCGATGGCAACGGCACGGAGATCAATCTGATCGCCGACAAGCTGCGGGCAGTCTTGCGCCGTGATCGCGTTCTGGCCCAAGGCGGGCAATCCGTTCGGCTGGAAACAACTGGCGAGAACTCGGGAACGCTATTTGTTCCTGGCAAGGGTTCGATCGACATCATTGGAAATCATCGACTGCTGGTCATCCAACGTCTTGTTGATGCGCACAACAACGGACCGGCGCCAATCAAGACTGAAGATCTGGTCAAGGGCATCGAAGGCCAATCCCTCTCGAATATCTTTGGCGCGCCTTTGTGGAAGAAGCTCAAGGCCGGCTTCGTTCGGAGCGTTGGCAAGGGCAAGTGGGAGATCGCTCTGACGGCCAACTCCGATCCGGCTCCGATTGGGGGCTCTGACTAACTCCGATTCTGACGTTCATGAGGAGTGCTCACTCAGCAAGAGGAGCATTCCCATGCAGACTCCCGACTTCCAGCGCGGATACGCGCACCCGACCGGCCAGGCGCGCCGCGCGGCCGGCAATCCCGATCACTCCCACACTGAATGGCGCTGCACGCGCTGCGACAAGCTGCTCGGCATCCGCCGGGGCGGCCAGCTGCACCTGCGCTTTGCCCGGGGCCACGAATATTTCGTGAGCCTGCCCGCCGTCGCCACCTGCCGTGGCTGTGGCACGCTGAACAAGGCCCCGTCGCCCGCGCTCTGACGCGGGCGCCCCCTCATCCTGCAACCGAAGAGACGCGCGACGTCCTGACCTGGCCACGAAAAGGCGCCCGACGCCTGGCCGAAAGGCAGACGTCCGATGTCCTTCGAATGGCACGAGATCCACGAAAGCCTCGTGATGACGACCAACACCCTGGGTTTCCAGAAATCTTTCGAGACCCTGCGGCACCGCGATCCCGCGCTCGGGCGCTTTACCGACCCGGCGGCGCTTCTCGACATGCTGCACGCGCGCGCGGGCTGCGCCGAGCGGAAAAACCGCATCCTCTGGGCCCTGGTGGCCGCGGCGCAAGGCGATGACCTCACTTCCGACGGCGCGGTGACGCTCGCGCTGCTTGCGCTCTGGCCGGGGCTCGACGCGGTGCGTCGGCGGCTCTCGTGGCGCAAGTCCGGTCGCCCCGACGAGGTATCCTCCGAAGTCCTCGCGCGCGCCACCGAGACCCTGCGTGGACTCGATCTCGATCGGGTCAGCCGGATCGCGGCGACGGTCTTGCGCAATGTCGAGCGCGACGCCCTGCGCGCGCATTGCCGCGAGGCCGCCCGGGCGCTGGTCGCCGCCAACGTCGAGGCGGAGGAATTGGCCGCGTCGACTCCAGGTGCCGCAGCCATCTTCCTGCGCCGAGATCTCGGACGGCTCGTCGGTCGCGACGCCGATCTCGTCCTGCGGGTAGCGGTCGAGGGTTTCACCCAGCGCGAGGTGGCCGGAACGCTTGGTCTGTCCGAGGCCGCCGCGCGCAAGCGCTATCAGCGGGCCACGCGGCGGCTGCGGGAGGCATTCGATGAATTTGTCTGAGCGCATGTCCCGTTTGGCGGGTCCGGATGGCTTTTCCCTCTCGAACGGTCCGCGACGGTCGCGGGCCCAATCGAGGAACGACCCGATGAAGGATCGCCATCGCCCACCTGCCGGAGAACTCATCCGCATCCCGGGGCTCTACCGCCGCTGGGAACTGCCCGAGGTGCTCCGCGGGCACCGCACCTATCGCATCGAGAAGGCCGGCGCGCACGAGGACGGAACGCCGCTCGTCGCGATCTATGCCGATGCCCCGGACCCGGCCGGGACGCCTGCCGGAACCGATGCGTAGAGGCAGGACATGGAAGTGACACGCATGCCCCACACCGCGTTCACGCCTGTGACCCGCGCCGCGCGCCCGCTCACGGATATCGAGTTCTGCGCCTGGGTGGGCCAGGCCGCGCCCGGCGACCGGCTGGAATACCACCGGGGTTTTCTCGGGATCGACACGATGCCGGGCATGTCGACCCTGCCCGACAAGGATCGTCAGCGCCTCGCGGGGCTCGCCCGGGCCGCGTTTCGTGCCTGCGAGGCGGGGCTCGTGCATCTGGTGCAGGAGCGCCTCGGCCCCGACCGCTTCGCCTATCTCGCCATCGCCCGGCCGAAGCCGCGCGCGACATCCATGCCGCTCGAGCGCCTGCTCGCCGAGCCGGAGGCCGCCTGATGGCCCGCTTTCTCGATCACTTCGCCAGTCACGGAGACCCGTTCATGCCCTATCCCGACAATGCGCCCACGCCCGACGATCTGGTCCGCCTCGATGCGTCCGAGATCGCCCGGCTGCCCGTCGATCTTCTCGCCATCCTGCAGCGCGAAGTGGACGAGCGCCTGAAGCAGGCGAGGGCCGCCAAGGCCCGCCTCGATGGGGCGCTGACCATCCGCTACGCCACCCGCGCCGAGGAAGCCCGCAGCGCGGCCGGCAAGGACATCGGCACCGTCAGGCTAGACGACGGCGACTTCATCGTGGTCGCCGACCTGCCCAAGCGCGTCGTTTGGGACCAGGAGCAGCTCGCCGCCATGGTCGAGCGCATCCGCGCCGCGGGCGACGATCCCGGCCAGTATGTCGACGTCACCTACAAGGTGCCCGAGCGCAAATACGCCGCATGGCCCGAGGCGATCCGCAAGGGCTTCGAACCTGCCCGCACGGTGCGGCCGGGCACGCTGAAAGTCGCGATCCTGCCGTGGGAGGACGCGCAATGACCGCGATCGCCCCGATTTCCCCCGAGGCGCAGGATCTTCCCAGCCTGATCGACCGCGCCGCCGGCACGCTGGCGGGGGCAAAGACCGCGGCCGAGGTGCTCGAGGCACGCGACATGGCCGGTCTGGCCTATGACGTGGCAAAACGCGCCGCCCGGTTGCATCGGGCCAAGAACGCTCATGACGATCTCGTCGCGGCCGCCCATCGCGCGCAGGCCCATGCGCTCGAGATCGAGGCCCGCGCCAAGCGCCGGCTCGCCGATGAATACGATGCCGCGCAGGCGCGGGGAGAGGTGTTCGGCGCCCATGATGGCGCGCGCAAACGCGTCGAAGGCGGCAACGCGATTGCAAGCACCGCCGATCTCGGCCTGCGCCGCGACCAGATCCACGAGGCCCGCCAGATCCGCGATGCCGAGGCTGCGGAGCCGGGCATCGTCCAGCGCGTGCTGAACGAGCGCCTCGAACGCGGAGAGGAACCGACCCGCGCCGCTCTGCGCAAGATGGTGCTTGACGCGGCCAGGCGGGGGATGCGCCCGCAGCGCCCCGCCGGCCGCCGCAATCCCCTCCATGTCCCGCCGACGCCCGAGCGCGCCGCCTGGCAGCGTGTGACCGGCACGTTTCGGGCCTTCGCGGAATGGGCTTCGGACGAAAACCTCGCACTCGCCCGGCAAGGCATGCGCGAGGCGCGGAACGACCCGTTCCACCATCTCGACGCCCGGGCCATCGCCCGCGGCGCCGAAGTCTTCACGAACATCAAGGAGTGGCTCGATGCTGAATAGCCAATCCGCGGCCTTTGCCGCATCCGTCTGGGAGTTTGCCGCCCGCGTGGGCAACAACGCACCCAAAATCGCCGACGAGATCATGGAGGCGGCCTTTCCGTTGACCTGTTCGCAGGCGCGCGAGGAAGGCGCGTTGCGCATGCTGCGCACCGGGATCGTCTCGGAGGTCAAGCGCATCCTGCGCAATCGGGACGACGGGTCGGGTCAGGCAGATTTCTCGGAGATCTGCGCGGCCTTCGCGCCGCTCGTGAAGGACCTGCGCTCGAAATCCTATTTCGTCGAGAGCGCCGAGGAATATGTCGCGATCCCCGATCTGATCGCCGATCCCGCGCTGCTCGACGACGCACGGCGCTTCATGCGGCGCAAGGGGATCGAATGCCTGGCGGAAGCGGATCGGCTGGATGCGCTCTACGCCGCCGTGACCAGCGGTGATCCCGCGGCGCCCCGCAAACCGCAGGGGGTGCCGGCATGACCCTCCCCATCATCACCGCCGATGAGCGGCTGGCGGAGATGCGCGGCGTCAAGGCCGCGATTTTCGGAGCCAGCGGCGCGGGCAAGACCACGCTGTTGCGCACGCTCAAGGCAAGCACGACGCTGTTCTTCGATCTCGAGGCGGGCGATCTCGCCGTCGAGGGGCTGGCCATCGACACGATCCGCCCACGCACCTGGACCGAGTGCCGGGATTTCGCGGTGTTCATCGGCGGGGCCAACCCGGCGCTCAGGGACGACCAGTCCTATAGCCGGGCGCACTATGACGCGGTCTGCGTGAAGTTCGGCGATCCGGCCGCGCTCGACAGGTACGACACGATCTTCGTCGACTCGATCACCGTCGCCGGTCGGCTCTGCTTCCAGTGGTGCAAGGGCCAGCCGGAGGCACATTCGGACAAGACCGGCAAGCCCGACGTGCGCGGCGCCTACGGGCTGCACGGGCGCGAGATGATCGGCTGGCTCACGCATCTCCAACATACCCGGGCGAAGAACGTGATCTTCGTCGGCATCCTCGACGAGAAGCTCGACGACTTCAATCGCAAGGTCTTCGTGCCGCAGATCGAGGGCTCCAAGACCGGGCTGGAACTGCCGGGCATCGTCGACGAGGTGCTGACGCTGACTTCGTTGCCCGACCAACAGGGCGAGCCGCGGCGGGTCTTCGTCTGCCAGACCCAGAACCCCTGGGGTTATCCGGCCAAGGACCGCTCCGGTCGGCTGGAGATGCTCGAGCCCCCCGATCTCGGCCGCCTGATCGACAAGATCCACCAGCCGCTGCCGATCGATGCGCGCCCGCTCGTCACCGATGCGCCGCGCATCCCGGCGCCCGCCGCGACCCCTCAATCCGATCCCACCAACTGAAAGGACCCCACGCCATGACCGGTCTCTGGAACGATTTCAACGACGCGCAGTCGAACACGAACCTCATCCCCAAGGGGACGCTCGCCAAGGTGCGGCTGACCATCCGCCCCGGCGGCTTCGACGATCCCTCGCAGGGCTGGACCGGGGGCTATGCGACCCGCGGCTCCACCGGTGCGGTGTATCTCAACGGCGAGTTCACCGTGCTCGAGGGCCCCTATGCCCGGCGCAAGATCTTCACGCTGATCGGGCTGTACAGCCCCAAGGGGCCGGACTGGGCCAACATGGGCCGCAGCCTCGTCCGCGGCATGCTGAACTCGGCGCGTGGGATTTCCGACAAGGACACCTCGCCCGAGGCGCAGGCGGCGCGCCGGATCAACGGCTTCGCCGATCTCGACGGGCTGGAGTTCGTCGCGCGCATCGACATCGGCACCGACGCGATGGGCGAGGAGAAGAACGAGATCCGCGCGGCGGTCACGCCCGACCATCGCGACTATGCGCAGGTCATGGGCACGGCGGGCCACGGCTACCAGCCGCCATCGCCGCCCGCGCCGCAGCCGGCGGCGGCACCGCAGCAGCAGACTGCTCCGGCAGTGCCGGGCCGTCCGGCCTGGGCTGAGTAGAGGGGCGTCCGATGCGGCTTCGTCCCCGCCAGAAAGTCTTCGTGGAGCGCAGCCTCGCTGCGCTCTCGAAGCACGGCAACACGCTCGGCGTCGCGCCCACGGGCGCCGGCAAGACGATCATGCTGTCTGCGGTCACTGGGGCGCTGGTGGAGAAGACGAAGGCCAAGGCCTGCGTTCTCGCCCATCGCGACGAGCTGACCGCGCAGAACCGCGCGAAGTTCGGCCGGGTCAATCCGGAGGTGACCACGTCCGTTGTGGATGCCGCCTCCAAGTCGTGGGCCGGCCAGGTCACCTTCGCCATGGCGCCGACGCTGTCGCGGGCTTCCAATCTCGCCACGATGCCGAAGCTCGACCTGCTGGTGATCGACGAGGCGCATCACGCGGTGGCCGACAGCTATCGCCGTATCGTCGACCGCGTCCGCGACACCAACCCGGAGGCCCGCATCTTCGGTGTCACGGCGACACCCAACCGCGGAGACCGGAAGGGGCTGCGCGAGGTCTTCGACAACGTCGGCGACCAGGTCACGCTGGCCGAACTGATCGCGTCTGGTCACCTCGTGCCGCCGCGCACCTTCGTGATCGATCTGGGCGTGCAGGAGAAGCTGCGCGCCGTCCGCAAGACCGCGTCCGACTACGACATGGGCGCGGTTGCGGCGATCATGGACCGCGCGCCCGTCACCGACGAGGTGGTCCGGCACTGGCGCAAGAAGGCCGCAGGGCGGCCGACCATCGTTTTCTGTTCCACCGTCGCCCATGCTGCCCACGTCGCCGAGGCCTTCAACGCGGCCGGCATCCCGGCGGGGTTGATCCATGGCGAGCTTTCCGCCGACGAGCGCCGCAACATCCTCGCGGCCTATGCCACGGGCGAGATCGCCGTGCTGGTCAATGTCTCCGTGCTCACCGAAGGATTCGATCACCCGCCAACGTCCTGCGTGATCCTGCTGCGGCCCAGCTCCTACAAATCGACCATGATCCAGATGGTCGGACGCGGCCTGCGCACCGTCGATCCGGCCGAGCACCCCGGCATCGTCAAGACCGACTGCATCGTGCTGGATTTCGGGATCTCGAGCCTGACCCACGGCACGCTGGAGCAGGACGTCGATCTCGACGG
>JACIYT010000015.1 GCA_014359765.1 Roseovarius sp.
ACGGATGGTGCCCAATGAGGGCGTCGCATGGGATGCAGCGGGCTGCGGTGCATGAGGCGCTTCGGAATGGCCCGGTGCGGGCGTTCAGGTCTTGCGCCAAATGCGCGGAATCAAGGCGCGGCACGCGCCGCCGCGCAGCGCCCGACCGCCCGGGTCGCACCGGAGGTGCGCCAATTCAAGCGGCACGCCTTCGGCGTGACGGGCGGGCGCTTTTGCAAGGTCAACGTCCGCTCAATCGTTGCAGAATCTGGCACCATAAATCGAGGACCACGCGCGTTCTTGCGCCCACCCCCGGGCGGGCGCTGCGCGGCGTGCCGACCGGCGTGCCAAGTGGCAGCGCGCGGCCACGACAGGTTACCATGCAGAGGCAGGCACTTTGTGTCAGGTGTCGAACACTAGAAACCGCTGGCGCGCGGCAACCAGGTGGAGAGCGCCGGCAGGAAGGTCAGCACGATCAGAACCACCAGATGCGCCAGGAAAAAGGGCGCGATCTCGCCGACCAGATCCGTCACCCGGACCCTGACCGTCGAGGACACCACAAAGAGCAGCGCCCCCACCGGCGGCGTGATGAGGCCGATGGTCAGGTTGACGATCACCACCATCGCGAAATGGATCGGATCGATCCCCAGCGCATGCGCGATCGGCGCCAGGATCGGCACCAGCACCATCACCCCCGGCAGGGGATCCATGAACATCCCGAACACCAGCAGCAGCACGTTGACCACCAGCAGGAAGACGATCGGATCGAGATCCCAGCCGCCAACCACGGCCGCCATGCTCTGCGGCACGCTCTGGATGATCAGCACCCAGGCAAAGGCGCGCGCCGTCGCGAGGATCAGCAGCACCGAGGCCGAGACCAGCGCCGCGCGCAGCAGAATTCCGGGCAGATCGCGGATCCGCAAGGAGCGATAGAAGAACATCCCGCACAGCAGCGCATAGAACACCGCGACCACCGAGGCTTCGGTCGGTGTGAAGACCCCGGCCCGGATCCCGCCCACGATGATCACCACCAGCAGCAGCGCGGGAATGGCGTGGAAGGTGGTGCGCAGCATCTCCGGCCAGGGGGGCCGCGGCGCGCTGCCGACAAAGCCGCGCCTGCGGCAGACATGCCAGTTCGCCGCCACCAGCATCGCCATCATCAGCAGCCCCGGCACGATCCCCGCCATGAACAGCGCGCCGACCGAGACCTGATCGACCTGCATCGCGTAGATGATCATGATGATCGACGGCGGAATGATCGGCCCGATCACCGCGGCCGATGCCGTGAGCGCCCCGGCATAGCTCCTGTCGTAGCCGCCGCTCTCCATCATCCGCACCATCATCGCGCCCGGCCCCGCGGCATCGGCCAGCGCCGAGCCGGAAATCCCCGCAAAGAGCGTCGAGGACAGCAGGTTCGCATAGCCGAGCCCGCCACGCAGATGCCCGACGAACTGCGCGGCAAAGCGCAGCAGGACCCGGGTCATCGCGCCGCCGGTCATCAGTTCGGCGGCGAGAATGAAGAACGGCACCGCCATCAGGGGGAAACTGTCGAGGCCGGAGAACATTTCCTTGACCACGACGATCAGCGGATAGCCGGAGCCGAAATGCACCGCGAGGCCGGCGGCGATCCCGAGCGCGAAGGCCACCGGAACCCCGATCGCCAGCAGGATGAAGAAGGATGCAAAAAGGATGGTGGTCATGTCCCGCCGCCTCGCCGCGTCATCCGCCGCCGAAGGGGCGGTCGTCCCCCTCCGGGCTCTCCGGGTCGAGATCACGGCCCAGGACAAAGGCCTTGACGATCAGCAGCAGATGGACCGCCAACAGGGCAAACCCGACCGGGATCACGACATAGACATGGCGAAACGGGATCCGCGTCGCCGGGGTCAGCTGCCGCCCCATCCGCTGCATGTAATCGAGGCCGAACCGGATCATCACGACGAAGAACACCAGCAGGATCGCGACCACCACGATCCGGAGCACGACACGGGTCCGCGCCCCGAACCGGTCGGTGACGGTGGAAATCGCCACATGCCCGCCCTGCCGCAGCACCAGCCCCGCGCCCAGAAAGGTCATCCAGATCATCATGTAGCGCGCCACTTCCTCCGACCAGGCGAGCGAGAAACTGGTCAGGTATCGCAACGCGACATTGGAAAACACGATCGCCGACATCGCCCCCAGAAGGAGGATCAGGGCCCATCTGTTGGCCTCCACGAACAGGGTCTCGATGCGGCGCATGAGGCGCGCGTCCCTCCGGAGGGGCCCCGCGCGGGAGAGACCCCGCGCAGGGCGTGGCGGTCAGGCCGCGAGGGCCTGCCCGGTCCTGCCTTATTCGGTGGCGATGATCTGCTCGATCAGCGCCCGGTCATAGGTGGCATAGTAACGCTCGTAGGCCGGGGCGAGGGCCGCCTGAAAGGCCGCACGCTGCGCGGCGGTCAGATCGTTCACGGCCATCCCCGCGGCGCGCAGGGCCTCGGCGCCCGAGGCTTCGGCCGCATCCACGAACCCTCGCATCGCGACGACCGCCTCGGCCGCGCCCTGCCGGAAGATCTCCTGCTCCTCGGGCGAGAGGCCGCCCCAGAAGGCCGGCGAGACGAGGATGACCGCCGGCGAATAGACATGACCGGTCAGCGACAGGTAGCTCTGCACCTCGGCCAGGTTTGCCGAGGTGATCACCGAGAGCGGGTTCTCCTGACCGTCGATCGTGCCCTGTTGCAGCGCGCCGATCACCTCGGGCCAGGCCATCGGCGTGGGCGCGGCGCCCAGCGTCTCGAAGGCGGCGATATGCACCGGGTTTTCCATGGTCCGCACCTTGAGCCCGGCCATGTCCGCCGGTTCGTCCACCGGGCCGCGGTTATTGGTCAGGTGACGAAAACCCTGCTCGCCCCATGCCAGCGCGACGATGCCGACATCGTCGAACTTCGCCAGGATGTCCTGACCGATCGGCCCGTCGAGCACCCGCCGGGCATGGCCCAGGTCGCGGAACAGGAAGGGAATGTCGAAGAGGCCGGCCTCGGGGACGAAATTGGACAGGGTCCCGGAGGAGACGATCGTCGCCTCGACCGTTCCCAGCTGAATGCCCTCGATCACCTCGCGCTCGCCGCCGAGACCGGAGGACGGGAAATGCCGGAACGTGAAGGCGCCGCCGGTCTCGGCCTCCACGACCTCCTGCCAGCGCTGCGCCGCGACGCCGTAATGCGAATTGGGGGCCAGCGCGTAGCCGATCTTGACCTCCTGTTGCGCACTCGCCGCCGGGGCGAGGCTCGCCGTGATCGCCGCGGCGAGAACGGCCCCCGCGAACAGGGTTCTCGTATGCTGCATGGTCCGTGTTCCTCCCTGATGTGCAATCGCGGGGCGTGACCTCCCGGCCTGCCCCATCCTCCTGTCACGCCCCGCCCGGCGCCCGGTCTGATGCTCCTGTCACGACCGGGCGCAGGCGGGGTCCGCTCTCTGACATGTGCCACCATTGCATGGCAGCGGCAATAGGCACGGCACGGGCGTCAGCCCCCTGTCGCGTCTCAGGCCGTCTCGAAAAGGAGAAAGGTGGCGTCGGCGACGGGCGGCGCGCGAAAGCCGCGCGCCTCGGTATATTGCTGCGATCTGTACCAGGTGCGGGCCGTCTCGATGTCGGGAAACTCGACCAGAACCGTGCGCAGGCCGTCATCCTCTCCCTCCAGAACCTCGGGCGGCGTCCCCCGCACGATAAAGCGCCCGCCAAAGGCCGCCACCGCCGGACCGGA
This sequence comes from Roseovarius sp., assembly GCA_014359765.1. Lineage (GTDB taxonomy): Bacteria > Pseudomonadota > Alphaproteobacteria > Rhodobacterales > Rhodobacteraceae > Roseovarius. Next base: position 3,717 of record JACIYT010000015.1, read on the forward strand.
ACGGGCCGTATATTCGCGGTATGCCTCCGCGTCGTTGATCCTTACCCTGGCAAGAAGCATTGCCGGCATTGCCCACCCTCCCCTTTTCGTGGTGTCTCAATTCGCTGTCACGAGCGCGCCATCATACAGGATCTGCTGGCCCGAAACATAATCATTGTCCTCCGACAGAAGGAACGCCGCCATTCGCGCGTATCCTTCGGGCGTTCCGTAGCGGCGCAGCGGAATCGTTTCCAGGGCCTGCTTGCGGACCTCCTCCACGCCGATATTGCGCTGTCGGGCATAGGAGTCGTTCCACTCGCGGATGCGGTTCGTTTCCACATATCCCGGCGCCAGGGCATTGAGCAGGATCCCCTCCGGCCCGAGTTCGAGCGCCGCTGTCTTGAGCGCATTCACAAGCGCCGCCCGAAGGCTGTTGGACAGGGCGATTCCGGGATAGGGCGCCTTGACCGTGAAGGAGGACACCGCCAGCACGCGACCGCGCCCGGCGGTCTGCATCTGCGGCACCAGCGCACGCAGCACCCGCAGCGGGCCGGTCACCATCACCCCGAAGGCGTCCGACCATTCCGCGTCGGTGATACCCATCAGCGGCTTGACCGGCGGCCCCCCGTGGTTCAGGAGCAGCGCGCTCGCCCCGCCCAGAGCCCCGGCCCTGTCGGCCAGCGATGCCGCCACCGAAGGATCGGAAATGCTGCCGGGAACGACCTCGACCCGGACACCGTGACGGTCGCGGATCGCGTCGGCGGCATCCTGCGGATTTCGCGACGAAAGCACGAGATCGTATCCCCGTTTCGCCATTTCCTCGGCCACGGCGAAACCCAGGCCGGAACTGGCGCCAACCACGACGCAAACCTGTTTTCTGGTCATTCTCTCCCCCCCGTCCTCGGGTCTTGCCTGCCCGGCCGGCGCGTATCAGGACCATTGGGACGGCCCTTTTTTCCATGCGCCCCTCGCAGCCTTTGCAATTTCGGACATTGCGCAAACCACCATGCACCGGCTTGCCCGCCTTATGCCCGATGGGGGGGGCTCATGTCCATTGTCCATCGGCATGGTGGCGCCCGCGACCAGACGATCACCGCCAGGTGAGGGGCGCGATAAGGCGCGACGCGGTCGGTGAGGGTGCGGACACGCTGGCCGCTGATCCTGTCACGGCCCATCACAAGCCGGCCCCCGTCGGGGCGTGACGGCTATTCGGTCTCGCCGCCCGCGTCCTCGGGGCGCAGCAGGGTGATCTCGCCCGCGGCCTCGAGCCTGCGCACGGCGTTGACCACTTCGGTCTGGGCGGCCTCGGCATCGCGGGGGCGCACACGGCCGCGTTCGGCGATTTCCTCGCGCAGCGTCTCGGCCATGCGTTTCGACACATTGGCGAGCAGGAATTCCGCGGCCGGTGCGAGATCCCCGGTCTGCGCGCCGGCCAGCGCGGTGAGGATCACCTCCTTGTCCACCTCGCGCAGGATGCGCGGCACATCGGTGGACCGGACCCGCTCCGGCAGGTGCACGAAGGTAAAGATGGCGCGCCGCACCAGCGCCGCGAAATCCTGGTCGGTCTCCTCCAGTCCTTCGAGCACCTCGCTGCGAATCGCCGCGGCGGAATAGTTGAGGATGGCGCCCACCCGCTCAACCGCGCCTTCGGCAAAGGCGGTTTCGGGCGCTTCCTGCAATTGCGCGGCAAGCGCCAGCCCGATCCGGTCAACCGCCTCGGGGCTGACCGATCCGGTCTGCGAGATCGCATAGGTGATGCGGCGAGCCAGCGGTCCGGGCAACAGGCCCAGCAGGTCCGCCGCGCGGCTCACGTCGAGCTTGGAGAGGATCACCGCGGCCACTTCCACGCTCTCGCCCTCGATGATCGGCACGAGTGCCGCGAGATCCGTGGCACGGACGAGTTCCCAGGGGTCGCCATACTGGCGCACGCCCGCCTCCTTGCGCAGGCGCGCGGCGGTCTGCGCGCTGATCCGGCCATCGAGCGCGCTCAGCGCGCCCGCGACGCCGCGCGGAAAGGTGAGCCCCATCCCCTCGAGCTCGCGCGCGAATTCGGCCACCACCTCGGCAAGGGTGTCGCGATCCACATAGCGCATCGACCCCATCTGCGTGGTCAGCCGCGCCTGCAACGCCTCGGGCAGCTCGGTCAAGGGCACGTCCGCCCCCTCGTTCATCAGGAAGCGCACGATGATCGCGGCCTTCTGCGCGCGGCTCAGATGCGCCGCCGCCCCCTGCCGCGCCGGGGCCTCGAGCCGTGCCGGTGGTGCGCCCATGATATGCCTGTCCCTCGTCCGTCATCCGCGAACGATCCTAGACCCGAAGATCTGAACAAAGCCTTAAGCCGCGCAGGATTTCCCGCCCCGCCCCGCCCTGCCTCAGCCCTCCTGCCCGGCGAGCCAGCGCTCGGCGTCGAGCGCGGCCATGCAGCCCATCCCGGCGCTGGTCACCGCCTGCCGATAGACATGGTCGGTCAGGTCGCCTGCCGCAAAGAGCCCCGGCACCGAGGTTCGGGTGCTGCCCGGCTCGACCTTCACGTAATCGCCGTGATGCATCTCGACCTTGCCCTTGACCAGCTCGCTCGCCGGCGCATGGCCGATGGCGATGAACACGCCCTTGCAGGGGATTTCAGTGACCTCGCCGGTCTCGACATGGCGCACGCGCACGCCCTCGACGCCCTTGGGATTGTCACTGCCGAACACCTCGTCGAGGGTGTGAAACCACAGCGTCTCGATCTTCGGGTTCTTGAACAGCCGGTCCTGGAGGATCTTCTCGGCGCGCAATTCGTCGCGGCGGTGGATGAGCGTGACCTTTGAGGCGAAATTGGTCAGAAACAGCGCCTCTTCCACCGCCGTGTTGCCGCCGCCCACCACCACGATCTCCTGGCCGCGATAGAAGAACCCGTCGCAGGTCGCGCAGGCCGAGACGCCAAAGCCCTTGAACGCCTCTTCGGACGGCAGCCCGAGCCATTTCGCCCGCGCCCCGGTGGCGAGGATCACGGCATCGGCGGTATAGGTCGCACCGCTGTCGCCGCGCGCCACGAAGGGGCGCGCGCTCACGTCCAGATCGGTGATGATATCGCCCACGATCTCGCATCCCATCGCCCGCGCATGGGCCTCCATCCGCACCATCAGGTCGGGGCCCTGCACCTGCGCATCGCCGGGCCAGTTCTCGACCTCGGTGGTGGTGGTGAGCTGGCCGCCCGGCTCCATTCCCTGCACGAGCACGGGGGCGAGCATGGCGCGCGCGGCATAGATCCCGGCGGTATAGCCGGCCGGGCCGGAGCCGATGATGAGGCAGCGGGTGTGGCGGGTGTCGGACATGGGACATTCCTCGGGTGGCGTGTCTGGGGGTGGCGTGTCTGGACCGGAGATATAGCCGCGCCGCGCGGGGCATGTAACCCCCTGTTGCGGCGCGTGTCGAGGCAAGGCCGGGCAAGGATCTTGCGCACAGGCGAAAGATTATTGCGCGCGACGCGGCGGCTGCTATAACAACCGCGAAACAGCCAGGGGGATGATGATGGCGGGTGCCCGTCTCGATCCGATCGACCGCAAGATCCTGTCCGAATTGCAGGCCAATGGCCGGATGACCAATGTCGAACTGGCCAAGCGCGTCGGCATCTCCGCCCCGCCCTGCCTGCGGCGGGTGCGCGCGCTGGAGGAGCAGGGCTTCATCCGCGGCTATCATGCCGATATCGACCCGCGCGCTCTCGGCTTCGAGGTGCAGGTCTTTGCCATGGTCGGCCTCCAGAGCCAGGCGGAGGCGGACCTCTCGGCTTTTGAATCCCGCTGTCGGGCCTGGCCGCTCGTGCGCGAATGCCACATGCTCAACGGCGAGGTGGATTTCATCCTCAAATGCGTGGCGCCCGATCTCTCGACCTTTCAGCGTTTCCTGACCGAGGAGCTGACCGCCGCCGAGAACGTCGCCAGCGTCAAGACCTCGCTGGTCATTCGCGGCGCCAAGGACGAGCCCGGCGTGCCCTTCGACATTCTCGAGGCGCGGCTCGATCAACCCGCCTGAGCCGCCGCCCGCAACACCAATGCCCTGACCCTGCCCACGAAAAAGCCGCCCCCGACAGGGGCGGCTCCTGAAATCTGCGCGCGGCGCTGATCCGGCGGGATCAGTTCTGCGCGTAATATTCGATGACGAGGTTCGGCTCCATCATCACCGGGTAGGGCACATCCGACAGGCCCGGCTGGCGCACGAAGGTGGCGGTCATCTTCGAGTGATCGACCTCGAGATAATCGGGCACGTCGCGCTCGGCCAGTTGCACCGCCTCGAGCAGCACCGCGAGCTGCCTGGACTTCTCGCGCACCTCGATCACGTCGCCTTCCTTGACGCGGTAGGAGGGGATGTTGACCCGCTTGCCGTTCACGAGCACATGGCCATGATTGACGAACTGGCGCGCGGCGAACACGGTCGGCACGAACTTGGCGCGATAGACCACGGCATCGAGACGGCGCTCGAGCAGGCCGATCAGGTTCTCGCCGGTATCGCCCTTGCGGCGCTCGGCCTCGGCAAAGATGCGGCGGAACTGCTTTTCGGTGAGATCGCCGTAATAGCCCTTGAGCTTCTGCTTGGCGCGCAGCTGGAGGCCGAAATCGGAAATCTTGGCCTTGCGGCGCTGGCCATGCTGGCCGGGGCCGTATTCGCGGCGGTTCACCGGCGATTTGGGGCGGCCCCAGATGTTTTCGCCCATGCGGCGGTCGATCTTGTATTTGGCAGACGTGCGTTTGGTCACGGCTGATCTCCTTCTGACATGTCGAAGGGCGTTGTCCTCTGGATTGCTCCCGACAGGCATCCCCTTGCGGGGGCCACCAACACCAATGAAGCCGCGCTTATATACGCCCGCCCGCGCGTGTCAACCGCCCCTGGGCCGCGGGCAACGGTCCTTTCATCTGGTCATCTGGTCCCGCCGATCCTCGGCTCGGTGCCGTCCATCAGCCGCGCGATATTGCCCCGGTGCCGCCAGAGGATCACCGCCGCGAGACAGGCCGCGAGCGCGACCGTGCTGCCGTGGCCCAGCAAGAGCGCCCAGACTGGTGCCGCCACCGCCGCCACCAGCGCCGAGAGCGAGGAGATGCGCAGCGCGACGGCAGTGGCAAGCCAGGTCAGGCAGGCCGCGATCCCCACCGGCCAGGCGAGCGCCAGCAGAAGGCCGAGGAACGTGGCCACCCCCTTGCCGCCCGCGAATCGCAGCCAGACGGGGTAGCAATGGCCGACAAAGGCCATGAGCCCCGCCAGTTGCGCGGCATCCTCGCCCGCCCATGCGCGCGCCAGCAGCACCGCCACCGCCCCCTTGCCGCCATCAAGCAGGAGGGTGAGCGCGGCGGCGGTCTTGTTGCCGGTGCGCAGCACGTTCGTGGCCCCGATATTGCCCGATCCGATCTCGCGCAGGTTGCCCAGCCCCATGACCCGCGCCAGCACCATGCCGAAGGGGATCGAGCCGAGGCCATAGCCGATCACGGCCCAGAGCATCAGCGTGGCGGGGGCAGACTCGATCAGGGGCATCAGGGGGCCTCGTAAACGCAGGTGCCGGCGACATAGGTCGCCGTGACCTTACCTTGCAGGCGCGCGCCGTCAAAGGGCGTGTTCTTGGATTTCGACCGGAGCGCGAAACGGTCGAGGATGAAGGGCTTGCCCGGATCGAAGCGCACCAGATCGGCGGGCGCGCCCTGTGCCAGCCGCCCGCAAGCCAGCCCCAGCCGTCGCGCCGGATTGAGCGACATGGCGCGCCAGAGCGTCGGCAGGTCGAGCGCCTCGGCATGGTAGAGCCGCAGCGCGGCGGGCAACAGCGTCTCGAGCGCCACGGCGCCGCTCGCCGCCTCCTCGAAGGGCAGGCGTTTGCTCTCCTCGTCCTGCGGGGTGTGCATCGAGCTTATGATGTCGATCAGCCCCTCGCGCAGCGCCTCGATCACCGCCTGCCGGTCCTCCTCGGATCTGAGCGGCGGCTTGACCTTGAAGAAGGTGCGATAATCCGCCACGTCCATCTCGTTCAGCGTCAGGTGGTGAATCGAGGTGCCGGCGGTGATGTCGAGCCCGTTGCGCCTGGCGCGGGCGAGCGCGGGCAGGGCGCGCGCGGTGGTGATCTGATCGGCGTGATAGCGCGCCTGCGTCATCTCCAGGAGCGCGATGTCCCGGTCGAGCCCCATCCGCTCGGCCATGGGCGAGACGGCGGGCAGGCCCCTCAGCGAGGCGAACTTGCCCGAGGTCGCCGCCGCCCCCGCGCTCAGCCCCGGATCCTGCGGATGGCCGATCACCAGCGCGCCGAGCGAGCGCGCATAGCTGAGCGCGCGCGAGAGCACCTTGGTGTCGCGCACCACGTGGTCGCAATCGGTAAAGGCCACCGCGCCCGCATCCATCAGAAAGCCGATCTCGACCATCTCGCGCCCCGCGCGCCCCTTGGTCAGCGCGGCCATGGGCAGGACGTTGACAGGGGCTGCGGCATTGGCGCGCCGGGCGACGAATTCGAGCACCTCGGGCGTGTCGATGGCGGGCAGGGTGTCGGGGCGCGTGGCCATGGTGGTGACACCCCCCGCCGCCGCCGCCAGACCGGCGGAGCGATAGCTCTCCTTGTGCCGCTCGCCCGGCTCGCAGACCTTCACCCCGATATCGACGATGCCGGGGGCGAGGCATTGGCCCGCGCAGTCGATCACGGTCTCGGCCTGCGGCATCTCCGCGCCGCTCCCCCGCGCGGCGATCACGCCCTTCTCGATGAGGAGCCAGCCGGGGGCGTCGGTGCCTGCCTCGGGGTCGATCAGCCGGGCATTGGTGAAGAGGGTTTGGGTCATGTCACAACATATCCGCAATCTCGGCATCGAGTTTCCTGACGCGCTCATGGAAGACCCGATGCAGCTTATCGAGCGCCTGTGCAAGCCAGCGGTGCTGGTCCTCCCAGGTGCCCCGGTCCGTCACATCCGGGTAGGTCCGGGTAAGATGGATCCGGCGGTCTTTCGCTGCATCCTCATACCAGACGAGGGTTTCACCAAGTTCGCGTTCGATGTCGTCCTTGTCCTGCTTCAGGAAAAAGAAGAAATTCTTCGCTCTTTGCCCGGTCAGATAGACCTCGGCGCGAATCCAGTTTTCTCTCCGGTTGATCGAGCAGTTGAGAGTGACGGATGCTTTTCCGATACCGTGAACGAGCCAGTTCTGCGGCAGCGGCTTGACGTGACGGACCCGTCTGCTCGTGCGCGACAGAAGGTCCTCGAACGCCACCCAATATTCCAGCAATTCCTGTTGAGAAGCGGTCGGCGGAGCGCTTTCGACAGATTTCTTCGCGGCCGAGGTGCTCCGCGACCAGTCATTCGGCTTGCTCACCACGTTGAACTTGGGCGCGGCGGGGCTGTCGCCGATGCGCCACAATTCCACCTCCAGCGCAAAGAACCGCACCTCGGCATCGGTGACCTCGTTGAGCCAGTCCATCGCCGCGCGGTGCTCGTCGGCGACCCGCGCCGCGATCCAGACGATCGTCACCGCGTCCAGCCCCGCGGCATAGGTCATCAACTGTCCCAGATGCGTGTGATCGGTGCGCTCCAGCTGGTTCTCCACCAGAACCCAGCGATCCGACAGCGTATCCTTGCACAGGATATCGGCCCGGAACGGCCCGACATTCTGTTCGACAGCCTCCAACTCAAGGTCAATTCCAAGAGTTTCCGCCAGGAGCGCCAGGTTGTCCTCGCGCGCCAGCCACGGGGTGAAATCCTGCGCCTCCGATTGCCAGATATCGCGCAACTCCACCCGATGAAGCCTGCCCAGTTCGCTCATCCCGCCACCCATACCATCACCACCGTCAGCGCCACCAGCACCAGCAGCGCGGCCATCGCGATCCTGCCGGACATGCGGGGGTCCCTGGGTTCCTGCATCACACCCTCCCCGCCGCCGCGCGCAGCCGCCCCTCGACACCCGCGCGGTCCGCCTGATACCTGATCAGGTGCTTGTCGCCCGCGGCGGTGATCACCTGCACCGCGCTGCCCAGGCCCCGCACCGTCCTGATCTCTGCCAGCCGCATTGCCCGGCCCTGCGGACCCAGAAGCCGCCGATCGGTCAGATCCCAGCGGGCCCCGAGCTCGTCCGAGACGAGATAACCCGCCCGCAGCGCGATCGCCGCCAGCCCGCCCACGGCCCCGGTCCAGACATGCGGATTGCCCAGCGCCCAGAGCACGCCCATGCCCAGCGCCATCGCCCCCGCCGCCATCCAGGCATGGTCGCGCCAATAGGTCGCGCGGTCGGCGCGAAAGCTGGCGATCACCCGCTCACCCTCCTCGAGCGCGCCATCCGGCACCATGGATTGAAGGCCTCTCTGCGTCATCATCCCCCCGCCTGCCAGATCACCACCATCCCACAAGACGCCCGGACGCCACCGGCCCCGCCCGCGCGCATGCGCGCACCCCGCAGCCGGGTATCGCGCGCGCCCCTCACGCCTCACGCCGCGCCCTGAGCCCCTGCGCCAGCAGATCCATCGCCGCCATGCGCACCGCCACCCCCATCTCCACCTGATCGCGGATCACCGAGCGGTTGATGTCGTCGGCGATCTCGCCGTCGATCTCCACACCGCGGTTCATTGGGCCGGGATGCATCACGATGGCATCGGGCTTCGCCACCGCGAGCTTCTCGGCATCGAGCCCGTAACGGTGGTAATATTCCCGCTCCGAGGGGATAAAGCCACCATCCATCCGCTCCTTCTGGAGCCGCAGCATCATCACCACATCGACGCCCTCGAGCCCGGCGCGCATGTCGTCGAACACCTCGACACCAAATTCCGAAATCCCCGCGGGCATGAGCGTGGGCGGACCGATGAGGCGCACCCGGTTTTCCATCTTGCCCAGCAGCAGGATGTTCGACCGCGCCACCCGGCTATGGGCAATATCGCCGCAAATGGCGATGCTCAGGCGGTGCAGCCGCCCCTTGGCGCGCCGGATCGTCAACGCATCTAGAAGCGCCTGCGTGGGATGCTCGTGCCGCCCGTCGCCCGCGTTCAGCACCGCACAGCGCACCTTCTGCGCCAGCAGCTCCACCGCCCCCGATTGCGGATGCCGCACCACCAGCAGATCGGGATGCATGGCGTTCAATGTCAGCGCCGTGTCGATCAGCGTCTCGCCCTTCTTGAGGGAACTGGCCTGCATCGCCATGCTCATCACATCCGCGCCCAGCCGCTTGCCCGCCAGCTCGAAACTGGCCTGGGTGCGGGTCGATTCCTCGAAGAACATGTTGATCTGGGTGAGCCCCCGGAGCGCGTCGCCATGCTTGGCCTCGCTGCGGTTGAGCACCACATAGCTCTCGGCCAGATCGAGAATGGCGGTGATATCCGCCGGCGCGAGCGGCTCGATCCCCAGAAGATGCGCGTGCGCGAATGTCATGCCGCCCTCCATGCGGTTTGCCTCGCTTATAGAAATGCCCGCCCCCCTCGGCAAGCCGCGCCCCTGCGCTTCATCTTTCCATAAATACTCATGCCCCGCCCACCGCAGGCGCGCCGGCCTGCCCCTTTCGCTCGCCCGCGCCACGCGCTAGCCTCGCGGCCATGGAATCGGTCCCGACCCCACCTGCCCTGCCCCCGGAGGCGGCGCTGGCCAGCCTCGCCTGGCAGATCGAGCTCGGCGCGACCGAGGCGATCGGGGACGCGCCGGTGAACCGCTTCGCGCTGTCCGACATGGCCGCGCCGCCGAAGGGCCGCGCCGCCGCGGCGCCACCTGCCCCCACGCCGTCTGCTCCCGCGCCGCCAGCCCCCGCCGGGACCGATCCCGTCGCCGCGGCAGAGGCGGCGGCCGCCGCCGCGCCCTCGCTCGCCGCGCTCGAGGCCGCCATGGCCGCCTATCCGCATTGCGCGCTGCGGCAGGGCGCGCGCAGCCTCGTCCTTGCCGATGGCCACCCCGGTGCGCGGGTGATGATCATCGGCGAGGCGCCGGGCCGCGAGGAGGATCTCGCGGGCCGCCCCTTCGTCGGTCGCGCCGGGCAGCTGCTCGACCGGATGCTCGCCGCCATCGGCCTTGACCGGCAGGCGACGGATCCCGCGCGCGCCGTCTATATCACCAATGTCCTGCCCTGGCGGCCACCGCAGAACCGGGATCCGCAGCCCGAGGAAATCGCCATGATGCGCCCTTTCGTGGCACGCCATGTCGCACTGGCCACGCCCGATTTCCTGATCCTGATGGGCAATATCAGCTGCGAGGCAGGGCTCGGGCGGCGCGGCGTGACCCGTCTGCGCGGGCAGTGGGCCGAGGCGTTCGGCCGGCCCGCCCTGCCGATGTTTCACCCTGCCTATCTCTTGCGCAACCCGGCGGCCAAGCGCGAGGCCTGGGCCGACCTGCTGTCGCTCAGGGCCCGTCTGACGGAGACCCCGGAATGATCGTCGATCCGCTCACCTTGCTGGCCTTTCTGCCTGCTGCACTGGCCCTGAACCTCACGCCGGGGGCGGACATGATGTTCTGCCTCGGCCTCGGCCTGCGCGCGGGGCCGCGCCCGGCACTCGCCGCAAGCGGCGGCATCGCCCTTGGCGGCATGGTGCATGTCACGGCGGCGGGGCTCGGCCTCGCCGCCGCCATCGCAGCCTTTCCGCTGGCGCTCGACGTGATCCGCTGGCTGGGCGTGGCCTATCTCTTGTGGCTCGCCCTGGGCGCGCTGCGACAGGGGCCGATCCGCGCCGAGGGCCGCACGATGGGCGCGGGCCGCGCCTTCCGCGAGGGGATGGTCGTCAACCTGCTCAATCCCAAGGTCATCCTCTTCGTTCTGGCCTTCGTGCCCCAGTTCATCGACTCCGCCCGCGCGATCCTGCCGCAATTCCTGATCTGCGGCCTCGTGCTGGCGCTGGGCGGGTTCGTGATCAATGGCGCGGTCGGGATGTCGGCGGGCGGCCTCGGCCGCCGCCTCGCCACCTCGCCGCGCCTCGCGCGCGGGCTGGGGATGGCCTCCGCCGCGATCTTCGCCGCACTCGCCGCCCGCCTTGCCCTCATGCAAAGGAGCTGAGCCCATGTCGCGTATCGACGAGACCAGGAATTTCATCCCCGTGCGCATCGCGTTGCTGACGGTGTCGGACACGCGCGACCTGACGCAGGACCGCTCGGGCGATGTGCTGGCCGAGAGGATCGAGGCGGCGGGCCATATCCTTGCCGATCGCATGATCGTGCGCGACGAGCGTGACCAGATCGCCGCGCATCTGCGTGAGTGGATCGCCGATCCGGGCGTCGATGTGGTCATCTCCACCGGCGGCACCGGCCTGACGGGGCGCGATGTCACCGTCGAGGCGCATCGCGATGTCTATGAAAAGGAGATCGACGCCTTCGGCACGATCTTTGCCATGGTCTCCATGCAGAAGATCGGCACCTCCGCCGTGCAGAGCCGCGCCACCGGGGGCGTGGCGGGGGGCACCTATCTCTTTGCCCTGCCAGGCAGTCCGGGCGCCTGCCGCGACGGCTGGGATGAAATCCTGAAATGGCAGCTCGATTATCGCCACCGCCCCTGCAATTTCGTCGAGATCATGCCCCGGCTCGACGAGCACCGGCGCCGGGAATAAGCGTCGGAATCCCCCCCTACCCCCGTATTACAGCCGCGTGACTTGGTTTTCGGCCGGGCACGGTTAGATTGATGAGGGCGCCGCCAACGGGTGCCGCGTGTCGAGGGTCCGCGCCATGCGCTTTCTCCGCCAGGGGCTTCTGGGTCTCTTCCTGCTGTCGGTCACGGTCGGGCTGCTGGCCTATGCCGGCCAGACGCTGCGGCTCGCGCTCGAGGAACGGGCCGGCCGCGAGGCGCCTGTGCCCGAGCGGCAGGAGCGGGTTCTTGCGGTGCGCACGATCCGGGCCGAGGCCGCGACCGTGACCCCCACCCTCACCGCCTTCGGCCGCATCGAGAGCCGCCGCACCCTCGAGATCCGCGCCCAGGCCACCGGCGTGATCACCGAGCTTGCCCCCGGTTTCGTCGAGGGCGGGGCGGTCACGGCGGGCCAGCTTCTGGCGCGGATCGACCCCGCCGATGCCGAGATCGCGCTGGCGCGCGCCCGGACCGACCTCGGCGATGCCCGCGCCGAGGAGCGCGCGGCGGCGCGCGCGCTCGATCTGGCGCGCGACGAACTGGCCGCGCGCGAGGAACAGGCCGAGATCCAGACGCGCGCGCTGGCCCGTCAGCGCGACCTCGAATCGCGCGGGGTCGGCACGCTCACCGCGATCGAGGCCGCGGAGTTCAACCTCGTGCAGGCGCGCCAGGCGGTGCTCGCCGCGCGCCAGTCGCTGACCGCCGCCGAGACGCGCGTCGATCAGGCCGCCAGCGCGCGCGCGCGCGCCGGGCTTGCCCTCTCGGAGGCTGAGCGTCGGCTGGCCGAGACCCGCATCACCGCCGGCTTCGCAGGCCGGCTGAGCGAGGTGAGCGTGGTCGCGGGCCGGCTCGTCTCGGCCAACGAACAGCTGGCGCGGCTGGTCGATCCGCGCGCGCTCGATGTGGCGTTTCGCGTCTCCAATGCCCAGTATCCGCAGCTTCTCGACGTGACCGGCGCGCTGCGCCCCGCCCCGGTCACCGTCATGCTCGACAGCGGTTCGGAACGGATCACCGCGACCGGGCATATCGCCCGCGAGGCGGCCACGCTCGCCGAGGGCGAGAGCGGGCGCATGATCTTTGCCGCGCTCGACGACGCGCCGGTGATGAAGCCGGGCGATTTCGTCACCGTCACCGTGGACGAGCCACCGCTCGCGGGGGTCGCGCGCCTGCCCGCCTCCGCGCTCGGGCCCGATGGCTCGGTGCTGGCGATCGGCGCGCAGGACCGGCTCGAGCGGCTGCCCATCACCCTCCTGCGGCGGCAGGGCAACGAGGTGCTGCTGCGCGGCGCCGAGGTGGCGGGCCGCGAGATCGTGACCGAACACAGCCCCGCCCTGGTCCCGGGCCTCAAGGTGCGCCGGCTGGCCCCCGAGGCCGCCGCGTCCGCGGCGGATGAGGGGGCCGCGCCGCGAACCGCCGGAAACCGCGCCCAGCCGGCAGGCGGCTAGGCCGGTGCGCGGGCTCATCTCCGTCTTCACCCGCCACCGCACGGCGGCGAACCTGCTCCTGGTGCTGCTGGTGGCACTCGGCCTGCTGGCGGTGCCCAACATGCGGGCGCAGTTCTTTCCCGATGTGGTGATCGACAACATCACCGTCTCCGTCGCCTGGGAGGGGGCGAGCGCCGAGGACATGGACCGCGCCATCGTCCAGCTTGTCGAGCCGGCGCTGCTGGCCGTGGAGGGGGTGAGCCGCGCCCGCGCCACCTCGCGCGAGGCGAGCGCCAGCATCGTGCTCGAATTCGAACCCGGCTGGGACATGGGCCGCGCCGCCGACGAGGTGCAGGGCGCGCTCGACCAGATCACCACCCTGCCCGAGGAGGCCGAAGAGCCCGTGGTGCGGCGCGGCGCCTGGCGCGACCGGGTGACCGACGTGGTGATCACCGGACCGATGGAGACATTCGAGCTGGCGCGCATCGCCGACGATTTTGTCGCCCGGCTCCTTGCCCGCGGCGTGACCCGCGCCACGATCCGGGGCATGGCCGCGCCCGAGACGCTGGTCGAGGTTCCCGCGCAGGCGCTCATCGCCCATGACGTGACCATGGCCGAGATCGCCGCCGCCATCGCCGCGCGCGTCGATGCCGCCCCGGCAGGTGACGTGACCGGGGCGAATGCGCGGCTCCGCACGGGCAGCCCGACGCGGGACGCGCTCGCGATCGCGGATATTGCGCTGCGCCTGACCCCCGACGGCGGCGCGCTCACCATCGGCGATCTGGCGACGGTGCGCAGCGGTGCCGCGGACCGGGGGATCGGCTATTTCGCGGGTGCGCATCCGGCGCTCGTCGTGCAGATCGACCGCGCGGCGCAGGGCGACACGCTGCGCATCCAGGCCGTCGTCGCGGAGGTCGCGGGCGAGATGCTGCGCGCGCTCCCCGAGGGTGTGGCGATGGATCTGGTGCGCACCCGCGCCGAGACGATCTCGGGGCGCATCGCGATGCTGCTCGAGAATGCCGCGATGGGGCTCGCCCTCGTGGTGGGGCTGCTGTTTCTCTTTCTCAACGCGCGCACCGCGCTATGGGTGGCCGCGGGAATCCCGGTGGCGATGCTCGCGGCGCTGGCGTTGATGTATGCCGCGGGGCTCACGCTCAACATGATCTCGCTCTTCGCGCTGATCATCACGCTGGGGATCGTCGTCGATGATGCGATCGTCGTGGGCGAACATGCGGACGCCCGCCACCGCCGCCTCGGCGAGCCGCCCGTCATCGCCGCCGAGCGCGCGGCCGGGCGCATGGCACTGCCGGTCCTTGCCGCCGCGCTGACCACGCTCATCGCCTTTCTCGGTCTCGCGGTGATCGGCGGGCGGTTCGGCGATCTGATCTACGATCTGCCGTTCACCGTCATCGCCGTGCTGGTGGCAAGCCTCGTGGAATGTTTCCTGATCCTGCCCAACCACATGGCTCATGCGCTCGCGCATTCGGCGCGGGCGCATTGGTATGACTGGCCGAGCCGCATGGTCAATCGCGGTTTCACGGCCTTTCGCGACCGGGCCTTTCGCCCGCTCATGGGCCTCGTGATCCGGGCGCGCCATCTGGTCGCAGCCGGGGCGGTCGTGCTGCTGGCGATGCAGATCGGGGCGTTGCTGCGCGGCGACGTGGCCTGGCGGTTCTTCAACGCGCCCGAGCAGGGCACGGTCACCGGCAATTTCGCCATGGTTCCGGGGGCCACGCGGGCCGATACCCTGGCGCAGATGCGCGCGCTGCAAGAGGCGGTCGCGGCGCTCGGGGCCGAATACGAGGCGACGCACGGGCACAACCCCGTCACCCATGTCCTCGCGCAGGTGGGCGGCGCGGCGGGGCGCGGCATGGCCGGGGACGACACGCGCGACCCCGATCTCCTGGGGGGCATCTCGATCGAGCTGATCGACGCCGATCTGCGCCCCTATTCGAGCTTTGCCTTCGTCGCCGACCTGCAGGCGCGGGTGCCGCGCCTGCCGCTGACCGAGGAGCTGAGCTTTCGCGGCGCGCGCGCGGGTCCCGGCGGCGATGCGCTCGACATCGTGCTTCACGGGGCGGAGGCCGAGGTGCTCAAGACCGCCGCCGAGGCGCTCAAGGCCCGGCTGGCGCGTTTCCCCGAGGTCTCGGCGCTGGAGGACAACCTCCCCCGGGACAAGGCCGAGATGGTGCTCGAGCTGACCCCGCAGGGGCAGGCGCTCGGCTTTGCCATCGACGATCTGGGGCGCACCCTGCGCAACCGCGTGGGCGGCATCGAGGCGGCCAGCTATGCCGACGGGCCGCGCTCGGTCGCGATCCGGGTGGAACTTCCCGAAGCGGACCTGGCGGCGGATTTCCTCGAGACAATGCAGCTGCGCGCCGCCTCCGGCCAGAGCGTGCCGCTCGCCGATATCGTGACCGTCACCACCCGCACCGGATTTGCCAGCGTGCGGCGCGAGAACGGGCTGCGCCATGTCAACGTGACCGGCGACATCTCCGAGGATGACCCCGGGCGCGCCGCCGAGATCACGCGCCTTCTGGAAACGGAGATCCTGCCCGGGATCGCCGAAATCCACCAGGTGGGCTATCGCATGGGCGGGCTTTCGGAACAGGAGGACGAGTTTCTCGCCGGCGCGCGGCTTGGCCTCATGCTGACATTGCTGGGTATCTACCTCGTGCTGGCGCTCGTCTTCGCGAGCTGGACGCGACCGATGGTGATCATGGCGGTGATCCCCTTCGGCCTCGTGGGTGCGATCTGGGGGCACGCGCAATGGGACGTGCCCTTGTCGATGTTCT
Organism: Roseovarius sp.; assembly: GCA_014359765.1. Lineage (GTDB taxonomy): Bacteria > Pseudomonadota > Alphaproteobacteria > Rhodobacterales > Rhodobacteraceae > Roseovarius. The sequence continues at coordinate 19,429 of JACIYT010000015.1, forward strand.
CGGTGGTGGGGCTGCTGGGGATGACCGGGATCATCATCAACGATTCGATCGTGCTCGTGACGGCGATCGACGAACATGCCGCGCGGCGCGGCCTGATCCCCGCCATCATCGAGGGCGCGGCAGACCGGCTTCGGCCGGTGCTGCTGACCACGCTGACCACGGTTCTGGGCCTTGCGCCGCTCCTCTTCGAGCGTTCCACCCAGGCGCAATTCCTCAAGCCCACGGTGATCACGCTGGTCTATGGCCTCGGCTTCGGCATGGTGCTGGTGCTTCTGGTGGTGCCGGCGCTCATCGCCATCGGGCGCGACCTGTCGCGGCCATTGCAGGCGCTGCGGCGGGGCTGGGGCGCGCCGGGGGTCGGGGTCGTGCTGCGCGGGGCGGCGGCGGCGCTGGCGCTGTGGTTCGCGGCGACGCTGGGATGGGTGCTGGTCACGGGCGCGCTGCCCGGCGCGCTGGCGCGCCTGCCGCTGGCGCCGCTGCCCGGCGCGCTGATGCTGTTCACGGCCGGCGCGGCGGGGCTTCTGGCGGCGCTGCTGGCGATCCTATCGCTTGCGCCCCGATCGCTCTTGCGCCGGTCCTGATCCGGCGCTACCCCTCCCACCATGCGGATCCTGCGCGACTACAATTTTGCCACCGAGGCCGACCGGGGCGCCTCTGCCGCCATCGGCAATTTCGACGGCGTGCATCTCGGCCATCGTTCGGTGATCGAGCTCGCGCGCGAGGCCGGCGCCGCCATCGGCGCGCCGCTCGGGGTGCTCACCTTCGAGCCGCACCCGCGCGAATTCTTCGTCCCCGACGCCCCGCCCTTTCGCCTGATGAGCGCCGAGGCACGCGCGCACCGGCTGGAAAAGCTCGGCGTCGAGCGGCTCTATGAGCTCACCTTCGACGCCGCCCTTGCCGCCCTCAGCCCGCGGGCCTTCGCGCAGGAGATCCTTGCCGATGCGCTCGGCCTTGCCCATGTCGTCATCGGCGCGGATTTCTCGTTCGGCAAGGGGCGCGCGGGCAATGCCGCGATGCTCGAGGCGTTCGGCGCCGAGATGGGCTTTGGCGTCACGATTGCCCGGCTCCTCGAGGGCGAGGGCGGGCGCGTCTCCTCCACCGCGATCAGGGCGGCGCTGAGCGAGGGCCGCCCGCGCGACGCCGCCGCCATGCTCGGCCACTGGCACCGGATCGAGGGGCCGGTGGTGGGCGGCGCGCGGCGCGGGCGCACCCTCGGCTATCCCACGGCCAACATGTCCATCGCCGGGCTGCACCCGCCGCGTTTCGGCGTCTATGCGGTGCTGGTCGATGTGCTCGACGGGCCGCACCGGGGGGCCTATCACGGTGCCGCCTCGCTCGGGCTGCGACCGATGTTCGCGGGTGAGGAGCCCAATCTCGAAACCTTTCTCTTCGACTTTTCCGGCGATCTCTACGGCGCGCATCTCTCGGTGGGCCTGGTCGAATATCTCCGCCCCGAGGCGACATTCCCGAGCCTCGCGGCCTTCATCGCGCAGATGGACGCCGATTGCGCCCGCGCGCGGACCATCCTGGCCGCGACATGAGCGATCCCATCGACCGCACCGGCCTCAGCCCCCGTTACTGGGAAACCACCCCGCTTGCCCGCATGACGCAGGCGGAATGGGAGGCGCTCTGCGACGGATGCGGCAAATGCTGCATGAACAAGCTCGAGGATGACGAGACCGGCGAGGTCGCATTCACCCGCGTGGCCTGTCGGCTCTTTGACGACACGACCTGTCGCTGCGGGCAATATCCGATCCGGCATCGGTTCGTGCCGGAATGTATCACGTTGAAGCCCCACACCATCGACCGCCACGCCTACTGGCTGCCCGAGACCTGCGCCTACAAGCTGCTGCACCAGGGCCGGCCGCTGCCCGACTGGCACCCGCTGATTTCCGGCACGCCCCAGAGCGTGCATGATGCGGGCGTGTCGATGCAACACCGCACCCTGCCCGAACACGAGGTCCCCGAAGAGGACTGGGAGGACCACATCATCGAGGAGCCGCTGCCATGAATTTCGCCTCCGACAATGCCGGACCCGCCCTGCCGCAGGTCATGCAGGCGATGATCGCCGCCAATGAGGGATTCATGCCGTCCTATGGCGAGGAGGCCCTCATGGATCAGGTGCGCGACCGGCTGCGCGCGCTGTTCGAGGCGCCGCAGGCCAGTGTCTATCTCGTGGCCACGGGCACGGCGGCCAATGCGCTGGCGCTCGCCACGCTGTCGCAGCCCTGGCAGACGGTATTCTGCACCCCGCTCGCGCATATCCATGTGGACGAGTGCAACGCGCCGGAATTCTTCACCGGCGGCGCCAAGCTGAGCCTTGCGGGCGAGGGCGACAAGATGACCCCCGAGGCGCTTCTGGCCGCCTTCGCCGCCTGGCGCGAGGGCGACGTGCACAATCCCCAGCGCGGGCCGCTCGCGCTGACGCAGGCGACGGAACGCGGGCGGCTCTATACCTGCGCCGAGATCGCCGCGCTCTGCGATGTGGCGCGCGCCCATGCGATGCCCGCCTATCTCGACGGGGCGCGCCTTGCCAATGCCATCGTGGCGCTCGGCTGCACGCCTGCCGAGATGACCTGGCGCGCGGGCATCGACGCGGTGAGCTTTGGCGGCACCAAGAACGGCTGCGTGGGGGTGGAGGCGGTGATCTTCTTTTCCCCCGAGAACGCCTGGGAATTCGAGCTGCGGCGCAAGCGCGCGGCGCATCTGGTGTCCAAGCACCGGTTCCTGTCGGCGCAGATGCTGGGCTATCTGGAGGGCGACGCCTGGCGCGACGCCGCCCGCGCGGCCAATGCGCGCGCGGCCCGTCTGGCGGCGGGGCTGCGCAGGCTGCCGCAGGCGCGCCTTGCCTGCGAACCCGAGGTCAACATGATCTTTGCCCGCCTGCCCCGCGCCACCCATCGGCGGCTGCGCGCGGCGGGGGCGCGCTATGCGCTCCACGAAGGACCGCTCGACACGGGCCCCGACGAGACGCCGCTCCTGGCGCGCTTCGTCTGCGACTGGTCGATCGAGGAGGCCGAGATCGACCGCTTTCTGGAGATTGTGGCAGGCTGAGGGCAAGATCACGGCACGCCACGGCCCGATTGCACCAGGCGGACGCACCGGCCCGCGCCGCAGCCCCTGCCAGAGCCGCATTTCCCGCAGCCGAATCCCTTGACGCCCCGCGGCTTTGCGCCTAAAGACCGCTGACGGAATTCGGGGCGCTGCCTGGGGCGGTGCCCGTTTGTGTTGAGACAGGGCCTGCACGCGCCCTCACCCAGAAGACGAGGATGACCCCATGTCGCGCCGCTGCGAACTGACCGGAAAAGGCCCGATGGTTGGCAACAACTCCAGCCACGCCAACAACAAGACCAAGCGTCGGTATCTGCCGAACCTCAATGATGTGACGCTGCAATCCGAGACGCTCGGGCGCGGCATCAGGCTGCGTATCTCGGCCCATGCCCTGCGCAGCGTCGATCATCGCGGCGGGCTCGACGCCTTCCTGGCCAAGGCCCGGGACGAGGAACTGTCGCCGAACGCCCTCAAGGTCAAGAAGGAGATCGCCCGCGCCCAGGCCGCCAACGCCTGAGCCGCCCGGTCGCTCCCGAAACACGAAAACAGCCCCGCCGCGACCCGGCGGGGCTGTTTCCTTTTGTCGCTTGGCAGAGCGGCGCGCGCGGGCCTATACCTTTGGGCAATGATCCGCCTGCGCCCCCTCACGGCCCTCGGCCTCTGCGTCCTTGTGGCGCTGACCAGCGTCACGCTCGCCGTGGCGCGCGGCACGCCGCAGCCCGTGGGGCAGATCGTGCTCTGCACCGGCGAAGGCACGCGCAGCGTGTTCATCGGCGCGGATGGCGCGCCGGTTCCCGCGCCGCATGTCTGCCCCGATTGCCTGCCCGCCTTCCACGCCACCGCGCCGCAGGATGCGCTGCCGCTGCGCCACGAACCCCTGTCCGATGCGCTCTACCCCCTCGCCGGGGCCAGCCACGTCACCACCCCGCCGCCGCCCCCACTGCGCGCCCGCGCCCCGCCCCTGCCGGTCTGATCCCCTCACTCACCATTCAGATCCGAAGGAGCGACATGATGTCCCTGAAACTCACCCTCGCCGCCACGCTCGGCCTTGCCCTCGCCTCCCCTGCCCTCGCGCAGGAAATCCACATCCTCGATCCCTATGCCCGCGCCGCCAGCCCGAATGCGGCGAGCGGGGCGGCCTTCATGCTGATCGAGAATATCGGCGATGCCGATGACCGGCTGGTCGGGGCGGCCTCTCCCGCGGCCCGGGTCGTGGAACTGCACACCCATCGCGAGGAGAACGGCGTGATGAAGATGGTCGCCGTCGAAGAGGGCTTCGCGCTGCCCGCAGGCGAGACCCTCGTGCTCGAACGCGGCGGACATCACGTGATGTTCATGGGCCTCACCGAGCCCTTCGAGGAGGGCAAGGTGATCCCGCTGACCCTCGCGTTCGAGAAATCCGGCGAAATCACCGTCGATGTGCCCGTGGACCTCACCCGCCAGCCCGAAGGCCACGGCCACGCTCACGGTCACGGCAACTGAGCCTCGCCAAGGAGCCCGGCAACCCAGCCGGGCACCACCTCCGAGGCGCGCCCCCGCAGCGCCTCGTGAAAATCCCCCGCCACCGCCGAGGGCTCGGGGTTGATCTCGACGCAATGCGCACCTGCACGCGCCGCCGTCTCGGCGAATCCCGCGGCAGGCCAGACCTGCCCCGACGTGCCGATCGCGGCAAAGAGCCGCGCCGCCGCCAGATGGCCCATGATCTCGTCCATCCGGTAGGGGATTTCGCCGAACCAGACCACATCGGGGCGACAGGCGCGGGCGCGACACCGCGGGCAGGCATCCTGCCCGGACATCTCCGCAGGAGCCTGCCAGCGATGCCCGCAAGCCGCACAGAGCGCGCGCGCCAGTTCCCCGTGCATGTGGATCACGCGGCGGCTGCCCGCCGCCTCGTGCAAGGCGTCCACGTTCTGCGTGACGATCACCACCTCGCCGCGATGCGCCGCCTGCAGACGCGCAAGCGCGACATGCGCCGCATTGGGCCGCGCACGGGCGGCCATCGCCCGACGCGCATTGTAGAACCGATGCGCGCGCGCGGGATCGCGGGCAAAGCCCTCGGGCGTGGCGACATCCTCGATCCGATGCTCGGACCAGATCCCGCCCGCATCGCGGAACGTGCCCAGCCCGCTCTCGGCGGAAATCCCCGCGCCGGTGAGAATGACGATCCTGTCCATCGCGCCCCCCCTGTCGCCTCGTGCCAACGCCCCGGAGCCCGGCCCACCGGAATTTCTCCGAAATTCCTGTCAGGAAAATTCCTGAATTTTCCTGCCCCCATCCCCGGCGGCACGCTAGCCGGTCGCGCGACCGCCGATCCGGTCGAGATGCGTCCGCAGGTGCTCGGCCTCGTAACGGGCCTCGCGCAATCCCTCCATGGTGGCGGCCAGCTCCGCCTCGGCCTGGCTGAGCTGATTGGTCAGTTCCGCCTCGCGCTGTTGCAGATAGGTGATGGCCTCGTCGCGGGCCTCCTCGGCCTCGTGCAATTCCTGCGCCAGCCGCTCCAGCTCGCCCACATCGGAGGCCGCCACCCGCACGAAGCGGTGCACCAGCCAGTTCGCGAACCATCCCATGCAGAAGGCCACGAACAGAACGATGGCAGTCACGATGATGAATTCAGTCCTGTTCATCGGCGGCGGGATCCCGGCTGGCCGTAGCGGTCCCGTCTTCTTCCCCCGTATCCTCGATGCTTTCAAGCCCTGTCTGCATCTCTTCCGCCGGCGCGGGGCGAATCACCCGGAATTCGATCCGCCGATTCGCCTCGCGGCCCTCTTCGGTGGCATTGTCGGCGATGGGGCGGCTCTCGCCGTAGCCCTTTGCCTCGAAGGTAGAGGTCAGCACCCGGCGCAGGCGCAATTCGTCGAGCACCGCGCGCGCGCGTTCGAGGCTCAGCTGCGCGTTCATCTCCTCGCGCCCCTGGCTGTCGGTATGGCCGCCGATCTCCATGCGGATCTCGCCGCAGCCCCGGAGAATCCCGGCGATCCGGTCGAGGATCGCCGCCCCCGCCCCGTCGATCCTGGCCGAGCCCGGCTCGAACCCGATCTTGTCATCGCGCTGCACCGCCGCGATCTGCGCCTCGCATTCCTCGGGGCCGGGGAGGTTGGCGAGCGGGTCGGGGGCCTCGACATGGGCCACGTCGATGGCAAATCGCTCCGCCCCGCCGAGCCGCTCCGCGAGCAGTTGCGCAATCTCGGCGCCGGCGCTCTGGCGCGTGCTCCGCCCCGCCACGTCGATCGTTTCCGGCGTCACCGTCACCGCGCCACTGGTGAGGTGGCTCAGCGCCTCCAGCCCGAGGAGAACGCGCACACCCCAGTCGCGCGGCAGCCCCTCGGCGACCCGCGCGGTCATGTGGACACTGCCCGAGGAAAACCGCGCCGCGGCAAGGCTCGTGACCGTCGCGCGCATCTGCTCGCTGCCCACGCGCCCGCGCAGGAGAACCTGCCCCTCGGGCGAGAGCGTGGCGATGAATTCAGGCGCGACCGGCGCGCCCTCGTCGGGCAGCGGCGGCAGCGTGGCATCGAGGGCGAAGACCTCGGGCAAGGCGCCCTCGAGCGCCCCCACCACATCGTCGAACAGCGCCTGGTCGGTTCCCGGCTCGGCCAGCAGCGCGATATCGGCGTCGCTGAAGGTCACGCTGCCCGCGCCCAGCTGCGCCAGCGCGGCGATGGCCTGTTCGACGGCACGCGCCCATTGCGGTGTCGGCACCCCCATGCCCACCACGCAATCGGCGCGGTCGCTCAGCCCCACCCGCCCCGCCGCGCGCAGGATCCGCTCGCGCGCCTCCTCGGTATCGGCCGAGCAGGCATCGAAGCGCGCGCCGCGCCCGTCGATGACGAAACGCAAGGTGAACGGCGTGATCACCGGCCGCGGGGCGGAAATGTCGAGCGCAAGCGCCACGCCCGCAGGCGGGCGGCGGGCAAGCTCGACCTCGACGCGGCGCTTTTCTTCGCCGCTGTCCACCATGGCGGTGATCTCGACGCGCTCGGCACTCACGGAGATCTTGCTGCGCGGCAGGAGGCCGAGCGAGCGCACCGCATGGCGCAGCGCGGGTCGCCAGGTGGCGGGCGCGGGATAATCGGCGGCATCGAGCAGATCGGCCACCGGCGCGCCGCGCGTCGCCTCGGAGATATCGGCCATGAACCGCTGGCGATCGAGGCTCGCCGGCACCAGACCGATGAGCGAGACGCCCCGCTCGTTGCGCAGGATCTCGATGGCGAATTGCGGCGGGGTGATGCCCGCCCCCTCCTCCACCACGGTCTGATCCAGCACCCGCGCGGCATCCACCACCGAGCCCGCCACCGAGAGCGCGGCAAAGCGCGCGGCCTCGGTCGGCGCGGTGCCCGCGAGAAACACCTGGAGCCCGTCGGTCCCCACCTCGGCCCAGTGCATCCCCCGCGCATCGAGCGCATCGCGCACCGCGCGGCGCGAGCCGTCCTCGATCGCGCTGACGGCAAAGCCCGCGGCCACGACACAGAGCGCCCCCGCGCCCAGGAACGTGCCGCCGATGGTGAAGATGGTCGAGAGGCGCATGAGCGGCGACCCTGTTCGTTGATCGCACCCCTCTTAGGCACCGGCCCCGCCGAGCGCAATCAGACCAGCAGCGCACCGGCGAAAAACAGCACAGGCAGGAGCCCCGCATCGCGGTTGGAGCGAAAGAGATGCAGGAGGCGCGCCGTATCGTCGAGCCTGAGCCGGCGCAATTGCCAGCCCATATGCGCCCCCATCGCGCCCACCCCGCCCAGCGCCACCAGCGCCGCAGGCAGCGACGGCGGCGCGGCGAGGATCACCGCCAGCGCCATCAGCGCCACGGTGGCGACAAGGAACCGCCGCAGCCAGCGCGGGCTGTCCGCGCCAAAGAGCCGCGCCGTCGATTTCACCCCGATGAGCGCGTCATCCTCGGCATCCTGATGGGCATAGATCGTGTCATAGAAGAGCGTCCAGGCGATCCCGGCGCAGTAGAGCACCACCGCCGGGGCTTCGAGCCGCCCGGAATGTGCCGTCCAGGCGAGCAGCGCGCCCCAGTTGAAGGCAAGGCCAAGGAACACCTGCGGCCACCAGGTGAACCGCTTGGCGAAGGGATAGACCGCGACAGGCAGGAGCGCGAGCACCCCGAGCGCGATCGCCGCGACGTTGAAGGTGAGCAGGATGAGACAGGCCACCATCGCCTGCGCCACCATCCAGAGCACCGCGCCGCGCACGCTCGCCTGACCCGAAGGGATGGGCCGCAGCGCCGTGCGCGCCACCGAGCCGTCGATATCGCGGTCGGTGATGTCGTTCCAGGTGCAGCCCGCCCCGCGCATCAGCACCGCGCCGATGCCGCAGCCCGCGAAGATCCACAGATCGTGCCAGCCCGCGCGCCCGTCCGCCAGCATCGCCAGCAAGAGGCCCCACCAGCAGGGCAGCAGCAGCAGCCATGTTCCGATGGGCCGGTCGATCCGGCTCAGCCGCAGCCAGGGGCGCGCGGCGGCGGGTGCGTGGCGGTCCACCCAGTTGCCCGCATAGGCATCGGCCACGGCGCCTGTCGCCTCTGGCGTCCGGTCTGCCTCGCTCATATGCTGGCCCCATGACTGTAGACAAGATCAGGCTTTATGTAGAGCATCCGCTGGGGGAAGGGCAAACCGTTCCTCTGGACGCGGCGCAGGCGCATTATCTCTTCGGGGTGATGCGGCTCGGGGTCGGGGACGGGCTGCGCGTCTTCGACGGGCTGAGCGGCGAATGGCGCGCCACGGTGGCCGAGGCGGGCAAGCGCGGCGGGATGCTGGCTTGCGAGGTGCAGACCGCGCCGCAGCGCGATCCGCCCGATCTGTGGCTCCTCTTCGCGCCGATCAAGAAGGCGCGCACCGATTTCATCGTCGAGAAGGCCGCCGAGATGGGCGCGGCGCGGATCGTGCCGGTGCAGACCGATTTCACCAATTCCGAGCGTATCCGCCAGGACCGGCTCCAGGCCCATGCCGTCGAGGCGGCCGAGCAATGCGGCGGCACCTTCGTGCCCGAGGTGGCGGGGCTTGTGCGGCTTGACCGGCTGCTTGCGGACTGGCCCGGGGACCGGCATCTGATGTTCTGCGACGAGGCGCTCGTTGGTGAGCCTCCCGCGCTCGGCGGCGCGCGGGGCGCGCCCTGGGCGGTGCTGATCGGCCCCGAGGGCGGCTTTTCGCAGCCTGAGCGCGCGCGGCTGCGGTCGCATCCCATGGCGCATCCGGTCAGCCTCGGGCCGCGCATCCTGCGCGCCGATACCGCGGCGGTGGCCGCGCTCACGCTCTGGCAGTTGACCTGCGGGGATTGGGGATGAGCCTTGTGCGCCCCGGCGCGTCCCATACCCTGCGCCGCTGGCGCGAGGTGCTGGTGGCGGGTGGGCTGGGTGCGCTCGGGCTGTGGTGGGCGCTCACAGGGTTCGGCCTGATGGTCTGGATCGGCTGGGCGCTGCTGCTTGTGGCGCTCGCGCTTGGCCTTGCCGGGCTGCAACGGCTGCGGTTCCGGCGCGGCGCGGGCGGGCCGGGGGTGGTCATGGTGGATGAGGGGCTGATCGCCTATTTCGGCCCGCACGCAGGCGGCACGGCGGCGCTGTCGGAAATCACGGCGCTCGCGCTCGATCCCGGGGGCGGCCCGCATTGGGTGCTGTCGCAGCCCGGCCAGCCGGAGCTGCGCATCCCGCTCGATGCCGAAGGGGCCGACGCGCTTTTCGATGCCTTTGCCGCGCTTCCCGGCCTGCGCACCGGGCAGATGCTGGCGCGGATGCGCCAGCCCGGCCCCGCGCGCGAGACGCTCTGGCAGCGGGCCGCGCGCCCGATATCCCGCCTCACCCTGCATTGACACCCGCGCCGAATGCCGCCAACTGTGACGCCCGGAACACGCGCCCGACACCCAAGGAGGCCCGAGCATGTCCATTCCCCAATCCGGCGGCGGGCCGATCGAGCGCCCCGAGCAACTGGCCGAATATCTCGCCAGCGGCTGCAAACCCGAAAGCGCGTGGCGGATAGGCACCGAGCACGAGAAATTCGGCTATTGCAAGGACACGCTGCGCCCTCTGCCCTATGCGGGGAAACGCTCGATCCTCGCGGTGCTGGAGGGGTTGCGCGACCGGCACGGCTGGACCCCCGTCGAGGAGGCGGGCAAGCTCATCGGGCTGGAAAAGGACGGTGCCAATATCAGCCTGGAGCCGGGCGGGCAGCTGGAGCTCAGCGGCGCGCCGCTCGAGACCATCCACCAGACCTGCGACGAGGTGAACGAGCATCTCGCCCAGGTGAAGGACATCGCCGACGCGGTCGGCGTGGGCTTCATCGGGCTGGGCGCGGCGCCGGTCTGGCGGCACGAGGACATGCCGGTAATGCCCAAAGGGCGCTATCGGCTGATGACCGATTACATGGACCGCGTCGGGACCATGGGAAAATCCATGATGTATCGCACCTGCACCGTGCAGGTGAACCTCGATTTCGGCTCCGAGGCGGATATGGTGCAGAAATTCCGCGTGGCGCTGGCGTTGCAGCCGGTGGCGACCGCGCTTTTCGCCAATTCGCCGTTTTTCGAGGGGCGGCCCAACGGGCACAAGTCCTGGCGCGCGCGCATCTGGCGCGATCTCGATCCGGCGCGCACGGGGATGCTGCCCTTTGTCTTTGACGAGGGGTTCGGCTTTGAGGCCTATGCCGAGTATGCGCTCGATGTGCCGATGTATTTCGTCTATCGCGACGGGCGCTATATCGACGCGCTCGGGCAGTCGTTCCGCGATTTCCTGCGCGGCGAATTGCCCGCGCTGCCGGGCGAGAAGCCGACGCTCAGCGATTGGGCCGATCACCTGACCACGATCTTTCCCGAGGTGCGGATCAAGAAATTCATGGAGATGCGCGGCGCCGACGGGGGGCCGTGGCGCAGGCTCTGCGCGCTGCCCGCGTTCTGGGTCGGGCTCATGTATGACCAATCCGCGCTCGACGCCGCCTGGAATCTGGTCAAGGGCTGGACTGCCGCGCAGCGCGAGGCGCTGCGCGTCGCGGCCAGCGTGGACGGGCTTCAGGCGAAGGTCGATGGCATCGACATGCGCGCCCTCGCGCGCGAGGCGCTGGCGCTCTCCCATGCCGGGCTCAAGGCGCGGGCGCGCGCCGGCGGCGGCGGCATGATCCCCGACGAGACGCATTTCCTCGACACGCTGCATGACAGCGTCGAAACCGGCATGACCCCCGCCGACGAATTGCTGGCGCGCTATCATGGCGACTGGCAGGGCGACCTGAGCCGCATCTACGCCGAATACAGCTACTGAGCACGCCCAGGCGCGAGGCAGTCTTGCCTGAAATCCACAATTCGGTGGAAATCCGGCCCTTTCCGCACGCCACCCGAAAAATTCATGGACTTTGAACGGCGAAATTCCTGCTAGTCTGGGCCACCGGGGCCGCCACGGATCCCGGACAAACCAGATCGAAGGGAGATTCCCGATGTCCGAAAAATTCGTCGTCGGCTATGACGGCAGCGTATCGGCGCGGCGTGCGCTGGAATTCGCCATGAACCGTGCCAGGGCACAAGGCGGCACGATCGTGCTCGCGCATGTGCTCGAATGGTCGCCATATTCCTTTCTGACCCCAACCGAACTCGAGGAGCGCCACAAGCGCCGCAAGGAGGAGATGGCCCGCGCCGAGCAACAGATCCTCGGCAGCGTGGCCCGGGAATTGCAGGAGGCGGGGATTCCCGTCGAGGTGGTGATCCGCTACGGCAACACCGCCGACCTGCTCTGCAAGATCGCCTCCGAACTGGACGCGGTGCAGATCGTGATCGGGCGCGAGGGGCAATCGGCGCTCGAGGCGCGGATTTTCGGATCGGTCGCGGGGGCGCTTGTGCAGGCCTCGCCGGTGCCCTGCACGATCGTGCCGTAACCCCCGTATCGCAAACCAACAGGGACAGGAAAGAGGACAAAACATATGAAACGGATTCATTTCACCCTTGGCATGGCGCTGCTGGCGCTGCTGCCGGGGCTGGCACAGGCGCAGGGCCTGGGCGAGCGGGTCGATTCGATCTTTGCCGCGAGCACCGGCTGGTTCGTGAACCTGATCTTCGCCTCGGTCTGGGGCGTGCCGTGGATCGTCGCCTGGCTGGTCGTCGCCGCCGTGGTGTTCACGCTCTATTTCGGCTTTATCCAGTTCCGCGCGTTCCGACATTCCATCGCGCTGGTACGGGGCGATTATTCCGATCCGAACGATGCCGGTGAGGTCAGCCATTTCCAGGCGCTCGCCACGGCCCTTTCGGGCACGGTGGGGCTCGGCAATATCGCCGGGGTCGCCGTCGCGGTCAGCATCGGCGGGGCTGGTGCGACGTTCTGGATGATTCTCGCGGGCCTTCTGGGCATGGCGACCAAGTTCACCGAATGCACCCTCGGCGTGAAATATCGCAACGAGTATGAGGACGGCACCGTGTCCGGCGGCCCGATGTATTACATCAGGAAGGGCTTTGCCGAGCGCGGCCTGCCGCTGGGCGGGTTCATGGCGGTGATGTTCTCGATCTTCTGCGTGCTGGGCGCGCTGGGCGGGGGCAACATGTTCCAGGCCAACCAGGCGGCCAGCCAGGTGCGGGAGGTCGTGGGCATCCCGGAATGGGTGACGGGGCTCGCGCTCTCGGTGGTCGTGTTCATCGTGATCGTCGGCGGCATCAAGTCGATCGCCCGCGTGACCGAGAAGGTCGTGCCGTTCATGGGCGTCGGCTATGTGCTCGTGGCGCTCCTCATCATCGCGATGAACGCCGACATGATCCTCTGGGCGATCGGCGAGATCTTCCGCGGCGCGTTCACCGATTCGGGGATCGTCGGCGGGATCGTCGGCGCGATCATCCAGGGCTTCCGCCGGGCGGCGTTCTCGAACGAGGCGGGGATCGGATCGGCCCCGATCGCCCATTCGGCGGTGCGCACCAAGGAGCCGATCACCGAGGGCTTCGTGTCGCTGCTGGAGCCGTTCATCGACACGGTGGTGATCTGCACCATGACCTCGCTCGTGATCATCATCACGCAGCAACTGCTGATCGACGCCGAAACCGGGCGCTACATGCTCAACGAGGCGGGCCGGATCGCGACGGCGAGCGGCGCGACGGGCGGCGTGCCGATCACCTCGGCGGCGTTCGGCTCGGTCTTTGGCTGGGCGCCCTATGCGCTGGCCATCGCCGTGATCCTCTTTGCCTTTTCGACCATGATCACCTGGTCCTATTACGGCCTCAAGGCCTGGACCTACATGTTCGGCGAGGGCAAGAACCAGGAGCTGAGCTTCAAGCTGATCTTCTGCGTCTTCGTGTTCATCGGCTCGGTGTCGAGCCTTGGCGCGGTGCTCGATTTCTCGGATGCGGCGCTTTTCGCGATGGGCGTGGTCAACATCATCGCGCTCTATTTCCTGATGCCGATCGTCAAGCGCGAGCTCAACAGCTACCTGTCGCGCCTGAAATCCGGCGAAATCAAGAAATACAACTGAGCCAAGAAATACAACTGAGCACTGTGAAAATGACGAGGGCCGGGGATCATCCCCGGCCCTTTGCCATTGTCCCGTGCCCCCCGGTCAGGCGAGGCTGCGGGTGACCTCTTCGCGCTCGAAGATCTCGATCACGTCACCCTCGCGGATATCCTCGTAATTCTCGAAGGCCATGCCGCATTCCTGACCGGACTGGACCTCTGCCACCTCGTCCTTGAACCGCTTGAGCGTCTTGAGCGTGCCCTCGTGGATCACCACGTCGTCGCGCAGCAGCCGCACCCCGGCGCTGCGCCGCGCCACGCCCTCGGTCACGAGGCAGCCCGCGACCTTGCCCACGCCGGAGACCTTGAAGACCTCCTTGATCCGGGCATAGCCGATGAATTTCTCGCGGATCTCGTTGCCCAGAAGGCCGCTTGCGGCCGCCTTCACATCGTCCACCAGATCGTAGATCACCGAATAGTAGCGGATTTCCACGCCCTTCTGGTTGGCGCTGTTGCGGGCGGGCGCGTTGGCCCGCACGTTGAAGCCCAGCACCGGCGCGCCCGAGGCTTCGGCGAGGCCCACATCGGATTCGGTGATCGCCCCGACACCGGAATGCAGCACCCGCACGCGCACCTCGTCGTTGCCGATCTTCTCCATCGCCTGCACGATCGCCTCGGCGGAGCCCTGCACATCGGCCTTGACGACGATGGGCAGTTCCTTGACGTTCTCATCCTCCCTGGCCTTGGCCAGAAGCTGTTCGAGCGAGGTGCCTGCGCCGGCGGCGGCGCGCTTTTCCTTGGCCTTCTCGTGGCGGTAGCTGGCGATTTCGCGGGCCTGCGCCTCGGTCTCGACGACGTTGAGCACGTCGCCCGCCTCGGGTGTGCCGTTGAGGCCGAGCACCTCCACCGGCGTCGAAGGGCCGGCCTCGGTGATGCGCTCGCCCCGGTCGTTCATCAGCGCGCGCACCCTGCCGTATTGCTCGCCCACGACAAAGATATCGCCCTGGCGCAGCGTGCCGCGCTGCACCAGCACGGTGGCGACGGGGCCGCGCCCCACGTCGAGCTTCGCCTCGATCACCGCACCTTCGGCGGCGCGGTCGGGATTGGCCTTGAGCTCGAGGATCTCGGCCTGAAGCGCGATCGCCTCCAGCAGCTCGTCGAGGCCCTGCCCGGTAATGGCCGAGACCTCCACATCCTGCACGTCGCCCGACATCTTCTCGACCACGACCTCGTGGCGCAGCAGGTCCGCGCGCACCTTGTCGGGATCGGCTGCGGGCAGGTCGATCTTGTTGATCGCCACGATCATCGGGACGCCCGCGGCCTTGGCATGGTTGATCGCCTCGACGGTCTGCGGCATCACCGCATCGTCGGCGGCCACCACGAGCACGACGATATCCGTCACCTGCGCGCCGCGCGCCCGCATCGAGGTAAAGGCGGCGTGGCCCGGCGTGTCGAGGAAGGTCAGCAGCGTGCCGCTGTCGGTCGTGACCTGGTAGGCGCCGATATGCTGGGTGATGCCGCCCGCCTCGCCGGCGACGACCTTGGCATCGCGGATCGCATCCAGAAGCGAGGTCTTGCCGTGGTCCACATGGCCCATGATGGTGATCACCGGCGGGCGCGGCTTGAGATCCTCGGGCCGGTCCTCGACCGTGTCGATCACGTCCTCGACATCCGAATCGCTGACCCGCACGACGCGGTGGCCGAATTCCTCGACGATGAGCTCGGCCGTATCGGCGTCGATCGACTGATTCTGCGTGACCATCATGCCCATCTGCATGAGCGCCTTGACCACGTCGCCCACGCGCTCGGCCATGCGGTTGGCCAGTTCGGAGACCACGATCACCTCGGGCACCTGCACGTCGCGCACCACCTTCTCGCGCTCCTGCATCCCGCCCATGGCCTTCTGACGCGCGCGCTCCTGCTTGCGCTTCATCGCGGCCATGGATTTCTGGCGACCGCCCTCGCCGCCCGCAAGCGCCTGGTTGAGCGTGAGCTTGCCGGTGCGGCGTCCACCATCGTCGCCGCCGGCGCGGCCCTTGCCACGGCGCGAGTCGCGGTCGTCCTCCTCGCGGCGGCGCGGCGCCGTCGGCGCGGCTGGACGCGCCGCGGCGGGGCGGGCGGGGGTGGCATCGGGGGCGGGGGGGGCGGCGTCGCGCGCCCGGGCCTCGGCGGCCTCGCGCTCGCGGCGCGCGTCCTCCTCGGCCTTCTGGCGGGCGCGTTCCTCGGCCTCGCGCTGTTCGCGCTCCCTGGCTTCGGCCTCCTCGCGGCGGCGCTGGCGCTCTTCCTCGCGGGCCTTTTCCTCGGCGGCGCGGCGCGCGGCCTCATCGGCCTCGCGCGCCTTGGCGGCGGCGAGCGCCTTCATCCGGCGCTCCAGCTCGGCATCGGAAATCCCGGCGGGGCGCCTGGTAGCCCCGGAGGCGGCGACGGCGGGGGAATTGCCCACGCCGGCGGATGCCGCGCCCGGCTTGGGCACGACGACGCGCTTGCGCTTGGTTTCCACGACGACGTTCTTGGTGCGTCCATGGCTGAAGCTCTGCTTCACGTTCCCCGCGCGGGGACCGCCACGCACACCCAAGGGTTTCTTTCCGTCGTTGTCGCTCATGTGCTCTTACTTTCCTTTCCGGCGCGCCGTCCCGGCGTCCGAGACGCGCAGACCTTTCAGTCTTGCCGCCTCCTCTACAACACGTTGCGCCAAACCTCCATAGCCCAGCACGGCATGGATCGTGGTTTGACGGCCGAATGCCTGGCCAAGCTCGTCAGCGGTCAGCCAGCCGATATAGGTGCCCCCCTCGGGCGTGCTCAGGCCCGATTTGCCGCGCTCCGAGCCATCGCTGGCCTGGAGCAGAACCCGCACGTCGCCGCGCGCCAACCGGTCCTTGACCTTCTCGTAACCGGCCACCGCCTCACCGGCCTTGCGCGCGAGGCTGAGCAGCTCGATCACCCGCCGCGCCAGCAGCGCCTCGACCCGTGCCGCGAGATCCGCGGGCACGCGCACCGGCTGTTTCGCGGCGCGGGCAAAGAGGCCCTTGGTCGCCGCGCGCTCAAGCGCGGCACGGTTGGGCAACACATAGATGCCCCGGCCCGGCAGCCGGGCCGCGATATCGGGCACGACCTCGCCTTCGGGCCCGATGACGAACCGCACCAGCGCCGGTTTCGGGTGCACCTCGCCCGTGGCGATGCATTTGCGCTCGGGACCGTCCGCGCGATCCCCGGGTTGCCCACCGCGACCCATGGCTGACCCCGGAGCCTGACGGATCAGGCCCCGGCCTCCCCGGCGTCTGCCTCTGGCGCATCTTCCGCCTGGGGCATGAGGTCATCGGGATCGACCCAGCCCAGCATGACGCGAGCGGTCATCACCATGTCCTGTGCCTCCTCGAGCGAAACGCCAAAGGGCTCGAGGATGCCGTCATCCTTGACGCGCGCGCCGTTGACCGTGGTCCAGCCACCGGCCAGTTCCCAATCGGCGCAGGTGGCGAAATCCTCCAGCGTCGTGACCCCGTCCCCGGCCAGGGCCAGCACCATCTGAGGGGTCAGCCCCTCGAAGCCGATGAGGCTGTCCTCGGCGCCCAGGGCGCGCGCCTTGTCGAGCGCCTCGGCGGCCTGCGCCTCGAGCACGTCGCGGGCCCGCGCCTGAAGCTCGGCGGCGGTGTCCTCGTCCACCCCGTCGATGACCAGAAGCTCGTCGAGATCGACATAGGCCACCTCCTCGAGATTGGTGAATCCCTCGGCGACGAGAAGCTGGGCGAAGAACTCGTCGAGATCGAGCGCCTCCATGAACAGGCGCGTGCGCTCCTCGAATTCCTTCTGGCGGCGCTCGCTGTCCTGCGCCTCGGTCATGATGTCGATATCGAGCCCGGTGAGCTGCGAGGCCAGCCGCACGTTCTGCCCGCGCCGCCCGATGGCGAGGCTCAGCTGATCCTCCGGCACCACCACCTCGATGCGCTGCGCATCCTCGTCGATCACCACCTTGGAGACCTCGGCAGGCTGCAACGCATTGACAAGGAAGGTCGCCTGATCCTCGTTCCACGGGATGATGTCGATCTTCTCGCCCTGGAGCTCGTTCACCACCGCCTGCACCCGGCTGCCGCGCATCCCGACGCAGGCGCCGACCGGGTCGATCGAGCTGTCATGGCTGATGACGGCGATCTTGGCGCGGCTGCCGGGGTCGCGGGCGACGGCCTTGATCTCGATGATGTTGTCGTAGATCTCGGGCACTTCCATCTTGAAGAGCTCGGCCATGAATTGCGGATCGGTGCGGCTGAGGAAGATCTGCGGCCCGCGCTGTTCGCGGCGCACGTCCTTGACATAGGCGCGGATGCGTTCGCCGGGACGATAGGCCTCGCGGCCGATCTTCTCGTTGCGGCGCAGGATCGCCTCGCCGTAACCCTGAAGCTCGACGATGACGTTGCCGTATTCCTCGCGCTTGACCACGCCGTTGACGATCGTGCCGACGCGATCCCTGAAGGCCTCATACTGGCGGTCGCGCTCGGCCTCGCGCACCTTTTGCAAGATCACCTGCTTGGCGCTCTGCGCGGCGATGCGGCCCATTTCCACCGGCGGCACCGCCTCGTGGAATTCGTCGCCCGGCTGCGGGCCGTCCGCCTCGGCCGGGTCGATGCGCACGCCGTCGCGCAGCCAGTATTCGTCGCGCCCCGGTGCGGGGGTGGTGAAATAGGGGCGCGCCTGCTCGGGCGTGAATTCGGCCTGGTAATTTTCCAGCGCCTCCTCCTCGACCACGGTGCGCACGCGGGTAAAGGCCGCGCGCCCGGTCTTGCGGTCGATCTTGACGCGGATGTCCATTTCCGCGCCGTAGCGGCTCTTGGCGGCGCGCGCGAGGCTCTCTTCCATGGCGTCGATCACGAGGCCCGGGTCGATCATCTTTTCGCGCGCCACCGCCTCGGCGGTCTGCAACAGCTCGAGCTGGTTGGCGGATGTGATGGCCATGGTCTCAGTCCTCCTCGGAACCGGTCTCGGTTTCTATCTCGTCGAATTGCGTCTCGTCGATCACGCCCGCCGCCTTGCGCGCGCGCAGCATCTCGCGGATCAGATCGTCGGTCAGGATCAGCTTGGCGTCCGAGAGCCAGTCGAAATCGAGCCCGATCGTGCCCTCCTCGATATTGATCAGCACCTCGTTGCCCTCGACCCCGGCGAGCACGCCCTTGAACCGTTTGCGCCCGTCGATCAGCTCGGCGGTCTCGAGCCGCGCCTCGTAGCCCTCGAAGGCCTCGAAATCCTTGAGCCGCGTCAGCGGGCGGTCGATGCCGGGGCTCGACACTTCGAGCGTGTAGGCGTCCACGATCGGATCCTCCACGTCCAGAACGGCGCTGATGGCGGTGCTGATGGCGGCGCAATCGTCCACCTCGATCCCGCCCTCGGGCCGGTCGGCCATGACCTGGAGCACATGGGCCTTGCCGCCCATGAGCCGCACGCGCACAAGCTCGAATCCCATGCCCTCGATCACCGGCGCGATGATCTCGGCAAGCCTGCGGTCGATGGCGGCCTTTGCGATGAGGTCGTTTGTCATCCTGTCCAAGCACAAAAAAACGGGCGCGCGGCCCGTCATGTTTTCCGGTGGAACCATCGGAGAGCCCGAGGCGCCGCTGTCAAGCGCGATATAGGCCCGCGCGCCCGGCATTGCAAGGGCCGATTTCAGCCCGCGGCGCCCCAGCCTTCGGACTGCATCTCGTGCAGCCGGCTCACGGTGCGCGCGAACTCAAAGGAACCCTCCCCCTCGAGATAGAGATATTCCGGATCCGCCGCCGCCGAGGCGACAAGCTGCACGCGCGCCTCGTAAAGCGCGTCGATCAGCGTCACGAAGCGCCGCGCCTCGTTGAAATTCGACCGGCCGAGCTGGGGAATGTCCTCCAGCACCAGCAGCCGCACCGCGCGCGCCAGCGCGAGATAATCCGCCGGGCCGAGCGGCCGCCCGCACAGGTCGTAGAATGTGGCGCGCGCGCAGCCCTCGTGAAAGGCCGGGATCTCCAGCACGCGCCCGTTGACCGTGATCGCGTGGCGCATCGCCCTCCCCCCGGTCAGCTCCTGCCAGAGCCGCGCGATCTGCGCGCGATTCGCCGCATCGAGCGGCGTGAACCAGCGCCGCGCGCCCGTTGGTCGGTTCTGGCGGTAATCGGTCGGGCCGGCCATCTCGTGCACCACCATCCGCTCCTTCAAGAGCGCGATGAAGGGCAGGAAGAGCTGCCGGTTCAGCCCGTCCCTGTAGAGATCGTCGGGCGCCCGGTTCGAGGTCGTGACCACCACCACCCCGGCATTGAACAGCGCCTCGAACAGCCGCCCCACGATCATCGCGTCCGTGATATCGGTGATCTGCATCTCGTCAAAGGCCAGCAGCCGCACCGATTTCGCCACCCCCGCCGCCACCGGCGCCAGCGCATCGGCGGCGCCGCGCGCGCGGGCCGCATGAAGCCCTGCATGCATCTCCTGCATGAATGCGTGGAAATGCACCCGCCGGTTGGGCACGGTGAGCGTCTCGACGAAGAGATCCATCAGCATCGACTTGCCACGCCCGACCCCGCCCCAGAGATAGAGCCCCCTGGGTGGCTCGGGCGCGCGGCGGAACCAGCCCTTCCTCGGGGTCTCGGCGAGGGCCGCGCGGATGCGCTCGAACTCGGGCAGGACGGCCTCCTGCGCCGGATCGCGGGCGATCACACCCTCGGCGACGCGCCGGGCATGGAGATCGGAGAGCGTTTTCATGGCCCGAGCGCCTTAGCGCGATGCGCCCCGCGCGGCAATGCTCAGCCGCGCTCGGCCAGCCGGCGCATGATCGCCACCAGCTCGGCACTGATCCCCGGCTCCGACAGGGCGTGCCCCGCGAGCGGCACCATCCGCAGATCGCAGGCCGGCCAGAGCGCGGCCAGCCGGTGCGCGGCGGCGGGCGGGCAGATCATGTCATAGCGCCCCTGCACGATGGTGCCCGGCACATGGGCGATGCGGTGCATGTTGGCATGGATATGCCCGTCGCGTTCCAGAAAGCCACGATTGTGGAAATAGTGATTCTCCAGCCGCGCGAAGGCGCGCGCGTAATCGGCGGGACAGTCGCCGCCCGCGCCCGTGGAATGCACCGTGGCCAGCGCGTTTTCCCAGGCCGACCAGGCCTTGGCGTGGCGCACCTCCTGCCCCAGGTCGCCGGAAAAGAGCCGCCTGTGATAGGCGGCGATCATGTCGCCGCGCTCGGCCTCGGGGATCGGGGCCACGAACCGCGCCCAGGTCTCGGGCCAGAAGGCCGCCGCCCCCCCGCCATAGAACCAGTCGAGCTCTCCTTGCGTCATGGTGAAGACGCCGCGCAGGATCAGGTGGCGCGCGCGTTCGGGATGGGTCTGCGCATAGATGAGCGCGAGCGTCGCCCCCCAGCTTCCGCCGAAGACGATCCAGCTTTCGATCCCGAGCGCCTCGCGGATGCGCTCGATATCGGCCACCAGGTGCCAGGTCGTGTTGGCCTCGACGCTGGCATGGGGGCGCGAGCGCCCGCAGCCGCGCTGATCGAAGAGCACGATCCGATAGATCGCGGGATCGAAATAGCGCCGCATCGCCGGGCTCGATCCGCCGCCGGGCCCGCCATGCAGCACCACCACCGGCAGCCCGTCGCGCCGCCCCGACTGTTCGACATAGACCGAATGGCCATCACCCACATCGAGCATCCGCCGGTCGAAGGGCTCGACGGGGGGGTAGAGATAATGCACTGCGCTCTTATGGCCCGAGACTCTGTCCATGCCTGTCCTATATATCGCCTGTCCTGTATATCGCCCGAAACCCATTGAGCCACAGGGAGCCCGGAATGCAAGCCACGCAGAGCACGATCGACCCTGCCGAGGTCGCCAAGTTCGAGGCGATGGCCGCCGAATGGTGGGATCCGAACGGCAAGTTCAGGCCGCTGCACATGCTCAACCCCTGCCGTCTCGACTATATCACCGCGCAGATCGCCGCCGAGTTCGACCGCGACCTGTCGCAGCCGCGCCCCTTCGAGGGGCTGCGCCTGCTCGATATCGGCTGTGGTGGGGGCTTGCTCTCCGAGCCGATGGCGCGGCTTGGCGCGACGGTGGTGGGGGCCGATGCCGCGCCGCGCAATATCCCCGTGGCGCGGCTCCATGCCGAACAGTCGGGCCTTGTGATCGACTACCGCCACACCAGTGCCGAGGACATGGCCGCGGCGGGCGAGCGGTTCGACGTAGTGCTCAACATGGAGGTGGTCGAGCATGTCGCCGATCCGCTGACCTATCTGCGCGCCTGCCACGATCTGCTGAAACCGGGCGGGCTGCATATCTGCTCGACGATCAACCGCAATCCCAAGAGCTTTGCCATGGCCATTGTCGGCGCGGAATATGTCATGCGCTGGCTGCCCAGGGGCACGCATGACTGGTCGAAATTCATCACGCCCGATGAGCTATACGACCTCTTGCGCAAGGCGGGTCTCGACCCGGTGGATCGCAAGGGGTTCGTCTTCAACCCGATCACCTGGCAATGGCGACTGTCCGCGCGCGACCTGAGCGTGAATTACGTCACGGCCAGCCTGCGGGCGGGCTGAGGGGCGGCCCTGAGGCGCATCGCGCCCCATGCCGTGATCGGTGCATAGGCCCCGGCGACTGCCCGCGACCGCTACGGGAGCCGCGCAGGGCGCGCCTCGATCCGCGCGGGACGTTTGCCCAAGCCTGCGCACCCGACCTGCCGCATGGCATCGGCGGGCACCCATCAGATGCCCGCCGCGCGCTCACTTCTTCAGCGAATCGCGGATTTCCTTGAGGATGTCGAGCTCGGTCGGCCCGGGATTGACGGCGGGGGCCTTCTTTTTCGGCCCGAGGGTCGCCTCCCGCATCCGGTTCATCGCCCGCGCCAGCAGGAACACCACCCAGGCGATGATCAGGAAATTGATCACCGCCATGACGAATCGGCCATAGGCGAATACCGCCGCCCCCGCCTCTTCGGCGGCGGCGATGGAGGGATAGTCGCCCGAACCAAGCACGATGTAGAGGCCCGAGAAATCGACCCCGCCCAGGAACAGGCTGATGATCGGATTGATGAGATCGGCGACCATCGAATTGACGATGGCGGTGAACGCCGCCCCGATGATGATGCCGATGGCCATGTCCATGACATTGCCCCTGGCGATGAACTGTTTGAATTCCTTTAGCATTTTGCCCATCTTTCCCGATCCCGAGACCCTGTTGACCCGCGCCGTCATCGGTCGCGCCGACAGCATATCCCGGCCACACGCCCGAGACCATGCCCGCCTGCGCCCCCGGCCCGCGCCCGGGATGCGGCGAATTCGCGTCAAATCCGGCTCATTTGGCGGATCAAAGGATACCTTGCGTTAACCCCGCGCGCCCATCGTGAGATCGGTGACGAGGAAAGGGCGGGTCATGTCCTGGCAGGTGCGAACGGGTGCGGATGTCTGGCGCTTCACGGCGATCATCGCGGTGGCGGCGCTCCTGGGCAGCGTCGCGCTGCGCTTTGCGCTGCTGCCGGTTGATCTGGCGATGCGCACCCTGCTGCCGGGCTCGGCCATGGCGCTCCTCATCGGCGCGCCGATCGCCTGGTTCGTCGGCCAGCGGATGCGCGCGGTCGCGCGCCTTGGCGATCGGCTCGAACATGCGCTGCACCACGACCTTCTCACCGGCGTGCACACGCGCCTCAGCTTCTATGAACGCACCGCGACGATCACCGCGCAAAGCTGTGCCGTGATCGTCACCGATATCGACAATTTCAAGGGGTTCAATGACCGCCATGGCCATTTCGCGGGCGATCAGGCGCTGCGCCAGTTCGCGGCGATCCTGACCGCCAATTGCCGTTCCGGCGACATCGTCGCGCGCTTTGGCGGCGAGGAATTCGTGATCGTGATCATGGGCGCGGGCATGGCGGAGGGCCATGCCATCGCCGATCGGCTCGCCGAGCGGGTGCGCACCAGCCAGATCTTCTTTGGCGAGCACACGCTGCGCCTCACCGCGAGTTTCGGCGTCGCCGAATTGCCACCCGATGGCGACATGGACCGGACCATCCAGCAGGCCGACCGGGCGCTCTATCGCGCCAAGAGGTCCGGTCGCGACCGCGCGTGCCGCTTCGATCCCGATCTCGACGGGGCGGCGATCCCGATGGGCACGGCCGCGGAATGAGCCGCGCGGCACACCATCCTCCCGATCTGCGACCGGGGCGCCCCCTCAGATGCGCAGGAATGGCTGCGCGAGCCGCGGGATCAGCGCCCGAAAGCGCAGCGGCGCATCGGTCGCGGCGAGGCAGATGCAATCATCCCCGATATCGGCCACCGGCATGTGGTCCAGCTCCGCGCCCGCCACCTCGATATCGCCCGGACCAAAGCGCCGGTCGTCGTCGAGAAATGCCCCCTTCAGCACCAGCGTGAGCTCCGTTCCGCGATGCCCGTGATCGGGCACCGCCGCGCCCGCGGGAATGTAGAGCAACCGCGCCGTCGCCCCCTTCGCGGTGGGCAGGATCGCCTGTTTCACCCCCATCCCGACAGGCCGCCAGCGCACCGCCTCCAGATCGCCGCCCACATAATCGCAAAGCGGCGCGGGCAGGACGCCGGTCCTGCGCGGGGCGGGCGGCCGCGCGCGCGGCGTCCCGCCCGCGGCCCGGATTCGCGCCATGGTCGCGGCGAGGCTGTCCCCCGCCATCGGTTCCGCCGCTTCCTCGAGAAGCGCGCCCCCGATACTGTCGAAGGCGCCGAGCCGCGCGCGGCATTCGTCGCACATCGACACATGTGTGGCCACTGTCAGGCTGAATGCCTCGGGCAGCGTGCCGGCCGAGTAGGCCATCAGGAGCGCATCGGTAAGGTGGTGGCTGATCCGGGTCATGGTCGTCACTTCATTGCATGGCGCAGCCGCTCGAGCGCCAGTCTGATTCGGGATTTGATCGTGCCGAGCGGCAGGCCGGTTTCCTCGGCGATCTCGGAATGGCTGAGCTCCCCGAAATAGGCCTTTTCGATCAGCACGCGCTGTTTCTCGGGCAGCGTGGCGAGCGCCTGGCCAAGCCGCGCGCTCTCCTGTTGCAGCGCCAGCGCCTCGGCCTGGTCGGGCGCGGCCTCAGGCCCCCAGGGCAGGTCTTCGGGTTCGGGCCGCCGGGCACGGCGCAGCGCGTCGATGCGGCGGTTGCGCGCGATGGTGAAGATCCAGGTCGCCACCGAGGCGCGCGCCGGATCGAACAGATGCGCCTTGCGCCAGAGTGTCGCCATCACGTCCTGCGCGACCTCCTCGGCAAGGGTGGCATCGGCGCCCGAGCGCATGAGAAACGCCTTCACCCGCGGCGCGAAATGCCCGAAGAGCCGGGCAAATGCCGCCTCGTCCCCCGAATCGCGTATGCGCGCAAGACACGCCACCCAATCCTCGTTCGCTGTCGTTTCGTCCGGTGATGTCACGTCGCTTTCCGCCGCCCTGTCACGTCCTCCACGTCCCCTATCACGCGCCGCCGGGGCGGGCGAGGGGGCGCGGCAGGAGGGGGCGGGCGCGGCCCGGGTGGCATCCATCAACATGCCCCTTCTACGCAGCCCGGCCGCCCCCGGATCAGTTTCGCGCGCACAGCCGCAGGACCCTCATGCGCCGCGTTCTGATCCGCCGGGGCGCGGGCTGCGTATTCACTCCGGACAGACCAATGACAGAGGCGCCCATGACCCTCAGAAACATCGCCGTGATCGGCGCCGGCATCAGCGGAATGGGCGCGGCAGAGCGCCTCGCCGCGCGCCACCATGTCACCCTCTTCGAGGCCGAGCCGCGCCTCGGCGGGCACGCGCGCACGGTCATGGCGGGCAGGCATGGCGATCAGCCGGTCGATACCGGCTTCATCGTGTTCAACCACGCCACCTATCCCCGTCTGACGGCGATGTTCGACCGGCTCGGCGTGCCGGTGGTGCCGAGCAACATGAGCTTTGGCGCGTCGTTCGGCGATGGCGCGTTCGAATACGGCCTGAGCGGCGCGCGCGCCTATTTCGCGCAACCCGCGCGCGCGCTCGACCCGCGCCACTGGCAGATGCTGCGCGATATCTTTCGTTTCAACGCCAATGCGCTCGCCGCCTCGGAAGAGCCGGGGCTGACCATCGGCGGATTGATCGAAAAGATGCGCCTCGGCCGCCGGTTCCGTGATTGTTACCTCACGCCCTTTTCCGGCGCGATCTGGTCCACGCCGGTCGAGAAGATCCTCGATTTCCCGGCGCGTGCCATGGTGCAGTTCTTCAAGAATCACGGGCTTCTGGGCTATGACGAACAGCACCAGTGGTTCACGGTCGAGGGCGGCTCGGGCGTTTATGTCGCGCGGCTCGAGGCGGCGATGCGCGCCCTTGGCGTGACCATTCGTCTTGGCACGCCCGTCACGGGGCTGCGCCGCCTGCCCGGCGGCGTGGAGATCCGCGCCAGGGGCGGCGACTGGGAGCGGTTCGACGAGGTGATCCTTGCCACCCATTCCGATGACAGCCTCGCGCTTCTGTCGGATGCCGACGAGGCCGAGCGCGCCGACCTCGGCGCCATCGCCTATCAGCCCAACGATATCACCCTGCACGCCGATGCCCGCCTCATGCCGCGCCGTCGCGCCGTCTGGTCGTCCTGGAACTACACCGAGGCACGCGCGAAGCGCAGCGGTCAGATCGACCTCACCTACTGGATGAACAGCCTCCAGCCGATCCCCGGGAACGATCCGCTTTTCGTCACGCTCAACACCACGCGGCCCATCCGGCAGGAGCTGATCCACGATCAGGTGACGCTCCGTCATCCGGTCCATGACCTTGCCGCGCAGGCCGCGCAGGGCCGGGTGCGCGCGGGCAACGGGCGGCGGCACACCTGGTTTTGCGGCGCCTGGCTGCGCCACGGCTTTCACGAGGACGGGCTGTGGAGCGGGCTCGAGGTGGCCGAGGCGATCCTTGCGCGTGACACGGCGGCGCTGGCGGCGGAATGAGCACGGTCGCCCATATCGCGGGCCACACATGGCACGGGCGCAAGGGCGCGGTGGAGAACGCCTTTCGCTATGGCGTCGATTACCTGCTGCTCGATGCCGAGGCCCCTGCCCCGTGCGCGCCGCGCCTGTTCGGGCGCAACCGGGCGGGGCTCATGTCGCTGCATGACCGCGACCATGGTGGCGAACCGGGCAAGGGGCGGGGTGCTGCCTGGGTGCGCGAGGTGCTGGCCGCCCATGGCCTGCCCGCGCCCGCGCGCATCGAGCTGCTCGCGCAGCCGCGCGTTCTGGGCCATGTGTTCAACCCGGTCTCCTTCTGGATCTGCCGCGACGAGGACGGGGCGGTGCGGGTGATCATCGCGGAGGTGACGAACACCTATGGCGACCGCCATTCCTATCTGTGCCACCGCGACGATCATGGCCCGATCACCGCGTCGGACCGACTCATGGCGCGCAAGTGCTTTCACGTCTCGCCGTTTCAGCCGGTGGAGGGGCGCTATGCGTTTCGCTTCGATCTGCGGGCGGACCGCATCGGCATCCGGATCGACCTGACGGCGGGCAATGGCGGGGTGCTGGCGACGCTGACCGGCCCTGTCGCGCCGCTGCGCCTGTCGGGGATGCTCGGCGCGCTGCTGCGGCGTCCGTTCGGGTCGCGCCGGGTGCTGGCGCTCATCCATTGGCAGGCGCTGCGGCTCTGGTGGAAGGGGGCGGGGTTTCGCGCCCGCCCTGCCCCGCCCAAGGATGAGGTCAGCCGATGAGCACATTGGCCCTCACCGCCACCGCACCGCGCCTGCCCGCCTATGGGCTCTTTGCCGGGATGCTCGCCGCCGCCGGGCTGCCGCTCTATATCCATGCGCCCAAGGTCTATGCCGAGGCGCATGGCGTCTCGCTGGCGGCACTTGGCACCGCGCTCTTCGTGCTGCGGCTTCTCGACGTGGTGCAGGATCCGGCGCTGGGCTGGCTGGCCGCGCGACTCCGCCCGGTGCGCGGGCGGGCGGTCACGGTCGCGGTGGCGCTCATTGCGGGGGGGATGCTGGGGCTTTTTGCCGTGACCCCGCCGATTGCGCCGCTCTGGTGGTTCGCGTTGATGCTGTCGGTCGTGTTCACCGCCTTCAGTTTCCTGACCATCTGCTTTTACGCCGAAGGGGTCGCGGCGGCGGATCGCCTGCCCGGCGCGGGGCATCTGCGGCTTGCCCGCTGGCGCGAGACCGGCGCGCTTCTGGGCATCTGCGCGGCGGCGGTGGCGCCGGTGGCACTAGGCGGCTATGCGGGCTTTGCGCTCGCATTCGCGGTGCTGGCGCTGCTTGCCTGGCTTGCCATGGCGGGCGAATGGCAGGGCGGGCGCGTGGCACCCTCGGGATTTGGCCCGGTGCTGCGCGACCGGCAGGCGCGCCGGCTCCTGCTCATCGCGCTGGTGAATGCCGCGCCGGTGGCGATCACCTCGACGCTGTTCCTGTTCTACGTCGAGAGCCGCCTTGCCGCGCCGGGATGGGAGGGGGCGTATCTGCTGCTCTTTTTCCTCTGCGCCGCGCTCGCGGCCCCGCTCTGGGGGGCGCTGGCGGAGCGCCACGGCACAAGGCGGATGTTGCTTGCCGCCATGGTCCTTGCCATAGCGGCCTTCGGCTGGGCGGTGACGCTGGGGCCGGGCGACACGCTGGCCTTTGCGCTGATCTGCGTGATCTCGGGGGCGGCGACCGGGGCGGACATGACGCTTCTGCCGGCGCTCTTCGCGCGGCGCATGGCCGAGGTAGCCCCCGGCGCGGCCGAAGGGTTCAGCCTCTGGGCCTTCGTGTCGAAATTCACGCTCGCGCTGGCGGCGGTGGCGGTGCTGCCCGCGCTCGGGGCGGGCGGATTTCAGGCCGGCACACAGAATGACGAGGCCGCGCTGCGGCTTCTGGCGATGCTCTATGGCGGGGTGCCCTGCCTGCTCAAACTTGGCGCGGTCACACTCCTGGCGCGCATGGATCTGGATGAAAGGAGGCGATGAAGATGGAGCCTGTCCTGTGGATGCTCTTTGGTGCGCTTGTGATGCTCGGGCTTGTGCTGCTGCGCGCGCGCCTCGCCGGGTTCGCCGCACAACGCCCCGAGGATTACGCCGCCACCGGCCCGATGCTCGACCTGCGCGAATATCTGCGCGGCCCGATCAGATGCGAAGGCGTGATCCATGGCCCATTGGGGCGGGTCGCCTCGCGGTTCGATGCCGATTTCGAGGCCGAATGGCAGGGCAATCGCGGCGTGATGCGCGAGCATTTCCGCTATGACAGCGGGCGCAGGCAGGAGCGCGAATGGCGGCTCAGCCTCGGCAATGACGGCACGATCCGCGCCGAGGCCGACGATCTGGTGGGCCCCGGCACGGGCCGCCAGTCAGGCGCGACGGCGCAGCTCAGCTATCGCATCCGCCTGCCGCGCGAGGCGGGGGGGCATGTCCTGTCGGTCACCGACTGGATGTATCTGACGCCGGGCGGGGTGATCGTGAATCGCAGCCAGTTCCGCAAGTTCGGGATCAAGGTGGCCGAGCTGGTCGCCACCATGCGCCGGGTGGAGGCATGAGCGGCTGGGCTGGCAAGCGCTACTGGCTGGTTGGCGCGACCGAGGGGCTGGGCGCGGCGCTGGCCCAGAGGATCAGCGCCGCCGGCGCCGAGGTGATCGTGTCGGGGCGCAATGCCGCGCGCTGCGCCGAGGTGGCCGAGGGCCTGCCGGGGCGCGCACAGGGGCTGCCCGTCGATGTGCAGGACAGTGCGGCGGTGCGCGAGGCCGCGGCAAGCCTCGGACAGATCGACGGGGTGGTGTTCCTCGCCGGGGTCTATTGGCCGATGCCCGCGCAGGAGACCGACGCCGAGCAACTGATCGCCATGGCGGACGTGAATTTCACCGGCGCGGCGCGCGTGCTGGGCGCGGTGCTGCCTGGAATGGTGGCGCGCGATGCGGGCCATATCGTGCTCACCGGATCGCTCGCCGGGTTTCGCGGGCTGCCCGGGGCCATGGGCTATGCCGCCTCCAAGGCCGGGGTGATGAACCTCGCCGAGAGCCTGCACGCCGATCTGTGGCGCACGGGCATCCGCGTGCAACTCGCGAATCCCGGCTTCATCCGCACGCGGCTCACCGACAGGAACGCCTTTCACATGCCGTTCCTGATGACACCCGAGGAGGCCGCGCAGCAGATGTTCGAGCTGATGTGCGACGAGAACGCCTTTCAGCGCAGCTTTCCCCGGCTCTTCAGCTACCTGTTCCGCCTCGCGCGCCTGCTGCCGGAATGGGCCTTCTTGCGCATTTTTGCGTGAGATCAAGGAAAGGGTCTCGGCGCGCGGGCAAAGCTGTGGCAGGATGCTGCAGCGAGGGAGGTCCGCCATGCTCGACATCACCGTTCACAAGATCGCGCAGGTCGTGCTCATGGCGCGCGAGCTCGACCGCGCCGAACCGGAGCTGCGCGCCTTCATCGACGGCATGACCGAAGAGGAACAGGCCAGCCTCGTCGCGGTGATGTGGATCGGGCGCGGCAGCTTCGAGCCGGAGGAGATCGAAGAGGCCAGGCGCACCGCCTTCGAGGAGGCGACGGCGCCCTGCGCCGATTACCTCATCGGCACGCCGCATCTGTCGGACCACCTCGAGAACGGTCTCGATGCGCTCGGCCTTTCGGCGCTCGATGACGAGGACGAGCTGATCCGCGGGGGCTGAGCCGGCCCCGCGCCGCCCCCGCGCGCGCCCGCATCAGGCCCCGAAGAGCACCCCGCGCCGCAGCGCCGCGCCCGTGCGCCAGATCAGCCCCGCGATCACCCCCGCCAGCACCACCAGAAGCGCGAGCCCGATCACCCGGTGCCCACCCGATCCCGTCGCCTCGGCATGGGCGAGGCTCGCCAACGTCACCGCCGCCAGCGGAAAGCTGAGCGCCCAATGCGCCAGCGAGAAGGGCAACCGCAACAGGCGCGGCACCTGCACCGCCACGACCAGCGCGAAGAAATAGGCGCCGTTGAGCAACACCCGCGCAAAGGGATCGACCCCGCCCACCAGCGCCACCCAGGCAAGATAGCCGACAGCCGGCGGCGCGATCAGGATGACCAGCGTCGGTTGCAGCCGACCGGGCAGCGGATCATGAAAGATCAGCCGGTTCATCACCAGCGTCAGCAGCACCACCCAGAAGATCAGCCCGACCGAGGCAAAGAACCAGCTTACCTCGACATGACCCAGCGGCACGCCCGCGACGGCCACGATCACATTCCCCACGGCAGGGATGAACCAGGCCGGCGTCAGGTGCCCGTGCGCAAAGGCGCGGCTGCCGATCCAGCCCGAGACCACCGCCAGCGTGAGCAACAGCTGCACCGGCACCGCCACCAGCCAGAGCACCCGCGCAATCCCCGGCGCCGGCCCCATCGTGACAATGGCAAGCAGCAGCAGCGCAATCGAAATCGCCGGAAAGAAGGCAAGGCTCACCGGATGCGCCCATTCCGCCGCCACCGCGCCCGGATGCCGCACCGCCTTGGCCGCATAGGCCAGCCCCACCGCGACAAAAACTGCCAGCGTCAGAACATGCGCCGCGCCCGAGGCAAGATGCGCCATCCCCATCGCCGCCTCGCCCGCGCGCAGCGCCAGGGTGAATCCGCAGAGCCCCATCACCACCGTGAACATCGTGACCGGCATCGCCTCAAGCCGCATGGTTTGCCCCCTGTTCGGGTTCGGGCGCGCCGATCGTCAGATGGAGCGGCGCGAGTCCTGCGATCTCACCCCGCAGCACATTGCCCGCCACCACCGGCCCCACCCCGGCCGGCGTGCCGGTATAGATCAGATCGCCCGGCCCGAGGTGATAGAATTGCGACAGATGCGCGATGATCTCGGGCACCGACCAGACCATCTCCGACAGCCGCGCCTCCTGCACCACCCGCCCGTCCACGGTGAGCCGGATCGCCTGATCGGCAATCGCACCAAAGGCCGCCCCGG
The DNA here is from genome assembly GCA_014359765.1 of Roseovarius sp. Classification (GTDB taxonomy): domain Bacteria; phylum Pseudomonadota; class Alphaproteobacteria; order Rhodobacterales; family Rhodobacteraceae; genus Roseovarius. Next base: position 50,714 of record JACIYT010000015.1, read on the forward strand.
GCGTCAGCGCGCCGATCACCGCGGCATTCTCGAAATCCTTGCCGAGATCCCAGGGCCGCCGCGCGTCCTTGGCCTGCGCCTGAAGGTCGCGGCGCGTCAGGTCGATCCCGCAGCCATAGCCCCAGACCACCGCCATTGCCTCGGCCTGCGGCACCCGGAACGCCGGCGCGCCCAGCGCCACGACGAATTCCACCTCGTGATGACAATCCCGCGTCCCCGGCGGATAGGGGATTGTCGTCCCCGACAGGCAGAGCGCATGGGCCGATTTGGTGAAATAGAACGGCGCCTCGCGATCCACCTCGTTGCCCATCTCGGCGGCATGGGCAGCATAGTTGCGCCCGACGCAGAAGATGCGGCGCACCGGGTAGCCCGCCTCGGCGCCCGTGACGGGCACGAGCGGCGGGGCGGGAAGATCGAAGAGCGGTCGGGGCATGGGATCTCCGGACTTCGCGAGATGTCGAGGCCGGTTATGCGCGCGGGCAGGCCCCTTGTCAAAGCCCGCGCAGCGACGCATCACTGGCACCACCCGATCCGCCGGGACGCGCGCCCGCCCGCACCTTGTGTCGCCCACGCCGTCCGCCGCCATGGAGCACCGCCCGATGCCCTTCGTCCGCTACGCGATCTATGTCACGCCCGCGCCCGGGCCGCTGGCCGATTTCGGGGCCGGCTGGCTTGGCTGGGATCCCGCAGCCGGCGCGCCGCGCGCGCATCCCGAAACCGGCCTGCCCCTGGCCGAGATCACCGCGGTGCCGCGCCGATACGGGCTGCACGCCACGATGAAGCCGCCCTTTCGCCTCGCCCCGGGCACAAACGCGGCCGAACTCGAGACGGCGCTGGCCGGTTTCTGCGCCGCGCACGCCCCGGTCCGCCTCGACGGGCTCGCGCTCGCGCGGCTGGGGCGCTTTCTCGCGCTGCGCCCGGAGGGCGACACGACCGCGCTCGATGCGCTCTCTGCTGCCACCGTGCGCGCCTTCGATCCGTTCCGCGCACCTCTGACCGAGGCCGAACTGGCGCGCCGCCGCGCGCGCCCGCTCTCCCCCGCCGAGGAGGCCAACCTGCGCGCCTGGGGCTATCCCTACGTGATGGACGCCTTCCGCTTTCACATGACCCTCACCGGCGATCTGCCTGACGCAACGCGCGCGGCGGTGGAGGCCGCGCTTGGGCCGCGTCTCGTGCCGCTCCTGCCGCGGCCCTTCGTCATCGACGCGCTCTCGCTCATGGGCGAGGATGCCGAGGGGCGCTTTCACCTGATCCGCCGTCAGCCCCTGTCGGCATAGAGCGCCCGGAGCGCCGCCCCTCCCAGCCGCTCGGCGATATCGGCCGCCGTCCCGCGCGCGCTCATCCCGCCGGCCTCACAACCAGCCCCGCCGCCGGAAAAACCACAGCGGCACCACCGCCGAAAGCACCATCACCAGCAGCGCGAGCGGATAGCCAAGCGTCCAGCCCAGCTCCGGCATATGGGTGAAATTCATCCCGTAGATCGAGGCGACCAGCGTCGGCGGCAGGAATGCCACCGCGACCACCGAGAAGATCTTGATGATCGCGCTCTGCTCGATATTGATCATCCCCAGCGTCGCATCGAGCAGGAGCGCCGTCTTCTGTTGCAGGTAACTCGCCTGTTCCGAAATGGTGCGCACATCGCGGTAATGGGTCTTGAGCATGGCGCGCAGCGCCTTGGCGGCGCGCATCTTGTCGAGCACCGGCACCAGAAAGCCCAGCACCCGCTCGAGCGTCATCAGGCTCTCGCGCAGCTGCATGACCTGCGTATCGGCGGCCCCGATCTCGCGCAGGGCGGCGCGATGCGCCTCGGTGGCCATGGTGTCCGGGCCAAAGACCCGGCGCGAGATCGCGTCGATCTCACGGCCCTTCTGCTCGGTGAGATCGGCCAGCCGGTCGATGATCTCCTCGAGCAGCCCCATCAGCAGCGCATCGGCGCTCGCACAGCCGAGCGAGGCCTTGCCCGCCCGCGCCGGAAAGGTCTCGAACGGGCGCGGCGCATGGTGGCGGATGGTGATGAGCTGCGCGGGCCGCAACACGAATGTGACAGGCCCGATCTGCATCGCCCCGGTGCCGCTGCGCGCCGGCAGAAGCGCGGTCATCACCGGCACCCCGCCCTCGAGATAGAGCCGCGAGGACAGCTCGATCTCCTCCTGTTCCGCCCGCGTCGGCAGATCGACACCCGCCGCGCGCGAGACGCGCGCGCGTTCCTCGTCATCGGGCTGGTAGAGGTCGATCCAGACCGGCGCCACGGTCTCTCCCGCGCCGATCGGGCGCAGCCCCTCCCCCTCCTGCGCATAGGCCGTGATCATGCGCGCACACTCCCGCCCTTGGCCTCCGCACGCCGCCCCGGTATCGGTCTGCCCGATCCTGCCGCGTGACACCTGGCAACTCGACGGGTCAATAATCGCTCCGCGCGCATGGAACAAGCCGGCCGCTGTGAAATATCCGTGACAAGGGCGCGCCGGACCGGACAGCCCCCAGCGCGCCCCGACATGAAACGATCACCGCCGCAGCCGTGCCACGAGACGTTCGCGCGCATCCGGCAGCGGCCGCGTGCCCAGATGCGGCGCGAGACGATGGCGCAGGAAATACCCGGTGACCTCCAGCCCCTGAACGATCTCCGCCACGGGCGCGTCCCCCTCCCCCAGCAGGCAGGGCGGCAGCGGCAAGAGCCGGTCCGCCCACGCCCCCGCCCCCGCCCGCGACACCGCGCGCCCGGTGCGCGGCGATATGTAACTCAGATCGTTGGCCGCCGCGCCCATCACCGCGCAACGGCGCAAATCGAGACCAAAGCCACTCTCCTCCAGCAATGCCAGTTCCCAGTGCAGATAGGCCAGCGGCCAGATCCCGGGCCTGTCGAGCAGGTCGAGAAGGCCCAGGCTCTCGCGATAGAGCCGGGGATGCGCCTCGCGCTCGGGCAGCGCAAAGAGCAGCAGCGCGCAGACCGCGTTGAGCCCGGCCAGCGCCAGCCGGTCGCCCAGCACCCAGCCGCGCGAGCGCAACGGTTCGGGCCGGAAGATACCGAGATGCTCCTCGAGCCGCGCCCGCCATGTCACGTCAAGCTGCGCGCCCGGTTGCAGCAGCGCCGCCATGCGCCGCGACGCCCCGCCCGGCACCAGCCCCGCATGCCGCCCCCGTGTCTCGGTCAGCACCTCGATGACCGCCGCACCCTCGCCATGCGGCCGCAACCCCAGGAGAATTCCCTTCTCGCGCCACTCCACGGCTAGCCCGCCATCCCCGGCGCATCGAGCAGATGCCGCCCGGCGCGGTCCTCCACCTCGATCACCCACAGATCGGGATCATACCCGCGCTGGCGGGCGATCGCGGCATCGACAGCCGCCTCCTCCCCCTCGGCCAGCACCAGCCAGCGCCGCTCCCCGCTCATCAGATCGACCGAGCGGTGCCAGACCACGGCCTGCCCGTCGAGCGTATTGAGCTTGACCAGAACCGCGCCCGCGTCATCGTCGCCATGCGCCACGACAAAGCCGGGGATCCCCTCCAGCCGCAGCCGCGCGAGATAGGCATCGACCCAGAACCGCGCGGTCAGCCGTGGCACCATCCCTGCCCCTTCATCTTTCCCCAAATACTCCCGCCGGAGGCTCCCGAGCCTTCCATCATGCCGATCCGTCGCGGAAATCGAGCCCCATCTCGCCATAGCGCTCGGCCTCTTCCATCCAGTTCTCGCGCACCTTGACCTGCAAAAACAGATGCACGGGACGGCCCAGGAATTCGGCGATCTCGGCGCGCGCGGCCTGGCTGATCGCCTTGATCGTCTCGCCCCTGTGGCCCAGCACGATCCCCTTGTGCCCGTCGCGCGCGACATAGATCACCTGGTCGATCCGCACGGAGCCGTCCTTGCGCTCCTGCCAGCTCTCGGTCTCCACGGTCAGCTGATAGGGCAGTTCCTGATGCAGCCTGAGCGTCAGCTTCTCGCGGGTCATCTCGGCGGCGATCATGCGCATCGGCAGGTCGGCGATCTGGTCCTCGGGGTAGAGCCACGGCCCCTCGGGCAGCGCCTCGGCCAGCCAGCGGCGCAGATCCTCCACCCCGTGCCCACGCTCGGCCGAGATCAGAAAGGTCCGCTCGAAGGCCAGCCGCTCGTTCATCGCCTTCGTCAGCGCCAGCAGCACCGGCGCCGCGACCCGGTCGATCTTGTTGATCGCCAGCACCAGCCGCCGCCCCTGCGGCAGGTCCGCCAGCCCCTCGAGGATGCGCGCCACCCCCTCGGTGAGGCCGCGATGCGCCTCGATCAGCAGCACCACGATATCGGCATCCGCCGCCCCGCCCCAGGCCGCCGCCACCATCGCCCGGTCGAGCCGCCGCTTCGGCTGGAAGAGGCCGGGCGTATCGACAAAGACAAGCTGGCTCTCGCCCTCCATCGCCACGCCCCGGATGCGCGCACGGGTGGTCTGCACCTTGTGGGTGACAATGCTGACCTTGGCCCCCACCATACGGTTGAGCAACGTGGATTTGCCCGCATTGGGCTCTCCAATCAGGGCGATAAAGCCCGCGCGCGTGGTCATCCCCGCCCCTCCAGCCTGTCGAGCAGCGCCCGCGCTGCCGCCTGTTCCGCCTGTCGTTTCGATCCGGCCTCGGCCTCGGCGCTCTCGCCGGTGGCGAGCCGCGCGGCGATGGTGAATACCGGCGCGTGATCGGGGCCGGCGCGGGCGATCTCCACATAATCGGGCGGCGGCAGGCCGCGCGCCTGCGCCCATTCCTGCAACGCCGTCTTGGCGTCGCGCGCATCCGCCGCGACACTGCTGATCCGCGCCCCCCAGAGCCGCAGCACCACCGCGCGCGCCGCCGCGAAACCGCCATCGAGATAGACCGCGGCGATCACCGCCTCCATCGCATCGCCCAGCAGCGCCTGCTTGCGCCGCCCCCCCGAGAGCATCTCCGAGCGCCCCAGCCGGAGCACCGCGCCGATGTCGATCGCGCGTGCCACCTCGGCGCAGGTCTCCTTGCGCACCAGCGCGTTGAAGCGCGGCGCAAGCTGGCCCTCGGCGGCGCCCTCATCCTGTGCCAGCAGCGCCTCGGCCATCACCAGCCCGAGCACCCGGTCGCCGAGAAATTCCAGCCGCTGGTTGTCGCCGCGCGCGGGCGATGAGATCGAGGAATGGGTCAGCGCCTCGACCAGCAGCGCCGGCTGCGCAAAGCGATGGCCGAGCCGCCCCTCGAAAGCGCGCATTTCCGCCGACAGCTTCACTCCAGCCTCGTGAAGAAGCGATCCCCCCGCCACGTCCAGAAGGCAAGCATCGATGACCCGGCCGAGGAAAAGATCACCCGGTTCGCACGCCCGATCAGGTTCTCATAGGGCACGAAGCCGACGCCCCCCACCGCCTGCGGATAGCGCGAATCGGTGGAATTGTCGCGGTTGTCGCCCATGAAGAAATAATGCCCCTCGGGCACGGTAAAGACGCCGGTATGGTCGGAGCGCTGATCGCCGATATCGAGGATCGCATGGCTGCGCCCCTCGGGGAGCGTCTCGATATGGCGCAGCTTGATACAGTCGGCGCCGATCCCGACCACGCCATTGGCACAGCGCGGGCGGATCCGCATCGGCCCCTGCGGTGCGAATTCCTCGACGAATTCGCCCGCCGGGGTCAGCGTCACGGGCACGTCGTTGATATGGAGCACGCCACCCTTCATCTGGATCCGGTCGCCGGGCAGGCCGATGAGGCGCTTGATGAAATCGGTGCCGTCAACCGGGTGACGGAAAACGATGATATCGCCGCGCTCGGGCTCCGAGCCGAGAATGCGCGTGTTCTCGCCACCCATCCAGCCACAGATATCGGCCGCGTCGATATTGAGCCCGCCCAGCCGGATCGACGGGCAGGAGGCATAGGAATAGCCATAGGCCATCTTGTTGACGAAGAGGAAATCGCCGATCAGCAGCGTGTCCTTCATCGAGCCGGACGGGATCCAGAACGGCTGAAAGAACAGCGTGCGGAAGAGGCCCGCGATCACCAGCGCCCAGAACACCGTCTTGACCGTCTCCCAGACGGAACTGCCCTTGGTGGTGTCCGATGCCATGACTGCTCCTGCCTTTGCGCTTGCGCCCGCTACATGCGGCGCAGGCGGCGGGGTGTCAAGGCGCGCAACAGGGCCGCGCCTCGATCACGACAAAGGCCTGCGCCCAGGGGTGATCATCGGTGAGCGTGACATGGATCACCGCCTCATGCCCTTCGGGCGTCATCGCGGCCAGCCGCTCGGCGGCCCAGCCCGTCACCTGCATCACCGGCTGGCCCGTGGGCAGATTGCTCACCGCCATGTCCTTCCAGGCGATGCCCATGCGCAGCCCGGTGCCCAGCGCCTTGGAACACGCCTCCTTGGCTGCCCAGCGTTTGGCATAGGTGCCCGCCACATCGGCGCGGCGTTCTGCCTTGGCCTGCTCGACCTCGGTAAAGACGCGATTGCGAAAGCGGTCGCCATGGCGCGCCAGCACGCCGGCGATGCGCTCGATATTGGCCAGATCGGTGCCTATTCCGAGGATCATCGCCGCCCCCCGCTGGCGCGCCGCGGCCCGCACATGTTGCCCGCCCCGGCGAGGATCCGCGCCTCAGCCATGCCGCGCCGCATCCATCAGGCGGCGCATTTCGGCGATGGCCGGGCCAAGCCCGCGAAAGATCGCCTCGCCGATGAGGAAATGGCCGATATTGAGCTCACGCAGCTCGGGCAGGACCGCCAGCGGCTGCACCGTGTCATAGCTCAGGCCATGGCCCGCGTGCACCTCGAGCCCGAGCGAATGCGCAAGGGCCGACATCTCGCGCAAGGCGGCCAGTTCGCGGTCGCGGGTGGCCAGATCACCCTCGGCATGGGCATCGCAATAGGCGCCGGTATGCAGCTCGACCACTTTCGCGCCGATGCGCTGCGCGGCCTCGATCTGGCGGCGGTCGGCGGCGATGAAGAGCGACACCCGGCAGCCCGCCGCGCGCAGCGGCTCGATGAAACGCCCGAGCCGCAACTCCTCGCGCAGGACATCGAGACCGCCCTCGGTGGTGCGCTCCTCGCGCTTTTCGGGCACGATGCAGACGGCGTGGGGCCGGTGGCGCAGGGCGATTTCCTGCATCTCCCCGGTCGCCGCCATCTCGAAGTTGAGCGGCACCGAGAGCACGGCCATCAGCCCGTCGATATCGGCATCCGAAATATGCCGGCGATCCTCGCGCAGATGCGCGGTGATCCCGTCGGCGCCGGCCGCCTCGGCCAGTTTCGCGGCGCGCAGCGGGTCCGGGCAGGCGCCCCCCCGCGCGTTGCGCACCGTCGCCACATGGTCGATGTTCACGCCTAGCCGCAATCTTTCCGCTGTCGCCATCGGCTGTTCCTTTCGTCGCGATATAGGGCGCAGATTAGTCCGCCTTGCCGCCCTCGTCAGCCTTACCTTCGCGGTTTTCGCGCGCGAGCCGCTGTTCCGCGATCGCCTGCCAGCGCGCCGCCCGCGCAAGCCTGCGCCGCTTCTGATAGGCGGCGATGACCGGCAGGCTGAGATAATAGGCGGCCAGCCCGGCGATGATCCCCGGAATGATCCCGCCGATCAGATAGGGCAGGAACACCTCGTGATAGAAGATCCCCAACCCGTGCCAGTCCGCGACCCGGTCGGTAAAGAGGGACAGCGCGTTGTTCTTGAGATCCTCGCCCGCGTCGAGAAACTTGCCCCCGAGCGAGCGGCTGATCTCGTCCTCGTGGGGCCTCGGGCGCCCCAGAATCGCATGGCCGGTCTGGAGCGACACGACCCCGATCGGCAGGTAGGTCAGCGGATTGCCGAAGAACGTGCCAAGCAGCGCGGCCGGAATGTTGCCGCGCAGGATCCAGGCGAGCGTGCCCGCGACCACGAAATGCAGCCCGTAGAACGGCGTGAAGGTGGTGAACACCCCCGCGAAAATGCCCCGCGCGATGCGCTCGGGCGGGTCGGGCAGGCGGTGCAGGCGATGCTTGACATAGGTAAAGGCCCGCCCCCAGCCGCCGCGCGGCCAGACGAATTCGGCGACGATGCGCCACCACGGCCGCTTGTCTCGACGCCGGAAGATCACGGCTCAGGCTTCCTCGCGCTTGTCCCCGGAGCGGGACGGATCACGATAGCGTTGCACCGCCGCGACATCCGCTTCGGCGTCGAGCGCCGAAAGGACGCTGTGCAGATGCTCGGCATCGCGCAGTTCGACATCGATCAGGAGACGGTAGAAATCGGGTTTCCGATCCACGAATGTCAGATCCGAGATATTGGCCTTCTGCTCGCCGATCAAGGTGCAGATGCGCCCCAGCACGCCCGCGTCGTTGCCGATCGTCAGATCGAGCGTCACATCATAGGCCGCCGGGTGCCTGCCGGCGTGCCAATGCAGGTCGAGCCAGCGCTCGGGCTGCTGGTCGTAGCGCGACAATGTTTCGCAGTCGATGGCGTGGATCACCACGCCCTGCCCGCGAAATGTGATGCCCACGATTCGCTCCCCCGGCAGCGGCTGGCAACAGCGCGCGCGGTCGAATCCCTGATCGGCGCGCAGGCCGATGACCGCGCGCTCGCGCGTGACCTCCGCGCCCTCGGGCGGCGCCAGATCGGGATAGACCGCGCGCAGCACCTGCTGCGCGGTCAGCTCGGCGCTGCCCAGCCGCGCGCGCACCTCGTCGGCATTGCGCAGCCGCAGCGTGCGCGCCGCCGTCTCCAGCGCCTTGTCGGTGGCCTTCTTGCCGACATGCTCGAAGGCCGAGCGCGCCAGTTCGCGCCCCAGCTTGATATAGCGGTCGCGGTCCAGTTCACGCAGCGCGCGCCGGATGGCCGAGCGCGCCTTGCCGGTGGTGGCGATATCGAGCCAGGTGGCCTGCGGCGTCTGCCCGTCGGCGGTGATCACCTCGACCGATTGCCCGTTCTTGATCCGCGTCCAGAGCGGCACGCGCATCCCGTCCACCTTCGCCCCCACGCAGGCATGGCCGATCCGCGTGTGGATGGCATAGGCGAAATCGATCGGCGTCGCCCCGCGCGGCAATTTCACCACATCGCCCTTGGGGGTGAAGCAGAACACCTTGTCGGCATACATCTCGAGCTTGACCGCCTCGAGAAAATCCTCGTGATCCTCCTCGGCGTCGAACTGCTCGTTCATCGAGGAAATCCACCGCGCCGGATCGACGGCAAAGGGGTTCTCGCTGCGCACCCCGTCGCGGTAGGACCAATGCGCGGCCACCCCCGTTTCGGCCACGTCATGCATGGCGCGGGTGCGGATCTGGACCTCCACCCGCTTGCCGTCGCGCCCTGAAACGGTGGTGTGGATCGAGCGGTAGCCGTTGGATTTGGGCTGGCTGATATAATCCTTGAACCGCCCCGGCACCGCGCGCCAGCGTTGATGGATCACGCCCAGCGCGGCGTAGCAATCGGCCTCGGTCCGGGTGATGATGCGAAAGCCGTAGATGTCCGAGAGGCGGGAAAACCCCATCTCCTTTTCCTGCATCTTGCGCCAGATCGAGTAGGGTTTCTTGGCGCGGCCGAACACCTCGGCCTCCAGCCCCGCGCGATCGAGCTCGAGGCGCATGTCGCCGGTGATCCGCTCCACCACATCGCCAGCCTCGCGCTGCAAGGTGATGAAGCGGCGGATGATCGAGGCGCGCGCCTCGGGGTTGAGCACGCGAAAGGCGAGATCCTCCAGCTCCTCGCGCATCCACTGCATCCCCATGCGCCCGGCCAGCGGCGCATAGATATCCATCGTCTCGCGCGCCTTCTGCGCCTGCTTGTCGGGGCGCATCGCCCGGATCGTGCGCATGTTGTGCAGCCGGTCGGCGAGCTTGACGAGAATCACCCGAAGATCGCGCGACATCGCCATGAAAAGCTTGCGGAAATTCTCCGCCTGCTTGGTCTCGGAATTGCTGAGTTGAAGATTGGTGAGCTTGGTCACGCCATCGACGAGCTCGGCGATCTCGTGGCCGAAACGCGCCTCGACCATGGCATGGGAGGCCTTGGTGTCCTCCACCGTGTCGTGCAGAAGGGCTGTGACGATGGTCGCATCGTCGAGCCGCTGCTCGGTCAGGATCGCGGCCACCGCGACGGGATGGGTGAAATAGGGCTCGCCGGAATGGCGGGTCTGGCCCTCGTGCATCTCGCGGCCGAATTCATAGGCCGCGCGGATGAGGGCCTCGTCCGTCTTCGGATTGTAATGGCGCACCAGCGTGATCAGGTCGTCAACGGCGATCATCGGTCAGGGGCGCCTCGCCTTGCTCGCGCGCAATGGCCGGGCCTCAGCCCTGGCCCTGGGCTTCCATGAGGGCGCGCAGCAGCTTTTCCTCGGACATGTCGTCGGCCTCGGGGCGGTCGGGCTCGGCGCCCATGAGCAGCGCCATGGAATCCTCTTCCGGCTCGTCCACCTCGATCTGGGTCTGCTGGGATTCGATCAGCCGCTCGCGCAGCTCATCCACCGACTGGGTTTCCTCCGCGATCTCGCGCAACGCCACGACCGGGTTCTTGTCGTTGTCGCGATCCACGGTGATCGGCGCGCCGGCGGCAATCTCGCGGGCGCGATGCGCGGCGAGCATCACCAGCTCGAAGCGGTTCGGCACCTTGTCAACGCAGTCTTCTGTGGTTACGCGGGCCATGCGACCTCCGGACAAATGCGGGCTGTGGATCGGAAGCCTTTCATCTAGAGGCTTGGCCGGGGATTTACAAGCGCGGAATCGGCAGCGGCGCCACCTCGGCCCGGGCCGTATCGGGCAGCGCCGCGAGCATCTCGCGCACGCTGCGCCCGGTCAGCGGATGGCACCAGTCGGGCGCGACCTCCGCGAGCGGCACCAGCACGAAGGCACGCTCGGCCATGCGCGGGTGCGGCAGGATCAGCCGGTCGGGTGTGCGCGCCTGCTGGTCCGCCGGATCGAGAGCGCGCCAGCGCGCATGGCTCGCCGGATCGGGCCGCACGAGCGCGCCGATGGCCAGCAGATCGAGATCGAGCGTGCGCGCCCCCCAGCGCGCCGCGCGCACCCGGCCAAAGGCGGCCTCGGTCGCGTGCAGCAGCGCCAGCACCGCCTCGGGAGAGCCAGGCGCGCGAATCGCGGCGGCGGCGTTGACGAAATCCGGCCCCGAGCCGGGCGGAAAGGCCTGCGTGCGAAAGGCCCGGCTGCGCGCCACGACGGTCGCGCCCGCCGCCGCCAGATGCCGCAGCGCAGCCTCGATCGTCGCCTCGGGGCTGCCCGCCTCCGACGGCAGGTTTCCACCGAGAGCAATCAGGCAGAGTTGATCACTGGCCACCCTCGACCTATCCTTTATTGATACAGGACGGGCTTGTGCGGCAACGCCCCTGGCCCTAACTCTCTTGATCGTCCCCGACGTGCTCGCCACTCACACCACTCACGCATTTCGGGGCTGGACAGACCCATTTGAAGGATCATTTGTGATGTTTTACAAGGATGACCGTCTGGCATTGTTCATCGACGGCTCGAATCTCTACGCCGCCGGGCGGGCGCTTGGCTTTGATATCGACTACAAGTTGTTGCGCAACGAGTTCATGCGCCGCGGCAAGCTCTTGCGCGCATTCTACTATACCGCGCTGCTGGACAATGACGAGTATTCGCCGATCCGCCCGCTCGTCGATTGGCTGCATTACAACGGCTATGCCATGGTGACCAAGCCCGCCCGCGAATATATCGACAGCCAGGGCCGGCGGAAGGTCAAGGGCAACATGGATATCGAGCTTGCCGTCGATGCGATGGAGCTGGCGCCGAAGGTGGATCACATCGTGCTCTTCTCGGGCGATGGCGATTTCAAGCCGCTGGTCGAGAGCCTCCAGCGCCAGGGCGTGCGCGTCTCGGTGGTCTCGACCATCCGCAGCCAGCCGCCGATGATCTCGGACGAGCTGCGCCGCCAGGCCGACAACTTCATCGAGCTCGACGACCTCAAGGAGGTGATCGGCCGCCCCCCGCGTGAGCCGCGCGACCCGTCCGAGCGCGAAGCCGCCTATGCCGCTGCGCAGGAGTGACGCGCAATCCCCCGCCGTCATCTCCGCGCGCGGCGATGGCGGGGGGGCTTTGCCCGTTGCCCTGCCCCTTGCCCCGGTCGGCTGCGGCCTCAGTCGCCGCGCCGGTAGCGGAACACGCCGGTGCCGGTGGCCACGGTGGTGCCGTTTGCGTCGCGCACCGTCCCTTCGGCGAAAAAGGTGGTCCTGCCGCCGCCGGTGCGCCGCGCCTCGACAATGAGCCGCGCGCCCTGCGCCTGCCCGAGGTAATTGATCGTCAGCGAGAGCGTCAGCGCCATCTGCCGCCGCGCCGGATCGCCGGTATGACAGCCGGCAAAGCCCATGGCCGCATCGAGAAGCGTGGCATGGATCCCGCCATGCGGCAGGCCCTGCCGGTTGGTGATGTGCTGGCCCGTGGGCAGTTCCATCCGCGCGAAATCCGGCTCCCAGGTCAGCAGCCGATAGCCCAGATGGGTCTGAAATCCCGAGGGCGGCTCGCCCTGAAGGAGTCGCTCCAGATCGCTCATGCCCGGCCCTCGGCCACGTCCAGCCCCGCGCGCGCGAATTGCGGCACATACGCGCCCAGCCGCAGCCCGCGCTCGGGATCCGCCGCGTTGCCGTCGAGCGCGCGCTTCCTGACACCTTGAAGGATCGCGGCCATGCGGAAATGGGCGAAGGCGAGGTAGAAGCGGAAATCGTCGATGGGTGCGATCCCCCGCCGTTCGCAATAACGCGCGACGAAGTCCTCGTCCGACCAGAGGCCGAGCGCCGCACGATTCACCCCCGCAAGGCCGCGCCCCTCGGTCGTGGCGGGCATCGACCATTGCATCAGAACGCCGGCGAGATCGGCATAGGGATGGCCGGTGGTGGACAATTCCCAGTCGAGCACGGCGCGCACCTCGGCGGCATCCGGGGCAAAGACCAGGTTGTCGAGCCGGTAATCGCCATGGACCAGGCAGCGTTGCCCGTCCTCCGGCGGGATATTCGCGTCGATCCAGGCGATGAGCGCCTCCATCTCGGGCATGTCCCCGGTCATGCTCGCGCGGTATTGCGCCGCCCAGCGATCCGCCTGCCGGCGATAGTAATTGCCCGCCGGCCCGTAATCGTCGAGCCCCGTGGCCTCGAGGTCAACATCATGGATCGCGGCCAGCACCCGGTTCATCGCGTCGATGATGGCGCCGCGCTCGGGCGGGGTGAGGCCGGGCAGCGACGGCGCGTCGAAGATACGCCCCTCCACCTCCTCCATGATGTAGAAGGCAGAGCCGATCACATCCGCATCCTCGCACAGCACATGCATTCGCGCCACCGGCACGGCGCTCTGGCCGAGCGCGCGCTGCACACGGAATTCGCGCTCGACGGCATGGGCGGATTTGAGCAGCACGCCCGGCGGCTTGCGACGCAGCACGAACCGCCCCGCCGACGTGATCAGCCGATAGGTCGGGTTGGACTGGCCGCCGCTGAATTTCTCGGCCGCGATCGGCGCGCCCGCCTCCGGCATGTCCCGGGCCAGCCAGCCCCCGAGCGCGCCGAGGTCGAGCGCGCTCATGCACTGTCCCCGCGATCCCCGCGCAATTCCGGCAGGACGTAACCGGCCATGCGCTCCCGGATGGTGAGCTTGGACACCTTGCCGGTGGCGGTGAGCGGCAAGTCCTCCACCCAGATCAGATCGTCGGGAAGCTGCCACTGGGCGAAATGCTCGGCCATGTGGTCGCGGATCTCCGCGAGAGTGGGCCGCGCGTCACCCGCCGCCACCGCCACCAGCACCGGGCGTTCGTCCCATTTCGGATGCGGCATCGCCACCACGGCGCAGGCGGCGATCCCCGGATGCGAGAGCGCGGCATTCTCGAGGTCGATGGAGCTGATCCATTCGCCCCCCGATTTCACCAGGTCCTTGGCGCGGTCGCGGATGACGAGGCGACCCTCGGCATCGACCGAGACGACATCGCCCGTGCCGAACCAGCCTTCGTCATCGAAGGCCGCGCGCGTGGCCTCCTCGTTCTTGAAATAGCCTGAAATCACGGAGTTGCCGCGCACATAGAGCTCGCCAACCGCCTCGCCGTCATGCGGCTGCGGACGGCCGTCATCGCCGACGACCTTGAATTCGACGCCAAAGGCGCGTCGCCCGGCGCAGCACTTGGCGGCGATCCGCTCCTCGGGGGAGGCGTGGTCATAGCGCGGCGGCAGCGTGCCATGGGTGCCGATCGGGCTCATCTCGGTCATGCCCCAGGCCTGGGACACGTTGACGCCATGCGCCTCGTAGGCCTCGATCATCACCCGTGGCGCGGCAGAGCCCCCCACCACCAGATCGGCAAACCCGCGCGGCACGCGCCCCTGCGCCTCGATCTCGGCCAGAAGCCCGGCCCAGACCGTGGGCACCCCCCAGGCCGAGAACACCTCCTCGCCCTCCATCAGCCGGAACAGGCTCGGCCCGTCGAGATTGGGCCCCGGCATGACCAGCGTCATGCCGCTGAGCGGCGCGGTATAGGGCAGCCCCCAGGCATTGACGTGAAACAGCGGCACCACCGGCAGCACGCGCCGGCCGGCGCGAAAGCTCGCGGTCTGGCAGAGCGGCACCTGAAGCGCGTGCAGCACGGTGGAGCGGTGCGAATAGAGCGCGCCCTTGGGGTTGCCGGTGGTGCCGGAGGTGTAGCACAGCCCCGACGCGGTGTCCTCGGGCAGCTCGGGCCAGGGGAAATCGTCTGGCTCCCCGGCGAGCAACTCCTCGTAGCAGAGCGCCTCGAATCTGGTCTCGGGCATGTGCGCGCGGTCGGTGAGGATCACCAGCCGCAGCCCCTCGGGCAGATCGGGCAGCAGCGCCTCCAGCAGCGGAACGAAGGTCAGATCGAGGAACAGCAGCCGGTCGCCCGCGTGATGGATGATATAGAGCAATTGCTCATGAGACAGCCGCGGGTTGATCGTGTGACAGACCGCGCCCATGCCGGCGACGCCGTAATAGAGCTCCAGGTGCCGATAGCCATTCCAGGCGAGCGTCGCCACCCGGTCGCCCCGCGCCACGCCGAGCCGCGTGAGGGCATGGGCCAGCTTCGCCGTGCGCGCGAGGGTCTGGACATAGCTCTGCCGGTGCAGATCGCCCTCGACCCGCGCCGAGACGATCCCCTCCTGCCCGAATGCCTGCGCCGCATAGCGCAGCATGTCGATGATCTGGAGCGGCCGGTGCATCATCTGGCCCTGCATCTGCATTCCTCCCTTTATTCGTCCTGTCGTTCGCGCGTCCTGTGCGGCGCCGGATACGGTGGCACGGAAATTCGCGGGGATCAATTGCGCGCTGTCGCATCATCCCCGGGTCCGGGGGAGGCCGGGCTTGACCTTGCCCGCCCGAGCGCGCATCTCCCCCCCATCCCAGCCCGAGAGGAGCCGCGCCATGACCTTCGACCGTTCGATCAAGATCGCCCCCTCGATTCTCTCCGCCGATTTCGCCCGCTTCGGGGCCGAGATCCGCGCGATCGAGGATCAGGGCGCCGATTGGGTCCATGTCGATGTGATGGACGGGCATTTCGTGCCGAACCTCACCTTCGGCCCGCCGCTCTGTGCCGCGATCCGACCGCATATTCGCACGGTGATGGATGTGCACCTGATGATTTCCCCGGTCGATCCATGGATCGACGCCTTCGCGCAGGCGGGGGCCGATGTGCTCACCGCGCATCTGGAGGCGGGGCCGCATGTCCACCGCACGCTCCAGGCGATTCGCGGCGCAGGCTGCAAGGCGGGGCTCGCGCTCAATCCCGGCACCGGCCTCGACGGGGTGGAAAACCTGCTCGACATGATCGACCTTGTCTGCGTGATGACCGTCAATCCCGGCTTTGGCGGGCAGAAATTCATCCATTCCCAGATCGACAAGGTGAAACGCCTGCGCGCGCTGATCGGCGACCGGCCCATCCATATCGAGATCGACGGCGGCATCACCCCCGAGACCGCCCCGCTCATGGCCGCCGCCGGGGCCGATGTGCTGGTCGCGGGATCGGCGGTGTTCAAGGGCGGCAGCGCCGATGACCCCGCGCCCTATGGCGCGAATATCCGCGCGATCCGTGCCGCGGCAGAGGCGGCGACCGGCGTCAGGGCATGACCCGCGCGGTCATCTTCGATCTCGACGGCACGCTCATCGACAGCGCGCCCGACATCCATGGCACAGCCAACACCCTGATGACGCGGCACGGGCTCGCCCCCTTCACACCCGCCGAGACGCGCAGCTTCATCGGCAGCGGCGTGCCGCATTTCATCGCCTGCTGCCTGCGCGCACGCGGCCGGGCGGGCGATGCCGCGCTCAAGGCGCAGCTGATCGCCGAATTCATCGAGTCATACGAGAGCGCCGTCACGCTCACGCGGGTCTGGCCCGGCGTGCCCGAGGCGCTGGCCGCCCTCGGGGCCGAGGCGATGCCGCTCGGGATCTGCACCAACAAGCCGGTGCGCCCGGCGCGCAGCGTCCTCGCGCATCTGGCGCTTGATGCGCATTTCCCCGTGGTGATCGGCGGCGACAGCCTGAGCGCGCGCAAGCCCGACCCGAGCCCCCTTCAGGCGGCGGTGGCCGCACTCGGCGCGCGCGACGTGGTCTTTGTCGGCGACAGCGAGGTGGATGCCGAGACGGCGGCGCGCGCGGGCCTGCCCTTTGCCCTCTACACCCGAGGCTATCGCAAGGGGCCGGTGGCCGCGATCCCCCATGACCGCGCCTTCGACGATTTCAACGCCCTGCCCGAGATCGTCCAGAGCCTCTTGTCCTGAGCAGGCGCAAGGGCGATGATCTCGCCATGAAAACCCGCCTGACCGAAGCCTTCGCGCTTGCCCACCGGATCGTGTCGGCACCCATGGCCTTTGCCGCCGGGGGGCGGCTTGCGGCGGCGGTGAGCCATGCGGGCGGGCTTGGCCTGATGCCGACATAATCATAACAAAAAACTATCACTTTAATCGCAAAAGAGAATTTTACCTAATTTCGTTGTTCTGTTAGGAACAGCGCATATTTCACGGGCGCGCCGGACCCCGTGCCGCGCCACTGCCCCGATGCACCGACAACCGAAAACAGGAGGACAAGATGGACGGCAACGACATGGGCAAATGCCCCGTCATGCATGGCGGACTGACCGAGAGCGGCATGAGCGTCACCGACTGGTGGCCCAAGTCCCTCAATCTCGACATCCTGCACCAGCACGACCGCAAGTCCAACCCGCTGGGTGCGGATTTCGACTACCGCGAGGCGGTCAAATCGCTCGATTTCGAGGCGGTCAAGGCCGATGTCCGCGCGGTCCTGACCCAGAGCCAGGACTGGTGGCCCGCCGATTACGGCCATTACGGCGGCCTCATGATCCGCCTCGCCTGGCACGCGGCGGGCACCTATCGCCTCGCCGACGGGCGCGGTGGCGGCGGCACCGGCAATATCCGCTTTGCCCCGCTCAACTCCTGGCCCGACAATGGCAATCTCGACAAGGCGCGCCGCATCCTCTGGCCGGTCAAGAAGAAATACGGCAATGCGCTCAGCTGGGCCGACCTGATCCTTCTGTCGGGCACCGTCGCCTATGAGGATATGGGCCTCAAGACCTATGGCTTCTCCTTCGGGCGGCCCGATATCTGGCATCCCGAAAAGGATGTCTATTGGGGTGCGGAAAAGGAATGGCTCGCCCCGTCGGACAACCGCTACGAGGATGTGAGCAAGCCCGACACGATGGAGAACCCGCTCGCCGCCGTGCAGATGGGCCTCATCTATGTCAATCCCGAGGGCGTGAACGGCCAGCCCGACCCGCTCAAGACCGCGGCGCAGGTGCGCGAGACCTTCGCGCGCATGGCGATGAATGACGAGGAAACCGCCGCGCTGACCTGCGGCGGGCATACCGTCGGCAAGGCGCATGGCAATGGCGATGCTGCGGCGCTCGGCCCCGAGCCCGAGGCCGCCGATGTCGAGGCGCAGGGCCTGGGCTGGCTCAACCCGCATCTCGACGGCAAGGCCAGCAATGCCGTGACCTCGGGGCTCGAAGGGGCATGGACCACCGAGCCGACCAAATGGGACATGGGCTATTTCAAGCTGCTCTTCGGCTATGAATGGGAGCTCACGAAATCCCCCGCCGGTGCGTGGCAATGGCGCCCCATCGACATCCGCGAAGAGGATATGCCGGTCGATCCGACCGACGCCTCCAAGCGCGTGATGCCGATGATGACCGATGCCGACATGGCGATGAAGATGGACCCGACCTATCGCGCCATCTGCGAGAAGTTCATGGCCGATCCCGCCTATTTCGACGATTGCTTCGCGCGCGCCTGGTTCAAGCTGACGCATCGCGATCTCGGGCCGCGCACGCGCTATATCGGACCCGATGCGCCCAAGGAGGACCTGATCTGGCAGGATCCGGTCCCGGCGGGCCGCAGCGATTACGACGTGGCGGCGGTGAAGGCGAAAATCGCCGCAGCGGGCCTCTCGGTCGCGGACATGGTCGCCACGGCCTGGGATTCGGCGCGCACCTTCCGCCAGTCGGATTATCGCGGCGGGGCCAATGGCGCGCGCATCCGCCTCGCCCCGCAAAAGGACTGGGAGGGCAACGAGCCTGCGCGTCTGGCCCGCGTTCTGGCGGCGCTGGAACCGATCGCCGCCGAGACCGGGGCGAGCGTGGCGGATGTGATCGTGCTGGCGGGCAATCTGGGCGTCGAGCAGGCGGCCAAGGCGGCGGGCTTCGACATCGAGGTGCCCTTTGCCCCCGGTCGCGGCGATGCCACTGACGAGATGACCGACGCGGCCTCCTTTGCCGTGCTCGAGCCGCTCGCCGATGGTTTCCGCAACTGGCTCAAGAAGGACTATGTGGTGCAGCCCGAGGAGATGCTCCTCGACCGGGCGCAGCTCATGGGCCTCACCGGGCCGGAGATGACCTGCCTGCTGGGGGGGATGCGCGTGATGGGCACCAACCACGGCGGCACGGCGCATGGCGTCTTTACCGACCGGGCGGGCGCGCTGACGACGGATTTCTTCACCACGCTCACCGACATGAGCTACAAGTGGGAGCCCACGGGCCGCAACACCTACAATATCGTGGATCGCAAGACCGGCGCGGTCAAACACACCGCCACCCGCGTCGATCTGGTGTTCGGCTCGAATTCGATCCTGCGGGCCTATGCCGAGGTCTATGCCCAGGACGACGCGGGCGAGAAATTCGTGCGCGATTTCGTGGCCGCATGGGTGAAGGTGATGAACGCGGATCGCTACGATCTCGCGTGACACGCAGGACGCGCGTGACAGGCGGCGCCGGGGCATTCCCGGCGCCGTTTTGCGTCCGGGTCCGGGCGACGGGCGGTGAAGCGGAACTTATGAAACTGCAACGAGCGGCACCAATGAAACTGCAATGGGTAGCAGGCAAGCAGTTGTATTTATGAGCTAAAGTGTCCTGCCATGGGCGCGCAATCAGTCAAGGGACCATAGACCCTAAGACTTTGATTTGTCGAGGTTTTCTCTTAGCCCCCAGCGGGCTTGCGCGCATCCGCATTTGCAAAGAACTCTTGGAAGACCACAGCGCTGTAGACCTCTCCCATGGTCATACCGTCGCGTCTCGCCATCTCAGCCCGCAGATCGTCCAGCGCCTCAAACTGGTATTTGCCAATCGCAGCGTCGGCCCCCCCGATGCCAGACAGGCACGCTGAGTAATCATCAAGAAGGTGTCTGTGGTCGCGCAGCCATCTTAGAAGCCCAAGCCGCTGAGCATAAATGTCTTCCTCTATGGAAGCTGTTCGGACGTTTTCACCGGCAACTTCGGCAAGCTTACGCATGTAGCGTCTCGGCACATGACCCCTGGTTCGCCAGGATGCGATGCTGCTACGGGCGACACCAAGAACCTCCCCAAGCTCAGCATCAGTATCCGCTCGGAAGGCTCGCTTCAGCGCCTCTATGACCTCATCCGCATCGGACACCAATCTGACCCCCTTGACTTTTCATGCGTGTTGCATAATGTTGCATTTTGTCGCTTAACGTTGCAGAAAGACGCCTTGCATCATGCATACACCAAGTCCCGAACTCTTGAAAGAAGTTCGCGCGCATCTCGTTCTCAAAGAGAGCAGCCTGAATGCGTTCTGCCGCGAGCATGGGTTAACACGCCAAAATGTCACCTCTGTACTGGGGCACGGTTATGAGACAGTGCTTTGCGCTGGTTAGGCTGCCATCATGATCACCGTGGCAGCGTCGGTTTCAAGGCCTTTTTGCTCAGCCCTGATCTGAGTGGGTGTTTTGTATCCGT
>JACIYT010000016.1 GCA_014359765.1 Roseovarius sp.
CCACAAGCGCGATCGTCAGGATGTCGAGAAGGTCATGGCGCTGCGCATTCCCGCAGCGCGGGTCGGGTATCTCGCGAAAGATCGTGATCAGCGACGGCATCGGATTCCTCCATCCAGGCAACCCCAGAAGAATCCACATCACCCCGCCGCGCCAGCGCTATTTCTCAAATGCGATTCCCCTGCTTCAAGCTCCTTCGGTCATCTGTCGAGCACCGCCGCGATCGCGGCCCGCACCTCGTCGATCGTGCCGAGCCCGTCGATCGAGGTGAGCTTGCCCCTGGCATGGTAATAGCCGATGAGCGGCGCGGTCTTCTTGTAATACTCCATGAGGCGGTGGCGCACGGCCTCCTCGTTGTCATCGGCGCGCACCGGCTGGCCCGCGGCGCGCGCCTCCTCGGCGCGGCCGACGATGCGGCGCACCAGCGTTTCATCATCCACCCGCAGCTCGATCACCGAATCGAGCGTCTCGCCCTGTTCCGCAAGCAGCGCCTCGAGCGCATCGGCCTGCGCCAGCGTCCGCGGGAAGCCGTCGAAGATGAAGCCGCCGGCCCTCTCGCCCTGGAGCCGCTCGCGGATCAGGCCGATCACGATCTCGTCGGTCACCAGATCGCCGCGTGCCATCACATCGGCCACGATCCGGCCCATTTCGGTGCCGCTGTCGCGCGCCGCGCGCAGCATGTCCCCGGTGGAAAGCTGGATCATGCCCCGGCTCTCGACCAGATGTTGCGCCTGCGTGCCCTTGCCCGCGCCGGGCGGTCCGAGAAGGATGATGTTCATCGCCGTGCTGGCCCCCTGCCTCTGCTGCTGCGCTTGCGGCGTTTGCCGCTGAGCTGGGATTTCTCGATCAGCCCCTCGTATTGATGGGCCAGGAGATGCGACTGCACCTGCTGGATCGTGTCCATCGTCACCGAGACCACGATCAGCACCGAGGTGCCGCCGAAATAGAACGGAATGGCGAACTGGTTGCGCAGCACCTCCGGCAACAGGCAGACCGCCGCGAGATAGGCCGAGCCGAGCACCAGCAGCCGATTGAGCACGTATTCGAGGAATTCCTCGGTGCGCTTGCCGGGGCGGATACCGGGCACGAAACCGTTCTGATTCTTGAGGTTCTCGGCCACTTCGTCGGGCTTGAACGAGACGTTGAACGTGTAGAAATAGGTGAAGAACACGATCATGGCGGTGAAGAACAGCAGATAGAGCGGCTGCCCGGGGCCGAAATAGGCCATGATCGTGGACATCACCGGATTGGTCGAATTGCCGGAGAATGTGCCGATCGTGGCGGGCAGGAGCAGCAGCGAGGAGGCAAAGATCGCCGGGATCACGCCCGCCGGGTTGACCTTGACCGGCAGGTGCGACGAGCCGCCGTCATAGACCTTCATCCCCACCTGGCGGCGCGGATACTGGATGTGGATCTTGCGCAGGCTGCGCTCCATGAACACCACGAAGGCGATCACGGCGACCACCATGACCATCACGCCCACGATCACCGCCGGGCTGATCGCGCCCGACCGCCCGCTTGCGAAGAACTGCGCCAGCGCCGCCGGCACTTCGGCGATGATGCCGACGAAGATGATGAGCGAGATGCCATTGCCGATGCCACGCGCGGTGATCTGTTCGCCCAGCCACATCAGGAACATCGTGCCGCCCACCAGCGTGATCATGCAGCTCGCGATGAAGAACAGCCCCGGATCGGTCACAAGGTCGCCCGATTGCAGGCTGACCGCCAGACCATAGCTTTGCAGCGTGGCCAGCCCGACCGTGCCGTAGCGCGTGTATTGGTTGATCTTCTTGCGGCCCTGCTCGCCCTCTTTCTTCAGCTGCTGGAGCGAGGGCACCATCGCCGTCAGAAGCTGCACGATGATCGAGGCCGAGATATAGGGCATGATCCCCAGCGCAAAGATGCCCATCCGCCCCAGCGCGCCGCCGGTGAACATGCTGAGCATCCCGCCGATCGTCGCCTGCGCGCCCTCCATGAATTCGCGCAGCGCCGCGCCGTCGATACCGGGCACGGGAATGAAGGTGCCGAGGCGATAGACGATCAGCAGGCCCAGCGTGAACAGGATGCGCTTGCGCAGATCGGTCGCCTTGCCAAGCGCGGCCCAGCTCGTGTTGGCGGCCATTTGCTCTGCTGCTGATACCATGCGAGGGTCTCTTTCATGTGCGAGCGCCGCCAGAACCGGTTTTCGGCTCGGGCGGCGTCATCGGAAAACCTGAGGCCTATGTAAGCGGGCGCTGGCCCGCTCACAACCTCTTATTCGGCGTCCTGCGCCACCGTGACCGAGAGCGTGCCGCCGGCCTTTGCCACCGCATCGACCGCGGATTTCGAGGCGCCGGTCACCGCGATGTCGAGCTTGCCGGTCACCTCGCCCTTGGCCAGAACGCGGATCCCGTCGAGCCTGCGACGCACGAGGCCCGAGGCGACGAGCACCTCTTCGGTGATCGGCTGGGCGGCGTCGATCTTGCCGGCATCGACGAATTTCTGGATCAGGCCGAGATTGACCACCGCGTAGGATTTGCGGTTCGGCTTGGTAAAGCCGCGTTTCGGCAGGCGCTGATAGAGCGGCATCTGCCCGCCCTCATAGCCCCCGATCGCCACGCCCGAGCGGGATTTCTGGCCCTTGATGCCGCGCCCGCCGGTCTTGCCCTTGCCCGAGCCGGGGCCCCGGCCGATCCGCTTCTTGCGCCGCGTCGCGCCCTCGTTGTCACGAAGTTCGTGCAGTTTCATTGTCGCTTCTCCTGGCCGGATGCGACCCCCAGCGACGGATGGGCCGACCACGGCATGATGGTGGATGTCTGCGGCCACGCTGGCCACCGGGGGCGTATAGACGCCTTGCGCGCGGCGATCAATAGCCGATCGGGCGCGGCCCGCTTCACACCTTCACACCCGCCCCGTCCCGTGGCAGCATGGCACGATGACGCCGCGCCTTCCGAAATACCGCCGCCGCATGTTGGCCCGGACCGCCCTTGTTCTGGGGCTCATCCTCGCGACGTTGCTGCCCCCCGCAGGCACAGCCGCCCGGGAGGCGGCCCGTGACACCCCCGAACAGGCCGAACAGGCCGGGCGCGAAAACCCGCCCCGCACGGGCCTTCTGTGGCGACGCAGCAGCCTGCCCGCGATCTTTCCGCTCCAGATCCGGACCGCGCCGGGCCGGGGCTATCACGTCACGCTCCGTCACGAGACGACCGGGCACCCGACGCTCGCGGCCTATATCAACGGCGGCGATTTCTTTCGCGTCCTCGTCCCCCCCGGCAGCTACAGGCTGCATGTCGCCCATGGCGTGCAATGGCAGGACGAAGCGACCCTCTTCGGCCCCCGCACCCGGTTTTTCGTGCTGGACAGGCCCTTGCTCTTCCGGACGCGCGGCATCGGCACCAGGGCCGGCCATCTCGTGGACCTGCGCGCCCTGGCCGAATCCCGGCAGGCGAGCGCGGTGATGCCGCTGGAGATCTGCCAGCGCTACGGGATGGACCCGACCGACTGGGGGCTGTCCTCGCCGGCCTTCCAGCCGGTGCCCTTCGACCCCAACGCGCCGCGCCTGCGGCTGCGCTTCAGCGTCCGGCAACGGCTCTGCGACTGACGCGGCCGAGGCCGCAGGCAGCCTCGGCTCAGCCCGGATCGGTGGCGTAGATCAGGCTTTCCTTGCAGGGCGCCACGCGCAGGATATTGGTGGTTCCCGGCACGTTGAAGGGCACCCCCGCCGTGACCACGATCTGATCGGTTTCCCGGGCATAGCCCTGGGCGCGCGCGGCGCGCGCGGCGGTGATCACCGCCATCTTGAAGCGGGTGAGATCCCCGGTCATCACGCAGTTGACGCCCCAGGTCAGCGCCAGCCGCCGCGCCGTCGTGCGCAGGCTGGTCAGGCCGATGATCGGCACATGCGGTCGCTCCCGCGCGGTCAGCAGCGCGGTGGTCCCCGATTCGGTATAGCAGCAGATCGCCTTGATATCGGTGGTCTCGGCGATCTCGCGCGCGGCCACCACGATCGCATCGGCGACGCTCTGGCGGTTGACGCGGCGGCTGGCCTCGATCTCCTCGCGGTAGGTCGGATCGCTCTCGACCTCGCGGGCGACATTGTCCATGGTCCTCACTGCCTCGACCGGGTATTGCCCCGCCGCCGATTCCGCCGAGAGCATGATCGCGTCCGACCCCTCGTAGATCGCGGTGGCCACGTCCGAAACCTCGGCGCGCGTCGGCATGGGCGATTCGATCATCGATTCGAGCATCTGGGTCGCCACGATCACCGGTTTCGCCGCCGCGCGACAGCGCCGCACCAGCCGCTTCTGGATCGGCGGCACGTTCTGCACCGGCAGTTCCACACCCAGATCGCCACGCGCCACCATGATCCCGTCGGAAACCGCGAGAATATCGTCAAAACATTTCACCGCCGCCGGCTTCTCGATCTTGGACAGGATCGCCGCGCGCCCGCGCGCCAGCGCGCGCGCCTCGTTCACATCCTCGGGCCGCTGCACGAAGCTGAGCGCGAGCCAGTCCACCCCCAGATCGCAGACGAATTCCAGATCGGCGCGGTCCTTGTCCGAGAGCGCCGCCAGCGGCAGCACCACATCGGGCACGTTGACCCCCTTGCGGTTGGAAATGGTGCCGCCCACCACCACCTCGCAGGCGGCGAAATCGGGGCCGCAATCGCGCACGCGCAAACGGATCTTGCCGTCATTGACCAGAAGCTGCGCGCCCGGCTCGAGGGCTGCGAAGATCTCGGGATGGGGCAGGCAGACGCGCGTCGCATCGCCCTCGGCCTCGTCGAGATCGAGCCGGAAATGCGCGCCCTCGATCAGCTCCTCCTCGCCGCGCGCGAAGGCCCCCACCCGCAGCTTCGGCCCCTGAAGATCGGCGAGAATGGCGATCGGGCTGTCGAGCTCGTCCTCGATGCGCCGGATGATCGCATGGCGCGCGGCGATCTCGTCATGGCTGCCATGGCTCATGTTCAGGCGGAACACATCCGCGCCGGCCTCGTGCAGGGCGCGGATGGTGTCGTAATCCGACGAGGCCGGGCCAAGCGTGGCCACGATCTTGACTTTGCGGTGGCGTCTCATCTGCTCTCCTTCGCGCCCGGACAGGTCGGCGTTATCGCTAACGCGCCGCCCGCCCGGCTTATGACCCAATTCCCTTTTCCCGACAACCGTCGTAGAGCGAAGCACCAGACAATGCCAACCCGGATCATGTATCAGCCATATCACATCGAGGGCGCCGCGCGCCCCTCCCGCTGGCTCGTGACCTGCGATCACGCCCGCAACACCGTGCCCGATTTCGTGAACGGCGGCAGCCTCGGGATTGCGCCCGAAGACATGGCACGCCACATCGCCTATGACGTGGGCGCAGAGGGGCTGGCGCGGGCGCTCGCCGATACGCTCGCAGCGCCGCTCATTGCCACGAATTTCTCCCGCCTCGTCATCGACCCCAATCGCGGCGAGGACGACCCCACCCTGGTGATGAAGCTCTATGACGGCACGGTGATCCCCGCCAACCGCCACGTCACGGATGAGGATGTCGCGCTTCGCCTCAACCGGCTCTACCGCCCCTATCACACGGCACTGGCCGATCTGGCCGCACGGCGCGCCGATACCGCGATCCTCGCCGTGCACAGCTTCACCCCGCAGCTGCGCAACCGCCCCCCGCGCCCCTGGCATATCGGCCTGCTCTACGCCGCCGATACCCGGCTGGCCAGACCGCTGCTCGCGCGCCTGCGCGCCGAGCCCGACCTGTGCACAGGCGATAACGAGCCCTATGGCGGCCACCTGCCCGGCGACAGCATCGCCCGCCACGCCATCGCCCACGGGCGGCCCAATATCCTGATCGAGCTGCGCAACGACCTCATCGCCACGCCCGCGCAACAACAGGCCTGGGCCGCGCGCCTCGCACCGATGCTGGACGAGGCGCTCGCCCATGTCTGACCCCTTGCGCCGCGGCGCCCGAACCCCCATCCTCAGGGCCTGACGAAGGGAGAGAGCCATGGACGACCGGACCCGCATCGAACTCGAGGCCGCCGCCTTCCGCAAGCTGCGCCATCACCTGATGGAAAAGCGCACCGATGTGCAGAATATCGACCTGATGAACCTCGCGGGCTTCTGCCGCAACTGCCTCTCGCGCTGGTATCAGGAGGCCGCGCACGCGCACGGCATCGAGATGAGCAAGGACGAGGCGCGCGAGATCTTCTACGGGATGCCCTATCCCGAGTGGAAATCGCGCCACCAGACCGATGCCGATGCCGAGAAACGCACCGCCTTCGAGGCCGCCTTTGCCGCCAATGTGGGCGACAAGGGCTGAGCACGGCTTCATCTTTCCGAAAATACTCGAATCCGGCCTCTGCCACGCGGCACGCGGCTGCGGGCGGATCGCGGAGATGTCACCCGGCCGCCCTTGAAGCGCAGCCGCCGGGTGCGTAGCTCTGATCCTGTGCGGCGCGAGCGGACGCACTGGGGGGAGGCGCGCGATGTTCCTGTCGGTTTTCGAGATGTTCAAGGTCGGGATCGGCCCGTCCTCGTCGCACACGATGGGGCCGATGCTGGCCGCCGCGCGCTTTCTCGAGCGGATGCGCGCGGAGCCCTTTCACTATGCCGGGCTCAGGGGCTCGCTGCACGGCTCGCTCGCCCATACCGGGGTGGGGCACGCGAGCGACCGGGCGACGATTCTGGGCCTCGCGGGGTTCGTGCCCGAAACCTATGATCACGACCGCGCCGAGGCCACGCTCGAGGCGATCCGCGCGAGCCACACGATCACGCCGCCCGATCTGCCCACGCTCAAATTCAGCCCCAGGAACGATCTGATCTTCGATTTCGGCCCCAACCTGCCCGGCCACCCCAACGGCCTGATCCTCATGGCCACCGACTCGCAGGGCGACGTGCTCTTGCAGGAGACCTATTATTCGATCGGTGGCGGTTTCGTGATGACCGAGGCAGAACTTGCCGCAGGCAAGGCGACCGAAGAGGGCCCGCCCGTGCCCTATCCGTTCAAGACCGCCGCCGAGATGCTCGACATGGCCGAACGCTCAGGCCGGACCATCGCCGCGATGAAGCGCGCCAACGAGATCGCGCGGCACGGCGCTGACGGGCTGGACGCGGGCCTCACGCGGATCTGGCAGGCGATGAACGCCTGTATCGAGCGCGGGCTTGCCGGCGAAGGCACGTTGCCCGGCGGCCTGGGCGTCCGGCGCCGCGCCAGGGGTATCCGCGACGCGCTCGAGGCCGAGCGCGGCACCAACCTTGCCGCGCCGCACCGGATCAACGACTGGATCAGCGCCTATGCCATGGCCGTGAACGAGGAGAACGCCGCCGGCGGACAGGTGGTGACCGCGCCGACCAACGGCGCGGCCGGCGTGGTGCCCGCCGTGATCCGCTACTGGCGCGATCATGTGCCCGGCGCGCAGGAGGGGCGGGTGGCGGAATTCCTGCTCACCGCCGCCGCGATCGGTGGGCTGGTGAAATTCAACGCCTCGATCTCGGGCGCCGAGGCGGGCTGTCAGGCGGAGGTGGGCAGCGCCTCGGCCATGGCTGCCGCCGGGCTCTGCGCAGTGATGGGCGGCACGCCGCGGCAGATCGAGAACGCCGCCGAGATCGCGCTCGAGCATCACCTCGGCATGACCTGCGACCCGGTGCGCGGCCTCGTTCAGGTGCCCTGCATCGAGCGCAACGCCCTCGGCGCGATCAAGGCCGTCTCGGCCGCCTCGCTCGCGCTGCATGGTGACGGCAGCCATTTCGTGCCGCTCGACGCCTGCATCGAGACCATGCGCCAGACCGGCCAGGACATGAGCGCGAGATACAAGGAGACCGCGCTCGGTGGCCTTGCGGTCAATGTGCCCAATTGCTGAGGCGCGTCAGTCGATCTGTCGCCCCGGCAGGACCTCGAACGGCTCCAGCCGGTCGCCATTGACCCAGGCCAGCTCGCCCGCCGGGGTTCGCACCAGCGCAAAGGGCAGCCATCCCGTCCCGCGCCACCAGCTCTCGAAATCGTTGGTGTCGGGATTGGCCCGCCAGCGCCCCTCGTCACGCCTGCCATCCCCGGCGACATGGACCGTGGTGCCGTCGGGGGCGAAATACTGGCGATAGGGCGTGCCGGACCAGGTGCCGGAAATCGTGTTGCCGGTCAGAAGCGCCTCGATCTCGGGCGCGCGCAGCGGCACGTTGGCCGCCCGCGCTGGCAGCGCCGCCACCAGCAGCGCCGCCACCAGCAGGCCGGACAGAGACCGTCGGTTCATGGCAATCTCCCGTTGAATGCATTTCACTATGGCAAATTCCGCAACACGATGCGACTCGATTCCCGAAATCGCGCTGCATCAGGCCGGCGCGATGAGAATGGCGCGGAAATCGTTGACATTGGTCCGCGTCGGCCCCGTCACCACCTGTCCGCCGATCGCGCCGAAGAACCCGTGCGCGTCATTGCGCATGAGCGCGGCCTCCGGGTCCACCCCCGCCGCGCGCGCGCGCATCAGCGTCTGCGGCCCGATCACCGCTCCGGCCACCTCCGCCGCGCCATCGACCCCGTCGGTGTCGCAGGCCAGCGCGTGGATGCCCGGCGCCCCGTCGAGGGCCAGCGCCAGCGCCAGCGCGTATTCCGCGTTCGGCCCGCCCACCCCGTCGCCGCGCCGCGTCACCGTCAGCTCGCCCCCCGACAGCATGACCACGGGCGCATCGCCCGGCCGCAATCCCGCCTGCCGCGTGCGCGCGCGCAGGGCGTGTTCGCGCGCCACCTCGCGCGCCTCGCCCTCCAGAGCGTCGCCGAGAATCTCGGTCCGCAACCCCGCATCGCGCGCCATCTCCGCCGCCGCCGCCAGCGATTGCGACGGGGCGGCAAGGATCACATTCGCCACCCGCGAGAGCCGCACATCCCCCGGCGCAACCACCCCCGATTGCCCCGCGAGCACCGCCGCCGCCGCAGGCGGCAGGGCGATGCCATGGCGCGCGGCGATTGCGCGGGCATCGGCGGGCGTGCTCGCCTCGCCCACCGTGGGGCCAGAGCCGATCATGCCGGGATCGTCGCCCGGCACATCCGAAATCAGCAGCGCCAGCATCCGCGCGGGCCAGGCGGCGGCGGCGAGCTGCCCGCCCTTCACCCGGCTCAGATGCTTGCGCAGCACGTTCATCTGCCCGATCGGCGCCCCGGATGCCAGCAGGGCGGCGTTCACCGCCTGCTTGTCGGCCAGCGTCATGGCACCCGCCGGCTGCACCATGAGCGCCGAGGCCCCCCCCGAGATGAGCGCCAGCACCATATCGCCCGCGCCCAGCCCCGCGAGCAGCCGCAGCATCCGCGCCGTGGCCGCCATCCCGGCGGCATCGGGCACCGGATGGGCGGCCTCGACGATCTCGATGCCCTGGCAGGGCCGGGCATAGCCGTAGCGCGTGATCACAAGCCCCTCGCACGGGCCCCAGGCCGCCTCGACCGCCTCGGCCATGCGCGCGCTCGCCTTGCCCGCGCCGATCACCACCACGCGGCCCTCGGGGCGCGGGGGCAGATGCGCGGCGAGGCCCTGCATCGGGTCGGCCACGGCCACGGCGCGCGCGAAAAGGCTGCGCAGCAGGGTCTCGGGATCGGTCATGGGCTGGGTCTCCTGCACGGGGCGCGCGCCACCGACGGCGCGACGAGGCTAGCGCGGGCGCGCGCCGTGCAAAAGGGAAGATGCGCAAAAAAAGGGCCGTGCCACATCACCGGCACCGGCAAGACAGAAAAGCGGCGACCCCAGGGAGGAGGAGGGGGCCGCCGCTTCCTGACACGTCCGGCCCCAGGGAGGAGGAGGGGGCCTTTCGCGATCTTGCGGGATCGGTGATCCCGGTCTTGCGGCCGCGGGCTCCTGGGAGGAGGAGAGGGAGCCCGGGACCGTCTCGGCCACGCCAGGGAGGAGGAGGGCGCGACCGATTCCGTTGCGGTTCAGCGGCGGGTGCCGTAAACCGATTCATATGCGACGCGCCGGATCTCGCTGCGATGCAGGCCGAGATCGGCCAGATCGCGCATCCCGAGTTCCGACATCTCGGCGACCGTGCGCCGATAGGCGCGATAATCGGCGATCCGCTGCATCGTGGCGTTGACGGCGCGGCGCAGCTCTTCGCCGACCGAGTCGGTGGCGTGGCGCGTGACAATCGACTGTGCCATGTTCGTATCCTTGCGGTTCTCTTCGTGCTCGGGGGGCGCCAGCGCCTCCGTCGCTCGTTGTTGATCCGAAGATAGCCGGTTTCTGCGCCTGAACAATGCCTGCGATCAGCAATGCTGCCATGCAGAAACCGCATGGGTGGGCAAAGCCCCTGAAAAACCGTCAGAAATTGACCCAAAACCGTACAAATGAACGAATTTCTGGCACATCATGCCCCTTGTCAGGGCAGGATGCCTCCGATTTGCACATCTTTGCAAGCGCAGCAAATACCCCAGCCCGCCAGTGCTGCGCGCAGCTATCGGCTGGACCGCCACGGCGAACATGCTAGGACGGTGCCATGACGCCGAACGATCTGCTCCTGACCCCGGTCGGCCTGCGATTTCAGGGCCGGCTCCATCCCTGCACCATCGGGCGGGGCGGGATCTCGATGGCCAAGCGCGAGGGCGACGGCGCGACGCCCGCGGGCTGCCACCGCATCGTGGCGATGCTCTACCGTCCCGACCGCATGGCGCCACCCGCCGACTGGGCAGTGCCGATCCGGCCGAATGACCTGTGGTCGGACGATCCCGATCACGAGGCCTATAACCAGATGGTGCGCGCCCCTTATCCCCATGGCCACGAGGTGCTGCGCCGCGCCGATCCGCTCTATGATCTGGTGATCGTCACCGACTGGAACTGGCCCCATGCCGTGCGCGGGCGCGGTTCGTGCATCTTCCTGCATCGCTGGCGGCGGCCCGGCTATCCCACGGCGGGCTGCGTCGCGCTCGATCCCTGCCACCTGCGGCGAATCGCGGCCCGGCTGCGCCCCGGCGCGCGGCTGATCGTGCCCCCGCGCCAGAGCGTGTCGCGTTCATCCGCATTCACCCAGCCCGCTCCAACCTGTTGATTTCGCGTGTGGGAGGAGCTCAAAACCGGTTCCCACTTCCGGGCAACAGGCCCTCGCCCTCCTCTCGCGCGCCAAAGATCGCCGAGCCCACGCGCACATGGGTCGCGCCCTGGGCGATGGCGCGCTCGAAATCGGCGCTCATGCCCATCGACAGCCCCGAAAGACCATTGCGCGCCGCCAGTTTCGCCAGCAGCGCGAAATGCAGGCTCGGCTCCTCGTCCACCGGCGGGATGCACATGAGGCCCCTGACCGGCAGATCGAGCGCCCGGCATTCGGCCACGAAGGCATCCGTCTCGCCCGGCGCGACCCCGGCCTTCTGCGGCTCCTCGCCGGTATTCACCTGGATGAAGAGATCGGGGCAACTCCCCCTCTCCTGCGCCAGCCGCGCCAGCGTCTGTGCCAGTCTGGGCCGGTCCAGCGAATGAATCGCGTCGAACATCCCGACCGCCTGACGCGCCTTGTTGGTCTGCAACGGGCCGATGAGATGCAGCGAGATCCCGTCATATCGCGCCTGGAACGGCGGCCAGCGCCCTGCCGCCTCCTGCACGCGGTTCTCGCCAAAGACGCGGTGGCCCTGTTCCAGCACCGCCGCGACCCGCGCCGCGGGCTGCACCTTGGAGACGGCGATCAGCGTCACGCTGCCGGGCGCGCGCCCCGCCGCCGCCTCTGCCTGCCTGATCCGCGCGGTGATCTCGTTCAGCCCCACCTTGTGCCTCCCCCGTGCGATTCCCGCCCCCTGAGTGCCATGCGCCACGGGCCGCGTGCAAGGCCCCGCGCATCAGGCTTGCCGATGCGGCACGGCTTGGATAGTAGGGGAGAAACAATCCCGGACGGTGCCATGATCTCCTCGCGTCTCAAACTCCTCGGCCTGACCACGGCCTGTCTCGCGGTGCTCGGCGGGTGCGGCGGATTCAAGAACGCGCGGCTGGACGAGGAGGCCATGCGCGTCAAGAGCGGGCGCGAGGCGCGCCGTGATCCGGCGGAGGGCTCGTTGCTCGATGCGTTCCGCGGGGGGCGCGACACTGTCAAGGTCAACCGCTTCTTGTGGACTGCGGCGCTCGATGTGCTGAATTTCCTGCCGATCGAGGCGGCCGATCCCTTCACCGGCGTGATCTCTACCGGCTATGGTGTGCCGCCGGGCGGCGGAGAGGCCTATCGCGCGACGGTGCTGATCAGCGATCCCGCGCTCGACGCGCGCGCGCTCAAGGTCGCGCTCCAGACGCGGCGCGGCCCGGTCGATGCCGCGACCACCCGCGCGGTCGAGGATGCGATCCTCAATCGCGCACGGCAATTGCGCATCGAGGCCGCCAGGTTCTGATCACCGGCCGGCGATTTCCCGGACCCAGGCGTGCTGGCGCGGCAGGCAGATGCGGTGCAGATCGTATCGCTCCTGAATGCGTCGCCGCGACGCCGCGCCAAGCGCCGCGCGCGCCTGCGGATCCTCGAGCAGCGCGCAGATCTCGGCCACCAGCGCCCCGGTGTCGAAGAAATCGACCAGCCGCCCGGTTTCGCCATCGGTGATCACCTCGCGCACCGGGGCGGTATCGCAGGCAACGATCGCCGCGCCACAGGCCATCGCCTCCATCAATGACCAGCTCAGCACGAAGGGATAACTGAGATAGACATGCACGCGGCTCACCTGCAACAGCCGTAAAAAGCGGTCATAGGGAATGCGGCCCAGGAAATGCACGCGGTTCCAGTCGGGCGTGGCGATGCGCCCGCGCACCTCGTCGATGAAGATCTGTTTCCAGGTCTGTCCCTTGGGCGGGCGCGCGCCATAGCTCACCTCGTCGCCGCCGACGATCAGCACGCGCGCCTGTGGCCGCTCGCGCAGGAGGCGCGGCAGCGCGCGCATGAAGATGTGATAGCCGCGATAGGGCTCGAGATTGCGATTGACGAAGGTGATGACCTCGTCGGCGCGGCTGAGCGTGCCCGCGCCCTCCAGCTCGAATTGCACCGACGGGTCGGGGCAGGCGGTGAGCGTGTCAATGCCGTCATGGCTGACGGTGATGCGCTCGCGGAAGGGCTGCGGAAAGGTATCGGCCTGAAAGCGCGTCGGGCTGATGCCACCATGGGCCTCGGCGAAATGCAGGTGATTGTTGATGTTCTTCATGCGGATGCGCAGCGGCTCGGCCTCGGGCTCACGCAGCGGGAATTCAGGGTCAAAGCCCAGATGCGGCCACTCGGCGACGTGGTAGAGCTCGCAATAAAGCCCCAGCCGCGCCTCGGGCCACAGATCGCGCAGAAAGAGCGATTCGCCCCAGCCGGGATGGGCAAGGATGAGATCGGGCGCATAGCCGCGCGCCTTCAGCGCCCGCGCCGCGCGCCAGCACGCCTCGCCGCGGGTGAGCTTGGTGTCGAAATCCACCAGCCACGGGTGCAGCGCCTGCCCCTCGCGTTTGGGCAGCGCATAGGGGATCACCCGCACGCCCTGCCATGTCATTGCCTCCTTCACCCGGAGCGTGAGCGCCACGCAATGATGCCCCTGCCGCGCCAGCAGCGGCGCGAGATGCTTGTATTGGCCGGGGAAATTCTGATGGATGAAGAGGATTTTCATGGATATGCCTGCGCCCTGCCCTGTGGCGGTTATAATCGGGCGCCCGCCCCCCGCAAACCCCGGCTTCGCGGCACCTCGGCACTGGACCAGGCCAGCCGAAGCGCCTATCACCCCTGCCAACACCGAAACGACAGTCAGAAAGGCCCGGCCCATGTCGCGCTATTCCCCCGCCGAGATCGAAGCGAAATGGCAAGAGGCCTGGGACGAGGCCGGGATCTTTGTCGCGCGCCGCGATGCCGCAAAGCCGAAATATTACGTGCTCGAGATGTTCCCCTACCCCTCGGGGCGCATCCATATGGGCCATGTGCGCAATTACACGATGGGCGACGTGGTCGCCCGCCACAAGATCGCCACCGGCCATAACGTCCTGCACCCGATGGGATGGGACGCCTTCGGGATGCCCGCCGAAAATGCCGCGATGGCCTCCGGCGGCCACCCAAGGGACTGGACCTATGGCAATATCCGCGACATGCGCGCCCAGATGAAGCCCCTCGGCCTCTCGATCGACTGGAGCCGCGAATTCGCCACCTGCGCTCCCGAATATTACGGCCAGCAGCAGGCGCTGTTTCTCGATTTCCTGGAAAAGGGCCTCGTCTATCGCAAGAACGCGGTGGTGAACTGGGACCCGGTCGATATGACCGTTCTGGCCAACGAGCAGGTGATCGACGGCAAGGGCTGGCGTTCGGGCGCCGAGGTGGAGCGGCGCGAACTCACGCAATGGTTCTTCCGCATTTCCGATTTCGCAGGCGAATTGCGCGATGCGCTCGACGGGCTCGAGAACTGGCCGGCCAAGGTGCGCACGATGCAGGAGAACTGGATCGGGCGGTCGCGCGGGCTGCAATTCGCGTTTTCGCTGATCGACGGGCCCGAGGGGCATGACCGGATCGAGGTCTACACCACCCGGCCCGACACGATGCTGGGGGCGTCGTTCCTCGGGATCTCGCCCGATCATCCGCTGGCCAGAGTGCTGGAGCGCGAGCGCGCGGATGTGGCGGAATTCCTGGCCGAGGCGCGCAAGGGCGGCACCACCGAGGAGGCGCTGGAAAAGGCCGAGAAACTCGGCTTCGATACCGGGCTCAGGGTGCGCCACCCCTTTGACAACGACTGCGAACTGCCGGTCTGGATCGCCAATTTCATCCTGATGGATTACGGCACCGGCGCGATCTACGGCGTGCCTGCGCACGATCAGCGCGACCATGATTTCGCGGTGAAATACGGCCTGCCGATCATCGACACGTTCCAGCCGCGCGAGGGCGCGCATGACGTGACCGAGAGCCCCTATATCCCGCCGAAAACGGAGGTCGTGCGCTATACCCGCCCGCTGGCGGGCGGCGACATCCAGACCGGCGCCGAGGCCATCGACGCGGCCATCGCCCTTTGCGAGGCGCAGGGCGTGGGCCAGGGCGTGACCCGCTTTCGCCTGCGCGACTGGGGCCTCTCGCGGCAGCGCTACTGGGGCTGTCCCATCCCTGTGGTGCATTGCGACAGCTGCGGCGTGGTGCCGGAGAAAAAGGAAAACCTGCCCATCCGCCTGCCCGATGATGTGAGCTTCGATCAGCCGGGCAATCCGCTCGACCGGCACCCGACATGGACGAAATGCGCCTGCCCGGCCTGCGGCGCGCCCGCCCGGCGCGAGACCGACACGATGGATACATTCGTCGATTCAAGCTGGTATTACGCCCGCTTCACCGCGCCCCGCGCCACCACGCCCACCGATCTGGCCGAGGCCGATTACTGGATGAACGTGGACCAGTATATCGGCGGGATCGAGCACGCGATCCTGCACCTTCTCTATTCGCGCTTCTTCGCCCGCGCGATGCATATCTGCGGCCACCTGCCCGCCAAGGCGATAGAGCCGTTTGACGCGCTCTTTACCCAAGGCATGGTGACGCACGAGATCTACCAGACGCGGGATGCCAAGGGCCGCCCGGTCTATCATCTGCCCGAAGATGTCACCGATGGCCGCCTTGCCGACGGCACCGAGGTCGAAATCATTCCCTCCGCCAAGATGTCGAAATCCAAGAAGAACGTCGTCGATCCCTCGACCATCATCGCGCAATACGGGGCCGATACCGCGCGCTGGTTCGTCCTGTCGGACAGCCCGCCCGAGCGCGACGTGGAATGGACCGCCGCAGGCGCTGAGGCCGCGCATCGCCACCTCGCCCGTGTCTGGCGGCTGGCATCCGAGATCGCCACCGCCCCCGAGACGGCCGCGCCAGAGGCCGACGAGGCGCTCCTGCGCGAGATGCACAAGACCATCGACGAGGTGTCCAGAGGCGTCGAATCCTTCGGCTTCAACGCCGCGATCGCGCGGCTCTATGCCTTTACCAACACTCTGGCCCGGTCACAGGCCGGCCGGGAGACGAAGCGCACGGCCATGCGCGCCCTCGCGCAGCTCATGGCGCCGATGACACCGCATCTGGCCGAGGAAATCTGGGCCATGCTGGGCGGCGTGGGCCTTGTCGCCACCGCGCCCTGGCCCATGGCCGACCCGGCCATGCTCATCGACGAGACGGTGACCCTGCCCATCCAGATCAACGGCAAGCGGCGCGCCGAGATCACCGTGCCGCGCGAGATGGCGAAATCCGAGGTTGAAAAGGCCGCACTCGCCCATGATGCTGTGCAGAAGGCGCTCGAGGGGGCCGCGCCGAAGAAGGTCATCGTTGTCCCCGGACGGATCGTGAATGTCGTCATCTGACCGCCGTCTGTTCCTGCTCTCGGGTCTCGCGATGTTGGCGGGCTGCGGGTTCGCGCCCGCCTATGCGCCGGGCGGCGGCGGGGCCGCGCTCATGGACCGGATCGAGATCGCACCGCCCGACACGCGGGCGGGCTTTTTGCTGACGCGGGAGCTCGAGACGCGGATCGGCAGGCCCGCGAACGCGCGCCATGTGCTCACCCCCGCGATCAGCCTGCGCCGGCAGGCGGTCTCCATCGACCGCAGCAACATCACCCTGCGCTACAACCTCCTCGGGCGCGTGGATTATACCGTGCAGGACCGCGAGACCGAGGCGATCGTCGCCCGCGGCACGGTCGAGAACTTCACCGGCTATTCCACCTTCGGCACGCCGGTCGCCAACGAGGCCGCCGAGCGCGATGCCGAGGCGCGGCTGATGACCATGCTGGCCGACCAGCTTGTGACGCGCCTCGCCGCGACCCTGCGCGACCTGCCGCAATGAAGCTCGCGCCCCGCGATGCGCCGCGCTATTTCGCCCGGCCCGATCCGGGACGCGCCGGGCTGCTGATCCATGGCGCGGACGCGATGCGCGTGGCCTTGCGCCGGCAGGAGGTGGTCGCCGCCCTGCTGGGCCCCAATGCCGAGGAGGAGATGCGCCTGACGCGCCTGCCTGCCGCGGATCTGCGCCGCGATCCGGCACTGGTCATGGATGCGCTCAAGGCGCAGGGCTTCTTTCCCGGCCCGCGCGTGGCCCTCGTCGAGGACGCGACAGAGGCGCAGGCCGCGCCGATCCTGGCCGCGCTGGCCGAGTGGCGCGAGGGCGATGCGCAGATCGTCGTGACCGCCGGACAGCTCAAGGCCACGTCCAGACTGCGCAAGGCGTTCGAGACCCATCCCAACGCCTATGCCATCGGCATCTACGACGAACCGCCCTCGCGCGAGGAGGTGGAGGCGCTGCTGGCGCGCGCCGGGCTGCGCGATATTCCGGGGCCGGTCATGGGCGATCTTCTGGCGCTGTCGCGCGCACTCGATCCGGGCGATTTCCGGCAGACGGTGGAAAAGCTCGCGCTCTACAAGCGGGGCGATGCCGCGCCGCTCTCGGCCGGAGATATCGCCGCCTGCGCGCCCGCCTCGACCGAGGCCGATCTCGACGACATCCTCGAAATCGTGGCCGAGGGGCGCACCGGCGAAATCGCGCCGGTGCTGCGGCGGCTCAAGGCGCAGGGGGTGCAGCCCGTCGGCCTCTGCATCGGGGCGGCGCGCCATTTCCGCGCGCTCTACACGGCGGCCTCCGATCCGGGCGGGGCGGCGCAGGGCATCAACCGGCTGCGCCCGCCGGTCTTTGGCCCCCGCCGCGACCGGATGCTGCGCCAGGCGCAGGGCTGGGGCGCGGCGCGGCTCGAACAGGCCCTGAGCATCCTGACCGAGACCGATCTCACACTGCGCTCGGCAGGGCAGCGCGCCCCCGAGATGGCGCTGGTGGAGCGCGCGCTCATCCGGCTGGCGATGCTGGCGCGACGGTGAACTCCGTGATGGGGTGGCACCGGAATTGGAGAATGCGGCTTGATTGCTTGCGGGGGGCAGGTATGCTCGTTTCTCATTCAGCAGTTACGGGATTGCCTCCATGCATCATTCCTTGCTCTCCGCCGCCGCTATCGCGCTTGCCTTGAGCGGCACAAGTGCTTCTGCCGAGTTTTCCATCGCCTTTGAGTGGGGAAATATCCCCGCGTGCAATTCGGGCAGGCCCAATACAGTCGGCAGTCCTGCCTTCGTCCTGCGCGACGTGCCGCCGGGCACGACCTCGATCGAGTTCCGGCTCAAGGACCGCGATGCGCCGAATTACGATCACGGCGGCGCCAAGGTAAAGGTTGGCAGCGACGGCCAGTTGCCCTTCGGAGCCTTCAAATACAAGAGCCCGTGTCCGCCGGGTGGCGTGCATACCTATACCTGGACGGCAACAGCGCGCGCCGACCGGAAGGTTCTCGCGCGCGCGACGGCGAGCCGCAAATATCCCGAGTGACCCGCGCGAGCGCATGGCGCGTTCATCCGCAGTCATGCGCCGCGCCACGACCGGCCCCGCCCTGCCCCGCCTCCAGAAAGCGGATCACCGTCTCGCCGTAGCGGCGTTCCTCGAGCAGGCGCAGCGCCGCGGGCGGGATGACGGCGTCCCCTTCCTCCCAGACGACGAGCGCGCCAGGCGCGATCCACCCGCCCGCCAGCGCCGCCGCCAGCGCCGCCTCGCCCAGCCCCTTGCCATAGGGCGGATCGAGAAACACCAGATCGTGCGGCCCTTCCCTGTTGCCCCCCGGCCGGCGGGCATCCGCCGCGATCACCTTTGTCCGACCCTCGCCCCGGCAGAGCGAGATGTTCCGGCGCAGCAGGCCGAGCGCCTTGCGCCCGTTCTCGATGAAGGTGACGGCCTCTGCCCCGCGCGACAGCGCCTCGAGCCCGAGCGCGCCGGTGCCCGCAAAGAGATCGAGCACGCGCGCGCCCGTCACCGGATCGCCATAGCCGCCCGCCAGCACGTTGAAGAGCGCCTCGCGCACCCGGTCCGAGGTCGGCCGCAGATGGGCGCCCGCATCGCCCGCGCCAAGCGCCGCAAGCCGCAACCCGCGCTGTGCGCCGCCGATGATCCTCACGCCAGAAGCGCCTTGAGATCGGTGTCGGGATCGGCGACGCGGGCCGGATCGGCACCGCGCCCCGCCTCGATCAGCCGCTTGACCACCATATAGGCGCGCGGATCGTTCATCGCATCGACCGCCAGCAGGCGGTCGCCGGCGTAATACCAGACCGAAAACGCCCCCGGCGTGTCGCGCGTCACCACCCGCTCATATCCGGCGCCCAGCCCGGCGATCTGCAATTTCACGTCGTATTGATCCGACCAGAACCACGGCCTGGGCTGATAGGCCGTGCCGCGCCCCAGGATGTTATCGGCCACGCATTCGGCCATGTCGATGGCATTGGGCACACTCTCGAGTCGCAGCCGCCCGCCCCGATACGGAAAGGAGGCGCAATCGCCCGCGGCCCATATTGCCGGGTCGGAGGTGCGGCCCTCTTCGTCCACGGCGATACCGTCCGCCACCTCGAGCCCCGCCGCCTCGGCCAGCGTTGTCTCGGGGGTGATGCCGATGCCGGCGATCACCATGTCGGCGGCGATCCCGGTGCCGTCGGTGAGGCGCGCGCCGGTCACGCGGGTATCACCAGTCAACCGCTCGAGGCCCACCCCCTCGCGGATCGTGACACCGTGGCGGGTGTGGAGCGCGCGGAAATAATCGGCGGTCTCGGGGGCGGCGACCCGCCCGAGAATGCGCGGCGCCATTTCGATCAGCGTCACGGCCATGCCCCGGCTGACCGCCACCGCCGCCGCCTCGAGCCCGATATAGCCGCCGCCGACGATCAGGAGGCGCGCGCCGGCCCTGATCCCCGGCGCCATGGCATCGATATCGGCCAGCGTGCGCACCACATGCACGCCCGCCAGATCGCCGCCGATCGCCGCAGGCAGGCGGCGCGGCCGCGCCCCGGTGGCAAGCACGAGATGGCTGTAGCCGAGCCGCTCATCCCCCATCACCACGGCGCGCGCGGCGCGGTCGATGGCCGTCACGCGCACCCCCATGCGCAGCGCGATCCCGGCCTCGGCATAGTAGCTCAAGGGGCGCAGAAAGAGCCGCTCGCGCGGCATTTCGCCCAGCAGGTATTTCTTGGAGAGCGGCGGGCGCTGATAGGGCGGCACGGGCTCTTCGCCGATCAGGGTGAGCGCGCCGGCATAGCCCCCGTCGCGCAGCCGCGCCACCAGCGACGCGCCCGCCTGCCCCGCCCCGATCACCACGATCCCCGCCATGCCTGCCCCCGATTTGCCGTGGCCCCTTGCCTAGCACCGGCCTATGGTGACATCCAACCGCAAACCGACAGCAGAAAGGATTCGACCATGACCATTTCCGTTGGCGACAAGCTGCCCGATGCGCCGCTCTTGCGGCTTGGTGCGAACGGCCCCGAGGAGCTGCGCATCGCCAGCCTGACCGAGGGGCGCAAGGTGGTGATCTTTGCCGTGCCCGGGGCCTATACGCCGACCTGTTCCTCCGCCCATGTGCCGAGCTTCATCCGCACGAAGGCTGCGTTCGACGCGAAAGGCGTGGACGAAATCATCTGCGTGAGCGTGAACGACCCCTTCGTGATGAAGGCCTGGGGCGAGGCGACCGGCGCGGCGGAGGCCGGGATCACCATGCTGGCCGATCCGCAAAGCGCCTTCACCAGGGCGATCGGGATGGATTTCGACGCGCCGCCCGCCGGCCTTCTGGGGCGCTCGCGGCGCTATGCCATGCTGGTCGAGGATGGCACGGTCCGCGTGCTCCATGTCGAGCAGAGCCCGGGCACCTGCGAGGCGACGGCGGGCGAATCGCTTCTGACCGAGATCTGAGCCGCACGAAGGCGCGCCCCGGCCTCAGCCCGCCTTGCGGGCGCGCCTGAGCAACATGTCGCGTTTCACCCGGCTCAGCCGGTCGAAATACATCCGGCCCCGCAGATGGTCGATCTGGTGCTGCACCGAGGTCGCCCAGAGGCCCACGAAATCGCGCTCTTCCACCGCGCCTTCGGCATTGACAAAGCGCACGGTCACGGCGCGGGGCCGGGTGATGACCGCCGCGACGCCGGGCAGGCAGGGGCTCGCCTCCTCATGCGCGCGCAACTGCGCGCTGGCATGGAGGATCTCGGGATTGGCCATGCGCACCGCCTGGCCGCGCGCCTCGCTGGCATCGACCACCGCGAGCGCGCGCATCTCGCCGAGCTGGGTCGCGGCGAGGCCGACGCCGGGCATCGCCTCCATCACCGCGATCATTTCCGCCCATATGGCACGGATCTCGTCGGTGATGGCCGCCACGGGGGCCGCCGCCATGCGCAGCCGCGCATCGGGCCAGCGCAGCACCGCCCTCACGCGCGGGCCTGCTCGCGCTTGAACTTGATCATCTTGCGGGTGATGAGCTGCCGGCGCATCGCGCCGAGATGGTCGATGAAGAGCTTGCCGTCGAGGTGGTCGATCTCGTGCTGCACGCAGGTGGCCCAGAGCCCGCCAAAGCCCTCATGGTGCTCCTCCCCGTCAAGCCCGATCCAGCGCAGCTCCACCTCGGAGGGGCGCGTCACCTCGGCATATTGCTCGGGGATCGACAGGCACCCCTCCTCGTAAACGCGCGTTTCCTCGGAGGCTGCGACCACCTCGGGGTTGACCATCACCAGCGGGCGCGGCGCCTCGCCCTCGGCCTTGACGCAATCGAGCACGATCAGCCGCGAGAGAACCCCCACCTGCGGCGCGGCAAGCCCGATGCCCGGCGCGTCATACATCGTCTCGAGCATGTCGGAGGCAAGCCGGCGCAGATCGTCGGTGATCTCGGGCACCGGCGCGCAGACCTTCTTGAGGCGCGGATCGGGATGAATGAGGATGGGGCGTTTCATGGCGCTGATTTAGGTGATCGGCGGCGGCTGCGCAACG
This sequence comes from Roseovarius sp., assembly GCA_014359765.1. Taxonomy (GTDB): domain Bacteria; phylum Pseudomonadota; class Alphaproteobacteria; order Rhodobacterales; family Rhodobacteraceae; genus Roseovarius. The sequence goes on from JACIYT010000016.1 coordinate 21,694, forward strand.
GGGTTGCGCCCGCGCGCGCATCGGCTAGCCTGCCCGCGAGGTAACGGAGGCTTCCCATGAATTTCGACGAAATCATCGACCGGCGCGGCACCCATTCGATGAAATGGGACATGATGGAGGCGAATTACGGCGTCTCGCCCGCGGACGGGATCGCCATGTGGGTTGCCGACATGGATTTCCGCCCGCCCGCCTGCGTCACCGAGGCGCTGCGCGCGATGACCGGTCACGGCATCTACGGCTATTACGGCGACGATGCGGGCTATCGCGCGGCGATCGGGTGGTGGATGAAGGAGCGCCACGGCTGGGAGGTGGACCCGGACGCGATCCTGACCACGCACGGGCTGGTCAACGGCACCGGGCTGTGCGTCGATGCCTTTACCGCGCCGGGAGATGCGGTGGTGCTCCTTACCCCGGTCTATCACGCCTTTGCCCGGGTGATCCGCGCGGCGGGGCGCGAGGTGCGCGAATGCCCGCTGGTCAACGAGGCAGGCCGCTATGCGATGGATTTCGACAGCTGGGACGGGCTGATGACCGGCACCGAGCGCATGGTGATCCTGTGTTCGCCGCACAATCCCGGGGGCCGCGTCTGGACGCGGGCGGAATTGCAGGGCGTGGCCGAATTCGCGCGGCGGCACGATCTGATCCTGGTCTCGGACGAGATCCACCACGATCTGCTGATGCCCGGCCAGCGCCATATACCGATGGCCGATATCGAGGGGATCGCCGACCGGCTGGTGATGATGACCGCCGCCACCAAGACCTTCAACATCGCCGGCGCCCATACCGGCAACGTGATCATCCATGACGCGGGGCTGCGCGCGCGCCTTGGCGCGCGGATGGCCGCGCTCGGGATGTCGCCCAATTCCTTCGGCCTCGTCATGGCCGAGGCGGCCTATTCGCCCGAAGGGGCGGCCTGGGTCGATGCGCTCTGCGCCTATCTCGATGGCAATCGCGCGCTTTTCGACGCGGGCGTGAACGCGATCCCGGGCGTGCGCTCGATGCCGCTCGAGGCGACCTATCTGGCCTGGGTGGATTTCTCCGGCACCGGCATGACACCCGAGGAATTCACCCGCCGGGTCGAGCGCGACGCGCGCATCTGCGTCAATCACGGGCCGAGCTTCGGCAGCGGCGGCGAGGCTTTCCTGCGCTTCAACATCGCCACGCCGCGCGCGCGCGTGGCCGAGGCGGTGGCGCGGCTTCAGGCGGCCTTCGGCGATCTGCAATAGGGGTGTTCAACCGCGAGCCACGCGCCGCTCGGCGGCGCGCGCGCGAAACCGCGCGATGACCTCCTCCATGTCGCGATCGGCCTCGATGGCCAGCCGCCGCAGCCCGAAACGGACATGGGCCATGTCCTGATAATAGCGCGTGTAGGCGTAATTCGTGGCCGCCCCCGCCGCGGCACCCAGCACCGGCACGGTCTGCGCCGCGAGTTTCTGCCCCAGCACCGCGGCAAGCCGCGGCGCCACCCGCGCGATGAGCGCGTTCAGCGTCGCGCCGGTCAGCGTCAGCCGCGTGCCGATCAGCCCCAGATCCGCCCCGTCATCGGCGGCAAGCGGCCCGGCGCTGCCAAAGACCGCGACGGATTCGAACCGCACCCCCGGCTCGGTCGGGGCAAAGCCGTGATCGGCGGCCACGTCCTGAATGGCGCGCAGCAGCACCGTCACCGTTACCGGCAATTCCGCCAGCGCCGTGGGCAGCCCGCCCATGCCGCCCGCCGCCCCCATCGCCGTGGTCAAGAGCCGCGCGCGCCAGCCTGGCAGCTCGGGCACACTGGCGCGCGTGCCATGCGCCGCCTCCGCCGCGTGATGGAGCGCGCGCTCGGTCGCCGCGCCGAGGCGGTCGCGCACCTCGGGCGGGAGCCGCTCCAGCAGCCCCTCGGCCCGCGTGCCGACAATGTTGAGAAGCTCGATCACCCCGCCGCTGGCGCGCGCATTGCGCGCGATCAGCGCATCGAGCCGTGCGTCGAATGTCGCCCGGTCCGGCGGTTTTCCCAGTATTTCCATCGCCACGCCCTCATCCGCCCTCTCCGAGATGACCGCGCGCGCGCCCGATTTCAAGCCGCCCGCGTGACCGCCCCCGCGATCCCCTCCCAGGCGCCCGGCACGAGCGCCAGCCCCAGCACCCGCGCGGGATTGGTCGGCGGCGGCATCTCCACCCCGTCGAGCCGGGCAAAGCCGAAGCGCCCGTAATAGGGCGCATCCCCCACCAGCATCACCCGCGTCCAGCCGAGCGCGCGCGCCCGCGCGAGGCTCTCGCGGATGAGCCAGCCGCCCAGCCCTTCGCCCTGGTGGGTGGGATGGACCGCGACCGGGCCAAGCAGCAGCGCCTCGGCCCCGCCCACCCGCACCGGCCAGTAACGGATCGCGCCCCCGAGCGTCCCGTCGCCCTCGCGCGCCAGCAGGCAGAGCGGCGCCACCGGCGCCACCCCGTCGCGCAGCCGATAGGATGAGAGCGCCTCGCGCCCGGGCGCGAAACACAGGTCCAGCAGCGCCTCGACCTCCCAGTAATCCGCAGGCTCTTCCTGCCGCAATTCGACCATGGCGCGCCCGCACCCTCCGAGATTTGTCTGGCCAAGCGCCTAGCACGGCGCTAGCTCTGGCACAAAACCGAAGTTGCCGTGGAGAACCGCATGTTCTACCGCCCCGAGGAAGGCCACGGCCTGCCGCACAACCCCTTCAACGCGGTGGTCACGCCGCGCCCGATCGGCTGGATCGCGACGCGCGGGGCGGACGGGCGCGACAATCTCGCGCCCTATTCGTTCTTCAACGCGGTGGCCTATGTGCCGCCGCAGGTGATGTTCGCCTCCACCTCTGCCAAGGCGGACCGCGGCGACACCAAGGACAGCGTGGCCAATATCCGCGAAACCGGCGTGTTCTGCGTCAATATCGTGAGCGCGGCGCTCACCGATGCGATGAACCGCACCTCGGGTCCCTGGGCGCGCGAGGTCGATGAATTTGCCGATGCGGGGATCGACAAGGCGGATTGCGAGACCATCGCCTGCGCCCGGGTGGCGGCGGCCCCGGCCGCGCTCGAATGCCGGCTGACGCAGATCGTGCAATTGCGCGGCGCCGCCAATTTCGCCGTGTTCGGCGAGGTGACCGGCGTGCATCTGCGCGATGATTGCCTTGTGGACGGGATTTTCGACGTGACCCGCTTTCAGCCGCTCACCCGCCTCGGCTATCAGGATTATGCGGTGATCCGCGAGAAATTCAGCCTCAAGCGGCCCGGCGAATAGGACGTCCCGCGCCATGATCGGAGGGCGCGGTGTCGCGCGATTCGACGCCGTGTCCGCGTGCGCACCGCCTCGGCCCCTCACCCCGCCGAAATCGCAGTGCCGAGGCGGGCCGCGCGCTGCGATCGCCCCTCGCGCCCGAGCGTCCGGCACAGGATCAGCACCGGCAGCAGGCCAAAGGCCACCAGAACCAGCGATGGCACCGCCGCCTCCGACAGCCGCTCGTCGGCGGCGAGGCGGTGCGCCTGCACCGCCAGCGTCTGAAAGTTGAACGGATGCAGGATCAGCGTCGCGGGCAGTTCCTTCATCACATCGACAAAGACGATCAGCAACGCGGTCATCACCGAGGCCCGTGCCACCGGCAGATGCACCCGCGCCAGCAGCCGCGGCCCCGGCTGGCCGAGCGAGCGCCCGATCGCATCGAAATGCAGCGGCACCGTGGCCATGCCGCTGTCGTAGGCATTGAGGGCGGCCGCCATGAAGCGCACGACATAGGCCATCACCATGAGCCAGATCGACCCCGTGATCAGAAGTCCCGTGCGGATACCGAAGGTCTCGCGCATGAAGGCGTCGAGCGCGTTGTCGAAGGCGGCCATCGGCACCATCAGCCCGACCGCAATCACCCCCCCAGGCACCGCATAGCCCAGCCCCGCGCCCAGCACCAGCCAGCGCGAGACGCGCCCGGGCCGCGTGCGCGCGCGAAAGCCCACGAGGATCGCCCCCAGCACCGTCAGCACCGAAGCCACGGCCGCGAGCGTCAGCGAGTTCGACATGAATCCCAGGTAACGCGGCGACAGAAGATCCTGCCCGGAGCCCACGGCCATCACGCCCAGCATGACGATCGGCAGGATGAACCCGAAGAGCACCGGCAGAAAGCACAGCGTGAAGGCGCCCGCAGCCGCCAGCCCCGAAAGGCGCGGGCGCTCCATGCTCTCGAAACGCGCGCCGCGCCCGGCGGTGCGCATCCGCCCTCGGCTCACCCGTTCGAGCACCGCCAGCAACAGGGCAAAGCTCAGCAGACAGAGCGCCAGCTGCGCCGCCGCGGCCCGGTCCCCGAGGCTGAACCAGGCCTGATAGATACCCGTGGCAAAGGTCTGCACGTTGAAGAAGGCGACCGTGCCGAAATCGGCGATGGTCTCCATCACCGCCAGAAGCGCCCCTCCGGCAATGGCGGGGCGCGCCATCGGCAGGGCGACGCGGCGGAACGCATGGACAGGCGAGCGCCCGAGCGTGCGCGCCACCAGAAAGGCATTGGCCGATTGCTGCCGGAACGAGGCGCGCGCCAGCAGATAGACGTAAGGATAGAGCACGATGGTCAGCATCACCGCGGCACCGCCGAGACTGCGCACCTCGGGAAACCAGTAGTCGCGCGGCCCCCAGCCGGTGACGGCGCGTAGCGCGGTCTGGACCGGCCCGGGATGGTCGAGCATATGCGTATAGGCATAGGCCATGACATAGGCGGGAAAGGCGAGCGGCAGCGCGAGCGCCACCTCGAGCAACCGCACGCCGGGAAACCGATAGACCGTCACCAGCCAGGCGGTGAGCGATCCGATGATCGCCGTGCTCACGCCGACGATCGCCGCCAGCTTGAGCGTATTGACGGCATAGCGTGGCAGCACCGGCGCCAGCACCGAGCGCCAGGTTTCCAGATCCCCGGTGAGCGCGGCCAGAACCGCCGCCATGATCGGCGCGAGACAGAGAACCACCACGATCCAGGCCGCACGATGAAGAAGGCGTTCGCCCATGAAAACGGCGCTCCGATCCCTGATGGCGCACTATCCTGTCGGCGCCGTGCCTTTCAGGCTGCGCCGATGACCCGCATCCGCGGCACCCCTGCTCGTGCCAACTGTGCCCCGCCCTGTCAAGGCGGTCGCGCCCCGGCGGGACGGGCCGCGGCAGCCGATGCCGGCGCCGGGCCGCGTTCGGGACACCGCCAGGCGGCATCACCCGCCCGCCTGCAACAGGGTCAGCGCGATCGATTGCGAGGACAGAACGGCGCTTGCCGAAATCTGGTCACGCAGCAGGAACTGGCGCACCAATGCCTCGCGAATCCCGGTATCGGCGAGATCACGCGGGCTCTCGATGCCGAGCTGGCGCGAGGCGCGGCTGCGCAACGCGTCGAGCTGTCGGTCGATATCGAGCTGCGCAAAGCTTGCAGGCAGGCCCAGCGCGGTCTCGAACACCTGCCGCAGCGGCGGCGTGCCGAGAACCCGGAACCACAGCGCCTTGTCGGACGCGTCATCGCCAGCCAGCTCCAGCAGTTCGCGGTCCGCGTTGAGCGCGAGGCGCATCGCCGTATCCTGCTCACCCACGGCCACCTCGAATTCCCGGCGGCGAAACTGGTCGATGATTCGCGCCGCGAACCCTGGATCGCCGGTGCGTGGGCCGTCCGCGTCGGCGAAGCCAAAGGCATCCGCGAACCGGCGATACCGGTCATCCGACAGGCGGTTGGCAAGAGCCGTGTCGGCCTCGGTCCCCTGCTCGAGAATCTTGCGGACAAAGGCGCGGCTGTCGATATCGTCCTGCAAACCGAACGCACCGAGCGCCACGCGCAGGAGACGACGGTCGGCGACCAGTTCCTCGGCGGTGCGGATATTGCCGATCGTCTGCGCGAAATATTCGGTATCGCGTCGCAGCGCCGGAGAGGCGTTGAAGAGTTCCGTCTGCCGGTCCAGCGTCCGCGTGAGAAGCGCAAAGCCGGCAAGGCCGCTCAGGGGAAGGACCGGCGCGAACATCAGCCCGCGCGGCCATGGGCGAGGAGGCGCGCCTCGCGGGGGAGCAGGGCGCGAAGCGCCTTGAGACAGGCGTAATGCTCCCCGGCCAGAAGTGCCTCGCTGGCGCGGGACAGAAGCGCGCGGCTGTCGGGATCGCGCAGGACCTGGCTCAGCTCCTCGATCCGGCGCAGCATCTGCTGGCGCATCGCCTCGGGGGCCGCATCACCCGAGAGCACGAGCTGCGCCGCGAAACAGGCGCGCCGCACCGGCGTATTGGCCTCCTCGGGGTGAATGGCGTCGCGCAGCCGCAGGATGCGGGCATCCGGGGTCACGACCGACAGCCGCGAACGGCGATCACCGTTCTCGATCACGGCCCCGTTGACGAGGACGCGCTCCCTGGGGGCGAGCTTGAGTATCAGCCGGCTCATTGCGGCGCCCCCGAACCCGAAAGGCCGCGCATCAGCGCGGTGTTGATCTCCACCAGCGGATCGACGGCGGCCTTCTCGCGCAGGACTTGCCCGCTGTGCCGGCGGGTAAAGTCGGCAAGCGCCAGAATCCGGGCGCGCAGGGGAACCGGCAGCTCATTTTTCGGATCGGCCACGTCCACGGCGAAAATCGTCCACAAGCGTTGATTGTCGTGAATCGCCGATGCCAGTCGTGCAAAGTCGGACTCGCGTGTCTGCTCTGCCATTTGCAGGGCGCGCGTGACACGGGCGAGCGCGTCGTATTCCTGTGCGCGTGGAGTGCGCACCGCCTGAACCTGGGCCCGAAAGGCGGCCTCTGCCCTTAAAACTGCGGTCACGTCGTGTCCTTTCTGACCTGCGCATCATGTCCAAGAGGGTGGTCAGGGGGCGCCCCTGCGGGCGCCCCCCGGGGTGTTTAGCGGAACAGCGACAGGAGCGATTGCGGCGCCTGGTTCGCGATCGACAGCGACTGCGTGGCCAGCTGCTGCTGAACCTGCAGTGCCTGGAGCCGCGCCGACGCCTCTTCGAGATCGGCATCGACCAGCGCGCCGATCCCCGACTTGAGCGCATCGGTGAGCTTGCTCACGAACTCGCCCTGGTCCGAAATGCGCTTCGATGACGCCCCGAGCGCGGCCGCCCCCTCGAGAGCGGTCTGCATGAAGCCCTCGATCTCGTCCAGCGCCGTCGCGGCGGTGGCAACGTCGCTGATCGTGGTCCGCGAGGCCACGTCGAGATTCGCCTCGAAGTCCACCCCGGCCACGTCGATGGTCGAGACGGTGGGCGGATTGGCGTTCGTCGAGTCGTTGGGACCGGAGCGATCGAGCGAGGACAGAACGGTCAGCTGTGTGCCGCCGAGACCGTCCACATCCGTGGCGAGCAGGTTCACGCCGTTGAACTGGGACGCGGCGATGATCTGGACGATCTGTTCCTGCTTTTGCAGCATGTCGGCTTCGATCTTGGCGAAATCCGCCGTCTCGCTGTTTGCCGCGACCGCCAGCTGCTTCATCTCCTCGAGCACGGAAACGATCTGTTCCGCGCCGGCCGAGGCCACGGCGACGGTCGCCTCGCCGACCGCGAGCGAATCGGAGATCGCCTTGAACCCGGCGACATCCGATTCCATGACCTTGGAGATCGCGAAGATCGCGGAATTGTCCTTGGCCGTGGCGACATCCTTGCCGGTCGAGATCGCATTCTGCGTCTTGGCAAGGTTGCTGTTCACGCTCTTGAGCGCCTGGAGCGCCACCATGGCGCTGTTGTTGGTCAGAATGCTGGACATGTGTCTTCCTTTGCAGATACGGCGCGTTTGCGCCTGTTTGACGACCGGCCCGAAAGGGCCTCCTGGAATGTCGTTCTGACACCTGCGCCGGTGCTCTCGCCTGCCGGCTGCGCCACCCGCTGCGGGGTGCCCGACCGGTTATGCCGGCCAAGTCCTAAGGGAGTGCTAATATCGCCCGGCGTTATCGCGCGCATTCGAGACAAATTCGTCACGCCCGGCGCTCGAGGCGGTGCACGACCGTGCCGGCGATGGTTTCCTTGCGCCCCTGCGGATCGTAGGTCTCCATTGACCGGCGCACCTGCCGATAGGCGCCAAGCCGCGCGCTGACACGCCGGATTCCCTGAAGCGCGGCATCGAGAAGCTGCTGGTTTCGCTGCGCCTTCTCACGCAACGCCGCCGCGGCGGCGGCCTCGGGCAGGCCGCTCTCGCCAAGCCGCGCCATCAGCGCCTCCTTCTCCGCGGCAAGCCCCGCAAGCGCGCCGAGATCGCCGGCAAGCAGGCAGTCACGCTCGCGCTCCAGAAGCGCCTCGGCGGCGCGAATCAGCTTGCCTTCGCGATCACCTTGCATCGCCGCTCTCCCGCAAGGACTGCGCAATGATATCGGCCAGACCCAGCCCGCCCCTGCGGACAATCTGCCCGGCGAGGGCCTCGCGGTGGAATGTCGCGAACTGCGCCTCGCCCGCGCCGCCGCTGAATGTGTTCTGTTGCTCGCCAAATCCTGCAAATTTCAGCATTTCAGCAAGAAAACTGGCCTCGAGCGCCTCGGCGGCGCGCTGCGCGGACATCGGGCGGGGCCGGGGCAATGTTTCGATGGGCAGCGGGGGGGAAATCGGATCGGTCACGGTGATACCTCGAATTGTTGGCATTTCACCCAAGCAAACCGCAAAGCCGTAAAGAACTGGTAACCAGCGCCCGGCTATGTTCGCAGGGTCAAAGACCGGATTGGACCTTTCGCATGATGATCTTCCCCGACATCCCGGGCGCACCGCCACCCGCGCCGCATGGTTTCGGCGCCCGCGTCACGGGACAGGATTTCGCCAGTTTCATGATCCCGGAGGCCGGCGCAGGGCCCCATGAAACGCTCCCGCCCGCGCTGCCAGGCGCATATGGCGAGGCTGCGGACGCTCCCCCCGGGACCGAGGCGAATCACGCCGGGACCGATCCGGAGCCGCACGGGGCTGCGGGGGATGCGCCCTCGCCCGGGGCCACGACGCGCGACAGCGATGCAACCGGGCCAGTCGAAACCGCGCTGACCGCCATTCCCGGCGAGGCAGGCCGCAATCCACCCCGCGCAGAGGCGCCGCAGACCTTGGAATCTGCGGAAGCCCCTGGCCCGGGCGGGCCCCTGGCGCTCTCCCCGGACCGCACCACAGCCCCTCGCTTGTCTTCGGACGACCCTGCGGAAATCGCACCCCGGGATGGCACAGGACAGGCCGCGCCGCCGCGGGGGCCTGTGCTTGCGGAGGCGATTGTTTCGTTGCCCCGGGACCATGCCGCGCTGCCCCCCGGGCAAACCGTGGTGACGCGGACCAAACCCGCCACCACCGGGGATCACACCCCGAATCGGGCCGAAGGCGCGCAGGATGGCGCACCGACCATGCGCCCAACCGGGGATTTTCCGTTGTTCGGTGGCGCTGTTCCCGATGGGCCAGGCGTCAGGCCGGCCCACGCCACGGCGCCGGCGGTCGAGGGTGCGGGCACCCTCCCCTCGCCACGCGATCGCGCGCAGATGCGGGCCCGGCCGACGCCCGGCCCGGACGTCGCGCAGGCGGCCCCCCCGAACCCCGGACAGATCGTCGCGCCGCGTGCAGGCGGCCCTCTGGTCCCGGGTGCCCCCCCTCTTGCAGAGCCCATGCCGGACATCGCGCCGGTCGCCACCCCGGAGCCCGACGGCGCCCTTCGCCTGTCGGCGGCGGGATCGCCGCTCTCCCCGGTCCATGGCGCATCCTATCCCAATTCATCGACCCCTGCCCCGGCATTTCCCGCAACGACACAGATCTCCACCGCCATCGTCCGGGCCGCGAGCGACGGACGACGCACCACCGAGATCGCGCTCAACCCCGAGGAACTGGGGCGCGTGCGGCTGCGGCTGGCGGCGACCGAAGGGGTTCTGACAGTCGTGGTGAGCGCCGAGCGTGCCGAGACGCTGGAGCTTCTGCGCCGCAATATCGACATGCTCGCCCGCGATCTCGGCGAGACGGGATATGACGGCGCACGGATCGTCTTTTCTCAGGAGGGGGGCGCGCACAGGGACGGCGACGCCCCGCCCCCGCGCGGCCCGATCACAGCCCGCGATGAGCCGGAGGCGCCTGCGTCCGAACCCGCGCCGAGCGTGCGGATCACGCTCGGCGAACGGCTCGATATCCGGTTCTAGCCCATGCTCACGCAATCAACGCGCCATCGAAAGGAATGCAGATGGAACCTCTGACCGGGACTTCCGCCGCCGCCGCCACCACCGCCCCCACCGCGACATCCGCAACCCCCAAGGGAACCGCGAGCGCCCTCAGCTCGGATTTCGAGACATTCCTGAAGATGCTCACCACACAGATGCGCAACCAGGACCCGCTCGATCCCATCGAATCGGCGGATTTCGCGGTGCAGCTCGCGACATTCTCCTCGGTCGAGCAGCAGGTCCAGACCAACGAATTGCTCACCGGGCTCGCCGCGCAGATGGCGACGTTCGGGATGGGACAGATCGCAGGCTGGATCGGGCTCCAGGCCGAGGTCGCGACGCCGGTGCGCCTCGCGGGGGAACCCGTCGCGCTCAGCGCGACGGTCGCGCGGGGGGCCGATGCGGCGGAACTGGTGGTGACCAACGCGCAGGGCGTGATCGTCCAGCGTGTGCCGATCGCGCCCCAAAGCGGCCCGCTGCTCTGGGAGGGGCGCGATTCGGCCGGGCTGCCCCTGCCTGAGGGCACTTACAAGGTGACCGCGCATTCGCTGGCAAAAGGCGAGATCATCGCGCGCCACGAGGCCCGTCTGCACGCAAGGATCGACGAGGCGCGGCTCGAGGGTGGCGCGGTGCGGCTCGTGCTGGAAAACGGTCAGAGCGTGGGGGCCGAGGAGGTGCTCGGCCTGCGCCCGGCCGCGACGTGACATGCCCCCCCGAGGCCGATCAGAGCAACGCGAAGCCCAGCGCCAGCACCGCGCCACCCGCCATCGCGCCCAGCCCGGACCAGAGCAGCCGCTCGGGCCAGCGCCGCGCGGACGGCGGCGCGGGCGGGTGCGCCTGACGGATCAGCGCCGCTTCGAGCAGCCCGGGCAGGCGCGGCCCGTAGCGCGACAACACCAGTGCCATGCGCCCCAGGTCGCGCAGCGCCGCGCGCGGGCCCATGGCCTGGCGAATGTAATCCTCGACCACGGGCCGCGCCACCTGCCAGATGTTGATCTGCGGATCAAGCGAACGCGCCACCCCCTCGACCACCACCATCGTGCGTTGCAACAGAATCAGCTCGGTGCGCGTCTCCATGCCGAACCGTTCCGTGACTTCAAAGAGATAGCTCAGCAGGCTGCCCATCGAGATGCGGCTCGCATCCATGCCGAAGATCGGCTCGCCCACCGCACGCAGCGCGCGCGCGAAGGCATCGACATCGCGGTCGGCAGGCACATAGCCAGCCTCGAAATGCACCTCGGCCACGCGGCGATAGTCGCGCTTGATGAAGCCATAGAGGATTTCGGCATAGACGCGGCGGGTATATTCGTCGATCTGGCCCATGATCCCGAAATCATAGGCGATGATGTCGCCGTTGGCGGCCACCTTGAGGTTGCCCTGGTGCATGTCGGCATGAAAATAGCCGTCGCGCAGCGCGTGGCTCAGGAAGAGTTGCAACACCCGCGCGCCAAGCGCCACCCGGTCATGCCCCGCCGCCTCGAGCGCGGCATTGTCACCCAGCGGCACCCCGTCGGCCCAGCCCATCGTCATGACCCGGCGCGAGGACAGGTGCCATTGCACCGGCGGCAGCCGGAACCCCGCATCGTCGCTGGTATTGGCCGCGAATTCCGAGGCCGAGGCGGCCTCGAGCCGCAGATCGAGCTCGCCCATCACCACGCCCTCGAAATGGGCGATCACATCCGTGGGCCGCAACCGCCGCGCACCGGGCGCCAGCAGCTCGACCATGCGCGCGGCGAAATAGAAGGCGTCGATATCGCGGCGAAAGGCGCGCTCGATGCCGGGGCGCAGGACCTTGACGGCGACATCCTCGCCGGTCTCGCGCAGCCGCGCCTTGTGAACCTGCGCGATGGAGGCGGCGGCCACGGGCGGGCTGAACGCATCGAAGATCTCCTCGACCGGGCGGCCCAGCTCGCGGGCGATGGCGCGCCTGGCCTGCTCCGACGAGAAGGGCGGCAGCCGGTCCTGCAATACGCGCAGCTGCGCGGCGAGCTCCTCGCCCACCAGGTCGGGACGGGTGCTGAGGATCTGGCCGAACTTGATATAGGCAGGCCCGAGCGCGGTCAGCGCGCGCACCGCCGGCGGCATGGCCGGATCGCCCTTGTAGCCGAGCCACTGGAACGGCCAGGCGAGGGTGCGCATGGTCGCGCGCACCAGCGGCGGCGCCTCGAACGCCTCCATGATCAGGCCCATGGCGCCGGTCCGCTCGAGCGTGGCACCGGTGCGGATCAGCCGCAGGATGTTATGCGGCCCCCTCAAATCTTCCAACCCGAATGCAGACAGGCGATACCCATGGAAAGATTGCGGTATTTTGCGTTCTCGAAGCCCGCCGCGCGCACCATCCCGAGAAACGTCTCCTGGTCGGGAAAGCGGCGGATCGATTCGACCAGGTATTGATAGCTGTCGCGGTCGCGCGCGATTGCCTGCCCGAGCCGGGGAATGATGTGAAAGGAATAGAGATCGTAGAGCTTCTGCATCAGATCATTGGGGATCTGGCTGAATTCGAGCACCATCAGCCGCCCGCCCGGGCGCAGCACACGGAACGCTTCGTTGAGTGCCTCCTGGGGGCGGGTCACGTTGCGGATGCCGAAGCTGATCGTGTAGACATCGAAGCTGTTATCGGGGAAAGGCAGCGCCATCGCATCGCCCACCACCCAGTCGAGGCTGTCGGCGAGCGCCTCGGCCTCGGCGCGCTTGCGCCCCTCGACCAGCATCGGTTCGGTCAGGTCGAGCACGGTGGCATGGCCCGAGCCCGCGCGCCCGAGAAAGCGAAAGGCGATATCGCCCGTGCCCCCCGCCACGTCGAGCAGCCGCTGGCCGGCGCGCGGCGCGAGCCAGTCCATCATCGCATCCTTCCAGATCCGGTGAATCCCGAGGGACATGGCATCGTTCATCACGTCATATTTCGACGCGACCGATCCGAACACCCCGCGCACGCGCCCCGCCTTTTCCGATTCGGGCACCTCCTCAAATCCGAAATGGGTGGTTTTCTCGCTCATGCGGCGCTCCGGGGGCTTGCTCAACCGTTGTCCCGCCCTTCTTATAGGTCGCTCACCGGGGGTTACAATGCGCCGCTTGCGCGCGCCGGGGTCTGTCATGCCCGAATTGCCAGAGGTCGAAACCGTGCGCCGTGGTCTTGCCCCTGTCATGGAAGGGCAGGTGATCGCGCGCGTGCAGGTGAACCGCCCCGATCTGCGCTGGCCGTTCCCGCCGGACATGGCGGCGCGGCTGACCGGGGCGCGGGTGCTGGCGCTGCGACGGCGGTCGAAATACCTGCTGGCCGATCTCGACCGGGGCGAGACCCTGCTCGTTCATCTCGGCATGTCGGGGCGGATGCTGGTGTCGGGCGCGTTGGTGGGGCAGTTCGTCCACGCCCACCCGGCACCCGCGAAACACGATCATGTCGTGCTCGACCTCGACAATGGCGCGCGGATCACCTTCAACGATCCGCGCCGGTTCGGGGCGATGGATCTGGTGGCGACGGCGCGGGCCGAGGCCCATCCGCTGCTGGCGCGGCTCGGACCGGAGCCGCTTGGCAACGGGTTTCACGAGGCGCATCTCGCCGCCGCGCTCGAGGGACGGCGCATCTCCGTCAAGGCGGCGCTGCTCGATCAGCGGATCGTGGCGGGGCTGGGCAATATCTATGTCTGCGAGGCGCTGTTCCGGGCGCGGATCTCGCCGCGCCGCCTGGCGGGGAATCTCGGCCCCGTGCGCATCGCGCGGCTGGTGCCGGCGATCCGGGACGTGCTCACCGAGGCGATTGCCGCGGGCGGCTCGTCCTTGCGCGATTACCGGCAGGCCGATGGCGAGCTCGGCTATTTCCAGCATGCCTTCGACGTCTATGGCCGCGAAGGCGCGCCCTGCCGCAGACCGTATTGCACAGGCCGGATCGTGCGCATCGCGCAATCCGCGCGCGCGAGCTTTCATTGCCCGCGATGTCAAAGATAGGTTGATCGACAGCCCCGACATGGTAATGACTCGGGCCGAGCGAAACCAAGGAAAGCTGAGCCCATGGCCTATGAGACGATCATCGTCGAAATAGAAGACCACGTCGCCCTCGTCAAACTCAACCGCCCCGATGCGCTCAACGCGCTCAACGACCGGCTGATGTCGGAGCTGGCCGAGGCGCTGAACGAGGCGCAGCGCAACGACAAGGTGCGCTGCATCGTTCTCACCGGCTCGGAAAAGGCCTTCGCCGCCGGCGCTGACATCAAGATGATGAGCGAGAAGAGCTTCGTCGATGTGTTCTCCGAGGATCTCTTTACCGACGAAAGCGACGCGATCACGCGCGTGCGCAAGCCGATCATCGCCGCCGTCTCGGGCTATGCGCTCGGCGGGGGCTGCGAGCTGGCGATGATGTGCGATTTCATCATCTGCTCGGACACCGCGAAATTCGGCCAGCCCGAGATCAATCTCGGCGTCATCGCCGGGATGGGCGGCACACAGCGCCTGACCCGTGCCATCGGCAAGGCCAAGGCCATGGACATGAACCTGACGGGCCGCTTCATGGATGCCGAGGAGGCCGAGCGCGCCGGTCTGGTGAGCCGCGTCGTGCCCGCCAAGAAACTGATGGAAGAGGCGATGTCGGCGGCCCAGAAGATCGCCGAGAAATCGCAGATCTCGGTGATGGCGGCGAAGGAGGCGGTCAACCGCTCCTTCGAGACCACGCTGCGCGAGGGGCTCCTGTTCGAGCGGCGCGTGTTCCACTCGCTCTTTGCCACCGAGGATCAGAAAGAGGGCATGGCGGCCTTTGCCGAGAAGCGGCAGGCGCAATTCCGCGACAAGTGAGCGGCGCGCGCGGGCCTCAGGCCCAGCGCCCCACCGCCGTGACCACCACCTCGGGCGCGCCGGCCTGCGGCTGCGCGGCCATCGCCAGCAGCGCGCCCGAGACACCATCCCCCGCCCGCGCCGTGACCCAGACACCCGGCGCCGCCGTGGGGCTCGCCGTCAGGGTCGGGCGGGTGCCGGGGGCGAAGGGGGCGGGATAGGTCCAGACCGTCTCGGCCCCGCCGGCATGGAGCGCGCCCGACGCCACCGCGGGCGGCTCGAGCGTGAGCACATGCTGGCAGATCTGCGTGCCGTCGGGGCTGCGCAGAACCGCGCCGTCGGGGCCGGTCTCCCGGCTCACGTTATGCCCCCCATGGAGCGCCTGCCACCCGCCCCAGGCGCCGCCCGCGCGCAGACGAAAGGCCAGCGTCGCACCATCGGCGCCGAAAAACACCTGTGCCAGCGCATCCGTGCCCTGCCGCAGCACCAGACAGCCGCCCGCCCCTGCCCCCGCGGGGCGGGTGCCTTGGGTCGCGGCGCTCACCGCGTAGCTGCCCGAGGGTTGCGCGGGGTCGTCGAGATCGGCCAGCAGCGGCACCGCCTGCGCCCCGTCCTGCCCCCAACCGAAGGCGCCGCTGCGCAGGAGGCGCCCCGGCGTGGCATCGAGCGCACCCGCCTGCACCGCCGCCCCGCTCGCCAGACCGCTCGCCGCGTCGAGGCTGAGCGCGGTGGTCCAGCTGCCGCCATCGGCGCTCAGCTTGATGGCGAAATCGTCGCTGCCGCTGGTGCCCATCTCGGCGCGCCCGCCGAACCCGGTCTGAAACAGCAGGCTTGCGGTGTCGCCCGCGGTCGCCTTGTTGATCTTGAGCTGATGACCGCCGCCCTCGTGATTGAGCAGGGTCGCCTGCGCCGAAACCGCCAGCCGGTTGATCGGGTCGTAGCTGGCATTGATCCCCACGCCCTCGAGATTGTCGAGCAGCTGCGGCGCGATCGGCAGCCACTGTGCGCCCGCGCGGCGAAACAGCCGTCCGCTGCTCTTGTCGAGGGCGAGCCAGCCCTCGCCCGGCACCATGAAGAGCCAGGCCTCGTTGACGAAGGCCGCAAGCGCCCCACCCTGCCCGGCCCAGGCCCCGGTCGGCGCCGGGCCGAGCGCCCAGACCTGCCCATCCTCGGGCAAGGCCGGGGGCGTGGCCGCCGCGATCCCCTCCACCGCGAGTTGCACCGCGATGTCGAGACGGCTCAGCGCCTCGTTATGGGTGACGTGTTTCTGCGCCTGCGAGGGCAGGAGAAAGGGCAGCGCGAGGCGCGGGGACTGGTCTTGCATGGGCTCACTCCGGGGTCAGGGCATCGTGGGATGCGCCCAAAATCCGGCCGGAGCCTTGCCAAAGCATGAACGCCCCGCGCGCGGCTCAGCCCAGGAGGCGCCGCACCATCGCGCTTTCGGGATCGGCCAGCGGCTCGATCACGTCGAAATGATGCGCGCCGGGCGTCATCTCCAGCGCCGCCCCCCAGGCCCGGGACAGCCACCGCGCCTGATCGAGAAAGACCGGCCGCTCGTCCCCCCCCACCCAGACCGTGACCGGCACCGGCAGGGGCCGCATGAGCACCGGGCTCTCGGCCTCGGCACTTGCCATGTCGAGGCGGAAATCGGCATTCATCGAGGTTTCCAGAAGCGGGCGCAGATCCGAGACCGGCGAGATCGGCATGACATGCCGGAGCCGCGCCGCCACCGCGCCGTCCAGAACCCCCGGCACCGCCATGCGCGCCACGAGATGCCCGCCCGCCGAATGCCCCACCAGCGCGAGCGGCCCCGCCACACGCGCCGCCGCCGCGCCCACGGCGCGGGCGATCTGGCGGGTGATGTCGGCGATGCGCACCTCGGGGCACAGATCGTATGAGGGCATCGCCACCGCCCAGCCCCGCCCGAGCGCACCCGCCGCCAGATGCGACCACAACGAGCGGTCGAATCTCAGCCAGTAACCACCATGCACGAAGACCACGAGCCCGCGCGCCTCCCCGGGCGGGTGAAAGAGATCGAAGGCCTGCCGCGCGCCCTCGCCGTAAGGCAGGGCAAGCTCCGCGCGCGCCGCCATCCCGGCCCGGAACGCCTCGGCCGCCACCGCCCAGCGCGCGGGATATTGCGTGCCGCCGGGAATATAGGGCACATTCGCATAATCATCGTCGCGATCCGCCATCCTCTTTCGCTCCTCTGACCTCGCCCCCCGGCGCGCGGGGGCCGGGTTTCCCGCCATCGGCATGGCGATCCTGATCTTTCCATATCCGTTTACCAGGCCGATTTCACTGATGAAATCGGCCTGGTTTCATTTGCCCCGACGGAACCGATCATGCGCAACAGGAATTTTGCTGCGCGCGACGATCATTCGTCGAACGGCACCGGCGAATAGCCGGATTCCCGCAGCACCGGCAGCGCCGCCTCGTGCCACGGCACCGGCGGAGTTGCGCCCGCCACGAATGCCGGCGTCGTTTCCCGGACGATCGGATGAACCTCGCTCGCCCGGTCCATGTTACCGAGAAAGCGGCTGAGGATCTGCGTCACGGCGCTGTCTGGCAGATCGGCGCTGGCCATGATCCAGATCGGCACGCCGAAGGTCTGCACCTCCTCGTCCTGCCCCGCATAGGTGCCCGCGCTGATCGTGACCGGGACCACGGCACCGGGAGGGTTCATGGCCATCACGGCTTTGAGCGTTTCGGGGGCGATGGAGATCCAGCGCACATCGCGGCTCGTGGCCAGATCCTGAAGGGCGGGTGCGCCACTACCCATCACCGTGGACAGAACGTCGAGATTGCCGTCGCGCACCCCTGCGACCTGCTCGGTCAGGCTGTTGGGGCGGGCCTGATAATCCCCGTCCTTCACGCCCTCGACCTCGAGAGCCTGCCGCACATAGGTGTTGGCGGAGGCTCCCGGCTCGCCGAGGCCGACACGCTTGCCCTTCAGATCACCGGGCCGCGTGGCATCGAGCTCCGCCGGCACGACGATCTGTATCAGCGAGGCGTAGATCGGAAGGATCGCCCGCAGCTCGGTGTTGGCCGAAGGGTAGCGGCCCTGCCCCCGGTAGGAATCATATGCCTCGCCGCCGGTATGCAGGATCAGCTGCGCCTCGTCTCCGCGCAGCAGGCGATCGTTTTCCACGACACCCGCAGTAGGAAAGGGGGTGATCTTGAGGTCTTCGCTCGCCTCGTTCACGACGGTCGCCACGGCAACGGCATACATGTAACCGGTGCCGCCGCTTGCCGACGTGGCAAAGCCGAGATCCGTCCTGCCCTGCGCCAGGGCGGTCGAGCCGAACGCAAGGGCCGCGACCAGCCCCAGAAGGCCCGCGCGCGGGCCCCGGTTCCCGAGTTTCGTCTTCATTTCCTTCTCCTCCTCTGATGATCCGTTCGCAACTCATCCGTCCACAACACGCCCCTCATTTCGCGCCGGAGGCGGTGATATCGCCCGCTCTTCGCATGAACTCGCCCGCGGCGATGGCCAATACGATCAGCGATGCACCCAGCAGATCCGACAGAAGGCCGGGGGCAAAGGCCATCAATGCCCCGGCCAGGAACATGGCCCGGCGAAACAGGCCCACGGGCCCGCGGAAATAGCCGACCGTCGCCGCCGACAGGCCGATCACGGCGATCATCGCGGCGATCAGCGGCTCGATCAGCCCCGCAAGCCCCCCCTGGAACAGCAGGCCGGGCTGATAGACGAAAATATACGGCATCAGGAAGGCCGGCAGCGCGATCCGCAGCGACGTGACCGAGGTCTGAAGCGGCGCAGAGCCGGCGATACCGGCCGCGGTAAAGGACCCGAGCGCGACCGGCGGCGTGATCGCGGACAGCGTTCCGAAGTAGAACACGAACATATGTGCCGCCAGCGGCGGCACTCCGAGCCGCACCATCACTGGCGCGATGATCAGGGCGAGAATGATGTAGCAGGCCACGGTCGGCAGCCCCATCCCCAGCACGATCGAACTGACCATCGTCAGAACCAGCAGGAGCAACAGCGAATTCTCCGCCGTCCGGGTCATGATCGTGGTCAGGTTGAGCCCAAGCCCCGTCGTCTCGACCACGCCCACGACGATGCCGGCAACCGCCACCGCCACCGCTACGGGCGCCACGCTGACCATCCCGTCAACGAGCGTGTCCACCATGGCACGAAAGGACAGCCGGTGGCGCGGTTGCAGGAGGTTGAGCACCAGCAGCAGGGCCAGCGACAGCAGCGCGGCATAGCGCGGCGAATACTGGAGCATGACCATGCCGAACAGCACCGCCAGGGGCGCCAGAAGATATCCCGAATCCCTCAGAAGCTCACGGGACTTGTCCTTTTCGAAACCGTCCAGCCCGCGAAGCCCCCGCTTGCCGGCCTCGAGATCCACGATCACGAACAGGTTCAGATAGTAGATCAGCGCCGGGAACAGCGCCGCCAGGATGATCGTGCCATACCCGACCTGAAGCATGTCGGCCATGATGAACACGGCCGCCCCCATGACCGGTGGCATCAACTGGCTTCCTGAGGATGCCACCGCCTCGACGGCTGCGGCGAACTTCGGCGTGTAGCCCACGCGCTTCATCATCGGGATGGTGAAGGTGCCGCTCGCGGCTACATTGGCCACGGCCGAACCGGAAATGCTGCCCAGCAGCCCGCTGCCCACCACGGCGATCTTGGCCGGACCGCCCCGCATCCGGCCCACCATCAGCTGCGACAGGCGCACGAACGTATCCGAGGCCCCGGTTGCCGCGAGAAAGGACGAAAACAGCAGGAAATACAGCACGACATCGGCCACGACACCCAACGGCACCCCGAGGACGCCCTTGGTGGTCAGGTAATTTCCGGCCACCAGCGAGCCCCACTTGAGCCCCCGGTGCGACAGGATGTCGGGCATTTCCCGGCCGAACAGGGCGTAGAGGATAAAGCAGATGGCGATGATCGGCAGCGCCGCGCCAAAGGCCAGCCAGGTCGCGAACAGGAGCGTGACCACCATGACCGTCGCCAGCACCACCTCGGTCTGGCCGAAAAAGCCCGAGCTTTCGGCAATGGCGTTGAAATTGACGATCAGGTAGCCCATCGTTCCCACGCTGCAAAGCGAGGCGACGGCGAGCAGCAGCAGGGTCGCCTTGTTGCGCGCGCTGTCCGGTCGGATCTGCCCTGCCCGGCCGAGAAAGACCAGGCACATCGCCGCGCCGAGGAGGACCGAACGCTGGATCAGCGCCGGATAGCTGCCATACCAGGCGGTGTAGATGTAGAATGCGGCGGTGGCGACGGCGATGAGGGTGATCATCGCGTGCGATATCGTCCGCGACGCGTGGGCCAGCGGCTGGGCGCCATCAGTCATGATCTCTCTCCTCGCCGCGGCGGCGCCTTGTCCCGCGGCGGGGCGTGACCGCCCCCGGATATCGGCCAGCCATGGCGGAACGCGCGGTCATGGTGCCTCCGGGCCGGGCGCTTCGCCCGGGGTGCCGCCCGGTTCGGCCCGGCTGGCGGGCGGGGCGACACGGTGCAGGCTCAGGGCATCGAGCGCGACAAGGCGTCCGTCGCGGGTCAGGGCCAGCGGATTGATTTCGATTTCCTCGATGGTGCTGTCCGCGGCAAAGGCCCGGCCCAGATCGGCCAGCGACCGGGCGAGCGCGGGCAGATCGCCCCTCGGGCCGCCCCGATAGCCCTCGAACAGCGCGGCGGTGGCCAGCCCGCGCAGCATCGACAGGACCGCCTCCGGGGTCAGGGGCAGATAGGCCATGCGGCAATCGGGGCGCAGTTCCACCTCGACACCGCCGCGCCCGATCAGCAACAGCGGGCCGAACAGCGGATCGCGCCGGAAACCGACGATCAGCTCATGGGCCACCTGTGACATCTCCTGCAACAGGATGCCGTCCAGCCGCAACCGCCGCGTCCCGGCGATTTCGCGCATCTCGCGGACCGTGCGCATCAGCGTGTCGCGATCGGCAATGCCCAGCCGGACGCCGCCATGCTCGCTCTTGTGCGGCATGTCCGGGCTTTGCAGCTTCACAGCCAGCGGTGGCGTCAGCACCGACAGCGCCTCGGCCGCCTGCTCCGGGGTCTGGACCAGGACCTGCGCTGGAAAGGCCAGCGAGGAATGCGCCCGGATGACCTCCTGCGCCCGGATCTCCGAGCGCGTCTCGAGCGCGGCGGCAGCGGGAAGAGGGGCGGCCCATTCGGTTCCCAGAAGCCGCTGCGCCTTCTGGCGGCCAGCGCCCAGCTCGCGGGCGAGCCTCATCGCGCGGACCGCCTCGGGAATGTCGGGATAGACCGGCAGGCCATGCGCCTCGAGCTCCCGCACGACCGCGGCCGGAGCGCCGATCCAGACCACCACCACCTGCTTGCCGCGCCCGGCAAAGGCGCGCACCAGACTTTCGGAAAGGTCCCGCGATATGCTGGCCATCAGGCCGATGAACAGCACGAAACCGTCGTGATCGGGGGCGCTGCCGAGAGCATCCAGAACCCGGCTGAAAATGCCGCTGTCGCCGGCGACGCCGCCAGTCACGTCCAGCGGATTGTTGGCCGAGACGAACCCGGGCAGGGCATCGTTGAGCCGGGCCCGGGTATCGGCGTCGAAGGGCGGTATGGCAAAGCCCGCCTCGTCCAGTTCATCGGCCAGCATGACGCCCGCGCCGCCCGAGACGCTGATGATCCCGACATTGGGTCCGCTGGCGGGGGGCTGCATCAGGATCAGCCGCGCCAGCGAAACCATTTCCGACAGCGCGTTCACCCGCACGATGCCGATCTGATCGAACAATGCCTGGTATCTTTCGTCCTCCCCGGCCAGCGCGCCGGTATGCGAGGCCGCCGCCGCCGCGCCGATCCGGGAGCGACCGGACTTGATCAGGATGACAGGTTTGCCCGCCGCAATCGCGCTCAGTGCCGCCTCGCGGAAGGCCGGGCCGTCCTTGATATCCTCGATATAGCAGCCGATCACCCGCGTGTCGGGATCCCTGGCAAGATGGTGGATGGCGTCGGATACGGTGATCCCGGCCTCGTTGCCGGTGGCGATCCAGGACGAAACGCCGATCCCCCGCTGGAATACCATGTCCAGCCAGTAGGCGCCCAGCGCCCCGCTTTGCGAGACGAAGCCGAAGCCCCCCTCGATCAGCGCGTGATCCTCCATCGCGGTCGTGAAGGAGGCGATGACGCGGTTGCGGATGTTGATCACCCCGAGACAGTTCGGCCCCAGCAACAGCACCCCGGCCGCGTCGCAGATCGCGCGCAGGCGGGCCTGCATCGCGGCCCCCTCCTCCGAGAATTCGCCAAACCCCGACGAGAAGACCACGAACGCCCGGATCCCCGCAGCGATACCCTCGCGCACGATCCCCTCGACCGCCGGGGCGGCAGCGGCCACGATGGCCAGATCGACCGGCGCGCCGATGGCCGCGATCGACGGATAGGCCGGCAACCCCTGCACCGTGTCGGCCCTGGGGTTGACCGGATAGATCCTGCCCGCATAGCCTTGGGCCTTCATGTAGGCGATCGGGCGCCCGCCGATCTTCATCGGGTTCGACGATGCCCCGACCACGGCGATGGCCCGCGGGTTCAGCAGCACGTCGAGAGTCCTGAAGGTCGCGGTCATCGCGGCGCGGCCTCCGACGCCATCCGGTCCCAGTCGAATTCCAGCGGCTTCTTGTCGAGAAACCGCTGCACCGCCTCCTTGTGATAGTCGGAGGCGAGGCACAGCGCCTGTGCCATTGCCTCCATGTCCGCCAGCGCCCGCTGATCGGAGTGGAGCGCCTGGTTCAGGATCACCTTCGACATCCCGGCGGCCAGTCGCGACGCGCTGTCGAAACGCCGGGCAAAGGCCAGCGCCGCCTCCAGAAGCGCGTCCGGCGCGTGAATTTCAAGAACGATGCCCATCTGCTGCGCCTCTTCGGCGGAGATGGAGCGCGCGGTCATCACCAGCTCCTTTGCGCGCGCCAGCCCGACGATGCGCGGCAGCAGGAAGAAGCCGCCCAGATCAGGCACGAGGCCGATCCTCCCGAACACCGCGCAGAACCGGGCGCGCGGAGTGGCCAGGACGAAATCGGACACCAGCGCCAGGTTGAACCCCGCGCCAAAGGCGGGACCGTCCACCGCCGCGATCACCGGCAATTCGAGATTCGCCAATTCGGTGAACCAGGTGTGCAGCCGGGCGATGCGCTCGCGGTTCACATCGACGGGGCGCTCCTCTTCGCTGAGCGACTTGAGGTCGCCGCCGGAACAGAAGGCGCCGCCGCTGCCGGTGACGATCAGCGCGCGCAGTTCGCGATCCGCCCGGATGCCCGGAAGAAGGGCGGCGATTTCCTCGCGCATGGCGATGTCGAGGCTGTGCCGGACCTCGGGGCGGGTAAAGGTGATGATCCCTGTCCGACCCCTCGTTTCATAGGTCAGCGTTTTGAACGATGCGGCCATGTCTCCTCCTGGGGTCATGCGCGGGGTCCTGCGCGCGGAAAAATCCTGTTGTTCATGCCAGCGGCGGCGGATCGGGGGATTGCATGTCCCTCACCTCCATTCCGGTGGCGGTTCCGGCCCGCCACCCCTAGTGTTCGACACCTGACACAAAGTGCCTGCCTCTGCACGGTCACCCTTCGTGGCCGCGCGCGGCCACTTGGCACGCCGGTCGGCACGCCGCGCAGCGCCCGACCGCGGGTGGGCGCAAGAACGCGCGTGGTCCTCGATTTATGGTGCCAGATACTGAAACGATTGAGCGCGCGTTGACGTTGCAAAAGCGCCCGCCCGTCCGGGCGGTCGGGCGCTGCGCGGCGGCGCGTGCCGCGCCTTGATTCCGCGCATTTGGAGCAAGGCCTGAACGCCCGCCCAGGACCATTCCGAAGCGCCTCGTGCACCGCAGCCCGCTGCATCCTGTGCGACACCTTCATTGGGCACCATCCATCAGATGTCGAACACTAGAGGTCCAGCGCGCGCGCGATCAGGTTGCGCTGCACCTCGGATGTGCCCTCGCCGATGACATAGACGAGCGAATCGCGATGGATCCGGCCCACCGGGAAATCGCGCATGATGCCCGCGCCGCCATGGATGCGGATCGCCTGCTCCGACGCGCGCACGGCGACCTCCGAGGCGAACAGCTTGACCTTGGCGGCCATCGGCGCCGTCAGCCGGTCCTGATCCACCAGCCAGGCGCCATGATACACCAGCCAGCGGGCCGCCTCGATATCGGCATCCATGTCGGCGATCTTGTGCGCGATGACCTGATACTGGCCCAGCCGCTTGCCGGCCACGACGCGGTCGCGCGCATAGGCGATCGCGGCATCGCGCGCCGCGCGCGCCATCCCCAGGGCGTTCGCCGCCACACCGACACGGTTTTCGGAAAGGGAGTCGAGAATGATCGGATAAGTGCCCGTCTGCCCGCCCAGCAACGCCTCGTCGGCAAGCTCCAGCCCGTCGATATGGATGAGGCCGGTCTCCGAGGCGCGGATGCCTTCCTTGGCGAGCGTGTGAATGGCGACGGCGGGGTTCGGCAGATCGACGATGAACAGGCTGATCGCCTGCGGCGTCAGCTCGGGCGCGGTGCGGGCGGCCAGCAGCATGAAATCCGCGAAGGGGGAATTGGTGATGTAGGTCTTGGCCCCGGAAATCCGCCAGCCGCCGTCGATTTTCTCGGCCCGCGTCGCCAGGGCGCGAATATTCGATCCGCCGCCCGGCTCGGAGAGGCCGAAGGCGCTGACCCTCGTGCCGGCGAAGGCCCCGGGAAGGTATCGCGCCTTCTGCTCCGGGGTGCCGGCCTTCCAGATGGGCCAGATGCCGAGATGGGTATGCGCCGACCAGGTCGAGGCGAAGGACTGGCAGACATAGCTGAGCTCTTCGCGAACGATGCAGTCGCTGATCTTGTCCATGCCCGAGCCACCGTCCTCGACCGGATAGCGCACGCCCAGCAATCCCAGATCGCCCCATTTGCGAAACATCTCCCTGGGGAATGTCTCGTTATCGTCATGCTCGCGGGCGATCGGCGCGATTTCCGCCGCGGCAAAGCGCCGGACCGTCTCGCGGACGCGCTCGTGTTCCTCGCCAAAAGTGAAATCCATGCTGCTCCCCCCTCGTCATTTCCCGGCAGGAAATCCGCATTCCGGCGAACGCCCCCCGGCGCCACGACCCGCGCCCGCCGGGCGCGGGCCATCAGGATTTCGGAAAAATTCCCATCTTCTTTGCGATGATCTGCAACATCACTTCGTTGACGCCGCCGCCCACCGCCGCCTGGCGCGCCTCACGATAGACCCGGGTGATGAAATTCTCGTTCATGAAGCCCTGACCGCCCCAGAAATGGGTCAGTTCCACGGGAATCTCCATGGAAAGCCGCCCGATCATGTATTTCGCCATCGAGGCGAGCATGGTCACATCCTCGCCGTTCAGGTAAGCCTCGAGCGCGCGATAGAGCAATGCCCGCACGGCCTCGATCTGGGTCTGCATCTCGGCCAGCTTGTAATGGATATACTGATTGTCGAGCAGCGGCCGCCCGAACGCCTTGCGCTGGCGCAGATAGGCGATGGTTTCCGCCATCGCGATGTCAAGGAAGCGCCAGGAGCGGGCCACGACAAACAGCCGTTCCTCCTGAAACTGTTCCATCTGATAGCGAAAACCCTGCCCCTCCTCGCCGATCCGGTTGGCCTGCGGGATGCGCACATCGTCGAAGAACAGCAAGGCGGTATCGGAGGACCGGTAGCCGACCTTGTCCAGCTTCTTGCCGACGGAGATGCCGGGGGTATCGAGAGGCAGGACAATGAGGGACTTGTTGCGATGGGGGCCGTTTTCCGTGTCGGTATTGACCAGAAGGCAGATCCAGTCCCCCTGAACGCCGTTGGTGATCCACATCTTCGAGCCGTTGATGACGTAGTCGCCGCCATCCTTGCGCGCGAAGGTCCGGAGCTGCGCGACATCCGATCCCGCGCCCGCCTCGCTGACGCCGATGCAGCCCACCAGATCGCCGGCGATGGTCGGGGCGAGGAACTCGGCCTTCAGCCGGTCGCTGCCATGACGGGCGAGCGCCGGGGTGCACATGTTGGTCTGCACCCCGATGGCCGAACAGATGCCCATGGTGCGGATATTGCCCAGCTCCTCGGCAAAGGCGATCTCGAAGGCGAAATCGAGATCCATCCCGCCCCATTTCGCGGGCTTCCCGATCCCCAGCAGCCCGGCCTTGCCAAAGGCCTTCATCACCTGCCGCGCCGGAAAGATGCCCTCTTCCTCCCACTGTTCGACGAACGGGTTCACATGGGTGTCGATCACCGCGTTGGTGGTGCGCCGCAGTTCGGCGTGTTCCTGAGTCCAGATCACGATGCACCCTCGGCGGAGGGACGCTGACGCACGAGAAGATGCGCCTCGCCGATCTGCGAAACCCGTCCATCCGGTCCGGTGATGCGGATTTCGAGAACCACGGTGCCGCTGCCGCGATGAACGGCGGAGCGGGCGATCACGGTTGCATCGGCGGTCAGGCGATCGCCGACAAAGGCCGGTCTGAGAAACCGCCACGGGCCGAGTTGCGACATGGCAACCAGCCCCTTCCCGACCAGATCCCCGACCGAGGCCATGGCCTGGGCGACGGGATGCGGCCCGTGCGCGATCGGCCGCCCGAAGCTGTTATCCGCGCTGGTATTGACCGGGTGATAGGCGTTGAAGAGTTCCGAATGGCGGGCAATCCGCTCGGCGCTGCAGTCCACATCCGGCAACGACAGGACCGTGCCCGGCGACAGGGTCTCATACCAGTGATCGCGTGATGATTCCATCGCGTCCTCCCTCGTGAAAGACTAACGCCCATGACTGATGATTCACAAGTCATTTTTTGGCCCGCCCGCCTCGCCTCCGGCAATGCGCAAGGGGCGGATCCGGTGCCGCCGCCGGGGCCACACGCGCGCCGCTGGCGGGATCAGAAGAAGAGACCGTTCCGAACGAGGCTCTCATATCCCCGCACGGCCGATTCCGGGATGATGCCGGTGGCCTTGTGCTGCATCGCGATATAGGCGCGCGCGCCCAGCAGAACCGCCACGACCGCCGCCAGTTCCTCATCCGGCAGGGGGCGCATCTCGCCCGCGTCCATCGCCCGCCTGAGGGCGCGGTGATAGCCGTCGGTCAGCCGCCGGATATGGGCCTCGTGGGCGACCGGCGCGAATACCTCGGCCTCGTAGAGAACCCGATAGAAGCCGGGATTGGCCTTGAGAAAGGCGCAATAGGCGCGAAACCGCGCGATCTCGCGGTCGATCCCGCTGCCGACATGGGTCAGATCGGCGGTGATCTGGTCGGTCATCTTCTGCCCGACATAGGGCAGCAGCACATCGAAAAGCCCCTGTCGGTCCTTGAAGTAATTGTAGAACGTGCCATGCGCCACGCCTGCCGCCTCGGTCACCCTGGCGATCGAGGTGGCCGCATAGCCCATTTCGCCGACGATATCGGCCGCGGCATCCATCAGCTTGCGATAGGTCTTCTGGGCCTTTTCGCTCCGCGACAGCCGGGCGGTCTTGCGCGGCGGCTTGAACGGCGGGTCATCGGCCTTGGCAGCCGCGTCTGATCTGGAATCTGGCACAGGCACTCCCGGGGCCGTCAGGGATATTCAGCTCGCGTCCCGCAAAAGGCGCTTGAGGATCTTGCCGGACGGGTTGCGCGGCAGGACATCGACGAGGCGCATGTCCGCGGGGCATTTGAAACCCGCCAGATGGCTGCGGCAAAATACCCTGAGTTCCTCCAGTGTCAACGTATGCCCCGCCTTCAGGACGATCACCGCGACCGGGACCTCGCCCCATTTCTCATCGGGCCGGGCGATGACGGCCACGTCTTCGACCTGCGGCATCATGAAGATCACTCTTTCCACCTCCGACGAGGCGATATTCTCGCCACCGGAAATGATCATGTCCTTCTTGCGGTCGGTGAGGTAGAGAAAGCCGTCATCATCGAGATAGCCCATGTCGCCCGAGCGCAGGAATCCGTCGGCGAACATGGCGGCGGCGGTGCGCCCGGGATCCTTCCAGTAGCCGCGCGTGACTTTGGGGCCGCGCATGCAGATTTCCCCGGCCACCCCCGCCGGCAGCGCGGCGCCGGTGTCGTCGCGGATCTCCAGCTCGACCATGCTGACCGGCCGGCCAACCGAGCCGATCTTCTCGATCTCGCGGCCGGGCTCCATCATCGTGTCGCCCGAGACGGTTTCGGTCATGCCATAGGCATCGACGTAACGCGCATTGGGAAACACGCTGCCAAAGTCGCGGATGCGGCTCTCGGGGGTCCGGTCGCCGCCCGCGATGCACCACCGCAGCGAGGACAGATCCGGCAACGCGCCGCGCTCCAGCGCCAGGATGCCGCTGGTCATCACCGGCGCCAGCCAGATGCCGGTGACAGCTTCGCGCGCGATGGTCTCCACGACCGCTTGCGCATCGAAATCGCGCAGCACGACCAGGGTGCCCCCCACCACATGCACCGCCATCCCCGGCAGATCGCAGGCGCCGACGTGATAGAGCGGCCCCACCATGCAGAGCCGGTCACGCGCCGTGAGCTGCAAGGACAGGATCATGTCCAGGTTCTTGTAATGGACGTTGTGATAGCTGTGGGTCACGCCCTTGGGACGGTCGGTGGTGCCCGAGGTATACATCAACCGCATGAGATCCGCGCCCGCGCGCGGATACGGGGCGAGCACCCGATCGCCGCCCAGAACCCGCCCGGGATCGCCCTGCGCCGCGGGGTCGAGCATCACCACCGGCGCGTCGAGCCCCCGCACGGCATCCGCGAATTCGATATCGGCAATCACCAGATCCACCCCGGCATGGCCCGCGATAAAGCCGATCTCCTCACCCGACAGGCGAAAGTTCATCGGCAGCGAGACCGCGCCGACATGGGAGATCGCGTAAAGCAGCTCGATGAAGGCCGACGAGTTCTTCATCACCATGCCCACGATGCTGTCCGGTCCGATGCCGCGGGCCCGCAGCCCGCCCGCAAGCCGCTGCACCCGCGCGGCGAGCGTCGCCCAGTCGAGCCGCGCCTCGCCATGGATCAGCGCCTCGGCGTGCGGCCGCACCCGGGCATGATAGAGCAACTGTGCCGTCAGGTTCAGCATGATCCGGCCTCCCTCCAGCCTTGGCGCGAACGGGCCGCGCGCGTCAGTAGGAACGCGGCAGGCCCAGATTGGCCGTCGCGATGTAATTGAGGATCATCTCCTCGGAGACCGGGGCAAAGCGGAACAGCCGCGCATCGCGCCACAGGCGCTCGACATGCATCTCCTTGGAAAACCCCATGCCCCCCATCACCTGCATCGCCCGCTCCGCGACCGCCGATGCCGCCTGCGAGGCAAGCAGCTTGGCCGCGTTGCTCTCAGATCCGAAGGCAAGCCCCGCGTCGAACAGCGCGGCGGCCTTGAGGTTCAGCAGCCTCGCCGCCTCGAGCTCTGCCCAGTGCTGCGCGAGGGGGAACTGGATCCCCTGGTAGGCGCCGATCGGGGTCGATCCGAAGACCCGGCGTTCCCTCGCATAGTCCACGCCCAGCCGGATCGCCATGCGCCCCGCGCCGATCAGCCCGGCGGTGGTGACGATGCGCTCGGTGTTGAGCACGTCGAGCAGCTGGTGCCAGCCCTTGTCCACCTCGCCGATCAGCTCGTCCCGGCGCACATGCACATTGTCGAAGAAGACCTGGCTCGAAGGAAGCGTGTTCGTCCCCAGCTTGTCGATCGCGGCATGGCTCAGCCCTTCGCGGTCCGTGTCGATCATGAACAGGCTGACGCCGAAAGTCTTTCGTGGGGCCTTGTCGATGGGCGTGGTGCGCGCACCAACGAGCATCTTGTGCGACTGGGGCACCCCGGTAATCCAGATTTTCTGCCCGTTGAGCCGCCAGCCATCCGCCTCGGCCACCGCCGTCGTGCGCATCTCGAGCGAGTTGCTGCCGGCGTCGGGTTCGGTCAGCGCCATGCAGAACTGCATCGCGCCGCTGCACATCTTCGGCAGCCAGTCGCGCTTCATCTGTTCGGTGCCGTATTTGGCCACCGAGACGCCACCGAAGATCGGGTTGAGCATGAACACCTGCGCCAGCGTCGCACCGGCCCCCGCCGCGCAGAGCTCTTCGATGATCAGCGCCACCTCGACCATGCCGAGCCCGGCGCCACCCAGATCCTCGGGCAGCATGGCCCCCGACAGGCCCGCGTCGCAGATCGCCTGCCAGCACTCGGAGGGAAAGGATTTGGTGGCGTCCTTCTCGCGCCAGTAATCGGGGCCAAAGGCCGCGCCCACCCTGGCCGCGGTCTCGATCATCAGCTTCTGCTCGTCGCTCAGGGTGAAATCCATGTCAGTCTCCGGCGGATGGGGCACCAGCGCGACGCGCAGGGCGAAGCAGGCGCAGGGGCGTTTCGAGAATCGCGACCAGCTCGGCCAGGAAGCGGGCCGCGTCGGCACCGTCGATGATGCGGTGGTCGCAGGCCAGCGTCAGCATCAGTTCGCGGCGCAGCGCGGGCGCGCCGCCGGCATCGGGACGGAACAGCTGCCGCTCGGCCCCGACCCCGAGGATCATCGCATTGGGCGGGTTGATGATCGGTGTCAGCGAACTGACCCCCATCATCCCGAGATTGGACACCGCGATCACCCCGTCGCCCACATCGCCAGGACCGAGGGCGCCGCTGCGGGCGCGCTCGGCCAGCGCGCGGGCCTGCGCCGCAATCTCGTCGAGCGGGGCACGACCGGCATCACGGATCACCGGAACCCGCAGCCCGTCCGGGGTCTGCGTGACCATTCCGACATTCGCCTCGCAAAGCGCAAGGATATGATCGCCTGCCCAGATGCGGTTCATCGCCGGGCGCGCCGAAAGCGCCAGCCCCAGCGCCCGGATGAGCATATGCGTCACGGAAATGCGCAGGGCGGGCGGGGCATCGGCGTTCAGCTCCGCCCGGAGCGCCATCAGCGCGCTCACCTCGGCCTCGTGGGTGACGTGGAAATGCGGGATGTCGCGCTTTGCCGCGCTGACCCGCCTTGCGACCGCAAGGCGGACCGGATCGAGGGCGATCCGGGTCGCTGCCGGCATCGGCGCGTCAGGCGCGCCGGCGGCGGCGCGCATGTCCGGCGCCGGCGCCGGGGCCTGTGCCGCGCGCGCCACGTCGCGGGCCTTGATCCGCCCCCGCGGCCCGGACCCGCTGAGCGCGCGCAGATCCACCCCCTGCTGCGCGGCGATACGCCGGGCGAGCGGCGTGGCGCGCAGGCGCGGGGCGAGGCGCGCGACCTCGTGCGCGCCTCCCCCCGGTTCGGGCGTATGCGCCTGCGCCGGAGGGGTCTCGGGGATGCCGGCGGGCAGGGTCCGGGGGGCGGCCTCGCCGGCCCCTGCCCCCCCCACGAGCCGCGCGACCGGACGGCCGACAGCCACGGTTTCGCCCTCGGGCACCAGGATTTCCGCCAGCACCCCGTCGGCCTGCGCCTCCACGTCGGAGGCGACCTTCTCGGTCTCGACGGTGAACAGCACATCGCCCTCGCGAAACGCCGCGCCGGGCGCGACATGCCATTCGGTCAGCAGACCTTCGGTCATGGTCAGGCCCAGTTTCGGCATCACGAGATCGGTCATCTCAGCGCCCCTTGAAGGACGCTTCGCGCTTCTCCAGAAAGGCACTGCATCCCTCATGCGCATCGGCGCTGTCGAGGACCAGGCCGATCATCGCCTGTTCATGGCGCAGCGCGGCCGCGAGCGGCATGTCGCCGCCATCGACCAGCGTGCGCTTGAGAAGTTTCAGCACCAGCGGCGACTTGTGGGCGATCCTTGCGGCGGTTTCGCGGGCGCTGTCCATCAGCGTATCATGCGGGACGACCCGGTTCGCCAACCCGATCGCGACCGCCTCCTCGGGGGAAATCATGTCGCCGGTGAACATGATCTCCCTGGCGCGGCACGGCGGCAATTGCCGGATGATCCGCTGCGTTCCGCCCGCGCCGGGGAACAGCCCGAGGGTGATTTCCGGCAGCCCCAGCCTGGCCTTGTCCGACAGGATGCGGATATCGAGCGCCAGCAGCAATTCCGTCCCGCCCCCAAGGGCAAAGCCGTTCACCGCGCCGATCGTCGGCTTGTCGAAGGTCTCGATGCGGCGAAAGAGCTTGTGGATATCCTCGGCGAACTCCTGGTAATGGGCGAGGCCCTGGCGCGAGTTGAGATCGGCGATATCGCCTCCCGCGATGAAGGCGCGGCCGGCGCCGGTAAAGACGAGAACCCGCACCTCGGGATCCCTCTCCACCTTGTCGAGAACCGCCTCCATGGCGCGGATCGTCGGCACGTCCAGCGCATTGAGCGTCTCGGGGCGGTTGATGGTGATCGTGGCGATCCCATTCTCCACCTCGAGGAGGATTGGCTCGGTCGTCATCTGTAGCTCCTCCTGGGAATCAGGCCAGCGTCCGGCGAATGGCCGCGACGATCCGGTCCGCATTGGGGCGATAGGCGTCTTCCAGCGTCTTGCCGAAAGGCGACGGGGCAAAGGGCGCGCCGACCCGGAGGATCGGCCCGTCCAGTTCATCAAAGCCGATATCGGCCATTCGGGCCGCGATCTCGGCCCCGACACCGAAGGCCTCGACCGCCTCATGGGCGATCACGAGGTTGTGGGTGCGCGTGAGGCTCTCGAGGACCAGCGCCTCGTCCCATGGCTGCACCGAGCGCAGGTCGATCACCTCGACCTCGATGCCGTCATCGGCAAGGATCGCAGCGGCGGTCTGCGCCATGGCCACGGCGGCGCCATAGGCCACCACGGTGGCGTCGCGCCCGGCGCGGACGATACGGCCCTTGCCGATCTCGATCCTCTCGCGATCCCGGGGCGCATCGGGCAAATCGCCCTTCATCGCGTAAAGCGCCTTGTTCTCCACCACGATCACCGGATCGGGATCGTCGATGGCCGCCCGCAACAGACCGTAGGCATCGGCGGGCCCCGAGGGGCAGACCACCTTGAGCCCGGGCACATGGGCAAACCAGGCCTCGAGGCATTGCGAATGCTGCGGCCCGGCGTTCAGCCCGCCGCCATGGGGCGTGCGCAGGACCATCGGCACCGAGCCCTGCCCACCGAACATCGACCGCGCCTTGGCCGCCTGATTCACCAGCATGTCCATCGACAGCGTGGTGAAATCCATGAACATGATTTCCACCACCGGCCGCATTCCGGTCAGCGCCGCCCCCACCGCCATGCCGGTGATCGCGGCCTCGGAAATGGGCGAATCATAGACCCGCCCCGGGCCGAACCGGTCAAGCAGACCGCGCGTGGCCTTGAACGAGCCCCCGGCCGCGCCGATATCCTCGCCGATCAGGAACACGGTCGGATCCGCCTCCATCGCGTCGGCGAGGGCCTGGTTCACGGCCTTGATATAGCGGATTTCACTCATCGCTCAGCCGCCCGCGCGCGTGGTCGTGGTATAGACATCGGCGAGGATATCCCCGGCCCGCGGCAAGGGCGCCCCGAGGGCGGCCTCGGCGGCGGCGTCGATCTCGGCTGCGACGGCCTCGGCGATCTCTGCCAGCATCTTCGCGCTCCCCCCCGCCTGCGTGATGTCCTGCGCGCAGAGCCGGATCGGGTCGCGCTCGGCGAGGGCCGCGATTTCGGCGCTGTCACGGTATTCCTGCCGGTCGCCCTCGAAATGGCCGCGGATCCGGGTGGTGGCGCATTCCAGAACCGCCGGGGCCGGCGTCTTGCGCATCGCCGCCACGAGATCACCGGCAGCCGTCGCCACTTCGGCGACCCGATTGCCATCGACGACGGCGTACCGGATCGCGAACGCGCCGGCGAGCTTGTCCAGACTGGTCGCCAGCTGGCGCTCGGTCGGGCTGAATTCCGACCAGCCGTTATTCTCGCAGACGAACAGGATCGGCAACTGCCACAGCGCGGCGATGTTCAGACATTCGTGCAGGACACCCTCGGCCAGGGCGCCATCGCCGAAATAGACCACGGCCACATGGCCCTCGCCCTGCATCTTGAGGGCGAGGGCGC
Source organism: Roseovarius sp. (assembly GCA_014359765.1). Classification (GTDB taxonomy): domain Bacteria; phylum Pseudomonadota; class Alphaproteobacteria; order Rhodobacterales; family Rhodobacteraceae; genus Roseovarius. The sequence goes on from JACIYT010000016.1 coordinate 55,438, forward strand.
TGCCGGTCGTGATCGGCAGCCCGGCGCCCACGATGCCATTGGCGCCGAGCATCCCCTTGCCCAGATCCGCCACATGCATGGAGCCGCCCCGCCCCTTGCACAGCCCCGTCGCCCGGCCGAGGATCTCGGCGAAAAACCCTTCGAGATCGACCCCCTTTGCCAGGGTATGCCCATGGCCGCGGTGGTTCGAAGACACCGTATCGCGATCGGTCAGGGCGCTGGACACGCCGACCGGCACAGCCTCCTGCCCGATGGAAAGATGCAGGAACCCCGGCACCAGCCCGTCTGCGAACAGTTTCTGAAGCCGCTCCTCCGCGCGGCGGATCGTCAGCATCTGGCGATAGAGCCGGGCCAGTTCGTCGCGCGTCATGGGGACCCCCCTTCCGTTGCCAGCGATCCTGCCAAAGGCGGCGGGAGGCGTCAACGAAAATGACTTCTGAATCAGAATTCACGATGAATTCCCGCCCTCCGCACAAGGCGGGACAGATTTTCCCGCTCCGGCCAGGGGCCGCGCGGATGGAACGGATTGCGCATCGAACCGGATCCTGCAGGCCACCGGACGACCGGCGATGATCCCGCCGGTCCGGGCCGGTCCCGGCTAGCGGCGCAGCCTAACGACGTTGGCCTGCGAATGGTTGGGATAGGTGTCCCAGGTCGGCTCGTAATGCTCGGCCTGATTGCCCCAGACCTCCCAGCCGGGGCGCGGGCCGCGGGCGAAGATCTCGAGCCGCGCGCCGAAGCTGCACCGCTCGATCAGGTCATATTGTTCATCGGGCTTGCGGCTGTGCTCGCGCTTCTGCGTGCACAGGATATTCTCCTGCGAGCGCCCCGGTGCGAGCGTGCGCGCATTCTTGCCGCGCACACCAAAGAGCAGGATCTCGGTCACGTTCCGGAAATAGAAGCCCACGCCGCGCCGGTCCGGCCCGCCGTCCTTGCGGGTTTTATACCAGATGATGTTGGTCTTGTATTTGAAGCCCCAATGCTCCATCACCTTCAGCCCATCGGGCAGGAGCGCATTGGGCACCCAGAGGTAGAGATGCGCCGGCTCGCCAGCCACCGCCTCGACCGGCAGATCGCAGATTTCGTCGAGCGTCATGGTGGGGTAGCGCGACAGGCGTTTGTGCTCGGGGGCCATCTTGCCGGTGCGGTTCTGAAACTGCCAGGGCGGATCGGCAAGGATGGTCTGAAACCTGCGCCCCGCCGTGAAGCCCAGAAAATCCGCGTTTGCATCGCTCATCAGTCATTCTCCCGGTAAAGCGCCGCCGTGATCCCGAAGACCAGAAGCGGACAGCCCGCCGCACCGCCACCCTCGATCTTGGGCAGCAGCTTGGCCATATGGGTGGTGGAGGCTCCATAGGACGATCCTCGCCCGATTTCCTTGAAAATTCGTTGCAACTCGTCCGCGCGCGTGACGATCACCCCGACGCTGACAGCGCGCAGATCGAACAGAAGGCGGAAGTTGTTGAGATCACGGTCGAAAAAGGGATCCTTGTTGTTCCATTCGATTTCGAGCGCCACACCGTTGCGATAGCAGTCGATCTGGTGGGTCGGCGAATCGAGGCGTTGCCCGTCAAGCATCACGCCCGTCTCGAATTTCTTCTCGGTCCACCCGCGTGCGTAAAGAAACTGGTCGATGAACTCCGAGACCTTCGACTTGCTTCCGCCGCCGGTGGCGATCCATGACCGACGCAGGCGGAAAGCGCGCAGCACACCAAGAATGTCATCCCACTCCCGAGGGAGATCCTGCGACAGGATCGCGCTCGCGTGTTTCCATTCGTGGCACTGGTAGTGCTCCCAAATGAAATCCCCCCACGCGATCCCGCAACATCTTGGCTCTCCCGGATGAATCCCCACCATAAGTTGCGATAGCGCGTCCCGCAACCGCAAAACGCCCCGCACCTCTGCGCCACCTTGACCAGATGCCCTTTCCCAGACATATGCCAGAGCCATGACACCGCTCTCGCATATCCGCAATTTTTCGATCGTGGCGCATATCGACCACGGCAAATCCACGCTTGCCGACCGGCTGATCCAGTCCACCGGCACGGTGCAGGATCGTGACATGAAGGAGCAGATGCTCGACGCGATGGATATCGAGCGCGAGCGGGGCATCACCATCAAGGCCAATACCGTGCGCATCGACTACAAGGCGCAGGATGGCGAGACCTATGTGCTCAACCTCATCGACACGCCCGGCCATGTCGATTTCGCCTATGAGGTCAGCCGCTCCATGCGCGCGGTCGAGGGCAGCCTTCTGGTGGTGGACAGCACCCAGGGCGTCGAGGCGCAGACGCTGGCCAATGTCTATCAGGCGATCGACGCGGGCCACGAGATCGTGCCGGTGCTCAACAAGATCGACCTGCCCGCCTCCGATTGCGAGCGCGTGGCCGAGCAGATCGAGGACGTGATCGGCATCGACGCCTCGGGCGCGATCCGCGTCTCGGCCAAGACCGGCGTCGGCATTCCCGAGACGCTCGAGGCCATCGTCAGGCACCTCCCCCCGCCCAAGGGCGACGAGGCCGCGCCGCTCAAGGCGATGCTGGTCGATAGCTGGTATGACGCCTATCTCGGCGTGGTCGTCCTCGTGCGGATCATGGACGGGCGCATGAAGCGCGGTGACCGCATCCGCATGATGCAGACCGGCGCCACCTACAATGTCGAGCGCATCGGCGTGTTCCGTCCGCAGATGCAGACCGTCGAGAGCCTCGGCCCCGGCGAGATCGGCTATATCACCGCCTCGATCAAGCAGGTGCGCGACACCCGCGTGGGCGACACGATCACCCATGAGCGCCGACCCTGCGAGAAGCCGCTGCCCGGCTTCAAACCCTCGGTGCCGGTGGTGTTCTGCGGCCTCTTCCCGGTCGATTCCTCGCAATTCGAAGATCTGCGCGACGCGATCGAGAAGCTGGCGCTGAACGATGCCTCCTTCACCTTCGAGATGGAAACCTCCGCCGCATTGGGCTTCGGCTTTCGCTGCGGCTTTCTCGGCCTTCTGCATCTCGAGGTGATCCGCGACCGCGTCGAGCGGGAATACGATATCGAGCTCATCACCACCGCGCCCTCGGTGGTCTATCACCTGCACATGAAGGACGGCACGATGCGGGAATTGCACAACCCCGCCGACATGCCCGACCCCTCCCATATCGAGCGCATCGAGGAGCCGCGCATCAAGGCCACGATCATGGTGCCCGACGAATACCTCGGCGACGTGCTCAAGCTTTGCCAGGACCGGCGCGGCATCCAGCTGGACCTCACCTATGCGGGCGCGCGCGCGATGGTGGTCTATGACCTGCCCCTGAACGAGGTGGTGTTCGATTTCTACGACCGGCTGAAATCGGTGACCAAGGGCTATGCCTCCTTCGACTACCAGCTCGAGGGCTACCGCGAGGACAAGCTGGTGAAGATGCAGATCCTCGTCAATGACGAGCCGGTGGACGCGCTCTCGATGATGGTCCACCGCGACCGCGCCGAGCAGCGCGGGCGGGCCATGTGCGAAAAGCTCAAGGACCTGATCCCGCGCCACATGTTCAAGATCCCGATCCAGGCGGCCATCGGCGGCAAGGTCATCGCCCGCGAGACCCTCTCGGCACTGCGCAAGGACGTGACCGCCAAGTGCTATGGCGGCGACGCCACGCGCAAGAAGAAGCTCCTGGAAAAGCAGAAGGCCGGCAAGAAGAAGATGCGCCAGTTCGGCAAGGTCGAGATCCCGCAGGAGGCGTTCATCTCGGCCTTGAAGATGGATAGCTGAACAACTCTCTGGGTTGTGATCGGTTGGGTTGTGTGGAATTGTTAGGGCCAACGAGGAACGGAGGCTCTTATGCGCTATTTTATCGCAACAATTTTCGCATGTTGCATTTCCCTTCCGGCGTATGCCGATGGGTTCCGAGTTGTCGGGCTAAACGGTGCGAAATCTGTGTTTGTTTGGCGCAGTAAGAAAGCCCACGACGAGGCAATGAATCTCATAGGTGCAGGGGTGCATCGAACCAAACCCGAACTCATTCTACCTGTACTGGGGCACGGTTATGAGACAGTGCTTTGCGCTGGTTAGGCTGCCATCATGATCACCGTGGCAGCGTCGGTTTCAAGGCCTTTTTGCTCAGCCCTGATCTGAGTGGGTGTTTTGTATCCGT
>JACIYT010000017.1 GCA_014359765.1 Roseovarius sp.
GCGCAGCGCCCGACCGCCCCCCGGGCGGGCGCTTTTGCAAGGTCAACGTCCGCTCAATCGTTGCAGTATCTGGCACCATAAATCGAGGACCACGCGCGTTCTTGCGCCCACCCGCGGTCGGGCGCTGCGCGGCATGCTGACCGGCGTGCCGAGTGGCAGCGCGCGGCCACGACAGGTGACCGTGCAGAGGCAGGCGCGTTGTGTCAGGTGTCGAACACCAGAGAGGGCGCAAAAGCGGGCACCTAGTCCCTGGTCGCATCCTCGGGCGTGCCGTGGTCCCGAAACAGGCGCCCTTGTGTCATGAAGAACACGAATATCGCCGCCGTCAGGCCGAAGGTCTTGAAATAGACCCATGTTTCCTCTGATTGCGTGCGCCAGATCGCCTCGTTGAGCACCGCGAGCGCGAAGAAGAACAGCATCAGCCGCCGCGTCAGGATCATCCAGCCCCGGTCGGTGAGCGGCATCACACCCTCCATCACCACCTGAAGCCAGGATTGCCCGCGCAGGAGCCCGATTCCCAGAACCCCCCCGAAGAGCAGGTAGATGAGCGTCGGTTTCATCTTGAAGAAACGCGGATCGTTGAACCAGACCGACATCCCGCCAAAGACCACGATCAGCGCGGCCGTGACCGCCTGCATCCGGCTCAGATGCCCGGTGAGCCGCCAGAGCAGCGCCATCGACAGCAGGAACACCGGGATGAACCCGGCCGTGACGACGATAAAGCCCGCATATTCGGTGCCGCCGATCTCGAACACGCGGTCCTTGAGCCAGAGATAGGCCGCGAAAAATCCGAGGATGGGCCCGAATTCCAGAGTGGGTCTGGCCCATTTCGGGGCGGGGGTCCGGGTCATGTCAGCATCCTTTCTCAGCCACCGAATTCAACTATCACCGCGCCCGCCGCGATCAACCCCATGAGCGCGATACGGCGGGGGCCGACCGTCTCCTTGAGCACCAGCCAGCCGATGAGCGCGGCAAAGACGGTCGAGGTCTCGCGCAGCACGGCGGCCTGCCCCACCTTGTCGAGCCGGGTGGCCATCATGATCGACCCGAAGGAAAAGAACGCCACCACGCCCCCGGTCACGCCGCGCATCACGAGCGGCCCGAGCGCGGGGCGCACGGCCATGGCGCGCCAGCGCGCGATGGTGATGGGCAGGATGCTCAGCCCGTCGAACATGAAGAACCACGCAAGGAAGGTGAAGGGATCGGCGGAAGCCCGGATGCCATAGGCGTCATAGGTGGTATAGAGCGCGACAAAGACCCCCGTGGCCACCGCGAGGCCAAGCGCGAGCGGCATGGTATCGCGTTGCAGCACGTAGTGGCGCAGGTTGTAGAGGGCGAGGCCATAGATGCCGGCGAGCAGCACCACCATTCCGCCCCATTGCACGGGCGTGAAACGCTCGCCGAAGATGAGCCAGGCCCCGATCACGGTGACGAGCGGTGCGGTGCCGCGCACAACCGGATAGACCACCGTATAGGCGCCGCGCGAATAGGCCATGGCCTGCAACACCTTGTATCCGATGTGGATGACCACGGCACCGGCGAAGATCGGCCACATATGCGGCTCGGGCCAGGGCACGACGAGGAGGGCGAAGGGCGTGGCCATGAGGCTCGAGCTCATGTCGATGGCCCCCCGGCTGAGCCAGGGATCGTGGCGCCCCTTCTGCAATGCCCCCAGCACGGCGTGAAGGAGCGCCGCGAGCAGCGCGAGCCCCGTGGCGATCAGGCGCCCGGCCTCGGTGCCCTCGAGCGAGAGGAGCCAGGCGCTCATCGGATGGGTGCCGCCCCTTGAGGGGGCGGGCAGGGATGGGGGGCTGGCCCCCGTCGCCATCCTCGCCCGGACCAATGGCGTAACAATGACGACCCCCCTGAGGATGCCCGGCAAGATGAAGGGGGGCTCATTCGGGATCGAGGCCGGTGAGGGCGGCGGCGAATTCCTGCGGGTCGAAGGGGGCCAGATCGTCGATCTGCTCGCCCACGCCGATGGCGTGGATCGGCAGGCCGAAACGATCCGCGAGCGCCACCAGCACCCCGCCGCGCGCGGTGCCGTCGAGCTTGGTCATCACCAGGCCCGAGACATCGGCGAGCTTGCGGAAGATCTCGACCTGGCTCAGCGCGTTCTGCCCGGTGGTGGCGTCGAGCACCAGAAGCGTGTTGTGCGGCGCATCGGGGTCCTTCTTGCGGATCACGCGGACGATCTTGGCCAGTTCCTCCATCAGGTCGGCGCGGTTCTGCAAGCGGCCTGCCGTGTCGATCATCAGCAGGTCCGCGCCCTCGGCCTCGGCGCGGGTCATGGCGTCAAAGGCGAGGCTGGCCGGGTCCGAGCCCTCGGGCGCGGTCAGCACCGGCACGCCGGCGCGATCGCCCCAGACCTGCAACTGCTCGACGGCGGCGGCGCGGAACGTGTCACCGGCCGCGATCACCACCGATTTTCCGGCGGCCTTGAACTGGCTCGCCAGCTTGCCGATGGTCGTGGTCTTGCCCGAGCCGTTGACACCCACCACCAGCACCACCTGCGGGCGCCTGGCATAGATCGGCATGGGGCGTGCCACCGGCTCCATGATGCGGGCGATCTCCTGCGCGAGGATCGACTTGATCTCGCGGGACGACAGCCGCTTTCCCATGCGCCCCTCGGCGAGGTTGGCGATGACGCGGGCGGCGGTCTCCACGCCCATATCGGCGCCGATCAGCAGATCCTCGAGTTCCTCGAGCATGGCATCGTCGAGCACACGGCGGGGCGCCTCGGCGCGGTCGCGCCCGACAAGGCGACCGAGAAGGCCCGGGCGCTCGGCCTCGGGCTGCGGCGCGGGTGCGTCGGCGGGGGGGGCTTGTTCGGCGTCCTGCGCCTCATCGACAATGGCCTCGAGACCCGCGTCGAGCCGCGACGAGGATTTGAAGAGCCGTTCCTTGAGCTTCGAGAAAAACGCCATGCGACCTCCATGCCGGTGCCCCGATCCCTACTGCGGATCGGCGGCGGAGGGAAGGGCCGCGCGGCTCAGATCTCGTCGGGGAAATGGCGCATGGTCAGGCGGATCGGGTTGGGCGCGGCCTGTCCCAGCCCGCAGATCGAGGCGTCCGACATGGTCTGGCACAGTTCCTCGAGCAGGGGCTGGTCCCAGTGGTCGGCCTGCATGAGCTTCACCGCCTTCTCGCAGCCGACCCGGCAGGGCGTGCATTGCCCGCAGCTTTCATCCGCGAAAAACCGCAGCATGTCGAGCGCGGCGGCGCGGGCGCTGTCCTGGTCCGAGAGCACGACGACGGCGGCGGAGCCGATGAAGGAGCCGTGCGGTTGCAGCGTGTCGAAATCGAGCGGAATATCGTCCATCGCGGCGGGCAGGAGGCCCGAGGACGGGCCGCCCGGCTGATAGGCCTTGAAGCTGTGCCCGTCGAGCATCCCACCCGCCGCCGCGATCACGTCGCGGATGGTCGAGCCTGCGGGCAACAGATGCACGCCGGGGGACTTGACCCGCCCCGAGACCGAGTAGGAGCGCAAGCCCTTGCGCCCGTTCTTCTCGACCGAGTTGAGGATCTGCGGCCCCTCGCGCAGCACGCGCGCGACCCAGTAGAGCGTTTCGACGTTGTTGACGAGCGTGGGGCGGCCGAAGAGGCCGACCTGTGCGACAAAGGGCGGGCGGTGGCGCGGCAACCCGCGCTTGCCCTCGATCGATTCGAGCATCGCCGATTCCTCGCCGCAGATATAGGCGCCCGCCCCGCGGCGCAGTTCGACATAGCCCGGCGCGATGATAGCTTCGTCTTCCAGCTTCTTGATTTCACGACGCAATATCTCCAGCACGGCGGGGTATTCGTCGCGCATGTAGATGAAGCAGCGCTCGGCCTCCACCGCCCAGGCGGCAATCAGCATTCCCTCGAGCATCAGATGCGGGCGGCGTTCGAGGTAAAAGCGATCCTTGAAGGTGCCCGGCTCGCCCTCGTCGCCATTGACCGCCAGATAGCGCGGCCCCGGCTCGGCGCGCACGAAGCCCCATTTGCGCCCCGTGGGAAAGCCCGCACCGCCGAGCCCGCGCAGCCGGGCATCGCGCAGGTCTTCCTGCACCTCCTGCCAGTTGCCATCGCGGCGCAGCGCGTCGAGGGTCTGATAGCCGCCATCCCGGCGGCGATAGTCCTCCAGCGTCTCGCAGGCCGGGATATGGGGGTGGATGTCGCCGGCCGCGATCGCGGCGCGCACCTTCTCCGGCGTCGCATGGTCGATATGGTTGTGGCCCAGCTCCAGCACCGGCGCGGTGTCGCAGCGGCCCATGCAGGGCGCGCGCAGCACCCGCACCCGGCCTGGGTCGAGCCCCTCTTCCAGCGCGGCCCGGAGCGCCTGCGCGCCGGCCAGTTCGCAGGCGAGCGAGTCGCAGACCCGGATGGTGAGGGCGGGCGGCGGCGTCTGGCCCTCTTTCACCACGTCGAAATGGGCGTAGAAACTCGCCACCTCGTAAACCTCGGCCTGCGCGATGCGCAATTCCTCGGCCAGCGCGCGCAGATGCGCCGCCGACAGATGGCCGAAGCGGTCCTGGATCAGGTGCAGATATTCGATCAGCAGATCGCGCCGGTGCGGCCCCGCGCCGAGCAGCGCGCGCACCTCTTCCCATGCGGTATCGTCGAGCTGCCGCCCCTTGGGCGTGCGCCGCCCCTTGCCCCGGGCGGATTTCCACACGCCCTTGCCTTCGCCCTCTGCCATGTCGCCTCCTCCTGCCGCCTGCGCCCCGCCGCAAGGCCCCTGGCCGGACCGCGGCGCATTGCCCGCGCCGGGCGATTGCGCCTTGGGGCGGATGCGGGTTCTGCGCTATCCTCCGGGCCAGAGCCCGCCCCATTGCCGAGCCAGGATTATGCCGCTCTTCGCCTTCGCCACAAGTCTGCCCTTGCTCCTGACCGCGCTGGCGGCGCTTTTCGGCGGGGTCTGGGGGTGGCTCGCGGTCGGTTACATGACGGTGCTGGTCGCCTGTCTCGACCGGCTGATCGCGCGCACCGTGCGCAACCCCGACCCCGAGGCCGGGTTTCCCGCCGCCGATGCGCTGCTCGTGGCGCTCGGGCTGGGGCATTTCGTGGTTCTGGCGCTGGCGCTGGCCGGGGTGGCGGGGGCGACCGGGCTCGACCCGGCGGAGCGGGTTCTGGCGGGGATCGCGGCGGGGCTGGTGGCGGGGCAGATCGCGCATCCCGTGGCGCATGAGCTCATCCATCGCGGCGCGCGGGGCAAGCGACGGCTGGGGCGGCTGATCTATACCTCGTTGCTCTGCGGCCATCATGCGAGCGCGCATCTGCTGGTCCATCACCCCCATGTCGCCACGTCCGCGGACCCGGTCAGCGCGCGGCGCGGCGAGGGATTCTATCGCTACATGACAAGGGCCTGGCCGGGGGCGTTCCGCGCCGGGCTGCGGGCCGAGACGCGGCGGCATGGTCGCCTCGGGCCGCAGCATCCCTATGCGCTCTATCTCGGTGGGGCGGCGGCGATGATCTCCGGGGCGGCGCTGCTCTGGGGGTGGCAGGGCCTCCTCGCGCTTGGCGTCATCGCCGGATATGCGCAGGTGCAGATCCTGCAGGCGGATTATGTGCAGCATTACGGATTGCAGCGCGCGATGCGCGCGGACGGGCGCCCCGAGCCGGTGGGGCCTGCCCATTCCTGGAATGCGCCGCATTGGTATTCCTCGGCGATGACGCTCAACGCGCCGCGCCATTCCGATCACCATGTGACGCCGCAGCGCCCCTATCCGGCGCTGCAACTCGCGCCCCGGACGATGCCGGTTCTGCCATATTCGCTGCCGGTGATGGCGGCGCTGGCGCTGGTGCCGCCGCTCTGGCGGCGGGTGATGGACCGGCGCGCGGCGCGCTGGCGCGAATCCTCTGGCGAGGGGCGGCGCGATCTGGCACGGTAGGGCGATGCGCATGACGTTTCTCAGCCTTCTGGCCGCCTGCGCCCTCGGCAGCCCGGTTTTCGCCGGGATGGGGGCCGAGGAATTCGATGCGCTCACGCGGGGGCAGACCTTTTTCTACGGCCTGGACGGCGGGGCGCCCTATGGCGCGGAGGAATATCTCGACAATCGCCGGGTGCGCTGGTCCTTTCTCGATGGCGCGTGCCTCGAGGGGAGGTGGTATGCGGAGGCGGGGCGCATCTGTTTCACCTATGAGGACCACCCCGAGCCGCAATGCTGGATCTTCGAGCGGCTGGAGGGGCGGCTGGTGGCGCGGTTCGACGGCGAGACCTCCTCGACCGACCTCTACGAGCTGCGCCGCGCGCGCGAGCCGCTCTGGTGCCTCGGGCCCGAGATCGGGGCGTGAGCGGCCGATGCCGCGCCGAGCGCGGCAAACCGCTTGCCCGGGGCGATTTGCAAAGATATCTGTGAGAGCGGCGAATTTGCAAAGAACGAAAGGGCCGCCGCGATGGCGACGCGCAAACTCTATGCCGGGGCGAAGCTGCGCGAGACGCGGCAGCGGCTGGGGCTGACGCAGAAGGATTTTGCCTCCAGGCTCGGCGTGTCGCTGCCCTATCTCAACCAGATGGAGAACAACAACCGCCCGCTCTCGACGACGGTTGTGCTGGCGCTGGCGCAGGAATTCGGCTTTGACGTGACCGAGCTGAGCTCCGGCGATGCCGAGCGGCTTGTGTCGGACATGCGCGAGGCGCTGGCCGATCCGGTTTTCGCCGATGACGCGCCGCCGCTCGCGGATCTGCGGCTCACCGCCTCCAACGCGCCGGCGCTGGCGCGGGCCTTCATCGCGCTGCACCGCGCCTATCGGCAGACGCATGAGCGGCTGGCAAGCCTCGACGAGGCGCTTGGCCGCGAGGACGCGCGCAGCCCGGCAAGCCCCTGGGACGAGGTGCGCGACTTCTTTCATTATTGCGACAATTACATCGACGCGGTCGATCACGCCGCCGAGCGCTTTGCCGAAGGGGGCGCGCGCGGTATCGAATCGCTGGCGCTGCGGCGGCTCGAGGATCTGGGCATCCGCGTGGCAGAGGCCGATACCCCAACGCTGCGCCGCTTTGAGCGCGCGAGCGGCACGCTCACCCTCTCGGCGCGCGCGGCCCCCGAGACGCGGCGCTTTCAGCTCCTGCTGCAACTGGCGCTGCTCACGCAGGATCCGCTGCTGGAGGCCACGCTCGATCTGGCGCGGTTCCAGTCCGAGGCCGCGCGCGCCATCGCCAAGATCGGGCTTGCCAATTATTTCGCCGGCGCCGCGCTCATGCCCTATGGCGCATTCCTCGCGACGGCGCAGGAGGTGCGGCACGATCTCGAGGTTCTGGCGCTGCGCTTTGGCGCGTCGATCGAACAGGTCTGTCACCGGCTCTCGACGCTGCAACGCCCCGGTGCCAAGGGGATCCCGTTCTTTTTCGTGCGCGTCGATCAGGCGGGCACGATCACCAAGCGCCATTCGGCCACGCGGCTGCAATTCGCGCGCTTCGGCGGGGCCTGTCCCTTGTGGAACGTGCACCGTGCCTTCGAGACGCCGGGCCGCTTCCTGCGGCAACTGGCCGAGACGCCCGACGGGGTGCGCTATATCAGCCTTGCGCGCGATGTCTCCAAGCCCGGCGGCAGTTTCGGAGCACCCGTGCGCCGCTTTGCCATCGCGCTCGGCTGCGAGGTGCGGCACGCGGGCGATCTGGTCTATGCCGACGATCTCGACCTGTCGAATGCGCGCGCCTTCGAGCCGATCGGCATTTCCTGTCGCATCTGCGAGCGCGCCGAGTGCCACCAACGCTCGGTGCCGCCGCTGGAACGGCGGCTTCAGGTCACGCCGGACGAACGCGGGGTACTGCCCTACCGGGTGGGCTGATCGGCGATGAGCGGCGCGAAATGCGCGGCGAGGCGCTGCCAGGCGGTGTCGTTGGCCGCGGCAAGCAGGAACCCCTCGGTGATCGCGGTGTCGTAGTCGCGCCCGTCGAGCATCCGCGCCACGCCCCCCGCCTGCCGGCAGATCAGAACCCCCGCCGCGTGATCCCAGGGATTGAGCTGGCCCGAGAGCACGAAATCCACCGCCCCCTGCGCAAGCAGCCGGTATTCATGGCATGAGCAGCGCAGCGCCGTGAGCCGGGCGAGCGCCGGCGCAAGCGGCGCGAGGCACGCCTGCTGCGCCTTCGACATGAGCGAGACATGGGCATAGCCCTGCATCCGGGCAAGGTCGGTGGTGGGGGCGGTAGCGAGGGGGCGCTCGCGCCCCGTGGCGGGCACGAGACGGGCGGGCGTCGTCTCGTCGGCGAGGATCCAGTCGTCGGAAACCGGATCGTAAAGCAGGCCCAGAACCGGGTGGCCAAAGCGCGTCACGGCGATGATGACGCCGAAAAGCGGCAGGCCGTGGACGAAATTCCACGTCCCGTCCACCGGGTCGATGATGATCGCCAGCTCGGCCCCGGAGACGTGATCGCGCAGTTCGGGCCGCGCGGCCACCGCCTCCTCGCCGATGATGAGGGCATGGGGAAAGAGCCGTTGCAGCCCGCGCGCGATCATCGCCTCGGCGGCGTGGTCGGCCTCGGTCACGAGGTCATGCGGCCCCGATTTCGTTTCGGCCTCGGCGCGGGTGATCGCGCGAAAGCGCGGCAGGATCTCGGTGCGCGCGGCGCGGCGCACCAGGTTGACGAGCGCAATCTGCTGCGCAGGGCCGAGCGGCGGCGAAAGCGGGACGGGCAGCGAATCGCTCAAGGGACTCTCCATCGGTGACAAGGGCTGAGTGCCACCCCGGCAGGGCGATTTCAACGCGGTGTGCGGGCCCCGGGGCCGGGGGCGCTGCCCCCGGACCCCCGGAGTATTTCGGGAAAGATGAAGCAGCTATTCGCGCCCCCGCAGAACGCGCGCGGGACGGGTGGCCAGCGGGGGGATGGCATAGCCAAGCCCCGCCAGCAGCGTGACCGCGATGCCGCCCGCGACGATCGCCAGCGCGGAGGGCCAGATCACGGTGAAAGGCGTCCCCATCACGTAGTGGCTCACTGCCCAGCCCCCGCCGAGCCCCGCGCCGAGCGCCACCAGCCCCGCCGCCGCCCCGAGCAGCAGCGCGCGGAGCGCGAGCCCGGCGAGGATGCGCGCGCGCGTGGCGCCCAGGACCTTGAGGATCGCGGCCTCGTGGCTGCGGGCGCGGCTGTCGGCGGCAGCGGCCCCGATCAGCACCAGAAAGCCCGTGAGCAGCGTGACCGAGGCCCCCCAGGAGGTGGCCGAGGCGAGGCCGGCGAGCAGGTCGCTCACCCGCAGGAGGGCGTCGCGCACGTTGATCGCGGTCACGTTGGGGTAGCGGTCGGTCACGTCGCGCAGGATCGCCTCTTCGGCTGTGCGGCTTTCGGCATAGGTGGTGGCGATGAAGGTATGCGGCGCGCCCGCCAGCGCGGAGGGGTTCATCAGCATGACGAAGCCCATGCCGACGCTGGAGAAATCCACCTCGCGCAGCGAGGTGATCGGTGCGGTGATGTCGCGTCCGAGGATGTTGACGGTAATCTCGTCGCCGAGGCCGATACCCATTTCGGCGGCCTCTTCGGCGGCAAAGCTGATCTGTGGCGGGCCGTCATGGTTCTTGCCCCACCAGGTGCCCGCGGTGATCCGGGTGCGGGGGGGCAGGGTGTCTGCGTAGCTCACCGCGCGGTCGCCCTCGATCACCCAGTGGCCGGGGGCGACCTCCTGCGCGGGGCGGCCATTGATGCGGGTGATGACGCCGCGCAGCATCGGCGCGTGATCGACGCGGCTGACCTCGGGATCGGTGGCGAGGCGGTCGAGAAACCACGGCATCTGGTCCTGTTGCAGATCGACGAAGAAGAAGGAGGGCGCGCGCTCGGGCAGGTCTCCGGCGATGGCGCGGCGCAGGTTGCCGTCGATCTGGCCCACGGCGGCCAGCACCGACAGCCCCAGCCCGAGCGAGAGCATGACCGGCCCCGCCGTGCTGCCCGGCCCCCCGATCGCGCCGAGTGCCCAGCCCGTCGCGGGCCGCCCCGTGAGCCGCGGGCGCAGCGCGCGCGCGGCGCGGGTGACGAGGAGGGCGGCGAGAGAGAGGAGCGCCAGCGCCCCGAGGATCCCGCCCGTCGTCCAGAGGGTGAGCGTCAGGTTGCCCGAAAAGGCCGCCGCCGCGCCGATGAGCATCGCCAGAAGCGCCAGCGTGGCGGCGATCCAGGGTGCGCCCGGCCAGCCGTGACGCGCGCCCGCCGCCGCGCGGTAGAGGGCGGCGGCGCGCACCTCGCGCGCGCGCGCCAGCGGCCAGAGCGTGAAGATGAGCACCGAGAGCACCGAATAGAGCGCGGCCTCGATCATCGGGCCGGAATAGGGGGCAAAGACCGCCGGCACCGGCAGCCGCGCGGCGATGAGCGGGCCGAGCGCCACCGGCAGCCCCACCCCGAGCAGAAGCCCGCCCGCGATGCCAAGGAGCGCAAGCACGCCCACCTGGAGGAAATAGGTCAGGAAGATCGTGCGCTGATCGGCCCCGAGCGTGCGCAGCGTGGCGATCACCGGCACCTTGCCGGCGAGATAGGCGCGCAGCGCCGCCGAGATGCCGACGCCCCCCACGGCAAGCCCCGACAGCCCCACGAGCACGAGGAAGGCCCCGAGCCGGGTGACGAATTCGGCCACCCGCGGGCTGGCGGTGCGCGCGTCGTTCCAGCGCGCGCCGCTGCCGTCGAGCGCGGCCTCGGCGCGGGTCCGGAGCGTGTCGAGATCGGTCCCGGCGGGCAGGTCGAGCCGGTAGCGCGAGGTAAAGAGCGATCCGGGCGCGAGCAGGCCCGAACCCTCGAGCGCATCGCGCCGCACGATCGTGCGCGGCCCGAGGTCGAAGCCCGCGCGCGCCTGATCGGGCTCGCGGGTGAGCAGCGCCATCAGGCGAAAGTGCTGCTCGCCGAGGCGAAAGCTGTCGCCGGGGGTGATGCCGAGGCGGTTGGCAAGGACCGGCACCATCACCGCGCCGGGCAGCCCGTCTGCACCGGCAAGCGCCGTGCCGAGCGGCATCCCCGGCGAGAGCCCGACCGCGCCCACCAGCGGATAGGCCGTATCCACCGCCTTGACCTGCGTCAGCTCGCGCCGCCCCTCTCCGGCCACCGCCATGGAGCGGAAATCGGCGATCTCCGAGACGCGGCTGGCGTTCTCGGCCATCCACGCGCGCTCGGCCGCGGAGGCAAAGCGATAGGTGATCTCAAGCTCGGCATCGCCGCCCAGGAGCTCGGCCCCTTGCGTGGCCAGCCCCGTGCGCACGCTCTCGCGCAGCGTGCCGACGGCGGCGATGGCCGCGACGCCGAGGATCACGCAGCCGAGGAAGATGCGAAATCCGTGCAGCCCCCCGCGCAATTCGCGCCGGGCCAGCCGCGCCGCGACCGCGAGGCTCATGCCGCCGCCGCGGTTTCGATCCGCCCGTCGCGCAGGGCGATCACCCGGTCGCAGCGCGCCGCCAGCGCCGGATCGTGGGTCACGAGCACCAGCGTCGCCCCGTGCCGGTCGCGCAGCCCGAAGAGCAGATCGATGATCGTGGCGCCCGTGGCGCTGTCGAGATTGCCGGTCGGCTCGTCGGCGAGGATGAGATCGGGGCGCGGGGCCGCGGCACGCGCAAGCGCCACGCGCTGCTGCTCGCCGCCCGAGAGCTGCGAGGGGTAATGCCCGGCGCGCGCCGCAAGGCCCACGGCGTCAAGCTCTTCCAGCGCGCGGGCGCGGGCATCCTTGCGCCCCGCCAGTTCCAGCGGCACCGCCACGTTCTCGAGCGCGGTCATCGTCGGGATGAGGTGAAAGGACTGGAACACCACGCCGACATGCGCGCGCCTGAGCCGCGCCAGCGCATCCTCGTTCATCGTGCCCAGGTCATTTCCCATGAGGCGCACGCAGCCGCCCGTCGTGCGCTCCAACCCGCCCATGAGCATCAGCAGCGAGGATTTGCCGGAGCCGGACGGGCCGACAAGGCCCAGCGTCTCGCCGCGGTGGACATCGAGCGTGATCCCGTGAAGTATCTCGACGCGGCCGGCATTGCCCTCGAGCGCGAGCCGCGCGCCGATCAGGGAAAGAAGGGGAGAGTTCATGGGTTTGCGCCAGTTCTGCAACGGTTTCTGGAGATATGGGGCCGCGCGGTTGGCGGGCAAGGCATTGGCCTGTTTTCTGGTCCTCGTCGGTCCCGCCATGGCCGGGGCGCCGGTGACGGTGCTGGCGCTGGGCGACAGCCTGACGCAGGGTTATGGCCTGCCCGAGGAGGCGGGATTCGTGCCGCAGCTGCGCCGCTGGCTGGCGGCAGAGGGCATCGCGGCGGAGGTGATCAACGGCGGCGTCTCGGGCGATACAACAGCGGGTGGGGCCGCGCGCGTGGCCTGGAGCCTGACGCCCGAGGTGGACGCGATGATCGTGGCGCTCGGTGGCAACGACCTGTTGCGCGGGATCGACCCGGCGGAAAGCCGCCGCAACCTCGATTCGATCCTGCGCGAGGCGGCGGCGCGGGAGGTCGAGGTGCTGCTGGTGGGGCTGCGCGCGCCTGGCAATTACGGCGCCGGCTACAAGGCCGCGTTCGATGCGATCTTTCCCGAACTGGCCGCGGAACATGGGGTGCTGCTGGCACCGGATTTCTTCGCGGGTCTTGGCGAGGGGGATCCGGCATCGCTCCGGCGGTATTTCCAGGAGGACGGCATCCACCCCAATGCCGAAGGCGTGGCGCGGATCGTGGCGGGGCTCGGGCCTCATGTGGCGGCCCTGATCGCGGCCGCGCAATGAAAACGGGCCCCGAAAGGGGCCCGGTTCCAGGTGATTCGGATCGCCGATCAGGCCAGCGTCAGGTTGCTGGCCGACTGGCGGCCGTCGCGACCGGCTTCGATGTCGAAATTCACCTTCTGGTTGTCGGCGAGGCCGGTGAGGCCGGCGCGCTCGACCGCCGAGATGTGAACGAACACGTCCTTGCCGCCGCCATCAGGCGCGATAAAGCCGTAGCCCTTGGTGGTGTTGAACCATTTCACGATGCCAGATGCCATTGCTCTGAACTCCATTGTGTTTGCTGCCCGCGGAACTGCGGCAGCCCGGCCCGTCAAGTGAGATCGATTGACTGAGCCGTAGGAGGACAGGTCGATAGCTTTAACGATAGCAGCCTCAATATGGGGCCGCCGCGCGCGAAAGGCAAGGGGGTATCGCGCGCGCGGCGTGCTCAGAGGACCGTGACGACGGTGCCGAGCGGCACGCGCTCGTAGAGGTCCAGAACATGGTCGTTGATCATGCGGATGCAGCCGTTGGAGACCGAGCGACCGATGGATTGCGGTTCGGTCGTGCCATGGATGCGGTAATAGGTGTCGCGCCCGTTCTGGAACAGATAGAGCGCGCGCGCGCCGAGCGGATTTCCGGGGCCGCCGGGCTGCACATAGTCGTTGCCGACGAACCGGGCATAGGCGCGGGGGTCGCGTGCGATCATCTCGTCGGTGGGCCGCCAGGTCGGCCATTTCCGCTTGGCGTCGATGGTGGCGGTGCCGGTGAATTCGAGCCCCGCGCGCCCGACCCCCACGCCGTAGCGCCGCGCCTGACCGGGGGCGGTAACGAAATAGAGGAAATGCGCGCGCGGCACGACGACGAGATGGCCGGGCGCGTAGCCGGCGGCAAAACGCACATCGGTCGGCGCGAATTTCGGGTCGAGCGTGAAGGCCCTGGCGCGGGCCGGGATCAGCGCCGGCGCGGCCAGCGCGGCAAGCCCCGTCGCGATCAGAAAGCGGCGGTCAATCATGGGAAACCCTCCGGATGTGCCTCTGTCTATTAAGGGGCGCGGGCGCGGGGAAAAAAGTCAAAACGCCGTGAGCGGACGAAAAGACCGCGCGAAATTCGTCCGATGTGGCCTTTGCGCCCGGATCGCGGCGCCTGCGCGCGGGGCTCAGCCGATGCCCAGCCGTCGCTCGCGCCGGATCACGAGCAGGATCGTGACCACCGCCCCCAGCCCGCATGACAGCATCAGCCACAGCAGCGGGAAGGCACCGCTGCCGGGGCCGAGCAGCCACCCCGCCAGCGCCGAGAGCCCCGCGCCCAGCCCGATCATCAGCGCTCCCGACAGGCCGCTCGCCGTCCCGGCAAGCGCGGGCCGGACCGACAGCGCGCCCGAGGTGGCATTGGGAATCACCATGCCGTTGCCAAGTCCCATGAAGCTCATCAGCCCGAAGAAGCTCAGCGGTGAGCCGAGCCCGAGATGAAAGAGCGCAAGGTTGAGCGCGATGCCGCCGGTGTTGAACAGCGCCCCCCAGAGCACCATGCGGTTGATCCCGATACGCGCCGAAAGCCGCCCCGAGGCGAAATTGCCCGCGAAATAGCCGATGGATGGCGCGCCGAAGAACAGGCCGAGCGCCGCCGGCCCGAGCCCGAAGACCTGTGCGCCGACAAAGGGCGCGCCGCCGAGATAGGCGAAGAACGCGCCCGAGGACAGCCCCGCCGCCAGCGCATAGCCCCAGAACCGCGGCGAGGTCAGCAACTCGGGATAGTCGCGGATCTGCTGCATCAGCCGCCGCCCCGAGAGCGGCGCGGTCTCGCCCAGGTCGCGCCAGCACAGCCAGAAGAGCGCCGCGCCCAGCACGAACAGCGCCCAGAAATTCGCCTGCCAGCCGAACGCCTCGTCGAGCAGCCCGCCGAAAGCCGGGCCGATCATCGGCACCACCGCCATGCCCATCGTCACATAGCCGATCATCGAGGCGGCGCGGTCGGCAGGCACCATGTCGCGCACGATGGCGCGGCTGAGCACCATCGCGACCACGACGCTCGACTGCATCATGCGGAAGACCAGGAAGGTGGTCACGTCGGGCGCGAAGATGCAGCCGAGCGTCGCCACGAGAAACAGCCCCAGCCCCCAGAGCACCACCGGCCGCCGCCCCCAGCGATCCGAGAGCGGCCCGCACAGGAGCTGCATTCCGGCATTCACCGCGAGATAGAGCGCCACCGAGAGCTGGATCAGGCGGTATTGGGTGTCGAAATGTTCGACCATCCCCGGCAGCGACGGCAGGAAGATGTTGACCGTGAGCGCGGCAAGCCCCGACATGAGGATCAGCGTGGCGATATGCGGTGGCGTGGAGCGGTCGAGGAAACGGACCGGGCGTTCGGCTGTCATGGAAAATGGCTATGCGTGGCGCGGGGGAATGTCCAGCGCCCGGCGCGGGAGCGGGGCCTTGGGGTGGGCGGCTGTGGAGTTCGCATATATTCGGATTTGCGCCTGGGTGTTTGCAGGAATTTGCAAATTTGCCGAAATCCGGTTGGTTTCACCGCCCCCCGCCCCTATGCTGCGCGCCAGCGACAAGGGGAGAGCCATGAAAGACATCCTTCAGGAACTCGAGAACCGCCGCAACCAGGCGCGTCTCGGCGGCGGGCTGGCCCGGATCGAGGCGCAGCAC
The DNA here is from genome assembly GCA_014359765.1 of Roseovarius sp. Lineage (GTDB taxonomy): Bacteria > Pseudomonadota > Alphaproteobacteria > Rhodobacterales > Rhodobacteraceae > Roseovarius. Next base: position 15,278 of record JACIYT010000017.1, read on the forward strand.
GCGCGCGGCAAGCTGACCGCGCGCGAGCGGATCGAGCTGTTGCTCGACGAGGGCAGCTTCGAGGAATTCGACATGTTCGTGGCGCATCGCTGCACCGATTTCGGCATGGAGAAGAACCGCCCCTATGGTGACGGGGTGGTGACCGGCTGGGGCACGATCAACGGGCGGATGGTCTATGTGTTCAGCCAGGATTTCACCGTGTTCGGTGGCTCGCTGAGCGAAACGCATGCGCAGAAGATCTGCAAGATCATGGATATGGCCGTGCAGAACGGCGCGCCCGTCATCGGCATCAACGATTCGGGCGGCGCGCGCATCCAGGAAGGCGTGGCCTCGCTTGCCGGCTATGCCGAGGTGTTCCAGCGCAATATCGAGGCCTCGGGCGTCATCCCGCAGATCAGCCTCATCATGGGGCCTTGCGCGGGCGGCGCGGTCTATTCGCCGGCGATGACCGATTTCATCTTCATGGTGCGTGACACCTCCTACATGTTCGTGACCGGCCCCGATGTGGTCAAGACCGTGACCAACGAGGTGGTGACCGCCGAGGAACTGGGCGGGGCCTCGACCCATACGAAGAAGTCGAGCGTCGCCGACGGGGCCTTCGAGAACGATGTCGAGGCGCTGGCCGAGGTGCGCAGGCTTGTGGATTTCCTGCCGCTCAACAACCGCGAGAAGCCGCCCGTGCGCCCCTTCTTCGACGAGCCGGGGCGCATGGAGCCGAGCCTCGACACGCTCATCCCCGACAATGCCAACACGCCCTACGACATGAAGGAATTGATCCTCAAGCTGGCCGATGAGGGCGATTTCTTCGAGATCCAGGAGGAGTTCGCCCGCAATATCATCACCGGCTTTGTCCGGCTGGAGGGGCGGACCGTGGGCGTGGTGGCCAATCAGCCGATGGTGCTGGCGGGGTGTCTCGATATCGACTCGAGCCGCAAGGCCGCGCGCTTCGTGCGGTTCTGCGATGCCTTCGAGATCCCGATCCTGACGCTCGTGGATGTGCCCGGCTTCCTGCCCGGCACGGGGCAGGAATATGGCGGCGTGATCAAGCATGGCGCGAAACTGCTCTTTGCCTATGGCGAGGCGACGGTGCCCAAGGTGACGGTGATCACCCGCAAGGCCTATGGCGGGGCCTATGACGTGATGTCGTCCAAGCATCTGCGCGGCGATTTCAACTATGCCTGGCCGACGGCGGAAATCGCGGTGATGGGGGCCAAGGGCGCGACCGAGATCATCTATCGCGCCGACCTGGGCGATGCGGAGAAGATCGCGGCGCACACCAAGAGCTACGAGGACCGCTTTGCCAATCCCTTCGTTGCCGCCGAGCGGGGCTTTATCGACGAGGTGATCCAGCCGCGTTCGACGCGCAAGCGGGTGTGCCGCGCCTTTGCGTCCTTGCGCAACAAGGCGGCGACGCGGCCCTGGAAGAAGCACGACAACATCCCGCTCTGAGGGTGGCGGGGAGGGGGCGCTGCCCCCGTCGCCCTTGCGGGCGACTCCCCCGGAGTATTTCGGGAAAGATGAAACCGGAGGCTGCTTGAGGATGGGCCGCGACCGATGGCACGTGATCGAGGAGGAGGGCACGCTCACGCTGGCGCGGCGGCTGCCCGTGCGCTTCGACCTGGTGGCCGAGACCGTGCTCGGGGGGGAGGTCGGGCGATTGCGGCTCGCCCATCTGGTGCGGCAGGATCTGTGGCGCGCCTTGCGGCGCCTGCGCGGCTTTGCGCCGGTGGTGCGGGTGCGGCGCGTGGCGGCGGGGCTGCATGTGGTGGCCGGGGGCGCCGTGGCGGGGCCCGTGCCGCCGGGCGCGCAGGCGCGAATCGCCGCGCTTCTCGACGATCCGCGCCTTCGGGCGCGTTGGACGGGGCGGGCATGAGGCGCGGGGCGCTGCTGCTGCTGCCGGGGCTGCTCCTCGGCCTCGGTGCCGCGGCGCAGGAGGCGGCGCTGCGGCTGCCCTCGGGGCTTGAGGCGCGGCTCCAGGAGGTGTTGACCGACCGGCCCGAGGGCGGCGGGCTGGTCTATCGGTTCCGCTATGTGGCCGAGATGTTCGACGCGGGGCCTGCGCAGATCGAGGCGCTCGAGGCGGATCTGCTGTGGCTGTGCGAGGGTCATGCCCTGCCGCGGATATCGAATATCGGGCCGCAGCCGGGGCGCGTGGTCATCTCGCTGGCGAATCGCGAGTCGTCTTTTGGGGTCTATGATCCTGATATAACGCAGGTTTTTGAGGTCTATCGCCCCGAGGGCGGGGCCTGTGTCTGGGAGATGTTCTGAGATGGCTGCGCGCGCGATCGCCGGATGCCGGCCCCGGTCGGGGGCAAGTGCGGCTTTGGGGACACAATTCCCGAGGATCGTGCTTTCAATATGTTCAAATCGTGTGATTTCCGCTAGCGTCTGGGTGGGTTGCGCCAACGCGACCTTTACCTCGCCAACCGGGCGGGCCATGGCCTCGTGCCGGCGCACGCCGAACATCGTATTTACGAGAGACAGGAGTTCCAAATGTCCAAGACCGTCAAGAGCATCCTCGCCCTGGGCTTCATCGCCGTCGTTGCTGCCTGCGCGCAGCCGGCCGAGGAAGAGTTCGTCGTGGTCGAGCCGGTCACGACCGAACCGGTTCAGACCGGCAAGTACAAGTAAGCCTTTCGAGGCTGGCGCGAAGCGGGCGGCAGCGCCCGCTTCGTTCCGTGGCGAAGCGAATCGTCGCGTCGCGAATCGCCCCTGTCGTCCGGGGGGCGGGACATGCTGAAGCATCGCGGTTTTCCCGGGCGTCTGCCGGGCACGGACTATCAGTTCACGATTCGCAGGGGCAATCCCAGGGGCGTCACGCCGCTGATCGCGCGCGAGCGTTATCGCGACCGCAAGCCGATCGACCGCCGCGCCGATACCGAGTTCCTGCGCGCCATCTGGCACTGTTTCGGCGATCGGCCCTTCGAGCGCGGCAATCTCGATGCGGGCCGCCTGAGCTGGCTGTTCGGGCGCGAGATCAAGCCCGCCGAAGAGCCGTTCGATCCCGAGAGCTACGAGGCGCTGCTGGTCCTCGATATCGACGTGGCGCGGGCCTCCTTTCCCGACGTTTTCGACGACGAGGCGCGATGATGGCGCGCGGGGCCTCTTTCCGGCCTGTGTCCGGGCAGCGCGCCGCGTGCGGGGCGCGTCCCCGGGGACTGTGCGCCACCTGCGTCCCGTTTCTTTCCTCGCGCGTGCCTGTGGTGCCTTCCTGGCCCCGGCGCGCGTTTCGTTCATGCCCGATCCGGCCCGAGGCCGCGATCCGCCGAAATCCAGCAAGGGGACATATGTGATGTTCAAGAAGATCCTGATCGCCAACCGGGGCGAGATTGCCTGCCGCGTCATCAAGACCGCCCGCAGGATGGGCATTGCCACGGTGGCCGTCTATTCGGATGCCGACCGCGACGCGCTGCATGTGCAGATGGCCGACGAGGCGCTGCATATCGGCCCCTCGCCCGCCTCCGAAAGCTATATCGTGATCGACAAGGTGATGGCCGCGATCCGGGAGAGCGGCGCCGAGGCGGTGCATCCGGGCTATGGTTTCCTGTCGGAGAACCCGCGTTTCGCCGAGGCGCTGGAGGCCGCGGGCGTGGCCTTTGTCGGGCCGCCCAGGGGCGCGATCGAGGCCATGGGCGACAAGATCACCTCGAAGAAGATCGCCGCCGAGGCGGGGGTGAGCACCGTGCCGGGCTATATGGGCCTCATCGCCGATGCCGAGGAGGCGGTGAATATCTCGAACGAGATCGGCTATCCGGTGATGATCAAGGCCAGCGCGGGCGGCGGCGGCAAGGGGATGCGTATCGCCTGGAATGACGAGGAGGCGCGCGAGGGGTTCCAGTCCTCGAAGAACGAGGCCGCCAGCAGCTTTGGCGACGATCGTATCTTCATCGAGAAATTCGTGACGCAGCCGCGCCATATCGAGATCCAGGTGCTGTGCGACAGTCACGGCAACGGCATCTATCTGGGCGAGCGGGAATGTTCGATCCAGCGGCGCAACCAGAAGGTGATCGAGGAGGCCCCGAGCCCCTTTCTCGACGAGGCCACTCGTCGCGCCATGGGCGAGCAGGCCGTGGCGCTGGCCCATGCTGTCGGTTATGCGAGCGCGGGCACGGTCGAATTCATCGTCGATGGCGACCGCAATTTCTATTTCCTCGAGATGAACACCCGCCTTCAGGTGGAGCATCCGGTGACCGAGCTCATTACCGGGGTGGACCTGGTGGAACAGATGATCCGCGTGGCGGCGGGAGAGAAGCTCTCGATCCGCCAGGACGATGTGAAGCTCACCGGCTGGGCGATGGAAAGCCGCCTCTATGCCGAGGATCCCTATCGCGGCTTCCTGCCCTCGATCGGGCGACTGACCCGCTATCGCCCGCCTGCCGAGGTGGCCGCCGGGCCGCTCTTGCAGACGGGCAAGTGGCAGGGCGAGGCACCGGCCGGGGAGACGGCGGTGCGCAACGATACCGGCGTCTATGAGGGTGGTGAGATCTCGATGTATTACGACCCGATGATCGCCAAGCTCTGCACCTGGGGGCCGGACCGGGCGCAGGCGATCGAGGCGATGCGCGTGGCGCTCGACACGTTCGAGGTGGAGGGGATCGGCCACAACCTGCCCTTCCTGAGCGCGGTGATGGACCATCCGAAATTCGTCGCGGGCGAGATGACCACCGCCTTCATCGCCGAGGAGTTTCCCGATGGGTTCGAGGGGGTGACGCTGCCCGAGGAGATGCTGCGCCGCATCGCCGCCGCCGCTGCCGCCATGCACCGGGTGGCGGAAATCCGGCGCACGCGCATCTCGGGGCGGATGGACAATCACGAGCGGCATGTCGGCGAGGACTGGGTGGTGAGCCTTCAGGGCGCGCAATACCCCGTGCGCATCGCCGCCGACCATGACGGATCGACCGTGCGCTTCGAGGACGGCACGGCGATGCGCGTGACGAGCGACTGGACGCCGGGCGATCAGCTGGCGCGGCTCATGGTCGATGACCGGCCGCTCGTTCTCAAGGTGGGCAAGATTTCGGGCGGATTCCGCATCCGCTGCCGGGGGGCCGATCTCAAGGTGCATGTGCGCACGCCGCGGCAGGCCGAACTCGCCGCGCTCATGCCCGAGAAACTGCCGCCCGACACATCGAAACTGCTGCTCTGCCCGATGCCGGGGCTGATCGTGAAGGTGAATGTCGAGGAAGGTCAGGAGGTGCAGGAGGGCCAGGCGCTCTGCACCGTGGAGGCGATGAAGATGGAAAACATCCTGCGCGCCGAACGCAAGGGGGTGGTGGCCAGGATCAACGCAGGCCCCGGCGACAGCCTCGCCGTGGACGATGTGATCATGGAGTTCGAGTGAGGCGATGACCCGGGCCCGGCGCCATGGCTTTCCTCTGGGGGCGCTCCTCTGCCTTGTCCTGCTGTCGGCCTGTGCGCGCGACAGCGAGGCGGCGCAGCGGGCGCGGCTGGCGGGATGGGTGTCGCTGGGGCAGACTCTTTCGTTCAAGGCGCGGCGCGATTGCGCGGTGGGGGTCTATGCGGTGGTCACGCCGGCGGTGAAATCGGCGCTTGCGCTGACGCGCAGCGCGCCGGAGATGTCGCGCGCGCTCGCGGCGCGGGGGGCGGCGGCGCTGGTGCTGCCGGGGCAGGGGGGGGATGCGGCGCTGGTCGCGATCACCAACCACGACCGCGCGACCGGCATGGCGATGCGGCGCACCGCGCTCGAGGCGCGCGCCTGCATGGATGCACAGGCCGAGGGGCGGTTTCGCGCGGCGCTCGATCGTCCCGGCACGGTGGTGGCCTGGGACGCGGGCGCGCGCGCGCTCATGCTGATGCGGCCCGACGAGGGCTGGCTGATGCTGGTCGCAGGGGAGGGCTGAGCAATGGCGGATCAGCTGCGCCCGGGCCGCGCGTCGCGCAATTCCTGCTGGCGCACCGGCAGCTTGTCGATGGCGCGGGTGATCTCGCGGACGCGCCAGGGGGCGGGTTTGCGCAGGTGGATGAGCCCGTCCTTGCCGATGAGCACGAGGCTGAAGCCGCGCGGGCGCAGTTGCTGGCGCACCGCCGAGCGCGCCGCCGGGTCGGTATCGGTGATCACCACCACGTCGCGCGCGGCCAGCGCATCGAGCTCCGCGTCGAGATATCCCATCTGCTCGACGAATCGCGGATCGGCGGGCGTGTCGGCAAAGACGACGAGCGGGCGCTTGCGCCAGAGAAAATCGTTCAGATTGATACCATCCGCCGGCAGGATGATCGCATCCGGCACGATGTCGCCACTCTCCTGCGCTGTGGCGAAAATGGCCGAAAGGCCAAGGAAAACAAGGGTCAGGATGTGTTTCATGGGCTCTCCACTCCGCCCAGATATAGGCCGCCCGCGCGCCAAAGCGAAGCCCGAATGGAAAACGCGCAACATTTCCCTGCGGTTAACCTCATGCTCACCTGTGTGCGACAGGCTGGGCCGGGACGCCATGCGCCACCGGGGCGCGGCAAGGCAAGGAACAGGCGCGGCCATGGAGATCATTCTGCACCTCGGGGCGCATCGAACCGCCACCACGAGCTTTCAGCACTATGCCCGTGCCAATGCGGGGGGGCGTGCGGCGCAGGGCATCGATGTCTGGGGGCCGGAGATCACGCGCGACGGGCGGTTCGCGGGCGTGATCCCGCAGGCCGGTGCGCCTGCCACGATGGCGCCGGTGAGGCGCGCGCGCGGGCGCGTCGCGCTGCAGCTCGATCACGCGCGCGCGGCCGGCACCACGAGGCTTGTCGTCAGCGACGAGAACATGATCGGTGCGGCACGCCACTGTCTGCGCGCGGCGCGGCTCTATCCCGATGCGGGAGAGCGGGTGGCGCGTTTTGCGCGCGCCCTTGACGGGCGGATCACGCGCGCGGTGCTCTCGATCCGGGAGCCGGGCGCGTGGTGGTCCTCGGCGCTCGCCTATGCGGTGGCGCGTGGCCATCGTCTGCCGTCACCCGGCGACCACGACCGGCTGGTTTCTGGGCGGCGCTCCTGGCGCGAGGTGATCACGGATATCGCAGCTGCGTTGCCTGGCATCGATCTGGTGGTTGTGATGCACGAGCATTGTGCCGGTCGCGCCGACCTGCGGCTGCAGGCGATGACAGGTATGGCGGCTCCGCGCCATGCGGCGCGCATCTGGCTCGGCCGAGCGCCCGATCTGGCGGCGCTGCGCCGCGCGCTCGCGCAGCGCGGCGCTGACGCGGGCCGCCTGCCCGAGGGAGAGGGGCGCTGGCAGCCCTTCGATGCCGAGCAGCGCGCTGCATTCAGTGAATCTTATGCCGACGATCTGTTCTGGCTTGCGGCCGGGGCGGACGGGCTGGCACGACTGGCCGAGGAAACCGGGCCGGAGCAGGCGGGGAGACATCCGCCATCCGCCCAGAGGACAAGAGGACAAGACCATGACATCGAAGCACGACATCTGGCGTGAGCTGGCCCGCAAGGAGCTCAGGGGGCGCGCGCCCGAGGATCTCACCTGGCACACGCTCGAGGGGATCGCGGTGCGCCCGCTCTATCTCGAGGAGGATGTGGAGGGGCTGCCGCATCTGGGCAGCCTGCCGGGTGAGCCGCCATTCGTGCGGGGCGTCAAGGCCACCATGTATGCCGGCCGCCCCTGGACGATCCGGCAATATGCGGGTTTTTCCACGGCGGAGGAATCGAACGCCTTCTACCGCCGCAACCTGGCGGCCGGACAACAGGGCGTTTCCGTGGCCTTCGACCTGGCCACCCATCGCGGCTATGACAGCGACCACCCCCGCGTCGAGGGCGATGTCGGCAAGGCGGGCGTGGCCATCGACAGCGTGGAGGACATGAAGATCCTCTTCGACGGCATCCCGCTCGACAAGGTGTCGGTCTCGATGACGATGAACGGCGCGGTGATCCCGGTTCTGGCCTCCTTCATCGTCGCGGGCGAGGAGCAGGGCCACGACAAGGCGCTCCTGTCGGGGACCATCCAGAACGATATCCTCAAGGAGTTCATGGTCCGCAACACCTATATCTACCCGCCCGCGCCGTCGATGCGGATCGTGTCGGACATCATCGCCTATACCGCCGACAACATGCCGAAATTCAACTCGATCTCGATTTCGGGCTACCACATGCAGGAGGCGGGCGCGAACCTCGTGCAGGAGCTGGCCTATACGCTGGCGGATGGGCGCGAATATGTGCGCGCGGCGATCGCGGCGGGGATGGATGTGGACCGCTTCGCGCCGCGGCTGTCATTCTTCTTTGCCATCGGGATGAATTTCTTCATGGAAGCGGCCAAGCTGCGCGCCGCGCGCCTGCTCTGGCACCGGATCATGACCGAATTCGGCGCGAAGGACGAGAAATCCAGGATGCTGCGCACCCATTGCCAGACCTCGGGCGTGAGCCTGCAGGAGCAGGACCCCTATAACAACGTGATCCGCACCGCCTATGAGGCGATGAGCGCGGTTCTGGGCGGCACGCAGTCGCTCCATACCAACGCGCTCGACGAGGCGATCGCGCTGCCCACCGATTTCTCGGCCCGGATCGCGCGCAACACGCAGCTGATCTTGCAGGAAGAAACCGGCGTGACCAATGTGGTCGATCCGCTCGCGGGCTCCTACTATGTCGAGAGCCTCACGCATGAGCTGGCCGAGAAGGCCTGGGCGCTCATCGAGGAGGTCGAGGCGATGGGCGGCATGACCAAGGCCGTCGAGAGCGGGATGCCCAAGCTGCGCATCGAGGAGACGGCGGCGACGCGGCAGGCGATGATCGACCGCGGCGAGGAGGTGATCGTCGGCGTCAACAAGTATCGCAAGGACAAGGAGGACCCGATCGACATTCTCGATGTCGATAACGTCAAGGTCCGCGAGGCCCAGATCGCCCGGCTGGAGCGCATCCGGGCCACCCGCGACGCGGCGGCCTGCGAGGCCGCGCTCGATGAACTGACCCGCCGCGCGCGTGAGGGCGGCAATCTTCTGGAGGCGGCGGTCGAGGCCGCGCGCGCCCGCGCCACTGTGGGGGAAATCAGCATGGCACTGGAAAAGGAATTCGGCCGGCACCGCGCCGAGGTGCGCACCCTCGCCGGCGTCTATGGTGCCGCCTATGAGGGCGACGAGGGCTTTGCCGCGATCCAGCGCGATGTCGAGGCCTTCGCCGAGGAACAGGGGCGGCGGCCGCGGATGCTGGTCGTCAAGATGGGCCAGGACGGGCATGACCGGGGGGCCAAGGTGATCGCCACGGCCTTCGCCGATATCGGTTTCGATGTCGATGTGGGCCCGCTCTTCCAGACGCCCGAGGAGGCGGCGCAGGACGCCATCGACAACGACGTGCATGTGGTGGGGATCTCCAGCCAGGCGGCCGGTCACAAGACGCTCGCGCCCAAGCTCATCGCCGCGCTGGCCGAACGGGGCGCCGGCGATATCCTCGTGATCTGCGGCGGGGTGATTCCGCAGCAGGATTACGATTTCCTGAAGAAGGCCGGTGTGAAGGCGATCTTTGGACCCGGCACCAACATCCCCGAGGCGGCGCGCGAAATCCTCGCGCTCATCCGCGCGGCGCGCGCATAGTGATCGAAGGCGGGGCCGGGGCCGGTCGGGAGCTGCGCGAACATGCGGCATCGACAAGTCAGGGCGTGTCGCGTGGCCGCGGATGAATGCGACACGCCCTGGCGCGGCTTCGGGGCTCAGAAGACGATCACGTTGCGGCGCGCGGCGCCGGTGTTCGTGTCGGCGATCGCCTCGTTGATCTGGTCGAGCCGCCAGCGGCCCGAGATCAGCTCGTCGAGCTTGAGCCGCCCCTGGGTGTAGAGATCGACCATCCAGGGGATGTCGCGGCAGATCACCGCCTCGCCCATCATCGCGCCGATCATGGACTGACCGGCAGCGGCAAAATTGACCGCCTCATAGCGGCTCTCGGCGCCGCTATGGGGCATTCCGACCATGATCATCCGCCCGCCCCCCGCGAGATAGCGTGGCGCCTCGTCATAGGCGCGGGCCGAGCCGACGGTCACGAGGACCGCATCGGCCCCCCGCCCCATCGCCTGTTTCGCGGCGCGCCACGGCTTCGGGGCGGTGGCCAGAACCCCGTCGGTGGCGCCAAACTCGCGCGCGACCGCGAGCTTGGCCTCGCTCATGTCCACCGCGACGATGCGGCGCGCACCGGCGATGCGCGCCCCCTGGATGGCGTTGAGGCCGACGCCGCCCGCCCCGATCACCACCACGTCCTGCCCCGCGCGCACCCGGGCGGCATTGACCACCGAGCCGACCCCCGTCACCACGCTGCAGGCCAGCAGCGCGGCGGCGGCAAGGTCGATCCCGGCGGGGATCTTCACCACCTGGCTGTGATGGACCACCACCGCCTCGGCAAAGGCGCCGCAGGCCAGCCCCTGGTTCAACATGCCGCCGCCCGGCAGCGAGAGCGGCCCGTGATCGCCGTCATGGGGCGTCTCGCAGCCGGTGGGGCGGCCCGTGGCGCAGGACGGGCACTGTCCGCAGGCGCGGATCAGCGTGACGACGACCGGATCGCCGATGGCAAGGCCGGTGGTGCCGGGGCCGAGGGCGGTGACGCGCCCCGCCGCCTCGTGGCCATAGACGGCCGGCAGCGACCCGCCCCAGCCGCCCTCGGCATAGGTGATGTCCGAATGGCAGACCGCCACCGCGCCGATCCTGACCTCGACCTCGCTCGCCTGCGGCGCCCGCAGGCACACGTCCTCGATGCTCAGGGGCGCGCCGAATTCACGGCAGACTGCGGCCTTGATGGTTCTCATGAAATCCTCCCTCGATTTTCTTCAGGGAATGGGAATTCGAGGCCCGGTGCAAGGGAGATGTTGCCCCGGGGGGGATGATGCGCGGCGGCGCTCAGCCCGGCGGCGCGCTCAGATGCCCCGTGGCGGCGAGGAATTCGGCGAGGCAGGCGGCGTAAGCCTCGGGAGCGTCGATGGGCGGCACATGGCCGGTGCCGCGCAGCAGGCGGAACTGTGATCCGGGGATGAGGTCGATGGTTTCGCGCACCAGGTCGGGGGGCGTGGAGCCGTCCTCGGAGCCCGCGATGCCGAGCGCGGGCAGGCGCAGCCCGGCGGTGGTGGTGTAGAAATCGGTGCCCGCGATGGCGGCGGCGCAGCCGGCATAGCCCTCGGGGTCATGGGCGCAGAGGTGCTCATACCAGGGCCGGTGATGGCCCGCCGCCACATAGGCGCGCGGGAACCAGCGGGTGCAGGAGGCGGCGGCCAGCTCCGCCATGCCGCCGGGGCGGCGGGCGGTGGCGATGCGCTCGGCCCAGATTTCGGGCGTGGCGATCTTGGCACCGGTATTCGACAGCACCAGCGCGCGAATGAGGCCAGGGCGCTTGACCGCGAGGCCCTGCGCCACCATGCCGCCGATGGAAAGGCCCACGAACATCGCATCGCGGACGCCCAGATGATCCATCAGCCGCTCGGCATCGCGGATGAGCGCGCCCATCGTGTAGGGCGCGGGCGGGGTGGAGGATTGCCCATGCCCGCGCGCGTCATAGCGGATGACACGCAGGCCCTCGGGCAGCAGCGGCAGGATCTTGTCCCAGAGAGCCGTGCCGGTGCCGAGCGCATGGGCGAGCACGATGGCGGGCCCCGAGGGCGTGCCCTCGTCGAGATAATGCAGCGTCACGTCGTCGAATTGCGCGAATGGCATGGGGATCAGTCCAGCAGGCCAAGGGCGGTGCGGAAGGTGGCGGCATCGACATTGCCGCCCGAGATGGTGACGATGACCGCCTCGCCCTCGATCTCGGCCCCGTGAAAGAGGGCGGCGGCCAGCGCCACCGCGCCGCCGGGTTCGGCCACCAGCTTCAGCCGCTGAAAGGCATGGGCCATGGCGCGCAGGGCCTCATCCTCGGTGACGACGATGCCGGGACCGCAGAGCCGGGACATGATTGGGAAGGTGAGATTGCCGGGCTGTGGGGTGATGATCGCATCGCAGAGGCTGCCCGAAAGGCGCGTGTTGCGCTCGATCCGGCCCGAGGCCAGCGAGCGGGCCGTATCGTCGAAGCCCTCGGGCTCGACGGGGCGGGCGCGCAGGCCCGGCGCATCCGCCTCGAGCGCAAGGGCGATGCCCGAGGTCAGCCCGCCGCCGCCGCAGCAGACCAGCACATCGGCGTGCGCGATCCCGAGGGCGCGGGCATCCTCGGCGATTTCCAGCCCCACGGTGCCCTGTCCCGCGATGACCTGCGGCTCGTCGAAGGGTCTGATGAGCGTGAGGCCCCGCTCGGCCGAAAGCGCCGCGCCGATGGCGTCGCGGTCCTCGGTGGCACGGTCGTAGAGCACCACCTCGGCACCGAGTGCGGAGGTGTTGTCGATCTTGAGGCGCGGCGCGTCGGCGGGCATGACGATGACGCAGGGCACGCCGAATTCGCGCGCCGCGAGCGCCACGCCCTGCGCATGGTTGCCCGACGAAAAGGCGATGACGCCGCGCGCGCGGGTGTCGGGGTCGAGCGCGGAGAGGGCCGAGCGCCCGCCGCGATACTTGAAGCTGCCGGTATGCTGGAGGCATTCGGGTTTGACGAAGACGCGCCGCCCGGCGATCTCGTCGAGGAAGGGCGAGGAGAGGAGCGGCGTGCGCCGCGCGTGCCCCTCAAGACGGGCGGCTGCGGCGCGGATGAGGGCGATATCGCTCATGTGGCGCGCTCCAGCAGGGCATGAATGGCGGCAAGCGCCTGAGGCTCGTCGAGAAAGGGGACATGGCCCCGGTCGGGCACGGTGGTGGCGATGAGGCCGGGATGGCGGGCCTGCATCGCGGCCAGCGTCCCGGACGAGAGCAGGTCGGAATTCGCCCCGCGCAGCACCGCCAGCGGCACGGCGCGCAGCGCGTCGAACATCTGCCACAGATCGGGGCCGTCGCCCGCCTCCGCCTGGGCGATCAGCGCGTCGCGCAGCCGCGCGTCATAGCGCAGCGCGAGGCCACCGCCGGGAATCTCTGAAAACATCGCCTCGGCCTGCGCGCGCCAGCGGGCGAGCGGCACGCCGGGAAAGGCATCGGCATGGACATGGGCGAGGGCCGCGGCGCAGGTGTCGAGATCGGGCAGGTCGGGCGGCTTGCCCACGTAATCCATGATCCGCGCGAGCCCCCCGGCGGCGATCTCGGGGCCGATATCGTTGAGCACCACGCCCGACAGGCGACCGGGATGGTCATGGGCCATGACCATCGCCACCAGCCCCCCGCGCGAGGTGCCGATGAGGGTCACGCGCTCGAGGCCGAGATGGTCGAGGAGTTCCACCGCGTCCTGCGCCTCGCGCGGGATGTTGTAGCTCATCGGGTCGGGGGCATGATCGGACTGCCCGCGCCCGCGATAATCGAGCCGGATTACGCGATGGCCCACCAGATGCGGCAGCAGGAACGCGAAATCGGCGCTGTTGCGGGTGAGCCCGGCGAGGCAGAGCACGGGCGCGCCGCTTCCTTCATCCTCGTAATGCAGCGACAGCCCGTCCGAGGTGACAAACCGCGCCATCACGCGCCCGCCAGCGCCGGAATGCCGGTGAGATCGCGCAATTGCCGCTCGGGCGCGGCGGGCAGGCGATCGACCGGATCGCCCGCGCGGTTGACCCACACGGTCCGAAAGCCATAGCCCGCCGCGGCGCAGGCATCCCAGCCGTTGGAGGAGACAAAGAGCACCTCCCCCGGCGCGCAGCCGAAGCGCTGGCCGACAAGGTCATAGACCTCGCGGGCGGGCTTGTAGATGCCGACGCTCTCGACCGAGAGCACATCGTCGAGCAGATCGCCGATCCCCGCCGAGCGCACCGCGCCGTCGAGCATGTCGGGCGCGCCATTGGACAGGATCGCCGTCCGCTTGCCCGCCGCCTTGAGCGCGGTCAGCATGTCGGGCACCTCGGGAAAGGCGGCCAGTTCCCAGTAGAGTTGCAGCAGCCGCTCGCGCAGCGCGCTATCCTCATGCAGCCCCTCGGATTCGAGCGCCCAGTCGAGCCCGTCCTGCGTGACCTGCCAGAAGCCGATATGTTCGCCCATCACCGCGCGCAGCCAGGTATATTGCAACTGCTTGAGGCGCCATTTCTCGGCGATGGCGGGCCAGTGGCGGGCAAAGCTCTCGCGGCCCGGCTCGGCGGCGGCGCTGCGCGCGGCGGCGGCCACGTCAAAGAGCGTGCCATAGGCGTCGAAGATGCAGGTGGTGATCGGCATGGCGCGTCTCCCTCGTTGCGTGTCGCGGCGCGAGACTGGCACGGATGGGCCGCCGGGGAAAGGGGCGGTGGATCGCCTGCGGATCACACATATATGTCATTTGCGGCGCGCCCGGTCCCGGGCGGCTCTTGAACGGAGTTTCGGTCTTGAACGGGGCCCACGGCCTGTTAGCCTGACTGATGAAACAGAGGTTCATCCTGTGAAACGACAGGGGGCCATGGATCATGCCACGGCCCCGGAGATGCGCCGGAAAGCCCGGGCAGGTCGATTTCGAGAGGGTTGCGTGCGCCAGGAGACCGCCAGAAAAGCATCCTACAAGCCGGTCGAGGCCGCGATGCGCGTGCTTGACGTGCTGCTCGCCGTCAACACGCTGAGGGATGAGGCGAGCGTCGGCGCGATTCACCGCAAGCTGGGGCTGAGCAAGCCCACGGTCGTGCGGATGCTCGAAACGCTGATCGCGGCCGGCTATGTGGTGCGGGACGATGCGCGGCACGTCTATCGCGTGACCGGCAAGACGATCTCGCTGGCATCATCCTTCGATGGCGCGCGCGAGGTCGCGCGGCTGGCCGCGCCGCTGATGTCGCGGTTTCGCAATTCGATCGGCTGGCCCTCGGATCTCGCGATTTTCGATGCGGACGCGATGCTCGTCATCGGCTCGTCGCGCGAATTGGGGCCGTTGTCCTTCAATCGCGCGCCCGGCTATCGCGGGCCGGTCCTGACCACCAGCCTCGGGCTGAGCTATTGCGCCTTTTGTCGGGGCGAAATGGTCGATGCGCTTTTTGAGAGAATGCGCGGCAAGGGCGCGCTGTGGCGCGGCCCGGAGGAGGATCGCGAAAGGCTCGCGGCGAGGCTCGAAAATGTGCGGCGCTGCGGATTCGCGGAAATGGACCCGGAATATTCGCGAATCGCATACGGCAACCGGGTTTCGGGCCTGGCAGTGCCGGTTCTGGGCAGCCGAAAGGTCTATGCCGCGATCAACCTGATCTATTTCAAGACCGCCCTCGATCGTGACAGCGCGTTGCTCGAACTCGTGCCGAGGCTTCAGGGGATCGCCGCGCAGCTGGGCGCTTTGTTCGAGGAGCACGCGCTCGACCTCGGGGATTGGCGCTGCGACGTTCCGCAAACGCCCGAAATGATGACGCCGGAATTGTCAGAAATGAACGCCTTTGCCGGGCATGAGGGGATGCCGTGAACGCGCGGGGGCGGGTTTGGTTCATGGGGCGGCCCCGGCCCGATTGCAGGGAGGGCGGGGGGATGGAGGTCCCGATCGCATGATGACATGAACAAATCCTGACGTGGAGAAAAGCAGCGGCATGATTTTCCCCGCCGGGAAATCATGCGGAAATGTCATTTTTTGATTAGGTTTTGTGTTCCAGGATCGGGGGTTTTCGACTTCTGTTGCAAAGGTGTTTTATTTGTTGATTTTTTGCGAACCGAAATTTTGTCATCCTCTTTCGGGAAGCCCATTGACACGAATCAATTCCTCCTATTAGGCTGACGAAATCGAGATGCGATTGGTAAATGAATGTCGGATTTTCGGGCAATATGGCTGCCTGATGTTCGGCGTCTTTGCGATTTTCAGCTTGCCGGGGGGAGAAATGACGCAGCAGTTCGAATATACGCAGCCGAAGCTTTTCATCGGAGGAGAATGGGTCGATCCCCTGGATGGCGAACTGGTGCCGTCGATCGATCCCGCGACCGGAAAGCACTGGGCCCTGACCGCCTTTGGCGGTGTTCGTGATATCGACCGGGCCGTGGCCGCGGCGCAGGAGGCGATGCGCGGCCCATGGGGCAGGATGCCGGTCGCCGAGCGCGCCGCGCTGATCCGCCGGCTGGGGGCGCTGATCGAGGAACACGCGCCGCAGATGGCCGAATATGAAAGCCGCGACAACGGGCGGCCGCTGCGCGAGACGCGCGCGAACATCACCGCCGAGGCGCAGTGGTATTATTACTTTGCGGGGCTGGCCGACAAGCTCGACGGGCGGATGATCAACATCAATCCCGACCTGATGGCCTATACCCAGCGGGTGCCGATCGGCGTGGTCGGGGCGATCGTGCCCTGGAACGCGCCGACGCTGGTCACCACGATGAAGCTCGCCCCCGCCCTCGCGGCCGGTTGCACCATGGTGATCAAGGTGGCCGAGCATACCACGGTCACCACCTACGAGCTGGCGAAGCTGGTCGAAAAGGCCGGCTTTCCCAAGGGTGTCGTCAACGTGGTGCCGGGATATGGCCAGATCGCGGGCGCGCATCTGGCGGCGCATCCCGGGGTGGACAAGCTGTCGTTCACCGGCGAACACCGCACCGCGCAGGAGATCATGCGCGCGGGTGCGGTCAACCTCAAGCGTGTGTCGTTCGAATGTGGTGGCAAGTCGCCGCATATCGTTTTCGACGATGCCGATATCGAGCAGGCGATCAACGCCGTGGCCCATGCCGGATTCATGGCCTGCGGTCAGAGCTGCACGCTCGGGTCGCGCATTCTCGTGCAGCGCGCGCTTTATGATCGCGTGGTCGAGGAGGTCGGCGCGCGGGCGCTGCGCCTGCGGGTCGGCAATCCGCTCGATCCCGACACGCATATCGGTCCGCAGACCCATGAGGATCAGCTGAAGAAGACGCTGAGCTATCTCGAGGTGGGCAAGTCCGAGGGCGCGCGCCTGGTGGCTGGCGGCGGGCGGCTGGCCGGCGAGGGGCGCGAGAACGGCTATTTCGTGCAGCCCACGGTCTTTGCCGACGTGGATCCGGAAATGCGCATCGCGCAGGAAGAGATCTTCGGCCCGGTCGTGGCGATGATCCCCTTCGACACAGAGGAAGAGGCGGTGTCCGTGGCGAATGGCGTCAAATACGGGCTGACCGCCGGAATATGGACCCGCGACCTCGGGCGCGCGCACCGCGTTTCGGGGCAGATCATGGCGGGAACGGTCTGGGTCAACACCTACCGGATCCTCAATCCCGGGGTGCCCTATGGCGGGTTCAAGATCAGCGGCATCGGCCGCGAGAACGGCCCCGAGGCGATCCAGGAATATACCGAGCCGCGCGCCACGATGATCAGTCTGAGCGGCGCCTATCCCTATCCATACGCCTGATCCGCGAACCATGTGCGAAATCCGGAAAGGAAATCATCCGGTGGCATTCATCGAAAGGGAGGAATGAGATGAGCTTGACGATCGGGCGCGCGTTGCGCGCGCCATTCCGGGCCGTTGCGGGCGCGCTGGGCGGGCTTGCGATGCTGTCGGCGGCGGCTTCGGCGCAGCCGACGGCGGAGAAACCCGTGGTGATGCGGCTGTCGCATGCCTATGCGACCGTGGCCCAGCACCATGTGAACATGGAGTTCTTCAAGCAAGAGGTCGAGAAGCGCACCGGCGGGCGGCTGATCGTGGACATCTTTCCAGCCTCGCAGCTGATGCCGATCACCCAGGAAATCAATGGGATGCTCTCGGGGCAGATCGACGCGGCCTATTCGCTGAACACCATCGCGGCCACGCTCGATCCGCTGTGGGGCTTCTTCGAGCTGCCGTTCCTGTTCGACATCACGCCCTCCGACCAGAAGCACCTGCGCGATTTCGTGAAGAGCGAGGCCGGCGGCGGGGCGCTGCGCGACAGCATGGAGGCCAGGGGCATCAAGGTGCTGGCGATTGCGCCGACCGACATGGTGGGGGCCTTGATCAACACCAAACGCCCCGTCCGCAAGATGGAGGACATGGCCGGGCTGAAGTTCCGCATTCCCGGCGGCAAGTATCTGGGGCAGAGCTTCGAGCTGATGGGTGCCTCGCCGATCTCGATGGCCTATGCCGAGTTCAGCTCGGCGATCGTTCAGGGCACCGTGGATGGCACGGTGACCGGCATCCTGTTCACCTATGACAACCGGATCCCGGTCAAGTATCTCAGCGGGGTCAACATGTGGTATGCGGGCCTGCCGCTGCTGATGTCGAAGCGGTTCTTCGACGGCCTGCCCGAGGATATCCAGCAGGTTCTCGTCGAGGTCGGCAACGAGCTCGAGGATTTCGGCTTCGACGCGACCGAGCGGCGCGCCACCGAGGTGCTCGGGCTGATCGAGACTGAGATGGGTGTGCAGGTCGAGCCGCCGCTCGATCCGGCCGAGATCCAGCGGATGCGCGACGCGACCCAGCCGGTGCTCGCGGCCTTCGTCAAGGACAATCCCGGCGGCCAGGCGTTGATCGACGAGGCCGAGCGGCTGCGCCCGAACTGATCCGATCGCGGCGGCCCGGGGGTCCTGATCGTCATATCGGGGTCCCCGGGCAAGGCAAAGGGCAAGGCAGAGGACGACCGGGCGCATGATCTGCCCGTGCCAGTCGGACATGGCGCAAAACCCGTGGGGCCATCGGCAGGAGGCCATCAGGGAGGGCGCGCAAATCAGGGGTGATCGCAATGGATAGGCGCCGAACCGTTCCCGTGCTCGAGCCGCTCACGATCGCGGTCGATCGTCTCATGGGGCGACTGGGATCGCTGATCGACGGGTTCGGTGTGGTCATGATCGTGATCAGCGCCGGGCTGGCCTTCATGAGCGTGGTCTTGCGGTATGGCTTCGGTTTCTCCAGCCAGCTGATCGAGGAAATATCGCGCTATACCGTGGTTTACGCGTGTTTCCTTTTCGTCGGCCCGCTGCTGCGCAAGCATGAGCATATCAGCGTGGATGTCGTCTCGCAGGCCGTGCCGGAGACGTCCGGGCGCATCCTGAGCCTGCTCAAGGCGGTCGTGTTCCTCTGGATCGCGCTTCTCGTGTTCCGCTCGGGCTGGGTCTGGGTGGCCGATCTGCATCGCTACCAGATGACGGTGATCGGCGGCACAATGCCCGCCTGGCTGCCGTCGCTTTCGGTGCCGGTCGGGTTGGGCATGGCCGTGCTTTTCGGCGTCGGGGAGGTGCTGCGCGCGGTCCTGGCCCTGATCGCCCCGGATGCGCCCGCCGCAAGGCCGATCACACATGCCGAGTCCTTCGGTCAATCCGAATAGCTGAGGAAGAATTGCCGTGACCATCGGTCTGCTCCTGTTTGTCGTGCTGCTGGTTCTGGGTGCGCCGGTATTCCTGGCGTTGACCGCCGGGGGCGCCTATCTCGCCCTGGTCGAGCTGCGGCTGCCGCTGTCGATGCTGGCCCAGCAGATGTATATCTCGGTCGATGTGTTCGTGCTGATGGCGGTGCCCTACTTCATCTTCGCGGGCAACATCATGCTGAACTGCGGGCCGAGCCGCTACCTCTTCCGCTTCCTCGACGCGCTGGTGGGGCATCTGCCCGGCGGCATGTCGGCGGCGGCGGTTTTGGCCTGCATGATCTTCGGGGCGCTGTCGGGATCGGGCATCGCGACGGTGGTGGCGATCGGATCC
Source organism: Roseovarius sp. (assembly GCA_014359765.1). GTDB lineage: Bacteria > Pseudomonadota > Alphaproteobacteria > Rhodobacterales > Rhodobacteraceae > Roseovarius. Next base: position 34,731 of record JACIYT010000017.1, read on the forward strand.
ATCGCCCTGCCCGAGATGCTGCGCCAGGGGTATGACAAACGCTCGAGCATGGGCCTGATCACCTGTTCGGGCACCATCGGCCAGATGATCCCGCCCAGCATCTACATGGTCCTGTTCGCCTCGCTCGTGCAGGGCGACGTGTCGCGCTATTTCATGGCCGGGATCATCCCGGGCCTGCTGACTGGCGTGATGCTGATCGTGGTGGCGGTGCTGATGGCCCGCCGCGACGGGATGCGCCTGAAGGCGGCGAGCGACTGGCCCGAGCGCTGGACGACCTTCAAGGCGGCCTTTCCGGTGCTTCTGATGCCCCCGATCGTGCTGGGGGGCATCTATGGCGGCATCTTCACGCCGACCGAGGCGGCCGCGGTGGCCATCGTCTATTCGCTCCTGATCAGCGGGCTGGTCTATCGGACGCTGACCGTCGCCAATTTCGTCAAGAGCGCGCGCGACGCGATCAGCAGCACCGCGGCGATCTTCATCATTCTCGGCGGGGCCACGCTTCTGGCGGTGACGGTCACCTATCTCAAGCTGCCGCAGCATCTGGTGGACGAGGTGACCCGGCTCGGGCTGTCGCCGATGATGCTGCTCCTCGCGATCGTCGTTCTCTATCTGCTGCTGGGGATGGTGATGGATCCCGTTCCGATCATGTATATCACCGTGCCGATCCTGCTGCCGGTGCTGCTCGCGGCGCAGATCGACCTGGTGCATTTCGCGGTGATCACCGTGGCGGCGATGATGGTGGCGCAGGCCACACCGCCCTTCGGGATGGCGCTGTTCGCGATGTCGGGCCTGTTCCGCACGCCGATCGCCGTCGTGGTCCGGGGCAGCCTGCCCTATCTGGCGGTGCTGGTCGCCACGACGCTGCTGGTGCTCTTCTTCCCCTCGCTCAGCCTGCTCCTGCCGAACATGATGGGGCGCTGAGTGGCGATGCAACAAGCCGAGTTTCATCTCGCTCCAATCCGAAAACCCAAAAACCCAACCTGAAAGGAAAGACAATGGGACGCCTGCAAGACAAGGTTTCGATCATCACCGGCTCCGGCTCGGGCATGGGCAAATCCGCCGCGGAACTGTTCTCGCGCGAGGGGGCCAGGATCGTGGTGGTGGACATCAACGAGGCCGCCGGCGAGGCCGTGGCCGAGAGCATCCGCAAGGCGGGCGGGGCGGCAATCTTCGTGCGCGCCGACACCGGCAAGGAGGCCGACCTGAAGGCCATGGCCGAGGCCGCGATCGGGGAATTCGGCCGCATCGACGTGTTCTGGCACAATGCCGGGATCGCCGGCGCCGGCACCATCGACAAGACCACCGAGGCCGATTTCGATCGCCAGATCGCGATCCACGTCAAGGGCGGGTTCTTCGGGGCCAAGCATGTCCTGCCCCACATGATCAAGGGCGGCGGCGGCGCGGTGCTGTTCACCAGCTCGATCTCGGGCGAGAAGCCCTCGCCGGCCTCGCCGAGCTATTCCATTGCCAAGGCGGGGTTGCAGATCCTCGCGAAATGCATCGCCCTCGGCAATGGCAAGCACAACATCCGCGCCAACGCGATCTGCCCGGGGCCGGTGGACACGCCGCTCTGGCCCTCGTTCATCGGGCGTGATCCCGATGTGATCGCTCCCGAAGAGCTCGAAAAGGCCTTTCTCGCCCGCGTGCCGATGGGCCGGATGATCCAGCCCGAGGAAATCGCCCGGGCGGCGCTGTTCTTGTGCTCCGACGAGGCCTCGGCCATCTCCGGGGCGATCCTGCCGGTGGACGGCGGGATGCTGGTGGCCTGAGCGCGCCATGGATTTCCAGCTGAACGAACAGCAGCGCGAGTTCCAGCAGACAGCACGCCGCTTTGCCCGCGACGTGCTGGTGGACGTGGCGAAAGACTGCGAGCGCACCAGCGCGCCGGTGCCCGACGAGGTGCGCCGGCAGATGGGCGATCTGGGTTTCCTCGGGGTCAATATCCCCGAGGAATACGGCGGGCTGGGCGCGGGCAAGGTGGATGCGCTGATCGTCCTCGAAGAGCTTGCCAAGGTGTCGCCCGCGGCGGCCTTTCCGGTGTTCGAGGCCAATTGCGGCCCCGCACAGACGCTGCTTTATCACGGGCCTGAGCACCTGAAGACGCGGGTGCTGCCGCGTGTCTGTTCGGGCGAGATGATGGTTTCGGTGGCGATGTCCGAGCCCGATACCGGCACCGCCATGACCGATCTTTCGACGCGGGCCGAGATCCGCGGCGACCGCATCGTGATCAACGGCGTGAAACGCTGGTGCAGCGGCGCCGGCCATGCGCGGGGCTATGTTCTCTACTGCCGGCTGGCGGATCGACCGGGGGCGGCGGGGATCGGCGCGGTCTATCTGGAAAAGGACACGCCCGGCCTGTCCTTTGGCAAGCCCGAGACCTTCATGGGCGTGCGCGGGTTTCACAACGCCGAGATCCATCTCGAGAATGTGGAAATCCCGGTCGAGAACATCATCGTGCCGGCCGGCGGCGTGCGCGACCTGATGCGCTCGTTCAACATGGAGCGGCTGGGCAATGCCACCTGTGCACTGGGGATCGCCGCCGGCGCGCTCGATGTGGCGCTCGATTACACGCAGCAGCGCATCCAGTTCGGCAAGCCGATCGTGGAGTTCCAGGCCGTGCAGCTTCGGCTGGCCGACATGAAGGTGGATGTCGAGGCGATGCGCCTGCTGATCCACCGCGCGGCGCAGGCCGCCGAGGACGGGTTGCCGTCGCTGATGGATACCAGCGTCGCCAAGAGCTTTGCCAATGAGGCGGTGCGCAGGGTGGTGGCGCATGGCATTCAGGTGATGGGCGCGAACGGCTACCATACCGACTACCCGATGGAACAGAAGGTGCGCGATTCCTGGGTATGGGGGATCGGTGGCGGACATATCGACCTGCAGAAGGTGAACATCACCTCCGAGATGGTCGGTCGGAGATTTTCACAGCGATGACGGCCCGAAGGGGGAGGAGACGGACATGAGAGGCGACCGGGATTTCGGTTTTACCGATGAACAGATGATGCTGCGCGAATCGGTCCGCGACTTCGTGCGCCGGGAGGTGCCCGACGAATATGCGCGCCGCTGCGACCGCGAAAGGATCGCGCCGCTCGACGCTTTCGACAAGATGGCCGATCTGGGCTGGCTCGGGGTGGCGATTCCCGAGCAATACGGCGGCTCTGGCCTTGGTTTCGTGGAGTTGGGGATCATCCAGGAAGAGCTCTCCTACGGGCTGCTCGAGCTTGCGGTGCTGTTCTACCGGGCGACGGTGCACGGGGCGCAATCGCTGCTCACCTATGGCAGCGAGGCGCAGCGGCAGAAATATCTGCCGCTGATCGCGGCCGGCAAGTTCAAGTCCTCCATGAGCCTGACCGAGCCCAATGCCGGATCGGACGCGGCCGGCGTGCAGACCCGCGCCGTGCGCGACGGCGACGGCTTCGTGATCAACGGGGCCAAGGTGTTCAACTCGCAGGTGGATCTCGCCGACCGGACGGTTCTGGTGACGCGGACCGATCCCAAGGCCCCGGCCCATGAGGGAATCAGCCTGTTCTTCGTCGATCCCCGGAGCCCCGGCGTCACCATCGAGCGTCTGGAGACGCTGTGTTTCCGTTCCGTTGGCACCAATCGCGTGACCTATGAGAACGTCCGCGTCAGCGAGGACGACCTGCTCGGCACGCTGAACGGTGGCTGGAAACACCTGATGACCAACCTCAACAAGGAAAGGTTCTCGCTGGCCGCCCAGGTCACCGGCGCGGCCCAGGCGGCGCTGGACTGTGCGCTCCAGTATGCCAGGGACCGGGTGCAGTTCGGCAAGCCGATCGGCAAGTTCCAGGCGATCCAGCACAAGCTGGCCGACATGCAGATCGCGGTGCATACGTCGCGGATGCTGACCTATGATCTGGCGCGTCGCCTCGACGCCGGCATCGCCTGCCGCAAGGAGGCCTCGATGGCCAAGGTCTTCACCTCCGAGGCCTATTTCCGCGTTGCCGACGAGGGGATGCAGATCCTCGGCGGCTATTCGATGACGCCCGATTTCCCGATGGAGCGGCACTATCGCGATTCGCGGCTGATGCGGATCGGCGGCGGCTCGAGCGAGGTGATGCGCACCTCGATCGCAAAGGATCTGGGGCTGTGAGGGGAGGGCGCGCCTGATGACAAACCGCATGTGCGAGATGTTCGGCATCGAGGCGCCGATCTTTGCCTTTTCGCATTGCCGCGACGTGGTGGTGGAGGTGTCCAAGGCCGGCGGTCTCGGGGTTCTGGGCATGGCCCGGATGAGCCCCGAGCGGGTCGATGCGGAATTGTCGTGGATCGATGCCCATATCGGCGGGCGGCCCTATGGCGTGGATATCCTCATGCCGACCACCTTTCAGGATCACGGCGGCGCCAAGCACGACGCCGCCCGCCTGCTGCCGGCCGAACATCTCGATTTCGTGCGCGAGATGCTGGATGCCGCCGGGATCCCGCCCCTGCCCGAGGACGAGGCCGAGCGGATCGAGCACGATCTGGTCGCCAGCTTCAACTTTACCCCCGAGGAGAGCGCGCGGATGATCGAGGTCGCCATGCGCCACCCGATCAGCCTGATCGTCAATGCCCTCGGCTCGCCGCCGCGCGAACTGGTCGAGCGCGCCCATGCCCGGGGGATAAAGGTCGCGGCGATGGCCGGTGCGCCGCGCCACGCGATCCGCCACCGCGACGTGGGCTGCGATTTCGTGATCGCGGTGGGCACCGAGGCGGGGGGCCATACCGGCAGCGTTACCTCGATGACCCTGTGGCCGCGGATCGTGGATGCGGTGGCACCCCTGCCGGTGCTGGGCGCCGGGGGCATCGGGCGCGGCCGCCAGATGGCGGCGGCGCTGGCGCTGGGCTGCGAGGGCGCCTGGTGCGGCTCGATCTGGCTCAAGACGGTGCAAAGCGAGGTCACCCCCGAGATCAAGGCGCGCATGTTCGCGGCCAGCGCCGGGGATGCGGTGCTCACCCGCAGCGTGACGGGCAAGCCCTGCCGCACATTGCGCAGCGCCTTCACCGACGCCTGGGATGCGCCCGGCGCCCCCGATCCGCTGCCCGCGCCGCTTCAGGGCATCCTGTGGTGGGGCAAGGGGCGGACACGGGTCGAACGGGTGCGCGCGCCGGAGTTCCTCACCTATCCGGTGGGCCAGATCGTCGAGGACATGACCGGGGAAACCTCGGTCCGGCAGGTCGTGCAGGAGATGCTGACCGAACTTGCCGACACCAAGGAGCGGCTCGACAGGCTCCTGTCCTGATGAGCGGCCAAGCCATGCGACGGCGACAGAGACAGAGACGAACCCCTTCCATGTGGCGACATGGGTGACATCCGGCCCCCGGGGCATGTTGGGCGCGGGTCCGCGGAACCGGCGGCTGACCTTGTCCAGCGGGCGGGACCGGTTCCTGTCGGGGTCAGAATCCCTGATCCTGCTGCCAGGGTTTCACGAGGTTTCCGAAGCGGGTGAACTGTTCCTCGAAGCTGAGCTCGATCGTGCCGATGGGCCCGTGGCGCTGCTTGCCGATGATGACCTCGGCCTTGCCGTGGAGCCGCGCCATGGCCTCCTGCCATTCGGCCATCTTGTCGAGCTCGTGCTCGCCCGGTTTCTCGCGTTCCTTGTAATAGACCTCGCGAAAGACGAACATCACCACATCGGCATCCTGTTCGATCGAGCCCGATTCGCGCAGGTCCGAAAGCTGCGGTCGCTTGTCCTCGCGGTTTTCCACCTGGCGCGAGAGCTGCGAGAGGGCAATGACGGGAATATTGAGCTCCTTGGCGATGGCCTTGAGGCCCATCGAGATTTCGCCGATTTCCTGCACCCGGTTCTCGGCGGTGCCGCGCACGAGCTGGAGATAGTCCACGATCAAGAGGTCGAGCCCGTGCGTGCGCTTGAGCCGGCGCGCGCGCGCCGCGATCTGGCTGATCGGGATGGCGGCGGTGTCGTCGATGAAGAGCGGGCAGGATTCGAGCGATTTGGCGGCCTCGACGAAGCGGCGAAACTCGCCCTCGTCCATGTCGCCGCGGCGGATCTTGTGCGAGGGGATCTCGGAGGCCTCGGCGAGGATGCGGCCCGCGAGCTGTTCGGCCGACATCTCGAGCGAGAAGAACCCCACTACGCCGCCATCCACCGCGCCCTCGGTGCCGTCGGGCAGCGTGCCGCGGCGATAGGCGCGGGCGACGTTGAAGGCGATGTTGGTGGCGAGCGACGTCTTGCCCATCGAGGGCCGCCCGGCGAGGATCAGCAGGTCGGATTTGTGCAGCCCGCCGAGTTTCTGATCCATGTCGGTCAGCCCGGTCGAGAGGCCCGCCAGCCCGCCCTCGCGCATATAGGCGGCATTGGCCACGTCCACCGCGTCGCGCACCGCGCTGAGAAAGCTCTGGAAACCGCTGTCGGTCTTGCCCTGTTCGGCCAGCTGGTAAAGCTGTTGCTCGGCCTCCACGATCTGGTCGCGCGGCTCGCTCGCCACCTCGACGCGGGCGGCCTTGGCGGCGATGTCATGGCCGAGCGCGATCAGCTCGCGCCGGATCGCCAGGTCATAGATCATCTGCGCATAATCGCGCGCGGCATAGGTCGAGATCGCGGCGCCCGCGAGCTTGACCAGATAGGCCGGACCGCCGAGTTCCCTCAGCCCCTCATCCTCTTCGAGAAAGGCGCGCAGCGTGACCGGCGAGGCGAGCGCGTTGCGCGCGATGCGCGCGGCGGCGGTCTCGAAGATGCGGGCATGAACCGGGTCGTAGAAATGCTGCGGCCCGATGATCGCGGCGACGCGGTCATAGATGTCGTTATTGGTCAGGATCGCGCCGAGCAATTGCTGTTCGGCCTCGATCGAATGGGGCACGCTCTCGGGGGTTTCGATCTCTGCCCCGGTCGGATTGATCGCGCGCATCCCGTTCATCGCCCTTGCCCCCTGTTGTCCCTGACCCGACGGCATAGCTCATGGCCCGCGCGCGGGGCAGATGGTATGTTTCTGTGGATAAGTTCCGCCCTGGAACGGCCACAGCATATTGCCACGAAACGGGTCTGGACCGCAACATCCAGTGGTGCTGCGGCGGGGCCGTGGCATTCCTGCCGCAGCCCGGCATTTTTCCGGCGCGGGGCCCGTTCAGCCCGGATGCGCTGCCCGCCAGCCATGCGGATCGTCGAGAAACGATTCGACCTCCGCGAGCGTGTCCGCGTCGAATGCCGCCTGCGCGCGCGCCTCGGCCAGGACATCGCGCCAGGTGCACAGGTAATGCAGGCGGATGCCGTGATCGCCGAGCGTGCGCTCGGTCTCGGGGAAGATGCCGTAGTAGAAGATCACCGCCGTGTGCCCGCAACTGGCGCCCGTGGCGCGGATGGCATCGACAAAGCCGAGTTTCGATCCGCCATCGGTGGTCAGATCCTCCACCAGCAGCACCCGCTGCCCCTCGGACATGGCCCCCTCGATGCGGGCGTTGCGCCCGTAGCCCTTGGGCTTCTTGCGCACATAGGTCATCGGCAGTGCCATGCGCTCGGCCACCAGCGCGGCAAAGGGAATGCCTGCCGTCTCGCCGCCCGCGATATTGTCGAACGCCTCGAATCCGGCCTCGCGCAGCACGGTGACGGTGAGAAAATCCATCAGGGTGCTGCGGATGCGCGGGTAGGAGATGAGCTTGCGGCAGTCGATATAGGTGGGCGATCGCAGCCCCGAGGCAAAGGTGAAGGGCGTCTCGGCATTGAAATGCACGGCGCCGATCTCGAGCAGCATCCGCGCGGTGAGGCGGGCGATTTCGTCCTTGGGGGGGTAGGTCGAGGGGATCATGGCAGCGTCCTTGGCCTGGCGGTGCGCCGAAGAGCGATGATGCCTCCGGCGGGAGTATTTCCGGAAAGATGAAGATCAGGTCACGCGCCAATGCAGCGCGAAGCCGGGATCGAAGACCGTCACCGGGCCGTCGCCGGTGTCGATCTTCGCGGGGCAGGTGACGGGCGCGCCCCTGGTCAGGGTGATCCGCGCCGCGTTCGGGGGCAGGCGATAGAAGGCCCGGCCGTTGAGCGAGGCGAAGCCCTCGAGCCGGTCGAGCGCGCCCTCTTCCTCGAACACATGGGCGAGGATCGAGAGCGTGTTGGGCGCGGTGAAGCAGCCCGCGCAGCCGCAGGCGCTTTCCTTCAGGGCGTCGGTATGGGGCGCGCTGTCGGTGCCGAGGAAGAACCGCGCATCGCCCGAGGTGGCGGCCACGCGCAGCGCAAGGCGGTGCGTCTCGCGCTTGGCCACGGGCAGGCAGTAGTAATGCGGCCGGATGCCGCCGGCGAGGATATGGTTGCGGTTGATCACGAGGTGATGGGTGGTGATCGTGGCGGCGAGGTCCCGGTCATGGTCGCGGACATAGGCCAACGCGTCGGCGGTGGTGACATGCTCCATCACCACCCGCAGCCCCGGCGTGGCGCGGCGCAGCGGGTCGAGCACGCGGTCGATGAACACGGCCTCGCGGTCGAAGATGTCGATGGCGGGATCGGTCACCTCGCCATGCACACAGAGCGGCAGGCCGATCTCGGCCATCCTCTCCAGCACGCCGCGCACGGCGTCGAAATCGCGCACGCCGCTCGCGGAATTGGTGGTGGCGCCTGCCGGGTAGAGCTTGACCGCCGCGACGAGGCCCTCTTCATGGGCGCGGGCCACATCGGCCGGGTCGGTCTCTTCGGTGAGATAGAGCGTCATCAGCGGGGTGAAATCCATGCCCTCGGGCAGGGCGGCGAGGATGCGGTCGCGATAGGCGCGCGCGTCCGCCCCGGTCACCACCGGCGGGACGAGATTGGGCATGACGAGGGCGCGGGCAAAATGGCGCGCGCTCTCGGGCAGGACGGCGGCCAGCATCGCGCCGTCGCGCAGGTGCAGGTGCCAGTCGTCGGGGCGGCGGAGGGTGAGGCTCTGGGTCATGGCCCCCCGCGCATACACAATCAGCGGGGCCTGCGCCAGAGCCTGTCGGGCCGCCAGGGGAATCGCATTTGAGAAATAGCGCTGGCGCGGCGGGGTGATGTGGATTCTTCCGGGGGTTGCCTGGATGGAGGAATCCGATGCCGTCGCTGATCACGATCTTTCGCGAGATACCCGACCCGCGCTGCGGGAATGCGCAGCGCCATGACCTTCTCGACATCCTGACGATCGCGCTTGTG
>JACIYT010000018.1 GCA_014359765.1 Roseovarius sp.
CTCTCCGCCCCGCAGACCGACGCCACAAGCGCGATCGTCAGGATGTCGAGAAGGTCATGGCGCTGCGCATTCCCGCAGCGCGGGTCGGGTATCTCGCGAAAGATCGTGATCAGCGACGGCATCGGATTCCTCCATCCAGGCAACCCCCAGAAGAATCCACATCACCCCGCAGCGCCAGCGCTATTTCTCAAATGCGATTCCCCTGGGCCCCGCCCTTGCCATGGCCCGCCCCGCCCCGCCCCGCCTCGTGGCCATTTCCATCGCCGCGGGACTGGTCTATACCGCGCGGGTCCCGGACAGGAACGCACGGAGCGCATCAGAGCCAACATGCAGACGATCACCACGACCGACGCGCTGGCCGCCTATTGCAGGGCGGCGCGCGAACACCCCTATGTCACCGTCGATACCGAATTCCTGCGCGAGCGCACCTATTATTCCCGGCTCTGCCTCGTGCAGATGGCCGTGCCCGGCAAGGGCGATGCGGGCGCGGTGCTGGTCGATCCCGTCGCCGGCGGCGAGGCGCTCTCGCTCGAGCCGCTCTACGAGCTGTTCAGCGATCCGGGCGTTGTCAAGGTGTTCCATGCCGCGCGGCAGGATCTCGAGATCTTTCATGTCGATGCGGGGGTGATCCCGGCGCCGCTCTTTGACACGCAGGTGGCCGCGATGGTCTGCGGCTTCGGCGAACAGGCGGGTTACGAGACGCTGGTCAAGCGCATCGCCAGGGCCACGGTGGACAAGAGTTCGCGCTTTACCGACTGGTCGCGTCGCCCGCTCACCGAGGCGCAGATGGCCTATGCGCTGGCCGATGTGACCCATCTTCGCCCGATCTACGAGTTCCTCGCCAGCAAGATCGAGAGCACCGGGCGCGCGCATTGGGTGGCCGAGGAAATGGCCGTGCTCACCAGTCCCGAGACCTATCGCACCGATCCCGCCGAGGCGTGGCGGCGTATCAAGACGCGCAACACCGCGCCGAAATTCCTGGCCGTGCTGCGCGAGCTGGCGCGCTTTCGCGAGGAATACGCGCAGGCGCAGGACGTGCCGCGCGCGCGTGTGCTCAAGGATGACGCGCTGCTGGAACTGGCGGCGACCCGGCCGCAGACGCCCGAGGATCTGGGGCGGGCGCGGCTGTTGCTGCGCGAGGCGCGCAAGGGTCCGGTCGCCGAGGGGATCCTCGCCGCCGTCAAGGCGGGGCTGGCCTGTCCGCCCGAGGCGATGCCGCGCCTCGCGGAGGCGGCGAAACCCGCCGTCAACCCGGCGCTTGCGGACATGCTGCGGGTGCTGCTGAAGGCGCGCGCCGATGCCTCGGGCGTGGCGGCGCGGCTGATCGCGAGCGCCGCCGATCTCGATCATCTGGCCGCGGGCGGGCGCGATGTGCCCGCGCTCTCGGGCTGGCGGCGCGATCTCTTCGGGGCCGATGCGCTGCGTCTTTGCGCGGGGGAGCTCGGGCTGGTGGTGCGCGGCGAGGCGGTGGAGGCGGTGCCGCTCTGAGCGCGGCAGGCTCGCAGGCTCAGAGGCGGATCACCCGTTCGTTCCGTGCGCCGCGCACGCGGATTTCGCGCGCGCCCGCCAGTTTCCTGCGCGAGATGAATACCGCCGCCAGAACCGCGCGCGTGGCCGAGGCATCCGGCGCCGCGGTTTCGGGCTGCTCGGCGCTCAGCGTGTAGCCGATCACGCCGTTGACAGGCTCGCCCGTCTCGCTGTCGGGGATCAGGCGCACGTCATGGGCATCCGGCCGCAGCGTCAGCCCCTCGACCCGGAGCAGCACACCGCCCGAGGCGGGCTCGATCACGGCGCTGGTGATCGTCGCGACCGGCGTGCCGGTATAGGGCCGGTCGCGCATCCGCTGCTGGATGGACTGGAACAGCCCGGTCTCGGTGTCTTCCTTGGGGATCAGCGGGTTGGCGTCGGCGGCCTCGGCCTCGGCACGGCGGCGCCGTCTGCCGCCGCCGCAGCCCGCCAGCACACCCGCCGCCGCAAGCCCCAGAAATACGCGTCGCTTCATGCCCGATGCCCCTGTCAAGCCCGCCCCTGTCACGCTGTGCGACCTGCCTAGCCGATCGGCGCGGGGTTGAAAAGATGCAAGCGAGGGCTGGACCTGCCGCCGCCCCGGCCTTAGGTCTTCGCGCGGGGCGCCGGCAGGCGGGACAGCAGGAGAGTGGCATGGCCAGCGAAGCCTTCGAGGAGATCGTCGCGGATTTCGAGTTTCTCGACGACTGGGAGGACCGCTATCGCTACGTGATCGAGAAGGGACGCGACATGGCGCCGCTCGATCCGGCGCTCAAGGTGGCCGCCACCCGCGTCGAGGGCTGCGCGAGCCAGGTCTGGCTGCATCCGCGCATCGAGAATGGCCGCTTCGGCTTTGACGGCGACAGCGACGCGCTGATCGTGCGCGGCCTGATCGCGATCCTGCGCGCGCTCTACAATGGCGTGCCCGTGGCCGAGGTGGGGCGTATCGACGCCCGGGCGGAACTGGCGCGGCTCGGGCTCGAGGCGCATCTCTCGGCGCAGCGCGCCAACGGGCTGCGCGCGATGATCGCGCGCATCCGCGCGGCGGCGGCCGAGGCGGCATGACGCCCGAGGCTTTCCCGAGGGTGGCTTTCCTGATACGTTCCGGGCATGCCCCCTGGGCGGATACTTGATCGCGGGCCGGAAAAAGGCAAACTGAAGCGGCAGACAGCCCGGACCCGCCCCATGCCGGAGCGCAGGGGCGAGGCGACGGGATGCACCAAAGGGACGACAAGCCGATGAGCGAAGCCATGAGCACAGCCGACAGGACCGCCGAACTGCGCGAATTCCTCAGGCCCTACACCCGCAAGAGCGATCTGCGCGGGGCGTTGTCGTTTCTCGGGACGCTTGCGGCCTATGCTGTGGCGCTCTGGGGGGCGGTGGCGCTCATCGGGGCGGGGCTCTGGGCGCTGGCGCTGCCGCTGGTGGTGGTTCTCGCCTTTGCCGGGGTGCGGCTCTACGTGTTGCAGCACGATTGCGGGCATCATTCGCTCTTCGCGACGCGCGCGCTCAACGATGTGGTGGGGCATGTGCTGTCGGTGTTCTCCTTCACGCCCTACCGGGTGATGCAATACAATCACAACCAGCACCACGCCTATCTCGGCAATCTCGATCACCGCGAGACGACCGAGATCCACACCATGACGCTGCGCGAATGGCAGGCGGCGCCGTGGCATCGGCGGCTGTGGTATCGGCTCTATCGCAATCCGCTGGTGATGCTGCCGATCGGCGCGATCTATACCTATTTCATCGCCTATCGCTGGCCGCGCAATGCCACGCGCGTGGGGGTGTTCGGGGTGGTGGCGCATAATCTCGCGCTGGCGGCATATTTCTGGGTGATCTGGGTGCTGTTCGGGCTTGTCGGGCTCGGCGTGCTCGGGGCGAGCGCGGTGCTTGGCGGGATGATCGGCGTGTTCCTCGTCTATCTCCAGCACAATTTCGAAGAGACCTACTGGGACCGCAAGCCCGATCTCGATTTCCGCAAGGCGACGCTCATCGGGTCGAGCTCGCTCGACCTGGGCTGGTGGTGGGATCTGGGCAGCGGCAATATCGCCTATCACGACCTGCACCACTACAATCCCGCCATCCCGTCCTACAACCTGCGCCGCTGCCAGCGTGACCTGCCCGCCCATCTGCAAAGCCACGCGCCGATCCGCTGGCGCGAGGCGCTGCGCAGCTTCACCCTCAAGCTCTGGGATGAAGAGCGCGGTCGCCTCGTGCCCTTTCCCAGGGCGCGCCCTGCTGCGCAGGCCGCTGCCGCCGGGTGAGCACGACGCGCGCGGGCGGGGCGCGCGGCGAGAGGCTCAGGCCAGCGCGCCCTCGGGCGTGAGCATCGTCTTGCCGCCGAGCCAAGGCGCCAGCACCTCGGGCAGGCGCACCGAGCCGTCGGCCTGCTGCCCGTTCTCCAGCACCGCGATCAGCGTGCGCCCCACGGCAAGCCCCGAGCCGTTGAGCGTGTGGACGAATTCGGGCCTGCCGCCGCCGGCGGGGCGGAAGCGGGCGTTCATCCGCCGCGCCTGAAAATCACCGCAGAGCGAGACCGAGGAAATCTCGCGATAGGTGTTCTGCCCCGGCAGCCAGACCTCGATATCATGGGTGCGCTGTGCGCCGAACCCCATGTCGCCGGTGCACAGCACCACGGTGCGATAGGGCAGGCCGAGCCGCTCCAGTATCCCCTCGGCGCAGGCGGTCATGCGAGCGAGCTCGGCGCGGCTCTGATCCGGGTGGGTGATCGAGACCATCTCGACCTTCTCGAACTGGTGCTGGCGCAGCATCCCGGCCGTGTCGCGCCCCGCCGATCCTGCCTCGGAGCGGAAGCATTGCGTATGCGCCACCATGCGACGCGGCAGGCTCGCCTCTTCCACCGTCTCGCCATGCACCAGATTGGTGAGCGTCACCTCCGCCGTGGGCACCAGCCACCAGCCATTGGTGGTCTCGTAGCTGTCTTCGCCGAACTTGGGCAATTGCCCGGTGCCCTGCATCATCTCGGGGCGCACCAGCACCGGCGTCCAGGTCTCGGTGAGGCCGTTCTCGGTGATGTGGGTGTCGAGCATGAATTGCGCCAGCGCCCGGTGCAGCCGCGCCACCGCCCCCGAGAGCACGACGAACCGGCTCCCCGAGAGCCGCGCCGCCGCCTCGAAATCCATACCGCCAGCGACGGCAGGCAGTTGGTAATGCTCCTTCGGCGTGAAATCGAAACGCGCGGGCGTGCCCCAGCGTCTGATCTCGACATTATCCGCCTCGTCCGCCCCGTCGGGCACATCGTCAGCCGGCAGGTTGGGCAGGCCCATGAGCATCGCGGTCAGTTGCGCATCGAGCTCGCGCGCCTCGGCCTGCATCGCGGCGACCTCGGCCTTTTTCTCGGCCACCAGCGCGCGCAGCCGCTCGAATTCGGCCTCGTCGCCCTGCGCCCGGGCGGCGCCGACCGCCTTGCTTGCGCGGTTCTGCTCGGCCTGCGCGCTCTCGGCGGCATGGATGCGCGCGCGCCGCGCCGCGTCGAGCGCGAGGATCTCGGCGGCGACCGGCGCAAGCCCGCGCCGCCCAAGCGCGGCGTCGAAGGCTTCGGGCATGTCGCGGATGGCGCGGATATCGTGCATTGGGGCCTCGCTCGGATGAATCGTCTGGGCGCGTGATAAACCAGTTTGCCCGGCAGGGACAGGTCACGCGCGCGCGCCCTTTCGCGCCTTGCAAAACCCCGGCCCGCCCCCTAGGTTCGCGCAAAATCGCGGGGGTGCTCCCGCCGTATCAGGCCGTATCAGTCAGAAGGACATGCCCCGATGGAAGCCTTTACGCAGTTTCTCCCGCTCATCCTGATCTTTGCGATCATGTATCTGCTGCTGATCCGTCCGCAGCAGAAGAAGATGAAGGAACACCGGGCGATGGTCGAATCGCTGCGCCGCGGCGATCAGGTGGTCACGCAGGGCGGCCTGATCGGCAAGGTGTCCAAGGTCAAGGATGAGGGCGAGATCGAGGTGGAACTCGCCGAGGGGGTCAAGGTGCGTGTGGTGCGCAACACCATCGCGCAGGTTCTCTCCCGGACCGAGCCCGCCGAAGGCTGAGTTGCCCCTTCCGACCGCTGAAAAGGCCCGATCATGCTGCAAATCGACCTGTGGAAACGTGTGACGATCTGGGTGATCGTGGCGCTCGGGCTGCTGATGGCGGTGCCCAATGCCTTCTATTCCCGGGTCGAGCAGCATAACGACGCGCAGGCGCGTGTCGCGATGGGGGCCGATCCGGCGGATCTGGCGGAGGATCTGGCGCTCTGGCCTGACTGGCTGCCGTCGCGGCTGGTCAATCTCGGGCTCGACCTGCGCGGCGGTGCGCATCTGCTGGCCGAGGTCAAGGTGGCCGATGTCTATCAGGCGCGGCTCGAGGGGATGTGGCCCGAGCTGCGTGACCTGCTGCGCGAGGAGCGCGACCGCGTCGGGCCGATCCGATTGATGCCGATGGAGGGGCCGGAGCTTCGGGTGCGGCTGCTCGAGCGGCCGGAGATGGCGGGCGAGGCGGCGGCGCTGGTGCGCGGTCTCGCGCGGCCCGTGACCACGCTGGCCGGCGTCGGCGCGAGCGATATCGAGGTGAGCACCGAAGGCCCCGACATCGTCGTGCGCCTGAGCGAGGCCGAGCAGCGCGCCACCGACGAGCGCACCGTGCGCCAGGCGCTCGAGATCATCCGCCGCCGCATCGACGAGATGGGCACGCGCGAGCCCACGATCGTGCGCCAGGGCGCCGATCGCATCCTCATCCAGGTGCCGGGGATCGGCTCGGCGGCGGAGCTCAAGGCGCTGATCGGCACCACCGCGCAGCTCACCTTTCAGCCGGTGGTCAGCCGCACCAGCGATCCCGGCGAGAGCCCCGGCCCGGGCAACGAGATCCTGCCGGCGATGAACGAGCCGGGCGTGTTCTACATCCTCGAGCGCGCGCCAGTGGTGACCGGCGAGGAGCTCGTCGATGCGCAGCCCGATTTCGACCAGAACGGGCGGCCTGCCGTGTCGTTCCGCTTCAACCCGACCGGCGCGCGCAAGTTCGGCGATTACACCGCGCGCAACATCGGCAACCCGTTCGCCATCGTGCTCGACGGCGAGGTGATCTCGGCGCCGGTGATCCAGAGCCATATCCCCGGCGGTTCGGGGATCATCACCGGCAATTTCACCGTCGAGGAGAGCACCCAGCTTGCGGTGCTTCTGCGGGCGGGCGCGCTGCCGGCCGGGCTCGAATTTCTCGAGGAGCGCACGATCGGGCCGGAACTGGGCGCCGACAGCATCGAGGCCGGCAGGATTGCCTGCCTCGTGGCCTTTGCGCTGGTGCTGCTCTACATGGTGCTGAGCTATGGCATCTTCGGCATCTTCGCCAATATCGCGCTGCTCATCAATGTCGGGCTGATCTTTGGCCTGCTCAGCCTCATCGGCGCGACGCTGACCCTGCCGGGGATCGCGGGGATCGTGCTGACCATCGGCATGGCGGTGGATGCCAATGTCCTCGTCTTCGAGCGTATCAAGGAAGAGATGAAGACCGCCAGGGGCGCGGCGCGCGCGATCGAGCTGGGCTATGAAAAGGCGATGAGCGCCATCGTGGACGCGAATTTCACCACCTTCATGACCGCGCTCATCCTCTATGCGATGGGATCCGGCCCGGTGCGCGGCTTTGCCATCACGCTGGGGCTGGGGATCGTGACCTCGGTGTTCACCGCGCTCTTCGTCACCCGGCTGATCGCGGTCATGTGGTTCGAGCGCAAGCGCCCGAAATCCGTGTTGCAGGGGCGCGCGCTGCGCCTCGTGCCGGAGGAGACGTCGCTCGATTTCTTCAGCCGCTGGAAGCTGTGGCTGGGCATTTCCGGGGTGATGATCGTCGTGGCGCTCGGTTCCTTCGCGGTGCAGGGACTGAATTTCGGCATTGATTTCAAGGGCGGCACCGCCATCCGCACCCAGAGCGCGGAGCCGGTGGATGTCGCGCGCTATCGTGCCGCCCTCGACGGGCTGGCGCTCGGCGATGTGAGCATTGCCGAGGTGTTCGACCCGACCTTCGGACCCGATGAGAACGTGGCGATCCTGCGCATCCAGGCGCAGGACGAGGACGAGAGCGTATCGCCCGAGACCATCGAGCAGATCGAGGCGGCATTGAAACAGGCGGTGCCCGACATCCGCTTTACCTCGGTCGAGAGCGTCGGGCCCAAGGTCTCGGGAGAGCTGATCACCGCGGCGGTGATCGCGGTGGCGCTGGCCATCGCGGCGGTGCTCTTCTACATCTGGCTGCGCTTCGAGTGGCAATTCGCCGTGGGCGCGGTCGTCGCGCTCGTGCATGACGTGGCGCTGACCATCGGCATCTTTTCCGAATTGCAGATCCAGTTCGACCTGGCGATCATCGCGGCGCTGCTGACCATCGTCGGCTATTCGCTCAACGACACGGTGGTGGTGTTCGACCGCGTCCGCGAGAACCTGCGCAGATACAAGCAGAAGCCGCTGCGCGAGGTGCTCAACATCTCGATCAACGAAACGCTGAGCCGCACGATGATGACCTCGGTGACGACGCTGCTGGCGCTCGTTTCGCTCTATGTGCTTGGCGGCGACGTGATCCGGGGCTTTGTCTTTGCGATGATCTGGGGCGTGGTGGTGGGCACCTATTCGTCGATCTTCGTGGCCTCGACCGTGCTCATGTGGCTGGGGGTCAAGCGCGACTGGTCCAAGCCCGACGCGAGGGCGGGAACGCAATTCGCCAATATCGACGCTTGAGGCGGAGGCGGCGCGCGCGCGACGCGCGGCCCCGCCAGGGCAAGGAGACGACGCGATGCGCATGAGCGAGATCACATTCGCCGGACTCACGCCGATCGACGGCTATGGCCCCGGATTCTTTCGCGTGGGGGGCGGCGTGATCGAGGGGGCGATGCTGGTGACGGCGCAGGGCGCCCGGTCCTGGGCGGGGCTCATTGATCCGGCGCCGCTCGTCGCGCTCGGCGGGGAGGTGGATGTGATCCTCATCGGCGTGGGGGCCGAGATGGCGCATCTGCCGCCCGCGTTTCGCGCCGCGATCGAGGCGGCGGGGATCGGGGTGGAGCCGATGACCTCGCCCGCTGCCTGCCGGACCTATAACGTGCTCCTGTCCGAGGGCCGCCGCGTCGCGCTCGCGGCGCTGCCGGTCTGAGCCTTGGCGCGGGTTCGGGATGAGGCGGGGCGCATGGTGCTGAGCGTCTCCGATCTGAGCGTGGCGCGCGGGGGGATCCCCGTGCTCGAAGGCGTGAGCTTCGCGCTCAACCCCGGCGAGGCGCTGGTGCTGCGCGGCCCCAACGGGATCGGCAAGACGACGCTCCTGCGCACCGTGGCGGGGCTTCAGCCCGCCCTCGCCGGATCGGTCGAGGCCGCGCCCGAGAGCCTTGTCTATGCCGGCCATGCCGACGGGATCAAGGCCACGCTGAGCGTCGAGGAGAACCTGAACTTCTGGGCGCGGGTCTTTGGCACCGGCGATATTTCCGCCGCCATCGCGGCCTTTGACCTCGGCCCGCTTGCGGCGCGGCCTGCGGGGGCGCTCTCGGCGGGGCAGAAGCGGCGGCTGGGGCTGGCGCGGCTCCTGGTGACGGGGCGCGCGGTCTGGGTGCTCGATGAGCCGACCGTGTCGCTTGACCGGGACGCGGTGGCGATGTTCGCAGGCGCGGTGCGCGCGCATCTGGCGGCGGGGGGGGCCGCGCTCATCGCCACGCATATCGACCTGGGGCTTTCGGAGGCACGCATCCTCGATCTGGCACCCTTTCGCGCCGCGCCGCTGGCGGCGGATGATTTCGACGGGGCCTTCCTGTGATCGCGCTGCTGACCCGCGACCTCAGGCTTGCCATTCGGGCGGGCGGGGGATTTGGCCTTGGCCTTGCCTTCTTTCTCATCGTGGTGGTGCTGGTGCCCTTCGGGGTGGGACCGCAGAGCGCGCTTTTGTCCACCATCGCGCCGGGCATCCTGTGGCTGGGCGCGCTGCTGGCCTGCCTTCTGTCGCTCGACCGGATCCTCGCGCTCGACTGGGAGGATGGCAGCCTCGATCTGCTGGCCACCTCGCCCCTGCCGATGGAGGGGATCGTGAGCGCCAAGGCGCTGGCGCATTGGCTGACCACCGGGCTGCCGCTGGTGCTCGCGGCGCCGGTCCTTGGCATCCTGCTGAACCTGCCTGTGGCGGGGTTCGGCTGGCTGGTGGCCTCGCTCGCGCTCGGCACGCCCGCGCTCAGCGTGATCGGCACCTTCGGCGCGGCGCTGACCGTGGGGCTGAAACGCGGCGGGCTGCTGCTGAGCCTGCTGGTGCTGCCGCTCTATGTGCCGACGCTGATTTTCGGAGCGGAGGTGGCGCGGCGCGGGGCCGAGGGGATGGCACTGACCACGCCGCTGGCGCTGCTGGCGGGGATCACCTGCGGCACGATCGCGCTTTTGCCTTTTGCCTCGGCTGCGGTATTGAGGGCCAACCTGCGATGACGGAGCGGACACGACCATGAGCCTGAATGCCCTCTGGGAATTTGCCAATCCCCGGAAATTCATCGCCACGACCGACCGCGTGCTGCCCTGGGTCGCCTGGGCGGCGGCGCTGATGCTGGTGGCGGGACTGGTCTGGGGGTTCTTCTTCACGCC
Organism: Roseovarius sp.; assembly: GCA_014359765.1. Classification (GTDB taxonomy): domain Bacteria; phylum Pseudomonadota; class Alphaproteobacteria; order Rhodobacterales; family Rhodobacteraceae; genus Roseovarius. The sequence goes on from JACIYT010000018.1 coordinate 10,098, forward strand.
GGACGATTTCCGGCAAGGTTCCACCGTCAAGATCATCTACCTGCATGTGCCCTCGGCGCTGATGGCGATCAATGCCTGGCTGATGATGCTGGTGACCTCGCTCGTCTGGATCGTGCGCCGCCACCATGTGAGCGCGCTGGCCGCGCGCGCGGCGGCCCCTGTGGGGATGGTGATGACGCTTGTCGCGCTCGCCACCGGCGCGCTCTGGGGGCAGCCGATGTGGGGCACCTGGTGGGCCTGGGATCCGCGGCTCACCTCCTTCCTGATCCTGTTTCTGTTCTACCTCGGCTATATCGCCCTCTGGGAGGCGATCGAGAACGATGACACGGCGGCCGATCTCACCTCGATTCTGTGCCTCGTCGGGTCGGTCTTTGCGCTTCTGAGCCGCTATGCGGTCAATTTCTGGAACCAGGGCCTGCATCAGGGCGCCTCGCTCAGCCTCGACAAGCAGGAGAACGTGGCCGATGTGTTCTGGTATCCGCTGCTGGCGACCATCGCGGGCTTCGTGCTGCTCTTCGTCGCCCTTGTGCTGATGCGCACGCGCACCGAAATAAGGGCGCGACGGATGCGCGCGCTCCTGGCGCGGGAAAGGATGCAGGCATGATCCCCGATCTGGGCAAATACGCGGTGCCGGTGCTGGCCTCTTATGGCGTGTCGCTGCTGCTGATCGCGGGGCTGGTCTGGGCCAGCCTGCGCCGCTCGGACCGTGTGCGGCGCGCGCTCGAGGATGTCGAGACGCGGAGAAAGAGCAATGGCTAAGCCGCTGATGTTGGTCCCGCTCCTGGTGTTCGCGGCCTTTGCGGCGCTGGCGCTGGTGGGGCTCTTGCGCGAGAACCCCAATGAATTGCCCTCGGCGCTGGCGGGGCGGCCTGCGCCTGCGGTGCAGGTAACGCCGCTTGGCGAGGGGCCGCTCTTGCGCGATGCCGATCTGCGTGCACCGGGCGTCAAGCTGGTGAATTACTGGGCGAGCTGGTGCGCGCCCTGCCGTGTGGAGCATCCGAACCTCACCGGCCTCGCCGCCGAAGGGGTGACGATCTACGGGGTGAACTACAAGGACAAGCCCGGCAACGCGCTCGGCTTTCTGGCCGAACTGGGCAATCCCTATGCCGCCATGGGCGCGGATGAGAGCGGGCGCATGGCGCTCGACTGGGGGCTGTATGGCGTGCCCGAGACCTATGTCATCGACGGGCAGGGCAATATCGTGCTGCGCTTTGCCGGGCCGATCACCGCGCGGGTGCTGGAAAATACCATCCGGCCCGCGATCGAGGCCGCGAAATAGGGCAGCTACCGCGCCACCTCGCAATGCGGCGCCACCGGGGCAGGCAGGGGGCAGGCGGGGCCGTCCACGCCGGCGGCGCCGATCACCGCCATGGCGCTGAGGAAGGCGGCCTGAAGCACGATGAGGATCATGCGCATTGTCGCGTCCTTTCCCGATTACTTGCTTGCGCGTTCTCTTCCAAGATGGGCCATGGCCCGCGCCATGAAAGGGGGGGCGCGCGCATATCGTCCTGCCCGGGCCGTGATCGGCGGGAAACCGGGCAATTGCCGGGCATCATGGCGAAAATCCGCGCAAATCGCGGGTGCGGGACGCGCGGGACATGCAGAAAACCGATAATCTTCATGCCGATAATTCAGTCACATTCCGACGAAATCGCGGCTATAGGTCAGTCGCGGTCCGGGCGGCATCGCATTTCGCTCGAAGACCGCCCCAGATTGACCAGGGCTGCGCGAAGGCGCGCGCATGAAAGCAGGGATTTCGGGCATGTCCGAGCAAGACGACGATATCATCCTCTCCGAACTCGACGACGAGGAACTGGTCCAGCAGATGTGGGACGACCTCTATGACGGTCTGCGCGAGGAGATCGAGGAAGGGGTGAACATCCTGCTCGCGCGCGGCTGGGAGCCTTATCGCATCCTCACCGAGGCGCTGGTCGGCGGCATGACCATCGTCGGCCAGGATTTCCGCGACGGGATCCTCTTCGTGCCCGAGGTGCTGCTCGCGGCCAATGCGATGAAGGGCGGCATGGCCATCCTCAAGCCGCTCCTCGCCGAGACCGGCGCGCCGCGCGCCGGCAAGATGGTGATCGGCACCGTCAAGGGCGATATCCACGACATCGGCAAGAACCTCGTCGGCATGATGATGGAGGGCGCGGGATTCGAGGTGATCGATCTCGGCATCAACAACGCGGTGGAGAGCTACCTCGAGGCGCTCGAGGCCGAGCAGGCCGATATTCTCGGCATGTCGGCGCTGCTGACCACGACAATGCCCTACATGAAGGTGGTCATCGACACGCTGGTGGACCAGGGGCGGCGCGACGATTACATCGTTCTGGTGGGGGGCGCGCCGCTCAACGAGGAATTCGGCCGTGCGATCGGGGCCGATGCCTATTGCCGCGACGCCGCCGTGGCGGTCGAGACGGCCAGGGATCTCATGGCGCGCAGGCACAACCGGCTGGCCGTGGGCTGAGCGCCGGTAGCGCATGGCGTTCGCATTCGGGGAGGGCGCAGATGGACGCGCCGGATGACCACGCGCTGACCGAGACCGGGCTCGTGCCGGCGGGGCAGGGGCGCATCCTGCTGGTTGCCTGCGGCGCGCTCGCGCATGAGATCCTCGCGCTGAAGCGGCTCAACGGCTGGGATCACATGGATCTCCAGTGCCTGCCCGCGAGGCTGCACCTCTACCCCGAGCGCATCACCGAAGAGGTGGAAAAGGCGGTGATCGCGCATCGCGCCGGATATGACCGCATTTTCGTGGTCTATGCCGATTGCGGCACCGGCGGGCAGCTCAAGGCGCGGTGTGACGCGCTCGGCGTCGAGATGGTGGCGGGCCCGCATTGCTATGCCTTCTACGAGGGGGTGGACGCCTTTGCCGCGCGCGACGAGATCAGCGCCTTCTACCTCACCGATTTCCTGGTGCGGCAGTTCGATGCCTTCGTCTGGCGGCCCTTGGGCCTCGACCGCCATCCCGAATTGCGCGACGTGATCTTCGGCAATTATACCAGGCTGGTCTATCAGGCGCAGACCGATGACGCCGCGCTGCGCGCCCGCGCCGAGGAGTGCGCGCGCCGCCTCGGGCTCGATTACGAATACCGCTTTACCGGCTATGGCGATCTGGCCGGGGCGCTGGCGGCGCAGGCGGCGCGGCGCGGGAGCTGACAGGCGCCCCGGGCGGCTCATCCCGTGTTGCGGGGTCATGCCCGGGTGAGCCGCCAGTCGCCGGGGCGACCGGTGAGATGCCATTGGGCGGGGGGCGCGCTGCGGTCGCGGCAGCGGGTGAGACGCCAGCGCCCCGCCGCCCCCGGCGCGTGGGCGGGGGCCATGTGCCAGCGGCTCTCGACCCCGGGCGCGCCGCCCTCGCCGGGGGTCAGGATCAGGCCGAGCGGCGGATGAGGCGCGCGCGCCGCTCCCTCCCCGGCGGCCAGATGCAGGCGGCGCACCGGGGTGAGGCCGGGCGGTCCGGGCAGGTCGGCCACCACGAGCGGCACCGCGCCGCTGCGCAGCGCCTCCTCCATGCACCACAGCAGATCCGCGCCGCGGTCGGGGCTCGCAAAGACGAAGCGTTCCGGCCCGACAAGGGGGCGGATGCCGTCAGGATGGGGGCGGTCGCGCAGCCAGCGCGGCGCGATCCAGAGCACCGGCCCCGCGAGCGCCCCCGCCACCAGCATCGCCCAGGTGTGGCGCGCCGGCCCGCATCCCTCGTGCAGCCGCCCGAGCATGAGCGAAAGCCCGCCGAAGAGCGGCAGGGCCGGGCGCGGGAGGCGATCGAGAATCGGGGCATTCATGCCGGCAATGCTATCCTGTTCGATAAATGTTCTCAACTCCCCGCACAGGGAGCCAGCGTCCGGCGCCCGCTTGTCTGCCTGCATTTCCCCCGTGCAATCCGGCGCGCGCATGCTTATCTGAGCGGCATGAGACCCATGCAATACCTGATGGCCCCCGTCCTCTGGGCGGCGATGGCCCTCCCGGCGGCGGCGGAGAAGCTCTCGCTCGGGGAAATCTCTGCCTATCTCAACAGCCTGCGCAGCGCCCAGGGGCAGTTCACCCAGGTCAACGAGGACGGCTCGATCAGCACCGGGCGCATCCTGCTCAAGCGGCCCGGGCGGGTGCGCTTCGAATATGACCCGCCCGAGGCGGCGCTGGTCATCGCCGATGGCGACACGGTGGGGATCATCGACCCGCGCTCGAACGAGCGGCAGGGCTATCCGCTGCATCGCACGCCGCTCAAGATCATCCTCGAGCGTAATGTCGATCTCGGCCGCGCGAGGATGGTCACCGGCCATGTCAGCGACGGCCCCACCACGACGGTGCGCGCGCAGGATCCCGACAACCCCGATTACGGCAGCATCGATCTGGTATTCACCGCCGATCCGGTGGAATTGCGGCAATGGATCATCAACGACGCCAATGGCGGGCGCACCACGGTGATCCTGGGCGATCTGACGCGGGATGTGCGCCTTGCCGACGAGAATTTCGTCATCCCCGGCAAGACCCAGATGCGCCTCGACCGTTGATCACGCGCCCTTGCCGATCACACCAGACCGCGCCCCGCGCGGCAGGTGCCGAGCTGCGCGCGATAGCGCATGGCGCGATCCTCGACCTCACCCGCGACGCGCACGAGCCAGGGCTTGGCGTTGTGGCTGCCCCGGGCAAAGCCCGCGCGCCCCTCGTGATAGGCCAGATACTGGTTGCGCGCGTCATGGGGGGAGATGCCCAGCCGCGTGGTCGATTCCGCCATGTACCAGCCGATGAAATCCGCCGCGTCGTGGATATTGGTGCGCCGCGCGCCGAAGCGGCGGTTTGCGGCGAGGTATTCCTCCCAGGTGCCGTCGAGCGCCTGGCTGTAGCCATAGGCCGAGCTGATCCGCCCGGTCGGGATCACGCCGAGCGACCAGCGATAGGGCGTGCGCGCATCCGAGACGAACTTGCTCTCCTGATAGATCGTGGCCATCTGGACATGGGCGGGCACACCCCAGCGGCGCTCGGAGGCGCGAAAGGCACGGGCATATTCGGGCCGTTCCTCGAGGATCGCACAGGCATTGTCGAGATTGCGCGGGGACGTTCCGTAACCGGAGCCGCCACCGCAGGATGACACCAGTAGGAGCACCAGAAAGGCGCAAAAGATCCTGCTCATCTGCCTCTCGCCTTCGCGTTTGTTTTGGCAAAGTGTAACGGATTTGCGCGCCGGGGCAAATCACCAATGCGCCCGCGGCCGGGTATTGGACAAACCCCGCTTGCAGCGGTAAGAAACTGTGCTAGGGCAAGGACCATGATCAAGACTCACGCCAAATTCGCTCTGGGACAGGTGGTGCGCCACCGCAAACACCCCTTTCGGGGGGTGATCTTCGACGTCGATCCGCAGTTTTCCAATACCGAGGAATGGTATGCGGCGATCCCCGAAGACAGCCGCCCGGCCCGCGAACAGCCCTTCTATCACCTGCTCGCCGAAAACGAGCAGAGCTATTACGTCGCCTATGTCAGCGAGCAGAACCTCGTCGCCGACCATTCGGGCGAGCCGGTCGATCATCCCGACATCCCCGATCTCTTCGGACCGTTCGAGGACGGGCATTACCCGCTGCATTTCCAGCTGAACTGAGGCGGGGTCTCCCCCGCCCGCTGGTCAATAGCCGAGCGCGCAGCCATCCTTGCGACCGTCGCTGCCGCCCTCGAGCAGGCCGTTCGCGTGGATGAGGATCGCCTGCGCGCCGCCCAGCGGATCGGGCGGGACGATCACCTCATGGCCGAGCTCGGCAAGCCGCGCCGCCACCTCGGGCGCAAAGCCGCGCTCGAGCTTGAGCCCCGCCACATCGGCAAAGGCGCGCGGCGCGTCGATCGCCGCCTGCACATCCATGCCGAAATCGACCATGTTGGACACGAGGCGCGCGTGACCCGTGGCCTGATAGGCCCCGCCCATCACCCCGAAGGGCATGGTGACGCGGCCATTTTCGGTGAGCATTCCGGGGATGATCGTGTGCATGGGCCGCTTGCCGCCGGCGAGCTCGTTGGGGTGGCCCGCCTCGAGCGTGAAACCCGCGCCGCGATTTTGCAGCAGGATGCCGAATTTCTCCGACGCGATGCCCGAGCCGAAGCCGTGGAAGATCGAGTAGATGAAGGACACGGCCATGCGGTCGCGGTCCACCACGGTGATGTAGATCGTGTCGCGGTGCACGGCTTCGGTGAGCGGGCGCGCGGCAGGCATGGCGCGGCGCGGATCGATGAGGGCGGCGAGGCGGGCGGCCGTCTCAGGCGCCAGCATGTGACCCAGCCGCGTCATGTGATCGGGATCGGCGATGAAGCGGTTTCGTGCGTCATAGGCGAGCTTGGTCGCCTCGGCCTCGATATGGAGGCGCTCGGCGCCCATCGGGTCCATCGCGGCGAGGTCGAAATGGCTCAGGATGTTCAGAAGCAGGATCGCCGTCGCGCCCTGACCGTTGGGCGGATGCTCGACCAGCGTCGCGGTCTTGTAATCGCCGCGCACCGGGTCGGTGTAATCGCTCCTGGCGGCAGCGAAATCGGCGGTTTCGTGGGTGCCGCCAAGTGCGTTGAGCGTGGCCAGCATGTCCTCGGCCACCTCGCCCTCGTAGAAGGCCGCGCGCCCGTCTTTCGCGATGCGGCGCAGCACCTCGGCCTGGCCCGGCGCACGAAAGATGTCGCCGGTGGTGAGCGGCTTGCCACCCTTGGAATAATGCGTGAGGCCGTGGCCCTGCAACGCCCCCCCGACGCGCCGCCAGTCAAAGGCCACCCGCGGCGCGACCGGCACGCCCTCCTCGGCGTAGCGGATCGCGGGGGCGAGGAGCGCGTCGAGCCCGAGCCGCCCGTGATCGGCGGAAAGGCGGCAGAAGGCATCGACGGCGCAGGGCACGGTGACGGCATGGGCGGAGTGGAGCGGCACAGTCTCGTGGCCGGCCGCGCGCAGCGCCTCGGCGGAGGCCTTGGCGGGGGCGCGCCCCGAGCCGTTGAGCGCGCGGATTGTCGGATCGCCCGGCGTGGTGAAGAGCACGAAGCAATCGCCGCCGATGCCGGTCATCTGCGGCTCGCAGATCCCCAGAAGCACCGCCCCGGCGATGGCCGCATCCATGGCGTTGCCGCCGCGTTCCAGAATGTCGATGGCGGTTTTCGCGGCAAGCGGGTGCGAGGTGGCACAGATCCCGTTGGTGGCATAGGTGCCCGACCGCCCCGGCATGTGAAAATCGCGCATCGTTCGTCTCCCGTCCCGTTCATGTGTCAGGGCGCAGGTTAGGACGGCGCGCGGGGAAAGCCAATGCGCCCCGACGCCCGAAGTGGTCCGCCCACGACACCCGTCGCCGCGGTCCGGGCCGGCGCCGCCTTGCCGTGCCCGGACCGGCCCGGCGGCAGGTGCCCGCGGCGTCACGGCGACCACGTCGCCCCGGGCATGATGTCGAACACGAGGGTGAGGCAATTTCGATCCCCCGCGCGCGCATAGTCCACATCCCGCGCGACGCTGCGAATCAGGTGCCAGCCGAATCCCCCCTCGGGCAGGGCCGCGCGCCTGCGCGGCGTCGGGGGCGCGGCCGCCGCGGGCAGGCGTTGGCGGGGCAGGGGCGCGCCCCGATCGCACAGGATCACCCGCAGGCCGTCGGCGGCAAGCCGCATGTCCACGGCGATTTCGCCCGGCGCATTGGCATAGGCGTGCTCGACCACATTGTTGAGCGCCTCGGCAAGCCCGATCTCGATCGCGCCGCAACGCTCCTCGCCGATCCCGAGCGTGGCCAGCCAGCCGCGCATCTCCGCCAGCAGCGCGCGCACGGCCAGATCCTCGGCGGCGATCTGCCTGTAGAACATTCGTGCCATTCGCCCGCACCCCGCGCCCTGCGCCTCCGCCCCGGCCTGTCCGTTCATCCCGTGGCGCGGCGCAGCGGGGCCTCAGCATCCTCGTGGATGACAAAGACCGTATCCATCCGCGTGAGCCGGAACACCTTGGCCACATCCGGCGTGAGCGCCGCAAGGTCGAGCCTGCGCCCCGCGCCCAGCGCCTTCATCGCCGCGACGATCGCGCCAAGCCCGCTCGAATCGACAAAGCGCACCTGCGCGAGGTCCAGAACCACGTGATCGGGCCCCTCCGCCGTGGCCGCGCGCATCGCCTCCTTGAAGCGCAACGCCGCCGCGGCGTCGATCCGCGCCTCGGGCACGGTAACGATCCGCAGCCCGTCGTGATCGCTTACCTCGAGTTTCATCCTGCCTCCACGATGTTGTATGATCCGCCCCATGCTAGACCCGATTCCTTTCCAATCGGTAAGCAAGGACCAGATTTTCAGGAGGAGATGCACGATGCGGGAAGTGGTGATCGCGGGGGCGGCGCGCACGCCCATGGGCGGATTTCAGGGCGATTTCAATGGGGTGCCGGCGGCGGAACTGGGCGGCGCGGCGATCCGCGCGGCGCTGGCGGATGCGCGCGCGGCCACGGTGGACGAGGTTCTGATGGGCTGTGTGCTGCCCGCGGGCCAGGGCCAGGCCCCGGCGCGGCAGGCGGGATTCCTCGGTGGATTGGGCGAGGAGGTGCCCGCCACCACGCTCAACAAGATGTGCGGCTCGGGGATGAAGGCGGCGATGGTGGGTTTTGACCAGATCGCGCTGGGCCATGCCGAAACGATGATCGCGGGGGGCATGGAATCGATGTCGAACGCGCCCTACCTCCTGCCTGCGATGCGCGGTGGCGCACGGATCGGGCACGGGCAGGTGATCGACCACATGTTCCTCGACGGGCTGGAAGATGCCTATGACAAGGGCCGGCTGATGGGCACATTCGCCGAGGATTGCGCCGAGAAATACCAGTTCAGCCGCGAGGCGCAGGACGACTATGCGCTGGGCTCGCTCGAGGGGGCGCTGGCGGCGGAGAAATCCGGCGCCTTCGAGGGCGAGATCGCGCCGGTGACCATCCGCACGCGCAAGGGCGAGGTCACGGTCTCGCGCGATGAACAGCCCGCCAAGGCGCGGCCCGAGAAGATCCCGCAGCTCAAACCGGCCTTTCGTGAGGGGGGCACGGTGACGGCGGCCAATTCAAGCTCGATCAGCGACGGGGCGGCGGCGCTGGTGCTGGCCTCGCGCGAGGCGGCCGAGGCGCAGGGCCTCAATATCCGCGCGCGTCTCCTTGGCCATGCGAGCCACGCGCAGGCACCCGGCTGGTTCACCACGGCGCCGGTTCCGGCGGCGCAAAAGCTGCTGAAGCGGCTGGGTTGGGGGATCGCGGACGTGGATCTCTGGGAGGTGAACGAGGCCTTTGCCGTGGTGCCCATGGCCTTCATGCGCGAGATGGGGCTGCCGCGCGAGCGCGTGAACGTCAATGGCGGGGCCTGTGCGCTGGGCCATCCGATCGGGGCCTCGGGGGCGCGGATCATGGTGACGCTGCTCAATGCGCTGGAAAAACGAGGGCTGAAGCGCGGTGTGGCCGCCATCTGCATCGGCGGCGGCGAGGGCACGGCGATTGCCATCGAGCGGGTGTGAGCGGTCGGGGTCGTGTGCTCACGCGCGGAATAAAGGCGCGCTTTGCGCGCCGCCGCGCGAGCGCCCGACCGCCCGGACGGGCGGGCGCTTTTGCAACACCGCTCACCCGCTCGATCGTCGCAGTATCTGGCGCCATAAAGGGCGGACCACAGGCGTTGGGGCGCCCGCCCGCGGTCGGGCGCTCGCGCGGCTCTCCGTCCTGCCTGCCTCTGCCGCAATGGTGCTGGCCCCCGCCCGCGCCGTGGCATATCCTGCCCCCATGACCATCGACTATCCGGCCGTCACGAAAACCATCCTCGCGCTGACCGAGGGCGAGAGCGACGCGGTCGCGCTCATGGCCACGGTCGTGTGCGAGTTGCACCATGCCGATGCGCGCTTTGACTGGACGGGGTTCTACCGCGTCACCGGGCCGGAGATGCTCAGGATCGGGCCTTATCAGGGCGGGCATGGTTGCCTGAGCATCCCGTTTTCGCGCGGTGTCTGCGGGGCGGCGGCGCGCACGGGCGCGGTGCAGATCGTCGATGACGTGGCGGCCTTTCCCGGCCATATCGCCTGCGCCGCCTCGACCCGCTCGGAAATCGTGCTGCCGGTGTGGAACGGCGCGGGCGATCTCATTGCGGTGCTCGACATCGACAGCGACCGGCCCGCGGCCTTTACCCGGGCCGATGCGGCGGGGCTGGCGGAGATCCTGCGACTGGTCTTCGGTCGCCTGCCGGGCTGAGATCGCGCGCCTCGTCCACATCGCGCAACGTGTCGATGAGCGCCACGCGCGCCGCGCCGAGGCTGCGGATCGTGTCGGCGCGGGCATGGGGGCCGGACCAGCGCACGCCGTTGAAGAGGGCCGCAGGCACCGCCGCGCCACGCCTGAGCCCGATCAGCCAGTAGCCGCCATCGGGGGCCGGGCCGATCACCGCATCATTGCGCCCGAGCGCGGCGAAGGCGCGGGCGATGTGGCCGCGCGTGATTCCGGGAATATCCGCGCCGATGATGCAGACCGGCCCCGGCGGCTGGCTGCGCAGGAGGCGCGCCATCCGGTCGCCCAGATCGCCCGCGCCCTGCGGCACGCGCGGCAGATGGGCGGGCCAGACGCGGCTTGTCATCCCCTCGGCGTCGGGGCTGACGGCCAGCAGCAGATGCCAGCGCGGGTCCTCGATCCGGCGCAGGAGACGGGCGACCTGATGACGAAACCACCAGGCGGCGGCCACCATGCCGATCTCGCGTCCCAGCCGGGTCTTGACGCGGCCGGGGCGCGGCTCCTTGAGCATGACGACGATGGTTTGCGGCCTCATGCGACCGGTCCGATCAGACCGTGTGCGCCTCGCATCAGCGCCCGCCCGGCGGCCCCTCCGGGCAGCGCCTGCCTGCCCCCCGGCAGGCGCTTCAAACGGTGCAACCTGTTGAAACGTCGTAATTTGACAGAGGGCATCCCGACTGGCACCGTCCCGCCAAAGCGCCCGCCCAGGCAGGCGCTGCCCTCTTTATCCTGCGTCAGCGGCATCATGGCCCCTCATGCAAAGTAATCGCGCAGGATGCGGGCATAGATCGCCTTCAACTGGTGGATCTGGGCCACCTCCACCCGCTCATCGACCTGGTGCATGGTCTGGCCGACAAGGCCGAACTCCACCACCGGGCAGTGATCCCTGACGAAACGCGCGTCCGACGTGCCGCCCGAGGTCGAGAGCACGGGCGTCACGCCCGTCTCGGCCGCGACCGCGCGCGCGACCAGATCCGAGAGCGGGCCGGGCGGCGTGAGAAAGGCCTCGCCCGAGACCTTGACGCGCATCGCGCCCCTGGTGCCGAATTCGGCATCCACACGGTCCAGCTCGGACTGCATCCATCGGATGAGCGACGCGCTGTCATGGCTGTCGTTGAAGCGGATATTGACCGTGGCGCGGCATTCGGCGGGGATCACGTTGGTCGCCGGGTTGCCGGTGTCGATCGTGACGATGGCCAGCGTCGAGGGGTCGAAATGCTCGGTTCCCGCGTCGAGGGTGTGCGAGGCAAGCCGGTCCATCAGCCGCGCCATGGCCGGGAGCGGATTGACTGCGCGGTGCGGATAGGCGGAATGGCCCTGCACGCCGGTGAGCGTGATCCAGGCGGTCAGCGAGCCGCGCCGCCCGATCTTGATCATCTCGCCCATGCGCGCGGGGCAGGTGGGCTCGCCCACGAGGCAGGCGGTCATGCGCTCGCCCTGCGCGTCCATCCAGTCGAGAATGGCGCGGGTGCCGTCCACCGCGTCGCCCTCCTCGTCGCCGGTGATGGCGAGGATCACGGCGCCGTCGGGGGGCGTGGCGGCCACGAAATCGACCGCCGCCGCGACAAAGGCGGCAACGCCCGATTTCATGTCGCAGGCGCCGCGCCCGTAGAGCACGCCTTCGTGCTCCACCCCGCCGAAGGGCGGCATTGACCAGGCCGCCGCATCGCCCACGGGCACCACATCGGTATGCCCGTTGAAGCCGAAGCTCAGCGCCGCGCCCTTCGCCCCCCAGCGGGCAAAGAGATTGGCAACCCCCCCCCGGTCCACCCGCGTGCAGGCAAAGCCCGCCTCCGACAGCACCGCCTCCAGCAGCGCGAGCGCACCGCCCTCCTCGGGCGTGACCGAGGGGCATCGGATCAGATCGGCGGTGAGGCGCACGGGATCGAGCGGGCTATGGGTCATGGTGGCGGTCTTTCCTCTGCCGGCGTCGGGCCGGGCGCGGCCCGGGGGATGCCCTAGCGCGGATCGGGCGCGGGTGCAAACCAACCGGGCCAGAGGACGCCTGCCCACCCCGCGCCGCGCCTGAATTCCTGTTCGGCAGGCGCTTAACACCGCTCGCGGCATCTGCTATCGGGCGGGAGATGGTCCGTGGCGGGGCGCGGGGCGCACGGACCGGGTTCGTGTTCAGGCCGGGGCGGGTGCGGGTATCCATGATGCAAGGCGTCGAATTTCCGATCCACAGCGCCGGCAGGGCCGTGGTGGCGGTGCCGGGTAGGGGCGTGGGCCGGCGCGCCCGACCGCGCAGGGAAGGCTGAGATGGGCTGGATCGCCCTTGCTACCCGCGCCGGCGGGCAGTTCCGTCCCGGCGGGCTGGGCTCGGCGGCTCCGGTTGCGCCGATGCCGCCCCCCGGGACCGTCCTGCCGCGCGGCACCTTGATGATCGAGACGCGCCCCACCCGTGAGCCGCGCCACCAGGCGACGCTGCTGGAGTTCGCTCGGACCTGTCCGCGGGAGGGGCGTCTCGCGCTGCGCTTGCTCGCCGCGGGGGAGGTCGCGCTCGTGGACGATGCCGGGACGGAGCCGGCGGCCGATCTGCCGCGCGTCCGCCTGCCGGTGCGCTCCGATGATGCCGACGCGGGTCTGCGCATCACCTATGGCTGGGACGTGCCCGCGCGCTGGGGGCGGCTCACGCTCGAACGACCCGGGGCGCTGGGGCTGAGCTCGGTCAGGATGGCGGCGCCGCATCCGATCGCGCTGGCCGATCTGCACCGGGCGTTCAGCGATCCGCGCCGGCGGCGGATGGACGGGCAGGTGATCTTTGCCGCGCTTTCCGACCGGATCGAGCCGGTCGGCCCGATGCCGGGGCTCGCGGGGCATGTGCCGGTGCGCGTGCCAGGGGGGCATGTCCCGGTCGCGCGGCTGCGGCGCGGGGACCGGGTGATCGGCGCGGGGGGTGCCCCGGTGCCGGTGCTTCAGGCGGTGGCCCATACCGTGCCCGCCCTGGGCAGCCTCGCCCCGGTGCGCCTGCGCGCGCCCTGGTTCGGCCTGCGCGACGATCTGGTCATGGCCGCGCATCAGCGGCTGGTGATTCCGGGGCCGGATGTGGAATATCTCTTTGGCTGCGAGGCGGTGCTGGTGCCGGTCGGGCATCTGGTCAACGGTATCTCGGCGCTGCCCGAGCCGAGCGCGCCCGTGGTCCGCTATCACGGGCTGGTCCTGCCCGAACATGACGCGATCGAGGCGGCGGGCGTGCCTGTCGAGACGCTCCATCTGGGGCGGATGCGGCGCTCGCCGGGGGCGGTGGCCCTCACGCTTCTGAAGGGGATCGCGCCGGCGGAACTGCCCGAACATGCGGGCGCGGGCTGGCCGGTGCTGCGGCGCGACGAGGCGATCGCCCTGGCGATGGGTCGCGGGGATTGAGACGACGGGGCCCCGGCGGGTGCCACGAAAACCGGGGCAGATCGGCCGGAATCGGCTTGTTGCCCCGGCCCCTGGCCATATATTACCGGCCATAACGTGACAGACCCGCCATGCGAGCGGGTCGGAAGACGACGACAGGGGGGCAGGGCGTCATGGAGACCGTCGCAGGGTTCTTGCCGATCATCGCGGCATTGCCGTTTCTGGGCGCGCTTCTGCCGGGGCTGATGATCCAGGCCGGGCGCAACACCTGCGCCGCCTTCACCGCCGCGCCCACGATCCTTGCGCTGGCGCTGCTGCTGATCTGCGCGCCGTCGGTGATGCGCGGCGAGGTGCTGACCCTTGGCATTGCGTGGCTGCCCTCGCTTGGCCTCAACGTGAATTTCATGCTCGACGGGCTGGGGCTGCTGTTTGCCGGCATGATCCTCGGGATCGGGCTGCTGATCATCCTCTATGCGCGGTTCTATCTCTCGCGCGAGGATCCGATGGGGCAGTTCTATACCTATCTGCTCCTGTTCCAGGGCGCGATGGTGGGGATCGTCCTGTCGGACAATATCCTGCTTCTGCTCATTTTCTGGGAGCTGACCTCGCTCTCGTCCTTCCTGCTCATCGGCTACTGGAAGCATCTGCCCGAAGGCCGGCAGGGCGCGCGCATGGCGCTCACGGTGACGGGGATGGGGGGACTCGCGATGATCGCGGGGATGCTGATCCTCGGCAATATCGCCGGAAGCTACGATCTCAGCGTGATCCTGACCCAGAAGGAGGCGATCCAGGCGAGCCCCATGTATCTGCCCGCGCTGATCCTGATCCTCGCGGGCTGTTTCACGAAATCGGCGCAGTTTCCGTTCCATTTCTGGCTGCCGCACGCGATGGCCGCGCCGACGCCCGTCTCGGCCTATCTGCATTCGGCGACGATGGTGAAGGCGGGGCTTTTCCTGATGGCGCGCATGTGGCCGGTGCTGGCGGGCACGCCGGAATGGTTCTGGATCGTGGCCTCGACGGGCCTGATCACCATGGTGATCGCGGCCAAGATCGCGCTCTTCAAGGATGACCTCAAGGCGCTGCTGGCCTTCTCCACCGTGTCGCATCTGGGCCTGATCACCATGCTTCTGGGCCTCGGCACCAGGGCTGCGGCGGTGGTGGCGGTGTTTCACATCATCAACCACGCGACCTTCAAGGCCGCGCTCTTCATGACCGCGGGGATCGTGGATCACGAGGCGCATACCCGCGACATCAAGCGGCTGGGGGGGCTGCGGCATCTCATGCCGATCACCTTTGCCATTGCCACGGTGGCGGCGCTGTCGATGGCGGGGATCCCGCCGCTCAACGGGTTCCTGTCCAAGGAAATGATGCTGGAAGAGGTGGCGCATACCCGATGGATCGGGCCGCACTGGCTGATGGGGGCGGTGGCGACGCTTGGCGCGCTCTTCTCGGTGGCCTATTCGCTGCGCTATGTCGCGCATGTGTTCCTGGGCAAGGAACGCAGCGACTATCCCGCGAGGCCGCATGACCCCGGTTTCGGCATGTGGGCCGCGCCGGCGCTGCTGGCCTTGCTGGTGGTGCTGATCGGTCTCATACCGATGACCATGGTGGGCGATCTGGTGCAGGTGACGGCGGCGGCGGTCACGGGGGCGGAGCCCCATGTGAAGATCACGCATTGGCACGGGCTGGTGCCGGCCTTCTGGATGTCGGTGGTGGCGGTGCTGGGCGGGCTGGTGCTGTTGCGGCTGCACGCGCCGCTTGCGGCGATATGGGAGGCCGCGCCGCGCCCCGAGGCCAAGGCGATGTTCGACGCGGTGACAGCGGCGGCGACGCGCGCCGCCGCGAGATTCTCCGCCGGGCTGCATAACGGCGCGCTGATGCGCAACGCGGCGGTGTTCAGCGTGGCGGTGCTGGGTGCGGGATGGCTCGCCTGGCAGGGCGGCGGGCTGCGAGAGCCCACGCGCGAGATGCTGCCCATCACGCCGCTGCCGGCGATCGGCTGGCTGCTCATGGTGGTGGCGACGGTGCTGCTGGTGGCCTGTCACCGCGCGCGGTTTACCGCGCTGGTGCTGATCGGGGTGGTCGGGCTGATGGTGTCGCTCGGCTTTGTCTATTTCTCGGCGCCCGATCTGGCGATGACGCAGATCTCGGTGGAGGTGGTGACGATCATCCTGCTGCTGCTCGCGCTCAATTTCCTGCCGACCGAGACCCCGGTCGAGAGCACGCCGGGACGGCGCGCGCGCGATGCGCTGATCGCGCTGGCGGGGGGGGCTGCGGTGGCGGGGCTGACCTATGCCGTGCTGCTGCGCGATTTCGCCGGGGAGAGCATCTCGGCCTTTCACCTGGCCAATTCCTACAAGGGCGGCGGCGGCACCAATGTCGTCAACGTGATCCTGGTGGATTTCCGCGGCTACGATACCTTTGGCGAGATCATCGTGCTGGGGATCGCCGCGCTGGTGATCTTTGCGCTGACCGATGCGGTGCTGCGCGGCGCCGGCGGGCGGTGGCTGGCGAGCTGGGACCGCGAGAACCGGCCCCGGGCGGGCGACCGCCACCCGTTGATGATGGTGGTGGCGACGCGCGTGATGATGCCGATCGCGCTGATGGTGGGGGTCTATATCTTTCTGCGTGGCCATAACGAGCCGGGCGGCGGCTTTATCGCCGGGCTGGTCGTGGCCATCGCCTTTCTGATGCAATACATGGCCTCGGGCTATGCCTGGGCGGAGGCGCGCCAGCGCGTGACCTATCACGCCACGATCGGGGTCGGCGTGCTGGTTGCCACGGTGACGGGTGTCGGCGCGTGGCTGGCGGGGCGGCCGTTCCTCACCTCGGATTTCGGCTATCTGCATTTCCCGCCGATCGAGGAATTCGAATGGGCCACCGCCATCGCCTTTGACGTGGGCGTGTTCCTCACCGTGCTGGGGGCGGTGATGCTCGCGCTCCAGAGCCTGTCGAGCATGGCGCGCCGTGCGGGCGAGACCGTCAATGTCGAGCCGATGGATATCGACCCCACGCGCGACGGGGAAGAAGGGGAGGGCAGGTAGGATGGAACTCCTGATGGCAAGCGCGATCGGGGTGATGACGGCGGCGGGAATCTACCTGGTGCTCAGGATGCGGACATTCCCGGTGATCCTCGGGCTGGCGCTGCTGACCTATGCGGTCAACTATTTCCTCTTCGCCACGGGGCGGCTGGCGGTGAACATGCCCCCCGTCCTGCGCAAGGGGGCCGAGACCTATACCGACCCGTTGCCGCAGGCGCTGGTGCTGACGGCGATCGTGATCTCCTTTGGCATGACGGCGGTGGTGGTGATGATGGCGCTCGGCTCCTATCTCTCGTCGCGCGACGATGACGTGATCCTGCCGCCCGAGGATGACAGCCCGCGGGAGGGCGACGCATGAACCACTGGATCATCGTTCCCGTTGTCATGCCCGCCATTCTCGCGGCGGTGATGACGCTGGCCATGCGCTACCATATCGGGTTGCAGCGGGTTTTCTCGCTGGCGGGGAGTGTGGCGCTGCTGGCGGTGGCGCTTGGCCTGCTCGCCCATGCCGGGAGCGGCGCGATCGAGGTCTATGAGCTTGGCAACTGGCCCGCGCCCTTCGGCATCGTGCTGGTGCTCGACCGGCTCTCGGCGGTGATGGTCGCGCTGACGGCGGCGCTGGCGCTGGTCGTGCTGCTCTACGCGATCGGGTCGGGCTGGGATGCGCGCGGGCGCAATTTCCACGCGCTCTGGCAGTTTCAGCTGATGGGGATCTGCGGCGCCTTCCTGACCGGCGACGCCTTCAACCTCTTCGTCTTCTTCGAGGTGCTGCTCATTGCCTCCTACGGGCTGATGATCCACGCAGGCGGCGCGCGCCGGCTCAAGGCGGGTGTGCAATACGTGATCTACAACCTGCTCGGCTCGACCTTGTTCCTGTTCGCGCTCGGCACGATCTATGCCGTCACCGGCACGCTCAACATGGCCGATCTGGCGCTGCGCGCGGCCGAGATCCCGGTCGGGGACAGCGCGCTTCTGCGGGTGGGGGCGATGCTCCTGTTTCTGGTCTTTGCGCTCAAGGCGGCGCTTTTGCCGCTGCATTTCTGGCTGCCCAATACCTATGCCGAGGCCCCCGCGCCGGTGGCCGCGCTTTTCGCCATCATGACCAAGGTCGGCGCCTATGCGATCCTGCGATTCTACACGCTGATCTTCGGCCCCGATCTCGACGCGACGGCGGCGCTGATCGACACCATTCTGCTTTACGGCGCGCTCGCGACGCTGGCGGTGGGGATGATCGGCATTCTGGGGGCGCGCCGGCTGGGGCGGCTCGCGGCCTTTGCCGCCATCGGCTCGATGGGAACGCTGCTCATTGCCATCGCGGGCTTTACCGAGGGCAGCTCGACCGCGGCGCTCTATTATGCGATCCACTCGACGCTGGCGGGGGCGCTGCTCTTTCTCGTGGTCGATCTGGTGCGCGAGCGGCGCGGCGCGCTGGCGGGCGCGCTGGTGCCGGGGCCGCGGCTGGCGCAGCATGGCATGGTCACGGCGCTCTGGTTCGGGGCAGCGATCGCCACCGCCGGGATGCCGCCGCTCTCGGGGTTCATCGGCAAGCTGCTGGTGCTCGATGCCACGCGGGACATGGGCGCGGCCTGGCTCATCTGGGGCACGATCCTCGTGACCTCGCTGGTGGCGATCCTGGGGCTGGCGCAGGCGGGCAGCGTGGTGTTCTGGAAGACGGTCGCGCCCGCCGACACCGCCGACACCGACGCGCCGCCCGCCGCGCAACCCGCGCTGCCGCTGGTGGCCTGTTTCGTGCTGCTGGGGGGGATCGTCGCGCTCTCGGTGCTGGCGGGGCCGGTGGTGCGCTATCTCGAGGCGACGGCGGCGCAGCTCCATGCGCCCGCCGGCTATATCGCCGCCGTTCTGGGGCAGGGCTGAGGGAGGCGAGGCGATGCTGCAAAGGATTTTCCCCCACCCGTATCTGACGCTTCTGCTGATCGTGGTCTGGCAGATGCTGGTCAACAAGATCACGCCGGGCAATCTCCTGCTCGGCACGCTCCTCGGCGTGGCGATCCCGCTCATCACCGCGCCCTACTGGCCCAACACGCCGCGGCTGCGCTCGATCCCGAGGATCGTGGAATATGTGCTGCTGGTGCTGTGGGATATCTGCGTGGCCAATGTGCAGGTGGCGATGATCATCCTGTTCAAGGCCAATGCCAATACCCGCCCCGCCTGGATCACCATCCCGCTGGAGCTGCGCACGCCAGAGGCGATCACCGTGCTCGCCGGCACGATCACGATGACGCCGGGCACCGTGTCGAGCGATCTCTCGGCGGACGGGCGCAGCCTGCTGGTGCATTGCCTCGACGCGCCCGACCCGGACGCGGTGCGCGATCAGATCAAGACGCGCTACGAACGCCGGCTGATGGAGATTTTCGAATGATCGGAGTTGCCCTCACCTTTGCCTTCGCCTGTTTCGGGCTGGCGCTCCTGCTCAACCTCTACCGCATCGTGAACGCCCCCAGCCTGGGCGACCGGATCCTCGCGCTCGACACGATGGTGATCAACGCCATCGCGCTGCTGGCGCTCTTCGGCATCCTCGAGGGCACCACGGTCTATTTCGAGGCCTCGATGCTCATCGCCATGACGGGCTTCATCTCCACCGTGTCCTATACGCGCTACCTGCTGCGCGGCGACATCATCGAATAGAAAGGGGGCACCATGATCGTCGAAATCCTCATCGCGGCCTGCCTGGTGGTCAGCGGCGTGTTCGGGCTCGTGGGCTCGATCGGCCTGATCAAGCTGCCCGACCCGATGATGCGCCTGCACGCGCCGACCAAGGCGACCACGCTCGGGGTGGGCGGCGCGCTGATTGCCTCGATGCTCTATTTCGAATTCGTGATCGGGCGTTTCTCGTTTCACGAGCTGATGATCACGCTGTTCCTGTTCCTGACCGCGCCGATCACCGGCCATTTCATCGCCAAGACCCACCTGCACCTGCTGCACAAGCCTTCCGACCTGCCGCCGACCGGGTCGGACCGGCCCTGGGCCAGCTACGAGAGCGACGCCGCGCGCGCCGCCATCGAGACGCCGGAATCGGCGGTGAGCGAGGCCGCGCGCGAGGGCGGTTGAGCGCCGCCCCCGGAAGAGGGGCGGCGCCGCGCCATCTGTCAGCGCTGCCGCCGCGCCATGAAGGCGAGCCGCTCGAAGAGATGCACGTCCTGCTCGTTCTTGAGCAGCGCGCCGTGCAGGCGCGGCAGCGCGTCCACCCCGTCACGGCGCAGATCCTCCGGCGAGAGATCCTCGGCAAGCAGCAGCTTGAGCCAGTCGAGAACCTCCGAGGTGGAGGGCTTCTTCTTCAGCCCCTGCTGGTCGCGGATCTCGTAGAACTGCGTGAGCGCGGTGGTGAGCAGCGCCTCCTTGATGCCGGGATGATGCACGGCCACGATCCGCTTCATGGTCTCGAGATCGGGAAAGCGGATGTAATGGAAGAAACACCGCCGCAGAAAGGCGTCGGGCAATTCCTTCTCGTTGTTCGAGGTGATGATGATCACCGGACGGTGACGGGCGCGGATCGTCTCGCCGGTCTCGTAGACGTGGAATTCCATCCGGTCGAGCTCCTGCAACAGGTCGTTGGGGAACTCGATATCGGCCTTGTCGATCTCGTCGATCAGCAGCACCACGCGCTCCTCCGAGGCGAAGGCCTCCCAGAGCTTGCCGCGGCGGATGTAGTTGCGCACGTCCTGCACACGCTCGTCGCCCAGCTGGCTGTCGCGCAGCCGGCTCACGGCATCGTATTCATAAAGACCCTGCGCCGCTCGCGTGGTCGATTTCACATGCCACTCGATAAGCCGCATCCCCATGGCCTGCGCCACCTGGCGCGCAAGCTCGGTCTTGCCGGTGCCCGG
This sequence comes from Roseovarius sp., assembly GCA_014359765.1. GTDB lineage: Bacteria > Pseudomonadota > Alphaproteobacteria > Rhodobacterales > Rhodobacteraceae > Roseovarius. Next base: position 30,539 of record JACIYT010000018.1, read on the forward strand.
CTCTCCCTTGACCAGAAGCGGCCGCTCGAGCGTCACGGCGGCATTGACCGCAACGGTCAGGTCATCGGTGGCCACATAGCTGTCGGTTCCCTCGAATTTCATCGCCTCGTCAATCCTTTCATGCACGGGGGCAGGGCAAGTCGCGGGGAAGGTAATCGGTTCCGGCGAACACATCAATGGCGCGTGACAGGCGTGCAATCGGTGCGCGATTGGCTAGTGACAATCCCCGGTGCCCCGTGTAGATCGGCGCACGAAGACAGTGACTGTCTGGGGAGTAACCGATGCCGGACACGGGTCTTGACGAGAGGATCGAGATGAAAGCCGAAGTGTTCTTGCCCGAGGATTACCAGCCCGCGGAGGACGAGCCGTTCATGAACGAACGCCAGCTCGAATATTTCCGCCGCAAACTGGTGCGCTGGCGGCTCGAGCTGCTCGAGGGGAGCCGCGAGACCATCGGCACGCTTCAGGACGGCACCCGTGCAATCCCCGACATCGCCGACCGCGCCAGCGAAGAGACCGACCGCGCGCTGGAACTGCGCACCCGGGACCGCCAGCGCAAGCTCGTCGCAAAGATCGACGCGGCGCTGCGCCGGATCGAGGAGGGAGAATACGGATATTGCGAGGTGACCGGCGAGCCGATCAGCCTCAAGCGGCTCGATGCGCGCCCGATCGCCACCATGACCCTCGAGGCGCAGGAGCGTCACGAGCGGCGCGAGAAGGTGCACCGCGACGATTGAGGCGGGCGCGGTGCCCGGATCGTGGCAGGGATCGCGTGCGCCGGGGCTCGTCTCCGGCGCTGTTCGTTTCGGCAAAGGGGATCCATGCAGCTCGACGGGAAAAGGATCGCGGTGATCGGCGCGGGCATCGGCGGGCTGGCCGTGGCCCGCGCGCTGGCGCTGCGCGGCGCGGATGTGACCGTGTTCGAGCAGGCCGCCGGAATCGTGGAGGTGGGCGCTGGCCTCCAGATCAGCCCCAATGGCTTTGCCGTGCTCGCGGCTCTCGGGCTGGCGGCGGCGCTGCGCTCGGAGCGGGGGACGGCGGTGCAGCTCTGCGATTACCGCGGGGCCGAGGTGCTCCGGCTCGACCTGGGGCGGCTGACCCGTGCCGAATATCATTTCGTGCATCGCGCCGACCTCATCGCGTTGCTGGCCGAGGGCGCACGCGCCGCAGGCGTCCGGATGCGCCTGTTGCAGAAGGTGACCGGCCTGCAGCCCGGCGCGCGTCCGCGCATCGAGACCGCAAGCGGCGCGTGCTTCGAGGCCGACCTGGTGATCGGCGCCGACGGGCTGCACTCGGTCGCGCGCACCGTGCTTGATGGCGCCGCCGCGCCGTTCTTCACCCGGCAGGTGGCATGGCGCGCCCTCATCCCCAATCACGCGGGGCGCGGCCCCAAGGTGCGCCTGCACATGGGGCCGCTGCGCCATGTGGTGAGCTACCCGCTGCGCGAGGGCAGCCTGCTCAATCTCGTGGCCGTGCAGGAACGCGCCGCCTGGACCTCCGAGAGCTGGAGCCAGACCGACGATCCGCAGGCACTCCGCGCGGCCTTTGCCGATTTCGGATCCGAGGTGCGCGACATGCTCGCCGCTGTCGAAACCGTGCATCTCTGGGGGCTCTTCCGGCACCGGGTGGCACGGGTCTGGCAGCGGGACGGGGTGGCGATCCTCGGCGATGCAGCGCATCCCACGCTGCCCTTCATGGCGCAGGGGGCGTGCATGGCGCTCGAGGATGCCTGGGTGCTGGCCGATGCGCTGAGCCGGGCCGGGACGCTGGCCGGCGGGCTTGCGCGCTATCAGGCGCGACGCGAGGGGCGCGTGCGCCGGGTGGTCGCGGCGGCGAGCCGCAATGCCTGGAAATACCATCTCGCCGCGCCGCCGCTCCGCTGGGCCGCCCATGCCGCGCTGCGCCTGGGCGGCGCGCTCGCCCCCGAGCGGATGATCCGGCAATTCGACTGGATCTATGCGCATGACGTGACCCGCGAGGCCGCCTGAGCGCGCTCAGGCTTCGCGCCAGGCACCGGGGGCGAGCCCGTCCAGCGCCCATCTCCCGATCCGCCAGCGCACGAGGCGCAAGGTCGGGTGGCCGACATGCGCCGTCATCCGCCGCACCTGCCGGTTGCGCCCTTCGGTGATCGTCACTTCCAGCCAGCAATCGGGCACGCTCTTGCGCTGGCGCACGGGCGGGTCGCGCTCCCACAGAGCAGGGGGCGCGATGCGGCGCACGCGGGCAGGGCGCGTCAAACCGTCGCGGAGCGTGACGCCCGCGCGAAGTGCCGCGAGAGCGGCCTCGTCGGGCAGCCCTTCGACCTGCACCAGGTAGGTCTTGGCGGTCTTGAAGCGGGGCGCGGCGATGCGCGCCTGAAGCGCGCCATCATCGGTCAGGAGCAAGAGCCCCTCGCTGTCGCGGTCGAGCCGGCCCGCAGGATAGACGCCGGGAATTTCGATGAAGTCGGACAGCGTCGGGCGCGGGGCCCCGGCGCTGCCCTTGTCGGTGAATTGCGACAGCACGCCATGGGGCTTGTTGAAGAGGAGGAGCCGCGTCATCCCCGCCTCTTGCCGCAAATCCCCCGGTTTCCGCAAGTCCGGACCGTTGACAATGGGGGGCAAAAATTCTTCGTCCGAAGAATTTTCCTGCAAGAATTTCGCAGAAATTCTTGCCTCCCTCACCCGTTGGCGTCGAAACGGGCGTAAACGCGTGCGTGATCACCGTTCGAGCTTCAGCCTGTCGAACGCGACGGTCGTGGCCGTGGCGTTCGGTCCGCGTCGCAAGGCAGGCCCTCACACGTCATAGTAATCGCGATACCATTCGACGAAACGCGCAATCCCGTCGCGAAAACCGGTCTGCGGGCGATAGCCGGTCAGCTCCTGCAGGAGCGATGCATCGGCCCATGTCGCGGGCACATCGCCCGGCTGCATCGGCATGTAGTTGCGGATCGCCTTCCTGCCGAGCACATCCTCGATCGCGTCGATGAAATCGAGCAGCCGGACCTTCTCGGAATTGCCGATATTGACGACGCGAAAGGGGGCCACCGGCGAGAGGCTGTCGCCCTCGGGCACCATGCCATCGGCCGGACGTTCGGGAACCGCGTCGATCAGCAGGCGGATGCCGCGCACCAGGTCATCGACATAGGTGAAGTCGCGATACATCTCGCCGTGGTTGTAGATGTCGATCGGGCGCCCCTCGATCATCGCGGCCACGAACTTGTAAAGCGCGAGATCGGGCCGCCCCCAGGGGCCGTAAACCGTGAAGAAGCGGAACATCGTGGTCGGCAGGTTCCACAGATGCGCATAGGCATGGGCCATGCTCTCGTTGGCCTTCTTCGTGGCGGCGTAGATCGTGAGCTGCGTGTCCGCCTTGTCGGTCTCGTGAAAGGGCATGTCGGCATTGGCGCCATAGACCGAGGAGGTCGAGGCCATCAGCAGGTGCCCGACCTGCAACCGTCGCGCTGCCTCCATCACGTTGAACGTGCCGATGACGTTCGAATCGAGATAGGCGCGGGGGTTTTCCAGGCTGTAGCGCACCCCGGCCTGCGCGGCGAGATGGACGATGACATCGGGCGCGAAGCGATCCACGACCGCATCCAGCCCGACCTGATCCTCGAGCATCCCCTCGGTTGCCGAAAAACCCGGGGTCTGAAGCAGGATGGCATGGCGGCGCTGCTTCAGGGTGACATCGTAGTAATCGGTCATCCCGTCATGGCCATGGACCCGGAACCCCTCTGCAAGGAGGAGCCGGGCAAGATGGAAGCCGATGAAGCCGGCACTCCCGGTCACGAGCACTTTGCGTTTGGTCACGTCGGTTTCCTCTCCGGTTCAGGATTGTGATGCGGCGGTGTCGCGATCGGGACCTTCCGCGACAGGAAGACCCGCGTCAGGGCGGCCTTTCATGCGATGTCCTGCGGCGGTGACATTGCCCTGTTTCACAAGCCCCTTCCCGATCGGGGGATCGCGCATGTCATCCATCCCCCGCAAACGGAACCCGACAGCGCAGGCCATCTCGCACCGGGATATTTCCGAGGGTTCGTGCAATCGGCGCAGAATCTGGACATATGAAACCTGCCGGAGCTTGTTGCGCATGTGAGGCGTCTCCGGCTGTCGCGCAGGCCATGGTCCGGACGGGCCGGGGGCAGGCATCAGCGCGTCGTGAAATCGGCTCATGTCGTTTGGTTGCGAGCGATAGCAATGCCTGCGCGCGAATACAAGCCGCCCTGAGCGGAGGTGGGCCATCGCCTGCGGAGTGCCGACACGTTCCGGCATCTCCCGGAGGCGATCGTTTCTCTCGGCACCCGGCCCGGATCGGGGTGCGTTCCTGAACGGGCCGATGGTCAATGATTTCAGAGATTTGAGAGATTTGCAAATGGTGCGGGTGGAGGGACTTGAACCCCCATGCCTTGCGGCGCCAGAACCTAAATCTGGTGCGTCTGCCAGTTTCGCCACACCCGCAGGCGCCCGCGCCGGAGCGGCGGGCAGGCCCTGTTCTAGCAAGGCCGCCGGGCGGTGGCGAGGGCAAATTTCGTGCCGGATGCCGCGCGCGCGCCCCGGCCGGAGGCGCGCGCGGCCCGTCAGGATTGCCGCGCGGTCAGGAGGCGCGGGCGAGGTTGCGCAGCACGTAGTGCAGCACGCCGCCATGCTCGACATATTCCTTCTCGATGGCGGTATCGATCCGGCATTTGAGCGTGATCTCCTCGGTCGCGCCACCCGCGCGCGTCACCGTGCAGGTCACCTCCTGCAAGGGCGTCACATCGGCCAGCCCCCTGATGGTGAAGGTCTCGTCGCCCGTGAGCCCGAGCGACTTGCGGTTCTGCCCGCCGGTGAATTCGAACGGGATGACGCCCATGCCCACGAGGTTGGAGCGGTGGATGCGCTCGAAGCTCTCGGCGATCACCGCCTTCACCCCCAGAAGCGCCGTGCCCTTGGCCGCCCAGTCCCGCGACGAGCCCGCGCCGTATTCGACCCCGGCCACAACCACGAGCGGCACGCCCTTCTCCTGCCAGGCCATCGCGGCGTCGAAGATCGTCGTCTGCGCGCCGTCCGGGCCCTTGGTATAGCCGCCCTCGACCCCGTCGAGCATCTCGTTGCGGATGCGGATATTGGCGAAGGTGCCGCGCATCATCACCTCGTGATTGCCGCGCCGCGAACCGTAGGAGTTGAATTCGCGGACCGGCACCTGCCGCTCGATCAGGTATTTGCCGGCCGGGGTCGTCTCCTTGAACGATCCCGCAGGCGAGATGTGATCGGTCGTCACCATGTCCCCCAGAAGCGCCAGCATCCGCGCCCCCTCGATATCGGCGATGGTGCCCGGCTCCTTGCTCATGCCCTGGAAATAGGGGGGATTGCGCACATAGGTCGATTGCGGCGGCCAGTCATAGGTCTCGCCCTCGGAGGTCTCGACCGCCTGCCATTTCTCGTCGCCCTTGAACACGTCGGCATATTTCGACTGGAACGCCTCGCGCGTGACGGTCGCCTCCACCAGTTCGGCGATTTCGCGCTGCGACGGCCAAATGTCCTTGAGATAGACGGGATTGCCGTCGCGGTCCTGCCCGAGCGGTTCGGTCGTCAGGTCGATGTTGAGATCGCCCGCGATCGCATAGGCCACCACCAGCGGCGGCGAGGCGAGGTAGTTGGCGCGCACGTCCGGGCTGATCCGGCCCTCGAAATTGCGGTTGCCCGAAAGCACCGAGGTGGCGATGAGATCGCCCTCGGCGATGGCCTCGGAGATTTCCTTTTGCAGCGGGCCGGAATTGCCGATGCAGGTGGTGCAGCCATAGCCCACCAGATTGAAGCCGAGCGCATCGAGATGCTCCTGAAGCCCTGCCGCCTCCAGATACTCCGTCACCACCTGCGAGCCGGGCGCAAGCGATGTCTTGACCCAGGGTTTGCGGGTGAGGCCCCTCTCATGCGCCTTGCGCGCCACCAGCCCCGCCCCGATCATCACATAGGGGTTGGAGGTGTTGGTGCAGGAGGTGATCGAGGCGATCACCACCGAGCCGTCGCGAATCTCGTAATCGGTGCCCTTCACCTTGACCGACTTGCGCGGATCGGAGGCCACGGCGGTGGCGGGGCCCTCGGCGGCCATGTCGGCGGCGGGGGCGCTCGTGTCCTTGCCGCGATATTCGCTCACCACGTCGAGAAAGGCCGGCGCCGCCCGATCGAGCGGGGTGTAATCCTGCGGCCGCTTGGGGCCGGAGATCGCAGGCACGATCGTGCCCATGTCAAGGCTCAGCGTGTCGGTATAGACCGGCGCATAATCCGCCCCGCGCCAGAACCCGTTTTCCCTGGCATAGGCCTCGACCAGCGCGACGCGGTCCTCGTCGCGGCCGGTGTTGCGCAGATAGCGCAGGGTCTCGTCGTCGATCGGGAAAAAGCCGCAGGTCGCGCCATATTCCGGCGCCATGTTGGCGATGGTCGCGCGATCGGCCAGCGGCAGGTGGTCGAGCCCCGCGCCGTAGAATTCCACGAACTTGCCCACCACGCCTTTCTTGCGCAGCATCTCGACGACCTTGAGCACCAGATCGGTGCCGGTTGTGCCCTCGACCATCTCGCCGGTGAGCTCGAAGCCCACCACCTCGGGGATCAGCATCGAGATGGGCTGACCCAGCATCGCGGCCTCGGCCTCGATCCCGCCCACGCCCCAGCCGAGCACGGCCATGCCGTTGACCATGGTGGTGTGGCTGTCAGTGCCCACCAGCGTGTCGGGATAGGCCACCGTCTCGCCGTTCTGGTCGGTATCGGTCCAGACCGTCTGGGCGAGATATTCGAGGTTCACCTGGTGGCAGATGCCGGTGCCCGGCGGCACCACGCGGAAATTGTTGAACGCGCTCTGCCCCCATTTGAGGAACTGGTAGCGCTCCATGTTGCGCTCATACTCGCGGTCCACGTTCACCTGGAAGGCGCGCGGATTGCCGAACTCGTCGATCATCACCGAATGGTCGATCACCAGATCGACGGGGTTGAGCGGATTGATCTTCTGGGCATCACCGCCGAGCGCCTTGATTCCGTCGCGCATCGCCGCGAGGTCCACCACCGCCGGAACGCCGGTGAAATCCTGCATCAGCACCCGCGCCGGGCGATAGGCCAGCTCGCGATTCGCGCGGCCGCCATTGGCCGCCCAGTCGGAAAAGGCGCGGATATCGTCGAGGGTGACGGTCTTGCCGTCCTCGAAGCGGAGCATGTTCTCGAGCACCACCCTGAGCGCGGCGGGCAGGCGCGAGAAATCGCCAAGCCCGGCCTCCTCGGCGGCCTTGATCGCGTAATAGGCGATGGACTTGCCGCCGACGCTCAGCGTCTTGCGGGTGCGGGCGCTGTCTTGTCCGACTGTGATAGGCATGGGCTGCCGTCCTTTCATGGTCAGGTCCGGGTGGAATTCGCCCTGCTTCTGACCGAAATCGCGCCTTCGATCAAGAGGCGCGCACCGGTTTTGTATACTGTCGCACACAATTTGATCCCCGGTTCGTTTCAGCCCCCGCCCCGCCCCTCACGAGAGCTTGAGTTGGCATCGGCCCCGCCGGGGCCTAATCTGGCCACGTCAGACCAACACAGGCCACCAACACAGGCCGAGGCGCCGGGACCGTCCGTTCATGCGACATCTTCTTGTCAGCCTGCTTGTCGCGGCCCTGCTGGCTGCGGCAGGCACGCGCGCCGCGGACCGCCCGGTGGTGGTGGAGCTTTTCACCTCGCAGGGCTGCCCCTCCTGTCCGCCCGCCGACCGGTTCCTTCAGGATCTGGCGGCGCGCGAGGATGTGCTCGCGCTGTCGCTGCATGTGGATTACTGGGATTACATCGGCTGGGAGGACAGCCTCGCCAGCCCCGCCAACACCGCCCGCCAGCGCGGCTATGCGCAGGCCGGCGGGCGCAAGATGGTCTATACCCCGCAGATCATCGTCAACGGCACCGATCCGGTGGTGGGCACCCGTTTCGAGGAGGTGACCGCGCTCATCGACAGGCACGCCGCCGCCCCCTCGGAGGGGATCGCCCTCGGGCTTCGGCGCGAGGCGGCGGCGCTGCACGTCACGGCGCAGGCCACGACGCCGCGCGACCGGCCGCTCGTGGTCCAGCTTGCCCGCTACCTGCCCGAGGCCACCGTCACGATTGCCCATGGCGAGAATGCAGGACGCACCATCACCTATGTCAACGTCGTGACCGCGCTTGTGGAACTGGCCGAATGGGACACGCGCAGCCCGCTCGATCTGCGCATCCCCTGGCCCGAGGACGCCCGGGATGCGCCGGCGGCGGTGCTGCTGCAATATCCCGGTTTCGGTGCCATCGCCGCGGCTGCGCGGTTGCGCTGAGGGTCGGTGGCGCGCGGGGCGGGGCGGTGGAAGAACGGACCTCATCCGATCTTGCGCCCGCAGACTGGAACCCCTCCCTGTTCCGCGCTAGAGGGGGCGCGACGCAGGCAAGGACGGGCGCAGGATGGCACGGCATCTCATCACTTCGGCGATCCCCTATATTAACGGGGTCAAGCATCTGGGCAACCTGGTGGGCAGCCAGCTCCCTGCCGATCTCTTTGCCCGCTACTGCCGCGCGCGGGGCCATGAGGTGCTGTTTCTGTGCGCCACCGACGAGCACGGCACGCCCGCCGAACTCGCCGCCGCCAGGGCCGGTCAGCCGGTGGCCGAGTATTGCGCCGAGATGCACGCGGTCCAGGCCCGGATCGCGGAGGGCTTTCGGCTCAGCTTTGACCATTTCGGGCGCTCCTCCTCACCCCAGAACCACCGGCTGACCCAGCATTTCGCCGTGCGCCTTCATGCCGCGGGGCTGATCCGCGAGGTGACGGAAACCCAGATGTATTCGCCGACCGATGGCCGCTTTCTGCCCGATCGCTATATCGAGGGCACCTGCCCCAATTGCGGGTTTGACTCCGCGCGCGGCGATCAATGCGACAACTGCACCAAGCAGCTCGACCCGGTGGACCTCATCAATCCCCGCTCGGTGATCTCGGGGGCGACCGATCTGGAGCTGCGCGAGACGCGGCATCTCTACCTCTGCCAGTCGCGAATGAAGGACGCGCTGGCGGCCTGGATCGATTCGCGGACCGACTGGCCGGTGCTCACCACCTCGATCGCGCGCAAATGGCTCAACGATGGCGACGGGTTGCAGGACCGTGGCATCACCCGCGATCTCGACTGGGGCATCCCCGCGCAGTTCGACGGCGCGCCCTGGTCCGGCATGGAAGGCAAGGTCTTCTACGTCTGGTTCGACGCGCCCATCGAATATATCGCCTGCGCGCAGGAATGGGTCGCGGCGGGCAAGGGCAGCGATTGGGAACGCTGGTGGCGCACCGACAAGGGCGCAGAGGACGTGACCTACACGCAGTTCATGGGCAAGGACAACGTGCCCTTTCACACGCTCAGCTTTCCGGTCACGATCCTCGGATCGCGCGAGCCGTGGAAGCTCGTGGATTACATCAAGTCCTTCAATTACCTTAATTATGACGGCGGCCAGTTCAGCACCTCGCGCGGGCGCGGGGTGTTCATGGATCAGGCGCTCGAGATCCTGCCCGCCGATTACTGGCGCTGGTGGCTGCTGAGCCACGCGCCGGAATCCTCGGACAGCGAATTCACCTGGGAGAATTTCCAGGCCAGCGTGAACAAGGACCTGGCCGACGTTCTGGGCAATTTCGTCAGCCGCGTGACCAAGTTCTGCCGCGCGAAATTCGGCGAGGCGGTGCCTGCGGGCGGGGACTACGGCGCGCAGGAGACGGCGCTGATCGACCGGCTGAGCGCCCGCATCCGCGACTATGCGGGCCATATGGAGGCGATGGAGGTGCGCAAATCCGCCGCCGCGCTGCGTGCGATCTGGGTCGAGGGCAACGAATACCTGCAAGAGGCCGCGCCCTGGTCAACCTTCAAGGAGGATCCCGAGCGGGCCGCGATGCAGGTGCGCCTCGCGCTCAACCTCATCCGGCTCTACGCGGTGCTCTCGGGACCGTTCATCCCCGACGCGAGCGCGGCGATGCTCGCGGCGATGCAGACCGGCGATGACGGCTGGCCCGACGACACGCGCGCCGCGCTCGAAACGCTCGCGCCGGGTCACGCCTTCAGCGTGCCCGAGGTCCTCTTTGCCAAGATTACCGACGAGCAGCGCGCGGACTGGCAGGAACGCTTTGCCGGCACACGCGGCTAGTGTCCGACATCTGACGGATGGTGCCCGATGAGGGCGTCGCATGGGATGCAGCGGGCTGCGGTGCACGACGCGCTTCGAAAATGGCCCGGGGCGCGCGGGCGTTCAGGTCTTGCTCCAATTGCGCGGAAACAAGGCGCGGGGCGCGCCGCCGCGCAGCGCCCGACCGCCCGGGTCGCACCGGAGGTGCGCCAATTCAAGCGGCACGCCTTCGGCGTGACGGGCGGGCGCTCTTGGAGCGTCAACGCGCGCTCAATCGTTGCAGTATCTGGCACCATAAATCGAGGACCACGCGCGTTCTTGCGCCCACCCGCGGTCGGGCCCTGCGCGGCGTGCCGAGTGGCAGCGCGCGGCCCCGAAGGATGGCCGTGCAGAAGGAGGCGCGTTGTGTCAGGTGTCGAACACCAGGGCATGGAGCGCGAGACCGGGAAGCGGCCTCGGGCCTCCCGAACCTGCACAGCCGATGCGTTGGAGCGTGTCGCGCGACTGCGGGATGCGATATCCTCCGGCAGGCTACCGAAACGCCGCGCGCCAGCGCCTGTTGGCCACAGAAGACCGGAAACCCTTTCCGCGCGACGCCCCCACCGGGCCGCGCCTGATCCTTCGCCATGTTCGCAAGGGCCGGATGGGCCGGCCCGCCGCGCGATGCCCGAATTGCTCTTTCGTCAGCCTGTCAGATCCGCAGCTCAGCGCGCCGCCACGCGCAGTTCGGGCAGCGCCGTGAGCGGCAGGCCGAGCGCCTGATAGGCAGCCAGCGACAGGCGGCTGCCCGCGCCGGGCGCCCCTTCGACGGGAATCAGATCGACAGCGACCGAACGTCCCGTCGCCGGGTCGCTGATCATGCCGGGGGTCGGTGCGGACACAAGCGGCGTGCGCATCCACAGGCCCGGCTCCCGCACATTGCCGAGCGAGGCAATGGTGGTCGCGGGCAGGCGCACGGGGGCGGGTTCGGGCGCTGTCTCGGTCGCTCCCGTCTCCGGGGGCGTGCTCGCCACCGGGTCTTCGGGCGGCGCGGGCGCGCTGCGCCCGCCCCAGAGGCCGCAGCCGCCAAGGATCAGCACCAGACAGGACATGCGCAGGACCGGAGTCATGCCCGCAGCGTAACGCCACGCGCACCAACCGGCAAGCAGCGCGGCAGATGCCCCCAGGGCTATCGCATTTGACCGATGACGGATCTTGCGAAGGCGTCGGACCATCCGGAGCGCTTTCTTTTGCGCGAGATGGGGAGTTTCGGGCGGGCGGTTCGCAGCAGATTGAGGGTGAGGCGGCG
>JACIYT010000019.1 GCA_014359765.1 Roseovarius sp.
ACGCGCGACGGCGGGCCGGTCAGCACCCGCTACTACCTCTCCTCCGCCCGCCTCACGCCCGAACGCTTCGCCCAGGCCGTCCGATCGCATTGGGCCATCGAGAACAGCCTGCACTGGGTCCTCGATGTCACCTTTGACGAGGACCAGGCCCGAAACCGCGCCGATAACGGCCCCGAAAACCTCGCCATCCTCCGCCGCCTTACCCTCAACCTCCTGCGAACCGCCCGCCCGAAACTCCCCATCTCGCGCAAAAGAAAGCGCTCCGGATGGTCCGACGCCTTCGCAAGATCCGTCATCGGTCAAATGCGATAGCCCTGGTCGGGCCGCCGTGCGCCCTTGACCGCCGAGGCCCGGCGATGCAGATCTGGGGCGGGAAACAGCAAAGAGGCAGGGCAGGTGCAAGCACCCAAATCCATCGACGGCGTGCAGACGATGCTGAGCGCGCAGGGCTATGTCTGCGGGCGCGCGCTCGGCACGGTGACCTATCTGGCACTGACGCTGGGCCGCCCGCTCTTTCTCGAGGGCGAGGCCGGCACCGGCAAGACCGAGATCGCCAAGGCGCTTGCCCTCGCGCTGGGCCGCCGCCTGATCCGGCTCCAATGCTACGAGGGGCTCGACGCCGCGACCGCCGTTTACGAGTGGAACTTTGCCGAGCAGATGATCGCCATCCGCACCGCGGAGGCCGCAGGCGGGGTGGATCGCACCCATCTCAAGGACGAGCTCTTCACCGAGGAATTCCTGATCGAGCGCCCGCTCTTGCAAGCGATGCGCCCGCAGCCGGGCGGCGCGCCGGTCCTGCTCATCGACGAGATCGACCGCACCGACGAGCCGTTCGAGGCCTTCCTGCTGGAGGCGCTCAGCGACTACCAGGTGACGATCCCCGAGCTTGGCACCATCCGCGCCCCCGAACCGCCCATCGTCATCCTGACCTCGAACCGCACCCGCGAGGTGCATGACGCGCTCAAGCGCCGCTGCCTCTATCACTGGGTGGACTACCCCGATTTCGAGCGCGAGATCGCGATCTTGCAGGCGCGCGCGCCCGAGGCAGCCGAGACCCTCAGCCGCGAGGTGGTGGCCTTCGTGCAGCGGCTGCGCACCGAGGATCTCTTCAAGAAGCCGGGCGTGGCCGAGACGATCGACTGGGCCAAATGCCTGCTGGCGCTCGACGTGATCAGCCTCAGCCCCGAGGTGATCGCCGATACGCTCGGCGCGGTGCTGAAATACCAGGACGATATCGCCCGGATTCAGGGCTCGGAGGCCCGGCGCCTGCTGGAGGAGGCGCGCGCCGGGCTGGCGCCTGCGTGATGCTTCATCTTTCGATAAATACTCTCGGGGGGTGCGGGGGGCAGACAGCCCCCCGCCGCGCGCCATGACCGAATTCCCGTCGCTCGATCTGCCGGACAATCCGCGCCTGACCCATAACATCGCGCATTTCGCGCGCGCGCTGCGCGCCGCCGGGTTGCCGGTCGGGCCGGGGCGGGTGATCGAGGCGGTGCGCGCGGTGGCTGCGGCGGGGTTCACCAGCCGGGCGGATTTCTTCCATGCGCTGCGCGCCACGCTGGTCACGCGGCCCGAGCATCTGACGGTCTTCGCGCAGATCTTCCGGCTCTACTGGCGCGATCCGCGCTACATGGAGCATATGATGGCGATGCTGCTGCCCGCCATTCGCGGCGTGCAGGAGGAGCGGCCGGCGCAGGCCGCCGAGAAGCGCGCGGCCGAGGCGTTGCTCGACGGGGTGGACCGCGCCCCGCCCGAGACCGGCACGCAGGAGGCGGGCGAGGAGACGGTGCTCGAGATCGACGCGAGCGCCACCATGTCGCGCGAGGAGCGTCTGCGGCGGCTCGATTTCGAGCAGATGTCCACCGCCGAGATCGCCGAGGCGAAACGGATGCTGGCGCGGCTCACGCTGCCGGTGCGCCCGCTGCCATCGCGGCGCGGCATCAACGATCCCCACGGGCAGCGATTCGATGCGCGCGCCACGATCCGCGCGGCGCTGCGGCGGGGGGGCGAGATGCGCCGCCTGCACCGCAAGGCCTCGCGCGAGCACTGGCCCAACCTGGTGGTGCTTTGCGATATTTCCGGTTCCATGAGCCAGTATAGCCGGATGGTCCTGCATTTTCTCCATGCTGTCAGCAATCAGAAGGGTGCGGGCTGGGCAAAGGTCCATGCCTTCACCTTTGGCACGCGGCTGACCAATATCACCCGCCACCTGGCCACGCGCGACGTGGACGCGGCGCTGGCCGCCGCCGGGCAGCAGGCGCAGGATTGGGAGGGAGGCACGCGGATCGGGGCCTGTCTGCATGATTTCAACCGCGACTGGTCGCGCCGGGTGATGGGGGGCGGCGCGGTGGTTCTGCTGATCACCGACGGGCTCGACCGCGAGGAGGCGGGGCAACTGGGCCACGAGATGGAGCGGCTGCATCTTTCGGCGCGGCGGCTGATCTGGCTCAACCCGCTCTTGCGCTGGGAGGGGTTCGCGCCCAGGGCCCAGGGCATCCGCGCCATGCTGCCGCATGTCGATGCCTTGCGCGCGGGCCATTCCATCGCCACGCTGGAGGCGCTGGCCGAGGCGCTCTCGCGCCGCGAGGATGGTGGCGAGCGGGCGCGGCTGATGGCGGCGATGGGGGGATGATGGAACGGTTCGACGACATACCCGAGACGGCGCTCGGCTGGCATCGGGCGGGCAAGGGGGCGGCGCTGGCCACGGTGGTCGAGACCTGGGGCAGCGCGCCGCGCCGGGTGGGCAGCCAATTGGCGATTTCGGGCGCGGGCGAGATCGCGGGCTCGGTCTCGGGCGGCTGCGTGGAGGGCGCGGTGGTGGTCGAGGCGCTCGACGCGATCGAGGCGGGGCGCTCGGTCATGCTCGAATACGGCGTGTCGGACGGCGATGCCTTTGCCGTCGGCCTCGCCTGTGGCGGCACGATCCGGGTGCTGGTGGAGCCGGTGGGCCGCGTGATGCCCGAGGCGCTGCTCGCGGATCTGGTGGCGGCGCGGGCGGCGCGCGAGGCCGTGGCCTATGTCACCGGGCCGGGGGGGCGGCGGCTGGAGCGGGCGGGGCACGAGGACCGCTTTCGCATGGATCGCTCGGGGTTCGAGGAGGATGGAGAGACCTTCGTGGCCATTCACAACCCGCCCCTGCGCCTCATCGTCGTGGGCGCGGTGCATATCGCGCAAGCCCTGGTGCCGATGGCGCGCATCGCGGGCCATGACCCGGTGGTGATCGACCCGCGCGAGAGCTTTGCCAGCGCGGCGCGGTTTCCGGGCACGCGGCTGATGCATGACTGGCCCGACGAGGCGGTGGCCGCGCTCGGGCTGGACGCGCGCACGGGCCTCGTGCTGCTGACGCATGATCCCAAGCTGGACGATCCGGCGCTGATGGCAGCACTCCGCTCGGACGTGTTCTATATCGGTGCGCTCGGCTCGACCCGGACCCATGCCAGGCGGGTGGAGCGGCTGCGCGCGGCGGGGTTTTCGGAGGCCGAGATCGGGCGCATTCACGGGCCTGTCGGCCTCGATATCGGGGCGGCGGGACCGGCGGAGCTCGCGGTCAGCATCCTGGCCGAGATGACCCGGGTGCTGAGGCAGGGCGCGTGAAATTCGGGCCCGTGCCGCTCGAAGAGGCGGAGGGCGCGATCCTTGCCCATTCCGAGCGGGTGGCCTCGGGGCGGCTGCGCAAGGGGGTGGTGCTGGGGGCGGCGGAAATCGCGGCGCTGCGGGCGGCGGGATATGCGCGCGTCACGGTGGCGCGGCTGGAGGAGGGCGATCTGCACGAGGATGCGGCGGCGCGCGTTGTTGCGCGCGCGCTGGCGGAGGGGGCGGCGGGGATCACGCTGTCGGAGCCCTTCACGGGGCGGGTGAACCTGATCGCGGCCAGGCCCGGCGTGGTCACGCTCGACCGGGACGCCATCAATGCCGCCAATGCGGTCGATCCGATGATCACCGTGGCCACGGTCGCGCCCTTTCATCAGATCCGCGCGGGCGGCATGGCGGCCACGGTCAAGATCATCGCCTATGGCGTGGCGGGCGCGCTGGCCCGGCGCGCGGCGGCGGCGGCGCGCGGCGCGCTGCGCCTCGCGGTGCCGGTCCATGCCACGGCGAGCCTGATCCTGACCGGGGCGGAGGCGGGGCCGGGTGACAAGGGGATCGCGGCGGTGGCGGCGCGGGTCGAGGCGCTCGGCATGGAACTCATCGAGACGATTGCCGCTGCGCATGAGGAGGCGCCGCTGGCGCGGGCCATCGCCTCGGCGCGGGGCGCGATCGTGCTCATCCTCACCGCCTCGGCCACCTCGGATCCGCGCGATACCGCGCCTGCGGCATTGCGACGCGCGGGCGGGCGGCTCATCCGGTTCGGGATGCCGGTCGATCCCGGCAACCTGCTGTTTCTGGGCGAGATCGGCGCGCGGCCGGTGATCGGCCTGCCGGGCAGCGCGCGCAGCCCCGTGCTGCACGGCGCGGACTGGGTTCTGGCGCGGGTGGCCTGCGGGTTGCCCTGCGGCGCGGCGGAGATCGCGGGCATGGGGGTGGGGGGGCTGCTCAAGGAAATTCCGACGCGCCCCCAGCCCCGGCGCGGCCCGCGTGCCTGAAACCCCGCGCCTGGAACAAAGAACGGGGTTCTCAGAACGGGGCTCCCATGCTTTAGTCGCGGGTGACAGCCGGGGCGTTTGTGCTAGGAACCGGGTGACGTCACGATAATTTGGGAGGAGCCAATGCCAGAGGTCAGCATGACGGTGAATGGCAAGCCAGCGAAGGGCCAGGTGGAGGGCCGCACGCTTCTTGTCGAATTTCTCAGGGAGAGCCTTGGGCTCACGGGGACTCATGTGGGCTGCGATAGCAGCCAGTGCGGCGCCTGCGTGGTGCATGTGAACGGCCGCGCCGTCAAATCCTGCACCATGTTCGCCGCCGAGGCCGAGGGCGCCGAGGTGCGCACCATCGAGAGCATGGCCGAGCCCGACGGCACGCTGCACCCGATCCAGGCGGCATTCCAGGCGCATCACGGGCTGCAATGCGGTTTCTGCACGCCGGGGATGGTGATGTCGGCGGCGGCGTTGCTGGCCGAGAACCCCAAGCCGAGCGAGGCCGAGATCCGCGAGTATCTCGAGGGCAATATCTGCCGCTGCACGGGATACCACAACATCGTCAAGGCGATTCTTGCGGCCTCGGGGCAGGATGTGAGCGCCATCGCGGCCGAATAGCAGAGCAATGGGGGCGCTGCCCCCGCGCCTGCGGCGCTCCCCCGGAGTATTTCGGGAAAGATGAAGCGCCGCGGCTGAGAGCGGGGGCAACCCCGAGGGATTTGAGAGAGGACAAGGACATGCCGAAGGATGGAGGCATTGGCGCAGCGACCCCGCGGCGCGAGGACGTGCGGTTTCTGACCGGCACGGGCAACTATACCGATGACATCAACCTGCGTGGGCAGGCCTATGTGTATTTCCTGCGCTCGGATGTGGCGCATGGGCGGCTCAACAAGGTCGATACCAGCGCGGCCGAGGCCATGCCCGGCGTGCTACGAGTCTTTACCGGCGAGGATTTCGTCGAGGTGGGGGGCATTCCCTGCGGCTGGCAGGTGACCGACCGGTTCGGCCAGCCGATGCAGGAGCCGCGCCACCCGGTGCTGGCCCATGGCAAGGTGCGCCATGTCGGCGATCCGATCGCCGCGGTGGTGGCCGAGACGCGCGAGCAGGCGCGCGATGCCGCCGAGGCGATCGAGCTCGATATCGAGGAATTGCCGGCGGTCGTGGACATGAAGGCGGCGCTCGTCGAGGGCGCGCCGAAGGTGCATGACGATCTGACCTCGAACCTCTGCTATGACTGGGGTTTCGTCGAGGAGAACAAGGCCGCCGTCGATGAGGCGTTCCAGAAGGCCGCCCATGTCACCACGCTGGAGCTGGTGAACAACCGGCTCATCGCCAACCCGATGGAGCCGCGCGTGGCGGTGGGCGATTACAACCGCGCGACGGGTGATTCGACCCTCTACACCACCAGCCAGAACCCGCATGTGATCCGTCTCCTGATGGGGGCCTTCGTTCTCGGCATCCCCGAGCACAAGCTGCGCGTGGTGGCGCCCGATGTCGGCGGGGGCTTCGGTTCCAAGATCTATCACTATGCCGAGGAGGCGTTCTGCACCTTTGCCGCGCGCGCGCTCAACCGTCCGGTCAAGTGGACCTCGAGCCGGTCGGAGGCGTTCATGTCGGACGCCCATGGCCGCGACCATGTGACGAAGATCGAACTGGCGCTCGATGCGGAGAACAACTTTACCGCCCTGCGCACCGAGACCTACGCCAATATGGGGGCGTATCTGTCGACCTTCGCGCCGTCGATCCCGACCTGGCTGCACGGCACGCTGATGGCGGGCAATTACAAGACCCCGCTCATCTATGTGAACGTCAAGGCGGTGTTCACCAATACCGTGCCGGTCGATGCCTATCGCGGAGCGGGGCGGCCGGAGGCGACCTATCAGCTCGAGCGGGTGATCGACAAGGCCGCGCGCGAGCTGGGCGTCGATCCGATCGCGCTGCGGCGGCAGAACTTCATCACCGAGTTTCCCTATGCCACGCCGGTCGCGGTGGAATATGATACCGGCGACTATCACGCCACGATGGACAAGCTCGAGGAGATCGCCGATCTCAAGGGCTTTGCCGCGCGGCGCAAGGAAAGCGAGGCGAAGGGCAAGCTGCGCGGTCTGGGCGTCAACTGCTATATCGAGGCCTGCGGCATCGCGCCGTCGAACCTCGTGGGGCAGCTGGGGGCGCGCGCGGGGCTTTACGAGAGCGCCACGGTGCGCGTCAATGCCACCGGCGGCATCACCGTGATGACCGGCAGCCACAGTCACGGTCAGGGCCACGAGACGAGCTTTGCCCAGGTGGTCGCCGACATGATCGGGATCGGTGCCGACCAGGTCGAGATCGTCCACGGCGACACCGCCAATACCCCGATGGGCATGGGCACCTATGGCTCGCGCAGCCTCGCGGTCGGTGGCTCGGCCATGGTGCGCGCCACCGAGAAGATCATCAGCAAGGCGAAGAAGATCGCCGCGCATCTGATGGAGGCCGCCGAGGGCGATATCGAGCTCAAGGATGGCAAATTCAGCGTCGCGGGCACCGATAAATCCGTGGCCTGGGGCGATGTCACGCTGGCCGCCTATGTGCCGCACAACTATCCGCTCGCCGATCTGGAGCCGGGGCTGGAGGAGACGGCGTTCTATGATCCGTCGAACTTTACCTATCCTTCGGGGGCCTATGCCTGTGAGGTGGAGGTCGATCCCGAGACCGGTCGTGTCACCATCGAGCGGTTCGCGGCGGCGGATGATTTCGGCAATATCGTCAACCCGATGATCGTCTCGGGGCAGGTGCATGGCGGGATCGGGCAGGGAATCGGGCAGGCGCTGCTCGAGGGCTGCGCCTATGACGAGAACGGCCAGCTCCTGACCGGCAGCTTCATGGATTACGCCATGCCGCGCGCCAGCGATGTGCCGTTCTTCACGGTCGATCATTCCTGCGCGACGCCCTGCACCCACAATCCGCTGGGCGTGAAGGGCTGTGGCGAGGCGGGGGCGATCGGCTCGCCGCCGGCCGTGGTCAACGCGGTGGTGGATGCGCTGCGTTCGGCGGGCAAGGACATCACCCATATCGACATGCCGCTCACGCCTGCGCGTGTCTGGGCGGCGATGCAGGGCTGAGGGAGGATTACCCATGTATGCATTCGAGATTGACCGGCCCGCGACGCTGGCCGATGCGATCACGGCGCTTGGCGCCGAGGAGGCGCAGGCGCTGGGCGGTGGGCAGACGCTCATCCCCGCGCTGAAGCAGCGGCTGGCCGCGCCCGCGCGGCTGGTGGCGCTGTCGGGCGTGGCCGAAATCAAGGGCATCCGCACCGGCGCGGATGGTGCGCTGTGCATCGGTGGCGGCACCACCCATGCCGAGGTGGCGGCGGGGGCGGGGGCCTATCCGGCGCTGGCCGCCCTTGCTGCGCGGATCGGCGATCCGGCGGTGCGCAATCGCGGCACGATCGGCGGCAGCCTCGCCAATAACGACCCCTCCGCCTGCTATCCGGCGGCGGTGCTTGCCTCCGGCGCGACGGTGGTGACGACCAACCGCGAGATTGCGGCGGATGACTTCTTCGAGGGGATGTTCACCACCACGCTCGAGGATGGCGAGATCATCACCGAGGTGCGGTTCCCGGTGCCCGAGAAGGCCAATTACCAGAAGTTCGAGCAGCCCGCGTCGCGTTTTGCGCTGGTGGGCGTGTTCGTGGCGAAATACGCCGATGGCGTGCGGGTGGCGGTCACCGGCGCGTCGGAGGATGGCGTGTTTCGCTGGTCCGAGGCCGAGGCGGCGCTGTCGAAGGATTTCGCGCCCGGCGCGCTCGAGGGGCTGAGCCTCTCGGGGGAGGGCATGATTTCCGATCTGCACGGTTCGGGCGATTACCGCGCGCATCTGGTCGCGGTGATGACGCGCCGCGCGGTGGCGGCCGCGGGCTAGGCACCGGCCGGGACAGGAGGGGTCGCGTTTCCCGTCAGGGGAGGCGCGGCCCCTTTTTCATGGCTTTTTCATGGGTGGTCTATGGCCTGCCCTGGGGCTCCAGCACTGTGATTCCCACCGTCGCCGCGCGCGCCAGCCCCTCGTCGAGCGACATCGGAATATATTCACCGCGCCGCCAGAGCTGGGCCAGATCGTCGTAATGGCGGCTGAGGAAATGGCCCGATTGACCCGTGGAGATGATGAACACGCTGCTGTCGGGATCGGCGAAATCATAGACGCCGCGATAGCCTGCGCCATGCACGTTGTGGAACGGGTCGGGCCCGTCACCGCCGCGCGTGCGTCCGCGCAGGAGCGTGTTGTCGCCGCCCGATGTGGATTGGCGGATATTCACGAAATGGCGCAGGAGCGGCACCTCGCCCAGGATCTGGTGGTCATGCGTGGCCTGATGCACGTCGCCCCAGCGGAGGCTTTCGAGGGCGCGCCCGTAGCGCTCGGTGACCCAGATCAGCGCATCGTCGAGTGCCATGCGCGCGATATCGGTGCAGGTCTCGATTGCCGCCGATTGCTTGACATCACACCAGGCCGACGCGCCGTTCACGTCGCGAAACACCCGCTCGATGAAGACCGGATCGGGGTGGTCGAATTCGCGCGAGAGCGGCCCGAGATCGTCGCGGATCAGCCGATCCATCAGCGCCCGCATCCAGGCGGCGTAGATGAGCGGCTCGGGCAGGTGTTCGTTCATCTCGCCATTCCACTCGGCAAGCATGGTGAGCGCGCGCTGGCGCAGGCGTTCGGGGGTGCCGTCGGGGGCGGCCTCGCCGGTGAACCACAGATCCGCCCCGATCAGCGGCAGCAGCGAGCGCGCGGTGAAGCTGACAGTGTCGAGCTGCGCCTCGATGAAACTGTCGCGCGTATGCACCTCGCGCCCCTGCATGAGCCGCCGCCAGCGGTGGATGCGTTGCGTGTCGCCCCAGAAATGGCTGACATGCATGGGAAAGGGACGCTCCACGATCTTGTTGTTGGTATTGCCGAGAATGCCGCCCGGCGGGTCGATGAATACGGGGTTGGCGGTCGTGGGCAGCATCCCCTGCCAGCGGTTCTCGGGGATCCAGCCCCGGCTCGGCATCCGGCCCTGGCTCTCGTGGCGGGCGTCGCGGCGGGGCATGGCCCCGATGAGCCGGAGCGCGATGCCGTGCTCGTCCGCCAGCATGAGGTTCTGCGCGGGGGCGATGAAGAGCGGCGCGCTCTCGAGCGCCTCGGCGGCCGAGCCCGCGCGCATCAGCCGCATCGCGGCGGTCATCGTCGTGTCCCGATCCGAAAGCGCGGTCCAGGCGACGGCGGCGACATGGCCCGGTGGCGTCACCTCGGCCAGATCGTAATGGCTGCCGGGCAGGACCGGGCCGTTCTCGGTCCAGCGCAGCGTCAGCGTGACGGGATCGGTGCCCTTCACCTCGACGATGGAGCGCGCGGTGCGGAACGGCGTCCAGCCCTCGGGGGTGCGGTATTCGTCGGGATTGGCGGGGTTCAGCTCCTCGATGAACACGTCCTGATCGTCGAGATAGGCGGAGGTGATCCCCCAGCCGAGCCGCGCGCTGCGCCCCGTCAGGATCGCGGGAATGCCGGGGATGGTGCCGCCGATCACGCCGCCGCTCTCCAGTTCCAGCCGCGCCAGATACCAGATCGCCGGCGCGGAAAAGCCCAGATGCGGATCGTTGGCCAGCAGCGTGCCGCCCGAGGCCGAGCGCGCGGGCGCGGCGGCCCAGGCATTCGATGCCCCGGCATGGGCGGGCCGCCTGAAGGGCGAGAGCGGATCATGCGTGGCCATGCGCGTGGCCCCCGGTTTTGGCAGGCCGGGAAAGAGGCTCGCATAGTCGGGCAGCGCGGCGATGCCGCCGCCTGGTGCCAGCGGCACGATATCCTCGAGCCGCGCGGGATCGTCGAGCGCGAGCGCCGCGCGCGCATGGAGCACCTCGCGGCCGAGATGGCCCGAGAGCTGCACCGCCATGAGTTTCAGCATGGCGATGGAATCGGCGGGCTGCCAGGGCGCGATCGGCGCGTTGAAGAGGAACTGCTCGGGCGCGCCGCGCCCCAATGCCTCGCGGTTGATCTCGGTCAGCCGGGCGTTGACCCCGTCCGAATAGGCCTTGAGCGCGGCGAGCGTTGCGGGATCCTGCGCCGCCACCGAGGCGCGCGCAAGGTTGTAGAGATCGAAGCGCCTGAGCGTCGTGTCGATCCGGACCGTGCGCGCGCCGAATACTTCCGACAGCCGCCCCTGCACCGTGCGGCGCATCATCATCATCTGCCAGAGCCGGTCCTGGGCATGGGCATAGCCGAGGCCGAAGAAGGTGTCGGCGTCGCTGCTGCCGAAGATATGCGGCACATTGGCACTGTCGCGCACGATCTCGACCGGCGCGCCGATCCCCGCCACCGCCAGCCGCTTGTCGTAATCGGGCAATGAGCGCGCGACCAGCGCATAGACCACCCCGAGCATCGCGAGCGACAGCAGAACCAGCCCCCCGGCGATACGCATGAGCCACCTGAGGATCACCGGCATGGCGCACCTTCCCGAGTTTTTGCTTGCATCCACCTTGTGGATAGTCAGAAATCGCGCCGGTGACAACGGCACCGCGACGGCAACGGGAGGAGAGGACATGGCGAAACTGGCATTTCTGGGCCTTGGGGTGATGGGCTATCCGATGGCGGGGCACCTGCAGGCGGCGGGGCATGATGTCTGTGTCTTCAACCGGACGGCGGCCAAGGCCGAAAAATGGGTGGCCGAGCATGGCGGACGGCACGCGCCCAGCCCGCGGGCGGCGGCCGAGGGGGCCGAATTCGTGATGGCCTGTGTCGGCAATGACGACGATTTGCGCAGCGTCTGCCTCGGTGAGGAGGGGGCATTCGCGGGAATGGCGAAGGGTGCGATCTTCGTCGATCACACCACGGTGTCGGCCAGGGTGACGCGCGAGCTCCATGATGCGGCGGCGGCGCTTGGGCTCGGCTTTGTCGATGCGCCGGTCTCGGGCGGGCAGGCGGGGGCCGAGAAGGGCCAGCTCTCGATCATGTGTGGTGGCGACGAGGCCACCTATGCCCGCGCCGAGCCGGTGATGCAGGTCTATGCCAGGCTCTGCCGGCGCCTCGGCGAGAGCGGCGCGGGCCAGATGACCAAGATGGTCAACCAGATCGCCATTGCCGGCCTCGTGCAGGCCCTCTCGGAGGCGCTGCATTTCGCCGAGAAGGCGGGGCTCGACGGGCGTGCGGTGGTCGAGGTGATCAGCCAGGGCGCGGCCGGGTCGTGGCAGATGTCGAACCGCTACGAAACCATGATCGCGGACAAGTGGGACCACGGTTTCGCGGTGGACTGGATGCGCAAGGATCTGGGCATCTGCCTCGCGGCCGCCGATGAGGTGGGGGCGAGCCTGCCGGTCACGGCGCTGGTCGATCAGTTCTACAAGGACGTGCAGAAGATGGGCGGCGGGCGGTGGGACACCTCCAGCCTGCTCGCGCGGCTGCGCAAGCTGGGCTGAGGCAGGGCCTGGCCGGGCCGCGCGCCTAGCGGGTGGTCTCGGTCAGGCGGCGCTTCACATAGCCGGTCACGGCGTCGATCATCGTGTCCATATGCGGCTCGCGGAAGAAATGGTCGGCGCCCTCGATCTCCTGATGGGTGATGGTGATGCCCTGCTGTTCCTGCAGCTTGGCCACGAGCGCGGCGGTATCGGCGGGCGGCGCCACCCGATCGGCGGTGCCGTTGATGATCAGGCCGGAGGCGGGGCAGGGGGCGAGAAAGGAGAAATCATACATGTTGGCGGGCGGCGCCACCGAAATGAAGCCCGTCACCTCGGGCCGCCGCATCAGCAGCTGCATCCCGATCCACGCGCCAAAGGAAAAGCCCGCCACCCAGCAATGCTTGGAATTGGCGTTCATGGATTGCAGATAGTCGAGCGCGGCGGCGGCGTCCGACAGCTCGCCCACGCCCTGATCGTATTCCCCCTGGCTGCGCCCGACCCCGCGGAAATTGAACCGCAGCACGGTAAAGCCCATGTTGTGGAAAGCGTAATGCAGGTTATAGACGACCTTGTTGTTCATCGTGCCGCCGAATTGCGGGTGCGGGTGCAGCACGATGGCGATCGGCGAATCGCGGTCGCGTTGCGGATGATAACGGCCTTCCAGGCGGCCCTCGGGGCCGGCAAAGATAACCTCGGGCATCGCTTAGTGTCCTTCTTGCACGGGCAGGGGCGCGGTGGGGCGCATTCGCTCTCGCATCCTCGGGCGTGGTTCGGATATGATCGGTTCCGGACCGGTCCGGTTGCAGATAAGCGCTGCATCGGCCAAGGTCAATCAGGCACGCGCGCGTGGAGGGGGTCATGAAACTCAGCACCAAGGGGCGCTACGCGATGGTGGCGCTGGTCGATATCGCGCTCCAGCCCGAGGGGGCGGTGGTGACGCTGGGCGAGGTGTCGCGCCGGCAGGACATCTCGCTGCCCTATCTCGAACAGCTCTTCGTGAAGCTGCGGCGCGCCGATCTGGTGATGTCGGTCCGCGGTCCGGGGGGCGGCTACCGGCTGGCGCGGCCGGCCTCGGAGATCCGCGTGTCCGATGTGCTGGCGGCGGTGGATGAGACGGTGGACGCGCTGCACAAGGGGGCGGGGGCCTCGGGCGGGCTGAGCGGGAGCCGGGCGCAATCGCTGGCGAACCGGCTGTGGGAGAGCTTCAGCGCGCATGTCTATGTGTTCCTGCACCAGACGAGGCTGAGCGACGTGGCGGGCAATACGCTCGCCCCCTGTCCGGCGGTGCCGCATCTCTTCTCGCTGGAGGATGACGAGTAGCGGCTGGCGGTCCTCGGGGCCGCGTGGTGCCTTGTGCCGCAGGGCGCGCGCGGGCAAGGTGGGCGCAGCAGAGCAGGGAGCCGCCCTTGGCCAGTCTCAATCGCATCGTCATGCAGAAGGCCACCCGCCGCTGGATCGCGGCGCTGGGCCCCGAAGCGATGGACGCCGCCGAGATCTCGGGCAGGTTCGGGCGGCGGTTCGAATTTCGCAGCTATACCCGCTACCGCTTTCCGCGGCATGACATCTGCAAGGGGCCGTTCACCGACGACAGCGGCGCGGTGGCGCAATATGACATCATTCTCGCCAATCAGGTCTGGGAGCATCTCGACCGGCCCTATGCCGCCACGCAGAACGTGCGCGCGATGCTGCGGCCCGGCGGTTGGTTCTGGCTCGCCGTGCCGTTCTTCATCCCGTATCACGGCGACCCGGTGGATTGCTCGCGCTGGTCGGCACGGGGGCTGAAGAACCTGCTGATCGAGGCGGGCTTTGCCGAGGCGAACATCACCGCCCGCCAATGGGGCAACCGCGCCGCCGCGCGGCGCAACCTCGAAGAGACCTGGCCGCCCGAGCATGATCGTGCGACCGACGATCTGACCGACGATCCCGAATTTCCCGTCTGCGCCTGGGCCATCGCGCAGAAATAGCCTCGCGAATCGCGGGCTTCGGGGGGCGAGACCATGTTCCTCATCCGTTCACAATTTCGGCTTGGACGACTCACCGCGCTCCACTATGTCATGGGCAATGGCTAGGGGGTCAGAATGGCCGAACTCAGGACAATTTCCGTGCGCGGCGCGCGCGAGCATAATCTCAAGAATATCGACGTGGATATTCCCCGCGACCAACTCGTTGTGATCACGGGGCTTTCGGGCTCGGGCAAGTCCTCGCTGGCGTTTGATACGATCTATGCCGAGGGGCAGCGCCGCTATGTGGAATCGCTCTCGGCCTATGCGCGGCAATTCCTCGACATGATGGAAAAGCCCGATGTGGACCATATCAGCGGCCTCTCCCCCGCGATTTCCATCGAGCAGAAGACGACATCGAAAAATCCCCGCTCCACCGTCGGCACCGTCACCGAGATCTACGACTATCTGCGCCTGCTCTTCGCCCGCGTGGGCACCCCCTATTCCCCCGCCACCGGCCTGCCCATCGAGGCGCAACAGGTGCAGGACATGGTGGACCGCGTGATGGCGATGGAGGAGGGCACGCGCGCCTATCTGCTCGCCCCCATCGTGCGCGACCGCAAGGGCGAATACCGCAAGGAATTCCTCGAGTTGCGCAAGCAGGGCTTTCAGCGGGTCAAGGTCGATGGCGCGTTCCACGATCTCGATGAGCCGCCCGTGCTCGACAAGAAGCTGCGCCACGATATCGACGTGGTGGTGGACCGGATCGTGGTGCGCGAGGGGCTCGCGACGCGGCTTGCCGACAGTTTCCGCACCGCGCTCGACCTCGCGCAGGGCATCGCCATTCTGGAAACCGCCCCGCGCGAGGGCGAGCCGGAGCGGATCACCTTTTCCGAGAATTTCGCCTGTCCGGTCAGCGGCTTCACCATTCCCGAGATCGAGCCGCGGCTGTTTTCCTTCAACGCGCCCTTCGGGGCCTGCCCCGATTGCGGCGGCCTCGGGGTGGAGCTGTTCTTTGACGAACGTCTGATCGTGCCCGATGAGGCGCTCAGACTGACCGACGGGGCCATCGCGCCCTGGCGCAAGGGCAAATCGCCCTATTTCACCCAGACGATCAACTCGCTCGCGCGGCATTACGAATTCGACAAGGCAACACCCTGGCGCGATCTGCCCGCCCATGTCAAACAGGTGTTCCTCCATGGCTCGGGCGGGGAGGAGATCACCTTTCGCTATGACGAGGGGGGCCGCGTGTATGAGGTCTCGCGCAGCTTCGAGGGCGTCATTCCCAACATGGAACGGCGTTACCGCGAGACGGATTCGGCCTGGATCCGCGAGGAATTCGAGCGCTACCAGAACAACCGCCCCTGCGGCACCTGCGAGGGCTACCGGCTGCGCCCCGAGGCGCTTGCCGTGCGCATCGCGGGCCTGCATATCGGCCAGGTGGTGCAGATGTCGATCCGCGAGGCGCATGACTGGTGCGCGCGGGTGCCGGAGCATCTGGGCGCGCAGAAGAACGAGATCGCCCGCGCCATCCTCAAGGAGATCCGCGAGCGGCTGGGATTCCTCGTCAACGTGGGCCTCGATTACCTGACGCTCGCGCGCAACGCGGGCACGCTGAGCGGCGGCGAGAGCCAGCGCATCCGGCTGGCGAGCCAGATCGGATCGGGGCTCACCGGCGTGCTCTATGTGCTCGACGAGCCCTCGATCGGGCTCCATCAGCGCGACAACGGGCGGCTCCTGCAGACGCTCAGAAACCTGCGCGATCAGGGCAATACCGTCATCGTGGTGGAGCATGACGAGGAGGCCATTCGCACCGCCGATTACGTCTTTGACATCGGCCCCGGCGCCGGCGTGCATGGCGGGCAGGTGGTCAGCCACGGCACGCCCGAGGCGGTGGCCGCCGATCCCGCCTCGCTCACCGGGCAATATCTCTCGGGCGCGCGCGAGATCGCCATCCCCGCCACGCGACGCAAGGGCAACGGAAAAAAACTTACTGTTGTCAATGCGTCAGGGAACAATCTCAAAGCGGTGACGGCGGAATTTCCGCTGGGCAAATTCGTCTGCGTGACGGGGGTTTCGGGCGGGGGCAAATCGACCCTGACCATCGAGACCCTGTTCAAGACCGCCTCGATGCGCCTCAACGGCGCGCGGCAGGTGCCCGCGCCCTGCGAGACGATCAAGGGGCTGGAGCATCTCGACAAGGTGATCGACATCGACCAGCGCCCCATCGGGCGCACGCCACGGTCCAATCCAGCCACTTACACCGGGGCCTTCACCCCCATCCGCGACTGGTTCGCGGGCCTGCCCGAGGCCAAGGCGCGCGGCTACAAGCCGGGGCGGTTTTCGTTCAACGTCAAGGGCGGGCGCTGCGAGGCGTGCCAGGGCGACGGGGTGATCAAGATCGAGATGCATTTCCTGCCCGATGTCTATGTCGAATGCGAGACCTGCAAGGGCGCGCGCTACAACCGTGAGACGCTGGAAATAAGGTTCAAGGGCAAGAGCATAGCGGACGTTCTTGACATGACCGTGGAAGAGGCGCAGGCGTTTTTCAAGGCCGTGCCCTCGATCCGCGAGAAGATGGACGCGCTGATGCGCGTGGGGCTTGGCTATATCAAGGTGGGCCAGCAGGCGACGACGCTCTCGGGCGGCGAGGCGCAGCGGGTGAAGCTCAGCAAGGAACTCGCCAAACGCTCCACGGGCCGCACGCTCTATATCCTCGACGAGCCGACGACGGGGCTGCATTTCGAGGATGTGAAAAAGCTTTTGGAGGTGCTGCACGAACTGGTCGAGCAGGGCAATTCGGTCATCGTGATCGAGCATAATCTCGACGTGATCAAGACCGCCGATCACATCATCGACATCGGCCCCGAGGGCGGCGATGGCGGCGGCGAGATCGTGGCCACGGGCACCCCCGAAGAGGTGGCCGAGGTCGCGCGCAGCCATACCGGCCGCTACCTCAAGGAGATCCTCGCCGCGCGCCGGGTGGCGGCGGAGTAGGCGGCCCGCCCGCCACGCTCAGCGCGCGCGGCGGCGCCCGCCTCAGTCGAGCACGGCGGCCGCCGCGCCGATCAGGTCCAGAACCTCGCGCGTCTCGCGATTGACACGATAGACATGGTCGCCGACGCGATAATAGGTCTCATCGGGATCGAGACCATAGCGCCCCGGATGGCGCAGGACGATGTAATCACCGTCGATCCGGTCGCCGCGGTGATAGAGGCCGTGCTTCATGGCCTGACCGGGGGGGAGGCATCCGGTGCCCTGCCTGGCGAGGCCGGGCGGGCATCCCCGCGGGTCGGCCTGCGCGGGCGCGGGCGCGGTGGTGGCGAGAATGCTCAGCCCCAGGAGACCATAGGCGATGATACGTGTCATGGAACCTCCGTTCTTTTCCGTCAGGGTCCGAGATGGGCGCTGCGCGGACCCTCGCCAAGGTCCGTCGGTCGGGATGCGCGAAAAGCCGCCGCGCCGCCGGTGGCTCACTTGAAATTGCGGCTGTCGCGAAGCTGCTCCCACGCCCAGACCACCTGTTGCAACTGCGCTTCCTGGCTGCGGTCGCCGCCGTTGATATCGGGGTGGAGCACCTTGATCAGCGACTTGTAGGCATTGCGCAGCTCGGCCTTGGTCCAGTCGTCGGCGGCATCGAGGATCTCCAGCGCGCGCCGCTCGGTCGGCGGCAGCTTGCGCCCGCCACCCTGCTTGCGGCCCGGGTTGCGGGTGGCCTTGTTGCCGAGGATCTGATGCGGATCCTCGATCCCGAGCCGCGCCCAGGCGCGCGCCTCCGGGTCGGTAAGGCGGCGCGTTTCGCGCTCCCAGACCTTGTCATGCGACAGCTGCGCGTTCAGCTCGGCCTCGGTGGTGCCCTCGAAGAAATTCCACTTCAGATTGTATTCGCGCACATGCGCCTGACAGAACCAGAGATATTCGTCGAGAAGGTCCGGCGAGCGCGGCGCACGATAGAGGCCGGCCTCCTCGCAGCCGGGATGCTCGCACACGCGGGTCGAGGTTTCGGACGCCCCCGACATGCCCCGCCGCGCGCGCGGATTGCGGCGCTTGGCGGACGCAACCGACAGGTCAAAGCCGAAAGGATCAGTCTTGGACATGGGCAAACCTCTTCGAGTCAGGGCGCAGAGTTTATGCCAAAACGCGCCGATGAGAAGGGGTGGGGGCGAAAAAATCGGTGATAATCTGATGACAAGGTCGCGGCTGCGCGCGGGCCTCGCGCCGCAGGCGGCAGAATTCGGCAAGCGAAATCACGCGAAAGGGCGGCGCGGTCAATCCGCGCGCAGGTCCGGGCTGCGCGTGGCCGCCTGCGCCGGGGAACCCGTGGTCAGCCCGGTTGGCGGCGGGACCTCGCGCCAGAATACCAGCACCGAGCGATAGACCACCGCGCGCGAGGTGAGCCCCTGGCGCTCTTCGCTGGGCAGGATGTCGCTGCGCAGATAGGTCCAGCCCTCGCGCGCCATCTCGTTGAGCAGATCCTCGACCCCGAGGGCGAACCGGCCCTCGGGCGTCTTGACGCCGGGGGCCTTGCGCCCGCGCGTCGGCGCGGGCAGGACGCGATACTGGCGGCGCGGCGCGGTCACGGGGCGGGCGCGCTCATTTCGTGACGGGGCCGATGATCATCACCATCTGACGGCCTTCCATCTTGGGCATGTTCTCGACCCGGCCGATGTCCTTCACATCCTCGGCGATGCGTTCGAGCAATTCGCGCCCGAGATGCTGGTGGGCCATCTCGCGGCCGCGAAAGCGCAGGGTGATCTTGACCTTGTCGCCGCCTTCCAGAAACCGCGTGACGTTGCGCATCTTCACGTCGTAGTCATGGGTGTCGGTGCCGGGACGGAACTTCACCTCCTTGACCTCGATGATCTTCTGCTTCTTGCGGGCCTCGGCCTCGCGCTTCTGGGTTTCGTATTTGTATTTGCCGAAATCCATGATCTTGCAGACCGGCGGCGTGGCGTTGGGCGAGATTTCCACGAGGTCGAGGCCGGCCTCTTCGGCGATTTCAAGCGCCCTTGCAGGGGAGACAACCCCGATATTTTCGCCATCGGCGCCAATCAGGCGGATTTCATCGGCACGGATACGGTCATTGACGCGGGGTCCGGTATCGCGCGTGGGAGGCGCGTTGTGAGGTCGGCGGGCTATGGCTTTGGTTCCTTCGATTGTTGAAAGGCTGGACTTATTTCGGCGTTGCACCGTAAGCGCGGGCGCGCCCGCTTTCAAGCGGCAAATCGGCGGATCGGGGCCGAGGCGTGCAGATTGCCCTTGCGGTTCCTGTCAGGTGCCACCATCTCGGCCACGGATCCGCGATGGGGCCGCGCCGATGCGGGACCCGCGCACAGGGAAAGAGGAGTTGGGCATGAGAAACCTGATCTGGATCGTTCTTGCGCTGATCGTGCTGGGCGGGGGCTATCTGCTCGTGACTGGCAAATCGGTCGATGAGGTGGTCGAGAGTGTGACCGGGTCCACCTCCGGAGAGGCGCCCGCAACGGCGCTGGAAGAGGCGGAGAAGGCCGCGCAGGAGGCGGCCGAAGCGGCGCAGGAGGCCGTGGGCGCGGCCGTGAATGCCGCGGGTGAGGCCGCCGATGCCGCGGGTGAGGCGGTGCGTGAGGGCCTCGCGCCTGCCGGGGAACAGGCCACGGCCCCGGTCGGGGATGTGCCCGAGGCGCTGACACCCGAGGGGTTCGATCTCGATGAGGCGCGTCGTCTGATCGAGGACTCGGATCTGGGGGCGATGCAGAAAGACCGGCTGATCGCGGCACTCCGCGAAGTCGAGGCCGCCCCCGAGCGGCTTGGCGCCGCGCTCGCGGCGGTGCGCCAGGCGCTCGGCTACTAGGCGCGCGCGCCCCGACGACAGGTAACGCCCGCGCGGGCCACTGTGCCTGCGCGGGCGTTGCGCGATTGCGGGAAGCGGGCCGGGCAAGACACCCCCCCGCGGCTCCCCTTGTCCTTAGTCGAGAAACGCCTTTTCCACCACATATTCGGCGGGGCTGGAATTTGCGCCCTCGCGCAGCCCGTAGCCTTCGAGCATCTCCTTGAGCTCGAGGTTGAAGGCGAGATTGCCACAGACCATGGCGCGGTCGGTCTCGGGCGCGAGCGGGGACACGCCCAGATCGGCGAACACCTTGCCCGAACGCATCAGATCGGTGATGCGGCCCATCCTGGGGCTCTCCTCGCGGGTGGTGGTGGGGTAATAGCGCAGCTTTTCGTGAAAGCCCTCGCCGATCAGCTCTTCGAGCATCGGGTTGCTGCGGATCTCCTCGATCAGCTCACGCCCATAGGTCAGCTCGCCCACCTCGCGGCAGGTATGGGTCAGGATCACCTCGTCGTAATCCTCATAGGTCTGCGGATCGCGCAGCAGCGAGGCGAAAGGCGCGATGCCGGTGCCGGTGGCAAAGAACCAGATCCGCTTGCCCGGCAGGAGCGCGTCATGCACCAGCGTGCCCACGGGCTTGGGGCGCAGGATGATCTCGTCGCCCGGCTCGATATGTTGCAGCCGCGAGGTGAGCGGGCCATCGGGCACCTTGATCGAGTAGAATTCCAGCTCGTCATCCCAGGCGGGCGAGGCGATCGAATAGGCGCGCAGGAGCGGCTTGTCCTTGCCGGTCTTCTCGTCGGGGACCATCAGCCCGAGCATCACGAATTCGCCGGAGCGAAAGCGCAGGCTCGCGGGGCGTGTCACCCGGAAGGCAAAGAGCCGGTCGGTGTAATGGCGGACCTGCGTCACGGTCTGCGCATCGGGCAGGGCGCGCGGCCTTGGCGGTTTCGCGGGGGTTTCGGGCACGGTGGTCATCTCGTTCATGGTATTGCTTGCCGGTCGCTTTATGCCGGCACCCTTTCCTAGTCCTTGATCTGTGTCAGGGGAAGGCGACCGTCAGCCGCGCAGCCGTGCCTGATAATCATGCGCCTGCCAGTCGGCGCGGAAAAGCCAGTCCGCCTCGGGCTGGCGCGCGGCCAGTGCCTCGGAGATTTCCACCTCGTCAAAGCCCGCGCGCCGCGCCATGGCGTATTGATCGGCGATGACATGGCCGCGCGCGCGCAGCCGCCCGCGATAGCCCATCAGCCGCAGCCGCCGCGCGATGGTAAAGCCGCGCCCGTCGGCGGCAGAGGGGAAATCCACCCGGATGAAGCGGACATGCGCCAGCCGCCCGACAAGATCGTCGGGGTTGGTATCGGCCGGCAGATCGAGCGCGGTGGCCTGCGCGCCCGCCCCGGCGAGCGGGGTGACGGGCGCGGTCCAGTCATCGGGGCCAAAGCCCCGGTCGGTAACGATGATGCTCATGCGGAAACTCCCTTGCGCACGATCCGGCCATTGACCAGATGAATGCCGCATTCGGTCTTGTCCTGATCGCGCCAGCGGCCCGCGCGGGGATCCTCATGCGGGCGCACCGGGGTGGTGCAGGGCTGGCAGCCGATCGAGGGATAGCCGCGCGCCACCAGCGGATGCCGGGGCAGGCGGTTTTCCTCCATGTAGGTGCGGATATCCTCGCGCGCCCAATGGGTCAGCGGGTTGACCTTGATCCGGCCCGTGCCCTCCTCGAGCTCGAAGAAGTCGAGCGCGGCGCGGCTGCCCGACTGATAGCGTTTGCGCCCGGTGATCCAGCCGCCGAACCCGTCGAGCGCGCGCTGCAATGGCGCCGTCTTGCGCAGCGCGCAGCAGGCGTCGGTATCGCGGCGATGCAGCATGTCGTCGGGATCGTGGCGGCGCAGCTCGGCGGGATCGGCGCGGATGATGCGCAGATCGCGCAAGGCCAGACGCTCGGCCAGCTCCTGCTGATAGACCAGCGTTTCAGCAAACAGCATCTCGGTGTTGATGAAGATCACCGGCGTCGCGGGCTTCGTGACCGAGACCATGTGCAAGAGCACGACCGATTCCGCGCCAAAGCTCGAGACAAGCGCGAGCCGACCCGCCTGCGGGTCGCCGAGCGCGTGCTCGAGCACCGAAATCGCCGAATGGTGGCGATAGCGGTCGTTGAGCGCGGCGACCCGCTCGCGGAGGTCACTCGGCGGCATGGGCGCGGGCCTCCTCGTCGTAGAGCGCGGATTTGAACGGGGCCATGCCGAGGCGGCGATATGTTTGCAGGAACGTCTCCTCGGGCCCCTCGCGCAGGTCGAGATAGGCAAAGATCAGCCGCTCCACCGCCGGCACGATCTCGTCATAGGCAAAGCCCGGCCCGGTGCGGGTGCCGATGGCCGTGCTCTCGGACGGATCGCCGCCAAGCGTGATCTGGTAATTCTCCACCCCCGCGCGGTCGAGCCCGAGAATGCCGATATGGCCGACATGGTGATGCCCGCAGGCGTTGATGCAGCCCGAGATCTTGATCTGGAGCGCGCCCACCTCATGCTCGATCTTGAGTTCCTCCAGCCGGGTGGCAAGCCCGGTGGCCACGGGGATCGAGCGGGCGGTGGCCAGCGCGCAGTAATCCATGCCGGGGCAGGCGATGATATCCGAGGCGAGGCCGATATTGGCGGTGCCCAGTCCCGCCTTGCGCAATTCGGCATGGACGGCCGGGATATCGGCCAGGGCCACATGCGGCAGAACGAGGTTCTGTGCATGGCTCACGCGGATGTCACCGTGGCCGTAGCGTTCGGCCAGATCGGCGACAAGGCGCATCTGATCCGCGCTGGCATCGCCCGGCGTCTCGCCATGGGCCTTGAGGCTGATGGTGACGATGCCGTGATCGGCGTGTTTGTGCGCGCTGACATTGGTATCGGCCCAGGCGCGGAACACCGGATCGGCATCGCGCGCGGCGTCATAGGCGGCCGCGTCGCGCTCGGGCAATGTGGGCGTGACAAACCGCGCGCGGATCTCGGCGAGCCAGTCCTGATCGACGCCCGAGAACGCGGCGCGGCGGTGCGGGAATTCCGCCTCGACCTCGTCGCGGAAGGCATCGAGCCCGTTCTCGAACACGGTGATCTTGATGCGCGCCTTGTATTTGTTGTCGCGCCGGCCCATCCGGTTATAGGTGGCGAGCACCGCCTCGAGATAGGGCAGCAGGTCCGCCTCGGGCAGGAAATCGCGCAAGAGCCGCGCCACCATCGGTGTGCGGCCCATGCCGCCGCCGACCCAGACCTGATAGCCGCGCGCCCCGTCCCGCTCGACGATGCGCAGGCCGACGTCATGGCTCTTCATCACGGCGCGGTCGGTCTCGGAGGCGATGACCGCGATCTTGAACTTTCGCGGCAGGAACTGGAATTCCGGGTGGTCGGTGGACCATTGCCGGATCAGCTCGGCCACCGGGCGCGGATCGTCCAGCTCATCCGCGGCGGCACCGGCGAAATGGTCCGAGGTCACGTTGCGGATGGTGTTGCCCGAGGTCTGGATGGCGTGCATCCCCACCTCCGAGAGCGCGTCGAGCATGTCGGGCACATCCGACAGGCGCGGCCAGTTATACTGGATATTGGTGCGGGTGGTGAAATGGCCATAGCCCTTGTCCCACCGCTCGGCCAGATAGGCCAGTTGGCGCATCTTAACCGGGTCGAGCGAGCCATAGGGCACCGCCACACGCAGCATGTAGGCGTGCAGCTGCAGGTAGAGCCCGTTCATCAGGCGCAGCGGGCGAAATTCTTCCTCGGTGAGGCTGCCCGAAATGCGCCGCGCGACCTGGGCGCGAAATTGGCGGTTGCGCTCGGCGAGAAAGGCGCGGTCGAACTCGGTATATTGATACATCTGGTGCTCCTGCGCGTGTCGCGTGGGTCAGGCGTGGGACAGGCCGTCGGCCTGCTTGCCGTGAAAGCGGTTCGAGGGGCCCTTGCGGCGGAAATCCTCGCGGAAATGGGTGGGTTTGGGGCCATCGGGGCCTGCGCGCATCTCGGCGAGATAGGCGCCGACGATCTCGCCCGCGCGGGCCTGCGCCTGAAGCAGGCGATAGTCGGCCTCGGCCTCGTCGATCAGCAATTCGGCCTCGGCCAGGTCGCGCACCCAGCGGTCATCGGCGGCGAGATAGACCACATCGCCCTCGATGAGGGCATTGGCGGTGACGACCTTGGGGGTGAATTCGCGGGCCATGTCAGGCAAGCTCCTGCCGGGTTTGTGAGAGACGGGCCTGCGCCGCGCGAGGCGCGAGGCCGAGAAAGGTGAGCGCCGGGCCGGTGAGGGCCGCGGTCTCGAGATCGGCGGGCAGGTGCCCGAGCGTGGTGGCGATCACGCGCTGATCGGGGCGCGCGGCGTTCTCGATCACGGTCACGGGCGTGGCATGGTCCGCCCCGTGCATGAGAAGGCGGCCCTGGATGAAGCGCGCGGATTTCTTGCCCATGTAGATCGCCGCCACCTCGCCCGGCCGCGCCAGCGCGCGCCAGTCATGCTCGGCAAAGCCCGCCATGTCATGCCCGGTCAGAAACCGCAGCGCCGCGTTGCGCCCGCGTTTCGTCAGGCTCTGGCCGATGGCGGCGGCGGCGGCGGAGGCGGCTGTGACGCCCGGCACGATCTCGAACGGCAGGCCCGCGGCCTCGACCGCCTCGATTTCCTCGTCGAGACGGCCGAACACCACCGGATCGCCGCCCTTGAGCCGCACCACGCGCGCGCCGGCAAGCGCATGGCCCGTGATCAGCGCGTTGATCGCCGCCTGCGGCGTGGAGGGGCCGAACCCCTCCTTGCCGGCGGCGACGCGTTGCGTCCCCTCGCGCGCGAGGCCGAGAATATCGGCGCTCACCAGCCGGTCATGGATCACCACATCGGCCGCCGCGATCAGGCGCGCGGCCTTCAGCGTCAGCAGATCGGCATTGCCGGGGCCTGCGCCGACAAAGGCGACGGGGTGTGGCAGCGGGGTGATGACAGGCATGATGGCAGCGGATCCCGTTGGTTTGACTTCGTCCGGAATATAGGAAATATTCCCTCTTGGGCGCCATATCTTCCGAGAAATAAGGAAATTTGTTCCGAATTCCGGCGGATGGGGGCGGCCCGTTCCTGTCTGGAGGAGAAATTGGAATGACCGTCCGCATCGACGACCTCGACCGGAAAATTCTTGCGCAATTGCAGATCGACGCGGCGCAATCGCTCGACGATATCGCGCGCAGCGTCGGCTCGTCCAAGACGCCGGTGTGGAACCGCATCCGCAAGCTGCGCGAGGCGGGTGTGATCCGGGCACAGACCTGCCTGCTCGATCCCGAATCGCTCGGGCTGGAGGCGTGTTTCTTCGTGCTCATTCGCACCTCGGAGCATGACGCCACCTGGCAGGCGCGGTTCCTCGAGACGCTGAAGAAACGCCCCGAGGTGATGGAGGCGCATCGGCTGGCCGGCGATATCGACTATATCCTCAAGGTGCGCGTGGCCAATGCGCGCGCCTATGACGTGTTCTACCAGGCGTTGATCGCGGAGGTGAAGATCCACAACGTGACGGCGCTTCTGTCGATGGAGGAGATCAAGTCCACCACCATGCTGCCGGTGTAGAGGGGGGCGGGGGCGCTGCCCCCGTCGCGCCGGAGGCGCGACTCCCCCGGAGTATTTGGGGAAAGATGAAGCCTCAGGCGGATCCGAGCGCGGCGATGATCGGGGCGAAGTCGCGCGCGCGCAGGCTCGCGCCGCCGACGAGGGCACCGTCCACATCGGCGATGGCGAAGATCGCGGCGGCGTTGTCGGGCTTGACCGAGCCGCCGTAGAGCAGGCGCATCTGGTCGGCCTCGGGCGCGCCGAGATGTTCGGCGATGCAGGCGCGCAGCACACCGTGCACCTCGGCGATCTGCGCGGCAGAGGGGGTGAGGCCGGTGCCGATGGCCCAGACGGGCTCGTAGGCGAGGACGGTGTTGGTGGCGGTGGCGCTGTCGGGGAGGGAGGCGCGCAGCTGTTCGGTGACCACGGCGATGGTCTGTGCATCCTCGCGTTGGGCCAGGGTCTCGCCGAGGCAGAGGATGGCGAGAAGCCCCGCGTCATGGGCGGCGCGCGTCTTTGCGGCGACGAGCGCGCTGGTTTCGGCATGGTCTGCGCGGCGCTCGGAATGGCCGAGGATCACCGCGCGCGCGCCCGCATCCGCGAGCATCGGGGCGGCGATGTCGCCGGTATGCGCCCCGGAGGGCGCGGGGTGGCAATCCTGCGCGCCGATCGTCACGGCGCTGCCTTCGGCGAGGGTGGCGGCCTGCGCGAGCAGCGTGGCGGGCGGGCAGATCAGGATATCGACCGCCGCGACGGGATGGGCCGCGGCCAGCGCGGCGATTTCAGGCAGGTTCTGCCGGGTGCCGTTCATCTTCCAGTTGCCGGCGGCCAGCCTGCGTCGCATGGTTCGTTCTCTTCCAGGGGGCTCGGGGCCTGCCTCACATCTCCGCGAAGCGGATCGACTCGCCGCAGCCGCAGGCCTCGGTCACGTTCGGATTGTTGAACACGAAGCCCGATTCGAGCAGCGATGTGCGGTAGTCGATCGTCGTGCCGAAGAGGAACATCTGCGCCATCGGCGCGATCAGCACGCGCGCGCCATCCTGTTCGACCACCTCGTCATGGGGGTCGATTTCGGTGACGTAATCCATCGTGTATTCCATGCCCGCACAGCCGCCCTTTCGCACGCCCAGGCGCAGCCCGCTGACCCCGTCGCGGGCCATCAGCCGGGTGATCTGCGCCACCGCCGCCGGGGTGAGGGTCACGGCCTGTTTTCCGGATGTGCCGAACATGTGTCCTGCCTCTGCCTGTCTCGGTTGCTACATGAAGCCCAGTTCGAGCCGCGCCTCGTCGCTCATCATCTCCATGCCCCATTGCGGCTCCCATGTGAGCTGGACATCGACCTGCTTCACGCCCGCCAGCGGCGCGACCGCATCGGCCACCCAGCCGGGCATGTCACCCGCCACCGGACAGCCCGGCGCGGTCAGCGTCATGATGATGTTGACCTCGTTCTCGGGGCTGATGTCGATCGTGTAGATCAGCCCGAGATCGTAGATATTCACCGGGATTTCCGGGTCATAGACCGTGCGGCAGGCCTCCACCACCTGATCGTAGAGCGGGTGATCGGTGCTGGAGGGGGCGATGAGCGGGGCCCCTTCGAGGGGTTCGGCTGCGGTCATGGCGTCTCTGTCCTGCGCTTATTCCGACCAAAGATATAGGATTTGTCGCGGCCCGCGTCCAGAGGGCTGCCGCGCCCCTCAGCCCGTGGTCTTGCGGCGGCGCACCGGGGCGGGGCGGACGCGCGCCTCGATCATGTCGTAGAGGGCGCCGGCGATGTTGCGCGAGGTCGCGCCCTCGATCCCCTCGAGGCCGGGCGAGGAATTCACCTCGAGCACCTTGGGCCCCGTGTCCGCGCGCAGGAGGTCCACGCCCGCGAGGTTGAGATCAAAGACCTTCGCGGCGCGGATCGCCGTCTCGCGCTCGGCCCGGGTGATGCGCACCGATTTCGCCGTGCCGCCGCGATGCAGGTTGGAGCGGAAATCGCCCTCGGCCCCGGTGCGTTTCATCGCCGCCACCACCCGCCCGCCGATGACGAGGCAGCGGATATCCTCGCCCGCGGCCTCACGCACGAAATCCTGCACGAGGAAATTGGCCTTGAGCCCGCGAAAGGCGTCGATCACCGATTCGGCCGCCTTGCGCGTTTCGGCGAGCACGACGCCCTTGCCTTGTGTCGATTCGAGCAGCTTGACGATCAGCGGTGCGGTGCCGACAAGGCCGATGAGGTTGCCGGTATCCTTGGGGCTGGCGGCAAAGGCGGTGTTGGGCATTCCGACGCGGGCGCGCGCCATGAGCTGATGGGCATAGAGCTTGTCGCGGCTGGCGACGATCCCGGCGGAGGGGTTGACGCAGAAGGTGCCGATGGTCTCGAACTGGCGGATCACGGCGGCGCCATAGGCGGTGATCGAGGCGCCGATGCGCGGGATCACGGCGTCGTAGCGCGGCAGGCGCTTGCCGTCGTAATGCACCTCCGGCGCCAGCGCGTTGATCGCCATGTAGCAGCGCGTGGTGTCGATCACCTCGACCGCGTGGCCGCGTTTCTCGCCCTCCTCGACGAGGCGGCGGGTGGAATAATTGTCCTCGCGCGAGAGCACGGCGATGCGCAGCGCGCGCTTGGGCTGGGCGGCGCGCATCCGCGCGGTGTGATAGACATCGTAGCTGAGTTCGGGCTGGAGAAAGCGGTCGGTGGCGACGATCGAGATATGATCCTTGAGCGCCTGCCGGCCCAGCAGCATCCGGCTGGCCATGGTGGCGCGGTTGGTCAGCGTGATCTCGATCGGCCAGTGATCGCCGTTCACCGAGAGCGTGCTCTGGATGACGTAGCGCAATTCGCGCTCGCCGTTGGAAGAGGTGACCTCGCGGCGGTCGATGATCGCGGCGGAGCAGGGGATCACCAGATCGTCGCGTCCGGGGATCGGGTGCACGGTAAAGCGCACCTTGGGCCGCGCGGATGGCCCGAAGGTCTCGATATCAAAGGCATGGAGCGCGGAGGTCCGCGCGCCGGTATCGACCTTGGCCTTGATCGCTGGCACGCCGAGATCGGGCAGGGAAATCCATTCCTCCCAGCCGAATTGCAGCGGCTGGGGCGCGGTATCGTCGGTCATGGCCTTGCTCCTGTCCGGGGGCGCGCGGGCGTGATAGCCGCGATGGGGCCTGCCCCGCAAGGGCCGGGCTACTTGTTGATGTCTTCGCGGATCACGCGGGTCTGGTCATCGGGGCGGCGAAATGCACGGCGCAGCGCGACCCAGGAAAGGAGCGAAAAGGCCACGAAGATCGCCAGCAGCGCCGAAAGGCCGATCTTCAGCGGCAACAACACCAGAAGCGCCACCAGTGCCGCGCCGCAGGCAAAGCCCAGCAGCACGAAGCCCGGCAGCACGGTTTCCAGAATGGCCAGCACCAGCGCCGCCGCCCCCCAGACCCACCAGAGCTGCCACAGCGCGCCCATCAGCCGCGCCCCCTGAGCATGGCAAAGGCGTTTCCGAAGGCCTCGATGGCGCTGGCGGGGAGCACGACGGTCTGGTTGCCCTCGCCGCGCGCCATGGCGTCGAGCGCCTCGACCTGTTTGAGCGCGACCTGGTATTGCGCGGCCTCCAGCCCGTTCTCGGCGATGGCGCGGGCCACGACGGAGGTGGCATAGGCCTCGGCATCGGCGGCGATGCGGCGCGCCTTGGCCTGTTGCTCTGCGGCGTAAAGCTCGGCATCGGCCTGCAATTCGATGGCGCGTTTCTGGCCCTCGGCCTCGGTCACATGGGCGCGGCGGGCGCGCTCGGCATTGAGCTGCTGGAGCATGGCCGCCCGCGTCGCCTCGTCGAGATTGACATCGAGGATCTCGGCGCGCGTGACCTCGATCCCCCAGTCGTCCACGGCATCCTCCACCAGCGACTTGATCGTGGCGATGAGATGCGAGCGGTGCGATTGCACGTCGTCGAGATCCATCTTGCCGATCTCGGCGCGCACGATGCCCGCCACGGTGGTGGCGATGGCGCCGTCCACGTCGCGGATGCGATAGACGGTCTTTTCCGGTTGCAGGATGCGGTAGAAGACCGAGGTTTCCACCTCCACGAGCACGTTGTCGCGGGTGATCGCGTCCTGGCTGGCATTGGGCAATTGCCGCTCCAGGATCGAGATGCGATGCGCCACCCGGTCGAGAAAAGGCACGATGAGATTGATGCCCGGGCCGAGAACCTTGTGCAGCTTGCCGAAGCGTTCGACGACGTATTGCTCGGATTGCGGCACGATCTGCAGGCCGCGGGTGATGACCAGAAACCCGAAGACCGCAATCAGGATCCACAGGATATTGGCGGAAATCAGATCCAGAATCATGTCTTCGTTCATG
Source organism: Roseovarius sp. (assembly GCA_014359765.1). Lineage (GTDB taxonomy): Bacteria > Pseudomonadota > Alphaproteobacteria > Rhodobacterales > Rhodobacteraceae > Roseovarius. The sequence goes on from JACIYT010000019.1 coordinate 29,613, forward strand.
GATTTGCCCTTGAATGAATTGGCAATGGAGTCTTCCGCGTCAGGGTAGACGGCTTTAAGGGAGCACAAAAGCCGAAAAAAGGGGTGGGCGATGGGATTGAGGTTCGAGGTGACGGCGCGCGACGGGGCGGCGCGCGCGGGCGTGATCGCCACCCCGCGGGGCGCGATCCGCACGCCCGCCTTCATGCCCGTGGGCACCGCCGGAACCGTCAAGGGGATGCTGCCCGAGAGCGTGGCGGCCACGGGCGCGGATATCCTTCTGGGCAATACCTATCACCTGATGCTGCGCCCTGGTGCGGAGCGGGTGGCGCGGCTGGGGGGGTTGCACCGCTTCATGAACTGGGAGCGGCCGATCCTGACCGATAGTGGCGGCTTTCAGGTGATGAGCCTCGCCGGGCTGCGCAAGCTGAGCGAGGAGGGCGTGACCTTTCGCAGCCATGTGGACGGCTCGCGCCACGAGCTGACGCCGGAACGCTCGATGGAGATCCAGCGGCTGCTTGGCTCGGACATCGTGATGGCCTTTGACGAATGTCCGGCGCTGCCTGCCTCGGATGCGGAGGTGGCGCGCGCCATGCGGCTCTCGATGCGGTGGGCGGAACGCTCGAAGGCGGCGTTCGGCGACCGGCCCGGCCACGCGCTCTTCGGGATCATGCAGGGCGGGGTCACGCGCGAATTGCGCGAGGAGAGCGCGGCGGCGCTGCGCACCATCGGTTTTGATGGCTATGCCATCGGCGGGCTGGCGGTGGGCGAGGGGCAGGCGGCGATGTTCGGCGTGCTGGATTACGCCTGCGATCTGCTGCCCGGGGACCGCCCGCGTTATCTGATGGGGGTGGGCAAGCCCGACGATATCGTGGGCGCGGTCAAGCGCGGGGTGGACATGATGGATTGCGTGCTGCCCACGCGGTCGGGGCGCACGGGGCAGGCCTGGACGCGGCGCGGGCAGGTCAATATCCGCAACGCCCGCCATGCCGAGGATCCGCGCCCGCTCGACGAGGGCTGCACCTGCCCGGCCTGCCGGGGCTACAGCCGGGCCTATCTCCACCATGTCTACCGCGCCGGAGAGATGATCGCGGGGATGCTGCTGACCTGGCACAACCTGCACTATTATCAGGAGATCATGGCGGGGATGCGCGCGGCCATCGCCGAGGGGCGGTTCAACGCCTGGGAGGCGGAATTCCACGCCATGCGCGCCGGGGGCGATATCGCCCCGCTCTGAGCCGGGGCATTGTGCGCCGGTGCGGGGGCGCGTGTTGACAAAGGCGCAGGGCGCGCGGGCTTGGCGCGGCGCGCGCGCATCCCCAGATTGTCGGCGATGCAGTTTGCCAGAAGGGAGATTCGACAATGTCCGATACGCTTTTCTCGCCGCTCCGGGTGGGGGCGCTCGATCTGCCCAACCGGATCGTCATGGCCCCGCTCACGCGCAACCGCGCCGATGACGCGACCGGCGAGGTGGGGCCGTTGCAGGCCGAATATTACGCCCAGCGTGCAAGCGCGGGGCTCATCATCACCGAGGCCACCCAGATCAGCCCCGAGGCCAAGGGCTATCTCGGCACGCCGGGGATCCACACGGCCCGACAGGTGGCGGCGTGGAAGCAGGTGACCGACGCGGTGCACGCGGCGGGCGGGCGCATCGTGGTGCAGCTCTGGCATGTCGGGCGCGTCAGCCATGTGTCCTTGCAGCCCGGCGGTCAGGCGCCGGTCGCGCCTTCGGCGGTGGCGGCCAGGACGCAGACCTTCACGCGCGACGGTTTCGTGGACACGTCGGAGCCGCGCGCGCTGCGCCTCGACGAGATGCCGCGCATCGTCGCCGATTACGTCCATGCCGCGCGCTGCGCGCAGGAGGCGGGCTTTGACGGGATCGAGCTTCACGCCGCCAACGGCTATCTGCTCGATCAGTTTCTCAAGGATGGGCCGAACCGGCGCACCGATGCCTATGGCGGATCGGTAGAGAACCGGATGCGGCTGCTGCTCGAGGTGCTCGACGGGCTGGCGACGGTCTGGGAGCCGGGGCGCATCGGGCTGCGCCTCTCGCCCTGGTCGGGGGCCAACGATGCCGTGGACAGCGACCCCGACGGCACGTTCGGGGCGGTGATCGAGGCGCTGAACGGGCGCGGCCTTGGCTATCTGCACATGGTCGAGGGCGATACCGGCGGCGCGCGCAAGGGTGGGTTCGACGCGCTTCGCCCGCTCTGGAAGGGGGTTTACATGGCCAATAACGGCTATGATCGCGATCTGGCGATGACGCGGGTGGCCGAGGGAAAGGTCGATCTGGTGTCCTTCGGCCGGCCCTATATCGCCAATCCCGACCTTGTGGAGCGGCTGCGCCGCAACGCGCCGCTCAACCCCGGTGACGAGGCGACCTATTACGGCGGCGGGGCGGAGGGCTATACCGATTATCCGACGCTCGACACGGCCGCCTGAGCCGCGCGCCGCGATCCGATGGCCGCCGTCCCGCGCCGGGGCGGCGGTTTTTTCGTGCCGCGCGCGTCGGAAAGGTCGCGCCCGCGCGTAGCAGTTTGCGGATGCGGATGACCAGGCCGCCTCCGAAGCGATGCATGGCGGACCCCGCTGGAGCGGGCCCCGAAGGAGGGATGACCATGAAGACCACAGCTTTGATGAAGAACACCGCGCTCATGACGGGGCTTGCCCTGGCCATCGGTCTCGGCGCGTTGAGCCAGGGACGGGCGCAGGACACGGGCACGGAGATGAACCGCGAGATGGGCGGCGGCATGGCCGACATGGCCGCGCGCTTTGAGGGGGCCGATACCGATGGCGACGGGCTGCTCGGACCCGAGGAGCTTGCCGCGCGCATGACCGAGCAGGCCGCCGCGCGCATTGCCGCCCGCGTCGAGCGCATGATCGCGCGCCACGATGCCGATGGCGACGGGATGCTGAGCCTCGATGAATTGCAGGCCGCGCAGGGCGGGCGCATGTTCGAGCGGCTCGACGCCGATGGCGACGGGATGATCTCGCCCGGGGAATTCGCCCGGATGCGCGAGATGCACCGCGCGCGCGCGGGCGGTCACGGCGAGGCGATGCGCGGGCATCACGAACCGGGCGGCTACGGTCCGCATGGCGGGATGCGCAGCTCGATGATGAAAGGGGATGATGGTCATGACTGCCCCGGCGCGGTGGTCCACCACCACCACTATTACCACGGCCACGGCCACTGATCCGCGACAGCGCCCCCGGCTCGCTTGTGAAGGGGCGCGACCGGGGGTAGCGTCGGGCGATGGACATGCCCCGCGACGATCCCGATGCCACGCCCGAGGAGGCGCTTCTCGCGGCCTTTGCCGCGGGCGACCGGGCGGCGGCGCGGGCGCTCACGCAGCGGCTCACGCCGCGGGTGCTGGCCCATGCCTACCGGCTGCTCGGCAATCGCGCCGAGGCCGAAGAGGTGGCGCAGGAGGCGATGCTGCGGCTCTGGCGGCAGGCCCCCGAATGGCGCGCGGGCGAGGCGAAGCCGAGCACCTGGCTCTACCGGGTGACGGCCAATCTGTGCATCGACCGGCGGCGGCGGGCGCGGGCGGGGGAGGTGCCGCTCGACGCGGTGCCCGAGCCGCCCGACACCTCCCCCGCCGCGATCGAGCGGATGCAGGCGCGCGCCCGCGCCGAGGCGTTGCAGGCGGCGCTCGGCGATCTGCCCGAGCGGCAGCGCGAGGCGGTGGTGCTGCGTCATATCGAGGGGCTGTCCAATCCCGAGATCGCCGCGATCATGGGGACCAGCATCGAGGCGGTCGAGGGGCTGACCGCGCGCGGCAGGCGCGCGCTGGCGGCTGCGCTCGGTCACAGGAAAGAGGAGTTGGGTCATGTCGATGAGCGATGAGGACCGCGCGGCCCTGCGGCTCGAGAGCTATTTCGAGGCAGCGCGGGCGCACCCGCCCGTGCCGTCGGCGGCGCTGATGGCGTCGGTGCTGCGCGCGGCCGAGACCATGCAGCCCGCGCCGCCGCGCGTGCCACTGGCGGCGCGGCTGCGCGCGGCCAGCGGGGGCTGGCCGGTGCTGGCCGGGCTGGCGGCTGCGGCTGCGGCGCTCGGGGTCTGGATCGGCGCGGCGCTGCCCGGGGCGAACGGGGGCGCGACGGAGGCGGCCTATCTGGTCGATGTCGCGCCGGAACTGGCCTTTGTCCTGGCGGGGGATTTCTGATGGCGGCGGCGCGCGGGGGCGGGTGGCTGCGGCTCCTGCTGGTGGTGTCGCTGGCGCTCAACCTGCTGGTGGCGGGGGTGGCGGCGGGCTGGTGGCTGCGCCATGGCGGGGCGGCGCACGGGCATCATCCGGCGCGGCTCGAGATGGCGGGCGGCCCGCTGAGCCGGGCGCTGACCGAGGCGGACCGGCGCGAGATCGGGCGCGCGATGCGCGAGGCCATGCGCGCACAAGGCGGGTCGCGCGGCGCGATGCACGAGAGCATGGCGGCGCTGCTGGCCGATCTGCGCGCCGAGCCTTTCGATGCCGGGCGTGTGACCGCGCGGCTGGCGGCGCAGCGCAGCGCCTTCGCCGCGCGGTTCGAGCTGGGCCAGGCGGCGCTGGTGGCGCATCTCGCCGCGATGAGCCCCGCCGGGCGCGCGGCCTATGCCGACCGGCTGGAGGCCGAGATCGCCGCCTACCGGCAACGGCGGCGCGACTGAGCGGCGCGGGGGGCGGAGGTCGATCGGTCCTTGCTCAAGCCGGGCCAGGGCGGCATTGTGCGCCCGATATGTTGAAACCGGGCCGGTGCTGCCCCAAGTAAGCCTCAAGTGAAACGGAGAGGGCCGGGGCTGCCGAAGCCGGGGCCGGGCCCTCTTGCCAGGAACAGGACACCGAGAATGCAAGACCCCCTCAACCCTTCCTATCCGGTGCTGCCGCTGCGCGATATCGTGGTGTTTCCGCACATGATCGTGCCGCTCTTCGTGGGGCGCGAGAAATCCGTGCGCGCGCTGGAGGAGGTGATGGCCGACGACAAGCAGATCCTGCTGTCGAGCCAGATCGACCCCTCCGACGACGATCCCGAGACCGACGGGATCTATCGCGTCGGCGTGCTGGCCAATGTTCTGCAACTGCTCAAGCTGCCCGATGGCACCGTCAAGGTGCTGGTCGAGGGCGTGCGGCGGGTGCGGATCGTCGATTACCTCGAGAACGAGGCGTTTTTCGAGGCGCGCGTCGAGGCGCTCGACGAGATGCCGGGCGATCCGACCACGGTCGCGGCGCTGTTGCGCACCGTGGCCGAGGAATTCGCGCGCTATGCCAGGATCCGCAAGAACATCCCCGACGAGGCGCTCGCCGCGGTGAGCGATGCCGACGATGCCGCGCGGCTTGCCGATCTGGTCGCGGGTCATCTCGGCCTCGATGTCACGCGCAAGCAGGAGCTTCTGGAGACGCTGAGCGTGAGCGAGCGGCTGGAGAAGGTCTATGGCCTGATGCAGGGCGAGATGAGCGTCCTCCAGGTCGAGAAGAAGATCAAGACCCGCGTCAAGAGCCAGATGGAGCGCACGCAGCGCGAATACTATCTGAATGAGCAGATGAAGGCCATTCAGAAGGAGCTCGGCGATGGCGAGGAGGGCGCCGGCGAGATCGCCGAGCTCGAAGCGCGCATCCAGGCCACCAGGCTGAGCAAGGAAGCCCGCGAAAAGGCCGAGGCCGAGCTCAGGAAGCTCAAGAGCATGAGCCCGATGAGCGCCGAGGCCACGGTGGTGCGCAACTATCTCGACTGGCTTCTGTCGATCCCGTGGGGCGTGAAGAGCCGCGTCAAGAAGGACCTCGCGAAGGCGCAGGAGATCCTCGATGCCGATCATTACGGCCTCGACAAGGTCAAGGAGCGGATCGTCGAATATCTCGCGGTGCAGCAGCGCTCGAAGAAGATCAAGGGCCCGATCATGTGCCTTGTCGGCCCGCCGGGCGTGGGCAAGACCAGCCTCGGCAAATCCGTGGCGCGGGCGACCGGGCGCGAATTCATCCGCATCTCCCTCGGCGGGGTGCGCGACGAGAGCGAGATCCGCGGCCACCGCCGGACCTATATCGGCTCGATGCCCGGCAAGATCATCCAGGCGATGAAGAAGGCCAAGACCACCAATCCGCTCATCCTGCTCGATGAAATCGACAAGATGGGGCAGGATTTCCGTGGCGATCCGGCCTCGGCCATGCTCGAGGTGCTGGACCCGGAACAGAACGCGACCTTTGTCGATCACTATCTGGAGGTGGAATACGACCTCTCGAACGTGATGTTCCTGACCACGGCCAACAGCTACAACATGCCCGGGCCGCTGCTCGACCGGATGGAAATCATTCCGCTCGCGGGCTATACCGAGGATGAAAAGCGCGAGATCGCGCGTCGGCACCTGCTCGACAAGCAGGTGAAGAACAACGGTCTGAAAAAGGGCGAGTTCGAGCTGACCGACGACGCGCTGACCGACATCATCCGCTATTACACCCGCGAGGCCGGGGTGCGGAACCTCGAGCGCGAGATCGCCAGGATCGCGCGCAAGGCGGTGACGAAGATCATCAAGGGTGAGGCGAAGACGGTGGTCGTGACGCCCGAGAACCTCGGCGACTTCCTCGGTGTGCGCAAGTTCAAGTTCGGCCTCGCGGAGGAGAGCGACCAGGTGGGTGTGGTCACGGGGCTGGCCTATACCTCGGTGGGCGGCGAGCTTCTCAATATCGAGGCGCTGCGCCTGCCGGGCAAGGGCCGGATGAAGACCACCGGCAAGCTGGGCGAGGTGATGAAGGAATCGATCGACGCGGCCTCTTCCTATGTTCGCTCGATCGCGCCCGAGATCGGCATCCGGCCGCCGCAGTTCGAGAAATGGGATATCCACGTGCACGTCCCCGAAGGCGCCACGCCCAAGGACGGGCCGTCGGCGGGGCTGGCGATGGTGACCTCCATCGTCTCGGTGCTGACGGGGATCCCGGTGCGCAAGGATGTGGCGATGACCGGCGAGGTCACGCTGCGCGGCAACGCGCTGCCCATCGGCGGCCTGAAGGAGAAGCTGCTCGCCGCGCTCCGGGGCGGCATCAAGACGGTGCTGATCCCGCGCGAGAACGAGAAGGACCTCGCCGAGATCCCCGACAACGTGAAGCAGGGGCTGGAGATCATCCCCGTCGATCACGTGCGCGACGTGCTGCGGCTGGCGCTGGTGCGCATGCCCGAGCCGATCGAATGGGACGAGGCCGCCGAGGAGCAGGCCGCGCGTGCCGAGGCCGCGCGCAAGGCCGAAACCGAGGGGCGCGGCGCGGTGGCGCATTGAGGGACCGGCCCGCCAGCGCCTCGCAGGAGGCGCTGGCGCCCGCGCGGGCAACCCGCTGGTGTTCGACACCTGACAAATGGTGCCCGATGAGGGCGTCGCATGGGATGCAGCGGGCTGCGGTGCACGACGCGCTTCGAAAATGGCCCGGGGCGCGCGGGCGTTCAGGTCTTGCTCCAATTGCGCGGAGTCAAGGCGCGGCACGCGCCGCCGCGCAGCGCCCGACCGCCCGGGTCGCACCGGAGGTGCGCCAATTCAAGCGGCACGCCTTCGGCGTGACGGTCGGGCGCTTTTGCAGCGTCAACGTCCGCTCAATCGTGCAGTATCTGGCACCATAAATCGAGGACCACGCGCGTTCTTGCGCCCACCCGCGGTCGGGCGCTGCGCGGCGTGCTGAGCAGCGTGCCAAGTGGCAGCGCGCGGCCCCGAAGGGTGACCGTGCAGAAGCGGGCACGTTGTGTGAAGCAGGCACGTTGTGTCAGGCGGCGAACACTGTCATGGTGGCCGAAGCGGACACCGTCACAGCCAGCGTGAGGCCCCCCATGGCGACCAGACCCACCCCCCGAAAGCCGCGTGCCCCGAAGGCCGCCGCCGACCCCGTTGCCGCGGAGACCGCCGTGCCAACGCTCCCGGCCTCGCCGGCAGCCCTGCCCGAGCTCAAGCGTCAGGAATTGCTCGCCGAGGTGGCCAGGCGGACGGAGATCCGCAGGAACGTCGCCCGGCCCGTGCTCGAGGCGGCGCTCGCGGTGATCGGCGAGGCGCTCGCCGAGGGGCGCGACCTGAACCTTGCGCCGCTCGGCAAGCTCAAGGTCAACCGTATGCGCGCGGCGGGCACCGGCCGGGTGATCGTCGCCCGGATCCGGCAGGGCGCCAAAGGCGCGGAGCCGGACCGGGGCGAAGATGACGCCGGCATGAAAGAGGAGGTTGCAGAGCCCTCCGAGTGACGCTAAAAGCGCGCGCATCGGGTGATTAGCTCAGTGGTAGAGCGCTTCGTTCACATCGAAGATGTCGGGAGTTCGAATCTCTCATCACCCACCATCCCCCTCCCGAATCCGGTCTGTTCCTGCGCCTTGCTGTTACTGTGCCTTGCTGCGGCGCGGGGGCCAGGGGAATCGCATTTGAGAAATAGCGCTGGCGCTGCGGGGTGATGTGGATTCTTCTGGGGGTTGCCTGGATGGAGGAAACCGATGCCGTCGCTGATCACGATCTTTCGCGAGATACCCGACCCGCGCTGCGGGAATGCGCAGCGCCATGACCTTCTCGACATCCTGACGATCGCGCTTGTGGCGTCGGTCTGCGGGGCGGAGAG
>JACIYT010000002.1 GCA_014359765.1 Roseovarius sp.
TTGTCAGCCGCGTCCTTCGATGTTCCGGATTTCTTGTTCATCTTCGCTCCTTGGTGGCTGCGATGAACCAGAAATCCTCCGTTACGAAAACCTCAAATCTGTCCCATAGGCGCTGACGTCAGACAAATGGTCGAAGCCTTCGCCCAGATCGACAAGGAGGAGATCGACCCCATTCTCAGCATAACCACGAAAGCCGCCTGATCATGACCTCAGGCCATCCGGGAAATTACACCACCTTGACGGACGTGACCTGTTTTTATTTTGTAAAAGTGGTGCCCGGGGGCGGAATCGAACCACCGACACGAGGATTTTCAATCCACTGCTCTACCCCTGAGCTACCCGGGCATCGGGGAAGGCGCTTGGCCTTCGGGTGGGGGCTTATTAGGCGAGGGTGTGCGGGCTGTCCAGAGGGATTGCGTGGCGGCTTGCAGGTTTCGCGCCGGTTTTTGCCGGAGCATGTGCGCCGGGCTGTTGAGGGGCGCCGGTTCGGGGCGCGGGTGCGCCCGGGCTCTGGCAGAGTCGGGGCGAATATGCTTGGCTGTCGGCAGGCAGGGGAATTGGGTTGTGTTCAGCTTCGCGGAGATGATGATCGAGGCGTTTGGCCTGATCCTGCGTTGGGAGCGGGATCTGGGCGCGATCGTGCTGCTGTCGCTTCGGGTGACGCTGACGGCGGTGGTGCTGGCCTCTGTGATCGGGCTGCCGCTCGGGGCGCTGGTCGGGGCGTTCCGGTTTCCGGGCCGGGCGGTGGCGACGGTGGTTCTCAATGCGCTGATGGGGCTGCCGCCGGTGGTGGTGGGCCTCGTCGTCTATCTGATGCTCTCGGCCTCGGGGCCGCTCGGGGTGCTGGGGCTGCTCTATACGCCGGCGGCGATGATCATCGCGCAGACGATCCTTGTCACCCCGATCATCGCGGCGCTCACCCGGCAGGTGATCGAGGACCTGCACCGCGAATATGCCGAACAGTTCGCCTCGCTCGGGGTGACGGCGCGGGGGCGGGTGGCTGCGCTGTTGTGGGATGCTCGCTACAGCCTGCTCACCGTGGCGCTGGCGGGGTTCGGACGCGCCGTGGCCGAGGTGGGCGCGGTGCTGATCGTGGGCGGCAACATCAACCATGTGACCCGCGTGATGACCACGACCATCGCGCTCGAGACCTCGCGGGGCAACCTGCAACTGGCGCTGGCGCTGGGGGTGGTGCTGCTGGGGCTGGCGGTCACGGTCAATGCGGCCGTGATGGCGCTGCGCGCCTCGGCGGGGAGGACGGCCTATGCCTGAGCCCGCGCGCACCGCCCCGACGCCCCCTGCCGCCCCGATCCTGAGCACGCGCGGCCTCGGCTTTGTCGCCAATGGCAGGACGCTTCTCGAGGGGGTCGATGTCGAGATCGCGCGCGGGCGGCGGACGGTGATCATGGGGGCCAACGGGGCGGGAAAGAGCCTGCTGTTGCGGCTTCTGCACGGGCTTTTGCCGGCTAGTTCGGGGTCGGTTACATGGCATGGCGCGGGGCCCGCGCGACGGGCGCAGGCGATGGTGTTCCAGCGTCCGGTGATGCTGCGCCGCTCGGTCATCGCCAACCTGCGCTTTGTGCTCCGGGTGCGGGGCCTGGGCTGGCGCGCGCGCGAGGCGCGGGCGCGCGAGGCGCTGGAGATGGCGCGGCTCGCCGACAAGGCGAGACAAGCCGCGCGCAGCTTGTCGGTCGGCGAGCAGCAGCGCCTGGCGGTGGCGCGGGCGCTGCTGTGCGAGCCGGAGGTGCTGTTTCTCGACGAGCCAACATCGAGCCTCGATCCCGCCGCGACGCAGATGATCGAGCAGCTGACAAGCGCGGCGCATCGGCGCGGCGTCACGGTGGTGATGGTCACCCATGATCGGGGGCAGGCGCGCCGCATGGGGGATGAGGTGATCTTTCTCCATGCCGGGCGCGTGGTCGAGACGGGGCCCTGCGCCCGGCTGCTCGAGGCGCCGCGCTCGGAGGCGGCGCGCGCGTGGATGGAGGGGCGGCTGCATCTGGACGACCGGATCTGACACTGGAAGGGAGAGAGAGAGAGATGCTCAGACGTTACCTCATGTCGCTGGCGCTTGGCGCGGCGCTTGTATTCGGGGCCGGGGCGGCCCGGGCGCAGGAATTCATCGTGGTGCAATCCACCACCTCGACGCTGAATTCCGGCCTGTTCGGCCACATCCTGCCGATCTTTCGGGACCGGACCGGCATCGAGGTGCGCGTGGTCGCGGTCGGCACCGGGCAGGCGATCCGCAATGCCGCCAATGGCGATGGCGACGTGCTCTTCGTCCATGCCCGCGCGGCAGAAGAGGCATTCGTCGCCGAGGGCCATGGCGTCAGCCGCGCCGACGTGATGTATAACGATTTCGTCATCGTCGGCCCGGCCGCCGATCCTGCCGGCGTGGCCGGCATGTCGGATGTGGTCGCGGCGCTGGCGCGGATCGCGGGGGCGGAGGCGCCCTTTGTCTCGCGCGGCGATGACAGCGGCACTCACAAGGCCGAGCTACGCCTGTGGCAGGAGGCCGGGATCGACGTGCAGGCCGTCTCGGGCGGCTGGTATCGCGAGACCGGTTCCGGCATGGGCGCGACGCTCAACATCGGGACGGCGATGGGGGCCTATATCCTCACCGACCGGGCCACCTGGATCGCCTTTGGCAACAAGGGCGATCACGCGGTCGCCGTCGCCGGCGACCCGAGGCTGTTCAACCAGTATGGCATCATCCTCGTGAACCCTGCCAGGCATCCCGGCGTCAGGGCCGAGGCCGGTCAGGCCTTCATCGACTGGGTGCTTTCGGACGAGGGGCAGGCGGCCATCGCGGAGTTCAGGGTGGACGGGCAGCAGCTTTTCTTTCCCAATGCCGGCGGATGAGCGCCGGGCGCCCCCGAAAGCCGCGTCAGAAACGGTTGACCGGAAGCTTGAGCATGGGCACGCCGTCGCGGTCGCGGGGCAGGGCGCCCGCGCGCATGTTCACCTGGAGTGAGGGCAGGATCAGGCGCGGCACGGCGAGGGTGGCGTCGCGCTCGGTGCGAAAGCGGATGAATTCCTCGCGCGTCCTGCCGCCGCCGACATGGATGTTATGCGCCTTTTCCTCGGCGACGGTCGTCTCCCAGCGGATCTCGCGCCCGTCGGGGCCGTAATCGTGGCACATGAAGAGGCGCATCGTGTCGGGCAGGGCAAGGACCCGCTGGATCGAATCATAGAGCTGCCCGGCATCGCCGCCGGGAAAATCGGCGCGCGCCGAGCCGCCATCGGGCATGAAGAGCGTATCGCCGACAAATGCCGCATCCCCCATCACATGTGTCATGCAGGCGGGCGTATGCCCCGGCGTGTGCATGGCAAAACAGGTCATCGTGCCCACCTGATAGGTATCGCCATCGGCGAACAGCCGGTCGAACTGGCTGCCGTCGCGCTGGAACTCGGTGCCCTCGTTGAAGATCTTGCCAAAGGTGTCCTGCACGATCCGGATATTCGCGCCGATCCCGATCCGCCCGCCGATGCGCTCCTGGATATAGGGCGCGGCCGAGAGGTGATCGGCATGGACGTGGGTTTCGATGATCCATTCGACCCGCAGCCCCCGCTCCGCGACATGGGCGATGAGGCGGTCGGCCCCCTCGTGGGTTATCCGCCCCGGGGCCATGTCGATCTCCATCACCGGATCGACGATTGCGCAGGCGTCGGAGGCGGGATCGCGCACGACGTAGCTGATGGTGTTGGTGTCGGCGTCGAGGAACCCCGTCACCTCGGGGCGGGTGTCCATGTCGAGCGGCAGGGCGGTCATGTCGCCGCCCGCGCCGCGCCGCGCGCCTGTGCCAGGCGCGCCACGACGATCCCCGCGACCAGCGCCACGACAAAGGCCGCCACCTCTCCCTTGCCCGAGCCGAGCGCCGGGATCGCGGCACCGGGGCAGAACCCGGCAATGCCCCAGCCGATGCCAAACACCGCCGAGCCGCCGATCAGCCGCGCGTCGATGTCGCGCGCCGTGGGGATGACAAAGCGCGGCTCGAGCACCGGCGCGGGGCGGCGCAGCACGATCCGGTAGCCGAGAAGGGTGGTGGCCAGCGCGCCGCCCATGACGAAGGCGAGGCTCGGATCCCAGGTCCCTGCGATGTCAAAGAAATTCAGCACCTTGGCCGGGTTGATCATGCCGGAAACGGCAATGCCCACGCCAAAGATCAGGCCGACGAGGAAGGCGGAGAGAAGGCGCATGGCTCAGACCTCCAGGACGTGACGGATGACATGGACCGTGGCAAGGCAGGCCACCATGAAGGTGAGCGTGGCCACGACCGATCGCGGCGAGAGCCGCGCCATGCCGCAGATCCCGTGCCCGGTGGTGCACCCCCCGCCATAGGTCACGCCGATGCCCACGATGAAGCCGCCGGTGAGGATCATGGGCAGGCTCACCGGCACATCGACGGCAGGCATCTGCCCGGTGACGGCCAGCACCAGCAGCGGCCCGGCGATCATCCCCGCGACCATCGCCGCGCGCCAGCCGCGCTCGCCCGGGGCGGCGCCGGTGACGAGCCCGGCGAGAATCCCGGTCGCGCCCATGATGCGCCCTTGCAGCGCCATCAGCAGCACCGCCGACACCCCGATCAGAACCCCGCCGATCAGCGATTGCAGCGGTGTGAACTCCGTCTCCAGACCTGTCATCTCCGGGATCCCTCCATGATGCGCAGCACATATGTCACATCGTGAATATACCCTCCGGCCCGCGCGCGAACAAGCCAGCGTGGCAGGGCGCGCGCCGGCGCCCTGCGCGCCCCCGGATCAGTCCGAGGCGATCGCGGCGGGCGTCGTCAGGAGCGACGGGATGAACTGCTGCAGCACGCGGTTCCATTTCGTGATCGGCTGTTCCTCGACGAAGATGATGTCGTTGGGGCGCATCTCCAGCCGCGTGGCCAGCGTCATGTTGGCGGCGTTGCGCAGGTCCAGATGCCAGGCGGTCACGGCGCCGAATTCCGCCGGGTCCTGCGACGGGCGCAGGACATAGACATTCGCCGGGTTGCCGGTCTGGGTCGGAAAACCGCCCTCGCCATAGAGAATATCGGCAAGCACCGCCTTGTGCGCATAGGGCAGGGGCACGCGCGTCTGGGTCCGGACCTCGCCCGCGAGATAGACGTGATCGCGCTGCTCCGCGCCGAGCTTTTCCCGCGCCTCGAAATTCGCGCGCCGTTCGTCGAGCATCGCGCGGCGCATCGACAGTTCCGTGGCCATCATGTCGAGCGCATCGGTGCGCGCCTGGTTGCGCAGGCGGATCACGTCCACCTCCTGCCGGTAGAAATCGAAGGCACGGTCGATGTCGTAGTTCAGGTCCACATAGATCGCATCGCCGTCCTGCAGGATCAGCTCGCGCAGGTCGGGGCGCGCCAGATAATCCTGATAGGGGATCTGGTAGAGTGTGCCGTCGCGGTAGATCCGGACCGAGGCGAATTCCGGATCGCGCACCTCGACGCCGCCGGTCGCGGTCAGCGCATCACCGAGGGTCAGCGGCACCAGCGTGATCGGCACACGCGCCGCGTTGCGCACCGCGCCGCCGACCGTCACGCGCTGCGAGTTGAAACCGCTCACCTCGAGGGCAAAGCCGGGATCGACCTGATTGTCGACCAGGAAGCGGAACACCCGGTCCTGCGCCTCGGAAATCGTCAGCCCGCCGATCTCGACACGCCCGATATCGGGGATCGAGATCGAGCCATCGTCGGAGACCACATAGCCCTGGCGCTGTTGCTGGGCGGCGAGCAGCCCGGAGAGCTGCTCGACCGAGGTGCTGTTGCCCTTGGTGGCCAGAAGGACGACATCGCCGACCCCGATCCGGTAGGGCTCGGGCTGGATGCGCGGCGGCGGGCGCAGATCGAGGCGTTCGGCCCGCCGGTCCGGCGCCTCGGGCGCCTGGGGTATCGCCCCGAGCCCGGTCACCCCCTGCGAGGCCGCGGCCGCCGAGTAGAATTCCTGCGGCAGGTTGCGCGGGCTGTAGGGGCTGCGATTGGCCAGCAGCACGGTTTCCGGCGTGACCTTGATCTCGCGCACATCGAGCGAGGTGCCCATGGTCCGGCTGACCCTTGGGCTCTGATAGACGACGCCACAGGCCGATACGGCGAGTGACAGGGCAAGCGCCATGGCGATTGCCCCCGGTTTCGCGACCCTTGTCATGCCCTCTCCCATGCCATTCTCCGAAATCTCCTGATTCTGTCTATCCCGATATCCACGTCGATTCCATGTATCCCGACGCGGGGCCGATCCATTGCCGGGACCGGATCACGGTGCCGGCGGCGTCCATCCAGTAGCTGTTGGCAAAACGATCCTGCGGCGAGACGCACAGGATCTCGACGCGGCGCAGCCCCGCCTCGGGCGTCACCGCGACGCGGGTGCACTGGTAGCTGCGGAATTCGGTGCGGTCCTCTCCGTCGAGGCGCGAGCGGATATGCGGCACCGGCCCCGCCGCCCGCTCTGCCCCCGCCCCTGCCGCACCGCGCAGCAGCGCAAGCAGCCCGTCAACCTCCGCCGACATCAGATCGTCGCCCAGCCCGCGCGTGGCGATCAGGAGCCCCCGGCGCATCGAGAGGGTGATCCCGTCGAGCGTCTGCCAGACGGTGACATCGCCCGTGCGCGCGACCGGGCCGAGGCGCGCCCGCGCGCCCCGCGCGGGCAGCATCACGTCGAGCCGGTCCCGATCGACGAGCTGCGGTGGCAGCGCGGCGACATTGCCCGACAGTTCGAGGCCGCGCAGCGCCGTGCGCGAGGCCTCTTCGCACCCGCCGAGCGCCAGCAGCGCGAACAGGCCCGCGGCGCAGGCGCGTATCAAGCCCCCCCCGCTCATCGCCAGAACCTCCCCCAGCCGCGCTGGAGCGCCGGCTTGTGCAGCGGGCGCACGCGTTCGTAGAGCCGCCCGCCAACATCGAGCCGTGCCCCCCCGTCGCGCAGCAGCGGGCGGATGGTCGTGCTGTAGCGGGTCTTGTTCGGCTCGCCCACGATCCAGGACAGCGGGATGGTGATGCGAATGCCCTTGTCAAAGGAACCCTCGCCGAAATCGTCCTCCGAGACATCGGTGAAGGTCGCGAAGGCCCCGACCCGCCAGCCGTTGCCGAATTCGCGGTCGAGGGCGAAGGTCGCCCCCCAGTCGCGCGCGAGATAGCGCCCGGCATCGACCTGCGCATGAAAGCCGCCGCCCAGTTCCAGATAGGCCGAGACATGGCCGGTGGTGACGCTGTAATCCTGAAACCCGAAAAGCTGGTCGAAATCGCGCTGCTGGACGTGGTTGACCTCGATCCCGAGGGCAAAGGGGCTCTCGGTGCGCTTCCACAGCAGTTCGCCCGACACCCCTCCGAACATCCGTTCGAGATAGCCGGCGGTGAGGCGGCCATAGAGATTTTCGCCCGGCTTGAAGTAATAGGCCGCGGTCAGGTCGGGGATCGTCGGATCGCCCTCCCGGTCGTAGATGTTGAACTCGCTGCGCACCCGCGGCAGGACCGAATTGGATTGCCGGGTGGATTCGTCGAGATTGCCGATCACCCGCTTGCGCAATGCGCCGCCGAATTCGAGCCCCGGCGCCGCCTCGAACAGCACGCGCAGCTCGGCGCCGAGATCTGCGCGCACGGGATCGTCGGGATCGAAGAGGCTGGTGAGCAGGTAGGGCTTGAGCCCCCATTCGAAACCGGGATAGCGCGTGTCGAGCGGCGCGACCGGCCCGGCCGGCGAGGACAGGCGCGCGCGGGCAAAGCTCTTCCAGGCGCCGTCGAGATCGTGTTCGAGCGTCTCCATGTCGCTCCGGGCGATGACCAGTGTCGTGACCGGCATCCCGCTGCTGACGAGCACGATCTCGAAATGCTCGATCCCGGGGGGTAATTCCCGCGACAGCACGCGCGCCGTGCGCCCGACGGCCTGCGCCTCCTGCGGCCAGGCGAGGTTCTCGATCTCGACGCGGGCGCGATCGTCCGACAGGGCAAGCCCGTGCAGCCGCACCCCCTGACCGGCGAGCGCCGCCGCCAGGCGGCGGTCGGCATGGTCGGCATCATCGCTGCCCTGCTCCTGCGCGAGGTGCCCCCCCCAGGAGAGCGCCGCCCCCGGCGCCATCCCCCGCACGAGCACGGGCGGCGGCGCCGGTTCGCGCCCGCCGTGATTGGGCGGGTTCTTGGGGTTGAGCGCGGTCGAGAGCTGCACGCCGATCTCGCTGCCATAAAGCCAGCGCAGCGAAATGTCGGTCATCGGCCCGATGCCGTAAGTCACGCCGAGGTTGATCTGACTGTCGCGCTCGAAGGCCGTCGGCTCCTCGCGCGGGTAGGCGTCCGAGGAATATTCGGCGGTGAACCGGAGCCTGTCGGTCGCCTGCCATTCGATGCCGCCGAAAAACGCCGCATCGCCACGAAAGAACTGCTGGGACGCGACCTTGCCGCCGCGGCCGGTGTCGCGCGCGGGCCTTGTTTCGAGCTTGTCGCCGAACACCGACAGCGGGTTGCGGAACCCGCCCGATGTCCCGAGGCGCCCCCAGCCGAGGCCGCCGGTCACGCGCACGCGCTCGCCGATGGTCTTGGTCGCCACCAGATATTCCGAGGAATAGATGCCGGTGCCAAGAAAATCGTTCAGCCCCACCGCCATCGCGGGCCGCCACCAGGTCTCGTCGGCAAAGCGGAAATGGACCGAGAAACTGCGGTCGTAATTGGTCACCGTGCCGCCGCTGAGCGGAAAATTCTCGAGCCGCGTGTAGCGAAAGCTGCCCGAGAGCCGCGGCAGGAGCTGGAAGGTCAGCGTGTTGCGGGTCTGGCCGGCGAAATCGCTGATGGAAAAGGCCAGCTCGCCATCGGGCCGGCTATGGGCCACCGGCATGTCGATCATGCCGGGATAGCCATAGCTGTTGTATCCGGTCTCGATCCTGGGCGCGGTTTCTCCGGCCATGGCCGAAGTCGCGCAAAGCGCCGCACCCATCGCTCCCGCGACGGTGGTTTTCCATCCCCGAGTCATGATCCTGCCCTATCACACGGCCCGGGAAATGGAATATGCGATCTTGCGCCGGGATGCGCCCTGTCGCCGGGGCGTGGTCGCGTGGTCACAGGTGTCAGGCGCGGGCCTGCCCCCGGCACCGCGCCTGGCCGTGGCCGATTTCCTCCAGTTTGCGCGAAAGGCGTGATTTCCGCCGCTTGCAGGCGCCCGGGCCCCCACCTATATACGCCGGGACAGACGGCGGCGAGGCCAGTTCGCCACCGTGCCAAACCGGGGGCTGGATGCCGGAACGGGTCGGGTCTCCGCAACATCGCCTGAATCAGAAGGGATCGAAAACATGGCCAAAGTCATCGGTATTGACCTCGGAACCACCAACAGCTGCGTCGCCATCATGGATGGCAGCCAGCCGCGCGTGATCGAGAATTCCGAAGGGGCGCGCACCACCCCCTCCATCGTCGCCTTCACCGAGAGCGAGCGGCTCGTCGGTCAGCCCGCCAAGCGGCAGGCCGTGACCAACCCGGAAAACACCATCTTCGGCATCAAGCGGCTGATCGGGCGGCGCGTCGATGACGCGGCGCTTGCCAAGGACCGCAAGAACATGCCGTTCAAGATCGTCGATGGCGGCAATGGCGATGCCTGGGTCGAGGTGCGCGGCGAGAAATACAGCCCCGCGCAGATTTCCGCCCTCATTCTCGGCAAGATGAAGGAAACCGCCGAGAGCTATCTCGGCGAGGAGGTGACGCAGGCCGTCATCACCGTGCCGGCCTATTTCAACGACGCCCAGCGTCAGGCCACCAAGGATGCCGGCAAGATCGCCGGGCTCGAGGTGCTGCGCATCATCAACGAGCCGACGGCCGCCGCGCTTGCCTATGGTCTCGACAAGAAGGACGCCCACACGATCGCGGTCTATGACCTTGGCGGCGGCACGTTCGACGTGACCATCCTCGAGATCGACGACGGCCTCTTCGAGGTGAAATCCACCAACGGGGATACCTTCCTCGGCGGTGAGGACTTCGACATGCGGATCGTCAGCTACCTCGCCGAGGAGTTCAAGAAGGAGCATGGCGTTGACCTGACCCAGGACAAGATGGCCCTCCAGCGCCTGAAGGAGGCCGCCGAGAAGGCCAAGATCGAGCTGTCGAGCGCCAGCCAGACCGAGATCAACCAGCCGTTCATCTCGATGGGGGCGAACGGTCAGCCGCTGCACATGGTGGTCAAGCTCACCCGCGCCAAGCTCGAGAGCCTGGTGAGCGATCTCATCGCCGCCACGCTCAAGCCGTGCAAGGCCGCGCTCAAGGATGCCGGGATCTCTGCTGCGGACGTGGACGAGGTGGTACTCGTCGGCGGCATGACGCGGATGCCCAGGGTGATCGAGGAAGTGACCAAGTTCTTCGGCAAGGAGCCGCACAAGGGCGTCAACCCCGACGAGGTGGTGGCCATGGGCGCCGCCATCCAGGCCGGCGTGCTCCAGGGCGATGTCAAGGACGTCGTGCTGCTCGACGTGACGCCGCTCAGCCTCGGGATCGAGACGCTCGGGGGCGTGTTCACGCGGCTCATCGACCGCAACACCACGATCCCCACCAGCAAGTCGCAGATCTTCTCGACCGCCGAGGACAATCAGACGGCCGTGACCATCCGCGTCTTCCAGGGCGAACGGGAAATGGCCGCCGACAACAAGCTGCTTGGCCAGTTCAACCTCGAGAACATCCCGCCCGCACCGCGCGGGGTGCCGCAGATCGAGGTGACCTTCGACATCGACGCCAACGGCATCGTTTCGGTCTCGGCCAAGGACAAGGGCACCGGCCGCGAGCAGAAGATCACCATCCAGGCCTCGGGTGGCCTCACCGATGAGGAGATCGAGCGCATGGTGCGCGAGGCCGAGGAGAACGCCGAGGCCGACAAGGCGCGGCGCGAGCTCGTGGAGGCGCGCAACCAGGCCGAAAGCCTCATCAACGCGACCGAGAAATCCATCGCCGAGCATGGCGACAAGGTCGATCCGGCCACGATCGAGGCGATCGAGCTTGCCATCTCCGCGCTCAAGGACGATCTCGAGAAGGACGACGTGACCGCCGAGCGCATCCGCTCGGGCATCCAGAACGTCGCCGAGGCGTCGATGAAGCTGGGCGAGGCGATCTACAAGGCCGGCCAGGAGGCGGAAGAGGATGAGGTGAAGGCCGCCGATGCCGGCCCCGGCGAGGATGACATCGTCGATGCCGATTTCGAGGATCTCGACGACGACAAGCGCCGCTGACGCCGCATCCCGAGAGCCGGGGCCCCCGCGGCCCCGGCCTTCGTCTGAAGGAGTTCCCCGATGGCCAAACGCGATTATTACGAGGTGCTCGGGCTGAAGCGGGGCGCCTCGGCGGACGAGATCAAGAAGGCCTACCGCCAGAAGGCCAAGGACCTGCATCCCGACCGCAACAAGGACAACCCCGATGCCGAACGCCTCTTCAAGGAGGCGGGCGAAGCCTATGACGTGCTCAAGGACCCCGAGAAGAAGGCCGCCTATGACCGCTTCGGCCATGCCGCCTTTGAGGGGGGCATGGGCGGTGGCGGGCCGCGCCCGGGCGGTGGCGGCTTCAGCGGGCAGGGCGATTTCTCGTCGGCCTTTTCCGACGTGTTCGACGACCTGTTCGGCGATTTCATGGGCGGCGGGCGCGGCGGCGGCGGGCGGCAACGCGCGGCGCGCGGCGCCGATCTGCGCTACAATCTGCGCGTGACGCTCGAAGAGGCCTATTCCGGCCTGCAGAAGACCATCAAGGTCACCAGCGCCGTCGCCTGCGATGCCTGTGACGGCTCCGGCGCCGAGGGCGGTGCGCAGCCCACCACCTGCCCGACCTGTTCGGGCATGGGCAAGGTGCGCGCGCAGCAGGGCTTTTTCACGGTCGAACGCACCTGCCCGACCTGTGGCGGGCTGGGCCAGATCGTCAAGAACCCGTGCAAGGCCTGCCAGGGCCAGGGCCGCGTGCCAAAGGAGCGCGCGCTCAGCGTCAACATCCCCGCCGGCGTCGAGACCGGCACCCGCATCCGTCTCTCGGGTGAGGGCGAGGCCGGGATGCGCGGCGGCCCGCCGGGGGATCTCTACATCTTCATCGAGGTGGCGCCGCATGACATCTTCGAGCGCGAGGAGACGAACCTCTTTTGCCGTGTGCCCGTGTCGATGACCAAGGCGGCGCTCGGCGGCGATATCGAGGTGCCGACGATCGATGGCGGGCGGGCGCGGGTGAGCATCCCGGCCGGTTCCCAGACGGGGCGGCGGATGCGCCTGCGCGGCAAGGGGATGCCTGCGCTGCGCGGCGGCGCCCGGGGCGACATGATGATCGAGCTGGTGGTCGAGACGCCGGTCAATCTCACGCCGCGGCAAAAGGAGCTGTTGCGCGAGTTCGAGGCGCTCAGCGAGGACAACAATCCCAAGAGCAAGAGCTTCTTCTCCTCGGTGCGCAGCTTCTGGGATTCGATGAAGAGCTGAGCGGCGCGCGCGCGTTAACGGCTTGTCAATTCCTTGATGCGACAAGGGGGGCATGAGCCAGTCGCGCGCCTTTCACGACCTGTCCCTGCCGCTGTTCGAGGGCGCGCCGTCCCCGCCGGGGGCGGCGCGCCAGCCCTCCTATATCCGCGACCATCGCAGTCGCCTGCGCGCGCGCTTTCTCGACGGGGGCGCGGCGGCGATGCCCGATTACGAACTGCTCGAACTGGTGCTTTTCCGCGCCATCCCGCGCCGCGACGTGAAGCCGCTGGCGCGCGCCCTGCTCGATCGGTTCGGCGATTTCGCGGCCGTGATTTCCGCCCCGCCCGAACGCCTGTGCGAGGTGGCGGGGATCGGCCCCGCGGTGGTGGTCGAGCTCAAGATCGTCGAGGCCGCGGCGCACCGGCTGGCGCAGGCCCGGGTCGTCGGGCGGCCGGTGATTGCCTCCTGGGAGGCGCTCATCGCCTATTGCCGGGCCAGCATGGCGCATCTCGGCACCGAACAGTTCCGGGTGTTCTACCTCGACCGCAAGAACGTGCTCATCGCCGATGAGGAGCAGGCGCGCGGCACGGTCGATCACGTCCCGGTCTATCCGCGCGAGGTGGTCAAGCGTGCGCTCATGCTCGATGCCAGCGCGCTCATCCTCGTGCACAATCATCCCTCGGGCGATCCGACCCCCTCGCAGGCCGATATCGCCATGACCGCCGAGGTGCAGCGCGCCGCCGCCGCCCTCGGGCTGGTGCTGCACGATCATGTGGTGATCGGTCGGTCCGGCGAGGTGAGTTTCCGCGCCGAGGGCTACCTGTGAGGCCCGCCCGCGATCAGGCCAGCCGCCCGTGGCAATGCTTGAACTTGCGGCCCGAGCCACAGGGGCAGGGATCGTTGCGCCCCGGATCGCCCCAGGTGGCGGGGTCGGTTTCGTCGAAGCCGGGGATCGCGTCGGCCGAGGGCGCATGCGCATCCGCGGCCGGGTCTGCCGCCGCCGCCGCCATAGCCGCGCGCTGCTGCGCGAGGTCCTGCATGAGCGCGGCCTGTTCGGCCTCGGTCATCGGGCGGATCTGCGCGAGTTTGCGGGTCACGTCGGCGCGCAGGCTGTCGAGCATCGTCTCGAAGAGCTGGAATGCCTCGGTCTTGTATTCGTTGAGCGGATCGCGCTGGGCATAGCCGCGAAAGCCCACCACCGAGCGCAGATGTTCGAGCGTCAGCAGATGCTCGCGCCACTTGGCGTCGATGGTCTGCAGCAGCACCTGCTTTTCGATCATGCGCATCGTCTCGGGGCCGAATTGCGCGGTCTTGGCGGCCATCATCTCGTTGGCGGCGCGCTCCAGCCGGTCGATGATCTCCTCGTCGTCCACGCCTTCCTCGGCGGCCCAGTCCACCACCGGCAGATCCATGTTGAGACGATCCCGCACCGCGTCGCGCAGACCCTCTGTATCCCATTGATCGGCATAGGTTTTCGGGGGCATGAATTCATCGACCAGATCGGCGATGACCTCGGCGCGCATGTCGCCGATGATGCCGCTGAGATCGTCGGCCTTCATGATGTCGAGGCGCTGCTTGAAGATCACCTTGCGCTGCTCGTTCATCACGTCGTCGAATTTCAGCAGCTGCTTGCGAATGTCGAAATTGCGCGCCTCGACCTTGGCCTGCGCGCGCTCCAGCGACTTGTTGACCCAGGGGTGGATGATCGCCTCGCCCTCTTTCATGCCAAGCGTCGAGAGCACCTTTTCCAGCCGCTCGGAACCGAAGATGCGCATCAGGTCATCCTCGAGGCTGAGAAAGAAGGCCGAACGCCCGGGATCGCCCTGACGGCCCGAGCGCCCGCGCAGCTGGTTGTCGATGCGGCGGCTTTCATGGCGTTCGGTGGCGAGCACGAAGAGCCCGCCCGCCTGTTTCACGGCCTCCTCGTCGGCGGCGTGCTCCTCCTCGATCCGGGCCCGGATCGCCTCGGGGTCGGCCTCGGGATCGGCGGCGATGGCCTCCATGATCTTGAATTCGACATTGCCGCCGAGCTTGATGTCGGTGCCGCGCCCGGCCATGTTGGTCGCGATGGTGACGGCGCCGAGCTTGCCGGCGTCGGCGATGATCTGCGCCTCCTGCGCGTGCTGGCGCGCGTTGAGCACGTTGTGGGGGATCTTCGCCTCGGTCAGCAGCCGGCTCAGCATCTCGGATTTCTCGATCGAGGTGGTGCCGACGAGGATCGGCTGGCCCTTGGCGTGAGCCTCGCGGATTTCCGCGACGATGGCCTCGTATTTCTCGCGCGCGGTGCGATAGACGGCGTCGTCCTGGTCGATCCGGGCGATCGGGCGGTTGGTCGGCACCTCGACCACGCCAAGGCCGTAGATCTCCATGAATTCCTCGGCCTCGGTGAGGGCGGTGCCGGTCATGCCGGCGAGCTTGTCGTAGAGGCGGAAATAATTCTGGAAGGTCACGCTCGCCAGCGTGACGTTCTCGGGCTGGATGTCGCAGCCCTCCTTGGCCTCGATCGCCTGGTGGAGCCCGTCCGAGAGGCGCCGCCCCGCCATCATCCGGCCGGTGAATTCGTCGATCAGCACCACCTCGCCACCGCGGACGATATATTCCTTGTCCTTGTGAAAGAGCTTGTGCGCGCGCAGGCCCTGATTGACATGGTGCACAAGGGTCGTGCTCTCGGGATCGTAGAGCGATTGCCCCTCGGGAAGCAGGCCGCGTTCGTGCAGGAGGTTTTCGAGAAACTCGTTGCCCTCGTCGGTATAGGTGACGGAGCGGGTCTTTTCGTCGAGCTTGAAATGCTCGTCGCGCAACTCGGGAATCACCGTGTCGATGGCACGGTAGAGATCGCTGCGGTCCTGGCTCGGCCCCGAGATGATGAGCGGCGTGCGCGCCTCGTCGATCAGGATGCTGTCCACCTCGTCCACGATGGCGAAATTGTGGCCGCGCTGGCTCATTTCCTCGATCGAGGATTTCATGTTGTCGCGCAGATAATCGAAGCCCAGCTCGTTATTCGTGGCATAGGTCACGTCGGCGGCATAGGCGGCCTTCTTCTCATGCTCGGGCTGCTGGGGATAGACCACGCCGGTGGTCATGCCGAGCGCGGCAAAGACCTTGCCCATCCATTCGGCATCGCGCCGGGCGAGGTAGTCGTTGACCGTGACGATATGCACGCCCTTGCCCGTGAGCGCGTTGAGATAGGCGGGAAAGGTGGCGACGAGGGTCTTGCCCTCGCCGGTCTTCATCTCGGCGATATTGCCCTGATGCAGGAAGATCCCGCCCATGAGCTGCACGTCAAAGGCCCGCAGCCCGAGCGCGCGGCGCGCCGCCTCGCGGCAATTGGCGAACGCCTCGGGCAGGAGCGCGTCGAGGCTCTCGCCGCTGGCGGCGCGCTTGCGCAATTCCTCGGTCCTGGCCATCAGCCCGGCATCGTCGAGCGCCTCGAATTCGGGCTCCAGGGCGTTGATCTGCGCGATCAGCGGGCGGGTGGCCTTGATCTTGCGGTCGTTCGGCGTGCCGAAAACCTTTCTGGCAAGCGATCCAATTCCCAGCATGTCCTGTCCGTTTCCGCCGTTTTACCCGTTCGTGACCGGCAATCGCTTGCCCCGTCTGCGCGCGCATTCTAGAAAGGCGCGAAAGGGCCGCGCTCATCACGACCTAGGGCGATGTAAGCGGCGGCCCCCGAAGTGTCAACGTCGCGCGCCCGGGCCGGGCCGCGGCCTTCTGGATGAAGGATAGCCTCATGTTCCGACAGTTTCTTGCCACGGTCGCGGCGGCGGCGCTCATGTCCGGCGCGCCCGCGATGGCGCAGGACGCGCCCTCGCGCGATGCCGTGATGGCCAGGGTGGGCGAGACCGAGATCACGCTCGGCCATATCCTCGCGCTCCGGGCGAGCCTGCCCGAGCAATACACGCAATTGCCGCCCGAGGTCCTGTTCAAGGGGGTGCTGGACCAGCTCGTGCAGCAGACGCTCCTGATGCAGGCGCAGGAGGGCGAGCCCTCGGCGCTGGCGCGGCTGCGCCTCGAGAACGAGCGGCGCGCGATCCTTGCCGCGGATGTCATCACCCGCGTGACCGGCGAGGCGGTGAGCGAGGCGGCATTGCAGGCCGCCTATGATGCGGAATTCGCCGAGGCCGGGGAGGAGACCGAGTATCACGCCGCCCATATACTCGTGGAGACCGAGGAAGAGGCCGCGAAACTGGTCGAGGAGCTCGCGGCGGGCGCGAATTTCGCCGCGCTGGCGCAGGAACATTCGATCGGCCCCACGGGGCCTTCGGGGGGCGATCTGGGCTGGTTCGGCGAGGGCGTGATGGTGCCGGAATTCTTCGACGCGGTGGCGGCGCTGGAGGCGGGGGAGGTCTCGGCGCCGGTGCAGACCCAGTTCGGCTGGCACGTCATCCGCCTCAACGAGACCCGGATCAAGGCTCAGCCGACGCTCGAGGAGATGCGCCCCGAGTTGACCGACGCGCTTCAGTGGCAGGCATTCGAGGCCTATCTGGCCACGCTCGAGGCCGCGACCCCCATCGAGCGCGCCGCAGGCGATGCCGCCGATCCCGCGCTGATCAACCGGCTCGACCTTCTGGAGAACTGACGCCATGGGCAAGCCCGCGCCGCTCTCGCCGCTCGCTCCGGCGGCCTTTCCCGACCTTCCGGAAATCGGCGGGGTGCGTTTCGCCACCGCGCAGGCCGGGGTGCGCTACAAGGGGCGCACCGATGTGTTGCTCGTGAGCCTCGCGCCGGGCACGGCCATGGCCGGGGTGTTCACCAGGTCGGCCACGCGCTCGGCGGCGGTGCTCGAATGTCAGGCCAGGATCGGCGGCGATCCCGCGCCGGGGGCCGCGATCCTCGTCAATTCGGGGAATGCCAATGCCTTTACCGGGCGGCGCGGGGTGGCCTCGGTGCTGGCGCTGACGGAGGCGGTCGCCGAGCGGCTGGGCATTCCGGCGGCGCGGGTCTTTACCTCGTCCACGGGCGTGATCGGCGAGCCCCTGCCGCATGAGCGCATCACCGCCTGTCTGGACGACCTTGCCGGGCGTCTCGATCCCGGCGGCATCGAGGCTGCGGCGCGCGCGATCATGACCACCGACACCTTTGCCAAGGGCGCCGGCGAGACCGTGATCATCGGCGGGCAGCGCGTCAGGATCGCAGGGATTGCCAAGGGCTCGGGGATGATCGCCCCCGACATGGCGACGATGCTGGTCTATATCTTTACCGATGCGGCGGTGGATCAGGGCGTGTTGCAGGACATGGTCAGCGCGCTCAACCGCACCACGTTCAACTGCATCACCGTGGATAGCGATACCTCCACCTCCGACACGCTGCTGGTGGCGGCGACGGGCGCCTCGGGCGTGCGCGTGAGCGCCGATGATGGCGCCTTTGTCGAGGCGCTGCACCGGGTCATGCGCGACCTCGCGCATCAGGTGGTGCGCGACGGCGAGGGGGCGACGAAATTCGTCGAGGTCGCCGTGACGGGCGCGGCCTCGGATGCCGATGCGCATGTCCATGCCAAGGCGATTGCCAATTCGCCGCTGGTCAAGACCGCGATCGCGGGCGAGGATCCCAACTGGGGGCGGGTTGTCATGGCCGTGGGCAAATCGGGCGCGCGCGCCGATCGTGACCGGCTCTCGATCCGGTTCGGCGATCTGGAGGTGGCGCGCGACGGCGAGGTGAGCCCGGCCTATAGCGAGGCGCAGGCGGCCGCCTACATGAAGGGCCAGGAGATCGTGATCCGTGTGGATCTGGGCCTCGGCGGCGGCACGGCGCGGGTCTGGACCTGTGACCTGACCCATGGCTATATCGAGATCAACGCGGATTACCGTTCTTGAAGGTCATTCTTGTTTCGGCGGTCGCGCTCATCGATGTCGATGGGCGCGTGCTCCTGGCGCAGCGGCCCGAGGGCAAGCCCATGGCCGGGCTGTGGGAATTTCCCGGCGGCAAGGTCGAGCCGGGCGAGACCCCCGAAGCGGCGCTGATCCGCGAATTGCACGAGGAACTGGGGATCGACACCTGGGCATCCTGTCTCGCGCCGCTGACCTTCGCCAGCCACGGCTATGCCGATTTTCACCTCCTGATGCCGCTTTTCGCCTGCCGCAAGTGGCAGGGGATGCCGCAGGGGCGTGAGGGGCAGGCGTTGCGCTGGGTGCGCGCGCAGGACCTGCGCAGCTATCCCATGCCGCCGGCCGATCTGCCGCTGATCCCGATCCTGCGCGACTGGCTCTGACCGGGGTCACTTGTCCTCCACCCTTTGTTCGGGCACCAGAACGAGCGGGAGCGAGGGCAGCGACACGTTGCGCGCATGGCGCGCGGCGGTGGCGAGGTCGCCACGCAAGGGGCCCTTGTCACCATCGCGCATCAGCCCGCCAGTGTCGCCCTCGGCGCGGGACGCGGCGAGCGCCGCGCGCATCTGCGCGATGGTGTTGCGTTGCCCGCCGGGTCCGGGAGTGGCCATCCGGGGATCGGCCTTGTCGCGGATCCGTTCCGGATCGTGCCCGGGATCGCCCTGCAACGGCATCCCGGCGGATCCTGTGTGCAGCGGGGCATCCGCGGCGGGACGCGCGGCGCGTTCGGCATCGATCAGGGCCAGTTCGCGTTGCAGATCGGCCTCCTGCCCGGGGCTGAGCGGCGTATCGTCCGCAGCGACGGAAGGGCGCGGGGGAAGGGCGCCGGCCGCATCCGAAAGGCCCGCGGCGCGCGCGGCCTCGAATGTCGCGCGCCTGATCTTCAGCACGCGCGCGGCGGGTGCGCCCGCCACCCGGAGCACGATCCGGCCCTCATGCGCCTGCGCCTCGATCCGGCACCCGAGCACGCGCCCGGCGATGCCCGCGATCGTCGCGAGATCGGGGGGGGGCGCATCGGCGCCACCATGTCGGGGATCGGCGGCGCGTTCGCGCAGGTGATCGGCAATCGCGCGCATCGCTTCGAAGGGCTCGTCTATCCCCGCCAGCGTGCAGGAAATCCCGCCATGCGAAAATGTCAGGATCGTTTCGTCATCCGTCATCGCGATCCTCCTTCCGGCGCGCCCGCGAGGGCGATGCCGGCCTTGTCTGGCCTGTCCAAGCTTGCCTTCTCCCCTGACCTTTACAATATCGCGTCTTGATCGGAATGTGGCATCGCAACAATTAAGAAAATGCCAACGGCGCAAGATCATGATCCTTCGTGAAAACCGGCCCGTCCTTCTCATCGGCGCGGGCGACGTTGCGCCGGCGCGCCTCGGCGCCGCGCTGCGCCTTGCGCCGCGGGTGGTCGCGGCCGATGGCGGGGCCGATGCCGCGCTGGCGGCAGGGCTCATGCCGCGCGCGGTGATCGGCGATTTCGACAGCATCAGCGCCGCGGCGCGCACCCGCCTTCCCGAAGAGATCCTGCACGCCATCGACGACCAGGAGACGACCGATTTCGAGAAATGCCTCGCGCGGGTCAGCGCCCCGCTGCTGATCGGTCTGGGATTCATCGGCGACCGGCTCGATCACCAGATGGCCGCCTGCACCGCGCTGGTGCGCCACGCCGCGCGGCGCTGTGTCCTGCTGGGCGCCGAGGATCTGATGTTCCTCTGCCCGCCGGTGCTCTCGCTGCCGCTTGGCGCGGGGTGTCGCGTGTCGCTCTTTCCGATGGGGACGGTGGAGGGGGAATCAGAGGGGCTGCGCTGGCCGATCGGCGGGCTGCGCCTGGCGCCCGACGGGCGGATCGCGACCTCGAACCGCGCCGAGGGGCCGGTGCGGATCGAGGTGAACGCGCCGAAGCTGCTGGTGATCCTGCCTGCGGCGGTGCTCGATCTGGTGGTGCCGGCGCTGCTTGGGGCGCCGGCCGCATGGGGAGAGGCATGAGCCCCGCCGCGCGCATCGGGGAATGGCTCGATGCCGTCGTGTTCGATCTCGGGCGGCAGATGCGCTGGACCTTCCTGCCGCCGCTCATGGTCTATTTCGCCGCCGGCTTCTCGGGGCTGACGATGATCGTGGGCACGTTCTTCGTGAAGGAATATCTCGACCTTTCCGCCGCTTTCCTCGCCGGGCTCGCCTTCTGGGCGGGGCTGCCCTGGGCGCTCAAGATGCCGCTGGGGCATCTGGTCGATATCATGTGGCGGTGGAAATGGCTGCTGGTCTATCTTGGCGCGGGGCTGATCGCGGGGTCGGTTTTCATCATGTATCTGCTGCTGACGCAGACCGACATGATGACCGCGATCATGCCGATGCATGCGTGGTATGTGACCTCCTACCTGCTCGCGCCCTCGGGGCTGGTGATCCAGGACGCGGTGGCCGATGCGATGTCGGTGGAGGCGGTGCCGCGCGTGGACGAGCAGGGCCGCGAGATCGACGCCGAGACGTCGCGCGCGCTGCATACCACGATGCAGACGCTGGGGCGCTTTGCGCTCATCAGCGGCACGGTGGCGGTGGCGGTGCTCAATATCAGGATGTTTGCCGGGATCGAGGCGCTCGATGCGGGGGCCAAGCGCGCGGTCTATGCCGATATCTACCTCGCGGCGCTGGCGATTCCTCTGGTTTCGGTGTCGGGTGTGATCCTGGCGGGGGTGCAGAAATGGCGCGCGCGCCGGGGGCTTCTGGGGCGCGGGCTGACCGAGGCCGAGGCCGACGCGCTCTTTGAGCGTGCGGACGAGGAGACCAGGCCGAACCCGTGGTATTTCATCGGCGGGGCGGGGTTTGTCGCGCTGTCGCTCACCATCGGGCTGAGCGACCTGGCGATGGGGCAGGAGATCGTCTTTGTGGGGTCGCTGGCGATCGTGCTCCTGCTCATGCGCCAGCTGATCGCGGTGCTGCCCGTGGCGCAGGCGCGCACCCTGATCGGCACCGCGGTCCTCGTCTTCATCTTTCGTGCCGTGCCGCGGGTGGGCGATGGCTATACCTGGTTTTCCATCGACGTGCTGGGGTTTGACCAGCAGTTTCTCTCGGTGCTGTCGCTCATTGCCTCGCTGCTGACGCTCGCGGGGATGGTGATCCTGCGCCCGCTGATCGCCAGCCGGACGATGGTCAACATCATCGTGATCCTCTCGGTCGCGGGGGGGGTGCTGTCGCTGCCCAATATCGGGCTCTACTACGGGATCCACAACGTGACCGCGCCGCTCACCGGGGGCGTGGTCGATGCGCGGTTCATCGCGATCATGGATACCGCGCTCGAATCGCCCCTGGGCCAGATCGCCATGATCCCGATGCTGGCCTGGATCGCGCGCAACGCGCCGCCCGATCTCAAGGCCACGTTCTTTGCCGTGATGGCGTCGTTTACCAATCTCGCGCTCTCGGCCTCGTCGCTCCTGACCAGGTATCTCAACCAGATCTTCGTCGTCACCCGCGAGGTGCGCGACCCGGCCAGCGGCGCGGTTCTCATCCCCGCCGATTACAGCCAGCTTGGCCTGCTGATCCTGATCGCGAGCGGGCTGGGCGTGGCGCTGCCGCTGCTGGCGGCGGTTCTGGTGCAGCGCAGCCGTTTCCGGAGCGTGGACTGAGCAGGCGCGCGCTCAGCGCGACAGCCCGCCATGCAGCGTCGGCACGTCGAGCGCGGCAAATCCGTAATGGCGCAGCCAGCGCAGGTCCGAATCGAAGAAGGCCCGCAGGTCGGGGATGCCGTATTTCAGCATGGCGATGCGGTCGATTCCCATGCCGAAGGCAAAGCCCTGCCATTCCTCCGGGTCGATCCCGCCCGCGCGCAGCACATGCGGATGCACCATGCCGGAGCCGAGGATCTCCAGCCAGTCGTCGCCCTCGCCCACCTTGAGCGTGCCGCCCTCCCAGCTACAGCGGATATCGACCTCGGCCGAGGGCTCGGTGAAGGGGAAATGCGAGGCGCGAAAGCGCAGATCGACATGATCCACCTCGAAAAAGGCCTTCACGAATTCCTCCAACACCCATTTCAGGTTGGCCATGGAGATGTCGCGATCGACGGCCAATCCCTCGACCTGGTGGAACATCGGCGTGTGGGTCTGGTCGTAATCGGCGCGATAGACGCGCCCCGGCGCGATGACCCGGATCGGCGCACCCTGTGCCTGCATGGCGCGGATCTGCACCGGGCTGGTATGGGTGCGCAGCACATGGGGCGGGCGGTCGTCGCCTGCCGCGCGATGGATGTAGAACGTATCCATCTCGGCGCGGGCGGGATGGTGGCCGGGGATGTTGAGCGCGTCGAAATTATACCAGTCGCTCTCGATCTGCGGGCCCTCTGCCACCGCGAATCCCATATCGGCGAAAATCGCCGTGACCTCCTCGGTCACCTGGCTGACGGGGTGGATGCTGCCCTGCCTGCGCGGGCGCGCGGGCAGCGTCACGTCGAGCCATTCACCGCGCAGCCGCTCATCCAGCGCGGCATCGGCGAGCGCTGCCTTGCGCGCGGCGAGCGCCGAGGTGATCTCGTCGCGGAGGGCGTTGAGACGGGGGCCGGCCTCGCGCCGTTCCTCGGCGCTCATTCGGCCGAGTTCGCGCAGGGCGAGGCTGATCTCGCCCTTCTTGCCGAGGGCCCGCACGCGCAAGCCCTCGAGCGCGGCCTCGTCGGTCGCCTCGGCAATCGCCTTGAGATAGGTCTCGCGCAGATCGCTCATCGCTCTTCCCCCGCTACTGTCAGGCGCGGGTTAGCGCGCACCGGCGCGGGGTGCAAGCGCACTCGGCGCGGAGGCGTGATTCAGCCCGAATGAACCGGCGCCATGCTTGATCCGGATCAGGAGGCGCGCGCGGCGCGGATCTGGTCCCAGGCGCGGTTGATGTCCTTGAGCCGCTTTTCGGCGAGGCGCACCGCCTCTTCGGGGACGCCGCGCGCCTGCATCCGGTCGGGGTGACAGTCGCGCACCATCTGCCGCCAGACGGCGCGGATCTCGTCAAGCGGCATCTCCGCCGTCACCCCCAGCACCGACCAGGGATC
The DNA here is from genome assembly GCA_014359765.1 of Roseovarius sp. Taxonomy (GTDB): domain Bacteria; phylum Pseudomonadota; class Alphaproteobacteria; order Rhodobacterales; family Rhodobacteraceae; genus Roseovarius. Next base: position 23,216 of record JACIYT010000002.1, read on the forward strand.
GGGCGCGGCATCGGGGACAAAGCGCGCGCGCAGGGCGCGGAATTGCGCCTCGGACAGGCCGAAGATCGTGGCCACCCGTTCGAGAAAGGCGTCCTCGGCGGAGTGATAGACCCCGTCGGCCATGGCGATGTGAAACAGCCCCTCCATCAGATCGCGGAGCGTCTCGGGCGCGGCCTCGAACATGCGCGCGATGCGCCCGGCATAGTCCTCGAACCCTGCCACGTCCTGCCTCGCGAGGTTGAAGACGCGGGCGGCATTGGCCTCTTCCCCCGGCGGAATGTTGAACACCTCGCGGAAGGCCGTCACCTCGTCGCGCGTCACGAGGCCGTCGGCCTTGGCCATCTTGGCCGAGAGCGCGATCACCGCGATGGTAAAGGCGATGCTGCGCTCGGGCGGGCTTCGGAGGCGGTCGAAGACGGCGGCGAGGCTCTCGCCCGTGGCGAGCGCCTGAAGCGCCTCGATGATGCGGGTCCAGATCGACATGCGCGGGACCCTATCGCGGAACGCCGGGGCTGTCAGCGCAAACCGTCACAGGATCTTCTGCACGAGCACAAGATCGAGCCATTGCCCGAATTTCCGCCCGACCTGTGGCAGGTGTCCCACACGGGCGAAACCGAGAGCCTCGTGAAAGGCGATGGCGCCGGGATTCGCGCCGCTCACGCCACCGATGAGGGCGTGGATGTCCGCGTCGCGCGCCACCGTCTCGAGCCGGGACATGAGCGCGCGGCCCGTCCCCTGCCCGCGCGCGGCGGCGGCGAGGATGATGGTGTGCTCGGCGCTATGGGCATAGCCCGGCCCGCCGCGAAACGGCCCGCAGGTGGCCAGGCCCAGCAGCACGCCCGCGCGTTCGGCCACCAGAAAGGCCGGGCCGCGCGCGGCGATATCGGCGGCGAGGCTTCGGGGCGTCTTCTCGACGGTGGTGAAGGTCACCGTGGTGTCGCGGATGATCGGATTCCAGATGGCGAGGATCGCGGGGATATCCTCGGGGGTCGCGGGGCGGATGATCATTCGAGCACGCGCGCCCCATGGGGGGTGCTGAATTCGGCCCTGAGCGCGGGCGCGCCCGGCTCGAAGGCGACGCGCGGATCGGCGAGATCCGCGAGGCCCGCGCGCAGCGCCCCCGCCTCGGGATGGGAGATGATGAGCCGGGTGAGACGCGCGCCGCTATTTGCCAGCCGCTGCACCGGGTGGGCCGTGCCCTGCCATTCGATCAGCGCCGGAAAGCGGTTGTCGAAGGGCAGCACGCCGCTTTTCGGCACGGCCATGCGCCAGCGCAGATCGCCGCGCGCCAGATCGCACGGCGCGCCCGCCTGCGGGTGACGGGCGAGCGCCGCGTCGAGATCGGCCACCCGGCAGATCCAGGTGCGCAGATGCGCCGGGCCGTCGAGCCGGTCGAGATCGAACCAGCGGGGGTGCTCGGGCGCGGGCGCGGCGGGGTCGATGGCGATCGCCTCGAGATAGAGCCCGTCGGCAAGCCCCAGAAGCCGGTTATGCGTGCCAAAGCGCGCGTGCGCGCCGCCCGGTTGCAGCGGCAGGCCGAGCGCCGCCTCCAGATGCGCCGCAGCCTCGTCGAGGGTGCGGCCCGCGACCGCGAGATGATCGAGTTGCATGGGCGCGCTCCCTCCTGTTGGCGAGGGGATGTCTGCCATGGGGGGCGCGCGCTGTCACGCCTCGTTGCGGATCACGCGGGCGAACTTGTCGAACATGGCCTCGTTGGCGGCGATCACCTCGCCGTCGCCGAGGATGTCGCCATCCTTGCGCAGGGGCTCCACGAGGCCGCCCGCCTCGCGCACGATGAGGATGCCCGCGGCCAGATCCCAGGCGTTGAGCCGCCGCTCCCAGAAGCCGTCATAGCGCCCGGCGGCGACATAGGCCAGATCGAGCGCGGCAGACCCCCAGCGGCGCACCCCGGCGCAGGCGGGCAGGAGGCGCGCGAGATCCTGCAAGGTCTCGGGCAGGTCGGCGCGCCCGCCAAAGGGCAGGCCGGTGGCAAAGATCGCCTCGATCATCCGGTTGCGCGCCGAGACGCGCAGCCGCCTGTCGTTCATCCAGGCGCCGGCACCCTTCTCGGCAAAGAAGGTCTCGTCCCTGACGGGATCGTGGATCACGCCGGCCACCACCTCGCCCTTGTGCTCGAGTGCGACGGAGACCGCCCAGTGCGGCAGCCCGTGGAGGAAATTCGTGGTGCCGTCCAGCGGATCGACGATCCAGCGCCGGGTGGGATCGGTGCCCGGCTCCTCGCCGCCCTCCTCGGCGGCCCAGCCGTAATTGGGGCGCGCGCCCGTCAGTTCGGCCTTGAGGGCCTTTTCGGCGGCGATGTCGGCGCGGCTCACGAAATCGCCCGCGCCCTTCATCGAGACCTGAAGGTTCTCGACCTCGCCGAAATCCTTGAGCAGCAGGCGCCCGGCCTTGCGCGCGGCCTTGAGCATGACGTTGAGATTGGCGCTGCCTTGCATCACGGGGCTCCTTTGCGGTCAGGGCGGGGCTATACGCCGGGGGCCGCGCGCGGACAAGGGGCCAATGGCCCCGGCGCGGCGCGGCGCGGCATCAGCCGCGCGGCGCGGGACGCGCGACAGAGGGCCGGATCTCGGCCTGCGCCCGGAGCGCCGCGCAGAGCGCGGCAAAGCGCGCGCGCGCCACCTCGCCGAATAGTGGCGTCGCCTCGGGCGAGAGGCGCAGCTCGAGCACCTTGCGCTTGGGAAACCAGCGCATCTCGCCCAGATGTGCATCCTCCTTGAGCCAGAGCATCGCGGCAAAGCGCATCGCCCGGCCGAGAACCTCGGCCTCGTGGCGCTCGCGTTCGGTGATCAGCCCGGCGAGGCTCTCGAAGCGGGTGCCGTCGCGTTTGCTCGAATAGCGGTAGAGCAGCGCGAGACCGAGCGCCACGCGCTCGGAATGCTTCAGCCCGCCGAGATTGGCGCGGGTGGCGTTGTCGAAACAGTCCTCGGCGCGGTAATCAGGATGCGCGCGCCAGCTCACGTCATGGAGCAGGCAGGCGGCCTTGACGATGCGCAGCCGTTCGGGACCCGCCGATTTGAAGAGCGGCAGGATGAAATCATAGAGCACCCGGCCGAAACCCGGCAGGCGCGCATCCTTGGCCTCGGCAAAGCGGCAGGCCTCGATCAGCGGATCGCGGTCGCGCAGCATCTGCGGCATCTGCTCGTAGAGCAGGCCCTCGCGAATGCCGTAGCTCGATATCGCAATGTCATGCGGGTGAAAGATGCGCACCACCTCGCGCAGCACCTCCGCCGCATAGGGCACCAGCGCGATGCGCGCCGACGAGGCGCCCGATTGTGCGCGCAGGCCCTCGGGGGCGGTCTTCTCGATATGCTTGATGGTGGCGCGCACATCTGCGGCACTCATGCGGTATTCGTGCAGCACATGCAGCGGATAGCTGCGCCGTGCCATGTCGATCCGGGCAAAGGCCCGCCACGAGCCGCCAACGAGGAACAGCCGGTTCTTCTGCTCGCCCAGTTCCGCGCGCAGCCCCTCGAGCGTGGCCCGGATATGCGCGCGGCGCGCCTTCTTGCCGCCCTTGATGTCGCGCAGCTTGAGCGGGCCGAGCGGGGAGGTGACGCAGCGCCCGACGCGCCCGCCGTCGATCTCGGCCAGTTCCATCGACGCGCCGCCCATGTCGCAGACAAGGCCATAAGCCCCCGGCCAGCCCAGCAGCACCCCCTGCGCCGAGAGGCGCGCCTCCTCCGGCCCGTCGATGACAAAGAGGCGGATGCCGGTCTCGCGCAGGACCTCGGCGCGGAATTCCTCGCCATCGGCGGCCTCGCGCACCGCCGCCGTGGCCACGGCATTGAGCGGGCCGGTGCCCATCCCCTCGGCCAGCAGCGCGAAGCGCTTGAGCGCGTCGAGCGCGCGCGCGCGCCCCTCGGGGTTGAGCCGGCCGGTCACCGAGAGGCCCGCCCCCAGCCCGCACATGATCTTTTCGTTGTAGAAATAGGCCGGGCTGCGCGCCGCGCCGTCGAACACCACCATCCGCACCGAGTTCGAGCCGACATCGACCACCCCGACACGGGAGAGCGCGCGCGCCTCGGGGCTGTCGAAGAGCGGACGACCGAACGGGCCGTCGGGCTGCTCTGCGGGGGTGTCCACGCCGTCCATCGCCTGCCTTGCCGGTTTGCCCCCGTCTATGCGCCCGGCGCGCGCGCGTCAATCGTCGGTATGGGTGAGGCGCGGCACATCCGCGGCCCCCGCCGAGCCGCGCCCCGAGAGCGAGGGATATTCCATGAAGAAGCGGTGACAGTTGAAGGAAAACTCGCCCTCCGGCTTGGTCTCGCGGAGGAAATGGCCATCGGGATACATCACCCAGCTCTGCGCCACATCGGCCAGGTTCGCGGCCATGATCTGGCTCACGATCTGCGCCTTGACGGTGGGGTTCGTGGTCTCGACCAGCGTTTCCACCCGGCGGTTGAGGTTGCGCCCCATCCAGTCGGCCGACGAGATGAACACCCGCGCCGTCTTCGAGGGCAGCCCCGCGCCATTGCCGAAACAGACGATCCGCGAATGTTCGAGAAACCGCCCGACGATGGACTTCACCCGGATATTGGACGACAGCCCCTTGATTCCGGGGCGCAGCCCGCAGATGCCGCGCACCACCAGGTCGATCCGCACACCGGCCTCGGAGGCGGCATAGAGCGCGTCGATCACGTCCGGTTCGATGAGCGAGTTCATCTTGGCCCAGATCGCGGCGGGCCTGCCTGCGCGGGCATGATCGGCCTCGCGCCCGATGAGTTCGATGAGCCGGGACTTGAGCGATTTGGGCGAAATGGCGAGGTTTTCCAGCCCCTCGGGCTCGGCATAGCCCGAGAGGTAGTTGAATACCTTGATGGCATCGCGGCCGAGCGCGGGATCGCAGGTGAAGAAGCTCAGATCGGTATAGATGCGCGCGGTGATCGGGTGATAATTGCCGGTGCCGTAATGGGTGTAGGTCACCAGCCGGTCGCCTTCGCGGCGCACCACGGCGGAGATCTTGGCGTGGGTCTTGAGGTCGATGAAGCCATAGACCACATGCGCGCCCGCGCGCTCCAGCCGCCGCGACTGCCGGATATTGGCCGCCTCGTCGAAGCGCGCCTTGAGTTCCACCAGCGCGGTCACGGATTTGCCGTCCTCGGCCGCCTCGCAGAGCGCCTCGACGATCGGCGAGTTGCGCGAGGTGCGATAGAGCGTCTGCCTGATCGCCAGCACGTCGGGATCGCGCGCCGCCTGCTGGAGAAAGCGCACCACCATGTCGAAGGTCTCGTAGGGGTGGTGGAGCAGCATGTCCTTCTGCCGGATCGCGGCGAACATGTCGCCGCCATGATCCTGCACGCGCTCGGGCACGCGCGGGGTGAAGGGCGGCCAGAGCAGATCGGGGCGCGAATCGAGCACCAGTTCCTTGAGATCGGCGAGCCCGATCATCCCCTCGACCTCCACCACCTCGTCGGGGTGGACGTGCAATTCCTCGGTGATCACCTCGCGCAGCGCCTCGGGCGCGCCGGCGGTGATCTTCATGCGCACTACCTCGCCGCGGCGGCGGCGCTTCAGGGCCACCTCGAATTCGCGCACCAGATCCTCGGCCTCTTCCTCGACCTCCAGATCGCTGTCGCGCAGCACGCGAAAGGCACAGTGCGCGACATAGCGATATCCGGGAAAGAGGCTGTTGAGATGCAGCAGCAGCACCTCCTCGAGCGGGATCGTGCGATGCGCGCCCTCGGGGGCGGGCAGGCAAACGAAACGGTCGATCTGCTGCGGGATCGGCAGGAGCGCCTGAAGCGGGCGGCGATCGGCCTTGCGTTCCAGTTGCAGCGCCAGCACGAAGCCGAGATTGGGGATGAACGGAAACGGATGCGCCGGGTCGATCGCCAGCGGCGAGAGCACCGGGAAGATGCTGCGCAGGAACACCTCGTCGAGATGCGCGCGGTCGGCCTCGTCGAGCGCGTCATGGGTCAGGATCGCGATGCGCTCGCGCTCCATCTCGGCGCGCAGGGTCTCGAAGGTGTCCTGCTGCGCGTCGAGCAGCTCGCGGGCGTTCTCGTTGATCAGCACGAGCTGTTCGGCGGGCGTCAGCCCGTCGGCGGCAGGCGTGGTGTTGCCGGTCTTGGCCAGTTCGCGCAGGCCGGCGACGCGCACGTTGTAGAATTCGTCGAGATTGGTGGCCGAGATCGACAGGAAGCGCAGCCGCTCCAGGAGCGGCACGCGCGGGTTCTGCGCCTCTTCCAGAACCCGCCAGTTGAAGCCGAGCCAGCTCAGCTCGCGATTGTGAAAGCGGCCCGGCCCGGTGATGTCGAGATCGGGCAGATCGACCGGTTCGGGGGGAGGGTGCTTGAGGAAATCGGCATGTGTCATGGCGGGGTTATGGCGACGGCCTGTAACGGTTCGATGACGCCGAAACTGGCCTCAGCGCGCGGCTTTGTCCAGCATTTCGGCGGCGAGCGCGCGGGTGATCGCCCGCCCCTCGGCCAGCGCGCGCGCATCGAGCGCCGCCACCACCTCATGCGCGGCCTCGAAGCTGCGCTCGATTCGCCGCACGAGATAGGGCACGGTGTCGGGGCTGGGTGACAGCTGACGGTCGGCAAAGAGCTTGGCGAGCAGCGCCGCAAGCAGCGCGTCATCGGGTGGCGCAAGCCGCGCGAGCAGCGTGCCCTCCATCCGGCTCGCCAGATCGGGCAGGCCGAGCCCCCAGCGCACCGGCGCCGCGCGCGCCGTGACCAGCAGCGCGTGCCCCTCGGCCAGCACCAGGTTGTGCAGGTGGAAAAGCGCCTCCTCGGCGGCACGGTCGCCGGCGATCCTCTGGGCATCCTCGATCGCCACCGGCCCCGCGGCGAGCGCCGGGATATCGGCCTGCGCCAGCGTCCCGGCGGCCACGATGCGCGCCCCCGACAGCCCCGCCCAGACATGCGCCAGATGGGTCTTGCCCGCGCCCGGCGGCCCGGCCAGCAGCAGCTTGCGCGCGGGCCAGTCGCGCCAGGCCTCGATCAGCGCGACGGCTTCGGCATTGGCGGGCGAGACGAAGAAATCGTCGCGCCCGAGCGCCGGGCGCGCAGGCAGATCGAAGCTCAGTTGCCGCGCGCTCATCCGTCGCCCTGCTCCGCACCCTGCGCGTCCAGCCCGCGATAGAGCCGCCCGTTCCGGTATTCCCCGATGGCAAAGCGCGCGATGACGCCCAGCGCCGCCGCCACCGGCACCGCCACCAGCATCCCCACGAAGCCGAACAGCGTCCCGAAGGCCGACAGCGCAAAGATGAGCCAGACCGGGTGCAACCCAACCGAAGAGCCGACGAGGCGCGGCGTGAGGAAGTTACCCTCGATCATCTGCCCCGAGACGAAGATCCCCGCCACCAGCGCGATGCTGACCCAGTCGCCCCAGAACTGAAAGAGCGCGAGGCCCATGGCCAGCGCCCCGCCGAAGATCGCGCCGACATAGGGGATGAAGGTCACCAGCCCCGCCAGCGCCCCCACCACGAGGCCGAATTGCAGCCCCACCAGCATCAGTGCCACCGCGTAATAGGTGCCGAGGATCAGGCAGACCGTGCCCATGCCGCGAACGAACCCCGCCAGCGTCGCGTCGATCTGGCCCGCCAGCCGGCGGATGGTCGGTGCATGGTCGCGCGGCAGCAACTGGTCGATTTGGGCGATCATGCGATCCCAGTCATGGAGCAGGTAAACCGCCACCACCGGCGCCACCACCAGCAACACCACGATGTTGAGCAGCGAAGCGGCCGAGCTGAGCGCGCCCTGGAGGAGCCGCGCGCCCTGCTCGCGGATCGTCTCCCCCAGCGATTGCAGCGACTGGTTGAGCGCCGAATCGGGCACATAGAGCGCGGGGAATTTCGCGCTGAGAAAGCCCTGGAGATCGCGCGCCAGATGCGGCGCGACCTCGAAGAGGGCAACCGCCTGATTGACCACCGTCGGAATGATCAGCAGCACCGCGATGACCAGCAAGAGCACCGCCACCGCCGTGATCACCGCCACCGCCGCCGCGCGCCCGAGCCCCATGCGCTCCAGCCGGTCGGCGACCGGGTCGAGGAAATAGGCAATCGCCGCGCCCAGCACGAAGGGCATCATCACATCGCCCAGAAGCCACAGCACCACCAGCGCGACCGCCGCCGCGATGCCCCAGTATTTCACCTGATCCCGAACCGGCAAGGCCATGCGTGCGCTCCCCTGTGCGGCTCCTGTCTCGCCTCTCGGGGCAGCGCTTTCAAGAAAAAACGCCGGGGAAAATGCCGCGCGCGCCGCCTTGCCCGCTGTCTTGCCCCCTGTGGCGTTCCCGTCTAGAACGCGCCCGAGTTGCCGCCCCCAGCCAGAAGGCCCGCCCATGCGTCTGAGCCGCTATTTCCTGCCCGTTCTCAAGGAAACCCCCGCCGAGGCGCAGATCGCCAGCCACCGGCTGATGCTGCGCGCGGGCATGATCAAGCAGGCGAGCGCCGGGATCTATTCCTGGCTGCCGCTGGGCTTCAAGGTGCTGCGCAAGCTGGAAAACATCGTGCACGAGGAACAGCTGCGCGCAGGCCATATCCCGATGCTCATGCCGACGCTGCAATCGGCGGATCTGTGGCGCGAGAGCGGGCGCTATGACGATTACGGCGCCGAGATGCTGCGCATCAAGGATCGGCACGGGCGCGACATGCTCTACGGCCCGACCAACGAGGAGCTGATCACCGACATATTCCGCGCCCATGTCGGCAGCTACAAGGATCTGCCGCTCACGCTCTACCATATCCAGTGGAAATTCCGCGACGAGGTGCGCCCGCGCTTCGGCGTGATGCGGGGCCGCGAATTCCTGATGAAGGACGGCTACAATTTCGACCTGACCAGGGAGGACGCGCTGCACAGCTACAACCGCCACCTGGTGAGCTACCTGCGCACCTATGAGCGGATGGGGCTTCAGGCGATCCCGATGCGCGCCGACAGCGGCCCCATCGGCGGCGATGACACGCATGAATTCCTGGTGCTGGCCGATACGGGCGAATCGGAGGTGTTCTACGACAGCGCGATCACCGATCTGCGCTTTGGCGACCGCGATATCGACTATGACGATCCCGCGCAGTGCCGCGCTGTGCTCGAGGAATTCACCTCGCGCTATGCCCGCACCGACGAGACCCATGACGAGGCGCTCTTCAACGCCATCCCCGAGGAGCGCCGCCGTGTCGCGCGCGGCATCGAGGTGGGGCAGATCTTCTACTTCGGCACCAAGTATTCCGAGCCGATGGGCGCCACCGTGCAGGGGCCGGACGGCAAGCAGGTGCCGGTCCATATGGGCAGCCACGGTATCGGCGTCTCGCGCCTTGTCGGCGCGATCATCGAGGCGTCGCACGACGAGCGTGGCATCATCTGGCCCGAAGGTGTGACGCCCTTCCACGCGGGCATCGTCAACCTCAAGCAGGGCGATCCGCAGGCCGACGCCGCCTGCGAGGCGCTTTATCGCGCGCTTGTCGCGCGCGGGCTCGAGCCGCTCTATGACGACCGCGACGAGCGCGCGGGCGGCAAGTTCGCCACGATGGACCTGATCGGCCTGCCCTGGCGGATCACCGTGGGGCCGCGCGGGTTGAAGAACGGGGTGGTGGAACTCACCTCGCGGCGCACCGGCGAGAGCGAGGAAATGCCCCCCGAAACGGCGGTGGAGCGGTTGGCGCAGATTTATGCCGGCCATCTGGCGCGCATCGTTTCGTGATCCCGTTCCCCGCGCCGGCAGGCTCTTGACTCGGCGGTCGAAATCACGCAAACGGTCCGCCGATGGGGCCTTAGCTCAGCTGGGAGAGCGCGTCGTTCGCAATGACGAGGTCAGGGGTTCGATCCCCCTAGGCTCCACCATTCCACGCCGATACCTGCCAGTCCCGATCCCTGCCCGGTTCGTCCGCCGATCCGTCGTGGCGCGCGCGGCTCAGCCCGCGGTCCCCAGCAGCGCGCCGATGATCGCCAGCGCGCTCTCGCTGTCCCAGTCGGCATCGCCAGTGAGGCGGGCAATCTCGTTGCCCTCGGGGTCGAGGATCACGGTGACGGGCAGGCCCAGAACGCCCATCTCGCGCGCCAGCGCGCTCCTGGGGTCGCGGTGCAGCGGCAGGTTGGTGATACCGATATCGTCGAAGAATTTCTTCATTGCCGGCGGCGGGTTGCGGCCCGTGGCGATGGTCACGACGGAAAACGCACCGCCCCCCATCTCGGTCTGGAGCCGCGCCAGCGTCGGCATCTCGGCGCGGCAGGGCGCGCACCAGGTCGCCCAGAAATTCAGCACCACATGCTGCCCGCGATAATCGGCGAGCGTGCCGGGCGTGCCGTCGGCGCGCTCGAATTCGGTCAGCGGAACGGGCCGGGGGGTATCGTGGAGCACCAGTTTCTTCATGTGCCCCTCGCGCAGCGCCGCGACTGCGGCGATATCGGCGGCGGCGGCGGGCGTGGCAAGGTTTGCACCGAGCGCAAGCCCCATATAAAGGACGATCGCGAGACAACGTTTCATTTTCCCTCCAGAGGGCCGCAACAGATGACCGACACGACCTCGAACCAGATGTGGGGCGGCCGCTTTGCCGCCGGGCCCGATGCGATCATGGAGGCGATCAACGCCTCGATCGGCTTCGACAGGCGGCTGGCGGCGCAGGATATCGCCGGGTCGCGCGCCCATGCCGCCATGCTGGCGGCCACAGGCATCATCAGTGATAGGGATGCGGAGGCGATCAGGGAAGGGCTGCTCACGGTCTTGTCAGAGATCGAGGAGGGGCGTTTGCGGTTTTCCACCGCGCTCGAGGATATCCACATGAACGTGGAGGCGCGCCTGCGTGAGCTCATCGGCGCGCCGGCCGGGCGGCTGCATACCGCGCGTTCGCGCAATGACCAGGTGGCGACCGATTTCCGCCTCTGGGTGCGCGATCAGCTCGATGCGGTGGAGCAGGGGCTTCTGGCGCTGATTCGCGCCTTCCTCGTTCAGGCCGAGGCGGGGGCGGATTGGGTGATGCCCGGTTTCACCCATTTGCAGACCGCACAACCCGTCACCTGGGGCCATCACATGATGGCCTATGTCGAGATGTTCGCCCGTGACCTCAGCCGGGTGCGGGACGCGCGCGCGCGGATGAACGAATGCCCGCTGGGGGCTGCGGCGCTGGCGGGGACCTCCTTTCCGATTGATCGGGAGATGACGGCGCAGGCGCTGGGCTTTGACCGGCCTTGCGCCAATTCGCTCGATGCCGTGAGCGACCGCGATTTCGCGCTGGAATTCCTCGGGCTGGCCAGCATCTGCGCGATGCATCTCAGCCGGTTCGCCGAGGAGCTGGTGATCTGGTCCTCGGCGCAGTTCCGCTTTGTGGCCTTGTCGGACCGGTTTTCCACCGGATCGAGCATCATGCCGCAGAAGAAGAACCCCGATGCGGCGGAGCTTATTCGCGCCAAGGTGGGGCGCATCTTCGGGGCGAACGTGGCGCTGATGATGGTGATGAAGGGCCTGCCCTTGGCCTATTCCAAGGACATGCAGGAGGACAAGGAACAGGTTTTCGACGCCGCCGACAACCTCATGCTCGCGCTCGCCGCGATGGAGGGGATGGTGCGCGACATGGAGGCGCAAAGGGACAATCTGGAGGCGGCGGCGGCCTCGGGCTTTTCCACCGCGACGGATCTCGCCGACTGGCTGGTGCGTGCCCTCGGGATGCCGTTCCGCGAGGCGCATCACGTCACCGGCGCGCTGGTGGCAAAGGCCGAGGCCAAGGGCTGTGATCTACCCGACCTCAGCCTGGACGAGATGCAGGCGGTGCATGGCGACATCACCGAAGCGGTCTATGATGTGCTCGGCGTCCACAACTCGGTGGCGTCAAGGATGAGCTATGGCGGCACCGCGCCCGACCAGGTGCGCGCGCAGGTCGCCCGGTGGAAGGAGCGTCTGGCATGAGGGCCGCGATGGCACTGGCCCTGCTCGCGCTGGCGGCAGGCTGCGGGGTGGAGGGCGATCCGGTGCGGCCGAAGGTGGGCACCGTGGTGAGCGCGGGCTCGGGCGGCAATGTCTCGGCCGGGGTCGGCGTGACGGTGGGCCGGGTGACCGCCGGGGCCACGAACAAGGGCGTGAACGTCGGCGTCGGGGTCGGGCTGTGAGATGGGTCTGGCTCGGGCTGGCGCTCTGGGGTGCGGTGCATCCGATGGCGTGGTTTCTCGCGTGGTTTTCGGCGAACGGGTTCGACCTGATGGGCATGGTCGATGCCTGGCACGCGAATGCGGCGACGAGCGGGCTGGTGTGGGATCTGACCATCGCGGCGGTGACGCTGACGGTCTGGGTCATCGTCGAGAGCGTGGAGCGGCGCGCCTGGCTGGGCTTGCTGGCGATCCCGGCGACCTTCGGCATCGGTGTCAGCTGTGGCCTGCCGCTCTATCTCTTCCTGCGCGGCCTGTGGCGGGCGTGAGGATTTCGAGTATTTCAGGAAAGATGAAGCGGGGTCAGGCGTGGATCATTTTCTCTATCGCGACGGCGTGCTCCATGCTGAGGACGTGCCGCTGCCCGAGATCGCGGCGGCGGTGGGCACACCGTTCTATTGTTATTCCACCGCGACGCTGGTGCGGCATTATCGCCTCTTCGACGAGGCGCTGTCGGGGATGGATCACCTTGTCTGCTATGCCGTGAAGGCGGCGAGCAACCAGGCGATCCTGCGCACGCTGGGCGCCCTCGGGGCGGGGATGGACGTGGTCTCGGGCGGGGAATACGCGCGCGCCATCGCCGCAGGTGTGCCGGGCGAGCGGATCGTGTTCTCGGGCGTGGGCAAGACGGCCGAGGAGATGCGCGTGGCGCTTCAGGGCGGCATCCGGCAGTTCAACGTCGAGAGCGAGCCCGAGTTGCGCGCGCTGAGCGAGGTGGCGGCCGGGCTGGGCAAGGTCGCGCCGATCACCATCCGGGTGAACCCGGACGTGGACGCGATGACCCATGCCAAGATCGCCACCGGCAAGAGCGAGAACAAGTTCGGCATTCCCATTGCCCGCGCCCGCGCCGTCTATGCCGAGGCGGCATCCCTGCCGGGGCTCGAGGTGGTGGGGATCGACGTGCATATCGGCAGTCAACTGACCGATCTGGCCCCGTTTCGCGCGGCCTTCGGCAAGGTGGCGGAGCTGACGGAGGTGCTGCGCGCCGATGGCCACGACATCCGGCGGCTCGATCTGGGGGGTGGGCTGGGGATTCCCTATACCCGCTCGAACGGGGCGCCGCCGCTGCCGACCGAATATGGCGCGCTCATTCGCGAGGTTCTGGGGCATCTGGGCTGCGAGATCGAGATCGAGCCGGGCCGTCTCATCGTCGGCAATGCCGGTATCCTCGTGAGTTCGGTGATCTATGTGAAACAGGGCGAGGGGCGCGATTTCCTGATCCTCGACGCGGCGATGAACGATCTCGTCCGCCCTGCCATGTATGACGCCCATCACGATATCGTGCCCGTGGTGGAGCCCGCGCCGGGCACCGAGGCGCGCCCTTATGACGTGGTGGGCCCGGTCTGCGAGACCGGCGACACCTTTGCCCGTGCGCGCCATCTGCCGCCGCTCGCGGCGGGCGATCTGGTGGCCTTTCGCAGCGCCGGGGCCTATGGCGCGGTGATGGCGAGCGAATACAACACCCGCCCGCTGATCCCCGAGGTTCTCGTGAACGGGCGTGACTTTGCCGTGATCCGCCCGCGCCCGGGCTTTGACGAAATGCTCAATCGCGATACCATCCCCGAATGGCTCTGACGCTTGGCGCGTCGGGAACCGGAGAGGGATGCGACCGCGATGGCCGAGCAAGGCGAGCTTCTGATCCCGATCCCGGCGCGGCTGCGCCGGGCGGTGGGGCTGACCCGGGCGGGGCTCGTCGTCGAGCGGCTGGTGCGCGCCTTCTGGCGGGCCTGGAGCCTGCTGGCGGCGGCGGCGGGGCTGGTGCTGCTGGGGCTGCACGAGATGGTGGCGCCGGGCGTGGCGCAGGCCGGGGCGGTGGCGATCGTGCTCGCGCTGGTCGGGCTTGGCGTGCATGGCGCGCGGCGGTTCCGCTGGCCCTCGCGCGGTGAGGCGCTGACGCGGATCGACGAAGGGCTGCCGGGGCGGCCCCTGGCGGCGCTGGGTGACAGGCAGGCGGTGGGTGCCTCCGATACGGCTTCGGTCGCTCTCTGGCAAGCGCATCGGGCGCGCATGGCCGCGCAGGCCGGGGGGGCGCGCGCGGTGCCGCCCGACCTGCGGTTGGCGCGGCGCGATCCCCTTGGCCTGCGCCATGTGGCGTTGCTGATGCTGGTGACGGGGCTTGTCTTCGGCTCGGTCTGGCGCGCGGGCACGGTGGGGCAGCTCGTGCCGGGAGCGGCGGGCGGCGGCGTGGCGCTCGCCTCTGGGCCGGCCTGGGAGGGCTGGATCGCGCCGCCCGCCCATACCGGCCTGCCGAGCCTCTATCTCGCCGATCAGGGCGCGACGATCCGCGCCCCCGAGGGCAGCCGGGTCACGGTCCGTTTCTATGGCGAGGTGGGGGCGCTGCGGCTGGAGGAGAGCGTGTCGGGCGCGCCGCTGACCACGCCCGAGGCCCCCGAGCAGAGCCTCACCATCGCGCGCGACGGCGCGATCGCCATTGCCGGGCCGGGGGGGCGCGGCTGGCAGGTGGTGGCGATCCCCGATGCCGCGCCGGAGGTGGCGATCCTCGAGGGCGGGGCCAGGACCAGCTTTGACGGGCAGATGCGCCAGCCTTTCGAGGCGCGCGACGATTACGGCGTGACCGGGGGCGAGGCGGTGTTCAGGCTGGACATGGCGCGCGTGTCGCGCCGTCATGGCCTGGTGCCCGCGCCCGAGCCGCGCGCGCCGATCACGCTCGATCTGCCGATGCCGCTGAGGGGGGACCGGGCCGCGTTCACCGAGGTGCTGATCGAGAACCTCTCCGCGCATCCCTGGGCGCATCTGCCGGTCACGCTGCAATTGCGGGTGGTGGATGCGGCGGGGCAGGAGGGGCTGTCGGAGCCGGTCGCGATGACCCTGCCTGCGCGGCGTTTCTTCAACCCGCTGGCGGCGGCGGTGATCGAGCAGCGGCGTGATCTTCTGTGGACGCGCGCCAATGCGCCCCGCGTGGCGCAGGTGCTGCGGGCGGTGTCCTACAAGCCGCGCGAGGGGCTCTTTCGTTCGGCCGGGGCCTATCTGCGGCTGCGGGTGATCGTGCGGCAACTCGAGGCGAAGACCGCCGCCGGGCTCGACGAGGCGGGGCGCGACGAGATCGCGCAGGCGCTGTGGGATCTGGCGCTGCTGCTCGAGGATGGCGATGTGGGCGACGCGCTGGAGCGGATGCGCGCCGCGCAGGAGCGCCTCAGCGAGGCGATGAAGAACGGCGCCACCCCCGAGGAGATCGCGCGGCTCATGCAGGAATTGCGCGATGCGACGCAGGATTACCTGCGTCAGAGGATGGCCGAGGCGCAGCGCGGGGACGAGGAGGGCGGCAGCCAGCAGGGCGCCGGGAACATGATGCAGATGACCGACCAGGATCTGCAGGACATGATGGACCGCATCCAGGAATTGATGGAGCAGGGCCGCTTTGCCGAGGCGCAACAGGCGCTGGAGGAATTCCAGCGCATGATGGAGAACATGCAGGTCACGCAGGGCCAGGGCCAGTCGCAGGGCCAGCAGGCGATGGAGGGGCTGGCCGAGACCCTGCGCCAGCAGCAGGGCCTGTCGGATCAGGCGTTCCGCGATCTTCAGGAACAGTTCAACCCCGACGCGCAGCGCGGCCAGTCGCGCCAGAACGAGGGCCGTTCGGGCGGCGACGGGCGCGGCCAGAGCCATGACGGCCAGCAGGGGCAGGGCGGCGGCGAGGGCGGCGCGCGCCCCGGCGGTCAGGGTCAGGGTCAGGACCAGGCCGAGGGCGGATCGCTCGCCGACCGGCAGGAGGCGCTGCGCCGCGAGCTCGAGCGTCAGCGCGACGGCCTGCCGCAGCTGGACGGCGAGGCGGGGCAGGCCGCGCGCGACGCGCTGGAGCGCGCCGAACGCGCGATGGAGGGCGCGGCCGAGGCGCTGCGAGGTGGCGATTTCGCGGGCGCGCTGGGTGAGCAGGCCGATGCCATGGAGGCGCTGCGCGAGGGGATGCGCAACATGGGCGAGGCGATGGCGCAGGAGGGCCAGCCCGGTGGTCAGGGCAGCGAGCGCGGCCAGCCGGGTATGGCCGAGGTCGATCCTCTGGGCCGTCCGCTCGGTCAGGGTCCCCGGGCCGGCACGCAGGAAAACCTGCTCCAGGGCGAGGATGTCTATCGCCGCGCGCGCGACCTTCTCGACGAGATCCGCCGCCGCTCGGGCGAGGGGGCGCGCCCGGATGTCGAACTCGAATATCTCCGGCGATTGCTGGAGCGGTTCTGAACCACGCACCGGCTCCGGGGGTCAGAACCTTTCCAGCAGCCCCGCCACCGCCTCGGACAGTATCGCCCGCAGCGCGTCCACGGCGGCAACATACTGGCCGGTCACGCCTTCGAGACCGGGGGCGAATGCGGCGATCCGGGGGGCTGTCAGATAGACGATCAGCGCCAGCACACAAACGAGCACCGCGCACCAGAACCCCACGCGAAAGCCCCTCCTCCGCCGCGGCGCGGCGCGGGCCGCCTCGGAGGGGGTCAGGCGGGGCGCGGCCATGCCCGGCCCTGCGGCGGCGCTGAGGGAGGAATTGATCGCCTCGATATCGGGCAGCAAGTCGCGCCGGGAGGGCGGAGCGGTGCTGTCGGGGGGCGTGTCGTGGGCGGGCGGGCCGGTCTCGCCGGGGGCGATGTCGTCGGGGCCGGGATCGGGCCGCGCCCGGGGCGGGGCGTCGGCCTCGCTGGCGCGCGCCGCGCGCTCGCGCTCGGCCTCGGCGCGCAGGATTTCGACGATCTCGGGCGCGATCGGGCGCGGCGCGGGCGCGGACTCGGGCGCGGACTCGGGCGCGGCTTCCGGGGGCATCGCCGGGGGCGCCGCGCCGACCTCGCCGGTGGGGTGATCGGGATGGGGCTGAAACCAGGTGGTGCCGCAATCGGAGCATTGCACCTCGCGGCCCTCGGTCGGGATCGCCGTGTCGGGCACCTCGTAGCGTGCCGTGCATTTCGGACAAGTCAGCCTCATTCCACCCCCTGCCGCCTCTTGCCGCCAAGTGCGCCATGCGCCCCGCGCAGCATAAGCCCTCTTGCGCCCGTGAAAAGGGCAAAGCGAACCGGTCAGCCGACGGCGGCATCCCGGCCTGGCGCCCGCCCGGATTTCGGGGCTGGCACTTGTGCGGGGGGTCGATTATTCCGCTGCTGACCGGGAGGGCGGCAGCGCCGGGCGCTGGAGGAGATGCCATGAAATACACCGTGCAATGGCTGCGTTCGCTGATCTTCGTCGTGCAGATGTATCTGGCCATGGCGGTTCTCGGGATCGTCTTTCTGCCCTGGGCGCTGATCAGCGCGCGCGGCGCGCGCGTGGCCTGCAGGGCCTATTGCCGCTGGGTGCGCTGGAGCGCCGCCTGGATGGTGGGGCTGCGCACCGAGGTGCGCGGCACACCGCCCACAGAGGAGGTGCTCATCGCCGCCAAGCACCAGAGCTTTCTCGACATCATCCTGATCTTCGGCGCCGTTCCAGCCGGCAAGTTCATCATGAAGCGAGAGCTGATGTGGGCGCCGGTCATCGGCCAGTATGCGCTGCGCATCGGCTGCGTGCCGGTGGACCGGGGCAAGCGCGGCCAGGCGATCCGCAAGATGGTGGCCGATGTGGCGCGCGGGCGCCAGCAGCCCGGGCAGCTCATCATCTACGCCCAGGGCACGCGGGTGGCGCCGGGGGTCGTGCGGCCCTACAAGGTCGGCACCGCGGTGCTCTATGCCGAGCTGGGCCAGCCCTGCGTTCCGGTGGCGACCAATGTGGGCGTGTTCTGGCCGCGCCGGGGCATCTACCGCAAGCCGGGCCTCGCCGTGGTCGAATTCCTGCCCCCGATTGCGCCCGGCCTCGACAGGGAGAGCTTTCTGGCGCGGCTGGAGGCGGAGGTCGAAGGGGCGTCCAACCGGCTGATGCGCGAGGCGGGGTTCGAGGTCTGAGCGCGCCCCGAACCCACGGCATCGCTCGGCATCACTCGGCATCACTCGGCATCGTGCCGTTTCAGATCCGTGCGCCCCGCGCCATCCCCGCGAAGGCGGGTGCCTCCCGGCGCGCCGCGCCTCTCGGGACAGGCCCGAGGGTGACGCGCGGCGGTCACACCCGCCGCCATGCGCGCCCTCTGGGCTGCGTTTCAATCTTTCCTTGCCCCGCGCCCGGCGCTAGACACGCACCTGGCCAAGGAGAGACCGCCATGACCCAGATCCTGCCGCAGCCCGGTATCCTCGACATCGCCCTCTACGAGGGCGGCGCGTCGCATGTCGAGGGCGTGGCCAATGTGGTCAAGCTCAGCTCCAACGAAAACCCGTTCGGCCCCTCCGATGCCGCGCGCGAGGCGTTCCGCCGCGCCGCCTTTGACCTGCACCGCTACCCGTCCACCGATCACGCCGCGCTGCGCACCGCCATCGGCGAGGTGCTGGGCCTCGATCCCGCGCGCATCGTCTGCGGCGTGGGCAGCGACGAGATCATCGCCTTTCTCTGCCAGGCCTATGCCGGGCCGGGCGACGAGGTGATCCATACCGAGCACGGGTTCGCCATGTATCGCATCAGCGCGCTGGCCAATGGCGCGACACCTGTCGAGGTGCCCGAGCGCGAGCGCGTGACCGATGTGGACGCGATCCTTGCCGCCTGCACCGAACGCACCCGGCTGGTCTTCATCGCCAATCCCAACAACCCCACCGGCACGATGGTGGGCGAGGCCGAATTGCGCCGCCTCGCCGAGGGGCTGCCGCCCCGCGCGCTGCTGGTGCTCGACGGTGCCTATGCCGAATATGTCGAGGGCCATGACGGCGGCGCGTCCCTTGTCGAGGCGCGCGAGAACGTGGTGATGACGCGCACCTTCTCCAAGATCCACGGGCTGGGCGGCCTTCGCGTCGGCTGGGGCTATGGCCCGTCCCATGTGGTCGATGTGCTCAATCGCGTGCGCGGCCCCTTCAACCTGTCCACCGCCGCGCTGATGACGGCCGAGGCGGCGATTCGCGATACCGCATGGACGGTGAAATGCCGCGAGGAGAATACCCGCCTGCGCGCCTGGCTGGCCGAGGCGCTGGCCGAGCATGGCGTGCCCTCGGACACCTCGACCGCGAATTTCATCCTCGCCCGGTTTGGCAGCCGCGCGGAGGCCGAGGCCTGCGATGCCTTCCTGCGCTCCGAGGGGCTGATCGTGCGCCGCGTCGCGGGCTACAAGCTGCCCAACTGCCTGCGCATCACCGTGGGCGACGAACCTGCCTGCCGCCGCGTGGCCCATGCCATCGGCCAGTTCAAGGCGGGCGCGCGATGAGTGTCATCTACCAGCAGGTCGCGCTGATCGGGCTGGGGCTGATTGCCTCGTCAATGGCTCATGCGATGCGACGCGCGGGCGTCGCGGGCGAGATCACCGGCTACGCCCGCAGCCCCGAGACCCGCGCCACCGCCCGCGAGATCGGCCTGTGCGACCGCGTCTGCGAGAGCGCCGCCGAGGCGGCGACAGGGGCCGATCTGGTGGTGCTCTGCGTGCCGGTGGGGGCGATGGGGGAGGTGGCGGCCGAGATCGGCCCGGTGCTCGAACCCGGGGCCACGGTGAGCGATGTGGGCTCGGTCAAGCGCGCGGTGATCGAGGCGGTGGCCCCCCATCTGCCCGAGGGCGTGCATTTCGTGCCCGCGCATCCCCTGGCCGGGACCGAACATTCGGGGCCGCGCGCGGGCTTTGCCGAGCTGTTCGACAACCGCTGGTGCCTGATCGTGCCGCAACCGGGCAGCGACCGCGCCGCCATCGCGCGGCTTGAGGCGTTCTGGCAGGCGCTCGGCGCGAATACCGAGGAGATGGAGGCCGAGCATCACGACCTGGTGCTCGCCGTGACATCTCACGCGCCGCATCTCATTGCCTACACGATGGTGGGCGTGGCCGATGACCTCGGCCGCGTCACCGACAGTGAGGTGATCAAGTATTCCGCCGCCGGTTTTCGCGATTTCACGCGCATCGCGGCCTCCGATCCGACCATGTGGCGCGATGTGTTCCTTAACAACAAGGAGGCGACCCTGGAAATTCTCGGCCGCTTCACCGAGGAGCTTTTCGCGCTGCAACGCGCCATCCGCACCGGCGACGGCGACCATCTGCACGCCTATTTCACCCGCACCCGCGCCATTCGCCGCGGCATCATCGAGGCGGGGCAGGATGTGGACGCGCCCGATTTCGGCCGCATCAGGAAGGGCTGAGGCACACAGACGCGCGCCCCTGAGGGGGGCGCGAATTTCTGCCGCAGCCGGGGCGCTTGTAATCGTTTGTTTACGGCTTAGGCTCATGCTGCGGGAAAAGGAGAATCGCCATGCCCCGGCTCATACGGCTCTATATCGTGCAGGTTGCGCTTGGCTTTGGTCTTGCGGGCGCTTTCGTGGCAATGCTGCTGTGGTTCAACATCGCCAACCTGTGGCATCTCGTGACCCATTCGGAGCAGGGCGCGCTGGCCGTGCTGATCCTGTGGTTCGCCAATGGCATCGTCTTTGCCGGGGTGCAATTCGCCATTGCCATCATGCGGATGGCGGACGATGGCGGGCCGCGTGGCGGCCGGCGGTTGCCTGTGCTGCGGCATGACTTCGCGACCGTCCCGCTGCGCGCGGACCCCGACGCGCGGCCATTCGGACGCTGAGCCCCTGGCCTCTGCCGGACGCGGTCGCAATCGCGCCAACGGCGCGGGAAAGGGGAGCGAAGGCGGGAGGAAGGCGGGAATGTGACGGGCCCGCTGCAGCCGTTCGGTGTTCTCATTCCCGAGGACCTGTTCATACAGGTGGGCGTCGGATAACCGGACCTGGATCCGGACAGAGCCAACTCCCTCGGAGTTGCTTAAGGCCACCGGAATGCAACCGTTCTCGAGAAGAGCAGCACCCGTCACACCCCGCAGGTAGGGGCTTTGCCGCCCGGCGGCAAGGGGTTGCGTTTGTTTTCGTTTTGTTCATCATGGTGCCATGTCTCGCCCTGCCCGCGCCCTCCTGCCCGGCCAGCGCCTTGCGCGCGGTGTCTGCCGGCATCTGGCCAGCCGCGATTTCGCCGCGCTGGAGGAATTCGTGCCTGAACGCGGGCGGCGCGTCGATGTCATGGCGCTCGGTCCCCGGGGCGAAATCTGGGTGGTGGAATGCAAGTCGGGCCGCG
Organism: Roseovarius sp.; assembly: GCA_014359765.1. GTDB lineage: Bacteria > Pseudomonadota > Alphaproteobacteria > Rhodobacterales > Rhodobacteraceae > Roseovarius. The sequence goes on from JACIYT010000002.1 coordinate 44,366, forward strand.
CCGATTACCGGGCCGATGGCAAGTGGCAGGGCTATCTGTCCTGGTGCGACCGCTATTTCTGGGCGGTGGACAAGACCTTTCCGACCGGGCTGTTGCCCGGGGATACCGGCGTCATCATTGCCGATGATTTCGATGCCGAAATCCTGCGCATGGCGCCCGAGACCCGGCTTGCGCCGGCGCGGCGCGCCGCCCTCATCCGCCGCTTCGCCCGCGACGCCGCGCGGCGCGTTCGGCGGTTGACCGATCCCGCGCCGTGACCCGGCGCGATCGTGCGGCGCAAGGCCCCGTCGCCCGACGAAGGGATCGCGTCACGCGCCCCGGCTGCGCGCGACGGCAGCGGCCGCGCGGATTTCCTCGGCGATTTCCTCGGCCTCCTCGGGATCGAAATCCATCGGGATCTCGAGCCCCTGCGCCTCAATGAAGAGGCGCACCATGCCCCGGTCCGTCGGCCCGATCTGAAGATTGGCCTCGATGTCGCGCTCGCTGTTGATGCCCATTGACCTCTCCTCGGTCGTTTCTCGCCGGCTCGCGGGCTTCCGCCCCGGATCGGTGCCGTTGCCCGTGCGCGGGATCGAGACCGCACGCCGCCTCCGGGCCTCCTGCTCTATGCGCTCCGCGCCCGGTTGACAAGCCGCGCCGCGCCGGTGCGGCGACATGCGCCTGATTGGGCTTGCAATCGTGCGATCACGCCGGTAAATCGCCCCTCAGTGCCGCCTTAGCTCAGTTGGTTAGAGCACCAGATTGTGGATCTGGGGGTCCCCCGTTCGAGCCGGGGAGGCGGTACCATCTCAATCGAGCACCACCTCCTGCCGCAGCGTGCCGCCAGCCCGGTCATAGATCAGGATGCGCCCGTCATCGGTCACGATGGCGAACCAGTCGCGCCCCTGGGTGAAACCCGTGGCGCGCGCGCCCTCGGGCAGGGTGATGGCCGCGGGCAGATCGGGCAGCGGCGGGGCGCGGAACCGGGTGACAAGCAGGCCGACGATCACTAGAAGCCCGAGGATCATCGTGGCGGTCAGCACCGTGACCAGCCGCGTGAGGAATTTCAGCGTCGCCGGGGTGATCGGCGGGGGGCTTTCGGACATGGCGCAGGACCTGCTCGGCTTCAGCATCGGGGCGAACCCGCCCCCCCGCCTTGATAAGGCGCTGGCGCGCGATGTGCCAGAGGCGGCGGCGCTGTCGCGCACACGGCTGGCGCGGCTGATCGAGGAGGGGGCGGTGCGCGTCAACGGCACCGTCACCACGGCGATCAAGACAGCCGTGGCCGAGGGCGACCGGATCGAGATCGCCCTGCCCGAGACGCGCGAGAGCCACATGGCCCCCGAGGCGATCGCGCTTGCCGTGGTGCATGAGGATGACGACCTGATCGTGATCGACAAGCCCGCAGGCATGGTCGTCCACCCCGCGCCGGGCACGCCGTCGGGCACGCTGGTGAACGCGCTACTGCATCATTGCGGCGCGGCGCTCTCGGGGGTGGGGGGCGCGCGGCGTCCCGGCATCGTGCACCGGATCGACAAGGACACGAGCGGCCTTCTGGTGGTGGCCAAGACCGATGCCGCGCATCAGGGCCTGGCCGCGCAATTCGCCGCCCACAGCGTCGAGCGCGCCTATCTCGCCGTGGTCCATGGCGTCCCCGATCCGGGCGATCCGCGTCTGCGCGGGCTGGCGGGCGTGGCCTTCGAGGCGGGGGGTGTGCTGCGCGTCACTACGCAGCTCGCCCGCCACCGCACCGACCGGCAGCGGCAGGCGGTGGTGGCCGCGGGCGGGCGGCGCGCGGTGACGCGCGCGCGCGTGATCGAGAGCTTTGGCAAGGTGGCGGCGCTGCTCGATTGTCGGCTGGAAACCGGGCGCACCCATCAGATCCGCGTCCACATGGCCCATGCCGGCCACGGGCTCATCGGCGATCCGGTCTATGGCGGGCAGCGCCGCCTGCCGGCGCGCGCCCTGCCCGAGGGCGGGGCCGCGGCGGCCGGGGCCTTTCCCCGGCAGGCGCTACATGCCCGGCTGCTGGGCTTTGTCCATCCGATCACGGGAGAGGCGCTGCGCTTTGAGGCGCCGCTGCCCGCCGACATGCGCGCCCTTCTCGCGGCGCTGCGCGGGGGCGATGAAAACCCCATGATTTTGAAATGATTTCCAGAAATATTTTACGGATTGCGTCGGAAATCGCGTCATCGCGCGTTAATACACATGACCTAGACTGTCCCGCAGCCGCGGGAGGCCCGTTCGGGCCCTGAGAAACAAGACGATCAGGAGGGACGACAGCATGGGCAATTTCGCAAACCTGCCTGCGCCGACGCCGGAGGGCGGGCTCAACCGCTACATGCAGGAGATCCGCAAGTTTCCGCTACTCGAGCCGGAAGAGGAATACATGCTCGCCAAACGCTGGGTGGAGGAGCACGATACCGAGGCCGCGCACAAGATGGTCACCAGCCACCTGCGCCTCGCCGCCAAGATCGCCATGGGCTATCGCGGCTATGGCCTGCCGCTGGCCGAGGTCATCTCGGAGGCGAATGTCGGGCTGATGCAGGCGGTCAAGCGGTTCGACCCGGAAAAGGGCTTTCGCCTCGCCACCTATGCGATGTGGTGGATCCGCGCCTCGATTCAGGAATATATCCTGCGCTCCTGGAGCCTTGTGAAGCTTGGCACCACCTCGGCGCAGAAGAAGCTCTTCTTCAACCTGCGCAAGGCCAAGGCGCGGCTCGGCGCGCTGGAAGAGGGCGATCTGCGCCCCGAGGCGGTGAAGAAGATCGCCCACGATCTCGGCGTGTCCGAAGAGGATGTGATCAGCATGAACCGCCGCATGTCCGGCGGCGATGCCTCGCTCAACGCCACCATCGGGTCCGACGGCGACGGCGCGATGCAGTGGCAGGACTGGCTCGAGGATGAGGATGCCGATCAGGCCAGCGATTTCGAGGCGCGCGAGGAACTGGAGGCGCGGCGCGAATTGCTGGCGCAGGCGATGGACGTGCTCAACGAGCGCGAGCGCGACATCCTGACCCAACGCCGCCTGAGCGATGAGGTCGTCACGCTCGAGGATCTGAGCACCCGCTATGGCGTGAGCCGCGAGCGGATCCGCCAGATCGAGGTGCGCGCCTTCGAGAAGCTGCAAAAGCGGATGCGCACCCTGGCCCAGGAAAAAGGCATGCTCGTCAGCAACTGAGCCTTGGCGCCTGCGCGCGGCTCGCATATCAAGGACACGGGGCCTGATGGGGGCGAGGGAGGCGGCGATGCGGATCGCGCACGGGTTGGCACTGGTTCTCGTCATGGTGATCGGGGCCTGTTCGCCGCGCCCCGTGGCGATGCGCGCCGAGCCGGTGCCCGAGGCCACCATCGTGCCGGTCTTTGGCGTCGCCGGGCGGCAGCTCGATACCGGCGAGTCGCTCTTTGGAAATGACCGGCCCCGCGACGTGACGCCGTTCCGCATCGACGTCTCGGTGCCGCCCACGCATCGCCCCGGACGGATCGCCTGGCCCAAGGTGGAACCTGACGCCGCCACCGATTTCGTCGTCGCCGATGCCGGCGTCTATCCCGACATGCGGGCCATGGTTCGCGACATTCGCCGCAGCAGCCCCGAGCGCGAGACGCTGCTTTTCGTGCATGGCTACAACACCACCTTTTCCGAGGCGGTGTTCCGCACCGCGCAGATCGTCACCGATTTCGAGGTGACGATGCCCGCGGTGGTCTTTGCCTGGCCCTCGGCGGGCGATCCGCGCGGCTATCTCTACGACCGCGACAGCGTGCTTTTCGCGCGCGATGATCTCGAGCGGACGCTGCGCGCGCTGCTTTCGCGGCCTGGCGAGAGGGTGTTCCTGATGGCGCATTCGATGGGCGCGCATCTGACCATGGAGGCGCTGCGCCAGATCGCCCTCAAGGGCGATCGTGCGTTGCTCGACCGGCTGAGCGGTGTCGTGCTCGTCGCCCCCGATATCGACCCGGATATCTTCTCCCGTCAGGCGGCGGCGATCGGCACCCTGCCGCAGCCCTTCCTCATCTTCATCACCCAGCGGGATCGCGCGCTCAGCCTCTCGGGCTTCATCACCGGGCGCAAGCCGCGTCTCGGCGTGCTCGCCGAGCCCGGCCAGATCGACCGCAGCGACGTGCAGGTGATCGACGTGAGCGATCTTGCGGAGGGTGGCCCGGCGCTCAATCATTCGGTGCCGTTCACCTCACCCACGGCGATTTCGCTGCTCAATTCGGTGATGACCCGGGCCGAGCGCGAGGGCCGGGGCCTCCTGCGCGCCATGGCCGATCATTTGCCGCTGATCCCGACCGGCCCTTACTGAACCCGTCTCCGCGGGCGTGAGGGGCGCAGGGCCGCGCCCTCACATCGCCGCGCGAAAGAGACGGTCGAGGGCTTCCCTTGTCAGGGGCACCGGGTTGCCGCCGCAGGACGGATCGGTGATGGCGCCCTGCACCAGATCGGGGATCGCCGCCTCGGTCACGCCGAGTGCGGCCAGCCCGCGGGGGATCCCGAGACTGTCGTTGAAGTCCTGCACAAAGGCGCGGAACCCGTCGAAGCCGCCCGCAATGCCCAGATAGGCCGCCGCCCGGTCAAATCGGTCGCGGATCGCGCCCGCGTTGAAATCGAGCACGGCGGGCATGCAGACCGCGTTCGTGGTGCCGTGATGGGTGTTGAAACGGGCGCCCACCGGGTGGCTCATGGCATGGATCGCGCCAAGCCCCTTCTGGAACGCCGTCGCGCCCATGGCCGCCGCGCTCATCATCTGCGCGCGCGCCTCGATATCGCTGCCGTCGGCATAGGCGCGCGGCAGGTTCTCGATCACCAGCCGCATCCCTTCAAGCGCTATCCCGGCGCTCATCGGGTGGTAATGGGGCGAGGAAAACGCCTCGACGCAATGGGCAAAGGCGTCGAGCCCGGTGCCGGCGGTGATCGCGCGCGGCATTCCCACGGTCAGTTCCGGGTCGCAGATCACCACCGTGGGCAGCATCCTGGGGTGAAAGATGATCTTCTTGGCATGGCTGACCGAATCGGTGATGACGCTTGCGCGCCCGACCTCGGACCCGGTTCCGGCGGTGGTGGGCACGGCGATGATGGGGGCGATGGCCTCCGAACTGGCGCGCGTCCACCAATCGCCCACATCCTCGAAATCCCACACAGGCCGCGTCTGGCCGGCCATGAAGGCCACGCATTTGCCAAGATCGAGCCCCGAGCCGCCGCCGAAGGCGATCACCCCGTCATGCCCGCCCGCCTTGAAGGCGGCGACACCGGCGGCAAGGTTCACCTCGTCGGGATTGGGATCGACCTCGGCGAAAAGCCCCGGCTCCAGCCCCGCCGCGCGCAGGATATCGAGCGCGCGCGCGGTGATCGGCAGGGGGGCAAGCCCCCGGTCGGTGATCAGCAGGGGCCGGGTGATCCCCGCCTGCGCGCAGGCGGCGGGCAGTTCCGCGATGCGGCCTGCCCCGAACCTGATCGCGGTCGGATAGGACCAGTTGGCGATGAGCGTCATGACGTGACCTTCTCGATGTGACAGGATTTCGTACGGGTGAGGTTGTGATGGCCGATGATCGGGAGCGCGCCGCCGCGCCCGGTCTGCTGGCCGCCGGTCCGGCACAGGCCCGGGTCGGGGTAATCGGCGCGGTTCATGCGGACGGTGCCGGTCTCGATCGCATCCCCCACCCGCACCGCGCGCGCCACATCGGCGGTCCGGAGCGAGGCGGTGAGGGCGAAGGGGCTGTCCTTCACGCGACGGGTCGTCTTTTCGCCGAACCCGATATCGCAAGGCGCGCCCCTTGCGCGTGGGCGGCGCGCCCGTTGCTTCATCTTTCCACAAATACTCATATCCGGCCTTGCCGCCCTCATGCCCGCTCGAAACCGCGCGCGATCTCGTAATCGGTCACGGCGCGGTCGAAATCCTCCTGCTCGACCTCGGCGGCACGGGTATAATGATCGACCACCCCATCGCCGAAGGCGCTGCGCAGCATGGTGGAGTGGCGAAATGCCTCCGTGGCCCGCGCCAGCGTGCGCGGCATGTCGCTCACATCCGCCATGCCATAGACATCGCCGCGCACCGGCTCGGGCAGGTCCAGCCCCTCCTCGATCCCCGCCAGCCCCGCCGCAAGCTGGCCGGCACAGGCGAGATAGGGGTTCATGTCCGAGCCGGGGATGCGGCATTCGATGCGCACGGCGCTGGTGCCCTCGCCGACGAGGCGAAAGCCGGCGGTGCGGTTGTCGATCGACCAGGCCACCTTGGTCGGCGCAAAGGTGCCCGGCACGAAACGCTTGTAGCTGTTGATACAGGGCGCCATCAGCAACATGCAGTCGGGCGCGTATTTCAGCAGCCCCGCCACATAGTGCCGCATCAGCGCCGACATGCCATGCGCGGCGCCCGCCTCGTGAAAGCCGTTCGCGCCGTCGCGAAACAGCGACTGGTGGATATGGGCGGCGCTGCCGACCCGGCGCGCGTGCCATTTGGGCAGGAAGGTCGCGGCATGGCCTTTCTGCGCGGCGATCTCCTTGATCGTGTGCTTGGCCAGCGTGTGCCGATCGCAGGCGGAGACCGCATCGCCGTAGCGGATATTGAGCTCTTCCTGCCCGGCCTCGGCCTCGCCCTTCGAGTTCTCCACAGGGATGCCCATGGCAAAGAGCGCGTTGCGCACCGGACGCAGCACATGCTCGTCGCGGGTCGAGAACTGGATCGAGTAATCCTGGTTGTATTTCACCAGCGGGTCGAGCGCGCGAAAGCCGCTCTCGCGGATCGCGTCATAGCTGCGCTCGAAGAGAAAGAATTCCAGCTCGGTCGCCATCATCGGCGTCAGGCCCATGGCCTCGGCGCGGGCCACCTGCGCCTTGAGGATCTGGCGCGGGCTGTGCGGCACCGGCGCATGGCTGTGGTGATCGAGGAAATCGCACAGCACCAGCGCCGTGCCCTCCAGCCAGGGCACCGGGCAGAGCGTCGCGAGGTCGGGCTTCATCGTGTAATCGCCATAGCCCGCTGCCCAGCTTGTCGCGGCATAGCCGTCGGGCGTGGCCATTTCCAGATCGGTGGCCAGCAGGTAATTGCAGCAATGGGTTTCCACATGCCCGCTTTCGAGGAAATTGGCGACGTGGAAGCGTTTGCCGACAAGGCGGCCCTGCATGTCCACGGCGCAGGCCAGAACGGTGTCGATCTCGCCGCTGTCGGCCTTGATCCTGAGGGCATCGAGAGTGAGGGCTGTCATGGTCTTGTGCTCCGGTGGGGCTTGGGAAGGGGGCCCGGCGCGCCGGCCCCCTTCCTGCGTTTCATGCGCGGTCTCAGCCGTTGGTATAGGGCGGGCCGGCCTGGTTGATGACCTCGTTATACTCGCGGAAGATGCCGACGATCTTCTGCTCGATTTCGCCTTCCTGCGCCACCTCGTTCCAGAAATCCTTGGCGGCGTTTTCCACCTCGGCCCATTCCTCGGCGGGCACGGTGCGCAGTTCCAGCTTGTCGCCGCGCGCCCTGAGCCGCGCCTCGCCGCCCCAATACCACTGGTTGCGATAGGTGTGGCTGGCCTCGGTCGCGGCCATCACCAGCTGCTTGAGATGGTCGGGCAGGTCGTTCCACTGGCGCTGGTTGACGAACCACGACCCGATCCAGGCACCCGAGATGTTGTTGGTCAGGAAATAGTCGGTCACATTCGCCCAGCCCACCGTGTAATCCTCGGTGATCCCCGACCAGGCCATGCCGTCAAGCTCGCCGGTCTGCACCGCGACCTCGGCATCCTCGTAGGGGATGTTCACCGGCACCACGCCGAATTTCGCCAGGAACCGCCCCGCCGTCGGGAAGGTATAGAGCTTGAGCCCGTCGAGATCGGCGACCGACCTGATTTCCTTCCTGGTGTTGAAGTTGCACGGATCCTGCCCCGCGGCCGAGATCCATTGCACGCCGACCTTGGCGTATTCCTCGCGCCATATATCGGCGAGGCCATACTGGTTGAAGAGCACGGGCACGTCGAGGATATGCTTGGTGGCGAAGGGGAAATAGCCGCCGAACTGCCGCAGCGGCGTGGGCGAGGCCATCGAATCGTCGTCTGAGTGCACCGCGTCGATGGTGCCGCGCTGAAGCGCCTGGAAGAGCTCGCCGGTGGGCACGATCTGATCGGCATAGAAGAGCTCGATCTCCATCTCGCCATTGGCCGCCTTGTTGACGTAATCGACCATGGGCTTGGTCACATGCTCGCCCAGCGCGCCGCCGGCATAGGTCTGCATCCGCCAGCGGATCGGGGCCTGGGCCTTGACGATGGCGGGGCTGGCGAGCGTCGCCGCAGCACCCACCCCGGCGGTGGTGAGAAACTTTCTTCGGGTGGTCATGTCGTCGTCCTCCTGCTGTTTGCTCGAATGGATCTGCTCCCTTGGCGGAGTTCTGGGGTTATCGCGTCATCCATAGACCAGCCGTGGCAGCCACAGCGCGATCTGCGGAAAGGCCATCACCAGCGCCAGCGCCACCGCCATCACCAGCACGAAAGGCAGGATCGAGCGGTAGATGTCGCGCAGGGTGATCTCGGGCGGGGCCATGGCCCGCATCAGAAACAGGTTGTAGCCGAAGGGCGGCGTCATGTAGGCGATCTGCGTGGTGATCGTGTAGAGGACGCCATACCAGATCAGATCGAAGCCGAGCGCGCCCACAAGCGGCACATAGAGCGGCGCCACGATCACCAGCATCGCCGTGTCGTCGAGAAACGTGCCCATGACGATGAAGCTGAGCTGCATCAGGATCAGGATCAGCCAGGGATCGAGGCCGAGCCTCCGTGTAAAGAGACTGTCGATCGCCTTGACCGCGCCCAGCCCGTCGAACACCGCGCCAAAGGCCAGCGCCGCGAGGATGATCCACATGAACATGCACGAGATCCCCAGCGTCATGCGCACCGAGGTCTCGAACACGGCGCGCGTCATCCGCCCCTTGATCACGGCGGCCATGAAGGCCGTCATCGCGCCGATGGCCGAGCTTTCGACCAGCGAGGTCCAGCCGTTGACGAAGGGCACCATCATCGCCGCGAAGATGAAGAGCGGCAAGAGCCCCGCGCGCAACAGCCGCAGCTTCTCGCGCATCGGCATGGTGCGTTCCTCGGGTGGCAGCACCGGGCCGAGCTGCGGCCGGAGGCGGCAGCGCAGCCAGATATAGAGGATGAAGAGCGCCGCCATCATCAGCCCCGGAACGATCCCGGCAAGCCAGAGCTGCCCCACCGGCTGGCGCGCGATCATCGCATAGAGCACCAGCACCACCGAGGGCGGCACCAGGATCCCGAGGCTCGATCCGGCCTGAATGACGCCTGTCACCATGATCTTGTCATAGCCGCGGCGCAGCAGTTCGGGCAGCGCGATCGTCGCCCCGATCGCCATGCCCGCCACCGAAAGCCCGTTCATCGCCGAGACGAGCACCATCAGCCCGATCGTGCCGATGGCCAGCCCGCCCGGCACCGGCCCCATCCAGACGTGAAACATCCGGTAAAGGTCATCGGCGATGCGGCTCTCGCTCATGACATAGCCCATGAAGATGAACATCGGCAGCGTCAGCAGCGGATACCATTTCATCAGCTTGATCGCCGAGGCAAAGGCGATGTCGAACCCGCCCCTGTCCCCCCAGAGCATCAGCGCGGCGATGACCGCGACAAAGCCGATCGCCCCGAACACGCGCTGCCCGGTGAACAGCATCGCCATCATGGTCGCGAACATGAAGAGCGCGATCATCTCATGGGACATCGGCGGTCTCCTCTCCGCGCAGGCGCAGGATGTCGCGGCAAAGCTCGGCCACCGCCTGCAACAGCATGAGGAAAACGCCGAAGACGAGGATCGTCTTGATCGGCCAGATCACCGGGCGCCACACGGTCGAACTGCGCTCCAGAACCCCGGTCATCTCCGCCACTCCCGCGCGCCCCTCGGTCACGAAGCTGCGCAGCAGGTCCCGGAAAAACACCAGCGGCTCGGTGCCGAAATAGCCCAGCGAATAGGCGGTGGAACTGATCCCGCCATAGAGCAGAACGCCCAGGTAGAAGAGCAGGAAGAACACCGTGACGGCATCGACCATGGCGCGCTTGCGGGCCGACCACTCGCCGTAAAAGAGATCCATCCGCACATGCGATCCCATCTGGATCGAATAAGGTCCGCCCAGAACGTAATAGGCTACCATCACGAATTGCGCCGTCTCCAGCGTCCAGAGCGCGGGGCTGAGGAAGGTCTTGGAGAGCGAGGACCACAGCAGCACCCCCATCAACGCGAAGATGAGATACATGGCGATACGCCCGATAAAGCGGTTCATCCGGTCGATGGCCCCGATGTAGCCGCGCATGAGATCACGCATCCTGCGCCTCCCCGAGGCCGAGCGCGGCCAGCGCCGGGCGCAGCAGCGTGAGGATCTCCTCCGCCCGCGCGCGCTGGGCCGCGGGGGTTGCCAGAAGGTCCTGCCGCACCTCCAGCATGACATTGGGCAGGCCATTCGCCAGCCCGTGCCGCCGCAGCGTGTGGGTCACGCCGTCCTGTGGCCCGTAGGGCGCATTGCGCACGATACGGCGGTCGGTCAGGGCAGGGGCGCGGGCCAGCATCAGATCGGCAAGCCGCGCGTCGGCGTCGTGCAGGATGCCGATTTCCACCGCGCGCGGGGCCCCGAACCAGATGGGCGAGAAACTGTGCACCGTCACCAGCGCCACCGGCACCTTGCGCGCCGCGATCATCGCGGCGAGCGCCTCGGTGAACGGCTCGTAAACCGCTCTGGCGCGCGCCGCGCGGGCCGGCGCGTCGAGGCCCCGGTTGCCCGGCACCTCGATGGTCTCGCTCCGCTCGGGCATGGCCGACGGCGCCTCGGGCGGGCGATTGCAATCATAGACAAGCCGCGAGACGCGGCCCGCGACCAGCGGCGCGTCGAGCGCCTGCACGAGGTGCCGCGCCAGCGGCTCGGCGCCGGGGTCCCAGGCCGCGTGGCTTTGCCGCGCCGCCGCGTCGAGCCCGAGGCCGCGATAGGCGTCGGGGATGTGGTTCGAGGCGTGTTCGCAGACGAGAATCACCGCGCCGCGCCCATCCGGGTTCACGATTGCCACCGGGTTTCTGTCGATCTCGGTCATGCGTGCCTCTCGCGTTGGAAAAAGCTTTCCATGCCGAATGATTTTCGTCAATATTTTTCCAGACATGCCGTCGCGGTGCCGCCCCGTCGCGGCGCGGCTGCCGCGAAATCCATCATCGGAGGCTCGCCCCGTGCCTGACCGCGCGCCCGAACCCACGCCCCAGACCGCCGCGGCCCCCACCGTGCGCCAGCTCATCCGCCGGCATTATGCTGCGCTGACGCAGTCCGAGCGCCGTTTCGCCAACGCGCTGCTGGAGAATTACCCCGGCGCGGGGCTTGCCTCGATCACCGCCGCCGCCGAGGGCGCGGGTGTCTCGGCCCCGGTGGTGGCGCGGCTGGTGCAAAAGCTCGGCTTCAAGGGCTATCCGCAATTCCATCAGGCGCTGCTGGCCGAGCTTCAGGCCAAGGTCTCGGGGCCTGCTGCGCGGCGCGCGGTCTGGGCCGCCGAGGCGCCGTCTTCGCATCTGCTCAACCGGTTCGCCGCCGCCGTCACCCAGAACCTCGCCCAGACCTTCGCCAATATCGACACCGCCCAGTTCGACGCGGCGGCGCGCGCGCTGGCCACCGCGCCGGGGCTCTATGTCGTGGGGGGGCGCATCACCCGGTCGCTGGCCGAATACGCCTTTACCCATTTTCAGGCGATCCGCGACGGAGTGCGCCATCTCTCGGCCGCGCCGGCAAGCTGGCCGCAATACGTGATCGACATGGGTGCGGGCGATGCGCTTCTGATCTTCGACATGCGCCGCTACGAGGACAACCTGCTGCGCCTTGCGCGCATCGCCGCCGAGCGCGGGGTGCGCGTGATCCTCGTCACCGACCAATGGGCCAGCCCGGTCGCGGGCGTGGCCGAGATCACCTTCAACTGCTGGGGCGAGATCCCCTCGGCCTGGGACAGCAATATCGCCACGCTGTCGCTGGTCGAATCGCTCATCGCGGCCACCCAGGAGGAGCGCTGGCCCGATGCGCGCGACCGTTTCGAGCGGCTCGACCGGCTGTTCGAGATGATCCGCCTCTTCCGCGATCCCTGAGCGTCGCGGCGCGTCGTCACATATATCCCCGCACGAGGCTTGCCGCGATCAGCGACCAGCCGTCGGCGATCACGAAGAACGCCAGCTTGAACGGCAGCGAGACGATGGCGGGCGGCACCATCATCATGCCCATCGACATGAGCACCGCCGCAATCACCAGGTCGATGATCAGGAACGGGAGGAAGATCAGGAACCCCACCTGGAACGCGCGCGCGATCTCCGAGAGCATGAAGCTCGGCACCAGCACCGAGAGCGGCGCGTCCGGGCCGGGGGGGATGGCCGCGGCATCCGGGCGCAGCGCGGCCATGGCGGCGAAGGTCTCGCCGTCGATCCGCGCCGCCATGAATCCGCGAAACGGCTCGATCGCCCGCGCCAGCCCCTCGGTCAGCTCCACCTCCTCGGCCACCAGCGGCGCGATGCCCTGGTCCCAGGCGGCGGTGAATGTCGGCTCCATCACGAACCAGGTCAGGAACAGCGCAAGGCTCACCAGCAGCATGTTGGGCGGCGATTGTTGCAGGCCGATCCCCTGGCGCAGGATCGACAGCACGGTGATGATGAACGGAAAGGCGGTGATCATGATCGCCAGCCCCGGCGCGAGGCTCAGCACCGTGATCAGCGCGATGAGCTGCACCGTGCGCGCCGAGATCGACCCGCCCTCACCGAGCGAGATCGACAGCTCCTGCGCGGCGACCGGCCATGGCAGCGTGACCAGCACCAGCGCCACGATGAGGGCGCGCATCCAGCTCAAGCGAGCCCGTCCCGGAGATCGGCGACCTCGGTCAGACGCACCGCGAGCTGCCCCTGCGCGTCGCCCTCGATCTCCTCGAGCTGGCCGCGCGCGATCATCCGCTCGCCGATATAGAGCTCGACCGCGTCATCGACCCGGCGATCGAGCGCGAGCACCGTATCCCGACCCATCCGGAGCAGGTCCCGGATCAGCGGGCGGGCACGGCCGACGCAGACGGTGATCTCGATGGGGACGCCCGAGAACGGGCTCTCGGTCCCGGCGGTTGCGGGGGCGCGGTCGGTGGTGTCGGTCATGCGATGGCCTTTCCTTCTGGTTGCGCGTCGAAAAAGCCGCTCACGGCGGCGGTGATGCCCGCGAGAACCTCGGGCAGGTCGATTTCGGCCTCGCTCTCGCCGAAGCGCAGATAGACCTGCCCGGCACCGAGCGTGTCATCGGCGACCAGGCGCAGCTCCAGCCCACCATCGGCGAGGTGCTCGAGGCGCGGGAGGTCCTCGGGCGCGGCGGCGATCTCGATCGGCTGGCGGCCAAGCGCGCGGGCGTGATCGTGCAGCATCTCGGCGATGCGCGGCGCGAGGCTCTCCCTGGCCATCTGCGGCAGCACGGATGCCGTCATCTCGGTCAGCAGAGGGCGCAGCGCCGCCATCACCGCGCTGTAGGCTTCCTCGTAGGTGAAGCGCAGATCCTGAAGGTTCTGGGCCAGATCGGCGGTGATTCGGTGCCCCTCTTCCGATTGCGCCCGGACCGCGTCATCCCAGCCCGCCTGATAGCCCTTCTCGAAGGCGGCGAGGCGTTCTTCCTCCAGCGCGACATCGGTCATGGCGCGTTCCGTGCCCTCCCCGGCATCGCCGAATTCCTCGAGAAGATGGGCGATCGACATCAGACCCGCTCCTCCTCGCCCTCGAGCCATGTGCGCAGGATCTCCACGGTTTCCTCCTGGCGTTCGCCGATCAGCGCGCGCAGCCGCGCCACCGGGTCATCGGGGCGCGCCGGCCCGTCGGACCAGGAGCCGATCGCGTCCTGCCCTTCCGTGACCATCGCGAGCGCGGGCTCGTCGAACGCCCCGGTCTCGATCTCGCCGGTCAGCGCCTCCTCTGCCTCGCCCCCCGGAGGCGGGGGGATCTGCGCGGGCGCCGCCGGTGCGGGGCGCATCAGCACCGGCCGCAACACGAACAGCCCGAGCACCAGCGCGACAATCGCCAGCACCGCCGCCTGCACAAGCGCCATCGTGTCGAGCGCCAGCCTGTCCAGCAGGCCGGGCGTGGCCAGCGTGCCCTCGGGCACGATCGTCTCGAAGGGCAGCGCCCGGAGCGTCAGCACGTCGCCGCGCGTCTCGTCGAAGCCCACAGCCGACCCGACCAGATCGCGCAGCGCCGCCAGTTCCTCGTCCGGGCGGGGATCGCCCCCCCCGGGCAGGGCGTTCACCAGAACGGCCACGCTCATTCGCCGGATCGCGCCGGGGCCGCGCAGGATCTCGCGCTCGGTCGAGGAGACCTCGTAGTTCACCCGCTCGCGAAGCTCGTCGCTGCGGCTGCTGGATGGCGCGCCCCCGGCGCCGTCGCCCTCGGGCAGGTTCGAGGCCACGGTGACGCTGCCGCCCTGATCCGAGGAATTCCGGCTGTTCTCCTCGGTGTCGGTGCTGATGGCCACGCGGCTTTCCGGGTCGAGCCGCCGCTCGCGAATCGATTCGGTCTCGGTCACGGTGTCGAGCGTCACCTCCACCACTGCATTGCCGCGTCCGACGCGGGCCTCCAGCAGCCGCAGCGCCCGCAGCCGCAGCGCCTCGGCGCGGTCGTCGGGGGCGTTCGCGGGGGCTTCCTCGGCGCCGAGAAGCCCGCCTTCCGAATCGATCACGGCCACGTCCTCGGGCAAGAGCCCCGCGACCGCGGACGCCACCAGGAACTGGAGGGCGCGCGCATGTCCCGGCGAGAGGCCCGCGCCCCTCGTCGTCACCGAGACCGAGGCGGATTGCCGGGTGTTTCGCTGGAACGGGGCGGCGCCGCCGGAGGCGAGATGAACCCGCGCGGCGACGATCTGGGGGTGGGCCAGGATGGTGCGCGCGAGCTCACCTTCCTTGGCGCGCCAGTAGGCGGCGTCGAACATCTGCGATGTGGTGCCGAACCCCGACAGCCCGTCGAGGATCTCGTATCCGCGTGCCGTGCCCGAGGGCAGCCCCTCGCCGGCGAGCACCATGCGCAGACTGTCGCGTTGCGCGCTTGCCACATAGATCGCGTCGCCGCGCACCTCATGGGCGATGCCCCGCTGTTCGAGCGCGGCCACCACCTCGCCGGCTGCGGCGCCTTCGAGCCCGGCATAGAGCAGGCTCATGCCGGGGTTCGCGGCGAGGCGCGCGAGGCCCAGAACGGCCAGGAACACGCCGACCGTTGCCGCGGCCACGATCGCGCGCCGGCGCATGTCGAGCGATTGCCAGAGGGTAAGGAACTGTTGCACGTCGATATCTCCCGGTGATCGGCCTTCTGCCGGTCCTCGGGTCATCATTGACGGATGGGGCTTAAGATTCGGTTAGCCTCTCTGGGTCATAGTGCCAGTGTCAGGAAAAGAGGGGGCATCATGGCCGTGGCCGACGAAACCACTGAAAAAACGCCGGAAAATAGCCCACACTCGCGTCTGCCGCTGATTCTCGGGCTGGTGCTGGCGCTGGTCGGGGGCGCGGGCGGGTTCCTTGTCGTGCGCGCCGGGCTGCTGCCATTCCCGGGGGCGGGGCAGGGCGCCGGCGCCCCCGCCGCTCCGCAGGTGGTCGATTTCGGGCATCTCGTCTTCGTGCCGGTCGAACCGCTCGTCGTCTCCTATGCCGAGGCCGGGCGCAGCCGGCACCTGCGCTTTCGCGCCGAACTCGAGGTGCCGGCGGCACAGGCCGCCGAGGTGACGCGCGTGATGCCGCGCGTGGTCGATGTTCTCAATACCTACCTGCGCGCGCTGCGGCTCACCGACCTCGAGGAGAGCGGCGCGCTGCTGCGGTTGCGTGGCCAGATGTTGCGCCGGGTGCAGGCGGTGGTGGGCGAAGGGCGGGTCAACGACCTCCTGGTGATGGAATTCGTGCTGGACTGAGGGAAAAAGATGGAACTTGTCGCAGATATCCTGCTCGTTGCCGGCGCGCTCGGCGCGGCGGTCTATTGTCATGTCCTGGCGCGCCGGCTCAGCCGCTTCAACGATCTCGAGAACGGCGTCGGTGGCGCGGTGGCCGTGCTCTCGGCGCAGGTTGACGATCTCGCGCGGACGCTGCGCGCGGCGCAGGCAACGGCCAACAGCTCCACCGGGTCGCTCGATGCGCTGACCGAACGGGCCGAGGGTGTGGCCAAGCGATTGGAATTGCTGCTGGCATCAATGCATGACCTCCCCGATGTCGCGCCGTCCCCGTCCCCGGCACCGCCCGCCGGTCCGGTCTTTCGCCGTCATCCGCCAGAAGGCGCGGAGGAGCGGACATGAGCGGCACGCGCCGCCGGCAGGCGCGCGGCACGCTCATGGTCATCGCGATGCTTCTCCTGGCTTCGGCGGTGGTGCGTGTGGGCGACGGTATCGGACAGGCGATGGCGCGGGCCACGCCCGGCGAGCCGGTCGCGCGCCACGCCGCGACGGGGGCGCAATGCGAACAGCCCGAGGATCTGCGGATCCTTCTCGACACGCTCAAGGACCGCGAGGCGCGCCTCACCGGCCGCGAGCGTGCGCTCGAGGACCGGATGCAGGCGCTCGCCATCGCCGATGAGCAGATCACGCGTCGGCTGGCGGCGCTTGCCGAGGCCGAGGAATCGCTCCGCCGGAGCTTTGCCATCGCCGAGACCGCTGCCGAGGACGATCTCGACAGGCTGACCCGCGTTTACGAGACGATGAAGCCGAAACAGGCCGCCGCCCTCTTCGAGAAGATGGATGCGCGCTTTGCCGCAGGGTTTCTTGCGCGGATGCGGCCCGAGGCGGCGGCGGCGATCATGGCCGGGCTCAGCCCCGAGGCCGCGCATCTCTTCAGCGTGGTGCTCGCGGGGCGAAATGCCGCCGTGGAGTGAACAGCGGCGCTTAACGGTCGGGTAACCGGCAGGTGTCAGGATCGCAGGATGGCAGCATGGCGCTGCGACGGAGAGGGTGATGATCGGACTTATCGGCATCGTGATCGTTTTCATCATGGTTTTCGGTGGCTATCTGGCCGCCGGAGGAAAGCTTGGAATCATCGTGGCGGCGCTTCCCTTCGAGATGATGATCATCGCCGGGGCCGCGGTGGGCGCCTTTCTGATCAGCAATGACGCCACCACGGTCAAGCATACGCTCAAGGATATCGGCAAGGTCTTCAGAGGCCCGCGCTGGAAACCCGAGGATTACCGCGATCTGCTGTGTCTGCTCTTCAGCCTCATTCGCCTCGCGCGGCAAAACCCGGTGGCGGCGGAGGAACATATAGAGAATCCTTCCGAATCGTCGATCTTCACCCGCTATCCCCGGATCCTCGCCGATGCCGAGGCCGTGGCGCTCATCGGTGATACCTTGCGCGCGGCCTCGATGAATTACGACGACCCGCACCAGGTCGAGGAAGTGCTCGACAAGCGCATGGAGGCCCAGCACCATCACGCCCTGCAATCCAGCCATGCGCTTCAGACCATGGCGGACGGACTGCCCGCGCTCGGCATCGTCGCGGCTGTTCTGGGGGTGATCAAGACCATGGCCTCGATCGACCAGCCCCCCGAAATCCTCGGCAAGATGATCGGCGGGGCGCTGGTCGGCACGTTTCTGGGCGTGTTCCTCGCCTATGGTTTCGTCGGTCCCTTCTCCAACAAGCTGCGCGAGGTGGTCGAGGAGGATGCCCATTTCTACCGCCTGATCCGCGAGGTTCTGGTCGCCAACCTGCACAACCATGCCGCCAATATCTGCATCGAGGTGGGCCGCCAGAACACGCCCGGCCATAACCGGCCAAGCTTTGACGATCTCGATGAGGCGCTCAGGGCCCTCAGGCAGGAGGTCGCATGATCCGCACGGCGCTGTTCGTCCTGTCGCTGCTCTTCACCGCGCCCGTCATGGCGCAGGGCGTGCCCGTTCGCTCGGGGGCGCATGACGGGTTCGACCGGCTGACAATCGATTTGCCCCGCCGGATCGCCTATCGAATCGAGCCGGACGCGGACGGGGCGACAATCGTCTTCGATGCGCAGGGCCTGCGGTTTGACCTCGGTGCCGTCTTTGCCCGTATCGACCGAAGGCGCCTGCGCGATGTCGTCGCGCCCCCGGGGCAGGGGCGCTTGCGCCTCGAGCTTGCTTGCGATTGTGAACTGCGCCCGTTCTGGCATGGTCGGGCGCTGCTTGTCATCGACATCGCCGAACGGCCGTCTGGCCCGAGGCGCGCGTCCCCCGTGTCGCGGCCTGCCCTGCGTCCCGTGCTCCCCGTGCCGTCCCCCGCCGCCGATGCGCTGGCCGCGCGTCTCGGCCCGCCGCCGGTGCCGGAGATGACCGCCGAATCCCCCCCACCGGCGCCGCCTCCCGATCTCGAGGCGATGCGCGCGGCCTTGCTGAATCAGCTCGGACGCGCCGTGAGCCAGGGCCTTGTCTCGGCTGCGCCGGAGGCGCACCAGCGCGATCTCGTGCCCCCCGCGGCCGAGGCACCCGGCCCTGTTGTGGACGATACCGCGCCATTGCCGCCCGAGCGCCCCGCTGCCCCCGCTGCCCCTGTCTCCCTGCGCGCCCGCACCAGCATGGACCGCGATGTGACGGGGCCGCGCGTTCACGCGGCCCCACCTTCGCCCGCGCCGGACTGTCCTGCAACAGAGCTCCTCGACGTTCCGTCCTGGGGTGGCCCCGAGGGTCTGCCGGCCGATATGGGGCGCCTTTACCGCGCTCTTTTCGGCGAGTTTGATGTGGTTGACCCGAAAGCGGCACAGGCGCTTGCGCGGCTCTACATTCATCACGGCTTTGGCGCCGAGGCGCGCCAGGTTCTCGGCCTTGCGGGGCGGGCTGATAGCGAGGTCAGGTTGCTCGGGGAACTCGCGCTTCTCGTCGATCAGGAGCTTCTGCCCGGCGACTCCGTGTTGCGCCGGTCCATCGACTGTGGCGAGCCGGCGGTGTTCTGGGCGCTGCTGGCGCTCGGGTCAGTTGACGAGGCGCTGGTCTTCGACCATGCGGCGCTGAGGCGCAGTTTCGCCGCCCTGCCTGCCGGGTTGCGCAACCGTCTTGGCCCGGGGCTCGTGCGCCGCCTGGTGGCGGTCGGCCATTTCGACACGGCCCGACATCTCCAGCGCATGATCGACCGGGTTGCCGAACCGGGAGAGCCTGAAATCGGGCTCGCGCGCGCCGATCTGGCCGAACATGCGGCACAACCGGACGCGCAGGCGCTGGCCGAGGTCAGTCGCACCAACTCTGCCCAGGCCGCCGAGGCGCTTGCCCGCGAAATCGAAGGCGCCCTTGCGCGGGGTGTGCCGGTAACCATGGACAAGGCACAGCTGGCCGGGGCCTATGCGCTCGAGTTGCGCGACACGCCGATCGGCGGGCGGCTGGCGGTGGCTCATGTCTCGGCGCTGGCAGCATCCGGGGCCTTTGACGAGGCCGCGACCGAGTTCGACCGCCTCGCTCCCGATCCGGCGCATCCCGTCGCGCGGGCCATGGGCGCGAATGTCCTGAGGGAGATCACCCGTTCCGCCGACGATCTCACCTTCCTGCGATATGTGCTCGGCGACCGTTTCCTGCCTCCCGGGGCCATGCCCGAATCGCTTGCCGCGGCGATTGCCCGCCGCCTGCTGGATACCGGCTTTGCCGAGGCGGCCGATCGCATCCTGCAGCCGGGGGCGACGGATCCGGCCCTGCGCCTCCTGCGCGCCGAGAGCGCCCTGATGCAGCAGCGTCCGGGCGAGGCCGAGCTTGCGCTTCTGGGTCTCGATGGGCCGGAAGCGGACCTGCTGCGCGCGCGCGCGCGCAGCCTGCGGGGCGATCATGCGACCGCGCAGGGCCTCTTTGCGGCGACTGATCTGCCCCCCGAGGCCGACCGGGCCGCGCTCCATTCGCGCGACCCCGAGGCGCTCTCGCGCGCCTCCGATCCGCTTTTGCGCAGGCTGGGAGATCTCCTGCGAGACCCGCCCGGGCCCGCAGACGATGCCGGGGCCGCGATCGATCGGACAGAGGCCCTTCTGGCGGAGACCGAGATCGCCCGCGCAACGCTTGCGCGGCTTCTCGACGAGTTCCCTCCGCCATCAGTTGATGCGCAATGATCTGTCGCGCGCTTACCGAATCTCAACCTGTCGCTGGCATGTTGAGGCAGGACAATCACGTCGCAGCCCCGTTGTGGAATGGACGATCCCTTGCAGAAAACTCTCCTTTCATGCGTCTTCATGCTGATGCTTCTGGGCGCCGCGCTGCCTGTGCCCCGGGCCATGGCCCGAGCCGAGCTTTGCGATGCGGCGGCGCAACATGCGGCGCGGCGGACCGGGGTGCCACTGCCGGTCATGCAAGCGATCACGCGTGTCGAAACGGGCCGCGCACGAGGCCGCGGCCTCGAACCCTGGCCGTGGACCGTCAACATGGAGGGCAAGGGCTACTGGTTCGAGACCCGCGCCGAGGCGGAGGCCTTTGTCGCGCGGGCCGTGAAACAGGGCGCCCGCAGCTTCGATATTGGCTGTTTCCAGATCAATCACCGCTGGCACGGCGCGGCCTTCCGGTCACCCGCCGAGATGTTCGATCCGCACAGCAATGCCGCCTATGCGGCGCGTTTTCTCAGGGAACTCCATGAGGAAAGCGGGAACTGGTCGATCGCGGCTGGCTGGTTCCATTCCCGCACACCCGCGCGCGCGCAAACCTATCAGGCCCGTTTCGAGCGTGTGCGCGCCGCGCTCGAAGCGGGTCCCGCTCCCGCGACAGCGGCCCTGCCGCGCAAGGGGCCGTCCGGAGGGGATCCCGCGCCCAACAGCTTTCCGCTGCTGGCCGGCGGTGCCTCGGGGGCGGCGCCCGGATCGCTTGTGGGGCTCGCTCGTCCCGTGCGCGGGCCGCTCCTGCCGGCGCTCTTTGCCGCCCGAGGCTCCTGAACCATGCCGCGCCTGACCCCCGGCCAGCTCTTTCAGCCGACCGTGCTCCTTGCGCTCGCGCTCATGGCGATCATCACGATGATGATCCTGCCGATGCCGGCCTTTGTCCTCGATGTGGGGCTCGCGGCCTCCTTTGCGCTCGCCATCCTGATCTTTACCATCACGCTGTTCATCGAACGCCCGCTCGATTTCTCCTCCTTCCCGTCGATTCTGCTCGCGTCGCTCATGTTGCGGCTTTCGCTCAACGTCTCTTCGACGAAGCTGATCATCGGGCAGGGCCATACCGGCACCTCGGCCGCCGGCAATGTGATCGAGGGCTTTGCCAATTTCGTCATGGCGGGCAGTGTCTTTCTCGGGCTGGTGGTCTTTGGCGTGCTTCTCATCGTCAATTTTCTCGTCATCACGAAGGGGGCCGCGCGCATGGCAGAGGTCGGCGCGCGCTTTGCCCTTGACGCCATGCCGGGCAAGCAGCTTGCCATTGACAGCGACATGTCCGCGGGCGCCATCACCCATGAGGAGGCGCGTGAGCGCCGCGCCCGCGAACAGCAGGAAACGACCTTCTTCGGATCGCTCGACGGGGCATCGAAATTCGTCAAGGGCGATGCCGTCGCGGGCCTGCTGATCACGCTTCTCAACCTGGTCATGGGTCTTGTCATGGGCACGGTCGTGCATGACATGCCGCTCGGCCGCGCCTTCGAAACCTATGCCATCCTCACCGTTGGCGACGGGTTGGTCACGCAGATCCCGGCGGTGGTCATTTCGATTGCGACAGCGCTCCTGCTCGCACGTGGCGGAACGCTCGGCGCGACCGATGCGGCCATGGCCGCCCAGATCGGGCGCCACCCGGCGGCGCTTGCCACGGTGGCGGTGCTGATGGGGCTCTTTGCGCTGGTGCCGGGGCTGCCCTTCGTGCCATTCCTCATTGGCGGGCTCGTGCTCGGGGCTCTGGCGTTCACGGGGCACCGGCGCCGGTCGCGAGCCGCACCGGCCGGGGCGATGGCCATGCCCGCCCCCGCGCCCGAGCCGTCGATGGGCGATGTTCTGGACCTCGACGATATTCACGTGGAATTCGCCCCCGATCTCGTCAACATGGTGCTCGATCCGGGCGAGGGGCTCGATGCCCGCATTGCCAACATGCGGCGCCATATCGCTACCCGATATGGCCTCATCCTGCCCGAGATCCGGCTCACCGATGATGCGGGCCTGCCCTCCGGAAGCTATGTCATCCGGGTGCACGGGGTGGAGCAGGCCAGGGCCGCGCTGCGCCCTGACAACCTGCTCGCGCTCGATCCCGAGAGCCATCCCGCCCTGCCGGCGGGCGAGATGGTGCGCGAGCCGGTCTATGGCGCGCCGGCCCGCTGGATCCCTTCGGCGGCGCGCGATACGGCGGCGCTCGACGGGGCGACGCTGGTGACCCCGACGGAGGTGCTGGCCACCCACCTTCTCGAGGTGATTCGCCGTAACCTGAGCCGCCTGTTGACCATGAAGGCAATGCGGCGCCTGCTCGACGAGATGGTAAACCTCTCCGATCGTGCCCGCGCCGATGCCAATCGCAAGCTGCTCGAAGACATGATCCCCGATCGCATCGCCCCGGACCTGCTGCATGCGGTGCTCCGGCTGCTGCTGGCCGAACAGGTGTCGATCCGCAACCTGCCGCTGATCATCGAGGCCGCAGCCGAGGGGCGTCAGGGCGGCGCCTCCCCCGAGGCGGTGTGCGAGCATGTCCGGCAGCGCCTCGGCTTTCAGCTCGTGGCCGAGCTGACCCGCCCGGACGGCACCCTGCCGCTCATCCAGCTCGCCCCCGAATGGGAGGACCGATTTGCCACCTACCAGATCGAGGCCGAGCGCGGCAGGCTGGACGTGGCCCTCCCGCCCGAGCTGTTCAACGCGCTCACCGCCGCAGCCGCCGAGGCGGTGAACGCGGCCCAGGAAAAGGGCATCGCGCCAGCCATCGTCACCTCGACGCCGCGGCGACGATTCCTGCGCACGGCGCTCGCCGCGCGGCAGATCAGCGCGCCGGTCCTCTCGTTCGAGGAAATCGGGACCGAAGCGAGGCCCGCCCTCGTCGGCACGGTGGCGGCATGACGGGGCTGGCGGGGCTCCTGCCGCTCGTGCAGGATCTGCTTTGGCTCCATGCCCTCGTGTTTCTCAGGGTTGCGCCGCTCGTCGCGCTTTTCCCCGGCTTCGGGGAGAGCACGGTGCCCATGCGCATCAAGCTTGGCCTCGCGCTCGGTCTCGCGGCGATCGTCACCCCCGCCGTCGCGCCCGAGATCATCGCCGCGCTGCCCCGTGACGTGCCGTTCCTGCGGATTGTCCTGACCGAGACCGGCATCGGCCTGATGCTCGGGATCGGTATCCGGCTTTTCGTGCTGGCCCTTCAGACCGCGGGGGCGATGGCCGCGCAGTCCACCTCGCTGTCGCAGATCCTCGGCACGGCGGGGGCCACGCCGATGCCCGCCATCGGGCATCTGCTCGTGACCGGGGCGCTGGCGCTTGCGATGATGCTGGGGCTGCATCTTCGCATCGCCGAACTCGTGGTCGGCAGCTACCGCCTTCTGCCACTCGGGTTGCCGCCGCTCGCGGCGACCGTGACCGAATGGGGTATCGCCCGGGTGGCCCATGCCTTCGGCTTTGCCTTCACGCTGGCCGCGCCCTTTGTCATCGCCTCCACGCTCTACAACCTCACGCTCGGCATCATCAACCGCGCCATGCCGCAGCTCATGGTGGTCTTTGTCGGTGCGCCTGCGATCACGGGGGCGGGGCTGGTCCTCCTGATGCTGCTCGCGCCGGCGATGCTCGGCCTGTGGGCGGAGGCGCTTGGTGATTTCCTCGCCGATCCGATCGGGGCGCGCTGATGGCCGAGGGGCAGGAAGAGGGCGAAAAGACCCACGAGGCGACGCCGCAAAAGCTTGAAAAGGCGCGTGAAAAGGGCGAGATCGCGCGCTCGGCCGATCTCTATACCGCAGGTTCCTATGCGGGTTTCGTGCTGGCGGCGCTGGCGCTTGGCGCGGGGTCGGTCATGGAGGCCGGATCGCTGCTGATGCGCCTGCTCGATCAGCCGGACCGGCTGGCCGAAGTGATTTTCGCGGGCAGGGGCGGGGGTGCGGGCGGGGCGGCGCTTGGCGGGCTGACAGCGGGGATCGTGCTGGCCCTCGCGATCTGGTTCGTGTTGCCCGGGACGGGGGCGCTTCTGTCCGTGATCGCGCAGCGTAGCCTCATCTTCACGCCATCGAAGCTCGCGCCGAAACTCTCGCGCATCAATCCGGTCCAGAACGCGCGGAACAAATACGGCCCCGGCGGGCTCTTCGAATTTGCCAAGAGCGCGGTCAAGCTCGCGGCCTATTGCCTGCTTCTGGGCATCTACCTGAGCGGCCAGTTGCCGCGTCTCGCGGCCACGCTCCATGCCACGCCGGGGCAGATCGGCGCGGTGATGGCGGATATGGTGGTGGAATTTCTCGGTGTCGTCCTGCTCCTGGCGCTGGCCATCGGTGCGGTCGATTTCCTCTGGCAGCGCTTCGATCATGCCCGCCGCCAGCGAATGTCGCACAAGGAAATCCGTGACGAGCACAAGGAGAGCGAGGGCGATCCTCACATGAAGCAGCAGCGCCGCCAGAAGGGTATGGACATCGCCGCGCGGCAGATGATGGCCGAGGTGCCGAAGGCCGATGTGGTGATCGTCAACCCCACCCATTACGCGGTGGCGCTCAAATGGAGCCGCAGGCCCGGCGCGGCGCCGGTTTGTGTTGCCAAGGGGGTCGATCACATGGCCCGCACGATCCGCGAGACGGCCCATGAACACGGCGTGCCGATCCACAGCGATCCGCCCGCCGCCCGCGCGCTCCATGCCGAGACGGCGATCGGACAGGAAATCGACCCACGCCATTACCGCGCCGTCGCCGCCGCGATCCGCTTTGCCGATGCCATGCGCCGCAAGGCGAGGTCCTTTGGATGAGGGCGGGTGACGATCTCCGCGCGCTGGTCGCGCTGACGGCTGCGAAGCGCGATCGCGAGACGGCGCAGCTGCGTGAGATCCAGGCCGAGGAGGCGCGGCTGCGTGCGGCGCTCGCGCGGCTCGACGCGCAGGCGGCCGAGGCCCGCGTGCTTCCCGAGGCGGCAATCGCGGGGTTGCGCGAAATCGGTGCGGATCTTTCCTGGCAGGGGTGGGTGGCGCGGCAGCGCGCTGCGCTCAATGCCGAGCTTTCGCTCGTCCTTGCACGCCGGGAAAAGGCCCTGCCGCCGCTGCGTCTCGCCTTTGGCAAGGCCGAGGCCGCAGAGATGCTCGCGGCGCGTCAGCTTGGCCTGGTCCGGGTGAGAACGACAGAACGCGAGGCGCGCGCCCTCGAGGAACTCGGGCTCATGGCGCGCGCGCGGGATCAGACGTCCTGACGGGCGATCTCGGTGATCAGGACGCTGTGCACATCCGTGCCGAGCAGCGTGCGCGCCTCCTCGAGCAGCATCCGGCGCAGCACGTCCATGCTGTTGGAATCGGTAAAGGCGCCGTCGAACCCGCCGCGATTGGCGTGGTCGAACATCACCTGAAGAAAGGCGTCGCGCAGTTTCGGTTCGCGGGCAAAGACATCTTCGGACGCACCTTGCCGGACCTCGATGCTGAGCGACAGGATCACCATGGCCGTGACCCGCTCCCGCGCCACGATCGGCACGACGAACTGGTTGTTGAGGCGCACGAATTCCGTCCGCGCATTGCCCGGCGCATCGCCCTGTCCGTCCGCCGCGTCGTCCTTCCCGAGCGCGCTCTGCCCGGGGGCGGCGGCGCCCTCCTCGGGGGCGGGGGGGGCGAGCATGATCCCCGCCCCGATTCCCGCGCCAAGCCCCAGAAGCAGGAGGCCCGCCGGCATGAGAAGCCGCTTCATCGCGCTGTCCCCCGCTCAGAATGGCAGGATCGCATCCAGCACCTGCTGGCCGATCCGCGGTTGCTGGACATCGGTGATCTGACCGCGCCCGCCGTAGGAAATGCGCGCGGCGGCGATCTTGTCATAGGTGATCTCGTTCTGCCGCGAGATGTCCTCGGGCCGGACGAATCCCGTGACCAGCAGCTCGCGCAGTTCGAAATTCACGCGGACCTCCTGCGAGCCCTGGATTTCCAGGACCCCGTTGGGCAGCACCTGCATCACCGTCGCCGCAACGCGCAGCGTCAGTTCCTCGCTCCGCTTCACCGATCCATCGCCGCCGGATCGGCTGGAGGAATCGATGCCCACGGCTGGATCGAGGCTGGCACCCTCGGGCAGGCGTTTGTTGATGCGCTGTGGCAGGCCGAACAGATCCGGTATGGCAAGGTTTTCCGATCCCGTCCGCGCGCGCTCGGTCGAGTTGGAGATCTCTGCCTCCTCGTCGATCTCGACCACCACGGTCAGGATATCGCCGCGCCGCGCCGCCCGACGGTCCCCCAGCAGCGACTTTCGCCCGCCACTCCAGAGCGAGGATTGCTGCACCGGCACGCGCACGACGCCCTCCAGCGGCAGGCCGGGATCGAGCATGGCGAGTTTTTCGGTGGCGTTCATGGTCGGGGTGAAGCTCGGCGGCTTGCCGATGTGATCCATGCGCCCGCAACCTGCGAGCGCGACCATCAGCACCAGGGTCGTTCTCATCATCGCTCTCCTATCGTGACACCTCGATGCGCCCGTCGTCGGTCACGCGGCCCGTGACCGTGACGCGCGAGGACAGGTTCATCACCCGCAGGTATTCGCCCGGCCCGGCGCGGCCGAGCGCGCGCCCCTCGGTCTCGATCCGCAAGCCGCCCTGGCTATAGATCAGCGGCACCAACTGGTTGCGTTCGATGCTGGCGGGCGGGCCGATATCGCCCGGACGGATCGCGCGGCCCGGATAGAGCGCGACGCGCGCCTCCTGCCCGATGATCGCCGCGAGCCCCGGCAGACCAGAGCCGCCCCCGTCCCGCAGGATCACGTCCTCGGGGGCGATGATTTCCTGCGGATGGATCACGCGCACCGGCTCGACCCGGTCGGCGAGCGCGGGCGCCGCCATCAGGACAAGGATCGCGGCCAGCCCCCGCATCAGCGCACCTGCGTCGTGGCCGCGAGCATCTGGTCGGCGGCGGTGATTACCTTGGCGTTGAGCTCGTAGCCGCGCTGCGCCTCGATCAATTCGGTGATCTCGCGCACGGGATCGACGGAGCTGTCCTCGAGAAACCCGTGGCGCAGCGTGCCGAGCCCGTCCTGCCCCGCGGTGGTCACATTGGGCGGGCCCGAGGCCTCGGTCTCGAGAAACAGGTTGCCGCCGATCGCCTCCAGCCCCTTGGCATTGGCAAAGCCCACGAGGTTGAGCTGGCCCAGCAACTGCGCCTCCACCGTGTCGTTGAAAAAGGCAAAGACCTCGCCCTCGGCATTGATCGCGAGGCTGCGCGCGTCGTCGGGAATGGTGATTTCGGGCACCACCGGAAAGCCCTCGGAGGTGACGATCACCCCCTCGCCCGAGCGTTTCAGCCCGCCATCGCGGGTATAGGCCGACTGCCCCGAGGGCAGCGTCACCTCGAGATAGCCCAGCCCGTCGATCGCCACGTCGAGATCGCCTCCCGTGGCGCGCAGCGAGCCTTGCGAGAGCTCCACCGTCACGGCGGCGGGGCGCACGCCGAGGCCAAGCTGCACCCCCGTGGGCAGAACCGATCCGTCGGAGGCCGAGATCGTGCCGGGCCGCGTCACCTGCTGATAATGCAGATCGGCGAATTCGGCACGGCGCGCGTTGTAGCCGGTGGTGGACATGTTGGCGAGGTTGTTGGAAATGGTCTCGACGCGCATCTGCTGCGCGGCCATGCCCGTGGCGGCGATCTTGAGAAGTTTCATGGCCTGGCGGCTCCCCTAGCGTGTGAAGGTATCGAGCGCGCGGCGGATGCGCTCGTGTTCGGCCTCGAGAAAGCTCTGGCCCATTTCATAGGCGCGCTGCACCGCGATCATCCGCGCCACCTCGCTCAGCGGTGCGACGTTGGATCCCTCGCGGAATCCCTGGAGGATCCGGCCTTCCTCGACCGGCTCGATGCCGTCGGGGCTCTCGAAGAGGTTGTTGCCCACCCGGATGAGCGCCGCGTTCCCGGGCGGGCGGAAGAGGCCGAGCTGGGCCAGCGGCCGGCCATCGGCGCTCAGCGTGCCGTCGGCGCCAAGCCCGGGAGGGCCGGCGTCGGGCGGGAGAAAGACCGGCGCGCCGCCCGCGTCGAGCACGCGAAACCCGTCCATCGTCACCAGATCGCCCGCGCCCGAAAGCGCAAAGACCCCGTTGCGCGTCAGCCGCTCGCCCTCGGGCGTCTCCACCAGAAAGAATCCCTCGCCTTCGATGGCGAAATCGAGGCTGCCGCCGGTGGCCTCCATCGCCCCCTGCATCGTCGAGAACACCGGCGTGTTGCCGCGCGCCATCGACAGGGACGGCCCCCCCTCGGTGCGGGCGATGAACTCCGAAAAGACCATCCCCTCGGCGCGAAAGCCCGTGGTCCCCGCATTGGCGATGTTGTTGGCGATCATCTGCATTTCGCGCATGAGCCCGCTCTGGCGGGTGAGCGTGACATATCCTCCGGCTTCCATCCTTCAGCCTCCGATGATGAGCGGCACGATCCGGTCCTGGAAAAACGCCACCAGCGTGTGGGTCATGAACCCCATGCTGAGCCAGAACACGATCAGGATCGCCCCGAGTTTCGGCACGAAGGTGAGCGTCATTTCCTGGATCGAGGTCAGCGCCTGAAACAGCCCGACGATCAGCCCGCCCACCAGCGCCACCGTGAGGATCGGCATCGCGATCATCACCGCGACCCAGAGCCCCTCGCGCAGCGTGTCATAGAAGAGGATTTCCTCGCGCATGGCCCTAGACCGGCATCCTGAGGATTTCCTGATAGGCCTCGACCACGCGATCGCGCACCGTCACCGCCGCCTCCACGGCGAGTTCGGTCTGCGCCAGCGCCTGCACCAGCGCGTGCGGATCGGCGTCGCCGGTCACTGCGGCCCTGGCCATTTCCTCGCCCTCGCGCAGCGTCGCGGCAAAGTCCCGCGCCAGCGCCTGAAACGCGCCCGCAGCGCCGGTGCCGGCCTCGGGTTCGGTGGCCGGGCGCAGGCTGGCATAGCCCCGCGCGGCGGAAATTGCACTCATGTCCATTGCAGCTCTCCTTTTCGTTGTGGGGTCAGCGGCGCAAGAGGTCCATCAGGCGCGACGACATCTGGCGCGCCTGCTCGAACATCTTGAGATTCGCCTCGTAACTGCGCTGCGCCTCGCGCGCGTCGGCCATCTCGATCATCAGATCGACATTGGAGCCCTGGTAATACCCGCTCTCGTCGGCGAGCGGATGCGCCGGCTCATAGACCTGCCGGAGCGGGCTCCGGTCGAGGCGCACCGGCCCGGTCTCGACCCGGCCGCTCGCCTCCGCGCCGCGTTCGGGGCGAAAGGCCACGGTCTTGCGCCGGAAGCCCGGCGTGTCGGCATTGGCGATGTTCTCGGCCAGATGCCGAAGCCGCTGCGACTGCGCCTTCAGCCCGCTTGCCGAGGCACCGAGCGCGTTGGAAAAATCGCTCATCCCCGGCCCTCCTAGCTGCGCGAGATGGCCGTGCGCAGCACGGTCATCCCGGAACGGTAGATGGCCAGCGCGCGATCGTGGTCGCGGGCGAGATCGACCGCGCGCAGCATCTCGGTCTCCAGCGAGACCGAGTTGCCATTGGGATCGCGCGTGGCGCCGCGCTCGGTGCGCGCCTCGAAGCGCGGTGTGTCGCCCTGCCCGAAGAGATGGCCGGGCCGGGTCGCGCGCATCCCGGGCGCTGCGTCCACAAACGCCGCGAAAGGCGCGATCTCGCGCGCGGCATAGCCGGGCGTATCGGCATTGGCCATGTTCTGCGCCACCACCGCCTGCCGTGCCCCGGCATGGCGCGCCAGCGCGTGCGACAGACGAAAGACGTCCAGATTTTCGAACATCGGGGTTTCTCCCTCGATTTGCTTCAACCGCTTCAACCAAGGTTTAACTCTGATTCGTTTAGAAATCGTTCTCAGGCGATCTTGCGGGAGCGATACGATGACACAGACGGCACTGGCAGGCCTGCGGGCGGAAATCTCGGGGCTCTCGGCCGCGCATCCGGTGGGAAGGGTGATCTCGGTGGCGGGCGGGCTGCTGCGGGTGAGCGGGCTTTCGGCGGTGGCGCGGCTCGGTGACCGGGTGCGCGTGGCCACGGCACGCGGTCCGCTCTCGGGAGAGGTGTTGCAGATGGAGGCGGCGGCGCTGCTGATCCTGCCCGACGAGGCCGCCGAGGGCGTGGCGCTCGGCGACCGGGTGCGTCTTCTCGGGCCGTCGGAGATCGCCCCCTCGGATGACTGGATCGGCCGGGTGATCGACCCGTTCGGCGCGCCGCTCGATGATCGCCCGCTGCTGCGCGGGGCGCGGGCGCGGGCCTTGCGCGCGGGGCCGCCGGCCCCCGCCCGTCGCCGCCCGCTCGGGGCGCGGCTGGAAACCGGCATGACGGTCTTCAACACGCTCCTGCCGATCGTGCGGGGGCAGCGGATGGGGCTTTTCGCGGGGTCCGGCGTGGGCAAGTCGATGCTGCTCGGTCATCTGGCGCGGCACATGCAGGCCGATGTGGTCGTCGTGGCGCTCATCGGCGAGCGCGGGCGCGAGCTGGGCGAGTTCATCCGCCATGTTCTCGGCCCCGAGGGCATGGCGCGCACGGTGATCGTGACGGCCACCTCGGATCGCTCGGCGCTGGTGCGGCGGCGCTGCGCGCTTACCGCCATGGCGGTGGCCGAGCATTTCCGCGATGCCGGGCGGCATGTGCTGCTGCTCGCCGATTCGATCACCCGCTTTGCCGAGGCGCATCGCGAGGTGGCCATCGCCGCGGGCGAATTGCCCGCGCTGCGCGGCTTTCCGCCCTCGACCGCCCACGCGATCATGGCGCTGTGCGAGCGGGCCGGGCCGGGCGAGGGGGGGCAGGGCGATATCACCGCGCTCTTTACCGTGCTGGTCGCGGGATCGGACATGGAGGAACCCGTGGCCGATATCCTGCGCGGCGTGCTCGACGGGCATGTGGTGCTCGACCGCGAGATCGCCGAGCGCGGGCGCTACCCGGCCATCGACCTCATGCGCTCGGTCTCGCGCAGCCTGCCTCATGCCGCGAGCGAGGCGGAAAACCGGCTCATCGCGCAGGCGCGCCAGCTGCTCGGAACCTATGCGCGCTCCGAGACCATGGTGCGCGCCGGGCTCTATGCCGAGGGCAGCGATCCGGCGCTCGACCAGGCGATTCGCATCTGGCCCGAGCTCGACGGCTTTCTCGCCGAGCGCGAGCCGGCAGATGCCGCCAACAGTTTTGCGCGGCTCGGCCTCATCCTGCGTCGCGCCGGGGCCGGCGGCGGCGAGCGGATGCCCGCCCCGCGGTGACCGCCTCGCCCGCCTGCGCGCGCCTCCCGGTCGCATAGGTGGTGCGGAACACGCCGCCCTGCACCTTCAGCAGGCGGCAGACACGCGGCACACGCCCCTCGATCGCCGCCCGCACCAGCGACTTGAGCACTCCGCGCGCCTTGAGCGTCATGGCAAGCCGATGGTCAAAGCCGGGCAGGATGAGATGCGCCACCCCGCGCAGTTGCGGAAAGCGCAGCGCATGGGCGAGTTCGCCCGGTCCGTCGCCATGCACGATCACGTAACGGGTGCGCTCCGGGTGCAGCGTGTCGATCCGCTCGAATCGAAACGCGCTGATCCGGTTGCGGAAATACCGCCAGCGTCGTTCCTCCGGCACCACGGTCGGTTGGACCGAATATTGCGGTGTCAGCGCCAGAACCGTCTCGAATTCGACCATCGTGGAGAGATGCAGCGCCATGCTGCCCCCCATCGAATTGCCGATGGCCACGATCCGCCTGACCCCGAGCCGCGCCGCCACCGCGCGGATTTCCGCGACGATCCGTTCGGCCATGCCCGGCGCGTTGAGCCAGCTGCGGCTCTCATCGGTGATGAAGAGCGCCGGATAACGCCCGTGCACTGTCGCCGAGCCGGCCATTTCGATGGCAGGCGGCGCATGGCGAACCGTGCCCACGCCGGAAAAGCAGACGACCAGAACATCGCCCCCCCCCCCGCAGAGAAATGGATCCGCAGGGGCGGTTCTGTGACGATTGTTTCGAGTGCCGGGGCCATGGCCGGGTCTCCGGGTTGTGCTGCCTCCAGTCTAACCTGGAGAGGCCGAACAGGCCACCGCCCCCTGCCGCCTCACTCTGCCGGGATCGCCGCCGGCGTCATCCCGAGCGGATGTGCCAGCTTGTCGAGCATCTCCTTCGGGCAGAGCTGCACGAAACGGGGCAATTCGCGGTCCCAGTAGCGCAGGATCTCCTGTGCACGGCGGCTGCCGGTCTCGGCCAGGTGGCGCTCGACGAGATCCCTCAGCTGCGCCTCCCAATGGGCCTCCGCGACCTTGCAGGCGACCAGCGTCTCGCCGTTCACCAGTGTGGCCGCGCGGCCCTCGGGATCGTGGATATAGGCCATGCCCCCGGTCATGCCGGCACCGAAATTGGGGCCGATCGCGCCGAGGATCACCGCCACGCCGCCGGTCATGTATTCGCACCCGTTCGAGCCGCAGCCCTCGACCACCACCTTTGCGCCCGAGTTGCGCACCGCGAACCGCTCGCCCGCGCGGCCTGCGGCAAAGAGATAGCCATCGGTCGCGCCATAGAGCACGGTGTTGCCGATGATCGTGTTCTCATGCGCCACCAGCGGGCTCGCCATCGGCGGGCGCACCACGATGGTGGCGCCGCTCAGGCCCTTGCCCACATAGTCGTTGGCATCGCCCGAGACCTCGATCTTCAGCCCCGGCGCGGCAAAGGCCCCGAGGCTCTGGCCCGCGCTTCCCGTCAGCTTCACCGTCAGGTGATCGGGTTGCAGGGCGTTGCGCATCCCGAAGCGGCGCACGATATGGCTGCTGACGCGCGTGCCGACCGAACGGTGCGTGTTCTGCACCGTGTATTGCAGCTGCATCTTCTCGCCATCGTTGAGGAACCGCGCCGCATCGCGCACGATTTCCGCGTCGAGCGTGTCGGGCACCTCGTTGCGCGGGCGGTTGCGCTCAAAGCGCGTCGCGCCCGCGCGGCCCACGGTGATCAGCATCGGGTTCAGGTCGAGATCATCGAGATGCGCCGAGCCGCGGCTCACCTGCGTCAAGAGATCCGCCCGCCCGATCACCTCGTCGAGCGACCGCGCGCCGATGCTCGCCAGCACCTCGCGCACCTCCTGCGCGTAGAAGGTGATGAGGTTGACCACCTTCTCCGCCGTGCCGGTGAATTTCCGGCGCAACGCCTCGTCCTGGGTGCAGACGCCCACGGGGCAGGTATTGCTCTGGCATTGCCGCACCATCAGACAGCCCATGGCAATCAGCGCCGCCGTGCCGATGCCGAATTCCTCGGCCCCCATCATCGCCGCCATGACGATATCGCGGCCGGTGCGCAGGCCCCCGTCGGTCCTGAGCGTCACCCGCTCGCGCAGGTTGTTCATGCTCAGCACCTGATGCGCCTCGGTGAGGCCCATCTCCCAGGGCAGCCCGGCATATTTGATGCTCGTCGCGGGCGAGGCCCCGGTGCCGCCATTATGCCCCGAGATCAGGATCACATCCGCCTTGGCCTTGGCCACCCCGGCGGCGATCGTGCCGACGCCCGATTGCGCCACCAGCTTGACGCAGACCTTCACCTCGGGGTTGATCTGCTTGAGGTCGTAAATGAGCTGCGCCAGGTCCTCGATGGAATAGATGTCGTGATGCGGCGGGGGCGAGATGAGCGTCACGCCCGGCGTCGAATGGCGCAGCCGCGCAATCAGCTTGGTCACCTTCATCCCCGGCAATTGCCCGCCCTCGCCGGGCTTGGCGCCCTGGGCCACCTTGATTTCCAGCTCCTCGCAATGGTTGAGATATTCCGCCGTCACGCCAAACCGGCCCGAGGCCACCTGCTTGATCTTGGCCGACGGGTTGTCGCCATTGGGCTCGGGCGTGAAATGCGCCGGGTCCTCGCCGCCCTCGCCGCTGTCGCTGCGCGCGCCGATCCGGTTCATCGCCACGTTGAGCGTCTTGTGCGCCTCCGGGCTGAGCGCGCCGAGGCTCATCCCCGGCGTGACGAACCGCTTGCGGATCGCGGTCACGCTTTCGACCTCTTCCAGCGGCACCGCCTCGCCCATCGGCTTGATCGCCATCAGGTCGCGCAGATGAATGGGCGGATTGGCCTGCATCGCCGCCGAATACCGCTTCCACAGCGCGTAGCTCGCCCTGTCGCAGGCCGTCTGCAGCAAGTGCATGGTCTGCGCGCCCCAGGCATGGGTCTCGCCCGATTTGCGCGCCTTGTAGAAACCGCCGATCGGCAGGATATCCTGCCCGCCCCGGAAGGCGCGGCCATGCACCTCCTCGGTCTTGGCCTGAATCCCCGACACCCCGATGCCGCTGATCCGGCTCGTCAGCCCCGGAAAATACTCGGCACAAAGCGCCCGGCTGAGGCCGACCGCCTCGAAATTCAGGCCGCCGCGATAGGAGGAGATGACCGAAATGCCCATCTTCGACATGATCTTCAGAAGGCCCTGGTCGATCGCCGCGCGATAGCGCGCCATGGCCTCGGTGAGGCTGCCCTCGATCAGCCCGCGCGCGATCCGGTCGGCGATGGTGTCCTCGGCCAGATAGGCGTTCACGGTGGTCGCGCCCGCGCCGATCAGCACCGCGAAATAATGCGGGTCGATACACTCGGCCGAGCGCACGTTGAGGCTGCAAAATGTCCGCAGCCCCTTGCGCGTCAGGTGGCTGTGCACCGCGCTCGTGGCGAGGATCATCGGCATCCCCACGCGGGCCTCGCCCAGACCATGATCGCTCAGCACGATATTGGCGATGCCCGAGCGCACCGCATCCTCCGCCTCGGCGCGGATCCGTTCCAGCCCGTCCTGCAATGTCGTGCCGCCGGGCGCGAAGGTGCAGTCGATCGCGGCCACGT
The DNA here is from genome assembly GCA_014359765.1 of Roseovarius sp. Classification (GTDB taxonomy): domain Bacteria; phylum Pseudomonadota; class Alphaproteobacteria; order Rhodobacterales; family Rhodobacteraceae; genus Roseovarius. Next base: position 79,101 of record JACIYT010000002.1, read on the forward strand.
CCTCGCCGAACTGGCGGATCAGCTCGTCCCATTGCGCATTGGCCAGAAACGGGCTTTCCAGCGTGATGATCTCGGTCTGGGCGCCGCTCTCGTCGAGCACGTTCTTGAGATTGCCGAACCGGGTCTTGAGGCTCATCACCCGGAATTCGCGCAAGCTGTCAATCGCGGGGTTGGTCACCTGGCTGAAATTCTGGCGGAAATAATGGCTGAGCGGGCGATATTGCCGCGACAGCACCGCCGCCGGCGTGTCGTCGCCCATGCTGGCCAGCGCCTCCTTGCCATCCTCGGCCATGGGGGCGAGGATCTGCTCGATCTCCTCGATCGTGTAGCCCGCCGCGATCTGCCGCCGCCGAAGCTCCGCCCCGGTAAAGAGCGGCCTCTCCGTCACCCCGGCCAGCACCTCGTCCAGCTCGTTGATCTTGCCCACCCATTCGGCATAGGGCTGGGCATGGGCCAGCTTGTCCTTGATTTCCGCGTCGTGATAGAGGCGGCCCTCGGCGGTATCGACGGCCAGCATCTGACCGGGACCGAGCGCGCCCTTTTCCTTCACCGATGCCTCATCGACCGGCACCATCCCCGCCTCCGATCCCGCGATCACCAGCCCGTCGCCCGTCACCACATAGCGCATCGGCCTGAGCCCGTTGCGATCGAGCCCCGCACAGACCCAGCGGCCATCGGTCATGGCGAGTGCTGCGGGCCCGTCCCAGGGCTCCATCACCGCGTTGCAATAGGAATACATGTCGCGCCAGGCCGCGGGCAGTTCCTCGGCCTGTTTCGACCAGGCCTCGGGCACCAGCACTGTCTTGGCCATCGGCGCGCTGCGCCCGGCGCGCACCAGCAGCTCGAACACCGCGTCGAGCGCGCCGCTGTCGCTCGATCCCTGCGGGATGATCGGCTTGATATCTTCTGCCAGCTCGCCAAAGGCCCCGCTCGCCATGCGGATTTCGTGGCTCTTCATCCAGTTGATGTTGCCCTTGAGCGTGTTGATCTCGCCGTTATGCGCCAGCATCCGGAACGGCTGTGCCAGCCACCATTGCGGGAAGGTGTTGGTGGAATAGCGCTGGTGATAGATCGCAAAGGCGCTGGCGAAACGGTCATCCTGCAAATCCGGGTAGAACACCGCCACCTGCTCGGCCAGCATCATGCCCTTGTAGATGATGCTCCGGCAGGACAGGCTGGCGATATAGAGCCCGCTGATCCCGGCCTGCGTCACCGCCTTCTCGATGCGGCGGCGAATCACGTAGAGCTCGCGCTCGAACGCCTCCTCGTCGAGGCCCTTGGCGTCGGAAATCAGGATCTGCTCGATCTCGGGCCGGGTGGCATTGGCCTTCTCGCCCAGGCAGGAGATATCGACCGGCACATGCCGCCAGCCGTAGATCGTGTGCCCCATGCGCAGCACTTCGGTCTCGACGATGGTCCGGCAGCGTTCCTGCGCGCCGAAATCGGTGCGCGGCAGAAAGACCTGCCCGACCGCGATCAGGCGGTGCGCGCAGGGCTCGTGCCCGGTGCGCCGGATCTGGTCATAGAAGAACGGCACCGGGATCTGCACATGGATGCCCGCGCCGTCGCCGGTCTTGCCATCGGCATCGACCGCACCGCGATGCCAGATCGCCTTGAGCGCGTCGATGCCGGCCTGCACCACCTTGCGCGAGGGCTTGCCGTCGATTGACACCACGAGGCCCACCCCGCAGGAGGAACGTTCCTCGTCCTCGGCATACATCCCGTTCGCGGCCAGCCACTTGCGCCTGGCCTCTTCCGCCGCGGCCCAGTCCTGATCGAATGTCGTCATCGGTCCTTGCCCTTCCTTTGCCGGGGCCGGATGGCGCGCCCGGTGGGTCAGATATACTGTCGTTCTTGCGGCCGCCGCTACTCGGCGGCGATGGCCTGCGCCGTGTCCAGATCGCCGAGGATCGCCGCCGCCGCGTCGCGCCCGTCGCGGATCGCCCAGACCACGAGAGAGGCGCCGCGCACGATGTCGCCAACGGCGTAAACGCCGGGCAGCGCGGTGCGGCCGGTGGTGAATTCGGCCTTGATCGTGCCCCAGCGGGTCACTTCCAATTCCTCTTGATCCCAAAGGCGTGGCAGGTCTTCCGGCTCGAACCCGAGCGCCTTGATCACCAGGTCTGCGGGCGCATCCTCGATCGCGCCCTCGATCGGCTCAGGGCTTTGGCGCCCCGTCGCGTCCGGCGCGCCAAGGCGCATCTTCTGCACCCTGACCGCCGTCACCGGGTCGCCCACGAACCCCACAGGCGCGCTCAGCCATTCAAAGACAACGCCTTCTTCCTCGGCATTGGCCACCTCGCGCTGGCTGCCGGGCATGTTCTCACGGTCGCGCCGATAGAGGCAGGTCACGCTTGCCGCGCCCTGCCGGATCGCCGTGCGGACGCAATCCATTGCGGTGTCGCCGCCGCCGACCACGATCACGCGCTTGCCGCTCGCGTTCAATTCGCCGCTCTCGAATTCCGGCACCCGATCGCCAAAGCCCACGCGATTGGACGCCGTCAGATAGTCGATGGCCCGCACGATGCCGGACGCGCCCGCGCCCGGCCCGTCAAGCTCTCGGCTCTTGTAGACCCCGGTTGCGATCAATATCGCATTATGCCGGTCGCGAATTTCCTCAAAGCTGATATCCGTGCCCACGTCGCAGTTCAGCACGAATTCCACGCCGCCCGCCTCCAGCTGCGCGATGCGGCGCATCACCACGTCCTTCTCCAGCTTGAAGCCGGGGATCCCGTAGGTCAGCAGCCCGCCGGCGCGGTCGTAGCGGTCATAGATCGTGACCTGCACCCCCGCCCGCCGCAGCACATCAGCAGCGGCCAGGCCACCGGGCCCCGCGCCGATGATCCCGACGGATTCAGCACGTTCCGCCCTGGGCGCGACAGGCGCGACCCAGCCCTTTTCCCAGGCGGTGTCGGTGATGTATTTCTCCACCGCGCCGATCGTCACCGTGCCATGGCCCGATTGCTCGATCACGCAATTGCCCTCGCAGAGCCGGTCCTGCGGGCAGATGCGTCCGCAAATCTCGGGGAACGTATTGGTCAACTGGCTGATTTCATAGGCTTCCTTCAGCCGCCCCTCGGCGGTGAGCTTGAGCCAGTCGGGAATGTTGTTGTGCAGCGGACAGTGGCTCTGACAATAGGGCACGCCGCATTGGCTGCACCGGCTGGCCTGTTCGCGGGCCTTGGCATCGGCGAATTCCGCGTAGATTTCGGCGAAATCGCGCCGCCGCTCCGCGGCGTCGCGCCTGGCGGGCATCTCGCGCCCCACGGTCACGAATTTCAACATTGCCTGCTGCGCCATGCGGCATCCTCCCGAGTCTGGCTGCGCTCAGCCTATAGACGCGGCGGGCGGGAATGAAAAGACAGAAATAGTGACCTATATGGACCTTTGGGCATGAATTCGCGAAGAGGTGCCGAAAAATCATGACAAAGTCATGACCGAATCGGACGTATATCCGAAATTGCCCTTCCCCGGGATTCCGGTCTAGAAGCGCGCAGAGCCGTGCAGGAACGCCCGAAATGCCGATTTTCCAGATATTCATGGTCGCCGTGATCCAGGGGATCACCGAATTCCTGCCGATCTCTTCCTCGGGGCACCTGATTCTCCTGCCGGCCCTCACTGGCATGGCCGATCAGGGGCAGGCGATCGACGTGGCGGTGCATGTCGGCACGCTCGCGGCGGTCATGCTCTTTTTCCGCGCCGATGTCGGCCCGGCGCTGGCCGGTCTGCCGCGGCTGATGCGCGGACGCGCTGACACGCAGGGCGCGCGCCTCGCATTGCTGCTCGTCGTCGCGACGATCCCGGTCATCCTCGCGGGGCTCATGCTCAAGCTCACGGGCCTCGACGATGCGTTGCGCTCGATCACCGTGATCGCCTGGGCGACGATCTTCTTCGGCCTTCTGCTCTGGTGGGCGGATCAGCGCGGCGCCATCGAGAAGACCGCCCGCGACTGGACCCTGCGCGAGGCGATCACCCTCGGCCTGTGGCAGGCGGTGGCGCTCATTCCCGGCACTTCGCGCTCGGGGATCACCATCACCGGCGCGCGCATTCTCGGCTATCAGCGGCACGATGCCGCGCGCCTCTCCATGCTCATGTCGATCCCGACGATCATGGCGAGCGGCGCGTTGCTGGGGCTCGAGGTAGCGATGGAGGCCGATACAGCGCTCCTGCGCGACGGTGCGATTGCCGCCGCTTTCGCCTTTGTCGCGGCGCTGTTCGCGCTCAGCCTGATGATGCGGCTGCTGCGCAGCGTCAGCTTCACGCCCTATGTGATCTATCGCCTCGGGCTCGGGCTGGCGCTGCTCTGGTATGCCTGGGGGTGAGGCGGGGTGAGGCTCAGGCGCGCAGGTTGCGCGCCGATTCGCGGATCGCCTCGAACTGCCCGGTCGGACGGAACCGCCAGAGATAGTCAGGCAGCACCGCCTCGGGCGCGACCGGCGTGATCCCGAGCTCGGCGAATCCCCGCGCGCCCTCGTGCACCACATTGTCCACCCGCAGGCTGCGCACCTGGTCGCGGGTGATCTGCGGCGGCACGAGGCCGAGCGTGAGCGTCTCGACAAGCTCCATCACACCGGCCGTGAGCGCGGCCACCGGGAAGGGAATGTTCACGATCAGCCGCCGCCGCCGGATCACCCGCAGCATCAGCGCCATGAGCTCGCGGAACGTCGCCACCTCGGGGCCGCCCAGCTCGAGGATCCCCGGCTCTGCCGCGCCGGTCACGCCGAGAACGGCGGCCTGCGCCACATCGTCCACATAAACCGGCTGAAACCGCGTGCCGGCCCCCACCACCGGCAGGATCGGGCTACAGCGCGCCATCGCCGCGAAACGGTTGAAGAACCGGTCCTCTGCCCCGAAGATCACCGAGGGGCGCAGGATCATCGCCTGCGGCATATGGGCCAGCACACCCGCCTCGCCGGCGGCCTTGGTGCGGGCATAAATGCTCGTGGCACCCGCATCGGCACCGATGGCCGAGATATGGACCATGCGCGCCACGCCCTCTTCGGCGGCGATGCGCGCGATTCGGGTTGCACCCTCGGCCTGCACGGCCTCGAAATTGTTGCGCCCCTTGCGGTCGAAGGTGCCGACGCAGTTGACCACCGCATCGGCGCCAGGCATCACCGCGCGCACGCTGGCGTCGTCGCGAATGTTGCACAATACCGGCTCCACCTGGCCCGGCACACCATAGGGCCGGACATGGAGCGCCTCGTTGGGCCGCCGCACCGCGACGCGCACCCGCCAGCCTGCCGCCGCAAGCCGCCGCGTGATATAGCGACCGACGAAACCTGATCCGCCATAGATGGTGACGAGCTGGGACATGGGGGCCTCCGGGCTGCGATGACGCTCCCCTTCCTAGCGCCGTCCTCTCCGCACGACAAGGCGTTACGCCGCCTGCGACAGATCGCGCGAAATCGCCGTTGACACGCCCCCGGGCAGGGTCTAAACGCCAGCGTCACGACACCTGCCCAGGTGGCGGAATTGGTAGACGCGCTGGCTTCAGGTGCCAGTGGCCGCAAGGCCGTGGAGGTTCGAGTCCTCTCCTGGGCACCATATTCTCCTGGCATAATTCTCCTGGCATGCCGATTTGTATCCGGACACCGCGCGAGCGGTTTTCGCCTGGCCTCGCGATTGTTTACCCTTCGCTCGTTGATGGACGGGCGGTCCATGTCAGCCCCGGCACATGCTGCAAGCCCTGCGGCCCCGGTCTGGCCCGGTTTTCGTGCCGGGCAAGCGGGGCAGGCGGCGCCGGAGCTATTTCGTGCCGAACATGCGGTCGCCGGCATCACCCAGACCGGGCAGGATATAGCCCTTGTCATCGAGCCGTTCGTCGAGCGCGGCGGTGACGATCGGCACATCGGGATGCGCCTCGCGCATCCGCGCGACGCCCTCGGGCGCGGCCAGAAGACACAGGAATCGCAGATCGCGCGCGCCTGCCTCCTTGAGCATCGTGATGGCGGCGGCCGAGGAATTGCCCGTGGCCAGCATCGGATCGACCACGATCGACAGGCGCTGTTCGAGCATGTCGGGAACCTTGAAATAGTATCGGACCGGTTGCAGCGTCGCCTCGTCCCGGTAAAGCCCGATGAACCCCACCCGCGCCGAGGGGATCAGCTCCAGCATCCCGTCCAGAAGGCCGTTGCCCGCGCGCAGGATCGAGATCAGCGCCAGCTTGCGCCCCGCGAGCACCGGCGCATCCATCTCCGTCAGCGGGGTCTCGATCGGGCGCGTGGTCATCGGCAGGCTGCGCGTGACCTCGTAGGCGAGAAACTGGCTGATCTCGCGCAGAAGCTGGCGGAAGACGGCGGTCGAGGTCTCCTTCTGCCGCATCAGCGTCAGCTTGTGCTGGACGAGCGGGTGTTCGACGATGGTCAGGTGCTGGGTCACGGGGCCTCCGGCGCTCGGGTCGTTTCGTGATTTCAGAAATTTCCCGCCCTGGCAACGCCGGGATTGCCGGGCGGCACGCGACGGTGCAAGTTGCCTCCATGCGCCGCGTGGCGGCCATCGGCGCGCAAAAGCGGTTTTGGCACCGGGGGGCACCGGGGGCACCGGGGGGCAAAGGGCAGGGAGGCACGGAAATGACGGACAGCCACGGGGATGCGCTGCGGGAGGCGGCGCTCGATTACCACGAATTTCCCAAGCCCGGCAAACTGGAGATCCGCGCCACCAAGCCGATGGCGAACGGGCGAGACCTCGCGCGCGCCTACAGCCCCGGCGTGGCCGAGGCCTGTCTGGAGATCAGGGACGATCCGTCGAGCGCGCGCCGCTTTACCGCGCGCGGCAATCTGGTGGCGGTGGTCACCAACGGCACCGCCGTGCTGGGGCTTGGCAATATCGGCGCGCTGGCGTCCAAGCCGGTGATGGAGGGCAAGGCGGTGCTCTTCAAGAAATTCGCCCATATCGACTGTTTCGACATCGAGCTGAACGAGACCGACCCCGAGAAACTCGCCGAGATCGTCTGCGCGCTGGAGCCGACATTCGGCGCGGTCAACCTTGAGGACATAAAGGCGCCCGATTGTTTCATCGTCGAACGGATCTGCCGCGAGCGGATGAACATCCCCGTCTTTCACGACGATCAGCACGGCACGGCGATCGTCGTGGGCGCGGCGGCGGTCAATGCGCTGCATGTCGCGGACAAGCGGTTCGACGAGATCAAGGTCGTCTCGACGGGCGGCGGCGCGGCGGGGATCGCCTGTCTCAACATGCTGCTGAAACTGGGTGCAAAGCCCGAGAACGTATGGCTGTGCGATATTCACGGGCTGGTCCACGAGGGCCGCGAGGTGGACATGAACCCCGAAAAGGCGGCCTTTGCGCAGGCCACCGATCTGCGCACGCTCGACGATGTGATCGAGGGGGCCGACCTCTTTCTGGGGCTTTCGGGGCCTGGCGTTCTGACCGCTGATCGGGTGCGCCGCATGGCCGCGCGCCCGATCATCTTTGCGCTGGCCAATCCCACCCCCGAGATCATGCCCGACGTGGCGCGCGCCGCCGCGCCGGATGCGATCATCGCCACGGGGCGATCGGATTTTCCCAACCAGGTCAATAACGTGCTGTGTTTCCCGTTCATCTTCCGGGGCGCGCTCGATGTGGGCGCGACCGAGATCAACGACGCGATGGAACTGGCCTGCGTGCAAGGCATCGCCGCGCTGGCCCGCGCCACCACGAGCGCCGAGGCGGCGGCGGCCTATGCCGGCGAGCAGATGACATTCGGCCCCGATTACCTCATCCCCAAGCCGTTCGATCCGCGCCTCTCGGGCGTCGTCGCGACCGCCGTGGCGCGCGCCGCGATGGAGACGGGCGTGGCGACACGCCCGATCGAGGACATGGCGCGATACAAGGCCGATCTCGATGCCGGGCAATTCAGGTCGGCGCTGCTCATGCGGCCGGTCTTCGAGGCCGCGCGCAGCGCCTCGCGGCGGATCGTCTTTGCCGAAGGCGAGGACGAGCGCGTGCTGCGCGCGGCGCAGGCGATCCTCGAGGAGACCACCGAACAGCCGATCCTGATCGGCCGCCCCGAGGTCATCGCGCGGCGCTGCGAGCGGGCGGGCCTCGCCATCCGCCCCGAGCGCGACCTGACCATCGTCAATCCCGAGAACGATCCGCGCTACCGCGATTACTGGGAGAGCTATCACGCGATCATGGCGCGGCGCGGCGTCACACCCGATATCGCCCGCGCGGTGATGCGCACCAACACCACCGCCATCGGCGCGGTCATGGTGCATCGTGGCGATGCCGACAGCCTCATCTGCGGCACTTTCGGGGAATTCCGCTGGCATCTCAATTACGTGACGCAGGTGCTGGCCGATGCGGATCACCACCCCCATGGCGCGCTCAGCCTGATGATCCTCGAGGACGGGCCGCTCTTTGTCGCCGATACCCATGTCTATTCGCTGCCCACGCCCGAGAACCTCGCCGAGATCGCCATCGGCGCGGCGCGCCACGTCCGGCGCTTCGGGCTCACGCCCAAGGTGGCGTTCTGCTCGCAGTCGCAATTCGGCAACCAGGCCGAGGGCTCGGGGCGGCGGCTGCGCGAGGCGATCGCCATTCTCGACCGCGCGCCGCGCGATTTCGCCTATGAGGGCGAAATGAACGTGGATGTCGCACTCGATGCCGACCTGCGCGAGCGGCTGCTGCCCGGCAACCGGCTGGAGGGGGCGGCAAACGTGCTGGTCTTTGGCCATGCCGATGCGGCCTCGGCGGTGCGCAACATCCTCAAGATGAAGGCGGGCGGGCTCGAGGTGGGGCCGATCCTGATGGGCATGGGCAATCGCGCGCATGTGGTCTCGCCCGGGATCACCGCGCGCGGGCTGCTCAACATGGCCGCCATCGCCGGCACGCCGGTGGCGCATTACGGCTGATCAGTTTCCAGGTGCGCGCGCGAGGGCGCCATCGCGCCAGATCAGGCGTTGGCGGCACGGACCGGCCGCGCCTGTCTGGTTGCAGCTGCTGCCGTGCACTTCGAGCAGGAGGCCCGGCGGATCGGCGGTCGGCGTGACCGAATAGGCGGTGAAATAGGTCCCGCCGTCCCATCCGCCGCCGGGCAGGCCGCGATGCACCTTCCAGCCGCAGCCGCCGCTGCCGCAATACATGGTGGGCGCCGCGGCGCATTGCACCGCCGCGTAGGAAATGAGGATGTCGGCGACCCCGTCCGCGTCAAGATCGCCGCTGCCGGCAAAGCCCGGATCGAATGTCGTGTCCGGGCCGCATTCCGACAGGATCTCCGCCTGGGCCTGCGCAACCGGGGAGGGCAGGGCTGTCGGCGCGGTCGGGTTGGGCGCGGTCGCGGGCGGTGCGGTGACGCCCACAAGCTCGGCCCTGACGCGGGGCGCACAGCCCTGCAGGGCCGTGGCGATCGCCGGCCCCGCCCCCCCGAGCAGGATCGGCTGGCCGAGCTTCTCGCCGGCAGGGTCGAGGATCAGCAGGGCAAGCTGCCCCGTCTGCAGGGCCGCGAGCAGGCCGCCATGCACCGCCGGGTCATGCGGCGCGCGAAATTCGAGATAATCGGTGCGGGCGGTGCGCTGGAACGCGAGCGGCGCGAAGGTGCGGCCATGGACGGCGAAAACGCCAAAAAAGGCGTCGCCCGACGGTCCGCCCCCGGCAATGCTTACGGTTATTCCGAGCGCCCCGTCGGCCGCGCATCCCAGAAGCACGCAATAGAAATGCCCGGTTTCGTCGCTGTCCATCGGGCAGGTCGCGGCCACGGGGTGCCCGGCCTCGGTGTCGGTGGCAACCTGCCAGCTCTCGCTGGCGAGAGCGAATGGCGGCACGAGTGCGATGGCGGCGGCAACCAGCACGAACAGGGATCGCATTTCGAATCCTCCGATCTTGAAATGACTGTCGCGCGTCCATCAGCGACAGCCAAAGGTTCCGGGGAATCGCCCCGCGAATCAAGTGATTTGCCCGCGCTCGCGGCGAATTCCGCAATCCTTGTGACCAAGGGCCCGACCGGGCGCTGGCAGGGGCTTTGGCGGGCGCGGGCAGGGTCCGTGCGCGATTTCGGCCGGTTTCTCGCGGCCTTCTGCCACGCCGGACGCCTGCGGGCTTGCCGCTCGGGCGGGGGGCTCGTAACAGGATGGCAACGGATTGGAGGAGACTACGATGGGATACAAGGAGATCTATGAGCGCTCGCTGGCAGACCCGGAAGGTTTCTGGATGGAGCAGGCCGAGAGCATCGACTGGGTAAGGAAACCCTCGAAGGCGCTTTTCGACGATAACGCTCCGATCTACGAGTGGTTCTCCGATGGGCTGGTGAATACCTGCTGGAACGCGGTCGATCGCCATGTCGAGGCCGGGCGCGGCGCGCAGGCGGCGATCATCCATGACAGCCCGGTGACCGGCACCAAGCACCGCATCAGCTATGCGCAACTGCGCTCGCGCGTCGCCCGTCTGGCGGGGGCGCTGCGCGCGCGCGGCGTCGAAAAGGGCGACCGCGTCATCATCTACATGCCGATGGTGCCCGAGGCGCTCGAGGCGATGCTCGCCTGCGCGCGCATCGGCGCGGTGCATTCGGTCGTCTTCGGCGGCTTTGCCGCGCATGAGCTGGCGGTGCGGATCGACGATTGCGCGCCCAAATGCATCATCGCCGCCTCCTGCGGGATCGAGCCGGGGCGCGTGGTGCATTACAAGCCGCTCCTCGACGGGGCCATCGAACAGGCCGCGCACAAGCCCGAATTCTGCGTCATCTTCCAGCGCGAGGAAGAGGTGGCCAGGCTCATCGAGGGGCGCGACCATGACTGGCACGCCTTCCAGTATGGGGTGGAGCCGGCGGATTGTCTGCCGGTCGAGGGCAACCATCCGGCCTATATCCTCTACACCTCCGGCACGACCGGCCAGCCCAAGGGCGTGGTGCGCGCCACGGCCGGGCATCTCGTGGCGCTCAACTGGTCGATGAAGAACATCTACAACGTCAACCCCGGCGAGGTGTTCTGGGCCGCCTCGGACGTGGGCTGGGTCGTCGGTCACAGCTATATCTGCTACGGCCCGCTCATTCATGGCAACACCACCATCGTGTTCGAGGGCAAGCCCGTGGGCACGCCCGATGCGGGCACGTTCTGGCGGGTGATCTCCGAGCACAATGTCAGGAGCTTCTTCACCGCCCCGACCGCTCTGCGCGCGATCAAGCGCGAGGATCCGGAGGCGAAGGAACTGGCGAAATATGACATCTCGAACCTGCGCGCGCTCTATCTCGCGGGCGAGCGGGCCGATCCCGACACGATCCAGTGGGCGCAGCGGGTCATGGGCGTGCCGGTCTATGATCACTGGTGGCAGACCGAGACCGGCTGGACCATCGCCGGCAACCCGGCCGGGCTCGAGGCGCTGCCCGTCAAGATCGGCTCGCCCACGGTGGCCATGCCGGGCTATGACGTGCGCATCCTCGACGAGGGCGGGCACGAGGTGCCGCCCGGCACGCTCGGGGCGATTGCGATCCGCCTGCCGCTGCCGCCGGGGACGCTGCCGACGCTGTGGAATGCCGAGGATCGCTATCGCAAGTCCTACCTCACCACCTTCCCCGGCTATTACGAGACGGGCGATGCCGGGATGAAGGACGAGGACGGCTATCTCTGGATCATGGCGCGCACCGATGACGTGATCAACGTCGCCGGCCACCGGCTCTCGACCGGCGCGATGGAGGAGGTCCTCGCCAGCCACCCGGACGTCGCCGAATGCGCCGTGATCGGCGCGGCGGACGAGCTGAAGGGCCAGATCCCGGTCGGATTTCTCTGTCTCAGCAAGGGGGTCAACCGCCCCCATGCCGAGATCGCCGCGGAATGCGTGAAGCTGGTACGCGAGCAGATCGGCCCGGTGGCGGCGTTCCGGCAGGCGGTGGTGGTGGACCGGCTGCCCAAGACCCGCTCGGGCAAGATCCTGCGCGCGATCATGGTCAGGATCGCCGACGGGCAGGATTTCAAGATGCCCGCCACGATCGACGATCCGGCGATTCTCGACGAGATCCGCGAGGCGCTCCGCGGGATCGGGCTGGCCCGGGGCTGACCCTTTCGCCGCGGGATGCGGGATGCGGGAACGGCCGGGCGCGCAGCCCGGCCGTTCCGTCAGAAGGGCTCAGTTGACGATGGTCGCCTCGGTGGCGGCGCGCAGCTCTGCCTCGCTCACGCCGTCGGCGGTCTCGACGATCTTGAGGCCGCCCTCGACCACGTCGAGAACGCCGAGATTGGTGATGATCCGATCGACCACGCCCTTGCCGGTCAGCGGCAGGGTGCAGGCGCGCAGCACCTTCGATTCGCCCGCCTTGTTGGTGTGATCCATGACCACCACCACGCGGCGCACACCGGCCACGAGGTCCATCGCGCCGCCCATGCCCTTGACCAGCTTGCCGGGGATCATCCAGTTCGCCAGGTCGCCATTCTCGGCCACCTCCATCGCGCCGAGGATCGCCATGGCGATCTTGCCGCCCCGGATCATGGCAAAGGATGTGGCGCTGTCGAAATAGGCAGTGTGGGGCAGTTCGGTGATGGTCTGCTTGCCGGCGTTGATCAGGTCCGGATCCTCCTCGCCCTCGAACGGAAAGGGCCCCATCCCGAGCATCCCGTTCTCCGATTGCAGCGTCACCGTCACCCCTTCGGGGATGTAGTTGGAAACGAGCGTCGGAATTCCGATACCGAGATTGACATAGGTGCCATCCTCGAGCTCCTGCGCGGCGCGTGCCGCCATCTGGTTGCGATCCCAGGCCATTACCGTTTTCCTTTTCCGCGCGATTTGGGTGCTTTTGCGGTCATGCGCATCTCTTCCTCAAGCGCCGCGTCCTCCATGGCCGCCGAGAGCATCTCGGAGAGACCGCTGCCCTGCATCTGCGCCGCGGCTGTCATGAAGGCGCCAAGATTGCTGGCGCAGGCCTGGATGTATCCGGCCACCAGCGCCGGGTTTGCCTGCGCATGGCCCGCGCCGAACACGGCATCTATCCTGGCCACGGCGGCATCGAGGAACTCGTCGGTATAGGACACGGCGGTTTCGGCGGCGCTCATGTCATCATCATCGAGGAACATCAGGCCGCCTCCCTCTTGCGCACCGTGCGATGTTCGATGCGATTCTCGTGCTCACCCTGGATCAACCGGTGCACATAGATCCCCGGCAGGTGGACATGATCGGGATCGAACGTGCCCGGCTCGACGATCTCCTCCACCTCCATCACGCAGACACGCCCGCACATGGCCGCCGGCGGGTTGAAATTGCGCGCCGTCTTGCGAAAGATCGCATTTCCGGTGGTATCGGCCTTCCATGCCTTGACGATGGCGAGATCGGCAAAGATGCCCTGCTCGAGAATGTAGGTCTCGGGCGCGCCGCCGGGGCCGGTGGGGAATTCCTTGTGCTCCTTGCCCTCGGCGATGACGGTGCCGACGCCGGTTTTGGTGTAGAAGCCCGGAATGCCCGCGCCGCCCGCGCGCATCCGCTCGGCCAGCGTGCCCTGCGGGTTGAATTCGAGCTCGAGCTCGCCCGAGAGATACTGGCGCATGAATTCGGCATTCTCGCCCACATAGGACGAGATCATCTTCTTTACCTGCCGGGTCTGCAGCAGGATGCCGATGCCGAAATCGTCGATGCCTGCGTTGTTGCTCGCGAAGGTCAGGTTCTTTACCCCCGAATCGCGGATCGCCGCGAGCAGCAGCTCGGGGATCCCGCAGAGGCCGAAGCCCCCGGCGGCAATCAGCATGTCGTCGCGCAAGAGCCCGTCGAGCGCCTCGGCCGCCGAGCCGTAAACCTTGTTCATTGCAAAACTCCCTTTGAACCCCGTCGGCCCTGGTATGGGCATGGCAGGGCCGCGAGTCAACGCACGGGCGCCCGTATCGAGGGCGACCGGCGGTCATCCCGGCGCGCCGCCGCTTTCCCCCAAGGGAAAGCGGACCGAAATCCCGGCGGGATTTCGGCGTCACCCGGCCTTCTTGCCGCTCGCGGGGCTCGCTGCGCGCCCTTTTGCGGCGGTTTTTCGGGGCGCGGCCTTTTTCCGGGCGCTTGGTTTCCTGGCCTTGGCCGCGATCAGTTCCAGCGCCTCTTCGCGCGTGATCGTCTCGGGGGTGGTCTCCTTCGGCAGGGTCGCGTTCACCTTGCCCCATTTGACATAGGGCCCATAGCGCCCATCAAACACCTGCACCGGACCGCCCTCGGGGTGCTCGCCCAGATCGCGCAGCGCCTTGGCCGCCGCCCGCCCGCGCCCGCCCGGATTCGCGCGCTTTTCGGCGAGCAGCTCGACCGCGCGGTTCATCCCGATCTCGAACACGTCGGCCGGATCCTTGAGGTTGGCATAGACGGGCTTTGCCTCACCGGGCAGCTGGTGCATGAGATAGGGGCCGAAACGCCCGAAATTGGCCTTGATCGTGCCGCCCTCGGGATGCTCGCCCACGTCGTGGGGCAGGCTCAGCAGGCTCAGCGCCTTCTCGAGGGTCATCTCCTCGGGTTTCCAGCCCTTGGGCAGGCTGGCGCGGTCGGGTTTCCTGTTCTCGGCGCTCGCCTCGCCGCGCTGCACATAAGGGCCGAAGCGGCCCGAGCGCAGGGAAATCTCGTTGCCCTCCGCGTCCTCGCCGAGAATCCGGTCACCGTTTTCCGCGGCCTCCCCCCCGATCGGGCGGGTATAGCGACATTCGGGGTAGTTGCCGCAGCCGACGAAACCGCCCGAGCGCGAGGTCTTCAGATGCAGCCGCCCGGTGCCGCAGAGCGGGCACTGGCGCGGGTCGGTGCCATCCTCGCGGGGGGGGTAGAGCGTGGGGGCGAGGGCCTCGTCGAGCACATCGAGCACCTCCGCGATGCGAAGCTCGGAGGTCTCGGCGATGGCGGCGGAGAAATCCCGCCAGAAGCGGCGCAGCACCTCCTTGTAATCGGCCTCGCCGGCGCTCACCCGATCGAGGTCTTCCTCGAGGTTGGCGGTGAACTCGTAGCTCACGTACTTGCGGAAGAAATTGATGAGAAAGACGGTGACGATGCGCCCCTTGTCCTCGGGGATGAGGCGGTTCTGCTCCTTGCGGACATAGTCGCGCTCCTGGATCGTGCCGAGCACGCTGGCATAGGTCGAGGGGCGGCCGATGCCCAGCTCTTCCATCTTTCTGACCAGCGTCGCCTCGGTATAGCGCGGGGGTGGCTGGGTAAAATGCTGCAGGCCGAGCACCGCGCCGTTGCCGGAGAGAAGGGCGGCGGGGCTCTCCTTGCCGTCCTGTGCGCGGGCCTGTTCGTCGCGCAGCGCGCCATCGGCGAATGCCAGCCTGTCGCCCGTCGTGATCTGTGGCAGGCGGCGGTCCTCCTCGTCGGTCACGTCGTCGCGCCCCTCCTCATAGACCTTGAGGAACCCGTCAAAGAGCATCACCTGCCCGGTGGCGCGCAGGCCGACCTGGCCATCGTCGCTGCCGATATCGACGGTGGTCCGCTCGAGCCGCGCCGCCTCCATCTGGCAGGCCAGCGTGCGTTTCCAGATCAGGTCATAGAGGCGGCGCTGATCGGTGTCGGTGAGCCTGAGCTGCGCCGCGTCGCGGCTCATGTCGGTGGGGCGGATGCACTCATGTGCCTCCTGGGCGTTCTTTGCCTTGTTCTTGTACATGCGCGGCGATCCGGGCAGGTATTCGGCGCCAAAGCGATCCCGGATCGTGTCGCGGACAGCCATCACCGCCTCGGGGGCCATGTCGATGCCGTCGGTGCGCATATAGGTGATGAGCCCCGCCTCGTAGAGCCGTTGCGCGGCGTTCATGCATTGCCGGGCCCCCATGCCGAACTTGCGGCTGGCCTCCTGCTGGAGGGTGGAGGTCATGAAGGGGGCCGAAGGGTTGCGCGTGGCGGGCCTGGCCTCGACGCTGGTCACGGTGAGGGCGCGGGAGGCGACGGCCTGCACCGCAAGCTCGGCCTGGGTGGCGTTGGCGAGGTCGTATTTCTCGAGCTTCCTGCCCGCGAGGGTCACGAGACGGGCCTCGAATTCCTGGCCGCGGGGGGTGGCAAGCAGCGCCTTGACCGACCAGTATTCGCGCGGCTTGAAGGCCTCGATCTCCATTTCGCGCTCGACGATGAGGCGCAGGCAGACCGATTGCACCCGCCCGGCCGAGCGCGCACCGGGCAGCTTGCGCCAGAGCACCGGGGAGAGGTTGAAGCCCACGAGATAGTCGAGCGCGCGCCGCGCGAGATAGGCCTCGACCAGCGGCGCGTCGATGTCGCGGGGGGCCTTCATTGCCTCGGTCACAGCGGATTTGGTGATGGCGTTGAAGACCACGCGCCGCACGGTGGTGTCCTTGCGGATCGCCTTGCGCTTGCGCAGGGTCTCCTCGAGATGCCAGCTGATCGCCTCGCCCTCGCGGTCGGGGTCGGTGGCGAGGATCAGCGTGTCGTCGTCCTTGAGCGCGTCGGCGATGGCCTTGACGTGCTTGCGACTGTCGGCGCCCACCTCCCAGGTCATGGCGAAATCGTGCTCGGGATCGACCGAGCCATCCTTTGGCGGCAGGTCGCGGACATGGCCGTAGCTTGCCAGAACGGTATAGTCGCTGCCCAGATACTTGTTGATTGTCTTGGCTTTGGCGGGCGATTCGACAACGACGACGGGCATGGACACTCCTTCCGGCTCTGGGGGCCGCTTATGGCGGCGCACCATGTGGGCTGGCAAGGGGAATTGTCAATGACGGGGCCGGGCGCGCGCGGCGCAGGCCTCAGACGCCGAGCGAGACGAGCCCGCCGGGGTGGCGCACGATCCGCCCGTCCAGCTCGAGCGCGACGAGCGCGGGGGCCACCGCCTGCGCCGGGGAGGCGAGATCGCGGATGAGCTGATCCTCGGCGAGCGGCGAGGGGCCGAGGCGCGCGAGGATCTCGGTGTGCAGCGCCGCGGTCTCGCGCAGCGGGCGCGGTGGCGGCGCGGGATCGGGCAGGGGGATTTCGGCCTGAACGGGCGTGTCCGCCCGCGGCAGGGCCTCGATCACGTCGGCGGCGCTGCGCACGAGGATCGCCCCGTCGCGAATCAGCATGTTGCAGCCCGAGGCGCGGGCATCGAGCGGGTGTCCGGGCACGGCCATCACCTCGCGCCCCTGGTCGAGCGCGGTGCGCGCGGTGATCAGCGAGCCGGATTTCGCCGCCGCCTCGATGACGACCACCGCGCGCGCGAGGCCGCTGATGAGGCGGTTGCGGGTGGGGAAGTGGCGCGCCTGCGGCACGAGGCCCATGGGCTGCTCCGAGAGGCGCAGGCCGGTGCGCGCGACGTCCTCGGAAAGGCGGGTGTTCTCGGCCGGATAGATCACGTCCACCCCGCCCGCCATGACCGCGACGGTGCCCGCCTCGAGGCTGGCCTGATGGGCGGCGGCGTCGATTCCGCGCGCGAGGCCCGAGACCACGGTAAAGCCTTTCTGCGACAGCTCCGCGGCGAGCGATCTGGCCATGCGCAGCCCGAGCGAGGAGGCGTTGCGCGCCCCGACGAGGGCGATCATGGGATGGCTGAGGGCCGCGATGTCGCCGATCACCCAGATTATCGGGGGGCAATCGGCCAATTCCCTCAGCGAGGCGGGAAAATCGGCATCCGCACAGGTGAGCATCCGCGCGCCGGCGGCCCGTGCCGCGCGCAGTTCCGCGCGGGCCACGCCCTCGGGGCAGGGGGTGTAGTCGGTCACGCCGGCTGCGCGGGCGACCTCGGGCAGGGCGTCCAGCGCCGAGTCGATGCTGTCATGTTCCTGCAAAAGCCGGTGAAATGTCGTCGGACCGACCCGGCGAGAGCGCAAGAGACGAAGCCACGAGACCCGCTCATCTTCCGTGGTGGGTGGGAGTGGGGGGTGAGTGGAAGGATGTATGACCTTGGGCATCCCGTGACCTCGCCTGCTTGCACGATCAGGGATACGCGCAGAGGGTTAACGGACGGTAAACCGAAGACGGGCAAGCCGGGATTTTCCGAATGTTTTTTCCATGTGATTGATATGGAACGATAAATAATTCTCCCTCCGGGGCGATCAGGGCCGCGCCCCGGAGGCTGCTTTCGCGGCGCAGTGGTGTGGGGGGGTGATTCCGGTCGGTGCCGGGGCCCCCTCGCGCCTCGCGCCTCGCACGTCTCAGTTCCAGCCGACCGCGTTGAAGATCGCCTGCGCCTCGGCTGCGTGCGCGGCAAAGGCGGAAGCGGGGGTCTCGGTGTCGGCCTTGAACGTGCCGAGCGCCATCACATGCGTGTCCGGCGCGATCCCGGCCAGCACGGGGTATTCGTTGTTGGCCTCGGCGAATTGCTTCTGCGCCGCCTCGCTGACGAGAAATTCGAGCAGCGCCGTGGCCTCGGCCTTGTGGGGCGCGTTGGCCGCGATGCCCGCCGCCACCAGATTGACATGCGCGCCGCGCCCGTCCTGGTTCGGCCAGACCCAGCCGATGCCGTCGATCCCGGCGCTCAGCCCGGCGACATCGGAGGCCATGGCGCGGGCGAAATAATATGTGTTGGCCACGGCGATATCGCACTCGCCCGAGACGAGGCCGCGCAGCTGATCGGTATCGCCGCCCTGCGGCGGGCGCGCCATGTTGGCGACGACGCCCGCGGCCCAGCCCCTCGCGGCCTCGGCCCCGTCGGCGGCGATGATCGCGGCGAGCAGCGACTGGTTGTAGACATTGCTCGAAGAGCGGATGCAGATCTGGCCCTTGTAGGCCGGATCGGCCAGCGCCTCGTAGCTCTGCGGCGGGTTGGGCACGCGATCCCTGGCGTAGAAGATGATCCGCGCCCGCTGCGACAGCCCCGTCCAGAGATTGTCGGGATGGCGCAGATGGGCGGGCACATTGGCCTCGATCACCTCCGATGCGAAGGGCTGGAGCAGCCCCTCGGCCTCGGCACGGGCGATATTGCCCACGTCCACCGTCATGAACACGTCGGCCGGGCTGTTGGCGCCTTCCGCCTTCATCCGCTGGACCAGCTCGTTGGCGTCGGCCTCGATGCGGTTGACGGTGATGCCGGTCGCCTCGGTGAAGGCGGTGTAGAGCGCGTCGTCGCTGTCATAGTGGCGGCTGGAATAGAGGTTGACCTCCTGTGCGAGGGCAGGCGCGGCCAGCGCCAGAAGCGCGGTTGCGCCGAGAAGGGTCTTGATCGGTGTCATGGACGGCTCCGTTGTCCGAATGCAGTGTGGGGAATGTCTCGCAATTCCGATTAAAAGAGTCAATAATTATGTCTGACTATTTTTGTCAGACCTGTTCCGGCCATGATCCCGGCGAATATCAGCGCCGCCACGCAGACGATCGTCGGCCCCGTCGGTGTGTCGAGCCGGAACGACGCCCCCAGCCCGCCAAGCGCCGAAACCCCGCCGATCAGTGCCGCCAGCGCCGCCATCTGCTCGGGCGTGGCCGCAAGCGGGCGCGCCGCTGCGGCCGGCACGATCAGCATGGCGGCGATCAGCAGCACCCCCACCACCTTGATCGCCACCGCCACCACCACCGCCAGCGCCAGCGTCAGCACAAGCTGTTCGCGCCGCGGGTCGATGCCGCTCGCATGGGCCAGATCGGGGCTGAGCGTCGCGGTCAGAAGCGCCTGCCAGCGCCACGCTAGCAGCCCCAGCACCAGCGCCGCCCCCCCCCAGATCACCGCCAGATCGCCCCGGCTGACCGCCAGGATATCCCCGAAGAGCCAGGCCATGAGGTCGATCCGCACCCCCGAGAGGAACGACACCCCCACCAGCCCGAAGGCGAGCGCCGAATGGGCCATCACGCCCAGCATCGTGTCCATGGCAAAGCCCCGCCCCGAAAGCACCGAGACCGCCGTCGCCATCAGCAGCGACACGACGAGCGCGCCGGCAAAGACCGACACCGAAAGCCCGAGCGCCAGCGCCACCCCGAGGATCGCCGCGTGCGCCGTGGCATCGCCGAAATAGGCCATGCGCCGCCAGACGACGAAGCTGCCCAGCGGTGCGGCGGCGAGCGCCACGCCAAAGCCCGCCAGTGCCGCGCGGATCAGGAAATCGTCGAGCATCATTCGGCGGCCTCGTGGGGCTGGGGGTGGTCATGGTCGTGGCTGTGGCTGTGCTCATGACGGTAGAGCGCCAGCGCGCCATGCGTGCCGGTGCCGAAGAGGGCGCGATATTCCTCGGCCTGGGCCACGATCTCGGGGTGGCCCTCGCAGCAGACATGCCCGTTGAGGCAGATCACCCGGTCCGAGGCGCTCATCACCACGTGCAATTCGTGGCTGACCATCAGCACCGCGCAACCCATTTCCTGCCGCACCTCGGCGATGCGCCGGTAGAAGGCGGCCGAGCCGGGCTGATCGAGGCCCTGCGTCGCCTCGTCGAGAATGAGCAGGTCGGGCCGCTCGAGCAGCGCGCGCGCGAGCAGCACGCGCTGGAACTGCCCGCCCGAGAGATCGGCCATCTGCCGGTCGCGCAGATCGGGCAGGCCCGCCTCCTCAAGCGCCGCGCGCAGCGCGGCGGCGGGGCGGCGGCGCGGCAGGTTGAGAAAACGCGCCACGCTCATCGGCAGGGTCGGGTCGATATGGAGCTTCTGGGGCACATAGCCGATGCGCAATCCGGCTGCGCGAGTGATGCGTCCGCGCGTGGGGCGCAGCGCACCGATGAGCACCCGCAGCAACGTCGATTTGCCCGAGCCGTTGGGGCCGACGATGGTGACGATCTCGCCCCGCTCGAGGGTGAGCGAGACATCGTGCAGCACCTCGGTGCCGCCCATCCGCACCGCGAGGCCCTCGGCCGCGATCAGGCGCATGGTGCGGCCTCCGCGCGGCAGCTGGGGCAGCGGCCGATCGCCTCGACCACGGCCTGTTCGATCTCGAAGCCCGCCTCCTCGGCGGCGCGGCCGAGCATCCCGCGCGTGGGCTCTGCCTGGGCCTCGGCCACGGCATGACAGCCCCGGCAGATCAGGAAGACCGGCGTGTGATCCGCCGCGGGATGGGTGCAGGCGATGAAGGCGTTGAGCCGCTCGATCTTGTGGGCGAACCCGTGGCTCACCAGAAAATCGAGCGCCCGATAGGCCACCGGCGGCTGCGCGCCGAACCCCTCCCTGCGCAGGTGGTCGAGAATGTCATAGGCCCCCATCGCACGGTGGCCCTCAAGCAGCAATTCCAGCACCCGGCGGCGCACCGGCGTGAGA
Organism: Roseovarius sp.; assembly: GCA_014359765.1. Taxonomy (GTDB): domain Bacteria; phylum Pseudomonadota; class Alphaproteobacteria; order Rhodobacterales; family Rhodobacteraceae; genus Roseovarius. Next base: position 100,113 of record JACIYT010000002.1, read on the forward strand.
TTGAGCCGATGGCGCGCGCAATGCGCCTGCGCCGCCTTGAGCGCGGTCGCCACGCAGCGGCGGTGGTCGTGTTGCGCGAAGCCGAGCGGGTCCATGGGCGGGCTCCTTTGGTGGATCGGATCTTGATATGTTATATGGTTACGATTATCAAGGGGCCGCGACTGTTACAACATAACAGTGATCGCAGGATATATGGAGATCCGACATGCCGTTCCAATTCCTCGCCCCTCTCGGGGTTCTTCTGGGGCTGGCCATCCCCGCGCTGGCCGGCCCGAAAGTGGCCACCGATATCGCGCCGGTGCATTCGCTGGTGGCGCAGGTCATGGAAGGGGCGGGAGAGCCCGCGCTCATCGTGCCACCCGGTGCCTCGCCGCATGGCCATGCGATGCGCCCGTCCGAGGCGGCGGCGCTCGCGCGCGCGGAGGTTGTTTTCTGGATGGGTGAGGGGCTCACGCCCTGGCTGGAAGAGCCGATCGAGACGCTGGCGGGGGATGCGCATGTGATCGAGCTGATGGGCGCGGGCGGCTCCATGGTGCTGGTGTTCCGCTCGGAGGCGGAGCTTGTGCCGCGACTGGCGGGGCGGGACGGGGACGGGCATGACGACCACGCCCATGACGACCACGCCCATGCCGACCACGCCCATGACGGCGCCGATCCCCATGCCTGGCTCGACCCGGCCAATGCGCGGATCTGGCTCGATGTGATCGCCGGCGAACTGGCCGAACACGACCCGGCAAATGCCGCGCTCTACCGCGCCAATGCCGCGCGCGCGGCGGCGGATCTCGCGGCGCTCGAGGCGGAGGTGGCCGCGCGGCTCGGGCCGGTCAGGGGCGCGCCCTATCTCGTCTTTCACGACGCCTACCAGTATTTCGAGGCGCGCTTTGGCCTCGCTCCGGCTGGGGCGCTGTCGCCCGGCGATGCCGCCGATCCCGGCCCCGCGCGCATCGCGGCGCTGCGCGACATGGCGCGCGAACGCGGCATCGCCTGCGTCTTTTCCGAGCCGCAATTCAGCCCCGCGCGGGTGCAGGCGATCTTTGGCGAGAGCGTCCGCCATGGTGTGCTCGACCCGCTGGGCAGCGCCCACGCCCCCGGTCCGGACCTCTACCCGGCGCTGATCCGCGACATGGCCGATGCGCTCGTGGACTGTCTCGGGGGATCGTGACACGGCCCCTCAAACGCAGCGTCAATCTTGCGCCGCGCGCCTTTCCCGCCCATCTTGGCAACAACGAAGACCCCCGCGCAAGGAGCGAGGCGCGGGCAAAAGGGAGGATAGGCCATGACGTTCACCTCGCGGCAGGATGCGCTCGCGATCGAGAATGAGATGCCCTGGGAGGCGCGCGACACGCCCGCGACCCTCTATCAGATGCTCAGCCAGACCACGCGCGCCTTTCCGGATCGCCCCGCGCTCAGCTATCAGCTGCTCTCGGGACCGCAGGACAAGGCCGAGACCCTCACCTGGCAGCAGTTCCACGACAGGTGCTGTCAGGCCGCCAACCTCTTTCGCAGCCTCAGGATCTCCGAGACGGATACCGTCGCCGTCATCCTGCCCAACACGGTCGAGACGGCCGTGGCCATCGTCGGCGGGGCCATTGCCGGGATCGTCAACCCGATCAACCCGCTGCTGGAGCCCGAACAGATCGCGGCCATCCTGCGCGAGACCGGCGCGCGCGTCGTCGTGACGCTCAGGGCCTTTCCCAAGACCGACATCGCGCAGAAGACTGCCGAGGCGGTGCGCCACGCGCCGCAGGTTCACACCGTGCTCGAGGTGGACCTCAACCGCTATCTCACCCCGCCGAAGAGCTGGATCGTGCCGCTGGTGCGCCCCGGGAACCCGACCGGTCATCACGCCGCCGTCACCGATTTCAACAAGGCCATGGCGGCCCAGCCGAAAACCCTCACCTTTGCCGACAGCGAGGGTGATCGCGTCGCCGCCTATTTCCACACCGGCGGCACCACGGGGATGCCCAAGGTCGCGCAGCACCGCTATTCGGGGATCATCTATAACGGCTGGATCGGTCACACGCTGCTCTTTTCGGAGCAGGACAACGTCATGTGCCCGCTGCCGCTGTTCCATGTCTTTGCCTGCCATGTGATCCTGATGGCCTGCATCAAGTCTGGCGCGCATATCGTGCTGCCGACGCCTGCGGGCTATCGTGGCGAGGGTGTGTTCGACAATTTCTGGAAGCTGTGCGAGCGCTGGAAGATCACCTTCATCATCACCGTGCCGACCGCCGTCTCGGCGCTCATGCAGCGCAAGGTGGATGCCGATCTCTCGACCGTCAAGAACGCCTTTTCGGGCTCGGCGCCGATGCCGCTCGAGCTGTTCAACCGCTTCGAGAAGGCCACCGGCATGAAGGTGATCGAGGGCTATGGCCTCACCGAGGCGACCTGTCTCGTCTCCTGCAACCCGCCCGAGGGCGAGAAGAAGGTGGGCTCGGTCGGGGTGCCCTTTCCCTACACGGATGTGCGCATCATCAAGGAAACGCCCTATGGGCCGGTCGATTGCGAGCCCGACGAGGTGGGCGAGATCTGTGTCTCCAATCCCGGCGTCTATGCCGGCAACACCTATACCGAGGCCGACAAGAACAGGACGCTTTACCACTACGACAAATACCTGCGCACCGGCGATCTGGGGCGGCTCGACGCGGATGGCTATCTCTGGATCACGGGGCGCGCCAAGGATCTGATCATCCGCGGCGGCCATAATATCGACCCCGCCGAGATCGAGGAGGCGCTGATGGTGCATCCCGATGTCGCCATGGCGGGCGCGATCGGCCAGCCCGACGCCCATGCCGGCGAAGTGCCCTGCGCCTATGTGGAGCTGGTGGCGGGCGGCACGGTGACCGCCGAGGAGCTGATCGAGCATTGCAAGATCCATGTCCACGAACGCGCCGCGATGCCGAAACATGTCGAGGTGCTGGACGAATTGCCCAAGACCGCCGTCGGAAAGGTGTTCAAGCCCGATCTGCGCAAGCGCGCCATCGCCCGCGTCTATGATGCCGCGCTGGCGGAGGCGGGGATCGCCGCGCGCGTCGCCTCGGTGGTGGATGACAGGAAGCGCGGGCTCGTGGCGCAGCTCACACGCACCGGCGAGGTGGACGAAGAGGCGATCGGCCATGTGCTCGGCCAGTTCGTGCGCCCCTGGGAATGGGCGCAGTAGCACCTTGGGCGCAGTCGCACCCGGGCACAGTCGCGCGGGACGCGCCGGGGCGCGTCCCGTCTGACCGCCGGACCTGCCGGCGGTCGGGGCGCGCTGTCACATGCGCTTGGCCACTTCCTCGAGCATGACCTCGGTCGCGCCGCCGCCGATCGCCTGCACGCGGGCATCGCGCGACATGCGTTCCACCGGCGTTTCGCGCATGTAGCCCATCCCGCCGTGGAACTGCACGCAATCGTAGAGCACCGCGTTCACCAGCTCGCCGCAATAGGCCTTGACCATGGAGACCTCCCTGACGCAATCGCGGCCCGCCGCATCGAGCCGCGCCGCGTGATAGACGAGCTGCCGCCCGGCCTCGATCCGGGTCTGGCACTCGGCGAGGCGCTGGCGCACCGCCTGCTTGTCCCAGAGCACGCCGCCAAAGGCCTTGCGCTGCCTGGCATAGGCCACCGTCATGTCGAGCGCGGTCTGCGCCTCGGCACAGGCCATGGCGCCGAGCACGATCCGCTCGTTCTGGAAATTCTTCATCACCGCGTAGAAGCCCCGGTTCACCTCGCCCAGCACGTTCCCGGCCGGGACGCGCACATCCTCGAAGATCAGCTCCGCCGTGTCCGAGCACAGCCAGCCGGTCTTGTCGAGGGCGCGCCCCACCGAGAAGCCGGGCGTGCCCTTCTCGACCGCGAACATGGTGATCCCGCGCGATCCCCTGGCATCCGGGTCGGTTTTCGCGCCGACGAAATAGAGATCCGCGTGCACGCCGTTGGTGATGAACATCTTGGTGCCGTTGAGCACCCAGTCCGACCCGTCCCGCACCGCCCGGGTGCGCATTCCCGCCACGTCCGATCCCGCGTCCGGTTCGGTCACGGCAACGGCGGTGATCTTCTCGCCCGAGGTGATCGCGGGCATCCAGCGCGCCTTCTGTTCGGGCGTGCCGGCATTCTCGAGATGCGGCGAGGCCATGTCGGTATGCACCAGCACCGTGGCCGAGAACCCGCCGAAGGTCGAGCGCCCGACCTCCTCGGCCAGCATCACGCTCGCCATCACGTCGAGGCCCGCGCCGCCATGTTCCTCGGCGTAGCGCATCCCCAGCACGCCCAGATCGCCCATCTGGCGCAGCACGTCGCGCGGCACCATGCCGTCCTTTTCCCAGGCGTCGGCCCTGGCGGTCACCTCGGTCTCGATGAAGCGGCGCAACTGGGCGCGGATCATCTCGATCTCCTCGCTGAAGGGGCCGGTGGCCGCGGCGATCGTGTCCTGTCTGGTCATGTCTGTTCCTCCGGATCGAGCTTGATGAGGGGGGTGTTGCCGGCGACGGTATCGCCCGGCGCGCAATAGATTTCGGAGACCACGCCGGTGGTCGGCGCGGGCAGGCTCTGGAGCAGCTTCATCGCCTCGAGCACCACGAGCGTGTCGCCGGCGCTGACGCGGTCGCCGGGGGCGACGCGGATCTCGGTCACCGCGCCGGGCATCGGTGCCAGGAGCATGTCGGCGCCGGTCGTCGCGCCGGCGCTGCGGACAAGGTGCCGGTCCTCGAGATCCCGGAGCGCGATGACGGTCATGCCCCCGGGCGTCTGAAGATGCACCTGCCAGTGATCCTGCGCGCGCTCGACATGGGCCGCGCGCGCGAAGGGGGCGCCGTCGATGCGCCCGCTCAGACATCCGTCCCCGAGTGTGGCGGCCTCGGTGGTGATTTCCGGACCGTCGGGCAACCGCACGGTCAGGCCCGCCCCGGCATCGCTCACACGGATCGGCGCATCGTCGGACGGCTCCCAGAAGGAGGCCGCGCCGGCCCGTCCGGCGGGCGCGGTCAGACGCCAGGCGCCGAGGCTCTGCCAGGGCGAGGCCGGCGGCGGTGCCAGGTGGCGGCAGAGCGCGACCGTGGCGAGGGCCATGTCCCGGTCCGCGGGCGCGGGCGGTGTCCAGCCATCGGGGAACAATTCCGGCAGGCAGGAGGTGTGGTGCCGGCACGCCTGGAAATCCGGATGCGTGAGCAGCGCGCGCTGATAGGAGAGGTTGAGCCGGATCCCCCCGACGGCAAAGCGATCGAGCGCGGCGACCGCCTTGCGGATCGCGCCGGCCCGGTCCGGGGCATGAACGATGAGCTTGGCGATCATCGAATCGTAGTGGTGACCGATCACCGAGCCCTCCGCCACCCCGCTGTCGAGCCGCACATCGCCCGGCGGCGACCAGAGGGTGATCCGGCCGGTTTCGGGGCGGAAATTCTCGGCCGGGTTTTCGGCGGCCACGCGGATCTCGATGGCGTGACCGTCAAGGCGGATGTCGGATTGCGCCAGATCGAGCGCCTCGCCCCGCGCGATGCGCAACTGCCATTCCACGAGGTCGATGCCGGTGATCGCCTCGGTCACGGGATGCTCCACCTGAAGGCGGGTATTCATCTCGAGAAAGTAATATTCGCCGCGCTCCGGGTCGTAGAGATATTCCACCGTCCCCGCCGAGCGATAGCCGATCGCACGCGCCAGCCGCACCGCGGCGGCGCGCATGTCGTCGCGCAGGGAAGGGGGCAGGCCGGGGGCGGGGGCTTCCTCGATCAGCTTCTGGTGGTTGCGCTGGAGCGAACAGTCGCGCTCGCCCAGATGCAGCACCGTGCCATGGCTGTCGCCCAGCACCTGGACCTCGACATGGCGGGCGCGCGGCGCGTAGCGTTCGAGGAACACGGTCGGGTCGCCAAAGGCGCCCTGCGCCTCCGCGCGGGCGGCGGCGATCGCCTCGGGGGCGTCGCGCAGATCGGTGACGAGGCGCATCCCGCGCCCGCCGCCCCCGGCGCTGGCCTTGACCAGAAAGGGCGTGCCGAGAGCCTGCGCCTCGGCCAGCAGGCGCGCGTCGGACTGATCGTCGCCGCGATAGCCGGGCAGGACCGGCACATCGGCGGCCTCGGCCGCGGCCTTGGCCGCGATCTTCGATCCCATGCGGGCGATGGCGCGGGGATCCGGCCCGACAAAGACGAGGCCCGCAGCCTCCACCGCCGCGGCGAAACCGGCATTCTCGGAGAGAAACCCGTAGCCCGGATGCACCGCCCCCGCGCCGGTGGCGCGGGCCGCCGCCAGAATCGCGGCCGTGTCGAGATAGCTCTCCGCGGCCGCGGCCCCGCCGATGCAGACGGCATGATCGGCCTCGGCGACGAAGGGCGCATCGCGATCGGCCTCGGAGAACACCGCCACGCTCTCGATCCCCAGCTTGCGACAGGCGCGCTGGATGCGGCGGGCGATCTCGCCGCGGTTGGCGATCAGGACACGGGCAAGGCTCATTTGATCCGCCAGGAGGGCACGCTCTTGTTGATGAAGCTGTTGATGCCCTCGATCCCCTCGCGGGTTTCCCAGGCATCGGCCAGCCGGTCGGCGGTATAGGTCATGTTGGTCTCGAGATCATGGGACGCGACATAGGCGATCAGCGCCTTGGTATCGGCAACCGCGCCAGGCGCTGCCTGAAGATGCGCGTGCACGACCTTTTCCACCGCCTGGTCCAGATCCTCCGGTGCGACGACCTCGGTCAGAAGCCCGATCCGCGCCGCGCGCGCGCTGTCGAAGAGCGCGCCCGACAGCATGGTTTCGCGCGAATGCACCTTGCCGATGCGGGCCACCACATAGGGCGAGATATTGGCCGGCAAGAGGCCGAGCCGCACCTCGGTCAGGCCGAACATCGCCCCCTCGGCCCCGATCGTGTAATCGCAGACCGCGATCATGCCGACGCCGCCGCCATAGGCCGGCCCGTTGATCCGCCCGATCAGCGGCCTGGGCAGCGTGTCGAGGCACCGCAGGAGCCGGGCCAGCGTGGCGCTCTGTTCGACGCGCTCGGCGCGGGTCTTCTCGACATTCGCGGCGAACCAGTGGAAATCGCCCCCCGCGCAGAAGCTCTTGCCGTTGCCGGTCAGCACCACCACGCGCACCCCCGGATCCGAGCCCAGCCGTTCGGCGGCGTCGGTCAGCTCGGCGATCAGCGCGCCATTGAGCGCATTGTGCCTGTCGGGGCGGTCGAGGGTCACGGTGGCAACGCCGCGGGCGTCGGTTTCGACGTGGATGGTCGTGTATGTCATGGACATTTGCGGGCCTCACATTCTGAAAACGGGCGTATGGCGCCCGGCCTCGGGCACCGAAGTGACGATCGCCAGGCACAGCCCGAGGATGTCGCGGGTCTGGCCCGGCTCGATCAGGCCATCATCCCAGAGCCGCGATGTGGCGTAATAGGGATCGGACTGTTCGCCATACTGGGCGCGCACCTCGGCCTCGATCCGCGCCAGATCGGCCTGCATCGTGGCCGGGTCGCCGCCCTTCTGGCGGCGCAGTTCCAGCATGACGTTGCTGGCAATGTCGGCGGACATGGTGGCCAGTTCTGCCGTGGGCCAGGCAAAGAGGAACCGGGGAGCAAAGCCGCGCCCGCACATCCCGTAATTGCCCGCCCCGTAGGACCCGCCCAGAAGCACCGACAGCCGCGGCACCCGGGCGACCGACATGGCATAGACCAGCTTGGCGCTGTTCTTGGCGATGCCGCCGCGTTCGGCCTCGGTGCCGACCATGAAGCCGGAGATGTTGTGCAAGAACAGCAGCGGGATATTGCGCTGGTCGCACATCGAGACGAATTGCGCCCCCTTGAGCGAGCTGTCCGACAGCAGCGCGCCGTTATTGGCAAGGATGCCGACGCGGTAGCCATGGATGCGCGCCGTGCCGCAGACGAGCGTCTCGCCCCAGCCGGGCTTGAATTCGCGGAATTCGCCGGCGTCGATCATCCGCAGGAGGACCTCGCGCATGTCATAGGGCTGCTTGCGGTCGGCGCTGACCACGCCGAGCAGCTCGGCGGGATCGTGCGCGGGCGGCGCGGGGGGCGCGTCGGGCGGCATCGGGCGCGACTGGCCCAGTTCGGCCACGATGTCGCGCATCAGCGCCAGCGCGTGATATTCGTTCTCGGCGAGATGGTCGGACACCCCCGAGACATGGCAATGCATTTCGGCGCCGCCCAGGGTCTCGCCATCGACCTCCTCGTTGATCGCCACCTTCACGATCGAGGGGCCGCCCAGGTGGATGCGGGCATTGCCGCGCACCATGATCACCTCATCCGAGAGCGCGGGGATATAGGCGCCCCCGGCGGTGCAGCCGCCGAACACCGCCGAGATCTGCGGCAGCCCGCTCGCCGACATGTTGGTCTGGCGATAGAAGGAATTGCCGAAATGGCGCGCATCGGGAAAGACCCGGTCCTGTTCGGGCAGGTAGGCGCCGCCGCAATCCACGAGATACAGGCAGGGCAGCCGGTTCTCGGCCGCGATTTCCTGTGCGCGGATGTGCTTCTGCACGGTCTCATGGTAGAAGGAGCCGCCCTTTACCGTGGCGTCATTGGCGATCACCATGCAGGGAAGGCCGTGGACGATGCCGATGCCGGTGACGATGCCCGCGCCGGGCACCTCGCCGCCATACTGGCCCCAGGCCGCCAGCGATGACAGTTCCAGAAAGGCGGTTCCGGGATCGACCAGCAGGTCGATCCGCTCGCGCACCAGGAGCTTGTCGCGCTTGCGGTGGCGCGCGACCATCTCGGGCCGCCCGCCGCCGGTCGCCTCGGCGATGCGCTGGCGCAGGGTCTCGACCCGCGCGCGCTGCGCGGCGTGGTTGCGGGCAAAGGTCTCTGACGCGGGGAGCAGCGCGCTTTGCAGACGTGCCATTCAGGCGGTCTCCCGATCCGGAACGCCCCGATCGGGGCCGTGTGGCAACGGTCGCGGGGCCGCGATCAAATCGTGAAGCCCCCGCCGCAGATGACATATTGTCCCGAGATGAAATTCGACTCGGGCGAACAGAACAGATAGACCGCGCCGGCGGCTTCCTGCGGGGTGCCCACCCGGCCCAGCGGGATCATGCGTTCCATCTGGGTCAGCAGGTCGGGGTTCACGCCGACCTTGATTTCCCTGTCCTCGACCGTGATCGTGCTGTTGCCATCGGCGCTGCCCTCGGTCAGCCGGGTGCGGATCGGGCCAAAGGCCACGGCGTTGACGTTGACCTTGTAGCGGCCCCATTCCTTGGCCATCGTGCGGGTGAGCCCGAGGATCCCGGCCTTGGCCGCGGAATAGTTGATCTGGCCGGCATTGCCGCCCGTCCCCGCGATGGACGAGATATTGACCACCTTGCGAAAGACTTCCTGCCCGGCCGCGGCCTCTTCGCGGGCCCGGGCGCTGATCACCGGCTGGGCGGCGCGCAGGATGCGGAAGGGCGCGGTGAGGTGCACGTCGATGATCGCCTGCCACTGTGCATCGGTCATCTTCTGAACGACGCTGTCCCAGGTGTAGCCGGCATTGTTCACGATGATGTCGAGCCCGCCGAAGCTGTCCACGCCGGTCTGCACGAAGCGCTCGGCGAAACCGTCCTCGGTCACGCTGCCGGGGCAGACCGCGGCCTCGGCGCCGGTCGCGCGGATCGCCTCGGCGGTTTCGTTGGCCGGTTCGGCGTCGAGATCGTTGATCACCACGCGCGCCCCCTCCGAGGCGAGCTTGAGCGCGATTTCGCGGCCGATGCCACGGCCCGCCCCGGAGACCAGCGCCACGCGCCCGTCGAGTTTTCCCGTCATGTCGCTTTCCTCCCGCCAGGTTCTGTCAGGCCTTTTCGTAGAGCGTGACCACGCAGGCCCCGCCCAGGCCGAGATTGTGCTGAAGCGCGAGGCGCGCGCCCTCGACCTGCCGCGCATCGGCCTGGCCGCGCAGTTGCTGGACGAGCTCGGTGCATTGCGCAAGCCCGGTCGCGCCCAGCGGGTGCCCCTTGGACAACAGCCCGCCCGAGGGATTGGTCACATACTTGCCGCCATAGGTATTGTCGCCGTCATCGACGAATTTCCCGCCGTCGCCGCGGGCGCACAGGCCGAGCGCCTCATAGGTGATCAGCTCGTTCTGGGCAAAACAGTCGTGCAGCTCGACCACGTCCACATCCTCGGGTCCGATGCCCGCGGCCTCATAGACCTGATCGGCGGCGCGCCGCGCCATCGAGAAGCCGACGACCTCGCGCATGTCATGGGCGTTGAAGGTCTCCGGGCCGTCCGTCGTCATCGCCTGCGCCGCGATGCGCACCGAACTGTCGAGCCCGTGCCGGTCGGCGAAATCCTTCGAGCAGACGATCGCCGCCGCCGCGCCGCAGGTCGGCGGGCAGGCCATGAGCTTCGTCATCACGCCGGGCCAGACAACCTGGGCGGCGAGAACCTCGTCGGCGGTCACTTCCTGCCGGAACAGGGCAACGGGATTGCGGGCGGCATGGCGGCTGGCCTTGGCGCGGATCTTCGCGAAGGTTTCGAGCGTGGTGCCGAATTCGTCCATATGCGCCTTGCCGGCGCCGCCGAAATACCGCAGCGCCAGCGGAATTTCCGGGTTGCCCACGAGCGCGTCGGTCTCCTCGTCAAAGGCGGCAAAGGGGCTGACACGGTCGCGGAACATGGCGCCGATCGCACCGGGCTGCATCTGCTCGAAGCCGAGCGCGAGCGCGCAGTCCACCGCGCCGCTTTCGACCGCCTGGCGCGCGAGAAACAGCGCCGAGGAGCCGGTCGAGCAGTTGTTGTTCACGTTCACCATCGGAATCCCGGTCATGCCGACCTGGTAGAGCGCGCGCTGCCCGCAGGTGCTGTCGCCATAGACATAGCCGACATAGGCCTGCTGCACCTTGTCATAGTCGAGCCCCGCATCCGCGAGCGCGCTGCGGGTCGCGGCGGCGGCCATCACGTCGTAGCTCTCCGATTTGCCCGGCTTCTGGAACGGGACCATTCCCACGCCGGTGATACAGGCCTTGCTGGTCATTCTCTCTTTCCTCCCTCCCGGCGCTCGCCATTGCCGGATCCGGCGCGAATCGCGCCCTGCCGTTTTCTACCACTTGTTAGATTTTTGCATCCCGAGGCAGAGCCATGTCAACACACATGCGCCGCGCATTCGCGGATTTGCCGGTTTCCCGCCTGCCGCTTCCGCCCCCGGCATGGCCGGCATGGCCGGCGGGGGCAGGCGCGATCATTCCTCCGGCTTGCCCAGGATCTCGTCGGTATGTTCGCCCAGCCGGGGGGCGGGGCGGTGATCGGCGCGGGCCGGCGTGGCGGAAAAGCGCACGGGCGGGCGCGTCGTCCAGATCTCTCCCTCGGTCGGATGCGCGAGCCGCTGAAAGAAGCCCGTCGCCGCCAGGTGCGGGTCGTCGGGCAGCTCGGGAAGGGAGCGCACCGGCATGGCGGGGATGTCGGCCTCTGCCATCAGGTCCAGCCATTCCTGCGTCGGGCGGGTCAGCGCGATCTGCGCCACGATGTCGTAGAACGCGCCGATATTCCGACTGCGCAGGCGCATGTCCGTGACCCAGGGATGTTCGGCCATGTCGTCGCGCCCCACCGCCCGAAAGAACCGTTCCCATTGCGCATCGGTATAGGGCAGGATCGTGATGTAGCCATCGGCGGTGCGCAACGGGCGACGGTGCGGCACCAGCATGCGCGCATAGCCGAAATCCTGCGGCCGGTCCTCGAACGTGGCACCGTCCAGATGTTCGACCAGAAGGAAGGCGGTCAGCGTCTCGAACATCGGCACCTCGACATGCTGCGCCTCGCCGGTGCGCTGGCGGTGAAACAGCGCCGCCATGATGGCATAGGCGGCCGTCACCCCGCCCAGCTTGTCGGCGATGATCGTCGGGGCATAGTCGGGCGCGGCCTCGGGGTCGCGCATGGTGGCAAGGCTGGCGAATCCCGATGCGGACTGCACGATGTCATCGAAGGCGGGCTTGGCGGCATATGGGCCGTCCTGGCCGAAACCCGTGGCCGACACGGTGATCAGCTTCGGGTTCTCGCAGCGCAGCGAATCCGGGTCGAGCGAAAGGCGGGCGAGCGCGGCGGGCCGGATGCTCGAGATCATCACGTCGGCCGTGGAAAGGAGCTTGCGCAGCTGGGCGCGCCCGGTCTCCGACTTGAGGTCGAGCACGATGCTGCGCTTGTTGCGGTTGGTGTTGAGGAAGGCCGCGCCCATGCCGGGATTGCGCGCCGGCTGGATTTCCCGCAGGAGATCGCCCTCCGGCCGCTCGACCTTGATCACATCCGCCCCCAGATCGCCGAGCATCTGCGTGGCGAGCGGGCCGAAGGCGACCGAGGTCATGTCGATGATCCTGACGCCATCGAGTATCGCGGCTCCGGGGCTCGTGGTCATGCGCAATCCTTTCGAGACATTGCAGGCAATCATTTCAGGCAATCATTGCTTTCGCAATGGGGCGGGCGAGGGGCAGGGCGTCGCGGGCGGGACCGATGGCGCCGAGTGGGGTTGACATTTTCTAACATCTGTTAGGAAAATGCGCAACACCCAGCGGAGCGCGACCGGACGACTCGCGGCCCGACGATGGGAAGGCAATTGGAAAGGGAGGCCAGATGACCGATACCGATACCGCCGGGCCTGACGCGACGTTCCGAAAGGGGCTCGAGAACGGGGAGATCCTGCTGCCCCGCTGCGACGATTGCGGGGCGTTTCACTTCTTTCCCCGCATCCTGTGCCCGCATTGCCATGGCAGCGCGCTCACCTGGCACCGCGCGAGCGGCCGGGGCCGGGTCCACACCACGACGGTCGTGCGCCAGAAGCCGGAGCGCGGCGGCAACTACAATATCTGCATGGTGGAACTCGAGGAGGGCGTGCGCATGATGAGCCGGGTCGAGGGAATCGCCCCCGAGGATGTCGCCATCGACATGCCGGTGACCGCCTTCGTGGGCGAGGCCGACGGGAACCGGATCGTGCTCTGCAAGCCGGGGAGGGACTGAGCCATGAGCCGTGATCTGCGAGGAAAATCCGCCATTGTCGGCACCGGGCACGCGGGCTTTGGCGAGGCGCATGGGCTGACGGCCTATGACATCATGGCGCAGGCCGCGCAGGCCGCGCTGGCGGATGCCGGGCTGAAACTCGGCGATGTGGACGGGCTGTTCTGCACCATGATGGAGGACAGCATGCCCGCGCTGATGGCCGCGGAATATCTCGGCATCACGCCGCGGTTCATTGACGGCACCATGACCGGCGGTTCGTCTTTCGTGAACTACCTGACCTCCGCCACCCTGGCGCTGGAGGCGGGGCTGTGCGATGTCGCGCTGATCGTCTATGGCTCCAACCAGCGCACCGCCTCGGGCAAGCTGGTGACGGCCTCGCGCCCGCCGGCCTATGAGGCCCCCTACAACCCGCGCTATCCGATTTCCGCCTATGCGATGGCGGCGGCGCGGCACATGCATGTTTATGGCACCACGCGCGAACAGCTTGCCGATGTGGCGGTGGCGGCGCGCGCCTGGGCGCAGCACAATCCCGAAGCCTTCGAGCGCGGCCCGCTGAGCCGGGAGGATGTGATGGGTGCGCGCATGGTGAACGACCCGCTGAGCGTGCGCGACTGCTGCCTGGTGACCGATGGCGGCGGCGCCATCGTGATGGTCCGCGCCGAGCGCGCGCGCGACTTTCCCAAGGCGCCGGTCTATGTGCTGGGCAGCGCGGCCGAAAGCTCGCACCGGCAGATTTCGCAGATGAAGGATTTCACCGTGACGGCGGCGCGCGAGTCGGGCCGGCGCGCCCTTGCCGCGGCCGGTGTCGCTGCCGCCGATATCCAGGTGGTCGAGCTTTACGATGCCTTCACCATCAACACGATCCTGTTTCTGGAGGATCTCGGTTTCTGCGCCAAGGGCGAGGGCGGCGCCTTTGTCGAGGGTGGGCGCATCGCGCCGGGCGGCGCCCTGCCGGTGAATACCAATGGCGGCGGCCTGTCCTGCGTGCATCCGGGCATGTATGGCATCTTTACCGTCATCGAGGCGGCGCGCCAGATCCGCGGCGATGCGCCCGGCATCCAGCTGAAGAACGTGGACCTCGCGCTTGCCCATGGCAATGGCGGTGTGTTGTCCAGCCAGGTCACCGCGATCCTCGGATCGCAGGCCACCGTCTGAGGGCGATCAGGGGAGGAAAGATCATGCCACTGGATTTCGACGCATTGTCCAACTGGGAATTCGAGGAGATCACGCAGACGCTGACCGAGCGCGACACGATCCTCTACGCGCTCGGCCTCGGCTTTGGCGCGGATCCCACCGACCGGCGGGAGCTGGCCTTCGTTTACGAGGACGGCCTCAGGGCGGTGCCCTCGATGGCGGTCACCATGGGCTATCCCGGCTTCTGGCTGCGCGATCCCCGGACCGGGGTCAACTGGCAGAAGGTGCTGCATGGCGAGCAATGGCTCGATATCTACCGGCCGCTGCCGGTCAAGGGCAGGATCATCGGCCGCACCCGGATCGACTTCATCTCCGACAAGGGCGCGGGCAAGGGCGCGGTCATCTATCAGAGCCGCGACATCATCGACGCCGACAGCGGCGAGAAACTGGCGCGGGTCGCGATGTCGGCCTTCTGCCGGGGCGATGGCGGGTTCGGCGGCGAGAACCGGCCCGGCCCGGCGCCCGCCGCGCTGCCCGAGCGCGCGCCCGATCACGTCTGTGATATCGCCACCCTGCCGCAGCAGGCGCTCATCTATCGGCTCAGCGGCGATTACAACCCGCTTCATGCCGATCCCGATGTGGCCCGTTCGGTGGGCTTCGAGCGTCCGATCCTGCACGGCCTCGCGACCTACGGGCTGGCGGCGCGCGCGATCCTCCAGAGCCTGCTGGACTACGACGCGGCCCGTCTCGTCGGGCTGGACGTGCGGTTCTCGGCGCCGGTCTATCCCGGCGAAACCGTGCGCTTCGAGATCTGGGACGAGGACGGCGAGGCGCGGTTTCGCGCGCTGATCCCGGCCCGGGACGCGGTGGTTCTGAACAACGGCGCCGCGCGCTTCGCGTGAGGCGGGAGAGGAGACGAGAAAGATGGCCCAGCCCCTCAAGGACATCCTCGTGCTGGATTTCAGCACGCTTCTGCCCGGCCCGATGGCCACGCTCATGCTGTCGCAGGCCGGCGCCGAGGTGATCAAGTTCGAGCGCCCCGGAACCGGCGAGGATGCCCGCCTCACCGAGCCCGGCTTTGACGGCGAGAGCATCGGCTTTGCCGTGCTGAACCATGGCAAGCAATCCGTGGCGCTCGACCTGAAGTCGCCACAGGCGATGCAGGTCCTGCGCCCGCTGATCGAGAAGGCCGACGTTCTGGTGGAACAGTTCCGCCCCGGGGTCATGGACCGGCTCGGCCTGGGATACGAGGCGCTGCGCGCGATCAATCCGGGGCTCATCTACTGTTCGATCACGGGCTATGGTCAGGACGGGCCCAAGGCCGCCGTCGCCGGGCATGACCTGAATTATGTCGGCGATGCGGGGATCCTCTCGCTGAGCCGCGGACCGGATGCGAACCCGACGATGCCCTTCGGCCTCATTGCCGATATCGGCGGCGGCACCTATCCCGCGGTGGTCAACATCCTGCTCGCGCTGATGGCGCGCCAGCAGAGCGGCGAGGGCACGCATCTCGATATCGCGATGGCCGAGGGGGCCTTTGCCTTCGCCTACTGGGCCCATGCCGAGGGCGTGATCGCCGGGCAGGAGATCGCCAACGCGGACAGCCGCCTGACCGGCCGTCTGGCGCGCTACCGTCTCTACACCGCCGCCGATGGGCGGCAGATCGCGGTCGGCGCGCTCGAGGAGAAATTCTGGCAGGCCTTCTGCGACGTGATCGGTCAGCCCGCCGGGCTGCGCGATGACTGGCGCGACCCGGAGCCCTGCATCGCCGAGGTCGCGCGCCGCCTGGCGAGCCAGCCCTCGACCCACTGGGAGCCCCTGCTGGCCGCGGCGGATTGCTGTTGCAGCGTGGTGCGAACCCCCGCCGAGGCGGCAAGGGATCCGCATTTCGCGGCGCGGGGTGTCTTCGATCGCAAGATCGACATCGCGGGCCGGATCGCCCCGGCGCTGCCATTGCCGATCGCGCCGCAATTCCGCCCCCCGCAGACCGAGGTCGGCCGGGCCGCGAAACTGGGCGCGGACAATCGCCGATACGGCGCGCAATAGCCGGCAGGCGGGTGAATCCGGTTGACGGGCCGACTGCGCCCAAGTATTCTAACAAGTGTTAGAAATGGTCATGGAGGGCCAGATCATGGAGGGCCAGATGCCAGAGGCACGCCATATCCTGCCGAAGGAGGCCGAGCGATTCGTGATGCCTTCGCGTTTCGTTGACAGCGACAGCCCCGAAGTGCAGGAATTCGCCGCCGCAGCATTGCGCGACCTGCCGCCCGGCGCCTCCAGCCGCGACAAGGCGATCCGCCTGTTCGACGCGGTGCGCGACGGTATCCGCTACGATCCCTACTGCTTTGCCCTCGACGAGGACTCCTACCGCGCGAGTCGCATCGCCGGACAGGAGGCGGCGTTCTGCGTTCCCAAGGCGATCCTGCTGGCGGCCTGCCTGCGGGCGGCGGGCATTCCCGCCGCGCTCGGCTTTGCCGATGTGCGCAACCACCTCAATACCCCCAAGCTCCAGGAGCTGATGGGCACGGACCTGTTCATCTATCACGGCTATGTGCAGCTGTGGCTGGACGGTGCGCCCTTCAAGGTCACCCCCGCCTTCAACATCGAGCTGTGCGAACGCTTCGGGGTCAAGCCGCTGGTCTTCGACGGCCATCACGACGCGCTGTTCCACGAATACGACGAGAAGAACCACCGCCACATGGAATATGTGAATGACCGGGGTCTTTTTTTCGATGCGCCGATGGACGCGTTCCTCAAGGCCTTCAGCGAGACCTACCCGGCGCTGCGGGAGTTCAACCGCAAGCGCATCGCCGGCGAGATCGCCGTCAACGATGCCGGGTTTGCGAAGGATCCCGCCTCATGAAGTATCTCGAGGATTTTCAGCCGGGCGAGGTCTTTCGCTTTCACACCGCCCCGATCAGCGCCGAATCGATCAAGGCGTTTGCCCGGGAATGGGATCCGCAGCGGCTCCATACCGACGAGGAATATGCGACGGCCATCCATGGCAGCCTGATCGCCTCGGGCTTTCAGACCATCCTCGAGGTGTTCCGGCCGATCATGTCCGAATTCATGGTCAATCTCGCGAATATCGGCGGCATGGGCCTCGACAACCTGCGCTGGCTCAAGCCCGTCCGCCCCGACGAGGCACTGAGTGTCGAGATCACGATCAATTCGATCACCCCCTCGAAGAGCAAGCCCGACAGGGGCGTGCTCCACTATACGCTGCGCGCGATGAACCCCGAGGGCGAGGTCGTCTTCACGACCGACACGCCCGTGATGATGAAGAGAAGACCCGATGACAACGACTGACATGGATACAAGCGATCAGAATGATCTTCGCCTGCTGCGCGAAAGCGTCCGGACGCTCTTTGAGCGGGCCGGCGGGAGCGGGCGGGCGCGCAAGCTGCGCGATGCCGGCGGCGGCTGGGATCCCGAGATGGTGCGCGAACTGGCCGGCGCCGGCGTGTTCGGCGTGGCGGTGCCCGAGGATCTGGGCGGGCTGGGCATGGGGCTCGGCGCGGGTGGGGTGATCGCCGAGGAGGCCGGGCGCGTACTCGCGCCGGAGCCGGTCAACCTCACGATCGGGCTGAGCCTCGGGCTTCTGCGGCGGCTCTGTCCGGAACATCCCAGGCTCGCCGAGCTGATCGAGGGCGAGACGGTGCTGGCGGTGGCCTGGCAGGAGCGGGGGGCCAATGGCGGACCCGGTGAGGCGACCTGCGGCTATGCCGATGGCAGGCTCGACGGGCGCAAGGCTTGGGTCGCGGGCGCGGCCGGGGCGCAGGGTTTTCTGGTCGTGGCCAATGGCGAGAGCGGTCCCGTGCTGGCGCTGGCCGAGGCCGGAGCGGACGGGCTGGCGATCGAGAACCGCAGGCAGGCCGACGGCAGCGCGCTCGGCGAGCTGTCCTTCGCGAAGACCCCGGCCGAACAGCTGGCCGCCGGTCCACAGGTGGGCGATGCGCTGGCCGAGGCGGTGAGCGACACCACCGCGCTGGTCGCCGCCGAGCTCGTGGGCCTGAGCGGGCGCGCCCTGGAGATCACGCTGGACTATATCCGCACGCGCGAGCAGTTCGACAAGCCGATCGGCGCGTTTCAGGTGCTCCAGCACCGCGCCGTCGATCTGCATGTGATGTGCGAGGTCGCCCAGGCCGGTGTGCGCGATGCGCTGGCACGGATGGAGGGCACGACCGATGCCCGCCTCCGCGCCCGGCAGGCCAGCCGCGCCAAGGCGCGGGCGGTGACCGCCGCGAAGCGGATCACGCGCGAGGCCATCCAGATGCACGGGGCGGTCGGCTATACCGACGAATACGAGGTCGGGCTCTACCTGAACCGGGCGCTGGTGCTGTCGGCCTGGCTGGGTGACGACGCCTGGCACCGGCGGCTCTGGCTCGAGGCGCGCGAAGAGGAGGGAGCCGCACAATGACCGACTGGAACGCCATGAGCGATGCCGAATTCCGCAAGGAAGTGCGCGCATTCTTCGAGACGGAATATCCCGAAGAGCTGCGCAACCTGTCGCATCGCCCGAAATTCGCCGAGATTGCCCATTGGCACCGCAAGCTGCACGCAAAGGGCTGGGTCGCGCCGGCCTGGCCCACCGAATATGGCGGGATGGGGCTGAACGCGGCCAAGCTGCTGATCTTCTACGAGGAACAGCAACGCTGGGGCGTCAATCGCGGGCGCGACATGGGCGTGCAGATGGTCGGACCGCTGATCATCAAGTTCGGCACCCAGAAACAGAAGGATTACTGGCTGCCGCGCATCCTCAGCTGCGAGCATATCTGGTGTCAGGGCTATTCGGAACCCGGCGCCGGATCGGATCTGGCCAACCTGCGCACCCGCGCCGATATCGACGGCGACGATTTCGTGATCAACGGGCAGAAGATCTGGACCACGATGGCGCATGACGCCACCCATATCTTCATGCTGGTGCGCACCGATCCGAACGCGCCGAAAAAGCAGCAGGGCATCAGCTTTGTTCTGGCGCCGATGGATCAGCCCGGAATCGAGGTGCGCACGATCACGACCCTCTCGGGCGAGACCGAGTTCTGCGAGGTGTTCTTCGACGATGCCCGCACCCCGCGCGAGAACCTCGTGGGCGAGCTCAACAAGGGCTGGACGATGGCCAAGGCGCTGCTGAGCTTCGAGCGCATCTTCATCGGCGCGCCCAACCTCGCGCAGAACGCGCTCGGCCAGCTCGAGAGCTTTGCCCGTGGGCGCGGCGCCTTCGACGATCCGGTGTTCCGCGACCGCTTTGCGCAGGCGGCGCTCGATGTCGAGGATCACGCGGCGCTTTACGCGCGCTTCGCCGATCAGCTCAAGCGCGGCGAAACCCTCGGCGCCGATGTCTCGATGCTCAAGATCTGGGTCACCGAGTGCTTTCAGCGGATCACCGAACTGATGATCGAGGCCGCCGGCCCCGATGGCGGCACGATCGGCCCGCTGCAGGTCGGCAATGTCGGCGTGGATGTGCTGTCGAGCTTCTACAAGGCGCGTCCCACCACGATCTACGGTGGATCGAACGAGATCCAGCGCAACATCCTGTCCAAGGCCGTTCTCGGACTGCCTGGCTGAACCAGCATCATCTTCAAGGGAGGAACCCAGATGTCAGACCGTTATGCAAAATACAACAAGCTGAAATTCGACTATCCGGCCGATCGCGTCCTGCGCATCACCTTCGACCGCCCCGAGACCTTCAACTCGGTCGATGCCGAAACGCACACGCAGATGACGGATATGTGGATCGACATCGACCGCGACCCCGATATCAACGCGGTGATCGTGACCGGTGCAGGCAAGGCATTCTCGGCCGGCGGCGATTTCAGCCTGATCGAAAGCATGATGGGCAATTCCTACGAGATCATGAAGACCTGGAAAGAGGCCAAGGATCTCGTTTACAACATCATCAACTGCAACAAGCCGATCATTTCCGCGATCAACGGGCCGGCGGCGGGTGCGGGCCTCGTGGTGGCGATCCTCGCCGACATCTCGATCGCCGGCAAGCGGGCCAAGATCGTCGATGGCCACCCGCGCCTCGGCGTTGCCGCGGGCGATGTCGCGGCGATCATCTGGCCGTTGCTGACCTCGATGGCCAAGGCGAAATACTACCTGATGACCTGCAAGCCCGTCTCGGGCGAGGAGGCAGAGCGCATCGGCCTCGTGTCGATGTGCGTCGAGGATGACGAATTGCAGCAGATCGCGCTCGACACCGCGGTGGAACTGGCCAATGCGTCGCAAAGCGCGGTCCGCTGGACGAAGTATTCGCTCAACAACTGGCTGCGCCAGGCGGGGCCGATCTTCGACGCCTCCACCGCGCTCGAGATGCTCGGCTTCATGGGCGAGGACGTGAAGGAGGGTGTGCTCTCGCACCGCGAGAAGCGCGCGCCGAACTTCCGCAAGGACTGCCCGCTCTGATCCGACCAAGGCCGGGAGACATGCTCATGCCTGACGACATCTACAGGGACATCGCGCAACGCTACGCCGATGCGGCCCGAAAGGCGACGGGCCTGAACAGACGATTCGTGGCGGCCGGTTTCGACCCGGCCGCCATCACATCGCTGGCGGATCTGACGCGTCTGCCGGTGATGAAGAAGGAAGAACTCATGCAGATTCAGCGCGAGACCCCGCCCTTCGGCGGCTTTCTCGCGGGGGATATGAAGGATATCGCGCGCATCTATGTCTCGCCCGGCCCGATCTTCGAGCCGGCCCTGGGCGGCGGCGGCGGCCATGGGCTCGACCTGCTGTTTCGCGCGGCCCGCGTGGGCGCGGGGGATATCGTCCTGAACACGTGGATGTATCATCTCGTGCCGGCGGGGCTGCTCTTTGACGAGGCGGCGCGGGCGGCTGGCGCCACGGTGATTCCGGGCGGTGTGGGCAACACCGATTTGCAGGCGCAGATCATCGTCGAGACCGGCGTGACCGCGATCGCCGCCTCGACCGCCTTCTTCCTGACGCTCGCCGACAAGGTGATCGCGACATACGGTCGCGACGCATGGAAGGTGAAGACCGCCTTTCTGGGCGGCGAGATGGGCGACTGGATGGCCAAGCGCCGGCATATCGAGGCGGAATACGGGGTCTCGACCTGGGCGGCCTATGCCACGGCCGATCTCGGGATGGTGGCCTATGAGGACGGCGGCGAGGGCTACCGGGTGCATCCCGACCGGGTGGTGCAGATCTGCGACCCGCTCAGCGGCGCGCCGATGCCGCACGGTGAGCCCGGTGAGGTCGTCGTGACCACGCGCGACGCGACCTGGCCGATGATCCGGTTCGGCACCGGCGACAGCGCCTTTGCGCTGGAAAGCAACCCGGACGGCAGCGTGAGCCGCCTGTCGGCCCTCCAGGGGCGGGTTGGCGCCGCCGTCAAGGTGCGCGAGATCTTCGTCTATCCGCGCGCGATCGAGGAGGTCATCATCGCCACGCCGGGCGCGCGGGCCGCGCAGGCCATCGTCACCCGCGAGAACGATCGCGACATGATCCGCCTGTCGCTCGTGCTCGCGAAAGGGGCGGATGCCGCCGCCGCCGAGGCGGCCGCAGCCGAGGCCTTTCGGCAGCACGCGCGGATCCGTGCGGATGCCGTTGCCATTGTCGGCGACCTTCCCGAGGACGCGCCGCTGATCGTCAACCGCAAGGACGGCTGAGCGACCGCCCCTCGCAGGCCGCCCGCGATGGCCGGCGGCCTTTTCTCCCGGCGCGGCGGGGGCGTCAACTGGCGGCGATTGCCCGGGCGGCGGCGCGCTCACCCCGTTCGCAGATGCCCTCGAGCAGCAGGCTGATCAGCATTTCCGAGAACGCCTCCAGCGACAGGCTGTCGGGCTGGCCGTCCCTTGTCGGGTCGAACCATTCGACCGTCCAGTTGAGCGCGCCGAGCATCACCTGCCGCAGGGGCACGATCTTGATGTCCGAGCGGATCGCCCCGGCTTGCTGTGCCTCGCGCAGGATCCCGTCCCAGAGCGTCGCGTATTCGTAACGGATGTCGCGGTGCCGCTTGCGGAGCTCCCTGGGCAACATGCCGTAGCTGCGGATGTTCGCCGAGGTGAATTCGCTCGCCATGAACAGGAATTGCATATGCGCCCAGATGGCGGTGGCGATACGCGCATGGTGATCATGGGGCCGGTCAAGGGCAGCGATGGCCGATCTGACCCCGGTCACGAGGTCGCGCAGCCCTGCGTTCAGAACCTCATCCACGATCGCGTCCTTGGACTTGAAGTGATAATAGACGCTCCCCGCCTGCATATGCGCCTCCTCGGCGATGCGCCGCAGGGTTGTCGCCCGGTAGCCGGCATCGCGCAGAACCCGCGCCGCCGCGCGCAGGATCTCGGCGCGTGTGGTCGCGGCCTTGCCGGGGGGGGGCGGGGGAGGCGCGGGCATGGCCATGACGGTTCGCAGCCCGCGGGTTTCGGCCCGGCGATCGGTGCACATGCCGTCGAGGATGAGCTTGCTCATGCGCCGGGCGAGCACGCTCACGGGGTAGCGTTTCACGTCATACCATTCGACCGTCCAGTTCATCGCGCCAAGCACGAACTGACGGATGGCCGAAACCGAGATGTCGGCCCGCAGCAGCCCGGCGCGCTTGGCGTCCTTCAGGAAATCGTTCCAGAGCTGCGCATAGGCCGCGCGCAATTCCCGATGCGGGGTGCGGGCCTCTTCGGTCAGCATCGGATAGTTGCGGATATTCGCCGATGTGAAATCGCTGCTGGTGAGAAGGAATGTCAGATGTGTCTCGACGAGCACGGCAAAGGTGGCGCGGAAATCCGTCGCCCCGCTGTGCGCGGCGCGGACGATGGCGCTGACCTCGCCATGGAGATCGCGCACGCCGATATCGAGGACCTCGTTGAGGATATGCTCCTTGGAGGCGAAGTGGTAATAGATGCTGCCGGCTTCGATCCCGGCTTCGCGCGCGATGTCGCGCATGGTTGTCGCATAGTAGCCGTCATGGCGGAACAGGCGCGCCGCGGCGGACAGGATCTCGCCCCGCGTTCGTTCCGATTTGCTCTGTTCTTCGTCTGCTTGTGTCATGCCTCGACCGACCGTGCTGCGTCTGGAAGGTGGGCGACGGGGCCGCGACTGTCCATTGCAATAAATCGAACAGTTGTTAGAATAGCTGCGGAGGCGCGTCGAATCAAGATCTTGATCGCGGCGCCAGGGAACAGCATGAACACGGAAGGAGAGCCGGATGCGGGGATTGAACGGAAAGCGCGTGATCGTGACAGGCGGCGGGAGCGGCATCGGTCGCGCGATCTGTCAGCGGTTTGGCGAGGAGGGCTCCGAGGTCGCCATCTTCGACATGAACGAGGAGGGCGCGAAGGAAACCGCGCGGCTGATCGAGGCGGCCGGCGGCAAGGCCCGGGCCTTCAAGGTGGACATCACCGACCGCGCCCAGGTGGACAAGGCGGTTGCCGATTTCGAGGCCGGCGGCCCGATCGACGTTCTGGTGAACAATGCCGGCTGGGACGTGATCAAGCCCTTCCTCGACACCGATCCCGAGATCTGGAAAAAGGTCATCGACATCAATCTCTACGGCCCGCTGCACATGCATCACGCAGTGCTTCCGGGGATGGTGCGCAATGGCAGCGGTCGCGTGGTCAACATCGCCTCGGATGCCGGGCGCGTCGGCTCCTCGGGTGAGGCGGTCTATTCCGCCTGCAAGGGCGGGATCATCTCCTTCACCAAGACCGTGGCGCGCGAACTGGCGCGCAAGGGCATCCAGTTGAACGCCGTTGCGCCGGGGCCGACCGACACGCCGCTCTTTGCCCAGGTGGCCGAGGGCGAGGCCGGTGCCAAGATCGCCGAGGGGCTCAAGCGGGCCATCCCGATGAAGCGCCTCGCCCAGCCGGGCGACTATCCGGGGATCGTCTGCTTCCTGTCGTCGGATGACGCGGGCTTCATCACCGGGCAGGTCATTTCCGTCTCGGGTGGCCTGTCGATGCACGGCTGAGCCGTGCCTGCGGGTGTTCAGGGTTACCTCCCCAACTGGCCGCGCTGCATGCGCGGCCTTTTCTGCCGGGGGGATTTCTGCAAGGCTGCAAACAGGAGGGGGAACGCATGTTTCATCCCGCGCCCGACATTCAGCGCACCAGCACGCTGGCCGCATTCCTGAGCGATTGCGGCGCTGACAGCTACGAGGATCTCGACGCCCGCGCCAATGCCGATCCGGAGTGGTTCTGGGAGCGGATCATCGCGCTTGCCGGTATCCGTTTTGCGCGCCCCTATACCCGGCTGCGCGACAGTTCCGCGGGGCCGGAAGCGATCCGCTGGGCGATCGGCGGGGCGCTGAACCTGACGGAGACCTGCCTAGATGCGCGCATCGCCGAGGGGCTGGGCGACAAGACCGCGATCGACTGGGTCGGCGAGGACGGGAGCCGGCGCCGCTGGAGCTATGCCGAGCTGGGCGCCGAGGCGGCGCGCGTGGCCTCCGCCCTTGCCCGGCGCGGCGTCCGGCCCGGAGAGGCGGTGGGGATCTACATGCCCATGATCCCCGAGATCCAGGCGGCGCTGCTTGGCATTGCGCGGCTGGGGGCCATCGCGGTGCCGCTGTTCTCGGGCTTTGCCGGGCCCGCCATCATCAGCCGGCTCAACGATGCCCGCGCCGTGGCGGTGCTCACGGCGGATGCGACCCCCCGGCGGGGCAAGCCGGTCTGGATGGAGGCCACCCTTGCCGAGGCGCTGGCCGAGGTGCCCTCGGTGCACACGGTGCTCAGCCTGCGGCGCTTTGGCGGGGCGGTGGCCGATCCGGCCCGCGATCTCGACTGGCAGGAGACCGTGGCCGGCGCGGATACCGATTTCCCCGCCCATCCCGTGGCGA
Source organism: Roseovarius sp. (assembly GCA_014359765.1). Taxonomy (GTDB): domain Bacteria; phylum Pseudomonadota; class Alphaproteobacteria; order Rhodobacterales; family Rhodobacteraceae; genus Roseovarius. The sequence continues at coordinate 124,940 of JACIYT010000002.1, forward strand.
CGGATGCGCCGCTTCTCATTGCCTACACATCGGGCACCACCGGCAGGCCGAAGGGCGTGGTGCACACCCATCTCGGCGTTCAGGCCAAGGCCACGGCCGATTTCCTGCTCTGCCTCGATCTCAAGCGCGAGGATCGCCACCTGTGGATGACCGACATGGGCTGGGTCATGGGGCCGCTCACGGTCCTGTCGGTGCTGCTCGCGGGGGCGACGCTGGTTCTGGCCGAGGGGGCGCCCTCGATGCCGGGGGATCCCTTCCGGCTCCTGCGGCTGGCTGACAGTATGGAGGTCACGCATATGGGGATCGCCCCGACCCTCGTGCGCCAGTTCATGACCCAGGATCCCGCGCCGCTCGGGGGCTTTGATCTCTCGCGGCTGCGCGTCGTCGCCGCCACTGGCGAGCCGTGGACCGACGATGCCTGGCTCTGGCATCTTGCGCATGTCTGCCGCCATCGCGCCGTGCCGCTCAACATTTCGGGGGGGACCGAGCTTTTCGGCGCGATCCTGACCTCGACCGTCCTGCACGAGATCAAGCCCTGCGGCTTCTCGGCGCAGGCGCTCGGTGTGGGTGCGAAAGTGCTGCGCGCCGACGGCACCGAGGCGGCGCCCGGCGAGGTGGGCGAGCTGGTCGTGACCCAGCCGCCGCCTGGCCTTGCCCGGACGATCTGGGGCGATCACGAGCGGTATCTCGAGACCTACTGGTCCACCTTTCCCGGGGTCTGGCGGCATGGCGACTGGGTCCGCCGCGATCCCGACGGCACATGGTATATCCTTGGCCGCTCGGACGATACGCTCAACATCGCAGGCAAGCGCATCGGCCCCCCCGAGATCGAGGCCGCCCTGACCGCAACCGGCGAGGTGGTGGATGCCGCGGCGATCGCCGCCCCCGATGAGATCAAGGGCGTGGCCGTGGTCTGCATCTGCGTGGCGGCGCCGGGTGTTGTGCCCGACGCGGCGCTGATCGCGCGCCTCAAGGACCGGGTGGGCGAGATCGTGTCGAAACCGTTCCGCCCGCGCGAGATCCATTTCGTCGAGGCGCTGCCCAAGACGCGCAGCATGAAAACGATGCGCCGGATCGTGCGCGCGGCCTTTCTCGGCGAAGACCCGGGAGACCTGTCATCGGTCAGCAACCCCGAAACCATGCAGGCCATTGCCCGATTGCGAAAGGAAAGCCCATGATCACCGTCTTTGGCGCGACCGGGACCACCGGCGCACCGCTTGTCGAGGCGCTTCTGGCGCGGGGCGCGCGCGTGCGCGCGGTGACCAGCGACCCGGCGAAGATCGCCCCGCTCGAGGCGAGGGGCTGCGAGGCCGTCATTGCCCGCTTCGACGCGCCCGAGACGCTCGCGCGTGCCTGCGAGGGGGCGGAACGGATCTATCTGGTGACGCCCGCGCATCAGGACATGCGCCGCTGGAAGGCCGATACGATCGCGGCGGCGCAGGCCGCCGGCGTGCGTCACGTGGTGCTTGCCACCGGGCTCGGCGCCTCGCCCAAGGCGCGGCTGACCTTTGGCAGGTGGCATTCCGAAACGCAGGAATGCCTCAGGCAGAGCGGCCTGGAGTGGACCTTCATCCAGCCTACCTATTTCATGCAGAACCTGCTGTGGCAGGCGGGCGCGATTGCGCGCGACGGGGTGTATCACGACGATCTCGGTGGCCCCGTGGCCTGGATCGACGCGCGCGACATCGCCGAGGTCGCCGCCGAGGCGCTGACCGGCCCGGGCCATGCGGGCAAGGCCTACGGGCTGACCGGCCCCGAGGCCCTCGGCGGCGCGGAGATCGCGGAGATCCTGTCGGATGTGACCGGGCGTCCGGTGCGGTGCGTGCCGCTCGCGGCGCAGGACGCGAAGGCCGCGATGATGGCGAACGGCATGGCCGAGGAGGTCGCCGCGGCCATGGTCGAACTCGCCTCCATCGCGCCGAAGGGCTATCTCGCGGGGATCGAAACGACCGTGAGCGACGTGCTGGGCCGCCCGGCGCGGCGCTTTCGCGATTTCGTGGCCGAGCACCGGGATGCCTTTGTCGGCTGATCTGGCGGCGGCGGCACCGCTCTATCTCGAACTGGCGCCGCCCGAGGGCGCCGCGACCGAGGTCGTGCATCTCTTTTTCCTCCGCGACGAGGGCGCGCTGAGCCGCCGCGGGACCGGGCGTTTCGCGACCGACCTGTTCACCCTTTCAGTGATGCACCGGCCCGAAGATCCCGACGCCCCCCGGGTGACGCTCGCGCCGCCCCGCCCGGCATTCGTGCCCCGCAAGGCGCCCTTTTGCGGCGTCGTGGCCGGGCTGCGCCTCGCTGCGGGGCCGCAGGACGCGCCCCCTCCCGAGGCGCTCGCGCGGTTGAATGCCGCGCTCGGGCATGTCCTTGAGGGCGATGCGCCCCTCGCCCCGGTGGTCGCCGCGCTCGACCATCTGGCGAGGGGGCTGCGCTTTGCCGGACCGCCGCGGGCGGTCAGCGACCGCACCGGGCGGCGCAGGGCGCGGGCGGATACCGGCGTGTCGCGGCGGCGGCTCGTCGTCACCCGGCGCTTTCGCCTCCTGCTCGGCGGGCTGGCGGACGACCGGCAGCGACTGAGCGATCTGGCGCTGGCGGCGGGGTATTGCGATCAGTCGCACATGTCGGCGTCCTGCCGCGCCTGTGCCGGCCAGCCGCCCGGCGCGCTTCGCGCGCAGGCGACGGCGCGTCGCTTTGGCCTTTCGTTACAAGATTCGCACCTCGCCGGGCGGCTAGGATTGGTCATCTCGGATCAATGCACGGAGTGAGATGACACCATGACGCAGTTCCAGCCCAAATCCCCCGATTTCGAGGCGCGTGTGCGCGACAGTTTCGATCGCCAGCAGGCGATGCACACGCTCGGGATCGGTATCGCCGATCTCGCGCCCGGCCATATCGTGCTGGAGATGGCGCACCGCCCCGCACTGACCCAGCAGCACGGGTTCCTTCATGCCGGGATCGTCTCGACCGCGCTCGACAGCGCCTGTGGCTATGCCGCCTTTTCGCTGATGCCTGCCGAGGCCGCAGTGCTGACGGTGGAATTCAAGATCAACCTGCTGAACCCGGCGGATGGCGAGCGGTTTCGCTTCGTCGCCGACGTGGTGAAGCCGGGCCGAACCCTGACCGTCTGCGAGGCCCGTGCCCATGCCGTGAAGGGCGGGCGGGAAACGCTCGTCGCCACGATGACCGGGACGCTGATGGCGCTGGTGGGGCGGACGGGCGTCGCCGGCTGAGGCGGGGCTGCCGGGCGGGTCCGGCCAGCCCCCCCGCCCGGTTCTCAGAGGCTCTGCGCGAGGCGCACCCCCTCGTCGATGGCGCGCAGCGCGTCGAGCTCGGCGGCCTCCTTCGCCCCGCCGATCATCGTGGCGGCGATGCCACGCGCGGCGAGGTCTTCGGCGAGGGAGCGTTCCGGTTCCTGCCCGGTGCACAGCACGATCGTGTCGGCGGCGATGGTCCTTGGCTGCCCGTCCACGAGGATGTGCAGGCCGGCATCGTCGATGCGCTCATAGACCACCCCGCCGATGGCCTCGACCCCGTGCTTGCGCAGCGCGTTGCGCAGGATCCAGCCGGTCGAGACGCCCAGCCCGGCCCCGGCCTTGGCGGTCTTGCGCTGGAGCATGATGACCTTGCGCCGCGCCGGGCGCGGCGCCAGCGGATCGCCCGCGAGCGCGCCCGGGGCGGCGAATGCAGGGTCCACGCCCCATGTCTCGCAGAAGACCGCGGGATCGTGGGCCTCGGCCGGATCGGTCACGAGGAACTCGGCCACATCGTGGCCGATGCCGCCCGCGCCCATCACCGCCACCGTATCGCCCGCCACCCGCTCGCCCGAGAGGATCTGCGCATAGGTGGCAACCCTGGGATGGTCCACGCCCGGCAGGTCGGGGATGCGCGGCACGACGCCGGTGGCGATAACCACGTGATCAAAGCCCGCCAGATCCGCCCCGCCGGCCCGCTGCCCGAGCCGCAGCGTGACCCCGTGCCTGGCGATCTGGGAGGCATAATAGCGCAGCGTCTCGTCGAACTCGTCCTTGCCGGGGGCTGCGCGCGCGAGGTTCAGCTGCCCGCCGAGCCTGTCGCCGGCCTCGAACAGCGTGACCCGGTGGCCGAGCCGCGCCGCCTCGGCCGCTGCGGCCATGCCCGCCGCGCCGCCACCGACGACCGCCACGTTCCTCGGCTGCGCGGCGGGTGTGTCGCGGAACATCGTCTCGCGCCCGGCCCGGGGATTGACGAGGCAGCTCACCGTGCGGTCCGAGAAGATGAAATCGAGGCAGGCCTGGTTGCAGGCGATGCAGGTGTTGATCTCGTCGGCGCGGCCTTCGCGGGCCTTCCTGACGAAATGCGGATCGGCCAGGAAGGGTCGCGCCATCGACACCATGTCGGCATCGCCCGAGGCGAGGATGTCCTCGGCGATGTCCGGGGTGTTGATCCGGTTGGAGGCCACCACCGGGATCGACACGGCCGCCTTCACATTGGCGGCGGCCTTGCGCCAGACGGCGCGCGGCACCGGGTAGGCGATCGTCGGCACGCGCGCCTCGTGCCAGCCGATCCCGGTGTTGAGGATATCCGCGCCTGCCGCCTCGATGCTGCGGGCGAGGGCCGCGATTTCCTCGGCCGGGGCGCCGCCTTCGACCAGGTCGGCGGCCGAGATGCGGTAGATGATCAGGAAATCCGGCCCGCATCGCGCGCGCACGGCGCGCACGATCTCGACGGGAAAGCGGTGCCGGTTCGCGACGCTGCCGCCCCAGTCATCCTCGCGCCGGTTGGTGTGGGTGACGGTGAATTCGTTGATGAGATAACCCTCGGAGCCCATGATCTCGACCCCGTCGAAACCGGCGGCCTGCGCGTTGGCGGCGGCGGTGGCGAAATCGTCGATGGTGCGACGGATGTCGGCATCGGTCATTTCGCGCGGCGTGAAGCGGTTGATCGGCGCGCGGATCGGCGAGGGCGCGACACAGCCCTCGATCTTGGCGTAGCGCCCGGCATGGAGGATCTGGGCGCAGATCAGGCTGCCCTCGGCCTGCACCGCCGCGCAGATCGGGCGCAGCGCGCGCGCCGCTTCGGGATCGTCGAGGCGCGGGCCCTCGGGGTCGAAGATCCCCTCGGCATTGGGCGAAAATCCGCCCGTGACGATGATCGCCGCCTCGCCCCGGGCGCGTTCGGCATAGAATGCGATCTGCCGCTCGATCCCGTCGGGTTCGGTCTCGAGCCGCGTGTGCATGGAGCCCATGACCACGCGATTACGCAGCTCCCGCGTCCCCGCGCGGATCGGCGAGAGCAAGGTCGCAAAGCGCTCTGTCCCGGTCTTCGGCATTGTCGGCATCCTCCTCAAAACTCCTCTTGCCCGCCATTCTAACATTTGTTAGATTTTTGGGAAGTCCAATATTTCGATCAGGGAGGAAACATCGGATGCACTTCCAGCCAACTGAGGACCAGAAGGCGTTTCAGGAAACGGCCAGGCGATTCGCCTCCGAGAAACTGGCGCCCAGCTACCTGGAGCGCGCGCGCGGTCACACGCTCGACCGTGATCTGCTGCGCGAGATGGGCGCGCTCGGGCTGATCGGCCCGGACCTGCCCGAGGATCTCGGCGGGCTTGGCGAGAGCTCGGTCACGGCGGGCCTCATCACCGAGGAGATCGCGCGCGCCGATTTCAACGTGAGTTACATCCAGCTTCTCGGGTCGCTCATGGGCGGGATGATCGCCAAGCACGCCTCCCGGGAAATCGCCTCCGAATGGGTTCCCAAGGTGGTCGCGGGCGAGGCTATCGTCGGCCTCGGCCTGACCGAGCCGCGCGGCGGGTCGGACGCGGCCAACCTGATCCTCAAGGCCGAGAAATCGGGCAATGGCTGGCGGCTCAACGGGGAGAAGACCTCGATGAGCTTCTCCGAACAGGCCGATGTCGCGGTGGTCTTTGCGCGCACCGGCGATCCTGCGGGCGGCTCGCGCGGGGTGAGTGCCTTTTTCGTCGATCTCAACCAGGAGGGCGTCAAGCGCACGCATTTCGACGATATCGGCACGAGGCCGGTGGGGCGCGGATCGGTGTTCTTTGACGATGTGTTCGTCCCGGCCGAGAACATGATGGCCGAGCAGGACCGCGCCTTTGGCACGATCATGGCGGGGTTCGATTATTCGCGCGCGCTGATCGGTCTGGAATGTCTCGGCGCGGCGCAGGCATCGGTGGACGAGACCTGGGAATATGTGAAGGGGCGCGAGGCGTTCGGCGCGCCCATCGTGCAGTATCAGGGCGTGAGCTTTCCGCTGGCGGAGGCCGAGACCCAGCTGACCATGATGCGCCAGCTCTGCTACTACACGCTCGACCTGCGCGACCGCGGCCTGCCCCACACCGCCGAGGCGGCGATGTGCAAGTGGTATCTGCCCAAGACCGCCTGCGAGATCATCCACCAGTGCCTGATCCTGCACGGCCATTACGGCTATACCACCGACCTGCCGCACCATCAGCGTTACAATGACGTGCTCGGCCTGCAGATCGGCGATGGCACGGCGCAGATCCAGAAGCTGGTGATCGCCCGCGAGAAGGCTGGTCGCGTCGTGCTGCAATACGACCAGAAGGCGAAGGCGAAATGAGCAGTCCCGTCAATGTGAGCGTGGAGGGCAGCACCGGCATCATCGAGCTGGCGCGCCCGGAGAAATTCAACTGCCTGTCGCTCGAGGTGCATGAGCATATTTCGGACGCGCGCGCGCGGTTCGAGGCGGACCGGGCGATTCGCTCGATCCTCATCCGGGCGCAGGGCAAGCATTTCTGCACCGGGGCCGACCTGACCGAGGTCAAGGGCAAGCTCGGCGATCCCGCGGCGCTGGATCACTTCATCGCCTTCGGCATGAAGAACCTGCGCGCGCTGGAGACCTCACCGCTGCCGGTGATCGTGGCGGTTCAGGGGCTGTGCCTCGCCGGGGGGATCGAGCTCATGCTGTCATGCGACGTGTGTTTCGCCGCCGAGACCGCGCAGTTCGGCGACCAGCACGCGCAATTCGGCCTGATCCCGGGCTGGGGCGGGTCGCAGCGGCTGACGCGGCTGATGGGGCTGCGCCGGGCGCTCGACCTGATGTTCTCGGCTCGCTGGCTCAAGGCCGCAGAGGCAAGGGAGGCGGGGCTGGTCAATCACATCGTGCCGGATGCGGATCTGCATCAGGCGGCGCTCGAATATTGCCAGACCATCGCCACCCGTTCGCGCACCGGCATCGCCGAGATGAAGCGCCTCGCGCGCGAGGGCGCCGATCTCGGCATCGATCAGCAGATGCGGCTGGAACGTGACGCCGCCGTGCGCGCGCTGCCCGGGGTGGATGTGGCCGAGGGGCTCGATGCCTTCGAGAACCGCCGCAAGCCGGTCTTCAAGGGGTAAGGTGAGCAGATGGATTTCACACTGAACGACGAACAGCGCCAGATCTACGAATACGGTGGCCAGCTGGCGCAGAAATACGACAATGCCTATTGGCGCGACCACGCCCGCCGGCACGCATTTCCGCACGAGATGTTCCGCCAGATCGCCGATGATGGTTTTCTGGGGATCATGGTGCCCGAGGAATACGGCGGTGCGGGCCTTGGCATGACCGAAATGGCGCTGTTCATGGAGGGCACCGCCAATCACGGGATCCCGCTCCTGATGATGGTGGTGGGGCCGACGATGTCGCTGGCCCATATCGCCCATCACGGCACCGAGTTTCACCGAAAGGAGCTCCTGCCGGCCGCATGCCGGGGCGAGATCCAGTTCTGCTTTGCGATCACCGAGCCGGGCGCCGGATCCAACACGATGAAGGCCACGACGCTGGCGAAGCGCCGGGGCAACCGGTTCAGCCTGTCGGGCGAAAAGACCTTCATCACCGGGGCGGAGGTGGCGGATTACTGCCTCGTCGTGGCGCGCACGAAGCCGCATACCGAGGTCAGCCGCAAGACCGACGGCTTTACCCTTTTCGCGGTGGACCTGAAGAAGAAAGGCGTGGAAAAACAGCGGGTGAAGATCGCGATCCCGCTGCCCGAGGAACAGTGGACGCTGTTCTTCGACGATGTCGATCTCGGCCCCGAGGATGTGGTCGGCGAGGTGGACGAGGGGTTCTCGATCCTGTTCGACAGCCTCAACCCCGAGCGCATCATCCTCGCCGCGCTGTGCTGTGGCATCGGTCGCTTCGCGCTCGGCAAGGGGGTGGCCTATGCCTCCGAGCGCAATGTCTTCGGCCAGCCGATCGGCGCCCATCAGGGGGTGCAGCATCCGATGGCCCGGGCCTATACGGCGATCGAGATGGCCAGCCTCATGACTCGCCGCGCGGCATGGGAATTCGACAACAAGCTGCCGGCCGGCGCCTCCTCGAACATGGCCAAATATGCCGCCGCCGAGGCCGGGATCGAGGCGGTCGATGCCGCGCTTCAGGCGCATGGCGGCTCGGGCTTTACCGAGGATACCGGGCTTTACGAGATGTATCCGATGATGCGCCTGCTGCGCACCGCGCCGGTCAACCGCGAGCTCTGCCTCAGCTTCATCGGGGAAAAGGTCATGGGCCTGCCGAGATCCTATTGATCGGGGGCCTGGCAAGGGAGGACGACATGCAGTTCGGGATGCGTTTTCGGCGCGCGGATGCCGCCGACAGGGCGAAAGAGAGATTCTGGCACGCGATCGAGGGTGCGCCCCTCGACGAGGTGCGCCGCATTCAGGAGGAGCGGCTGCGCGCGCAGATGGCCTGGCTCAAGGCGAAGTCGCCCTTCTACCAGGAGAAATTCGCCGCCGCCGGTGTGGATTTCGACGAGATCCGCACCATCGCGGACCTTCCGAAGCTGCCCTACACCTACAAGACCGAAATCCGCGAGAGCCTCGCCGCGGAGCCGCCTTTCGGCCGGCACCGCGCCGCGCCGATGGCCGACATCATCCAGATGCAGGCCTCTTCGGGCACCACCGGAAGCCCGTCCTACGTCGCCCTGACCGAGGCCGATGCCGAGATGTGGCACGAGATGACGGCGCGCTGCTTCTTTGCCAACGGGGTGCGCCCGGGCGATCTGGTGCTGCACGCATTTTCGCTGGCCAAGGGCTTTGTCGGGGGCATCCCGGTGATGCAGGGCCTGCAATACATGGGCGCGATCGACGTGCCGATCGGGGCCGATGGTGGCGCGGAGCGGCTGTTGCGGGCCTGTGCCGATACGCGCCCGCGCTGTATCGTCGGGGCGCCGAACTTCGTGCTGCACCTCGCCGAGAAGGCGCCCGAAGTGCTGGGCCGCAAGGCCAGCGAGCTGGGCGTGGAGCGGGTGATCGTCGGCGGCGAGCCGGGCGGCGGCATTCCGGCGATCCGGGCCAAGATCGAGGCCGCCTGGGGCGCGACCTGCACCGAGATGCTGGGCGGCACCGATCTGGGCGTGACCTACTGGGCAGAATGCGACGAACAGTCGGGAATGCATATGGTCAACATGGACTATATCATCACCGAGCTGCTCGACCCCGACAGCGGCGAGATCATCCCATGGGAAAAGGGCGCCGAGGGCGAGATGGTCTATACCGCGCTCGGCCGGCAGGCGAGCCCGCTGGTGCGGTTCCGCTCGGGCGACCATATCGAGGTGCTCGGCACGGATTGCACATGCGGGCGCACCGGCCCGAAGATCCGCTGCACCGGGCGCACCGATGACATGCTGATCGTGCGCGGTGCCAATGTGTTCCCCTCGGCGATCAACAGCGTGATCAATGAAATGGTGCCGGAAACCAACGGCGTCATGCGCATCGTCGCCGATTTCGAGGGCCATACCACGCAAGACGCGCTCAAGGTGATCGTCGAGCGCGGCCCGGGCCGCGACCCTGCCGACGATGCCGCCCTCAAGCGCAGGATCGAACAGCGCCTGCGCGATGCTCTCGTGTTCAAGGCCGACGTTCATCTCGTCGCGCCCGACACGTTTGAAAAACCCGGCGCCGCCAAGGTTGCCTTTGTCCTGAGAGAATATCCGGACCTGCCATGACACGCATGAAATCCCTTCTCGATACCGGGTCCGACGACTTCCGGGAAAACGATGCCTTTTATCGCGCGAAGATCGGCGAGCTTCACGCCCTGCGCCTGCAACAGCGGGTGGGTGGCCCCGAAAAGGCACGGCAGCGGCATGTGCAGAAGGGCAAGATCCTGCCCCGCGAACGGGTCGAGCGGCTGATCGACCCGGGATCGCCGTTTCTCGAACTGGGCGAGCTGGCCGGTCTGGACAAGTATGACGACGTGCCGCCCGGTGCCGGGATCATCACCGGCATCGGCATGATCGAGGGCCGCCAATGCATGATCATCGCCAATGACGCCACGGTGAAGGGCGGGACCTATTTCGGCATGACCTGCCGCAAGCATGTCCGGGCGCAGCGGATCGCGTGGAACAACCGCCTGCCGGTGATCACGCTGGTCGATTCCGGCGGCGCGTTCCTGCCGGAACAGGCCAATATCTTTCCCGACGAGGGCCAGTTCGGCTCGATCTTTCACCAGCAGATCGGCATGTCGGGCGATGGCATTCCGCAGATCGCCGTGGTCATGGGACCCTGCACCGCGGGCGGCGCCTATATCCCGGCGCTCTGCGACGAGGTGGTGATCGTGCGCGGCCAGGGCTTCATGTATCTGGGCGGGCCGGAGCTGACCTTTGCGGCCACCGGCGAAAAGGTCGATGCCGAGACGCTGGGCGGCGGCAAGATGCATTGCTCGGTCTCCGGCGTGACCGACCACCTGGCCGAGGATGACGCCCATGCGCTCGCGATCACGCGCGAGATCGTGAGCCACCTGGGCGAACGGCCCCAACCGCGCAAGACGCCCCGCCCCCCGCGCCCGCCCGCCTACCCGGTCGAGGAGATCCACGGCATCATCAGCCGCGATCCCAAGGTGCCCACCGACAACCGCGAGATCGTCGCGCGGCTGCTCGATGACAGCGATTTCCACGAGTTCAAGCCGCTTTACGGCGACACGCTGATGACCGGCTGGGGCCGTATCCACGGCCACGAGATCGGCATTCTCGCCAATACCGGGGTGCTGTTCGTCGAGGCGGCGCTCAAGGCCACGCATTTCATCAACCTGTGCGTCCAGCGCGATATCCCGCTGCTGTTTCTCGCCGATGTGAACGGCTTCATGGTCGGGCGCGAGGTCGAACAGATGGGCATCGCCAAGGCGGGCGCCAAGATGATCACGGCCATGTCCTCGGCAAGGGTGCCGAAATTCACCATCATCACCGGCGGCTCCTACGGGGCGGGATATCTGGCGATGCTGGGCCGGCCCTTCCAGCCCGACGCGATGTTCGCCTGGCCCACGGGCCGGTCCGCGATCATGGGGCCCGAACAGGCCGCCAGCGTGCTGGCGCAGGTCCGCGCGCAGATCAACGAACGGGAGGGCAGGAGCTGGACCGCCGAGGAGGAAGAGGCGTTCAAGGCGCCGATCCGCAAGGAATACGAGGATTTTCAGGGGGCCTACAATTTCGCGTCGAATCTCTGGATCGATGGCGTGATCACGCCGGGCGAAACCCGCGACGTCATGGCGCTCCTGCTCGATGTGACCGCGCGCCGACCGAAGGTCGAGACGCATTTCGGCGTGTTCAGGATGTGAGGGGAAGGCCATGAAGATCAGGACACTCCTCATCGCCAATCGCGGCGAAATCGCCTGCCGGATCGCGCGCACCGCGCGGGCCTGCGGGATCACCCCGGTCGGTGTGCATTCCGAGGCCGATGCCGACGCCCTCCATGTCCGCGAGATCGGGCGCTCGGTCTGTGTCGGCGCCGGGCCGGCCTCCGAGAGCTATCTCAGGATCGACGCCGTGATCGACGCCGCCCGCGCCGTGGGCGCCGACGCGATCCATCCCGGCTATGGTTTCCTGGCCGAGAACCCCGATTTCGCCCGCGCGGTCGAGGCCGCCGGCATGATCTTCATGGGGCCGACGCCGGAGACGCTCGAACGATTTGGCGACAAGGCCAGCGCCAAGCAGGCGGCGATTGCCGCCAGCGTCCCGGTGATCGCCGGTGTCGAGGGCGCGCGCTCGGACCCCGACGAGATCGCCGACGAGGTGCGCAGGATGGGCCTTCCGGTGCTTCTCAAGGCGGTCGGCGGTGGCGGCGGGCGCGGCCAGCGGCTGGTGACGAGCGAGGCCACGCTGATCGAGGATATCGAGGGGGCGCTGCGCGAGGCGCGCTCGACCTTCGGATCCGAGGGGCTCCTGCTGGAGCGTTTCCTGCCGGAGGCGCGCCATGTCGAGGTGCAGATCGCAGGCGACGGCAAGGGCCATGTCGTGCATCTGTTCGAGCGCGACTGCACGCTCCAGCGCCGCCACCAGAAGGTCATCGAGGAGGCCCCCGCCTGGGGCCTGCCCCGGACGCTGCTCGACGATATCGCGCGCGACGCGGTGCGCCTCGGCGAGACGCTCGACTATCGCGGCCTGGGCACGGTGGAATTCCTCGTCGCGGGGGAGGCCTATTTCTTCCTCGAGGTGAACCCGCGTATCCAGGTGGAACATCCGGTCACCGAGGCGATCACCGGGCTGGACCTCGTGGCGCTGCACCTGCGCATCGCCGAGGGTGCCGGGCTTGGCCTGCGGCAGGAGGATCTGCGGATCGACGGGCACGCGATCGAGGCGCGGCTCTATGCCGAGGACCCCGCCATGGAGTTTGCCCCATCGACGGGCCGGCTGGGCACGCTCAGCCTGCCGGCGGGGCTCCGGATCGACAGCGGCGTGGCCGAAGGCGACGAGGTGACGCCCTATTACGACCCGATGATCGCCAAGCTGATCGTCCACGCGCCGGACCGGGAAACCGCGCTGGCGCGGCTGGCGGCGGCGCTCGATCATGTCGCGGTCGAGGGGGTGGAGACCAATCGCGCCTTTCTCGGCGCGCTGGTCCGGGCGCCGGAATTCGCCGGGATGCAGGTGCATACGCGCTGGATCGACGGGCGCATCGAGGCGCTGACGCGCCCCGCGCCGATCGCACGCCCGGCCCTGTGGAAGGCGGCGGCGGCCATTCTCTTCGTGGCCTCGGGCCGCACCGATCAATGCCCCGAGCCCTGGAACAATCGCGACACCTTTGCCGGCTGGCGGCTGGGGCTGGGCGGCGATCCGCTCGAGGCGGGGCAGCGCGTGACGCTGACCGATGCCGCCGGGGCATCGGAGGAATTGCGCGTGGGTCCCGTCCGGCCCGGCAGCCGATACGAGGTGCTGTCGGAGGATGGCAGCGCAATCACCCTGAACATGCGCGAGATCAGCCCCGGGCGCTGGCGGCTCGGCGAGGGGCGCGAGGTCCATCTGATCGACGCGCGGCTTCACGCCGGGGTGATCGAACTCGACACGCCCGAGGGCCGGCTCGTGTTCCGCCCGGCGGCGGCGCTCGACTATGCCGGCGGCGAAGGCGCGGCCGAACGCAGCGTGGTCTCGCCGCTGACCGGCATGATCGTCGAGGTGAAGGCCGCCGAGGGCCAGGCCGTGGCCGAGGGCGATGTCATCGCGGTCATGGAGTCGATGAAACTCGAAATCTCGATCCGCGCCGCGGCCGCAGGCACGGTCGGGTCCGTCACCGTCACAAAGGGCGACATGGTCGATCGCGGCCAGGTCATCGCCGAAATCCTGCCGCCAGAGGAGTGAGCACATGAGCGACTTTCCGAAATTCGTCGAATTCCGCGAGGAGGGTCCGCGCGAGGGCTTTCAGATCGAAAAGAAGATCTACCCGATCGAGCAGCGCGTCGAACTCATCGACATGCTGAGCGAAACCGGCCTCAAGCGTATCCAGGTCGGCAGTTTCGTCAGCCCCAAATACGTGCCGCAGATGGCCGATACCGGCGAGCTGTTCCAGCGCATCAAGCGCAAGCCCGGCGTGAACTACACCGCGCTCTGGCTCAACGACAAGGGCTTTCGCAAGGCGCTGACGGCGCATGAGGTCGATATCGACCCGCGCCTGCTGTTCTACCCGTCCGAGGCCTTTGCCCAGGCCAACAACAACTGCTCCTCCGCCGAAATGCGCGAGCGGCAGCGCGACTGGGTGCGTCTCTACAAGCAGGAGGGCTACACCGTCGATGCGGCCTATGTGATGACGGCCTTCGGCTGCAATTACGAGGGGCCGATCCCGCAGGAGCGTATCCTCGACGATTTCCGCTTCATCCTGCAACTTTGCGGCGAAGAGGAGATCCCCGTGCCGATCCTGGTGATCGCCGACACGATGGGCTGGGGCAATCCCGAGGCGGTCAAGCGCATGATCGGTGCCCTGCGCGAGCTGGCCCCGGAGGCGCGCATCGGGATGCATATTCACGATACGCGCGGGCTGGGCATCGCCAATCTCCATGCCGCCCTGTCGATGGGGGTGGACATGTTCGAAAGCTCGATCGCGGGGCTTGGCGGCTGTCCGTTCGCGGGCCACGGCCATGCGCGCGCGGCTGGGAATGTCTGCACCGAGGATGCGGTTTTCCTGTGTCATGAACTGGGCATCGAGACCGGCATCGATCTCGACAAGCTGATCGCCGCCGCGCTCAAGGCCGAGGAAATCATCGGCGCGCCGCTGATGGGCCGGGTCATGCATTCGGGCGGTCTCGACAAGTATCGCAAGGCAAGCTGAGGAGGACAGAAATGGCAAAGGCACTTGACGGAAAGGTCGTGCTGGTCACCGGCGCGGGGGGCGGGATCGGCCGCGATATCGCCCTGATGGCCGCGGCCGAGGGGGCGGCGGTGGTGGTCAACGATCTGGGCGCGTCGCTGAAGGGCACCGGCCAGTCCGAGACCGCCGCCGACAAGGTTGTCGAGGAGATCCGCGCCGCGGGCGGCGAGGCGATCGCCGATGGCGGGTCGGTCGCGGACCCGGAGGCCGCGCGCGCCATGGTGGAGGCCGGGGTGAAGGCCTTTGGTCGCATCGACGCGGTGGTGAACAATGCCGGCATCCTGCGCGACGGCTTCTTCCACAAGATGACCTACGAGGATTTCGACGCGGTGGTAAAGGTCCATCTCTACGGCGCCTTCAACACCAGCCGCGCGGCGGCCGACTATTTCCGCGAGCAGGAAAGCGGCGCGCTGGTGCACATGACCTCGACCTCGGGGCTGATCGGCAATTACGCCCAGGCGAATTATTCCGCGGCGAAGCTGGGCATCGCGGCCTTCTCCAAGTCGGTCGCGCTGGACCTGAGGCGCTGGAACGTGCGCTCCAACTGCATCGCGCCCTTTGCCTGGAGCCGGATGATCTCGTCCATCAAGACCGACACGCCCGAACAGCAGGCGCGCGTCGAGAAGATCAAGCAGATGACCCCGGCGAAGGTCGCCCCGATGGCCTGTTTCCTGATGTCCGACAAGGCCGAGGGCGTGAGCGGACAGATCTTCGCAGTGCGCATGAACGAGATCTTCCTGTTCAATCAGCCCCGCCCCGTTCGCTCGGTCCATTCCGGCGAGGGCTGGACCGCCGATGCCATCGCCGAGCGCGCCATTCCCGCCCTCAGGTCGCAATTCACCCCGCTCGAGGTATCGGCGGACGTGTTTTCGTGGGATCCGGTCTGATGGGCAAGCGCAAGGACAAGATCACGTCGAAGATCGGCTGGAGCACGCCGGACAGGATCAACGTGCGGGGGCTCGACCTGCCGAACGAGATCCTCGGCCACATGAACCTCGGCGATCTGGCATTCCTGCAAGTGACGGGCCGCAAGGCCACGCCCGAGGAAAGCCGGGTCTTCAATGCCATCATCATCACCCTCGTGGAACATGGCATCACCCCCTCGGCGATGGTTGCGCGGATGACCTACATGGGCGCGCCCGAATCGCTTCAGGCGGCGGTGGCGGCGGGGCTCTGCGGGCTGGGAACGGTGTTTGTCGGCTCGATGGAGGGCGCGTCGCGGATGCTCTACGAGGCGCTGCCGCGCGAGGCGCTCGGCACCGGGGCGGATCTCGACGCCATCGCGCGCGAGACGGTCGCGCAGTTCCGTGCGCGCAACGCCATCGTGCCGGGGCTGGGCCATCCGGTGCACAAGCCGGTCGATCCGCGCGCCCCGCGCCTGTTCGAGATCGCGGCGGAGAACGGCATGTCGGGCGAATATGTCGCGCTGATCCAGAAGATCCAGGCCGAGGCCGAGGCAAGATCCGGCAAGATGCTGCCGATCAACGCCACCGGGGCGATCGGCGCGATCTGCTGCGAATTCGGCTTTCCGTGGAAGATCGTGCGCGGTTTTGGCGTCATGGCACGCGCCATCGGGCTGGTCGGGCATATCCTCGAGGAAAGCGAGAACCCGATTTCCTTCGAGCTGTGGCAGCGCGCCGAGGAGGAGATCCTCGAGACATCGGGTCCCGGCGCGGATCAGGCGTAATCGCCCCTGGCCGGGCGTCGCATGGCCGCGACGCCCGGCAAGCCGTCGGCGCGGGCGCGCGGGCGGCGGATCGCTGGTGATGTGATCCTTTCGTGACAGGGCGGATCGGGCGTTGTCATGCGCCATATTTCCAATATACGTGAAATATGGAAAAAGAAATTCCCGCCCGCCTGTCCATCCTCGGCCATCCGCAGCGGCTGGCGGTTTTCCGGCTTCTGATGCGGCGCTATCCGGATCGTGTGCCCGCCGGGGAGCTTGCCGAGGCGCTCGATCTCAAGGCCTCGACGCTGTCGGCATATCTCTCGGCGCTGGGCCGGGCCGGGCTGGTGGTGCAGGAGCGGGCCGGGACATCGCTGCGCTACCAGATCGCCATGACGGAGGTGCGACGCACCCTCGATTACCTGCTCCATGACTGCTGTCGCGGTCGGCCGGAGCTTTGTTCGCCTGTCCCCTTGTCCCGCGCCACAGGAAATCCGCCCATGTCCGACCACAAGTTCAGGGTGCTCTTCATCTGCACCGGCAATTCCGCTCGCTCGATCTTTGCGGAGTCGATTCTGCGCAAAGAGGCGGGCGACCGTTTCGAGGCATACTCTGCCGGCACCAGGCCGCGCTCGGAGCTGAACCCGTTCGCGCTCGATGTGCTGCGGCAGAAGGGCCATGACATTTCGGTTCTTCGCGCAAGGAACATCGCCGAGTTCCAGGGTGAAGGCGCGCCGAAATTCGATTTCGTCTTTACCGTCTGCAACCGGGCGGCGAACGAGGCATGCCCGGCCTGGGAGGGGCAGCCGGTCAGCGCCCATTGGGGGATGCCCGACCCGGTAAAGGCCGAAGGGACCGATGCGCAGAAGAGCCTCGCCTTTCATCAGGCTTACGGGATCCTGCGCAACCGGATCGCGATCTTTGCGGCGCTGCCGATCGCGGCGCTCGATCGTCTCTCGCTCCAGAAGGCGGTGGACGATATCGGGCAGGTCGCGACCGGGGCCGAGGCGGGGGCGCGCGCATGACCGTCATCGCCCTCAACGGCCTCGGCCGCATCGGCAAGCTGGCGCTCAGGCCGCTTCTGGAGCGCGGCGCGCGGATCGCCTGGATCAACGATGCGGTCGGCGATCCGGCGATGCACGCGCATCTGCTGGAATTCGACACCGTGCACGGGCGATGGGATGCTGCATTCGCGCATGACGCCGAAAGCGTGACCATCGACGGCACGCGGCTGCCTTTCGTCGGCGCAAGGGAGCTGTCGGCGCTGCCGCTGGAGGGGGTGGACCTGGTGATCGACTGCACGGGCGCTTTCAAGAATGCGGCGCGGCTTGCGCCCTATTTCGAGGCAGGCGCGAAAAAGGTGGTGGTCTCGGCCCCGGTCAAGGACGGGGGCGCGGCCAACATCGTCCAGGGTGTCAAT
This sequence comes from Roseovarius sp., assembly GCA_014359765.1. GTDB lineage: Bacteria > Pseudomonadota > Alphaproteobacteria > Rhodobacterales > Rhodobacteraceae > Roseovarius. Next base: position 142,587 of record JACIYT010000002.1, read on the forward strand.
CACGCCAGCTACGATCCGGCGAAGCACCGGATCGTGACGGCGGCGAGTTGCACGACGAACTGCCTCGCGCCGGTGGTCAAGGTCATCCACGAGGCGATCGGCATCCGTCACGGCACGATCACCACGATCCACGATGTGACCAACACCCAGACCATCGTGGACCGCCCCGCCAGGGACCTGCGCCGCGCGCGCTCGGCGCTGAATTCGCTGATCCCGACCACGACCGGCTCGGCTAGCGCGATCACGTTGATCTACCCCGAGCTGACGGGGCGGCTGAACGGCCATGCCGTGCGCGTGCCGCTCCTGAACGCCTCGCTCACCGATTGCGTCTTCGAGGTGGATCGCCCGACGACGGTCGCGGAGGTCAACGCACTCTTCAAGGCCGCGGCCGAGGGGCCGCTTGCGGGGATCCTCGGCTATGAGGAGCGCCCGCTCGTTTCCGCAGACTATACCAACGACACGCGCTCGGCCATCGTGGATGCGCCGTCCACGATGGTGGTGAACGGCACCCAGGTGAAGATCTATGCCTGGTATGACAACGAGATGGGCTATGCGCATCGCCTCGTGGACGTGGCGATGATGGTGGCGGCCTCGCTGTGAGCGGTCGTCGTCGCGCGCGTCCCGAAGGCCTGCCGGCCTATATCGCCGTCACGGCCGCCTACTGGGCGTTCATGCTCACCGATGGCGCGCTGCGAATGCTGGTGCTGCTGCATTTCCACACGCTCGGCTTCACGCCGGTGCAGCTTGCCTGTCTTTTCGTGCTCTACGAGTTCGCGGGGATGGTCACCAACCTTTGCGCCGGCTGGATCGCGGCGCGCTTCGGGCTGAGCGTGACGCTTCATGCGGGGCTCGGCCTTCAGGTGGTGGCGCTGATCGCGCTGGCACAGCTCGATCCGGGCTGGGCAATCGGCGTCTCGGTCGGCTTCGTCATGGTCGTGCAGGGCGTGAGCGGCGTGGCCAAGGATCTTGCCAAGATGTCGTCGAAATCGGCGGTGAAGATCCTCGCGCCGGGCACCGACGGCGGCCTCTTCCGCTGGGTCGCGATCCTGACGGGATCGAAGAACGCGGTGAAGGGCCTCGGCTTTCTCCTTGGTGCGGGGCTGCTGGCCACGATCGGTTTCGTCGGCGCCGTCCTCGCCATGGCCGCGGTCCTGGCCGCAATCCTCGTCGCGGTGCTGGTCGCCATGCCGCCGGGCCTGCCGAGGGGCCGCAAGGGCGCGAAATTCTCGGAGGTGTTCTCGAAATCCGCCAATGTCAACCGGCTCTCGGTTGCGCGGGTCTTTCTGTTCGGGGCGCGCGATGTCTGGTTCGTCGTCGGCATCCCGATCTATTTCCACGCTGTCCTGTCGGATGGAACGCCCGAGGGCAATCGCACGGCCTTTTTCACGATCGGCACCTTCATGGCGGTCTGGATCATCCTCTATGGCGCGGTGCAGGCCGCCGCGCCGCGGCTGCTGCGCGCCGCCACCACGCCCGAACCCGACCTCGTCGCCACGGCGCGCGGCTGGGCCTGGGCGCTCGCGGCGATCCCCGCGGTCCTGGGCGCCGCGGCGCTTGCCGCGGGTGGACCACAGCCCTGGCTCACGGTCATGCTGGTGGCGGGGCTTCTGATCTTTGGCGCGGTCTTCGCGGTGAACTCGGCGCTGCATTCCTGGCTGATCCTCGCCTTCACGAAGGCCGAGCGCGTCACGATGGACGTGGGATTCTACTACATGGCGAATGCGGGCGGGCGGCTTGTCGGGACGGTGCTGTCGGGGCTGACATATCAGCTTGGCGGGCTGGCGCTCATGCTCGGCACCGCGACGGCGATGCTCGCGCTCAGCGCCCGCGCCGCCGGACGCCTCGACGCGACGGAAGCGCGCAGCCCGCGCTGACGGCGATCCCCGTGCCGGGCGTTGCAACCTTGCGCTCACGCGCGGCTTTCGGGCCGAGCCCCGGGAGCAGGACCGTCACGCACGAAAAGCCATGCCGCACGCGCCATCCCCCCTTGCCAAGCGCCGGGCTGGGGTATATTCGCCCGTCTCACGGTCGGAGTGTAGCTCAGCCTGGTAGAGCACTGTCTTCGGGAGGCAGGGGCCGGAGGTTCGAATCCTCTCACTCCGACCAATGAAACAAGGCGCCTTCGGGCGCCCTTTCTGTTTCCTGATCGGTGCCGGCAACGATATTCGCAACCTTTCGCGCCGGGGCTGTGCCCGGTCCCTCGTCACCTGTCGGTTTTGGCGAGCGTGCAAACACATCATATCCTTCAGGCCATGATCCGCCACAATGGCTGCGGCCATGCGGTTCCTCCCGACGATCCCGAAGCCTTTGGTGATGCCCCGATCGGATTGCCGCCGCCGGTGATCGCGAGGGATTGCATGTCATGGGGAAAAGGGCGGAGGATCCGGCCACCAGCCGGTTCGCGCGCTCAAGGCCGGCGCGCGAATGGGTGGCCCGGGTGTGCGGGGCGGATATCCGGAATCACGCGCCCGGCCAGCCCGGTATCTTCGCGCACGGCATCCTCCGGCGTTTCCGCCGCAACCGCCGATACCGTAGCACGCAGGTCACGATGCGTCGGGGTGTCAGCGGGCAGTGTTCCACCCGGTCGTGCAAGAGGCCGCGCGCGGCGCCCCCGGCGTAGCGCAGCGCGCGGGCGGTGGTGACGCGCACGATTGCAATCCCGTGATCGATCACGCAGAAAGACAGCAGTTCCGTTGACAGGGCACATGTCAGCCAGGGAGATTGTCAACCTGATGAAACGGGTCCTTGATATTCTCGGGGCAGGGTTCGGATTGCTGGTCCTGGCTCCTGTGCTGCTCATTGTCGCCCTGCTGATCCGCCTGCAGATGGGTCCGCCGGTGTTTTTTCGTCAGACCCGGCCCGGGCTGCACGGCGAGCCATTCGAGATGATCAAGTTCCGCTCGATGCGCGATGCTCATGACGCGGACGGCAATCCCTTGCCGGATGAGGACCGCATCACGGGCGTCGGACGGTTCCTGCGCGCCACCTCGCTCGACGAGTTGCCCGAGCTGTGGAACGTGCTGAAGGGGGAGATGAGCCTTGTCGGCCCGCGCCCTCTGCTGATGGAATACCTGCCGCTCTATTCCCCCCAGCAGGCCCGCCGCCACGAGGTCCGTCCCGGCGTCACCGGCTGGGCGCAGGTGAACGGCCGCAACGCGATCTCCTGGGACGAGAAATTCGCGCTCGATGTCTGGTATGTGGACAATCGCAGCCTCTGGCTGGATCTGAAGATCATCTGGCTGACGCTGCGCAAGGTGCTCAGGCGCGAGGGGATATCGGCGGCAGGGGAGGCCACGATGCCGAAGTTCATGGGAACTGAAGAATGAATTTATACGGCGTGTATGGTGCCAGCGGTTTCGGCAGGGAAGTGATGCCCCTGTTGCGCGCCCAGGTTGCCAACGATCCCGAAGCCCTGTGCGTTTTCGTCGATGATTCCGGTGCCGAAGATACCGTCAACGGCCACAGGTGTTTGACCTTCGATCAGTTCGTTGGCCTGCCGGCAGAAAACAGGGCAGTTACCCTTGCGATTGCCGACGGATGTATCCGTGAAAAACTGGCTGACAAATGCGAGGCAGCAGGTGTCCGGTTCATCGAGCTGCGGGCACGGAATTGCATGGTCCTTGACGAAACGCATGTCGCGGAAGGGCTGATCCTGTGTGGATTCGCGACGATTACTGCCAATGCCTCGATCGGTCGCCATTTTCATGGCAACATCTACTCTTATGTCGCCCATGATTGCGTCATCGGCGATTTCGTCACCTTTGCGCCGGGCGTCAAATGCAATGGGAATGTTCATGTCGAGGACCATGCCTATATCGGCACAGGTGCAATCCTGCGTCAGGGAAAGCCGGGCAAGCCGCTGATCATCGGCGCCGGTGCGATCGTCGGCATGGGGGCTGTTGTTACCAAAGACGTGCCGCCCGGCGTCACCGTCGTCGGCAATCCGGCCAGACCCCTGGTCAGGGACTGACCCCATGCGCATCCACCTTTCCCGTCCGCCCATGTCCGCCCATGTCCGCCCATGAGGTGCGGCGCGTGGCCGAGGGTCATTCTGCCTTCCGGGATGTGACCGGCACAAAGTCGTCCTTGATGGCGGTGGAGGACTGCGACAAACTCGGGCCAAGGCTGTTCGGGAAGCAGCCATGTTGCCTTCGGGGGTGCGGCAGGTGATCCCCCCGGGCGGCAGTGATGAATCGGGGAATCGAGGAGGACATCATGGGCTGGATGAAGGACGAGACCGGGCTGGAGAAATGCGCGGCCAATCATGTCGCGCTCACGCCGCTGTCGCATCTGCGGCGCGCGGCGCATGTCCATCCAGACCGGCTCGCCATGGTCTATCACACCCATCGCAAGACCTATGCCGAATATTACGCGCGCTGCTCGCAACTGGCCTCGGCGCTGGTGAATATCGGGGTGGAGCCGGGCGATGTGGTGGCCACGATCCTGCCCAATATCCCCGCCCAGTGCGAGGCGCATTTCGGGGTGCCGGCGGCGGGGGCGGTGCTCAATGCGATCAACACGCGGCTCGACGCCGACACCATCGCCTATATCCTCGATCATGGCGAGGCGCGGGTGGTGCTGTGCGACACGCAGTTCCTCCCCGTGCTCGGCGCCGCGCTCGAGCGGATGGAGCGCCCGGCGCCGAGGATCATCGAGGTGCCCGACGATGCGGCCGGGGTTCATGCCCATTCCGATTACACGCGCTACGAGGCGTTCCTCGCCACCGGCGATCCCGAATTCGCGTGGATCATGCCCGAGGACGAATGGGAGAGCCTCGCGCTCAACTATACCTCCGGCACGACGGGGCGGCCCAAGGGGGTGGTCTGTCACCATCGCGGCGCCTATCTCACGACGATGGGCACGGCGCTGAGCTGGCAGCTGCCGCGTTATCCGGTCTATCTCACCATCGTGCCGCTGTTTCATTGCAACAACTGGAACCATGTCTGGCTCATGCCGGCGATCGGCGGGACGGTCGTGTGCTGTCGCGACATCACCGCGCGGGCGATTTATGACGCCATCGCCGACGAGGGGGTGACGCATTTCGGGGCCGCGCCCATCGTTCTCAACATGATCGTCAATGCCCGCGACGAGGAGCGGCGCGACTTCGATCATGTCGTCGATGTATTCACCGCGGGCGCCCCGCCGCCCGCCGCCACCCTCGCCGCGATCGAGCCGCTGGGCTTCGAGGTGACGCAGGTCTATGGGCTGACCGAGACCTACGGCCATGTCACCGAATGCCTCTGGCAGCCCGCCTGGGACGATCTCCCCGCGGAGGAGCGCTATGCGATGAAGGCACGCACCGGCGTTCTCATGCCGATGATGGAGGCAATCACCGCGCGCGATCCCGAGACGATGGAGCAGATCCCGATGGACGGCGAGAGCCTGGGCGAGATCATGATTCGCGGCAATTCGGTGATGAAGGGCTATCTCAAGAACCCCGAGGCCACCCGCGAGGCATTTCGCGGCGGCTGGTTCCATTCGGGCGATATCGCGGTCCAGTCACCCGACGGCTATCTGCGGATCGTCGATCGGGCCAAGGACATCATCATCTCGGGCGGCGAGAACATCTCTTCGGTCGAGGTGGAGGGGGTGCTGATGCGGCATCCGGCGGTGCTCTTGTGTGCGGTGGTGGCCAAACCGGATGCGAAATGGGGCGAGGTGCCCTGCGCCTTTGTCGAGCTCAAGGACGGCGCCATGGCCACCGAGGCCGAGATCATCGCCTTTGCGCGCGAGCGGCTGGCCGGGTTCAAGACGCCGAAATCGGTGGTGTTCCGGGAATTGCCCAAGACCTCGACCGGCAAGATCCAGAAATTCGAGCTGCGCCAGATCGCCCGGGAAATGTGAGGTCGGGCGCCGGTCCTACCCGCCGCAGATCCCCTGAAGGCGCAGCCAGTCGGCATCGCTCAGGACCGGCGGCGGGATGCTGCCCTCGGGAAAGGGATCGGCCTCGATCAGGCCGAGCACCGTCTCGCCGGTCACGTCGCGCGCATAGGCATAGGGCCTCGCGGGGACCTGCCAGCGGGCAAACCCGCCGAGGAGCACCGCATCGGGCAGGGGTTCGGGCGGCGACTTGAGCAGCGTCTCGGCATGTCCGGCCAGCGCCGCGTCGCCGATCCGGCCCGTGGCCAGCAGGCGCAGCACCTCCCACAGCCCCGCCTCGGCGAGCAGCCGGTCGAGCGGGTCGCGCGCCTCGGCGCGCAGATATGCGGCGATGATGTGGCCCGCGACCACATCGGCCGTTTCGTGATCCTCGACCAGCGCCGCGCGCAGCAGGATCGTGCCGCCCGGCAGGCGCAGCGCGTCGGGAACGCCGCTGCGCACCACCGCCATTCTCACCCGCCCCGTTCCGGGCGGCAGGCGCCGCTCCAGCGCCGCAAGCGCCGCCGCCCCGCCCGGCGCCCGGCAGGGCGGCCCGGTCACGCGCGTCACATGCGCCAGCAGCGCCGTGCCGATCTCGGCGCGCTTGGCCGCGGGGACGACGCGCAGCGCGTGCTCGCGCGCGGCGCCCGGCAGCCACAGCCCGATCACCAGCACCACCGCCAGCAGGCTCGTCAGCACCCCCCAGAGGCGGAGGCGGCCGGGATGCGGGCGCTGCCGGTCGATGGCGCCGCGCAGTTTCTCGATGGCGGCGATCATCTCGCTCTCGTCGCCCGGCAGCTCGAGCGTCTCGTCGGGGTCGCCGTCGGGATGGTAGAGCGCCGGCAGCCTGTCGGGATTGGCACGCGCGATGGCCGCGAGCGACCAGTGCGCCTTGACGCGCTCGCGCATGTCGGCGATGGTCAGCGTTGCCTCGCCCAGGGACACGATCACGTCGATGCGCTGTGCCTCGGCGTCGGGCCGCCAGAGACCGGCGGCCTCGAGCCGCTCGTATTTCCTGAGTGCCGTCTTCGCCATGGGCTGCCCTGCCTCGTTGGCGCCGACGATAGCACGGTTGCGCGCAGGCCGGCAATCGCCCGGCCGCGCGGGGGCAGGGGCGGCGCGGGGGGCTGGCGCAGGGCGCAAACGGGCCGGAACAGGAGTGCCGCCATGAAGATCGCCACCGCCGCCTATCCGCTCGATGTCCTGGGCTCATGGGCGGATTATGCCGCGAAGCTCGGAACATGGGTGGCCGAGGCCGCCGCGCAGGGGGCGGACCTCGCGGTGTTCCCGGAATATGGCGCGATGGAACTGGCGACGCTCAGGGGGCCGGAGGTGGCGGGCGATCTGGAACGCTCGCTTCATGCCGTCTCGGAGGTGATGGGCGATGTGGCCGATCTCCATGCCGATCTCGCCGCGCGCCACGGGCTGCATATCCTCGGGGCCTCGGCCCCGGTCCTCGATCCCGCGATCGGGCCGCGCCCGGTCAACCGCGCGATCCTCTATACGCCGACCGGCGCGCGCGCCCATCAGGACAAGCAGATCATGACCCGCTTCGAGCGCGAGGACTGGCATGTTGCCCCCGGCGGGCCGCTGCGGATTTTCGATACCGCCTTGGGCAAGATCGGCATCCTGATCTGCTATGACAGCGAATTTCCCCTGCTGGGCCGCGCCCTCGCGGAGGCGGAATTGCTGCTCGTGCCGTCCTGCACCGAGGCGCTGACCGGCTATTGGCGGGTGCGCATCGGTGCCATGGCCCGCGCGCTCGAGGCGCAATGCGTGAGCGTCATGGCCTCCACCGTGGGCAATGCCGCCTGGTCGCCCGCGGTCGAGACGAATACCGGCATGGGGGGGATCTTCGGCCCGCCCGATACCGGCTTTCCGGCCACCGGCGTGCTGGCGCAGGGCACGCTCGACACGCCGGGCTGGACCCTGGGCGAGGTGGACCTGGCCCGCGTGGCCCATGTGCGCGCCGATGGCGTGGTTCTCAACCGCCGCCACTGGGACGATCAGGCAGGGCGCGACGGCGCGGCCAAAGTCACGCGGCTGCGCTGATTAGACCTTGAAAAATGCGCGCAAGAGGCGCATTTACTGTCGCGTTCCGCACCTCTGGCGGGACGCGACTGCAAGGAGAGACCATGGCCAAGGAAGACACGCTCGAATTTCCCGGTGTCGTCAAGGAACTCCTGCCGAACGCGACATTCAGGGTCGAGCTTGAGAACGGCCATGAGATCATCGCACATACGGCAGGCAAGATGCGCAAGAACCGGATCCGCGTTCTCGCGGGCGACAAGGTTCAGGTGGAAATGACCCCCTACGATCTGACCAAGGGCCGGATCAACTACCGCTTCAAGTAAGCGCGCCCGATGCTCCTGATCCTCGGATCGGCCAGCCCGCGCCGCCGTGACCTGCTGGCGCAGCTTGGCGTCGTGCCGGACGCGATCCGCCCGCCCGAGATCGACGAGACCCCCGCCAGGGGCGAATTGCCCCGGCCCTATTGCGCGCGAATCGCCCGCGAAAAGGCGCGCGCCACCGAGGCGGGCGAGGATGATATCGTGCTCGCCGCCGATACCACCGTCGCCATGGGCCGGCGCATCCTCGGCAAGCCCGAGAGCGCGGGCGAGGCGGCGCAATTTCTCCACGCGCTTTCGGGACGGCGGCACCGGGTGATTACTGCCGTGGCGGTGCGCCGGGGCGAACGCCTGTGGGTGCGCGACGTGCCGAGCGCGGTCAGGTTCAAGCGCCTCTCCGACGAGGAGATCAACACCTATCTCGCCTCCGGCGAATGGCAGGGCAAGGCGGGCGGCTACGGCATTCAGGGCCTGGCCGGGGCGTTCATCCCGTGGATTTCGGGCTCTTTCACCGGGATTGTCGGCCTGCCGCTGGCCGAGACCGCGGGCCTCTTGCAGGCGGCGGGCTATCCGGTCTGGAAGGACAGGCCATGACCACCATCGCGCTCGATCATGTCGCGGGCCGCGAGGCGGCGGCGCTGCTGATTGGCGGCAGGCTTGACGATCTGCTGATCGACAGCGACACGCCGCGCCCCGGCACGATCTATCGCGCCATCGCCGACCGGCCGGTGAAGGGGCAGGGTGGCATGTTCCTGCGCACGCCCGACGGCGCGGCCTTTCTGCGGCAGGTCAAGGGGCTCGCCCCCGGGCAGCCGATCCTCGTGCAGATCACCGGCCATGCCGAGCCGGGCAAGGCGATCCCGGTCACCGCGCGCGTGCTCTTCAAGAGCCGCTACGCCATCGTGACCCCCGAGGCGCCCGGCCTCAATATCTCTCGCGCCATCAAGGACGAGCAAGAGCGCCTGCGCCTGCACGAGATTGCCCATGAAGAGATGGGGGAGGGGGCCATGGGCCTCATTCTGCGCTCGGCCTGCGAGGGGGCGGCCGATGAGGCCATCGCCGAGGATATCCGCGCCATGCGCGATCTGGCGCAGGCGGTTCTGGCCGATGCGAGCGGGCGTGAGCCGGAAAAACTGGTCGAGGGCGACGGGCCGCACGCGCTGGCATGGCGCGACTGGCCGGAGCCTGCGGAGCTTGTCGATGGGGAGGGGAGCTTCGCCACGCTGGGTGTGCTCGACGCGCTCGACGCGCTGCGCTTGCCCGAGCTGCGCCTCGCGGGCGGCGGCATGGCCTGTATCGAGCCGACGCGCGCGCTGGTGGCGGTCGATGTGAATACCGGCGCCGACACGAGCCCCGCCGCAGGCCTCAAGGCCAATCTCGCGCTGGCACGCGCCCTGCCGCGCGAATTGCGGCTGCGCGGTCTTGGCGGGCAGATCGTGCTGGACCTCGCCCCGATGCCAAAGAAGGACCGGCGGCTTTTCGAGGACGCGCTGCGCGCCGCATTCCGCCGCGACGAGATCGAGACGGTGCTCGCCGGCTGGACGCCGCTCGGCCATTACGAATTGCAACGCAAGCGCGCGCGCCTGCCGCTGGCGGATCTGCCCGGCTGACGCCTGCTGCAACCCCTTGCCCGAATTCCTTTTTCGGTGGCACGCCCTGACGTGCTGATCTGGCCTGTTCGAGATGTTCAGGGCCGGTTCCCGCTCTCGTGAAACGTCTCCTGGTTCGCTCCGGGTGTGCAGGTGATCGTGGCGGGACCCTCGGTCAGCGCCCCGATGCAGGCGGCGCGGTGGCCTGCCGCGCGCAGCCGCGCGAGGATCGCCTCTGCCTGTCCGGGCGCGACCGCGGCCAGCAGCCCGCCGGCGGTTTGCGGATCGTGCAGAAGCTCGTGCCTGGGGCCGCTGCCGCCCGCGACCGGGGCCGCCGCGCGGTTCGCCTCCAGGATGGTCGAGCGCACGCCCGCCGCGGCCAGCGCCTCGGCCCCCCGATAGGTCGGCACCGCCGCCAGATCGAGCCGGGCCGCCACCCCCGAGGCGCGGCACATCGCCATCAGATGCCCGGCAAGGCCGAAGCCCGTCACGTCGGTCATGGCATGGGCAGGACCGGCGAGGATCTCCGCCGCGTCGCCCTGTGGCACCTGAAGGATCCCGAGCAGCGCAGCGATGTCGCGCCCCTCCGCCAGCCCGCGCATCTCGGCGGCCAGCAGCACCCCCGCGCCGATCGGCCGCGTCAGGATCAAGGCATCGCCCGTGCGCGCGCCGCCGATGGTGATCGGGTCGCGGGTGAGCAGGCCGGTCAGGGTCAGGCCGATGCTCGTCTCGGCCCCCATGGTGGAATGGCCGCCGACGATCTCGGCCCCGGCCGCGCGCAGCGCCGCGCCCGCATGTGCCATGATCTCGGCCATGCTGCGCGCCTGGAGCGTCTCGGACATGCGCGGCAGCGTGACAGAAACGAGCGCCGCCTGCGGCGCGGCCCCCATCGCCCAGATATCGCCCAGCGCGTGCAGCGCGGCGATGCGCGCCATCACGCCCCAGTCCTCGGTAAAGCCGCGCAGATGATCGGTGGTCAGCACCTGCCGCGCGCCCCCGACCGCGATCACCGCCGCATCGTCGCCCGGCCCGCTCAGCACGTCGGCGCGGCGCACGGGCCCCTGCGCCGAGAGCACCGAGGCCAGCACACCGGGCGAGACCTTGGCGCCGCAGCCACCGCAGAGCGGCGCCGTCTCCGCGGTGTCGGCAAGGGCGCGCAGGCGCGGCATGGCGGGCGCGGGCATCGCGGGCAGATCGTGGAATTTCGCCATGAACTTGCGGTCGATCCGGTCCTTGAGCCGCCACAGGACCGGCCCGCCAATGGCCACGCCCAGCTTCTCGCCGAGCGCCGATTTCCCGCCCAGCGAGATCAGCTTGAGGTAATCGCGCTGGGGATGAAAGGCGCGCGTGCGCCCGCCGCTGAGCACCGCGCGCAGATTGTCGCGCAGCACCGGGGCGGCGCGCACGGCAAAGACCCCGGCCCTGGGGCGCGGCGCATGGGTGAGATGCGCGCAATCGCCTGCGGCAAAGAGCGCCTCCTGCCCCTCGACGCGCAGATCGGCGCCGACGCGCAGAAAACCCTCCGCCGTCACCGGCAGGCCGCTCTGCGCCAGCCAGCCATGCGCCCGCGCCCCTGCCGCCCCGGCGACGAAGCCGGCGGCGATCGTGCGGCCATCCCTCAGAACGACGCCCCCGCCGGTGAGTTCGGTCACCTCCGCACCGGTCAGCACCCGCACCCCCGCCGCGCCGCAGGCGCGGGCAAGCCGCGCGCGCACAACCGGCGTGTCGGGGGCGAGGGTTGCGGCGCGCTCGATCAGCGTGACCTCGGCGTGGCCCGCGACCTGCCGCAGCCGAAAGGCCATGGCCAGCGCCAGCTCGATCCCGGCGATGCCGCCGCCGATGACTGCCGCGCGCGGCGCAGCCCCCTCCGCCACCTGCTGCACGAACCCTTCCCACGCCTCGGCGAAGGGGCCGAGCGGCTTGGCCGCCGCGCCATGCTCGGCAAAGCCGGGCAGGTCGGGCATCGCGGAATGGATGCCCACATCGACCGAGGCCACGTCAAACCCCAGATCGCCGCGCCCCGCGACCGTCAGGCGGCCTGCCTCCGCGTCGATGGCCGTGACTGCCCCCACGATCAGCCGCGCACCCGCAAAGCGCGCCAGCCGCACCAGGTCTATCTCCAGCTCCGCGCGCCGGTAATGCCCCGCCACCAGCCCCGGCAACATGCCGGTATAGGGCGCGACGGGGTTCGGGTCGATCACCGTGAGGCGCGCGCCGGGCAGCGGGTCCATCCCCCACATCCGCAGCACGAGCGCATGGGCATGGCCACCGCCGATCAGGACGAGATCGCGCGACAGGGGGATCGGGCTGTGCATCATTGGGGGCGTCTCCGTGTCATGTCTTCGTGTAGGACATTCCCCGCGGCTGGAAAAGCGCCGGCATCGGCCGGGCCTGCCGGGCGCGAGAGGGCTGGACACCGGCGCGGGGCGGGGGCACATCGTCCCTGCGCCGCGCGCGGGCATACCGACGGCGGCCGGACGTACATCAACGCGCGGCGGAATGCCGACACCCGGGGGAAGGCGGAACATGGCGCATATCATCGTCGTCGGCAACGAGAAGGGCGGCGCGGGAAAATCGACGGTCTCGATGCACCTGGCAACGGCGCTGGCGCGGCTTGGCCACCGGGTGAGCGCGATCGACCTCGACCTGCGCCAACGCAGCTTTGGCCGCTATGCCGACAATCGCGCGCGTTTCATGGCGCAGGAGGGGCTGGACCTGCCGGGTGCGCGGCTGGTCGATCTGCCCGGGATCGCCCCCGCGCAGGTCGATCCCGGCGAGAACATCCACGAACGCCGCCTCGCCGCGGCCATGGCCGAAGCGGGCCCCGACAGCGATTTCATCGTGATCGACTGCCCCGGAGCGCACACGCCCCTGAGCCAGATGGCGCATGGCCTCGCCGATACGCTGGTCACGCCGCTCAACGACAGTTTCATCGATTTCGACCTGCTGGCGCATACCGATTCCGATGGGCTCAAGGTGCTCGGCCCCTCGGTCTATTCCGAGATGGTCTGGAACGCGCGGCAGGCGCGCGCGCAGGCGGGGCTGCGGCCGATCGACTGGGTGGTTCTGCGCAATCGCGTCGGCGCGCAGGCGATGGTGAACAAGGAAAAGATGGGGCGCGCGCTCGATGCGCTGGCAAAGCGGATCGGCTTTCGCGTGGCGCCCGGCTTCAACGAGCGGGTGATCTTTCGCGAGCTGTTCCCGCGCGGGCTGACGCTGCTCGACCTCAGGGATATCGGTGTCCGGCAGCTCAATATCTCGAATATCGCGGCGCGGCAGGAATTGCGCGACCTCGTGAAGGCGCTCAACCTGCCGGGCGTGACGGCAAGGTTCTGATCCCCCGGGGGCGGCGATGCCCTCCCGCGCGCGATCCTCAGACCGGCGGGCCGGTGCGCGGGTGGGGGCGGATGCGCATCCGGCGCCCCATCCCGAGCGCCCAGAGGTTCGACACCAGCAGCACCGAGATCACCACCGCCCCCCCGATCAGCGCCCAGCCCCCCGGATCCTCGCCGATGACCGCCCAGGCCAGGAGCGGCGCCAGAACCGATTCGAGCAGGATCAGCAGCGCCACCTCCGGCGCCCCGATATAGCGCGGCCCGAGCGTCATCAGCGAGGTTGCCACGCTGATGAACGCGCCATGCGCCAGCAGCAGCGGCCAGCTCTCCGCCCAGACCGCCATCGGCCGCGCCAGCGGCCAGACGACGAGCGAGGCGCCGATCATCGCCACCGGGATCGCCGGCACGAGCGAGACCGCGCGCAGCCGCCGCGCCGTGGTAATTGCGCCTGCGAAACTGGCCGAAACGGCAAGCGCCACCAGATCGCCGCGCCAATGCGCGCCATGCGTCTCGCCCGAGCCGCGCAGGATCAGCGCGAGCCCGGCAAAGACGCCGATCATGGTCACGATCATGCGCGCGCTGATCGTCTCGCCCAGAAACACCCGACTCAGGATCGCGGCAAAGACCGGCATCGAGGCGAGGATGAACACCACATTGGCGACGCTGGTCCAGCTCACCGCCAGCACGAAGCCCGGCGCCGCCGCGCCGAGGAGCACCGTGTAGAGCGCCCCCTTGGCGCCGGTCGCCGCCACCGCGCGAAAGCCGCGCGTGCCCTGTGTGGCCAGCACGGCGATCAGGATCACGCTGCCCGCCGTGAGCCCGCGCCAGAAGGCGACGGAGGCCGGATCGGCCGCGATCAGCCGCACAAAGAGCGAATCGGGCACGATGAAGAGCACGCCCGTCGCGGTGATCAGAAGGCCCTTGAGGTGATCGCTCACGGGGCCCGACCCGCGCCGGCGCAGGGCACGGTCCCATCGCCCGCTGCCCTGCGATGGCCCGCAGCCCCGGTCCGGAATTTGCCCATCGTCATGCCCCCTCCGCCACGCGGCCGCCTGCGATGCCCGAGCGAACCACGCGCCAGCGCGATTGTCCACCGCCGCCACGGCGCTGCCATTCCTTCGCCATGGCCTGCTGCCGGTCCGGGCGCGCGCGCGGGAGGCGGTGTTGCACAACCCTGACGCCGGGGGATTTGCCACGCCAATCCATGCTGCTGCACGAGGTGGATGAGACAGCCATCTCCGGCCCGCTATCGCAGGGTGAACTGGCGGACAGGTCTGGGGATGCACCGCGCCGTTGAACCTGCTCGTGGACGCGCCCGGGCTCAGGCGCAGAGCGCATCCCTTGCGGTATGGTATTCGCGCTCGAGCCGGTCGATATATTCGGCCGTGGACATGACCCCATGCACCGCGCCGATGCCCTGGCCGCTGCCCCAGATGTCGCGCCATGCCTTGGGCCGGATATCGCCGGTGGCCAGGTCGAGCCTGTTGCCCTCGCCCGTCAGATTGTCCGGATCGAGACCGACCGCCCGGATGGAGGGCTTGAGGTAATTGGCGTTCACCCCGCTGAAATGGCTGGTGTAGAGGATATCATCGGCGGTGCCCTCGACGATCATCTGCTTGTAGGCCTCGCTGGCGGCGGCCTCGGCGGTGGCGATGAAGGCCGAACCGATATAGGCGAAATCGGCCCCCATGGCCTGTGCCGCGAGGATCGCGCGCCCGCTGGCGATCGACCCGGACAGGGCGAGCGGGCCGTCGAACCATTCCCGGATTTCCTGGATCAGCGCAAAGGGCGACAGGGTGCCGGCATGGCCGCCCGCGCCCGCGCAGACCGCGATCAGGCCGTCGGCCCCCTTGTCGATGGCCTTCCGGGCAAAGCGGTTGTTGATCACGTCGTGCAGCACGATCCCGCCGCAGTCATGCGCCGCCTGGTTGACATCCTCGCGCGCGCCCATCGAGGTGATCCAGACCGGCACTTTCCAGCGTGCGCAGATCTCGATGTCCCGCTCGACCCGGTCGTTGGAGCGATGAACGATCTGGTTGACGGCAAAAGGCGCTGCCGGCCGGTCGGGATTGGCCTGATTATGTGCGTCGAGCTCTTCGGTGATGCGTTTCAGCCACGCCTCGAGCTGCGGCGGCTCGCCTTCGCCCTCGCGTGCGTTGAGCGCCGGAAAGCTGCCTATCACGCCGGCCTTGCACTGGGCGATGACAAGCTCCGGACCCGAAACCAGAAACATCGGCGAACAGATCACGGGCAGGCGCAGGCGGCCCAGTGGCGTGTCGGAATACATCATTTTACCTGCCATAACATAAGGCTGCGTTTTTTCTCATCACCGTTTCCGGCGCGCATCAGGGGCGCGTGGATGGCAGGACCGAACCATCCCCGAGCCCCGATCACAATGCAAAACACCGCGGGAGTCAATTTCGCATAGATATGATTTTCGCCCCCAGGCCATGGCATGGGGGTAGCCCGGTGCCCCGCCGGCCCCTAGCGTGACGGGAGCGGGTGCAATCCTCGAAGGGGGCGGACGCGGTGCCATTGCTCTACAGCCACTCGGACGGTGTCGGTCGGATGACCTTCGACTTTCCCGAGAAGAAGAACGCGCTCGATCAGGAGGCGCGCAGGGAGATGGAGCGCATTGTCGCACAGGTGCGCGACGATTCCCGGGTTCGTGCGCTGCTGATCACGGGGACCGGGGGCGCGTTCTGCGCCGGTGGCGACATCAACACCTTCGCCAGCGCCTCGGCCATGGCGATGCGCGACCGGATGAAGCAGCAGCACCGGGTCACGCGGATGCTCCATGACCTTGAAAAGCCGGTGGTCGCCGCAGTTGCCGGGCCGGCCTTTGGCGTGGGTTTCAACATCGCATTGCTGGCCGACATCATCCTTGCCTCTCCCTCGGCGCGGTTCTGCCAGGCCTATGCACGGGTGGCGATCGTGCCCGATGGTGGCGGGCTCTATCTGTTGTCGCGGGTGGTCGGGGCGCAGCGCGCCAAGGCCATGTTCCTCACCGCGCAGGTGATCGACGCCCGGGAGGCGCGCGATCTCGGGATCGTCCACGCGATCCACGAGGAGGACGCGCTGGAGGCGGAAGCCCTCGCGCTCGCCGCGCGACTGGCCGCGGGGCCGACCCGTGCCTTCGGGCTTGGCAAGGCGATGCTGAACCGCGGCATGGATTGCGATTTCGCCACCTACCTGGAAATCGAGGCCACCGGAGAGGCCTTCATCATGCAGACCGAGGACCACCGCGAGGCCGTGTCCGCCTTCGGGGAAAAGCGCCCGCCGCGCTTTGTCGGCGCATGAGCGGGGCGGCGGCCGGCGGGCCGCTGGCCGGGCTGCGGGTGATCGACCTGGGTCAGGTCTATCTCGGGCCGTATTGCGGGCTGATGTTCGCGCTCATGGGCGCCGAGGTCCTCAAGATCGAGCCCCCCGGCGGCGACAGCATCCGCGGCATCGCCGCGGGCTGCGAGAATCCCGCGGCGATGATGCTCAATTCCAGCAAGCAGAGCGTGACGCTCGACCTGCGCAGCGAGGAGGGGCGCGCGGCGCTGCTGGCGCTGGTGGAGGGCGCCGATGTCCTGATCGAGAATTTCCGGCCCGGTACCATGGAGAGGCTCGGCCTCGGCTGGGAGACGCTGAGCGCGCGAAACCCGCGCCTGGTCATGGGATCGGGCAAGGGATACGCGGCCGATTCGGTCTATCGCGACGCGGCGGCGATGGATTTTCCCATCCAGGCCCTGAGCGGGCTCATGTCGGTGACTGGCTTCGCCGACGGCCCGCCGGTGAAATGCGGCGCGGCGATCACCGATTTTCTCGGCGGGATCCACCTCTTCGGCGGTATCATGGCGGCGCTCCACGCGCGCGGCCGGAGCGGGCAGGGCGATTTCGTGGAGATCGCCATGCAGGACGTGGCGCATCACGCGCTGGCCTCCAACATCGCCAGTCTCCTGCTCGCGACCGACGGGTTCATGGACCGGGCCGGCAACAGTCAGGCGGTGCTCAAGGTCGCGCCCTATGACCTGTTTCCGGCGCGGGACGGGCAGGTGGCGATCATGTGTCTGACAGACCGGCACTGGCGCGAACTGCTGCGCGCCATGGGCCGCGCGGATCTGACCGAAGATCCCGGGCTGGCCAGCGCCCCGGCGCGCTGCGCCCGGCGGGCCGAGGTCGATGGGCTGGTGGCGGCGTGGACATCGGGGCTGACCCGCGCCGAGATTTTCGCGGCGCTGAACGCGGTGCATGTTCCCGGCGCGCCGGTGCGCACCCTCGCCGAGGTTGTGGCCGATGCCGAGATGCGCGCCCGAGGCATGATCCACGACCTGCCGCATCCCGATCTCGGCACGGTTCCGGTCCCGGGATTGCCCATGCGTTTCGCGCGCCACCGCCCCGAGCCCCCCAGACCCCTTCCACCCGCCGGCGCCGATACGGTGCGCGTGCTGCGCGCGCTGCGCGATGCCCCGCCACATTCTCACGAAAAGGACACAGGCTGACATGACCAGCTTCAAGCTCGATCCCGAACTGGAGGACTTTCGCCAGGAGGTGCGCAAGCTCGCGGAACGGGAATTCGCCCCGAAGGCCGCTTACTGGGACGAGAAGGAGGAGTTTCCCGCCGTCAATCGCGACAAGCTGGCCGAGCTGGGCTATCTGGGGATGTTCATCCCCGAGGAATACGGCGGCTCCGGCGCTCCGGTGATCCAGGGCACCGTCTTTCTCGAGGAAATGGCCCGGGTCTGCTTCAACACGGCGCTGGTCTCGCAGCTCTATCTCAACGGGCCATCGCGGGCGATCAGCGTGCTGGGCAATGACGAGCAGAAGCAACGGTTTCTGCCGGACATGGCGGCGGGGCGGAAATTCATCGCCATCGCGATCAGCGAGCCCGAGGCCGGATCGGCGGTCACCGACCTGCGCACGACGGCCACGCCGGATGGCGACGGCTGGGTGATCAACGGCAACAAGTGCTGGTCCACCGGCGCGCATGTGGCGGATTACGCGCTGGTCTTCTGCCGGTTCGGCAAGGCGAGCGGGGCAAGGGGGATCGGCGCCTTCATCGTCGATCTGAAGAAGCCGGGCGCGCGGATCGGCCACATATCGCTGAAGATGGGGGGGCGGGGGCTGACCGAGGCCGAGATCATCCTCGAGAATTACCGCGCCGGCCCCGAGGATGTCCTTGTCGAGGGCGATCCGGGGAGCTCCCGGTCCTTTGCCCTGCTGATGAGCAGCTTCGGGCCGGAGCGGGTGGGCAACGCGGCGATGTGCGTGGGGCTGGCACAGGGCGCGTTCGAGGCCGCCAGGGACTATTCCGAAATCCGCCATCAGTTCGGGCGTCCGATCAAGGAATTCCAGGGCCTGCAATGGAAGATCGCCGACATGGCCACCCAGATCCACGCGGCAAGGCTGATGGTCTATCGGGCCGCGACCAACCCGGCGCCGAACGGCTTTCCCGATCCGATGGATGCAACCATGGCCAAGCTCTATGCCAACGAGATGGCGCAGCGCGTCACCAACGAGGCGCTCCAGATGCATGGCCATAACGGCTATACGCGCGAATACCCTCTCGAACGAATGGTGCGCGATGCGCGCGGCTTTGCGCTGGGCGGCGGCACCGTGGAGATCCTGCGCAACACGATCGCCGCGATGGTCTATGGCCACAGCTTCAACCAGCGGCGGGAGTAGGGCCGATGCATCCCTCATTGCTGAGCGAGGAACAGATCGCTCTCAAGGATGCGGCGCGCAGGCTGGCGCAGGGCGAGTTTCGCGAGCGCGCGGCGCGCTGGGACCGCGAGGGCATCTACCCGGAGGAAAACCATCACCGCCTGGGCGCGCTCGGCTATCTGGGCATGACCATCCCCGAGGAATACGGCGGCGGGGGCGCCGCGCTGGTGGATTGCTACCTGGTGATCGAGGAGCTGGCCAAGGTGGATTTCAACACCGCGCTGATCGTCCACGATCAGAATGTCTCGCCGCGGATCATCGCCACCTGCGGCAGCGACGCGCTCAGGCGCGCCTTCCTGCCGCGCCTTGCGGCGGGCGAGATCGAATGCGCGATCGCCTGGACCGAGCCGGGCGCCGGTTCGGACGCCACCGCGATCACCACCTCGCTGCGCCCCGAGGGGAACGGTTATGTGCTCAATGGCGGCAAGATTTTCACCACTTTCGGCGACCGGGCCGATTTCCTCCTGGTCTATGCACGGTTTTGCGACAGCAAGGGCGCGCGGGGCATCGGCACGGTGCTGGTGCCCCGCGAGAGCCCCGGCGTGAGCGTGACCACCCTCGAGCAGAAGATGGGCGCGCGCGGCTGCAACGAATGCGAAATCCATTTCGACGACGTGCGGGTGCCCACCGACAATATCGTGACCGAGGGGCTGGCAGAGAATTCCAGCGGCTTTGTCCGCCCGCTGGGCGTCTATAACGCCACGCGCGTCGGGATGGGGGTTCTCGCGCTGGGCGTGGCCGAAGGGGCGTTCGATCTCGCGCGGGACTACATGAAGACCCGCCGCCAGTTCGGCGCGGCGCTCGCCGACATGCAGGGCCTTCAATGGATGATGTCGGACATGAAGGTGCAGATCGAGGCAGCGCGGTCGCTTTGCTATACCGCCCTGTCGCTGATCGACCGGGGCCAGCCCGATCCGACGCTGTGCTCGATCGCCAAGGTCCAGGCCACCGAGATGGCGCAGCGCGTGACCCATGACGCCATGCAGATGTTCGGCGGCTATGGCTATTTCGGCTCGTTGCCGCTCGAGCGGATGGTGCGGGACGTACGGATGCTGACGATCACCGGGGGCACGACGCAGATCCACAAGAACGGGATCGCGCGGGCGGTGTTCGCCGACTGACGGGACCTTGCCAAGGGGGAGGAGGCACATGACAGGCGACATCGTGGTGGAACGCGGGGGCGGGCTGGCGACGGTGACCCTGTCCCGGCCGGAGAAGCTCAACGCGCTGACCCTGGAGATGCGCACCGAGCTGCGCGATGCGTTCCGCGATTTCAGCACCGACCCCGAGGTGCGGGCGGTGCTGCTGCGCGCCGAGGGGCGGGCCTTCTGCGCCGGCGCCGACATCACGACGATGGGCAAGGATGACGTCTGGGGGGATCGCGCCCGGCTCTGGCGGGCGCATCAGATGATCCTCGCGATCTACAACTGCGAAAAGCCGGTGGTCGCGGCGGTGCGCGGCCCGGCGGTGGGCATCGGCCTGAGCATCGCGCTGGCCTGTGACGTGGTGATTGCGTCGCAGACCGCGCAGCTCGGCCAGGTCTTTCGCCGGATCGGCCTTGCCCCCGATGGCGGCGCCGCCTTCTTCCTTCAGAACCTGATCGGGCGGCAGCGGGCCACCGATCTCGCCTTCACCGCGCGCATGGTGCCGGCCGAAGAGGCGCTGGGCCTCGGGCTGGTCAGCCAGGTCCACCCCGATGCGGCGCTGGACAGGGCGGCACATGCCTATGCCGAGGACCTCGCCAGCGGGCCGACCCTCGCGCTGGCCGGGGCCAAACGCCTCATGCGCGCGGCGATGCAGCCGGCGCTGGAGAGCTTTCTCGATACCGAGGCGGTGATCCAGGGCCAGATCATCAAGAGCGCCGATCACGCCGAGGGGATCGATGCCTTTCTGAACAGGAGGGAACCGCGGTTTCGTGGTGTCTAGGGCATGTCGCGCGGGCCGGGCGAGGACACATGACCTCGATCCGCACGGCTCCGCCGGCACTGCCGGGCGCGACGACAGGGGAAGGAAACGGAGATGGACACGCTAATCGCAGCACTTGGCCGGGTATCGCGGATCGTCACCTATGTTGCGGCGGCGCTTGCGGCGCTGATGATGGTGCATGTCGCCGTCGATGTCATCCTGAGTCAGTTCATCGCCGAGCCGCTGCCGGGAACCGTGGACTATGTGTCCTACTATTACATGGTCGGCCTCGTCTTTCTGCCCCTCGCCTTCGTCGAATCCGGCAACGAGCATATCCGGGTTGACCTGCTCCACGATCGGCTTCCGCCGCCGGCACGGACCGTTCTCGACATGCTGGCCCTCGCTCTGTCGATGGTGTTCTATGGCCTGCTCACATGGCAGACCTGGATCGACGCGGTGGAGAAATACGCCATCGGGGAACGCTCGATGGGGATGGCGGCGGTGACGGTCTGGCCGGGCCGCTTCTTCGTGCCTCTCGGCGCGGGGCTCATGGTGATTCTCCTGCTGGCCAAGCTGATCCGGCGGCCGTTCACCGAGGCGGTCATGCTCCGCCCCGATCATGACATGCACGAATAGGAGCGCAACGGTGAGCTTTTTCCAGATCGGCCTTTGCGGCATTTTCTCGGTCATCATCCTGGTCCTGCTGCGCGTCCCGATCGCGGTGGCGCTGGGGATCGTGTCCTTCTTCGGGTTCTGGGCGATGCTGGGCAGCGGCGCGGCCTTCGGTCTGCTCACGGCGGTGCCATACAACTTTGCCGCGCACTGGACGCTGAGCTCGATCCCGATGTTCCTTCTGATGGGCTATGTCTGTTACCAGACAGACATCACCCGAGGGATCTTCAGGGCGGCGCGGGTGTGGCTGTCGTTCCTGCCCGGGGGGCTGGCAGTCGCGAGCGTCGCCGGCGCCGCCCTGTTCTCGGCTGCCGCGGGATCGAGCCTCGCCTGTGCCGCGGCGATGGGGCGGATCGCCGTGCCCGAGATGCTGAAGCGCAACTATGATCCCGGGCTGAGCACGGCAGTGGTGGCCGCGGCAGGCACGATGGGATCGCTCATCCCGCCGAGCATTCTGCTGATCATCTATGGAATTCTTGCCGAGGTCTCGATCAGCAAGCTGTTTCTTGCCGCCATCGTGCCGGGGCTTCTGACGATGTTCGGATATGTCGGGGTGATCGTCATTCGTGCCAGGATGAATCCCGACATGGCGCCGCCGCTCGACGAGCGCGGGACATGGTCCGAACGCCTGGCGGCGCTGGGCGATACCTGGCCGGTTCTGCTTCTGGTCGTGGGCGTGTTCGGGGGCCTTTTTACCGGGATCTTCACACCCACCCAGGCCGGCGCCGTCGGCGCCGCGTTGTCCTTCGTGATCGCGGCGGCACGCGGCACACTGAACTGGAGGGTCTCGAAGATCGCGCTGATGGACACCGCGAAGATGACCGCGGCGATCTTCATCATCGCGGTCGGTGCGAACCTGTTTTCCCGGTTTCTGGCGATCAGCGGGGTTCCCGATGCGATGTCGGGCCTGGTGATCGACATGGGCGCCAGCTACGTGATGCTGGTCGTCGGGACGGCGGTGATCTTCTGCCTGCTGGGCATGATCCTCGATCCGCTGGGCATCATGTTGCTGACGCTGCCGATCCTGCTGCCGATTTTCGAGGCGAACCACATCAGCCTGATCTGGCTTGGCGTTCTCGCCACCAAGCTCGTCGAGATGGCGCTGATCACGCCGCCGGTGGGTCTCAACGTCTTCGTGATCAAGGGGATCGTCGGGGATGCTGTGCCGATCGGGCGGATCTTCAAGGGCGTCATGTGGTTCCTCGCGGCCGATGTTCTGGTGCTGGTCGTCATGATCGCCTTTCCCGAGCTGATCATGTTCCTGCCGGGACTTGGAAAGTGAGGCGGCCCCGGAGGGCCGCGGTGAAACCCGCGCAAAGGCGGATTGTGATGAAGAGGAGGAGAAAGATGATGCTGAACAGGATGCTGGCGGTGCTGGCTGCGGGCGCGGTGCTCGGGGCGGCGCCGGCCCTGGCGGAGAAACGCGTGACGGTCAGCACATGGACCTCGCCCAATCACGCGGCCTCGCGAGGCCATACCGCCTTTATCGAGATGACGGACGCCGAATCTCCAGGGACATTCAAGTTCCATCAGTTCACTGGCGGCGCGCTGCTCGGCCCCAAGCCGACGCTGTCCGGGCTCCGCGACGGCGTGGCCGATGTGGGCCTGCTGGCATTTACCTATTTCCGCTCGGAAATGCCCTATGCGCAGATGGTCGCCGATCTCGCGCTTCTGGGCGACGACCACTATGTGATGGCCGGGGCGACCAGCGAATTCGTGATGCTGCACTGTCAGCCCTGCAAGGACGAGTTCGCCCGGAACGGCATGGTGGCGCTCAGCGGGCTCAGCACCGCGCCCTATGTTCTGCTGACGACCGTGCCGATCGTGGAGATCGCGGACATGAAGGGCGTCAAGGTGCGCACCGGGGGATCTGTCTGGGATCGCTGGGCGGTCCGGCTCGGGGCCGAGCCGGTGAACGTGCCGTCGAGCGAGATGTATGACACGATGAGCCACGGGGTCGTGACCGCGGCGGTGCAGCCTGTTGGCGCGCTCAAGGGCCACAGCCTGATCGAAGTGGCCAGGCATCTCACGAACCTGCCCCTCGGCACCTATCATTCCGGTTCGATCTTTGCCGTCGGCCCGAGGTTCTGGCGGGGGCTGTCGCTCGAGGAGCGCGAGAAGTTCACTGCCAGAATGCCCGAAGCCCTCGCCCAGACCGAGGTCTATTACGAAACCGACGATCTCGCCGTGCTCGAGGAAGCGGGGACACTGGGCCTGACGGTCCACGAGCCGTCGCCGGAGTTCCTCCAGGATCTGCTGGATTTCCGCGTCGCCGATCTGGACGAGATCGCGCGCATCTCGCGCGAGGAGCGCGGGATCGAGGATCCCGAGGCGCTGATCGCGACCTACCGGGGGCTGATCACGAAATGGCAGGACCTGGTGGCGCCGCTGCACCCGATCCGCGACAATCCCCAGCCCTACGCGGATCTTCTGCGGCAGGAAATCTATTCGAAGATCGACCTCGCAACCTATCCGGATTGAGAACCGGGCGCTGTGCGGGCACTGCGGCCCTCCCGTGGGAGGGCCGCAGTCCGGATCAGAGCGTGGCCCCGGTGCCGAGGATATTCGTCACCTGGCTCGACAGGACGCCGCCGTTGCCATGCGCCAGCGCGATCTCGGCGCCGGGGATCTGACGCTCTCCGGCCTCGCCGCGCAGCTGCCGCACCGCTTCGACCAGGGTAAAGATGCCATACATGCCGGGATGCACGCAGGACAGCCCGCCGCCATTGGTGTTCACCGGCAGGTGACCACCGGGCGCGATGCCGCCCCCCTCGACAAAGGCACCGCCCTCGCCCTTGGCGCAGAATCCGAGATCCTCGAGGAACAGGATCACGTTGATCGTGAAGGCATCGTAGAGCTGCACCACGTCGATATCCGCGGGCCGCAGGCCGGCCATCGCCATCGCGGCACGACCCGACTGCACGGCGCCGGTCACGGTCAGATCCGCCATTTCCGAGATGTCCCGATGAGTCGTGCCCTCGCCGCCGCCCAGCAGATAGACCGGCGGCTGCGGGTGGTCCCTCGCCGTCTCCGCGCGCCGCATCACCAGCGCGCCGCCGCCATCGGTGACCAGACAGCAGTCGCGCACCCGCAGCGGATCCGACACGAGCCGCGAGGCCATGACATCCTCCCGCGTCAGCGGGTCGCGCACAAAGGCATCGGGGTTCTTGCGCGCCCAGGCACGGGCGGCGACCGCCACATCGGCGAGCTGTTCGCGCGTGGTCCCGAACTGCGTCATGTGACGATCCGCGGCAAGCGCGTAGGAGGACAGCGGGAACAACGGCCGGTAGGGCGCCTCGTGGGTCGGCAGCCCGAGCGCGGTCATCAGCTTGCCCGAGGCGGTGCGCTGGTTCGAGCCGTAACAGATGAGCACGGTATCGGCGAGGCGCAGCTCGAGCAGCATGGCCGCCCAGAGCGTGTGCGACAGGAAGGACGATCCGCCCATCCGGTTGTTCATCGTGAACTTTGGCCGCAGGCCCAGCTCCTGCGCCAGGGTCAGCCCCGAGAGCATGTCGAGCGGCTGGCAGGTGGCGATCGCGTCCACCTCGTGCAGCGACATCCCGGCATCGGCGAGCGCGCCATGCGCCGCCTCGATGGTGATTTCCATCGAGGTCTTGCCATGTGCCTCGCCACAGCCGGCGAGCGCGGCCCCGACGATGGCGGCCCTTCCGCGCAGGCTCATGACATGGCTCCTTCGGGCCGGAACACCACCGCCGGTTCGCCATCCGCACCCTTGCCGATTGTCGCCGTCACCCGGAGGCCCGCGGTAATGTCGTCATTGGCGATGCCGTCCACGCGCGACATCATGCGCACGCCCTCCTCGAGGTCCACCAGAACCACGTTGTAGTCGCCGCCCTTCTCGGGTCTGCGGCGGACGATCGTGCGTGCGTGAACGGTGCCGCGCCCCGTGGGCGCCACCCAGCCGAGCGCGGCGCCGCCGCAGGCCGGGCAGATCACGCGCGGATGAAAGACATGCGTGCCGCAGCCATCGCATTTCTGTATCTCGAAGACGCCTTCCGCCAGCCTGGCGGCAAAGACGGCATCGGGCCCCGGGCCCTCGAATGCTGTTCCCATGATCAGAACCCGATGTGATACCCGCCGTTCACGCTCAGGTGCTGGCCGGTGATGTAGGATGCCGCCTCCGACAGCAGGAAGCAGACCGGCCTTGCAACCTCGTCGGGGGTGCTCATCCGGCCCATCGGGATCTGTGCCATGTATTTGTCCACGAACTTGTCGGAGCGGATCGTCTCGGTCATCGGCGTCTCCACCATCCCGAAACAGACCGAGTTGACGCTGATCTGGTAACGGCCCCATTCCCGGGCCGCGCTCATCGTCAGGCCGAGCACGCCGGATTTCGCCGCGCCATAGTTGATCTGCCCGATCGTGCCGCGGCGTCCGGCATCCGACGAGATGTTGACGATGGCGCGTCGCGCGGGCGCGCCAAGGTTCTTCTCGGCCTGCGCGCGGTAATAGCTGCCCACCGCCTGAAGGCAGGCAAAGACGCCGGTGAGGTTCACGTCGATGACCTGCTGCCATGTCGCGCGGTCCATCTTGTGGATCATGGCGGCGCGCACGATCCCGGCGTTGTTCACCAGCCCGTTGATGTCTCCGAAGGCGTCGAGGGTGAATTTCACCAGCTGTTCCGGAAATGCCGGGTCGGCCACATCGCCGGCGATGGCGCGGGCATTGCCGCCGATTTGCTCGGCGGTTTGCGCCGCGTTGGCCTCGTTCACGTCGTTCACCACCACCCGGGCGCCGAGGTCGGCGGCGAGCATGGCGATGCCGCGTCCGATCCCCTGGCCGGCGCCGGTGACGATGACCACCTGGTTTTCCAGTGACATCGGGTTGATCATGTATCTTCCTCCTCGGTTTTCCCGGTTTTCCCGGTTCGGTCTGTCGGGGGCGGCGCGAGCCGCTTGATCACCGCGTCGCCATGGGCGAGGCGGCGGCCTTCCTGGTTGACGATCTCGCCCTGCACGAAGACCAGCTTGCGCCCGCCGCCGGCGATGCGGGCGCGCGCGTGCAGCACGTCGCCCTCGAGTGCCGGGGCGACAAAGCTCGTGGTGAGCGACAGCGTCAGGCAGCGATGACCGGGCTTGCCTTCGCCGGCGAAGGCCGCGCAGAAGGTCACCGCGTTGTCGAGCATGGTCGCAAAGACGCCGCCATGCACGGCGAAGGCACCGTTGAGATGGTCCCGCGTGATTGTCAGCTGCAATTCGGCGGCGTCGTGCGACCAGGACACGAAGCGCACACCCAGAAGGGCGTTGAACGGGGCGGGGATCTCGGGTCTGCCGTCCTGTGCGCTCATGTCATGCCACCTTCCAGCGATGCGATACGCGCACCATCCCCGCCGCCGCCATCGCCAGCACGAGCCCCGCGCCGACCGCCGCCGGAATGGGAATCGGCAGCATCGCGGTCTCCGGCAGGGCGAGCGCCAGACCGGCCATCGCGAGCAGGATCCGCGCCAGAACGCCTGCCGGGCCGGGCTCGATCCGGCCAATGCGGAGCAGATAACCCTGAAGCGCCGCGCAGATCAGCAGGACCCCGATACCCGCGCGGGCGATCGTCACCACGCTGTCGAGCAGCCCCGACTGAAGGGTGAAGGCGGGATCGAGAACGAAGAAGAACGGCAGGACGTAGATGACCGTGCCCAGCTTCATCGCCTCGAAGGCCGCGGCAAAGGGCCGTGCCCGGGCGATCGCCGCGGCGGCGAAGGCCGCCAGCGCCACCGGCGGCGTGATGAAGCTCAGCATGCTCCAGTAGAGGATGAACAGATGGACCCCGATCGGATCGAGCCCGCCGGCAATCAGCGCCGGGGCGAGCGATACGGCAAGGATCACATAGGCGGCCGTCACCGTCATGCCCATCCCGAGCACGAAGCTCGTCAACGCGCCCAGCAGCAGCAGCAGCAATGTGTTGCCGCCGGCGATATAGAGCAGGTCGTTCGAGATCGTGCCCGACATCCCGGTGACCGCCAGCCCGCCCACGATCAGCCCGACCGCCGCGAGAATGGCGACCAGTTCGACGAACAGCCGCCCCGTGGCCACCAGGAAGTTCATCAACTCCTGCCAGCCCCAGCGCGATTTCGAGAGCAGCTGGTTGAGGACAAGCAACAGCGCGGTGGCATAGAACGGGGCGATGGCCTCGCGCTTGAGGTAGAGCAGCATCCAGATCAGAAGCGCGAAGACGGCGAGGAAATACCAGCCCTCGCGCAGCACCTTGCCGATGCGGGGGAGATCGGCCCGCGGCACGCCTTGCAGCCCGTTGCGCGCCGAATAGGCGTCGATCTGGGCGAAGAGGGCGAAGAAATAGAGTATCGAGGGCAGGACCGCCGCGACGACGATATTGGCGTAATCGGTCATCAGGAAGGTCGCCATGACAAAGGCGGTGGCCCCCATGATCGGCGGCATCAGCACCGCGCCGGTCGAGGCCGCCGCCTCGATCCCGGCGGCGTAGCTTGGCCGGAAACCCACCTTCTTCATCGCCGGAATGGTGATCGAGCCGGTGGTGAGCACGTTGGTGATGACGCTGCCGCTCATCGAGCCGGTCAGCCCGCTGGTCAGCACACCCACCTTCGCCGGCCCGCCCCGGACATGGCCGAGCGCGGCAAAGGCGATGTCGATGAAGAACGGCCCCGCCCCGGTATGCTGCATCGCGACCCCGAAGATCATGAAGCCGATCACGAGGTTGACGAAACTGCGCATCGGGATGCCGAGCACGCTCTCGCCGCTCATCGCGTGAAAGATCGCCGTCTCGACGGGGGGGCGCTGGAAACCCTGGATCGGTCCCGGCGCATGGTCGGCGATCATGGGATAGACGGAAAACAGCAGGATGATCACGAAGAGCATCCAGCCGCCGGTGCGCCGGGCCGCCACCAGCAGCAGGAACCAGAAGGTGAAACTGGCGATCACGGCATGGGTCGGGGCGGCAAAGTCCCACCCCTTGTTCACCACGCTGCGCCCGAAATAGACGAAGAACGCGCAGGTCGCGAGCGCCAGCAGCGCCAGGAAGTAATCCCACCACCGGGTCGGTCCCTGCGGGTTGGTGGCCGAACAGGGGAACACCAGATAGACCAGCGGCAGCGTGAGCAGCAGCATCACGTAGAGGTAGTGAATCTCGAGCAGGCGGATGTTCATGAAGAACCCGAGATTGAACAGATGGTTGATCGAGGCCGCCGACAGCAGCAGCGCCGATGCCGCGAGTATCCAGCGCAGCGGCTCTGGTGGGGTGCCCGTTATGGCCGGCGCGGCCTTCCTGTCCTGCGCGTCCTGTGACATGCCTGCCTTTCGGTGTTGTCGCGGTTGCCCGTATGGCCGTTCATGGCCGTGTGCCCGATGGTCCTGGCGCCCCCGCCAGAGGGGGGGCGCCAGCTGGTGTCAGCGGAAATAGACTTCGAGCCCAGCCGCCTCCAGCGCCTCGGCGCGCGCCTTCATCCAGCCCGCGACGAACGCCTCCTCGCCGTCCGGGGCATCCTTGACAAAGCCGCTCCAGGCGGTGGCCAGAACCTGCTGCCGACCCACAAGCATGTCCTGATGCGCCTGCGCCTCGGGCGTCCAGATTCCCTTTTCCTTGAAATAGGCGACGCTGCCATCGCTCCAGGGCATCACCCAGTTCAGGATCTGCCGGTCGATCGCGTAGGCATTGGCACCGGGCGCCGCATCCTTGTAGTCGTCAAAGCCCGCGTCGAGTGCGGCGAGGATGTTGCGCACCTCGGCGGGATCCTGATCGTCCTCGGTCACGAGGATCGGATAGGGATATTGCGCCATTTCCAGCGGCGCGGCAGGATCGATGCCCGGCCCGACCGACACCATATGCGGCGTCACGAAAGGCGCCACCGCCTGAAAACGGGCCCAGCCCTCGGTATCGTCCGCCGGCGTCTCAAGCCACTTGAGGCCGCGCGGGCTGGCCTCGATCTGGTAGTTCACAGTGGTCGTCGTGAGCGCGAAGGCGGCATCGACGCGGTCCTCCAGGATCCCCTGAAGCGAGTTCACATAGCCCGAGAACTCCACGGCGTTCACGTCCTCCCAGCCCAGGTCGGCAAAGGCCAGAAGGCCCTCCATGTTGACATCGACCGCGGGCGAGCTCGCGGCGCGTCCGACCCGCTTGCCCTTGAGATCGGCAATCGTCTCGATGCCGGCATCCGCGGCGGCGGCCACGCCCAGCCCGTAGTCGCCGACCGCCTGAAGAACCGCCCGGATCGGCTGCGGTCCCCATTCGGGGGCGGCAAACAGGAACACCCCCTCCCAGGCGAAATAGGCGGCAACGCCGCACAGGCAGTAATCCACCGTGCCGTCCCTGAGGGGTGTCATCCGCGAGACGTCGTTGCGCCCCGGGAGGACGCGAACCGTCGTGCCGTAGCGGCTGCGCATCATGTTGCCGATGGCGATCGAATGCGCGTGACCGGCCGAGCCCGTGTCATAGGCCGACCAGGCGATCACCCGTGGCAATTCGATGTCCTGCGCGCCGGCCGGCGCGGCGAGCGCAAAGCACGCGGTGGCCGCGATTCCCGTCCATTTGAAATTCATGTCTTTCTCCTCCTCCTTGCTGGTCCCTTGCCGTGGCAGTAGTCCCGCGACCGGCTCAAAGCTCCGCGAAGGGCACGTCCTTGTCCACGCGGATTTCCGGCGGCAGTCCGAGGATGCGCTCGCCGATGATCGTTCGCTGGATCTCGTCCGATCCGCCGGCGATCCGGTTTCCGGGGGCGGTGAGATACTCGTTGCGCCAGCGCGCCACATCGTCTCCCTCCGCTGACGCGATCCCCGCCGCGCTCCCCGCCAGTTCCATCCCGAAGCTGCCCATCTCCTGGCGCAGCCGGCCGAGCAGCAGCTTGCCGATCGAGCCTTCCTCGCCCGGGGCCTCGCCGCGCGAGAGCGATGTCATGACCCGGTAGGAGGTGAATTCGAGCCCGCGCTGGCGCGCGACGAAATCGGCGATGCGCGCGCGCACCTCGTCATCCTCGATGGCCGGGCGGCCGTTGCGCTGGACGCGGCGGGCGAGGGCGATGAGCTCTTCGGCCCGCGCGCCGCCGCTGGCGCGCCCGATCGAGATGCTGAACCGCTCGTTCATCAGCGTCGTCAGCGCCACCTTCCAGCCATCGGACACGTCGCCCAGGCGGGCGCTGTCGGGCAGGCGCAGCTCGTCGATGAACACCTCGTTGAAGCTCGCCCCGCCCGAGATCTGGCGGATCGGGCGGGTCTCGATCGCGGGATCGGACATGTTCACGAGGAACATGGTCAGGCCCTTGTGCTTGGGCACTTGCGGATCGCTGCGCGCCAGCAGGATGCCATGGCTGGAATAATGCGCCCCCGAGGTCCAGACCTTCTGGCCGGAAATCACCCAGCCGTCGCCATCGCGCCGCGCGCGGGTGCGGATGCCGGCCAGGTCGGACCCGGCGGCAGGCTCGGAAAACAGCTGGCACCAGATGTCCTCGCCGGTCAGGGCGCGCGGCAGGAAGGTGGCTTTCTGCGCCTCCGTGCCATGAACCATGATCGTCGGCCCCACCAGCCCGATACCGATGAGAAACACGTTGGGCGGCACGCCATAGCGCGCCTCCTCCTGGTTCCAGATCACCTGTTCGATCGGGGTGGCCTCGCGCCCGCCAAAGGCGCGGGGCCAGGTCAGCCCGGCCCAGCCCGCCCGCGCCTTGCGCGCCTGCCAGTCCCGTGCGCGCGCGACCTCTTCGGCGTCGCGGGCCATGAAATGATCCTGCGCCTTCTCGCTGCCGTCGCGCAACGTGGCATTGGCATCGAGCCATGCGCGGACCTCGGCGCGGAACGCGGCTTCTTCGGGGCTGTCGCTGAAATCCATCTTCGGGCGTCCCTGTCAGGTTGCGGCGTGCCCGGAGGCCGCCAGGTTGTCGAGCAGCCGCTCGCGCCACATCGGGGTGAGCCCGAGCTCTGCCTTGAGCTGCCAGCCGCGCCGCAGGAAGAGATGCGGATCAGCCGCCCAGGTAATGCCGATCCCGCCGTGGAGCTGGATCGATTCCTCGGTGGCGAACTGCACCGCATCGAGCGCGGCAAGCCGCGCGACGGCCGCCGCCTCGCCGAGGCGGCTGTCGCCGCTGGCAAGGGCCCAGGCCCCGAAGAAGGCATTGGAACGCGCCAGCTCGATCCGGGCGAACATGTCGGCGAGGCGGTGCTTGACCGCCTGAAAGCTGCCGATCGGGCGCCCGAAGGCGCGGCGCTCGCGGGTATAGGCCGTGGTCAGCGCGAGCGCGCGCTCCGCGAGGCCGATCTGTTCAAAGGCCCCGAGCACCGCAGCGCCGTCCAGAAGCCGGGAGATCACCGCCCCGTCCGAGCCCGGCAGCAATTCGGCCGGGGCGCCGTCGAGGGCGATTTCCGCCGCCGGGCGCGTCCGGTCGATCGGGTCGAGGGCGCGGATCGTCACGCCGGGGCCGGACAGATCGACAAGACAGAGGCGCACGGCGCCGCCCTCGTCCCTCGCGGCGACAAGGGCGTGGGTCGCGTCGGCGCCAAAGCCCACCGGCGCCTTGCGCCCCGACAGCCGGCCATGCGCCAGCGTGGCCGTGACCGTCTCCGGCGCGAGCCCGCCCGCCTCGGCAAGCGCGGTGGCAATGATCACGCGCCCCTCGGCGATGCCGGGCAGGAGCGATCTGCGCTGCGCCTCGGTCCCGGCCGCCTGAAGCGCCGGCACCGCGAGGCCCAGGACCGGGAGGAACGGCACGGCGGCGAGGCTCCGGCCGATTTCCTCGGCGAGGATGGCCAGTTCCACCGCGCCCATCCCGGCGCCGCCTTCCGCCTCCGACATGGCCAGGCCAAGCCAGCCGCCATCGGCCAGCGCCGACCAGGTCGGCCTGTCGAACCCCTCGCCGCTATCGAGCCGCGCATGTGCCACCGCGAGGGTGGCGTGATCGCCGAGCAACCGCGCCAGCGTGTCGCGGATGGTCTCCTGCTCTTCGGAAAATCCGAAATTCATGCGCGCCCCCCCGGTTTGCCGCGGGCAGCACAGGCCCGCCCGGACACGCTAGAGGCGCGGCAGGGCGGCACCAAACGATATCGGCGCGGCCTCCTCCAAAACCACATATGTGCAATGCCGCCCCGAAACCGGGCAGCCGGGCCGCGGGGCGGCATTCATCATGAATGTGCTCGATGCGCCTGGCGGCCACGAAAACGCGCCCTTCGATTGATCGCGGCGGGTCTTGCGCCCTAACCTTTCCCCGGGATTGGCCAGTGCGGGCGATGCATTGGAATACCAGATTTGGAATGTCAGGGGAAAACAATGACAAGTCAGGGAAAAGAGAGCGACATGGAAATCGTGGGGCTCGGGTTCTGCTATGAGGATCTGCCGGTGGGGCGCAGGTTCCGGACCGTCGGCCGCACCGTGACCGAGGCCGACATCACCAATTTCGTCAACGCCACCGGGATGCTCGAGGTCTTGTTCATCAACGCCGAATTTCGCGCGAAGGAATCGAGCATGTCGGGCTTTGCCGCCCCTGGCGCGCTGGTCTATACCTTCATGGAGGGGCTGCTCACCCAGTCCACGATGCAGCACACGGGCTTTGCCTTTCTGGAAATGGAACTCAAGGTGCTGGGGCCGACCTTTGCCGGGGACACGATCCACTGCGAGGTCGAGGTGACGGAATCGCGCCGCTCCAGGAGCCGCCCGAACCGTGGCCTCGTCCGGACCCGGAACCGCGTCTTCAAGCAGACCGGGGAGCAGGTCCTGGAATATACGCCGTTGCGGATGATCAAGGCCCGCACGACGGATCAGGAACCGGGACAAGGCTGACCTGCGCCGGATGCGTCGCGGCGGGGCGGTCGGAAATGGTTGAAGGTCCGCCCCGCCTCGGGCAGGAGCGGGTGCGTCGCACAACGGGAGACGAAGACCATGACAACAGCGCAGTCCGACCGGGTTGGCGCAGCCGGGCAGGCATCGGAGGGGCCGCGGTCGCTGACACGGATCCTCGCGCTCTTCGATCTCCTCGCGCAAAGCGACCGGCGCATGACGCTCGCGGAACTGAGCACCGCGCTGGACTGCCCCAAGAGCAGCCTGCTGGTGCTGCTGCGCCCGCTCGTCGAAAAGGGCTATCTGATGCGCGAGCAGGACAGCTATGCCCTCGGGCCGACGATTTTCCGCTTTGCCCAGACCATCCTGACCAATCACCCGTTCGAAACGGTGCTGCGCGGGGTGATGGCGGAACTCGCCCGGCAGACCGGCGAGACGGTCCTGTTCGCCGTGCGGGAGGGCGATCGCGTCGTCTATTCCTCCGTCGTCGAAAGCGCGCAGCCGGTGCGCTATGTCGCGCAGACCGGGATCGACCGGCCGCTGTTCTGTTCGGCATCGGGGCTGGTCATGCTGGCCCATGATTCGCCCGAGAAGCTCGACGCCTATTTCCGGCGCACCGAACTGACGCCGCTGACCGCCAATTCGGTCACCGATGAGGGCGAGCTGCGGCGCATCATCGCGCAGATCCGCAAGCTCGGATATTCGAGCACGGTCGGCACCGCCCATGCGGACGCGGCCGGGTTCGGTGTTCCGGTGTTTCGTGCCGACGGGAAACTTGCGGGGGCGCTCGTGATCGGCGCGCCGGTGGAGCGCGCCACGCGCAACAAGACGGCCAACCTGGCCGCCGCCCGCGCGAGCGCCGACAAGCTGTCGATGGCACTCGGCTATCGCCCGGACGCGCCGCGCAAGGCGATGCACTGACGTGGGGACGAGGGCCGATGCTTTCAGGTCCTTTCCGTTGCCGATCGCATCATTTGCCCAGGGCGGGCCGGAGGGCGAATGACTTGTCGCCCTGGAGGCAACCCCGGTCAGTCAGCGTGTCTTGTGGAACATGGTAGCGGAGGAGGGACTTGAACCCCCGACACGCGGATTATGATTCCGCTGCTCTAACCAACTGAGCTACTCCGCCGGACCGGGGGCTAGGTATGCCAGCGGCGCGAGAGCGTCAAGGTGGAAAATGTCGTGCGCAGGGTCGGGGCGCGCGGGGCCTATCCGCGCCAGTCGAAGAACCCCGGCCCGGCCTCGGCCAGAAGCCGCGCGGCCATCTCGCGCCCCAGTGCCGCGCCATCCTCGACGGGGGCGGTCGCGTCGTCCATGTGCCTTGCCCGGCCGTCGGGGCGCAGGATCTCGCCGCGCAGGCGCAGCGTGCCACCTGACAGCTCGGCGAGCCCCGCGATTGGCGTCTCGCAGGAGCCGTCGAGCGTCGCGAGAAAGGCGCGCTCGGCCGCGAGCCGCGCGCCCGTCGGCCCGTCATGGATCGCCGCGAGCATATCGGCGGTGCGGGTGTCGCCTGTCCGCCGCTCGATCCCGATGGCGCCCTGGGCCACCGCGGGCAGCATCACCTCGGGCGCGACCGGCGCCGTCGCCACATCCGCCCGGCCCAGCCGGTTGAGCCCCGCCATGGCGAGAAAGGTGCAGGCTGCCACGCCATCGGCGAGCTTCTTCAGCCGGGTCTGCACATTGCCGCGGAATTCGACCACCTCGAGATGCGGGAAGGCCAGCAGCACCTGCGCCCGGCGCCGCAGCGACGAGGTGCCGACGCGCGCCCCTTCGGGCAGATCGGCAAGCCCCGCAGCGCCGCCCGAGACG
Source organism: Roseovarius sp. (assembly GCA_014359765.1). Taxonomy (GTDB): domain Bacteria; phylum Pseudomonadota; class Alphaproteobacteria; order Rhodobacterales; family Rhodobacteraceae; genus Roseovarius. The sequence continues at coordinate 177,558 of JACIYT010000002.1, forward strand.
AAGGCATCGCGCACATCCTCGCGCGGCAGGTAGCAATCGAGCGTGAGCCCCTCGGGCTGCACCACCGGCATGTCCTTCATCGAATGCACGGCGATATCGATTTCGCCTGCCAGCAACGCCGCCTCGATCTCGCGGGTAAAGAGCCCCTTGCCGCCGATCTCGCGGAGGGGGCGATCCTGCACCCGGTCGCCGGTGGTCCGGATCACCACGATCTCGAAGGCCGCCGCGGGCAGGTCGAACGCCGCCTGCAAACGGTGCTGCGTCTCATGGGCCTGCGCGAGCGCGAGCGGCGAGCCGCGCGTGCCGATCTTCAGCGGATGGGTCGGGGTGGGCAGATCGCGTGTCATGCGCGCCGGTTTAGACCCGCGCCAGGGTCGAGGCAAGCGCGCTTGGCATGGCTCGCGGCCTTGACAAGGCGCGCGCGGGGGGGGACCACGGGGCCAAACGGAGGACGAGATGCCGAAAACCAAGCCGATCCTGCGCGCGCTCGGCGGCGAGACGCTGCCCGTGCCGCCCATCTGGATGATGCGGCAGGCGGGGCGTTACCTGCCGGAATACCGCGCCACGCGGGCCGAGGCGGGCGATTTCCTGTCGCTGTGCTACAACAGCGACCTGGCGACCGAGGTCACGCTGCAACCGATCCGGCGCTACGGGTTCGACGCGGCGATCCTGTTTGCCGATATCCTGCTCTTGCCGCAGGCCCTCGGGGCCGATCTGTGGTTCGCTGCGGGCGAGGGGCCGCGCCTCTCGACGATCACCGACCGCGCCGGGCTGGACCGGCTGCGGCCGGTGGCGGATATTCACGAGACGCTTGCGCCCGTCTATCAGACCGTGCGCAACCTCGCGGGCGCGCTGCGCCCCGAGGTGGCGCTCATCGGCTTCGCGGGCGCGCCCTGGACCGTGGCCACCTACATGATCGCCGGGCGCGGCACACCCGATCAGGGCCCGGCGCACGCGCTCAAAGACAGCGACCGCGCGACCTTCGAGGCGCTGATCGACCTGCTGACCGAGGCGACGGTCGAATATCTCTCGGCGCAGATCGACGCGGGCGCCGAGGTGGTCAAGCTCTTCGACAGCTGGGCCGGATCGCTCCGGGGCGCGGATTTCGACCGCTACGCGATCGAACCCACGCGCCGCATCATCGCCGCGCTGAAAGAGCGGCACCCGACCATCCCGGTCATCGCCTTCCCGCGCGAGGCCGGGGAGCGGTATATCGGCTTTCATCGTGCGACCGGCGCCGATTGCGTCGCCGTGGACGATTCGGTGAGCGCCGAGTGGGTGGCCGAAAAGGTGCAGGTGGATGGCTGCGTGCAGGGCAATCTGAGGTCGTCGCACATGGTCACGGGCGGCGAGGCGCTCGTGTCCGAGACGCGGCGCATCGTCCGGGCGCTCTCGGGCGGGCCGCATATCTTCAACCTGGGCCACGGCATCACGCCCGATGCCGATCCCGACAACGTGCAGCGGATGATCGACGCGGTGCGCGGCGGCTGAGGATCAGCCGGCGGGCTGCCGGGCGGCCAGCACGCGGCTGACCTCGGCCGCGGCGGCGGCCACTGCCTCGTCGATGGTCATTGCCGAGGTGTCGAGCAGCAGCGCATCGGGCGCGGGGCGCAGCGGGGCCGTGGCACGCGCGCTGTCGCGCGCGTCGCGCTGGCGCAGGTCCTCGGCCACCTCCTGGAGGGTGACGGCATGGCCCGCGCGCAGCAGTTCGAGATGCCGCCGCCGGGCGCGTTCGGCGTCGGAGGCGGTGACAAAGAGCTTGACCTCCGCCTCGGGGCAGATCACCGTGCCGATGTCGCGCCCGTCGAGCACGGCACCGCCCGCGCGCCGGGCAAAGGCGCGCTGGAAATCGAGGAGCGCCTGGCGCACCTCGGGGATGGCGGCGACCCGGCTCGCGGCGAGGGCGACCTCGGGGCTGCGCAGATCCTCGGCATCGAGATCCTCGGCCCGGAGCGCGCGCGCCGCCGCCACCGCATCCATCCCCCCGAGCATCCGCCGCCCGGTGGCGCGATAGAGCAGCCCGGTGTCGAGATGGGCAAAGCCGAACCGCGCCGCCAGCGCCCGCCCGATGGTGCCCTTGCCCGCCGCTGCCGGCCCGTCGATTGCGATGGTGAACGCCATTTCCTGCCCCTTTCGGTGGACCCCCTTGCTAGCCGATCCGCGCCCCTGCCTCAAGCATCGCTTGACGGGGGGGCGGGCGCGGGGCATCACCGCGCTCATGCTGATCTACAAGATTTTCCGCGCCCATGAATGGGCCGAACTGCGCGACAACGGCGCCACGCGCGGCGCGCCCGTCGATCTGGCGGATGGCTATGTGCATTTCTCCACAGCCGCGCAGCTCCCCGAGACGGCGGCCCGGCATTTCGCGGGGGAGGAAGGGCTGATGCTCGTCGCCGTCGCGACCGAGCCGCTCGGCGCCGCCCTCCGGTGGGAGCGGTCGCGCGGTGGCGCGCTGTTTCCCCATCTCTACCGGGAATTGCGGCTCCCGGATGTGGTCTGCGCACAGCCGCTGCCGTTCGAGGATGGCGCGCACCGCTTTCCGGAGGGGCTGGCGTGAGCGGCGGGCTGGAGAGGCTCGGCCTCGGCCTCCTGCACCGGCTCGACCCCGAGCGCGCGCATGGGCTCGCACTCGGGGCGCTGCGGCTCGGGCTTGTGCCGCTGCCGGGGCCGGTGAGCACACCGCGCCTGCGCACCACGCTGGCGGGGCTCGACCTGGCCAACCCGGTGGGCCTCGCCGCGGGTTTCGACAAGAACGCCCGCGCTCTCACCCCGCTCTGCCGTGCGGGGTTCGGCTTTGTCGAGGTGGGGGCGGTCACGCCGCGCGCGCAGCCGGGCAATCCACGCCCGCGCCTCTTTCGCCTGACGGAGGATCGCGCGGTGATCAATCGCTTCGGCTTCAACAACGAGGGGATGGCAGCGGTGGCGCGGCGCCTTGCCCGGCGTCCGGCCGGCGGCGTGATCGGGCTCAACCTCGGCGCGAACAAGGACAGCGCCGACCGTGCCGCCGATTTCGCGCAGGTGCTGGCGCATTGCGGCGCGCATCTCGATTTTGCCACCGTCAATGTCAGCAGCCCCAACACCGAGCGCCTGCGCGAGTTGCAAGGCGCCGAGGCGCTCTCGGCGCTGCTCGAAGGGGTGATGGCGGCGCGCGCGCGGCTGGCGCGCCCGATCCCGGTCTTTCTCAAGATCGCGCCCGATCTCGATGACAAGGCCCTCGCCGAAATCGCCGGGGTGGCGCTCGGGAGCGGGCTTGCGGGTATCATTGCGACCAATACGACGCTGTCGCGCGACGGCCTCGAGAGCGCGCATCGCGGGCAGGCTGGCGGCCTCTCGGGGGCGCCGCTCTTCGCGCGATCGACCCGCGTTCTGGCGCGGCTGTCGGAGCTTTTGGGCGGGCGGCTGCCGCTCATCGGGGTGGGCGGCGTGGGTTCCGCCGAGGATGCCTATGCCAAGATCCGCGCCGGCGCGAGCGCCGTGCAGCTCTATTCCGCGCTGGTCTATCAGGGGCTGTCGCTGGTGCCGCGGATCGCGCGCGGGCTCGATGCGCTGCTGGCGCGCGATGGCTTTGCCTCGGTGGCCGAGGCAGTGGGAACGGGGCGAAAGGAATGGCTGTGATCGCATATTGGCATAACCCGCGCTGTTCGAAGTCGCGGCAGGGGCTTGCGCTGTTGCGCGAGCACGGCGCGCAGGTCGAGGAGCGGCGTTATCTCGAGGATGCGCCCTCGGTCGCGGAATTGCATTCGGTGCTGGCGCGGCTCGGCTGCGCGCCGATCGCGATGATGCGCACGGGCGAGGCGCGCTTTCGCGAGCTGGGGCTCGGCCGCGACAGCGATCCCGAGGCGCTGATCGCCGCCATGGCCGCGAATCCCGTCCTGATCGAGCGTCCCATTGCCATATCGGGCAGCCGCGCCGTGATCGGCCGCCCGCCCGAGGCGCTGCTCGCGCTGCTCTGAGCGCATCGCCGCCTGCGGTGTTGGACAGGTGCGCCGCGCCGCGCTAAGAGGTGGCCAAACGGCCCATTCTGCAAACGCATTTTCAGGAGGCCCGCATGGCCAGGAAACTTTTCGGCACCGACGGGATTCGCGGACAGGCCAATGCCTGGCCGATGACCGCGGACATGGCATTGCGCCTCGGGGCGGCGGCGGGGTGCCATTTCCGCACCGACAAGAAGGAACACCGCGTCGTCATCGGCAAGGATACGCGCCGCTCGGGCTACATGATCGAATATGCGCTGACTGCCGGGTTCACCTCGACCGGCATGGACGTGTTCCTGCTCGGCCCGGTTCCGACGCCCGCGATCGGCTATCTCACCCATGCGCTGCGCGCCGATGTGGGCGTGATGATCTCCGCCAGTCACAACCCCGCCTGCGACAACGGGATCAAGCTGTTCGGTCCTGACGGTTTCAAGCTGAGCGATGCGGCTGAGGCCGAGATCGAGCGTTTGCTGGAGGAGGGGGTGAGCCCCGTAGCGCCCGGGAATATCGGCCGCGCCCGCCGGATCGAGGATGCGCGCGGGCGCTATGTGGAATATGCCAAGACCACCTTTCCGCGTGGTCGCCGCCTCGAAGGGCTGCGAATCGTTGTGGATTGCGCCAATGGCGCCGCCTATCGCACCGCGCCCGATGTGCTGTGGGAACTGGGCGCCGAGGTGATCGCGATCGGGGTGGCGCCGGACGGCTACAACATCAACCTCGATTGCGGCTCCACCCGGCCCGAGGCGGCGGCGCGCAAGGTGCTGGAGACGCGCGCCGATCTCGGAATCTGTCTCGATGGCGATGCCGACCGGGTGGTGCTGATCGACGAGACGGGCAGGGTGGCCGATGGCGATCAGATCATGGCGCTCATCGCGACCCGCTGGGGGCGCGAGGGGCGGCTGGCGGGCGATACGCTGGTGGCCACGGTCATGTCCAATCTCGGGCTGGAGCGGTATCTGGCCGCGCAGGGGATCGCGCTCAGGCGCACGCCGGTGGGCGACCGGCATGTGGTCGAGGCGATGCGCGCGGGCGGGCACAACCTGGGCGGCGAGCAATCGGGCCATATCGTGATGACCGATTTCGCCACCACCGGGGACGGGCTCATCGGGGCGCTGCAATTCCTTGCCGCCATGGTCGAGACCGGCAAGCCGGCGAGCGCGCTGGCGCAGGTCTTTGCCCCGGTGCCGCAGCGCCTCGTCAACGTGCGCTTTGGCGAGGGCAAGACCCCGCTTGCGACCGATATCGTCCAGAGCGCCGTCGCCGAGGCCGAGGCCGCGCTCGGCGGTGACGGGCGGCTGCTGATTCGCGCCTCGGGCACCGAGCCGCTCATCCGGGTAATGGCTGAGGCGCTCGATCCCGGGCTGCTCGAGCAGGTGATGACCCGGGTCGTCGGCGCGGTCGAAGCGGCGTCCTGACGCGCTCAGCGGCAGGCAAGCGCCGCGCGCATCGGATCAGATCTGCCGCTCGGGCATCTGCACCACCAGCCCGTCGAGCGCATCGGTCACCTTGATCTGGCAGGTCAGGCGCGAGCGTTTCGGGTCCGGCTCGAAGGCGAAATCGAGCATGTCCTCTTCCATGTCCTCTCTGGGCGGCAGCCGGTCCACCCAGGCGGGATCGACATAGACGTGGCAGGTCGAACAGGCGCAGGCCCCGCCGCAATCGGCGTCGATGCCGGGAATGTTGTTGTCGCGCGCGCCCTCCATGACCGTGAGGCCATTGGCGACCTCGACCTCGTGGCGCGTGCCGTTATGCTCGATATAGGTGATCTTCGCCATCTGCGGCCTTCTCCCTTTGACAGCAATCCGACAGGCTACCTAGCCAAGCTCCCGCCCCGAGACCAGTCCCATTTGCCGCGCATGTGGAAAAGAGTTGCCGCGCGCGGCAGGCGTTCTATTATTGTTCTCATGTTTCTGCCGCGTCCCCCCGCCGCCCTCGTCGCCGCCCGCCTGCCCCGGGTGCCGCCCGGCGCGCGCGTCGCGGTGGCGGGGCTCGTCCTGGTGCGCCAGCGGCCCGGCACGGCCAAGGGGGTGGTGTTCCTCACCCTCGAGGATGAGACCGGCGTGGTCAATGTCGTGATCTGGCGAAAGGTGTTCGAGCGGTTCCGCCGCGCGGTGATCGCCGGGCGCCTCCTGCGGGTGACGGGGCGGGTGGAGCGGCAGGCGGATGTGCTGCACCTCGTGGCCGAGGAAATCGAGGATATCTCCGACCTGCTCGACCGCCTCGCCGATCCCGATTTCACACCCGCGGCACCCGATCCGGCGCGGGTTTTCCCGGGGGGCGGGGGTCAATCGACCCCCTGCCAGTCATCGGGGTGATATGCCGCGCCGATGGCCAGCCAGCGCAGACGAATCCGCGCCACGCGGGTATCGCTCCAGGTGCGGAACACCACGTCAAACCCTTCGGCCGTCACGTTCTCGGCGCTGATATCGATGCGCGTGTTGGCGCCGTGGTCGATATCCCAGAGCGACGGCGTCACCTGCACGACGGGCGGGGCGCGAAAGGCCGGCGAGAAGGTGATGCGCTTGCGCCGCTCGCGCGGGCCGGTGCCTTTCCACATCTCGCCATCGTTGTGGTAATCGGAAAAGAGCACCTCGTCGCCCTGGGCGACCCCTATGGCCTCTCTGAGAAATACCTGCATTTGCGTCCTGTCGCGAACTGACCTCAAATAATACAGGTTTTCGGCAGGATTGTGGCAAAAATATGCAAGGGGCCGCGCGTGGCGGCCCCTTGCAGCATACGGCGCGCGCGGATCAGCGCGCCGAGATCCCGATCTCGTCACCCATGGCGACCATATCGGCCAGCAGCTTGGCCGCGTCATCGACGATGCCCGCCGCGCCCGACTGGCTCTCGCGGGCCTGGGCGAGGCGGTCGGTCGCCTCGTCCACCATGGCCTTGAAGGTCTCGGCGGTCATGTCGGCGCGCGGCACGGCGCGTTCGGCCAGAACCGACACGCCCGCGCCACTGATCTCGGCGAAGCCGCCGGTAACGATGAATTCCTGCGTGCCGCCATCGGCAGTGACGCGGACCATGCCGGGGCGCAGGGTGGTGATGAGCGGCGCGTGATCGGCCATCGCCGTCAGGTCGCCCGCGGCGCCGGGGATCTGCACCTCGCGCGCGGCGAGCGACGCGAGACGACGCTCGGGGCTCACCAGATCGAATTGCACTGTCTCAGCCATTCACAGGCCTCCCTTGGGTGTGGGGCGGGCCACCGGGGCCCGCCGCAATGGCTCAGGCGGCGGCGGCTGCCATGCGCTCGGCCTTGGCGATCACGTCGTCGATGCCGCCCACCATGTAGAACGCACCTTCGGGCAGGTGATCGTATTCGCCGGCGACAACCGCCTTGAACGAGCGGATCGTCTCCTCCAGCGGCACCTGCACCCCGTCGGAGCCGGTAAACACCTTGGCCACGTCGAAGGGCTGCGACAGGAAGCGCTGGATCTTGCGCGCGCGCGCCACGGTCAGCTTGTCCTCTTCGCTCAGTTCGTCCATGCCGAGGATGGCGATGATGTCCTGGAGCGACTTGTAACGCTGCAAGATCCCCTGCACGTCACGCGCGACCTGATAATGCTCTTCGCCCACGATCGCCGGGTCCATCAGGCGCGAGGTCGAATCGAGCGGGTCCACCGCCGGGTAGATGCCGAGCTCGGAAATCGCGCGGCTGAGAACGGTCGTCGCGTCGAGATGGGCAAAGGTCGTGGCGGGGGCCGGGTCGGTGAGGTCGTCGGCAGGGACATAGACGGCCTGAATCGACGTGATCGAGCCCTGCTTGGTCGAGGTGATGCGCTCCTGCATCGCGCCCATGTCGGTGGCGAGCGTCGGCTGATAGCCCACGGCCGAAGGGATCCGGCCCAGAAGCGCCGACACCTCGGAACCCGCCTGCGTGAAGCGGAAGATGTTATCGACGAAGAACAGAACGTCGGTGCCCGACTGGTCGCGGAACTGCTCGGCCAGCGTCAGGCCGGTGAGAGCGACACGCGCACGCGCGCCCGGCGGCTCGTTCATCTGGCCGTAGACAAGCGCCACCTGCGATTCGGACAGGTTGTCGGGCTTGATCACGTTCGATTCGATCATCTCGTGATAGAGGTCGTTGCCCTCGCGCGTCCGCTCGCCCACACCGGCAAAGACCGAGTAGCCCGAGTGCACCTTGGCGATGTTGTTGATCAGTTCCATGATGAGAACCGTCTTGCCCACGCCCGCGCCGCCGAAGAGGCCGATCTTGCCGCCCTTGGCGTAAGGCGCGAGCAGGTCCACCACCTTGATGCCGGTCACGAGGATCTCGGACTCGGTCGATTGTTCGTTGAATTCGGGCGCGGGCTGGTGGATGGCGCGATACTCCCTGGCCTCGATCGGGCCGCCCTCGTCCACCGGCTCGCCCACCACGTTGAGAATGCGGCCCAGCGTGGCATCACCCACCGGCACCGAGATCGGGCCGTCGGTGTCGCGCACTTCCTGGCCGCGCACGAGACCCTCGGTCGCGTCCATGGCGATGGTGCGCACGGTGTTCTCGCCCAGGTGCTGCGCCACTTCGAGCACCAGCCGCTTGCCGTTATTGTCGGTTTCCAGCGCGTTGAGGATCGCGGGGAGGTGGTCGTCGAACTGCACGTCCACGACGGCGCCAATCACCTGCGTGATCTTGCCTTTTGCTTTTGCCATTGTTTGTCTCCGGTTCTCTTACAGCGCCTCGGCGCCGGAAATGATTTCGATGAGCTCGTTGGTGATCACGGCCTGACGCGAGCGGTTGTATTCGATGGTCAGCTTGTCGATCATCTCGCCGGCGTTGCGGGTGGCGTTGTCCATCGCGGACATGCGCGCGCCCTGTTCGGAGGCCCCGTTCTCCAGCAGCGCGCTGAAGATCTGCGTGGCCACGCCGCGCGGCAGGAGATCGGCGAGGATCGCCGTCTCGTCCGGCTCGTAATCATAGACCGTGCCGGCATCGCCCGCCTCGGCCGCGGCCTCGGCCTCGCCCATATCGGCAGGGATGATCTGCTGCATGGTCGGGATCTGGCTCACCACGTTCTCGAACCTGGAATAGAAGATCCTGGCCACGTCGAATTCGCCCGCGTCAAAGCGCCGGAGCACGTTGGCGGCGATCGCCTGCGCCTCGGCATAGCCGATGCGCTTGACCTCGGAGAGGTCCACATGCTCGATGAACTGCGCGCCGAAGTCACGGCGCAGCGCATCGCGGCCCTTCTTGCCGACGGTCAGGATCTTGACCGTCTTGCCCTGCGCCATGAGGCGTGCCGCCTCGGCCCGGGCGAGCTTGGCGATATTGGCGTTGAAGCCACCGCAAAGGCCCCGCTCGGCGGTCAGCACCACCAGCAGCTGAACCTTGTCCGAGCCGGTCCCCGCCAGAAGGCGCGGCGCGTTCTCGCCGTCACCCACCGAGGCGGCGAGCTTCCGAACCACGGCGTTGAACCGCTCGGTGTAAGGCCGCGACATTTCCGCGGCCTCCTGCGCGCGGCGAAGTTTCGCCGCGGCGACCATCTGCATGGCCTTGGTGATCTTGCGGGTCGATTTGACCGACTCGATCCGGTTTTTCAGGTCCTTGAGAGAGGGCATTGCCTGATCTCCCTTATGCGAAGTCGGCGGCGAATTCGTCCAGCGCAGCCTTGATCTTGTCCTCGGCCTCACCCTTGATCTTGGGATCCTCGCGGGTGATGTAGTCGAGCAGGTCCTGATGCTTGCCGCGCAGGTGTCTGATGAGCCCCTGCTCGTAACGGCCGACATCGCCCACGGCGATCTTGTCGAGATAGCCATGCGTGCCCGCGTAGATCACGCAGACGATCTCGGCATTGGTGAGCGGCGAATATTGCGGCTGCTTCATCAGCTCGGTGAGGCGCGCGCCCCGGTTCAGAAGCTGCTGCGTCGCCGCGTCAAGATCCGAGCCGAATTGCGCAAATGCCGCCATTTCCCGATACTGCGCGAGTTCGAGCTTGACCGGGCCGGCGACCGATTTCATCGCGTTGGTCTGTGCCGAGGAGCCCACGCGCGACACCGAAAGGCCGGTATTCACGGCCGGGCGGATACCCTGGTAGAAGAGTTCCGTCTCGAGGAAGATCTGCCCGTCGGTGATCGAGATCACGTTGGTCGGGATAAAGGCCGACACGTCGCCGCCCTGCGTCTCGATGATCGGCAGCGCCGTGAGCGAGCCCGCGCCATTGTCCTCGTTGAGCTTGGCCGAGCGCTCGAGCAGGCGCGAGTGGAGGTAGAACACGTCGCCAGGATAGGCTTCGCGGCCCGGCGGACGGCGCAGCAGCAGCGACATCTGGCGATAGGCGACGGCCTGTTTGGAGAGGTCATCGTAGATGATCAGCGCGTGACGGCCATTGTCGCGGAAATGCTCGGCCATGGCGGTGGCGGAGTAGGGCGCGAGATACTGCATCGGCGCCGGGTCCGAGGCGGTGGCGGCGACCACGATCGAATAGGCCATCGCGCCCGATTCCTCGAGCTTCTTCACCAGCTGCGCCACGGTCGAACGCTTCTGCCCGATGGCGACATAGACGCAGTAGAGCTTCTTGCTCTCGTCATCGCCAGCGGCCTCGTTATAGATCTTCTGGTTGAGGATCGTGTCGAGCGCCACGGCGGTCTTGCCGGTCTGGCGGTCGCCGATGATGAGCTCGCGCTGGCCGCGGCCGATCGGGATCATCGCGTCCACCGACTTGAGGCCCGTGGCCATCGGCTCGTGCACGGATTTGCGCGGGATGATGCCGGGGGCCTTCACATCGGCGAGGCCACGGCCCGAGGCATTGAGCGGCCCCTTCCCGTCGAGCGGGTTGCCGAGCCCGTCCACGACCCGGCCAAGCAGCTCGTCCCCCACCGGCACGTCCACGATCGACTCGGTGCGCTTGACGGTGTCGCCTTCCTTGATGTCCCGGTCGGAGCCGAAGATCACGACGCCGACATTGTCGGTCTCGAGGTTGAGCGCCATCCCCATGATGCCGCCCGGAAATTCCACAAGCTCACCGGCCTGCACATTGTCGAGCCCGTGCACACGCGCGATCCCGTCCCCCACCGAGAGCACGCGACCGATCTCGGCCACCTGGGCCTCCTGGCCGAAATTCTTGATCTGCTCCTTCAGGATCGCAGAAATTTCTGCTGCTTGGATACCCATTTATCCGACCTCTTTCATTGCATTCTGGAGGGAATCGAGCCGCGAGCGGATCGAGGTGTCGATCATCTTCGAGCCCACTTTGACGACAAGACCGCCGATGAGGCTGTCATCGACGGTCGCCTTGAGTTTCACGTCGCGCCCGATGCGCGCCTTGAGGGCCTTGGCGAGCTTGTCGGCCTGCGCCTTCGACAGCGCCTTGGCCGAAGTCACCTCGGCGCGCACCTCGCCCTTGTCCTCGGCGATCATGTCGCGCAGCCGCGCGACAAGCTGGGGCAGCACGAAGAGCCGGCGCTTGGCGGCCATGAGCGCGAGACCGTTGGCAAGCTCGGGGATGAGCTTCATTTTCCGGGCGATGGCGGCGATGGCCTTGCCCTGCGCCTCGCGGCTCAGCACCGGCGAGGCGATGAGCGCGCGCAGATCGGCGCTGGCGTCGAGGGCATCGGAGATATCGTCGAGATTGGCCTCGAGCGCGGCCACGGATCCGGCCTCCCTCGCAAGCTCGAAGATGGCGGTGGCATAGCGCGCGGCGATGCCGGAGGAAATCGAAGCTGGTTCGGACACGTCCACCCTTCCGATAGTCTGGCCCCGGCTGGCAGCGCGCGACGCGCGGTCGCGCCCGGGGACTTTGGTGACGATGCACCTCGCGGGACATCGAAATTCGGCTGGGGTGTAGCAGAGGCTTCGTGATCGGGCAAGCGACTTGGAATCGGAGGCGTTCCGGGGAAGACAAAATGTTTTCAATATGTTGCGGCAAGTGCGACCTATTGCGCGCCGTGTCGCGGAGAAAAATCCCGCGTTTTCGCCCCGCCCTCCCTTGAAAAACGCGGCGGGATTCTCATGCCGGCGCCACGCGCCGACCCGTCCGGGCCTGCTCAGCGCCCGTCAGGGGCGGCGAAATCCCTTCGGGATTTCGGTCCGATTTCCAGCGGGGAAATCGGCGGGGTGAGCCAGCGCACCGTTCCGCGATTGCAGAAGATGATGATCTGGCCGGCATTCTCCACCGCCTGATAGCCGCGCCGCTCGATCTCGCGCAGAAAGCGCGCGCGCCCGGCGAAACGGTCGATGTCGCGCGCCTTGCGTCGGATCACCGCGCCCTGCTGCACCGCCTTGCAGGCGAAGAGATCGTTGAGCCAGATCTCGGGCGAAACGGGGGAATCGCATGTCCTCATGCGGACATGATGACACCCGACGGTTAAGCGCGGGTTAAGCGCGGCCCCCTACCCGGTGAACCGCCCTTCGTAGATCGGCTCGAGGCTCTCGGCCTCGAAGAGCGACGACACGCTGGTGCCGTTCCAGATGTTGAGGATCGCCTGGGCAAAGATCGGCGCGGTCGGGATGATGCGGATATTGGGCGTGGCCCTGACCGCCTCGGTGGGCTGGATCGTGTCGGTGATCACCATGGATTTGAGCACCGACTTGGTGATCCGCTCCACCGCCGGGCCCGACATCACGCCATGGGTCGTATAGGCGTGCACCTCGCGCGCGCCGTTCTCGAGCAGCACCTCGGCGGCCTTGCACATGGTGCCCGCCGTGTCGCACATGTCATCGACGATGATGCAGATCCTGTCGCTCACCTCGCCGATCACGGTCATTTCAGCCACCTCGCCGGGCTTCTCGCGGCGCTTGTCCACGATCGCAAGCGGCGCGCCGATCCGCTTGGCCAGCTCGCGCGCCCGCGCCACGCCGCCCACATCGGGCGAGACGATCATCACATCCCCGAGCCGGTCGGCGAATTGCGCCCTGATATCCAGCGCGAAGATCGGCGAGGCATAGAGATTGTCCACGGGGATGTCGAAAAATCCCTGGATCTGGGCGGCGTGCAGGTCCATGGTCAGCACCCGTTCGATTCCCGCGCCCACGATCATGTTGGCCACCAGCTTGGCCGAGATGGGGGTGCGCGCCTTGGTGCGGCGATCCTGGCGGGCATAGCCGAAATAGGGAATCACCGCGGTGATGCGCCGCGCCGAGGAACGGCGCAGCGTGTCGGCCATGATCAAAAGCTCCATCAGGTTGTCATTGGCGGGCTTCGATGTCGGCTGGACGATGAACATGTCCTCGCCGCGCACGTTCTCGAAGATCTCGACGAAGATCTCCTGATCGTTGAACCGCTCGATCCGGGCATCCACCAGTTCCACGGTCCGGCCGCGATGCACCGACATGCGCCGCGCGATCGCCTTCGAGAGCGGCATGTTGGCATTGCCCGAAATCAGCTTCGGTTCGTCATTGGCGGCCATGGCAGTGTCCCCGGATCCCTGAGTGACAGATTCGTGATGTTGCGCCCCGATTAGCATGGCCCTAGGGTCAGGCAAACCTTTGAAAGGGGCGCCGCGATGGCCGCTATCGACGATCAGGCTGCGACATCATGGCAGGTGATGGGCCGCGGGCCGCGCAAGGCGCTCGCCATCCATTGCTCGCTCGCGCATTCGGGGGCCTGGGCGGGGGTGGCGCGCGCGCTCGATGCGCATCTGACGGTGACGGCCTTCGATCTTCCCGGCCATGGCGGGAGCGCCCCCTGGGCAGGCACCGGCGAGATCCAGGCGGCCAGCACCGCGATGGCCGCCGCGCTTCTCGACGGTCCGGCCGATATCCTCGGCCATTCCTTCGGCGCCACCGTGGCGTTGCGGCTGGCGGTGGAACATCCCCGTCTCGTGCGCTCGCTCTGCCTTCATGAGCCGGTGTTCTTCGCCGTCGCCCTGGCCGACCGGCCCGAGATGCGCGCCGCGCATGTCGCCGAGATGGCCGACTATCGCGCCGGGATCGCGGCAGGCGACATGGCGCGCGCGGCGCGCGGCTTCCTGAAGGTCTGGGGCGATGGCGAGGGCTGGGAGGCGCTGCCCGAGGCCACGCGCGCCCGCATCGCCGCGCAGATGCCGCTCATCGAGGCCGCGGCGCCCGCGCTCTACGAGGATGCGGGCGGGATGCTGGCCTCGGGCGCGCTCGGCCGTATCGGCGCGCCGGTGCTGCTCATGCAGGGCGCGCGCTCTCCGGCGATCATCGACGCGATCAATGCAGGCCTTGCCGCGCGGCTGCCCCTGTGCCGGCGCGCGACCATCGCCGGGGCGGGACACATGGCCCCGATCACCCGCCCGCAGGCGGTGGCGGCGGAGATCGCCGGGTTTCTCGGGCTGCGCACGGGATCCGGAACGCCGCGGGATCACAGCTTGGAGCGCAGGTAATCCATGGCCGCGCGGCGCAGGTTCTGCGTGCCGCGCGCGCGTTCCTCGTGCAGCACCGCGCGCAATTCGCCCAGGTCGGTGCGCCGCAGGAGGCTCTTGACCGGGCCGATCGAGGCGGGGCGCATCGACAGCGTGCGAAAGCCGAGCGCCGCGAGGCAGGCGGCCTCGACGGGGCGGCCGGCATCCTCGCCGCAGAAGCTCAGCGGTGTGGCGAGCGTGGCACAGCGATAGACGATACCTTCGAGAAAATTCAGATAGCTCACGTCGAGCGTGTCGTAGCGGCGGCGCACGCGCTCGTTCTCGCGGTCGGCGGCAAAGAAGAACTGCTTGAGGTCGTTGCCGCCGATCGACAGGAAATCCACCTCCTCGAAGAACGCATCCGGCGCAAAGGCGAGCGAGGGCGTCTCGAGCATCGCGCCGACCTCGATTTCCGAGGGCAGCGGATGGCCGAGGATACGCTCGCGTTCCAGCGCCTTGTCCATCTCGGCGCGGGCGGCGCGGAACTCCTCGTGCTGGGCCACGAAGGGGAACATCACCGAGAGCGGACGGCCGCGCGCGGCGCGGATCAGTGCCTGAAGCTGCATCCGCATGACCCCCGGCTTTTCCAGCGCCACGCGCACCGCGCGCCAGCCCATCGCCGGGTTGGGCTCGTCGGTGGGCTTCATGTAGGGAAGCACCTTGTCCGAGCCGATATCGAGCGTGCGAAACACCACGCGCTGCCCCCGGGCGGCGTCCATGACCCGTGCGTAGATCTCCGAGAGCTCGGCACGCTTGGGCATGTGGCTCCGGGTGAGGAACTGCAATTCGGTGCGGAACAGCCCCACCCCCTCGGCGCCCGAGCTCTCGAGGCTGGGCAGATCGGCCATCAGCCCGGCGTTCATCTTCAGCCGGATGCGCGTGCCGCAGAGCGTCTCGGCAGGCTTGTCGCGCAGCGAGGCGTAACGCTCCTGCGCCTTGGCCTGCATCGCCATCTTGTCGCGGAAGGCCGCGGTCACGGCATCGTCGGGGCGCAGGTGCACGATCCCCTGATCCCCATCGACCAGGATGAAATCGCCGTTGAGCGCCTCGGTGGTGATGCGCTCGGCATGGATGACGAGCGGAATGGCAAGGGCGCGCGCCACGATCGCCGCGTGAGAGCCCACCGCCCCCTGTTCGAGCACGATCCCCCGCAGCCCGCGCCCGTAATCGAGCAGTTCGGCCGGCCCGATATTGCGCGCCACGAGCACCGGATCGGCGGGCATCTCGGCCCCGGTCTCGTGGCCCTGCCCGGTGAGGATACGCAACAGCCGGTTAGACAGGTCGTCGAGATCGTGCAGCCGCTCGCGCAGATAGGCATCGGTGATCTGTGCCATTCGGGCGCGGGCGGCGGATTGTTCCCTTTCCACCGCCGCCTCGGCGGAAAGGCCGCTGTCGATGCTGGCCTCCATGCGGCGCATCCAGCCGCGCGAGCGGGCGAACATCCGGTAGGCCTCGAGCACCTCGAGCTGATCCTTGTCGCCGCCCTGCGCCGAGCTCAGCATCTCGTCCACGCCGACACGCAGCATCTCCACCGCCTCGTGCAGCCGCGCCATTTCGCGCGCCGGATCCTCGGCGATCGGGTTGGTGATGACGACGCGCGGCTCATGGAGCCAGACATGGCCCAGCGCCGCGCCCTCCTGCGCGCCCGTGCCGCGAAACATCACCGGCTGGCTGTGGCGCGCCTTCATCGCCGCGCCCTCGCCGGCAAAGGCGCCAAGCTCGGCCATCTCGGCCAGCACCATCGCCACCACCTCGAGCGCATGGATTTCGTCCTCGGAGAAGAGCCGCGCCGCCCGCGACTGCACCACCAGCACGCCGAGCATCTCCCCGAGCCGCTGGATCGGCACGCCCACGAAGGAGCAATACGCCTCCTCGCCGGTCTCGGGCATGTAGCGGAACCCGGGCGCGCCGGGCGCGTCGTCGGTGTTGATCACCTTCCCCGAGCGCGCCACCCGCCCCACCAGGCCCTCGCCGAGGCGCAGCCGCGTCTGGTGGACCGCTTCGGCGCGCAGCCCCTCGGAGGCGCATAGCTCGAGCGTGGTCTCGTCGCGGAACAGGTAGATCGAGCACACCTCGGCGTGCATTTCCTCGGCGATCAGCCGGGTGATCCGGTCAAGCCGGGCCTGCCCGCCCCCGCCCTCGGCCATGATTGCGCGCAGTCGTCGGAGCATCTGGCGGCTGTCGGTCCTGAACGTGTCGCTCATCGCGGCCCTTCCCCGTTTGCGTGGCTCCCCGTCTGCATGGCCGGGGTCGCCCCCCGCATGACGGGACGGGGATCAGGCGGCCTTGTCCAGCCCGAAGGCATCATGCAGCGCCTGCACCGCGAGTTCCATGTATTTCCTGTCGATCAGCACGGAAATCTTGATCTCGGAGGTGGCAATCACCTTGATGTTTATTCCTTCATCACTGAGCGTCTTGAACATTTTCGCCGCGACGCCCGACTGGCTGCGCATCCCGATCCCCACCGCCGAGACCTTGGCCACATCGGTATCGGCGATGAGGTCGTGATAGTTGATCGCGCCTGCCGCCCTGGCGTCCGAGAGCGCCTTTTCGGCCCGCTTCACCTGATCGGTGGGGCAGGAAAAGGTCATGTCGGTGCGGCCCTCTTCGGCGATGTTCTGGATGATCATGTCCACGTTCACGCCGGCCTCGGCCAGCGGCCCGAAGATCGCCGCCGCGATGCCGGGACGGTCGGCGACCGACACGAGCGTCATCTTCGCCTCGTCGCGGGAATAGGCGATCCCGCTCACCACGTTCGATTCCATGATATCCTCCTCGGCGCAGACGAGCGTGCCGGCCTCGTCCGATGGTTCCTCGAAACTGCTGAGCACGCGCAGCCTGACATTATACCGCATCGCCAGCTCGACCGAGCGCGTCTGGAGCACCTTCGCGCCCAGCGAGGCCAGCTCCAGCATCTCCTCGAAGGCGATCCGGTCGAGCTTGCGCGCCCTGGACGCGATGCGCGGATCGGTGGTATAGACCCCGTCCACATCGGTGTAGATATCGCAGCGCACCGCGTCGAAGGCGGCGGCAAAGGCCACGGCGGTGGTGTCCGACCCGCCCCGCCCCAGCGTGGTGATACGGCCTTCGGGGCTCAGGCCCTGAAACCCCGCGACCACCGCCACGCGCATCCCTTCGGCGAACTTGGCGGTGATGTTGTCGGTGGGGATCTCCTCGATCCGCGCGGCGGAATGGGCGGAATTCGTCAGGAGCGGCACTTGCCAGCCCTGCCAGCTGCGCGCCGGGATCTCCATCTCCTGCAATACCAGCGCCATCAGCCCGGCGGTCACGTTCTCGCCCGAACTCACCACCGCGTCATATTCGCGCGCGTCGTGCAGGGGGGAGATCTCGTTCACCCAGCCCACCAGCTCGTTGGTCTTGCCCGCCATGGCCGAGACGATGACGATGACATCATGCCCCTTGGCGACCTCGAGGCCGACACGCTTGGCGGCGCGGCGGATACGGTCGATATTGGCCACCGAGGTGCCGCCGAATTTCATCACGAGAACGGACATGGGTGCGGTCCTGAACGGGAATTTCGCGCGCGGTTTACGCGCGGGCCGGCGCGCGCGCAAGGGGCGGCGGGGCTGCGCGCGGCTCAATAGGGATGGGCGCGCCCGTCCCAGGTCTCGAAACAGCCCGTGGTCCCGGGCGAGAGCGCGGCAAGGCGCGCGACCAGCCCGCCTGCCGATTCCTCGGCTGAAATTGCCGCCGCCGGCCCACCCATGTCGGTGCGCACCCAGCCGGGGTGATAGATGCCCACGGCAATGCCCTCCGGGGCGAGATCCACGGCGAGATTGCGCCCGAGACTGAGCGCCGCAGCCTTGGAGGCGCGGTAGATATAGCTGCCGCCCGAGGCGAGGGTATGGCTCGCCATCTGGCTGGAAATGATGCCGATCTTCGCTCCGCTGGCGGCGCGCAGGGCCGGCAGCAGCGCCTGAACGGTCAGGAACACGCCGGTGACGTTGGTGGCAAGGGTTTGCGCCCACATCCCGGCGGGATAGCCGGTGTCGAGCTGCTCGTTGCCGTCCGGATAGACGCCCGCGTTGCAGATCAGCAGGTCGAGCGGGCGGCCCGCGAGCCGCGCGGCCAGCGCCGCGCAGGAGGCCGGATCGGTCACGTCGAGCGGCACCAGGTCGCGCGCTTGCTGCCGGGCGGTGCCGGTGACCTCATGGCCCTCGGCGCGATAGCGCGCGGCCAGGGCCGCGCCGATGCCACGATTCGCCCCGGTGATGAGAACATGCATTGTGGCCTCCTCCTCAGTTTGCCTTGCGCCGTGGGGTAAAGGGAAGCGGGACGACCGGAATGCCCTCCTCGATCAGGCTGCGCGCCTCCTCCGGTCGCGCCTCGCCGTAGATCGCGCGTTCGGGGATGAGCCCCTCATGCATGTCGCGCGCCTCGCGGGCAAAGCGCGGGCCGACGTAATCGGCCGTCTGCTCGACCTGGCGGCGCAATTCGGCCAGCGCCTGTTCGGCGGGATGGGGGGGCGGCGCGGGATTGTCCTGCGCCTTGCACAGCTGCGGCGCCATCAACGCCTTCTCGACCGAGGCCGAGCCGCAGACCGCACAGGCCAGCATCCCCGAATCGCTCAGCTTGTCGAATGCAGCGGCCGACTGGAACCAGCTCTCGAAGCGATGCCCCGCCGCGCATTTCAGCGAAAATCGTATCATGCCCCCACGCCCTGTTTCATGGCATAGTCATGCCTGCGGCGCCGAAGATCAAGCGGCCGATGTCGAACCGCCGCACCTCCGGCGCGGCCTCTTGACCGCGCGGCGATCCTCCCCTAACAGGACCCATCCGCAAGGCCCCGGATTCGTCCGGGGCTTCGCTGTTGTTCGCAAGAGCCGCTGTTCGCAAGGGCAGTCATTCGCGGGAACACGAGAGCCGGGGACCTCCGGGGCCCTGTAACCAGCGGTGGGATCTCCCACCCGACATACAGGCGGGACAACCCGCCGCAAGCTGACGGAAGACAGAAAGCATGGCACTCAAGTCGTACAAGCCGACGACGCCGGGCCAGCGCGGGCTGGTGCTGATCGACCGTTCGGAGCTGTGGAAAGGCCGTCCGGTCAAGTCCCTCACCGAGGGTCTGACCAAGAACGGCGGCCGCAACAACACCGGACGAATCACGATGCGCCGCAAGGGCGGCGGGGCGAAACGCCTCTATCGGATCGTTGATTTCAAGCGCACCAGGTTCGACATCCCGGCAACGGTCGAGCGGATCGAATACGATCCCAACCGCACCGCCTTCATCGCCCTCATCCGCTATGAGGATGGCGAGCAGGCCTATATCCTGGCACCCCAGCGCCTCGCCGTTGGCGATACGGTGATTGCCAGCGCCAAGGCCGATATCAAGCCCGGTAACGCGATGCCCTTCTCGGGGATGCCGATCGGCACGATCGTCCACAATATCGAGCTGAAGGCCGGCAAGGGCGGGCAGATCGCGCGCGCCGCGGGCACCTATGCGCAATTCGTCGGCCGCGATGGCGGCTATGCGCAGATCCGCCTCTCCTCGGGCGAGCTTCGCCTCGTGCGTCAGGAATGCATGGCCACCGTCGGTGCCGTCAGCAACCCCGACAACAGCAACCAGAATTACGGCAAGGCGGGCCGGATGCGCCACAAGGGCATTCGCCCCTCCGTTCGCGGCGTCGTGATGAACCCGATCGACCACCCCCATGGTGGTGGCGAGGGCCGCACCTCGGGTGGTCGTCACCCGGTCACGCCCTGGGGCAAGCCCACCAAGGGCGCGCGCACCCGCAACACGAACAAGGCGTCGCAAAAGCTCATCGTGCGCTCGCGTCATGCCAGGAAGAAGGGCCGCTAACACATGGCACGTTCTGTATGGAAAGGCCCCTTCGTCGATGCCTATGTCCTGAAAAAGGCCGAGGCAGTGCGCGAATCGGGGCGTAACGAAGTCATCAAGATCTGGTCGCGCCGCTCGACCATCCTGCCGCAATTCGTGGGCCTCACCTTTGGCGTCTATAACGGGCACAAGCACATCCCCGTCAACGTCACCGAGGACATGATCGGCCAGAAATTCGGGGAATACTCCCCCACCCGCACCTATTACGGGCACGCGGCCGACAAGAAAGCCAAGAGGAAATAAGCCATGGGCAAGGATAAGAATCCCCGCCGCGTGGCGGATAACGAGGCGATGGCCAAGCTGCGGATGCTGCGCACCAGCCCGCAGAAGCTCAACCTCGTCGCCGCGATGATCCGCGGCAAGAAGGTGGACAAGGCGCTGACCGATCTCACCTTCTCGAACAAGCGGATCGCGCAGGACGTCAAGAAATGCCTGCAATCGGCGATCGCCAATGCCGAGAACAATCACGGGCTGGACGTGGACGAGCTGATCGTCGCCGAGGCCTGGGTCGGCAAGAACCTGGTGCTCAAGCGCGGGCGCCCGCGCGCGCGCGGCCGGTTCGGCGCCCTGCGCAAGCCGTTCTCGGAGATCACGATCAAGGTGCGTCAACTGGAGGAGCAAGCCTGATGGGTAACAAGGTCAATCCGATCGGCATGCGCCTGCAGGTCAACCGCACCTGGGACAGCCGCTGGTATGCCGATACCAGGGACTACGGCAATCTTCTGCTCGAGGATCTCGCCATGCGCGATTTCATCAAGCAGGAATGCAAGCAGGCCGGCGTCAGCCGCGTGATCATCGAGCGCCCGCACAAGAAGTGCCGCGTCACGATCCACAGCGCCCGCCCCGGTGTGATCATCGGCAAGAAGGGCGCCGATATCGAAACCCTGCGCAAGAAGCTGGCGGCCATGACCGCGAGCGAGCTGCATCTCAACATCGTCGAGGTCCGCAAGCCCGAGCTGGACGCCGCCCTCGTCGCCGAGAGCATCGCGCAACAGCTCGAGCGCCGCGTGTCCTTCCGTCGCGCCATGAAGCGCGCGGTGCAGAACGCGATGCGCATGGGTGCGCTCGGGATCCGGGTGAACGTCGCGGGCCGCCTCGGCGGGGCCGAGATTGCCCGCACCGAATGGTATCGCGAAGGCCGGGTGCCGCTGCACACGCTGCGCGCCGATATCGACTATGCCCTCGCCGAAGCCTCGACCCCTTACGGGATCATCGGCGTCAAGGTGTGGATCTTCAAGGGCGAGATCATGGAGCACGACCCGAGTGCCCGCGATCGCAAGGCCCAGGAACTCCAGGACGGTCCGGCCCCGCGTGGCGCCGGCGGCCGTCGCTGAGGAGGACTGAGACATGCTGCAACCAAAGCGCACGAAATTCCGCAAGCAGTTCAAGGGCCGCATCAAGGGCGAGGCCAAGGGCGGCTCTGACCTGAACTTCGGCACCTATGGCCTCAAGGCGACCGAGCCGGAGCGCGTGACCGCGCGCCAGATCGAGGCCGCCCGCCGCGCCATGACGCGCCACATGAAGCGCCAGGGCCGTGTCTGGATCCGCATCTTCCCCGATGTGCCGGTCTCGGCCAAGCCGATCGAGGTGCGGATGGGCAAGGGCAAGGGCTCGGTGGATCGCTGGGTCTGCAAGGTCAAGCCGGGCCGCGTGATGTTCGAGATCGACGGCGTCGGCGAGGATGTCGCGGTCGAGGCCCTGCGCCTTGCCGCGATGAAGCTGCCGATCAAGACCCGCGTCGTGGTCCGCGAGGACTGGTAAGCCGCCCCCCGGGCCCCGGCTCATGGGATCGGCCCCGCGCGAGCAATCGCGCGGGGCCTTTTGCATCGGGTTTTCACGGTGCGTTTTTCACGGTGCGCGGGGGGCGCTCACCCGTCCGTTCCGGACGGTTTCCCTCCCGTGCCTGTGCCCTGCTGCTCCAGCTGCGACAGGAGCATGGTCTGCAATTCGTGCTCGAGTTCGCGGGCGCGCGCGACATAGGCGGCGTTCTCGTGCTCGGGAATATCGGGATCCCAGAGCGAAGCCAGCTCGCGCACCGACTCGCGATCGTGGCGATAGAAGAGCTTTTCCGCCCCCGCCGCCTCGTATTCGCTCAGTCCCATGTTCTCGAGCACATAGCGCCCGGCGCGCAATGCGCTGTCAAAGACCTCGCGCACGATGTCATCGGCCCCGGCCTGGTAGAGGCGGAACACATGCGCCCGGTCGCGCGCGCGCGCCACGATATGCAGGTCAGGGCGCTCGCGCCGGGCAAAGCTCACCAGCCGCACGCAGGCATCCGGGTTGTCGAGCGCCGCGACCAGGACGCGCGCCTCGCGCAGGCCGGCAGCCAGGAGGAGGTCCGGGCGGGTCGGGTCGCCGAAGAAGCTCTTGATGCCGAAGCGCCGCATCTGCTGGATCACGCCGAGGTCGTGATCGAGCACCACCGTCTCGAAGCCGGTCGAGCGCACCAGCCGGTTGACCACCTGCCCGAAACGCCCGATCCCGGCGATGATCACCGGACCGCTCGCGTCGATCTGATCGGGCTCGGGGGTCTCGCCCGCCTCCTGCATCCGCCGCGACAGCCAGTCGTAAATCAGGAACAGAAGCGGCGTGATCAGCATGGTGAGCGCGATCACCAGCAGCAGCACCTCTCCCATGCCGCCGGGCAACACGTTCTGCTGGTTGGAAAAGGCCACCAGAACGAAGCCGAACTCGCCCGCCTGGGCGAGGCCCAGCGTGAACAGCCAGAGGTCGCGCCGGCGCAACCCGAAGGCGCGCCCGAGCAGATAGAGGATGATCCCCTTGGCGAAGATCACCGCAAGGGCAAACGCGACGATCTGCAACGGCGCCCGGGTCAGCACGGCAAAGTCGATCCCGGCGCCGACGGTGATGAAGAACAGCCCCAGAAGCAGCCCCTTGAACGGTGCCAGGTCGCTCTCGAGCTCGTGGCGGAACTCGCTGTTGGCGAGCACCACCCCGGCGAGAAACGCCCCGAGCGCGGGTGACAGGCCCACCAGCATCATCAGGAACGAGATCCCCACCACGATCAGCAGCGCAAGCGCGGTATACATCTCGCGCAGGCGCGCCGCGTGGATGAAGCGGAACACCGGCCGGGTCAGATAGATCCCGGCGAGGATGATCGCGGCGACGGCCCCGATGGTGACCAGCGTCGCCCCCCAGCCGGGCAGGCCGGCGATGAAATTCTGCGCCACCTCATGCGCGCCGCCGGCCTCCTGTGTCGCCGCCGTGCCATGTTCGCGCCCGGCGCGGATCACCTGTTCCACGGAGCGCGGCAATGCCAGCAGCGGCAGCAGCGCCAGCATCGGGATGACGGCGATATCCTGCGCCAGCAGCACCGAGAAGGCCGAGCGCCCCCCCGCTGTCTGCATCAGCCCTTTCTCGGTCAGCGTCTGAAGGACGATGGCGGTGGAGGACAGCGCAAAGATCATGCCGACCGCCAGCGCCACGGTCCATACCTGCCCCAGCCAGAGCGCCGCCAGCAGCACCACCAGCGTGGTGATCGCGATCTGGAGCCCGCCAAGCCCCAGCAGCCTGTGGCGCATGTCCCAGAGCGCGCGCGGCTCGAGGTCGAGCCCGATGAGAAACAGCATCATCACCACGCCGAATTCGGCCATGTGCTGCAACTCGGCCGTCTGGTGCCCCCCCACCAGCCCCAGCACCGGCCCGATCACGATGCCCGCGGCGAGATAGCCAAGAACCGAGCCAAAGCCGAGGCGCGCGGCCAGCGGCACCGCGATCACCATGGCCATGAGAAGGGTCGTGGCCTGAAACAGGAACCCGGTCATCTGCCCCCCCCCGATGGCGCGACGCGAACCACCGCGCCTCAGCCTCGGGGCAGGCGCAGGACGATGTCCCGGCTGCCCTTGCGATAGCGCAATTCGTCGTCGCCGATGGCCGAGACGCGCCCGCCGTCGATCCGGTCGCCGACCTGCACCCGGTGGTAGCGGCCATTGGCCAGCCGCACGAGCGCCCGGCGATTGGCGGGCGTGCCATAGACGCCGATCAGATTGACCTGGCGCAGGTTGATGGCATTGCGCGTCGTGGCCTGTTGCGCGATCGAGGCCGAGCTGGGGATGCGCGGGGCGGCGCTGCGGGTGGTCTCGGGCTCGTCATCGGCCTCGGGATCGGGGGCGCGCTGCGGCGGCGCAGGGGCCGGGGTTGCGCGCGCTGCGCGCTGCTCGATGGTCTGCGGCCGCAGGCGCGGCTTGAGCGAGGCGGCGATCGCCTGTTCGTTGGCCTCTTCGAGGGCCGCGTCGATGGCCGCGGCATCGGGCGGAGGCGCCGCGGCGGCAAGGGTGGACGGACGCGCGCGGGGGCGCAGCGCGGCCAGTTCGCTGCGCGAGCGCCCGCCGAGCGCGCCGCGCTCCTGCTTCTCGTCCAGATCGTCGGGGCGGGCACGGGGCCGGATCCCGGCGAGGCGCGCGCTTGCGGCCAGTGCCTCGGGTGTGGGCGTGAGATCGGGGATCGCCACGGCGCGCTGCGGAATGGATCCGGGGCGCAGCGGCGGCGGTCCGGCGTGCACGATCACGCCGCCCGGGGTCAGCGCCCCCTCCGGCGTCGCCGCGACCAGCCCCCGTGCGTCGAGGGCAAAGCCCCGGCCCGGCTGTGGCGGGGGGGCGGGGCGGGGCGGGGCCGCATCGGCCACAAGCAGCCGCGCGGCGGGCAGGGCCACCGCATCCCCAAGGTTCAGCGCCGGGTCGATCGAGGTCTGGTAGAGCGAATCGAGCGTGTCGCCGCGCGGTGCCCGCGGCGGGGCAGGGGCCTCTGTCCGGATGCCGGTCAGGGCTTTGCCCGGCGTTTCTGTCTCGGGGTGGGGCAGGGCGGGAGGCAGGGCCGCGACCTCCGGCTCAGGCTCCCGGGCCGCCTGCCCGCTCAGCTCGGGGATCTCCGGGGTCACGGCGATCTGTGGCTCGGGACCGCGCAACAGCCGCCCCGGTCCGCTCTGGGGAAAGAGCGCGGCCAGCGCCGCGATCCCCACCATCAGCAGCACCAGCGCGGCGACGAGGATCAGCCCCGCCCCCCCCGGCCTGCGCCGACCGGATCGGGCGGGGCGCGTCTGTCCGGCCCTGTTCGGGGCAGGGGGGGCAACCGTGGGGATGGGGGCCTGTGGCGCGGCGGGGATGCGCGCGGCGGCGGTGTCCTGCCGTTCGGGCGCACCGGGCGCCTGCGCTGCCGGTGCCGCCGCTGCTGTCGGTGCCGAGGCGGGGGCGGTCTTGTCCGGGATCGTTCCAAAGACGGGCTCGCCGGCATAGGTGGCCGGATCGGGGCACGCCACGAAGCACACCGGGTTGAACCCATGCGCGCGGGCAAAGCTCTCGGCCTCCTCGAGCGTCTCGCGGGCGACGGCGGCCACCTGCAACCGGCCCCCGGCAACCGTCCAGTCGAAGGCCAGCTCCTCGAGCGCGTAGGGTGTCGCCCCGTCGAGCGCATCCGCCACCGCCCTCGCGTGATCCGCGCGGGTCGCAAAGGCAGCGGCGGGCAGGTCGAGGTAGCGGATCTGTTCATCGGGGATGATGAGCTTGCTCGCCATGCCGCCGGGGGCAAGCGTGCGCGCCCTGGCGCGCAGCGCCACCAGCGCCCCCGGCAGATCCTCCACCCCGAGCGCGACCTCCCCGACCGGGCGCCATTCCCCGTCTGCCGCGCGATGCAGCAGGCCGATCGCGTCGAAGGAGAGGCTGAGGGCGAAATTCGGGGTCATCATCGGTTTCCGGGCGGGCCTCATCGCGGCAGGCGCGTATGCGTTGCCCATGACTGTAGCGCAGCCCCGCCCCGAGGCCAACCACGGCCGCGCGGCGCCTGCCGCGCGGTTGCCGATTGTTGCTCAGCCGGCGGCGCTTGCCAGTGCCTGATCGAGATCGGCGATGAGATCCTCGGCATCCTCGATCCCGATCGAAAGGCGCACCACGTCGGGCGCCGCGCCGGCGGCCACTTGCTGTTGCTCGCTCAATTGCCGGTGCGTGGTCGAGGCGGAATGGATCACGAGGCTGCGGGTGTCCCCGAGATTGGCCACATGGCTGAACAGTTCGAGCGCATCGACGAGCCGTACGCAGGCGTCATAGCCGCCCTTGAGCCGCATGGTGAACAGCGCCCCCGCCCCCTTGGGGCAGATCCGCGCCACCCGGTCATGCCAGGGCGAGGAGGGCAGGCCCGCATAGGTCACTTCGGCCACCGCCGGGTGGTCTTCGAGCCAGCCGGCGATGCGCACGGCATTCTCGCAATGGCGCTGCATCCGCAAGCTGAGCGTCTCGATCCCCATCAGCGTGTAATGCGCCGCCTGCGGATTGAGCGTCATGCCCAGATCGCGCAAGCCCACGGCGATGCCGTGAAAGGTGAAGGCGAGCGGCCCGAAGGTTTCGTGGAACCTGAGCCCGTGATAGGCGGGCTCGGGCGCCGAGAGCGAGGGGAACTTGTCCGAAGCGGACCAGTCGAAGCGCCCGGAATCGATCACGCAGCCCCCCGTCACCGTGCCGTTGCCGGTGAGGAACTTGGTCATCGAATGCACCACGAGCGTGGCGCCGTGCTCGATCGGGCGGCACAGATAGGGCGTGGCGAGGGTGTTGTCCACGATGAGCGGCAGCCCGGCCCTGTCGGCCAGCGCGGACACCGCGTCGAGATCGGTGACATAGCCGCCCGGATTGGCGATGGATTCGCAGAATATCGCGCGGGTGTCCTCGTCGATCGCGTCCGCGATCGCCTCGGGATCGTCGAAATCGACGAACCGGGCCTCCCAGCCGAACCGCCGGATGGTCTGGCTGAACTGGGTGATCGAGCCGCCATAGAGCCGGGTCGAGACCACCACGTTGCGCCCCGGCCCCATCAGCGGAAAGAGCGCCATGATCTGCGCCGCGTGCCCCGACGAACAGCACACCGCCCCCGCCCCGCCCTCGAGCGTCGCCACCCGCTCCTGGAGCGCGGCCACGGTCGGGTTGGTCAGCCGCGAATAGATATAGCCCACTTCCTGCAGGTTGAAGAGCGCGGCCGCGTGCTCGGCATCGCGGAAGACATAGGCGGTGGTCTGGTAGATCGGCACCTGCCGCGCGCCGGTCGCCGGATCGGGCCGCGCGCCTGCGTGGATCTGCAACGTGTCGAAACCATGGGCCATGGGGCGCGCCTCCTTGCGAAATGCCTCTGATCCGGGTTACGGCATCGGCACGGGCCGCGCAACCGCGACGGGGAGAAGAAACATGGCGTATCCGTTCCACCTTGCGATCAACGTGACCGATCTCGACGCGGCGCGCGCCTTTTATGGCGGGGTGCTCGGCGCGACCGAGGGGCGCGCGACCGGGAGCTGGGTGGATTTCGATTTCTTCGGCCACCAGCTCTCGCTGCATCTGGGCCAGCCCTTCGAGACGCAGGCCACCGGCAAGGTCGGCGATCATCTCGTGCCGATGCCGCATTTCGGCGTGGTGCTGCCGCTCGCGCTCTGGCGCGACCTGGCGGCGCGGCTCACGGCGGCGGGGGTCGATTTCGTGATCCCGCCCTCGGTGCGATTCGAGGGTGAGGCGGGCGAGCAGTGGACGATGTTCTTTCGCGATCCGTTCGGCAATCCGGTGGAGGTCAAGGGCTTTGCGGATATGGGCGCGGTATTCGCGGGGTGAGGCCGGGAGCGACGGCGCGCATGGGCGCCGGATGAGCCGCGCATGGGCGCGCCGCCGCCTCACCGCATCCAGAACCCGTTACGCTTGAGGGTGTTGCGGATGACCTGTTCGCGCGCGGGCAGGTTGTCTCGGTCGAAAAGCGCGCGCGCCTTTTGCCCCCGCCCCTGGTAGATCATCCGCTTGAATGGCTCGTATGCCTTCAGCACCTTCTTGATCCGGTTGGGCGCGCTCACTTCCTCGAGCACTTCGACCACGCGATCGCTCTCGCGCGCATAGAGCAGCGGCAGCGTGCGGTAATGGCAGGTCACCGCCCCGTCCAGAAGCCCTTCGGGCAGCGTGTCGCGCCCGCCGCCCAGCCCGTGGATCACCAGCGGCAGCGCCACCTGATCGAGCCATGGATCGAGCGGCTGACAGATCAGCTCGGGCGGCGGATCGTCGCGGATCGTCAGCGCGTAATCGAGAAAGCGCCGCCCGAAGACGCGCGGGCAGCGGTAGAAGAAGAAGCCCGCGTTGAAATAGAGATACCGCTTCCAGTATTCGTCGGGCTGGCTCCGGTCGAGCGAGCTCTCGTAATCCAGCCCGAACCGGTCGTAGAGCGATTTCCAGGTGGCGCCATAGCCGGGGCCGTAAAGCTCGATCTGCGGCCAGGTCCCCTCGCGCCGCAAGGATGCGGTGGGGCGCGCGAAATCGAAGGGCACCTGCGCCAGCTCCCCGGTCACCAGCGTGTCGGTGTCGAGAAACAGGAACGGCTCTCCCTCGGGCAGCGACAGGAGCGCCTCGATCTTGTTGCCATAGGGATAGGCATGGCCGAAATGATGATTCTCGAAGGGCACGATCTCGGCGCCGAATTCGCCGAGCAGCGCGCGCGCGGCCTCGTCGCGGATGCGCGGATCGTTGGGCCAGAGCGGGCCGGGCTGCGGCTCGGCCACGAGCAGGCGGCCGGCGAAACGCGGCGACATCGCCCGCAGCGAGGCGGCCAGGAGCACCGCCTCGTATTGCAGCCGCCCGCCCTGCGCGATGATGACGATGTTGAACGCGCCCGGTTCGACGTCGGGTCTGGCCATGGATATGCCCCCGCCTTTTGCGTGGCTCTGCGCGCGGTCGCCGACAGGGGGAGGTGGTGGGCGACCTTGGAATCGAACCAAGCGTGCGTCTCCGCGAGGGAGTTACAGTCCCCTGCCACACCTTGCGGCCTGTCGCCCACGTGAGGGGCGTCATAAAATCGGGGCGTCGGCGCGTCAACCGGAAAATCGCTTGCATCGGGCGGCGCGCGCGTGTCATGGACCGCGCCGGGCAGCAAGGGCGCGCGCGATGAAGAAACCCCGCTGGGTGATCGACAAGGAACAGGCGAAAAAGGCCGCGAGCGCCGAGAGTGTCTGGCTCTTCGGGCTGCACGCGGTGCGCGACGCGCTGCAAAATCCGCGCCGTGCGCGGCTGCGCCTGGTGCTGACGCGCAACGCCGCCGAGAAGCTGGCCGATGCCGTCGCGGCCAGCGGCATGGCGCCCGAGATCGCCGATCCGCGCCGCTTTCCGGCGCCGCTCGATCCGGGCTCGGTGCATCAGGGCGCGGCGCTCGAGGTGCGGCCGCTCGACTGGGGGGGGCTTGCCGACGTGGCGCTGCGCGAGGGGCCGGGCGCGCCGCGGCTGGTGCTGCTCGACCGGGTGAGCGATCCGCATAACGTGGGCGCGATCCTGCGCTCGGCCGAGGTGTTCGGCGCGCGCGCGGTGATCGCACCCCGCCACCATTCCGCCCCCGAGACCGGCGCGCTGGCCAAGACCGCCAGCGGCGCGCTGGAGCGGCAGCCCTATCTGCGGGTGCGCAACCTTGCCGACACGATCGCCGAGTTGCAGGCCATGGGCTATCTGGTGCTGGGGCTGGCGGGCGAGGCCGAGATGGATATCGAGGCCGCGCTCGAGGGCCGCCGCGACCGGCCCGTGGCCCTGGTGCTGGGGGCCGAGGGGCCGGGGCTGCGCGCGCGCACGCGCGAGGTGGTGGATGGGCTGGTGCGGATCGCCTATCCCGGCACGTTCGGCTCGCTCAATGTCTCCAACGCCGCCGCCGTCGCGCTCTATGCCGCGCGCGGCTGAGGCCGGTCCGCAAAGACGGGCAGGAAGCGGCCCTTGATCATCCAGGCCAGCCCGAAGGCCGCCAGCGCCAGCGCCTCGCACACGAAGGTGAGCCGCCCACGGGACTGAAACAGAAATGGCTGATCGAGGCGGAAAGGCAGATCGCCGGCACGAAGAGGCCAGGCGCCAGAAGCGAGAGCGGCAGGCCGAGGGCAACCCAGCCGGCGGCGAGATGGACCCGGCGGATGTCGATGCGAAAGGGCAGGTCGCGGGGGGAGTGTCAGGCGTGTCCGGCATCGGGCCACTCCCTGTGTCGGGACATGGGCCGACATTATCACGCCTTGCGCGCGACGGCGACAGTTTCGCGGCCCTTCGCGGGCAGCGGGCGGCAGGTTCCGGCCACGCCCGGACCGGCCCCCTTTTCATGCCGGAAATCGATCCTATATCAAGTGCAGAAGCGCTGCAGACGGAACCTCGGCGCTTCGTATCACTGTCCCTCGTTCCGCGACTGGCGCCCAGGTATTCATCTGGGCGCTTTTTTCTGGTGCCGGGTCATGATTGACTGTGGCCCATGAGCGAGAGTTACAGCGATTCCTTCCTGCGCGAGATCCTGACCCGCACGCGGCGCGTGGCGGTGGTGGGCGTGTCGATGAACCCGGTGCGCCCGAGCTATTACGTCGCGCGCTACCTGAGCCTGCGGAAATTCGATGTGGTGCCGGTCAACCCGGGCCATGCCGGCGAGACGCTCTTTGGGCAGAGGGTCGTCGCGCGGCTGTCGGAGATCGAGGGGCACGTGGACATGGTCGATATCTTTCGCCGCTCCGAGCATGTGCCGCCGATCGTCGCGGAGGCGCTCGAGGCGTTTCCGGGGCTGCGCACCATCTGGATGCAGATCGGCGTCGAGCATGCGGGCGCGGCGGCGATGGCGCGGGCGCGTGGCGTCGATGTGGTGATGAACCGCTGCCCCAAGATCGAGTATCAGCGGCTCTTTGGCGAGCTGCGCATGGGGGGCTTCAATACCGGGGTGATCTCGTCGAAGCTCTGAGCGGGGATTGAGTATTTGTGGAAAGATGAAGCCGGAGGCGGGACGCGCGCCGGCGACGGGAGCGACAGCATGAACCACGTATCCGCCTCGCGCGAGTTTCTCGCGGGGCTGGCGCTGGCGCCGGGCGCCCTGCGCGAGGCCGCGCCGCGCTATTTCGAGGAGCCGCGCGGGCGCTGGCAGGGCCACGGCATGATCGTGGCTCCCGCCGATACCGAAGAGGTGGCAGTGGTGCTGCGCGCCTGTGCGGCGGCGCGCGTGCCGGTGGTGCCCTATGGCGGGGGCACCGGGCTGGTGGGTGGGCAGATCGCGCCTGGCGGTCCGGTTCCGGTGATCCTGAGCCTCGAGCGGATGCGCGCGGTGCGCGGGATCTGGGCGCAGGAGAACGTGATCGTGGTCGAGGCGGGCGCGATCCTCGAGGAGGTGCAGGGCGCGGCGCGCGCGGCGGGGCGGCTCTTTGCGCTGTCGATCGCATCGAAAGGCTCGGCGCGGATCGGCGGGCTTCTGGCGACCAATGCGGGCGGGGTCAATGTTCTGCGCCATGGCAATGCGCGCGATCTGTGTCTGGGGCTGGAGGTGGTGATGCCCGACGGGCGGATCTGGCACGGGCTGAAACGGCTGCGCAAGGACAATACCGGCTATGACCTGCGCAACCTGATGATCGGGTCGGAGGGCACGCTGGGGGTGATCACGGCGGCCGCGCTGCGCCTGTCGCCGATCCCCGCGGGCGAGGGCACGGCGTTCTTCGTGGTCGAGAGCCCGGGCGCGGCGCTCGAGTTCCTGACCCTTGCGCGCGATCATGTGGCCGAGGGGGTGAGCGCGTTCGAGCTGATCCACCGGCAGGGATTCGAATTCCTGGCCGAGACGCTGCCCGGGATCCGCCAGCCCTTTGCCGCGCCGCCCGAATGGGCGGTGCTGGTCGATGTCGGGCTGGCGCGCGGGCGTGATCCGGGCGCGGCGCTCGAGGCGCTTTTCGCCGAGGCGCTGGCGGCGGGGCTGGTCAGCGACGGGGTGATCGCGCAATCGGAGGCGCAGCGACGCGCCTTCTGGGAGGTGCGCGAGCAGATCCCCGAGGCCAACCGGCGCATCGGCGCGGTCAGCTCGCACGACATATCGCTGCCGCTCTCGGGGGTTCCCGATTTCATCCTTCGCGGGCGCGAGGCGATTGCCGCGATCGGCCAGTTCCGCATCAACTGTTTCGGGCATCTGGGTGACGGCAACCTGCATTACAACGTCTTTCCCATGCCGGGGCGCAGCCGCGCCGATCACATCGCCGAGCGCGACAGGATCAAGCGCGCCGTGCACGATCTGGTGCATGAGATGGGCGGTTCGGTCAGCGCCGAGCACGGGATCGGGCGGCTCAAGGTCGATGATCTGGAACGCTACGCCGACCCGGTGAAGCTGGCGGCAATGCGCGCGATCAAGGCCGCGCTCGACCCTGCCGGCATCATGAACCCCGGCGCGGTGCTGCGGCCGACCGGCTGCAATGGGTCACGACCCGCGTGACTCCCGGTCAGCGGATCGTCGCCGGATTCCGGCTGATGCGGGGCGATGGTGTCGGTGTCGCCCTACATGGCGTATCGTTCCCCTTGTGGACGTTCCGGCAGGCCCCAACCCCCGCCGCGATACGCCGCCTTCTCGAACCCGTCGCTCATTTTCCGGCATGGCGCGCCATGGGCCCGGCCAGATACACGGAGTCCGGGAGAGCCCCGTTCAGCCCCCCGGCCCGATATTGCTGAACAGGCGCAGGATCTGGATCATGACCGGCACGAGCACGATGACGAGGTTGACCGGGAACAGGAAGCCCGCCAGCGGCAGGAGCATCTTGACCGGCAGCGCATTGGCAAGTTCCTCGGCGCGGATCAGCCGTAGCTCGCGCATTTCCTGACCAAAGACGCGCAGCGTCTTGACGATGCTGGCACCCAGCTCCTGCGACTGGCGGAACATCGTGGAGAGGGTGCGCGCCTCTTCGACACCGACGCGGACGGAAAAATTGTTCAGCGCCTCGTGCAGCGGACGACCGGCGCGGACTTCCAGGCTGATGATGGACAGGTGAAAGCCGAAGGCGGGCTTGGTGCGCATGAACTCGCGGGCGACCCGGTCGATGGCGGCCTCGATGCTGAGCCCCGCATCCACGCAGACAATCAGAAGGTCCATGAAATCGGGAAAGAGGCGCCGGAATTCGACAGTGCGGCGCCTGGCCAGACGATCGAGGACCGCATTGACCATGATGAACACGGTCCCGGCCACCAGCGCCGAGAAAACCCCGATCATGGTCGGCACGACACCGGGCGCAAGCGACCGGATCGTCAGCCATGTCGCCACGAAACAGACCGCGGTGAGGATCAGCCGGATGATGTTGTAGACGCGCCGGGCATTGCGCCCCAGAAAGCCCGCCCGGATCAGCCGCATGTCCAGCCCTTCGGGATCGTTCTTTCGCATGACTTCGTAGTAATGCCCGATGAAGGGATTTTCATTGGCAAAGGCGGCGTCGATCCGGGCGTCGGCGCGCTCCGCGATGTCGGCAGACCTTTCGAGGTTTCGCGCAATCTGGCGCGACCGGCCAATGGCGGTCAGGATCGTGAAGCACAGCAAAACGACCGCAACGAAGATCGCTGCCAGGATCAGGATATCGTTGATCGGCTGCATGGGCGCTCCGGATCAGAAGTCGAATTTCACGAGCCGATACAGGATGGCAACCCCGATCGCCATCCAGACGAGGACTCCCACCACGATCGGTGTGCCCAGGCCGCTTTCCCAGATCGGGTCGAAATAGCTGGGCACAAGCCCGCGGATCATGAAGAACAGGAGGAACGGAAAGGCCGCCATGATC
This sequence comes from Roseovarius sp., assembly GCA_014359765.1. GTDB lineage: Bacteria > Pseudomonadota > Alphaproteobacteria > Rhodobacterales > Rhodobacteraceae > Roseovarius. The sequence continues at coordinate 211,237 of JACIYT010000002.1, forward strand.
ATCGCCGTGATGCGGCCCTCGGCAGAGATTGCCTTGATCTTGGCGCGCAGGATGCCGCGGTCACGGACCATCTTGGAGAGATTTCCGAGGACCTCGGACAGGCTGCCCCCGGTTCCACGCTGCACGCTGATCGTGACCGCCAGCAGGTTCAGCTCCTCGGCGCCGACGCGGTCAACCATGCTGACCATCGCGGAATCGAGTTCGGCGCCGAAAGTCAGCTGATCGCTGAGCGTGCCGAATTCGCTTCCGATCGGGTCCGGCATCTCGCGGGAGACCAGTGCAATCGCGGTATTGATGGGATGGCCGGCATTGAGCGAGCGCACGATGATGTCCACCGCCCCGGGAATCTGCGAGACAAAGCGCCCGATGCGGCGCGCGCGCAACCGCAGCAGGATCAGCACGATCATCGCGCCCCCAAGCGGGACCGCGAGAACGAGCTGCGCGATCGCGTCCGAGACGATGAACATTGACACGATCCAGGCAAGCACGAAAACGCCGATCGCATAAGCGATGCGCCGTTCCTGCGACAGCAGCAGGCCGGACTGGCGATAGATGCGGATGAACCAGTCGGTTACCGAAAGTCCGCTTCTTCCGCCCCCCGCCCAGCGGTCCTTGAGCAGCTTGTCGTAGGCAACGCTCTGATCGGTGCCGTCACGCAGCCGCTCGAGACGTTCATTGATTTCCTTCGTGCGCCGCTGACCCGCAAACAGGATGCGCAAGGCCGCGTCGGCGAGCAGCAGAGCCGCGCCGAATACCAGACCATAGACAATAATCAGGCTCATCGCGGCCCCTTACAACTTGTAGCTCGGATCGAAGATCTTCATGTCGATCTCCAGGCCGATCGTGGCAACATCCTGCAGGAAACGGGGGCGGATGCCCGTCGCGCGGAATTCGCCGATCAGGCGACCATCCTCCTGCACGCCGAGGCGATTGAACTTCATGATTTCCTGCAACTGGATCACTTCGCCCTCCATCCCGGTCAGCTCGGCGATCGAGGTGACCCGCCGCGAGCCATCGCGCATCCGTGACAATTGCACGATCAGATGGATCGCCGAGGCGATCTGCGAACGGATCGACAGCTGCGACATCGGCATCCCGGCCATGCCCACCATCTGTTCCATCCGCGACAAGGCGTCGCGCGGATTGTTTGCGTGGATGGTGGTCATCGATCCTTCGTGACCCGTATTCATCGCCTGCAGCATGTCAAAGGCCTCGCCACCGCGGACCTCGCCCACGATGATCCGGTCGGGACGCATCCGCAGCGAGTTCTTCACAAGGTCGCGTTGGGCAATTTCATTGCGCCCTTCCAGCGTCGGGGGCCGCGTTTCGAGCCGCACGACATGGGGCTGCTGGAGCTGGAGCTCGGCGGCATCCTCGATCGTGACCAGGCGTTCCTGATGCGGGATAAAGGACGAAAGCGCATTCAGCATCGTCGTCTTGCCCGATCCGGTGCCTCCCGACACCACGATAGAGACCTTGCCCTCGACCGCCATTGACAGAAGCTGGGCCATTCCCTCGGGAATGGCACCATTGGCCACCAGCGTGGACAGCTGAAACGGGCGCCTGGAGAACTTGCGGATCGAAACCTGCGGCCCGTCCACCGCCACCGGCCGGATGGCCGCGTTCACCCGGGATCCGTCGGGCAGGCGCGCATCGACCAGCGGCGAGGCTTCATCGACGCGCCTTCCGACCGCGGCGACGATCTTGTTGATGATGCGCAGGAGGTGCGCCTCATCCTTGAAGCGCACATTGGTTCTTTCGAGCTTGCCTTGCCGTTCGATATAGACGAGGTGCGGACCAACGATCAGCACGTCGGAAATCGTGTCGTCCTTCAGCAGCGGCTCGATCGGACCGAGGCCGAGCATCTCATCCGCGATATCGGTGAGCAGCTCTTCCATTTCCCGCGCGTTCAGCGGCAGGTTCTGCATCTTGGCATAATCGCGCACCAGCGGGCGCAGTTCCTTCACGAATTCCCCGTCCTCGATGGAATCGAGGACCGACAGGTTGATCTTGTCGAGAAGGTAGCGGTGCAGGTTGACCCTTTCGGCGACCATGTCGGGCATCCCGCCGCCCGTGATCTCGGCAGGGATCTCGGCGGGCTTCGGCGGCACGGGGGCGGCCGGGGCAACCTCGATCCTGGGCTGCGGCGCAGGCGCGGCAGGCTCGTTGCTGGAGCGGAAGAATCGTCCGACCATCTGCTTGCCTCCTCAATTCCTGACGATGACCCTGGTTCCGACCGGAACCTTGTCGAACAGTTCGATGACATCGGCATTGGACAGGCGGAAACAGCCTGAGGTTTCGAAACTGCCAACAGTCCGGGCGGTGTTCGTGCCGTGAATGCGATAGAGCGTGTCCTTCCCGCCGCGATAAAGATACAGCGCCCGCGCCCCCAGCGGGTTGTATGGGCCGGGTGGCACATGTCCCGGCAGGGACGGATCACGCTTGCGCATTTCGGTCGGGGGGCGCCATGCGGGCCATTGCGCCTTGCGCCCGACATGGGTCTCCCCCGTCCAGACGAACCCGTCGCGCCCCACGCTGATATCGTAACGCGCGGCCCTGGCGTTGCCCATCACGACATGCAGGCTGCGCTCGGCGTTGGAAATGATGATGGTGCCGGGTTTTTCGCGGCTTTCGAAATCGACGATCCTCCGTGTCACCTTGCCATGATCGCGCGGAACCGATTTCAGCGCACCCGCGCCCGCAAGGGCCGGTGCCGCCAGAATGGACAGGCCGGAAAGCAGGATCAGGCGGCGAGGAAGGTGGCGTTCGGGCATCATTTCCTCCCGGTCTTCTCTGCCAGGATCGCGGATTGTGCGAAGGTGCGCAGCGCCTTGAGGAATTTGCCGCTCGAATTCACCTCGCTGGGCAGGACGCCGCGATCGATCGCGTCCAGCAGATCTGCGGAATCATCGGGCAGGAAATGAAACGGTATCCCGTCGAACAGCGATTTCAGCTTTGCGCTCTTGAACCGCGCGCCACCGAAAAACGATCTCCTGGACTTGTTCAACAGGACGTTGACCTGCGTGTCCATCACGGTCGTGCCCCGAAGGTTATGCAGGATCTCCAGCGTCTGATTGATCGAGGGCAAGCTGGCATCCGACACGAGCGTGACCGAATTTACCGCCGCCAGGACATCGCTGCGCCAACTGGTTTCGTGATAGGGGATGTCCAGCACCAGGTAATTGTGCTGAAAACTCACCGCTTCCAGAAGGCGAAGGGCAAGCTCTCGGCCATTCGGGTGGGTGACGGTTTCGCGGTGGCGGAAGGAATAGACGTAAAATCCGCTCGGGTGCTGCTGTTCCAGATGTTGGACGAATTCCGCATCGACCCGTGAGGGTTGCGACAACGCGCTTTCGAGTGCGGAGTTCAGTCTCAGGTTGAGGTATGCGCCACAGGAGCCGGTCGAGAAATCCATATCGAACAGGCCGACCGACTGCCCCTCCCGCGCGGCCCTCCGGGCGAGGATATCGGCCAGTGAAATCGCGACCGAGGTGGCGCCAGCGCCGCCAACGGACGACACAACGGCGTGGACCTTGTTCTGCGCCTGCTTGTTCTCGCTCACGCCGACCTGCAATGCGCCCAGCAATTCGCCGGAGTGCAGGGGATGGCGCAACCAGTCGCTGACCCTCAGTTTCAGGAGCTGGCGCACCTGCTCATCGTTGAGCGCCTCGGATATGACGACAAGCGGCACGGTTTCGAAATTCGACCGCACCTCGGCGACCTGTTCCATCTGTTCCGTGCCGATCTGGCCAAAGTCGAAAACGATCGCTGTTGGCTGGACCGCGCCGGCCACCTTGCGCAGCGCCTCGAGCGAGACCAGGCTCGCGGCGAATCCGGGCAGGCGCGCGATCATCCGCGAAATTTCCTGGGCGGTGCCGGCGCCGGAATCCATCACGAGAACAAGGTTCTTGCGCGCGTTCGCGGATATCCGGGTGGCATCGGTTTCGGGTGCGTTCATCGCGCTACGGCCCACTTCTCAAATCTTCACCGACCACGGTCACGGGATTTGCCGGGACCGTGATCCCTGAATTCTCGTTCCACCCCAGAAGCGCGCCGAGCAGCGGCAGGTTGAAACGGAGGCCGTTTGTTTCGACCGTCACGCTCACCACCGGGCCACCCGGGCGCCCGACATAGCCAAGGCCCGTCCTGGCATAGGTGACCACGACATTGCCGGCATTGATGCGGGGGTTGAAATCGCACATCCCCGAGGTGGTCCCGAAACTCGGGCCGCAGGTGCGATCACTGCCCTTGATCAGCCGCTCCATCCCATCAGCGAGGCATGGCGTGGCCTGACCCGCACCACAGCGGAGCGCAAACCCATCGGCCGGAACGGGATCGCCAGGTTCCAGCGCGGCGTCATAATTGGACATCAGGGCAAAGTTCGGGTGAATCGGATCCGAGACGGCCAGAAGCCTCGCGCCGAGCTGCATCGCCTTGGCTGTCTGATTCCACTGGTAGATGGCGAAACCGAATTCCACGAAGGCCGCGATCATAAGCAGCATGATCGGCAAGGTGAACAGCGCCTCGGTCAGGCTGAGGCCACGTTCGTCCCGCCAGAACCGATGCAGCAGCCTCACCATCCGATATACCTTTCGGAATGGGTATAGGTGAAGGTGATCGGGTCTATCCCGAGCAGCCCGAACATCGGCGATGAAACATGGGTCAGCTGTCCCGTCACGGTGACGATGTCATCGGGCTGGGGCGGGGAGGGAAAGGCATCCTGCGCGGGCACGATCTGGAGATCATCAGTGCTGTTCCAGTTCGGCAGCCGCAGCGCGCCCGTGCCGGCGGGGTTGCCGTAGAACGCGATGTTGCGCGCGATATCGACGCTGCAGGTGGCGGCGAATTCGACCGTCGTGGGCCGGCACCGCGACCAGTAGCGCGCGGCATCGCGCACCCCGGTCTGGACCAGCTGACGCTGCCAGAAGATATTGCCGAATTCCAGAACGCCGACCGTGAGGACCGTGACCACCGGGACCGCGATCAGCGTTTCGACCAGCACCGAGCCTTCGCGATCAGACGCGAACCTCCGCAGCATGTGTCGAACCTGTCGCATCACGGCGCGCAGTCCCCCTGGCTGGCGGGACATTGCCCGCCTGTTACAGATCGGCGCCGTCGGACCGGCGTTTCGGACCAGCCCGACGGCACATGTCCCGCCTACCCGTCGATCACCGGGTTGGAGGCCTTCGGCGGGAACGGGTTGACCGTATGGACCGCCGTATTTCCCTCGGGCGCGTTCCCGGCTCCCAATGTTACCGGGTCGCGCCGCGTCATGTAATCGGCACAGCCCGACAGGACCGCCAGCGCCAACACCAATGCAAGGTATTTATTTCTTGGCAATAATGGCATCGTCGAACTCCAGATTGATCAGGTGGCCAACCGGGCCGATAACACCGCGACCTTCTTCGAAACCGCGAATCATGTCCTTGTTCACCTCAAGCATGCCCAGCAGGAAGAGCTCTACATCGTCGGACGGGCGCGCATTGTCCAGAGGCGAGGAGAGCGGCTGGTCCGGGGTGCCCGGCTGCACGAGGCGCGGCGTGACCAGAATCACCAGGTCGGTTTCGCTCTTCTGGAAGGCGCTCGACCGGAACAGCGCACCGAGGACCGGGATCTGGCCCAGCCAGGGCAGCTGCCGCACGGCGCGTTCGTTATCCACCTGCAAGAGCCCCGCGATCGCAAAGCTCTGCCCGTCGCGCAGGCTCACCGTGGTGTCCGCCTTGCGCGAGATGAAGGCCGGCTCGCCATTGACCGTGAACGAGGTGTCGATATCGCTGACCTCGGGGCGGATCCGCAGGCTGATCAGGGAATCGTCGAGGATCTGCGGTCGAAAGTTCAGCCGCACGCCGTATTCCCGGTAATCGGTTTCGGTGGCCACGGTGCCGTTTTCGGCGGTCACCGCCGTGGCGATCGGAACCTCGCCGCCGACCACGAAATTCGCCTCGACCCCGTTCGATGTCACCAGCGTCGGGTTCGCCAGCCGCCGCGCCAGGCCCTTGTCTTCGAGGGCATTGATGATGAAATCGATTTCCAGCCCGGCAACTTCGAGAAGCTGGCCCACGAAGGTGCCGAAGGGCACCACATTGGTCCCGGCATCGCCGCCGGTCACGCCGGTGATCCGGCCGTTTCGCGTCGCGATGAGGTTGACGCCGAGCGCGCGCCCGGCATTGCGGCTGACCTCGAGGATGCGCACATCCAGCTGCACCTGCTGGGGGGTGGTGACGCGGATCGCATCGATTACGGGCTCTTCGCTGTATTGCTCGGCGATTTCCAGGACGCGCAGCTTGTCCGCGTTGTCACGCACGGTGCCCGAAAGGCGGATGCGGTTGTTCACGTTTGTGACCGTCACCGAGGCCGAGGGCACGGCCCGTTCGAGGGCGCGCTGAATTTCGCCGAAATCGCCCTGCACGCGCAGCACGATCGTGCCCAGTTGCCGGTTGTTGGCATCGAGAAAGACGACATTGGTCGCACCCGACTGCTTGCCTTCGACATAGAAGGTCCGGTCGCTCAGCGGAAAGATCTCGGCCACGCCCGGATTGCCCACGAGGATATCGACAAAGGGCTTGTCGATCTCCATGGTCATGGTGAATCCCGGCCCGAGCACGATCGGCTCACGCTGGCCGCCTGCACCCAGCACGATATAGCGATCCTGCGCCGCGGCCCGGTTTCCGGGCAGCACCGCCATTGCGAGTGCGATGAGCATCAGGAGGATCACCCCCCCGCGCCAGTCGCCGCCCGCCTCCCTTGTCCGTTTCAACATTTGCCCTGCTCCGATCTCGTTTGCCTGTCTGTTCTGCCTGTCTGCCTGTCTGTCTGTCTGTCTGTCTGTTCTGCTGTCGGTTGAGCCCGACATTTTCAGTTCACGGCGTATGCCTTGACCTTGTATTCCACCCGCTTGCCACCATGCAGCACGCCGACCGTCGCATAGGCCGGCGGCGGCGGGGCGACCACGAGTTCGACTACCCGTTCGAGGGTCTCGGGCTCGGGCGTGCGGCGTTCGCGCGTCGCGATATTCTGTTCCACCGAGGCGAGGCGACCCGTCACCTCGGCCCCCATCTCGCGCAGCATCTCCTGCAATCCCGCGATCTGTGCGTTCAGCGCGGCGACCTCTTCTTCCACCTGCGACCGCTGCGCCTCGACGGCGAGGCTGCGGGCGATCTCGGCCTCTCCCAGGTCGATCGTGGTGATCCGTTCCGGTGCCTCGGTCTCGGTCGAGACGGCATTGCGCAGCGCCAGCGACAGCGTGCCCACCGTCGCGGCCAGCGTCAGCTTCTGGGCTTCGGGCGTCGTGACCTCGAAGGTCACGGTGCGCACCACGCTGGGCTGGTCCTTGCGGTCGTCGGCGATCTGGTCGATGGCCAACACCCTGACCCCTTGCAGCAGCACATCGACAAAGGCCTCGCCCCGGTTGCCGTCGCTTCGCGTCAGCAGGACATCGACCCGGTCGCCCGGCAGCACGAAACCGGCCACCCCCAGCACATCGTTCACCCGGATCGACACGGCCTTCATCCCCGGCGTCAGCGCGGTGGACAGCTTGGCCCGCTGGCCCGGGTCGGTGATCTTCGATCGCAGGACCGGCTCACCCTCTTCCATGGATTCGAGCACGAAGCGCGCGGTCTCGTCGCTGGTGCCGACCAGCGCCGGAATGGCGGTGAAGGCGCCCTGCGGCATACGGTCGGCGGGCCAGCCGATCGTGTCGAGCTTGTCCGCCGTCAGCCGCTCGCCAAAGCGCAGCTGCGCGGCGGCAATCACGATCTCGTCCCTCGGGGTCCGGTCATCCGTCTGCACCGCCTCGGCCAGGATGCGCGCGCGCTGATCGCTCAGCCAGCCGCGCGCGGCAAACACCGCGATGAGCGCGAGAACGATCGCGATCCCCAGGCTGATAAGGGTGGTTCCGCGCATATCCCTGCTCTCCCGTTCCTGCGGCATCCCCCGGACCGGGCGATGCCCATCGACCCCTGCGAGACCCTGCAAGAGGGTCCGCCGCGGGCCACCGACATGTGTTCCTGCCTCGTGCCGGGCACCTCGTGCCGGGCGCCTCGTGCATTCCCTCCGGCGGGGCGGCACCCCGCCGCCCCGCCGCATCCGCCCACCCCCGCCCGGCGTCAGGACCGGGCCGGGGCTTTATTAATCTGGAATCGCGGGCGGCGCGAGCTCGCCGGACTCGGTTGTGAACCAGTCGCCCCACGCTTCCCACGCGGCCCCCAACCCATCGCCAAAGGCGATCACGGCCAGGATCACCGCCCCGGTCAACAGACCGAGAAGGATCAGATATTCCGTGAGCGCCAGGCCCTCCTCGTCCTTCCTGAAACGCCGCAGATGCCCTGCGGCAAGCATGATAAGTTTGATCATCTTGTCCTCATACCCCTTGTTCCCCGGCCTTTTGCCGGTCGCCTCGAGGCCATGTTCCAGGGGGGCACCGCGCCCCGCCCGCATGTCATGCCTCAGGAAAATGTTAACAGGCAATCCCGCCGGCGCGTCAAAGGAATTCCTCTCCTGCACGCCCTGTCCCAAGGGGCGCGGTAATTTTGCAACAGATTCAGCAGTCTGATGAATGCGCGCGCCACAGCGGTGCGGGCGCGACGATCCTCAGCGCACCAGAACCGCCTCATCCCGGGCAAAGGCATCGAGCGTCCCGTTGCCGCCATGGCCGCTGATGTCGATGATCTCGACGTCGATCGTGCCATCGCCGCCGCCCTGCTGCTGCATCGGATTGACGAGAAAGATGCTGGCAAAGGAATTGACCGGAAATTCCGTCGCGCCACCGCCGCCTTGCGCCAGGCAATCGACGATCGCGGCAAACATCACCCGCCGATCCCGCAGCGGATCGGTGGGCAGGCTGTCGGGATCGGGGTTGCTGCACTGTGGAAAGCCGCTTTCCTGCCGCCCGCCGACGGAAACCGACAGATCGCCGACCAGATCCTGTTCGATCTCGAAACGATAGACATCGTATCGCGAGGGCAGAACCATCCCGTCAGACGCGGTGACATTGCGAAAGCTGCTCATCTCCTCGCGCGCCTCGGGCGTCAGCGAGGTCATGCTGGTCGGGTGGTTCCTGTCCCAGTATTCATTCAGCGGCCAGTCCCCGGACCCGAGCGCCGCGCCGGCCACGCCCTGACCGGGCAGCGCCATGATCGCATTGTCCGGAAAGGCCTTGAACGGCAGGAAATCCGGATCCGTCGTCAGCGCCGCGTTGCAGGCGTTGTTTCCGAAATAGCCCTTGCGCACATTCGCCGCCGCGGGAAAGACACCCTTCTGACCGCTGAACGGCCCGTTATAGATGTCAAAGCGCACGTTGAACCCCTGGGAAATGCTGACCGCCGCGCCCGGCTTGGTGGTCACGGCCCTGTTGTCGTAGCAGGTGGGATTATGCGCCCCGGCAAAGATATTTCGGATGGTGTTGGCGCTCGCGGTGGTGTTGTCATTCGCTCCGCGAACCTGGAGAAAGCCGAAATTGCCGGGCTTGGCCGTGCTGCTGCCGGGGGGGTGCAGCTTGATCAGCCGCGCGTGAAGTTCGCCGCGCGCGAAGGCGCTCTGCAAGTCGGAGCCCTCGGCCTCTTTCTCGAAGGGATTGCAGATGAACAGCGGGGTCACATTGCAGACCGCCGAACGATAGGTCGCCACCGCCGTGGCCCCGACGCCCACATCGCCCCCGCCGCCGGGCAGCAGACGCATGAAGAAGGATTGCAGGGGGCGCACATCGGACCGCACCAGGACATAGCGCGCCAGCGCGCCGTCGGTGTCATGGTTCTCCGGCGCAACCCGGTTGGCCTCGATAAAGGCCGCGTCAAGCGGCAGATCGTCACTGGCGGGGATCTCCGTCAGGAATTCGACCCTGAAATCCCCCCCCGTCCCGGCCGAATAGGCGAGGTCGATATGGACATCGTCGCCGGCCATCGCAAGAAAGCTGACCGAATTGCTCACCTTTTCCATCGCGGCCTTGGCGCGCACGATCGCATCCACGCCTCCGTCCAGCTCTCGCGCCCCGGCAAGCGCCAGCGCATCCACCGCCGCGGCCTGATCGGAATGCGCGTTGTTGCCGCGCCCGACATCGATGATCAGAAGCGCCAGCCCCATGAATGCCGGCAGCATGATCAAGGTGAGCGCCAGCGCATACCCGCCTTCGTTCCTGAAGAACCTTCCCGTCATCTTCCGGCCTCCACAGCTGTGCCCGGCGACCGATCAGGCAACGATGGCCTGCCGCACGGTCAACAAGACACGTTCCATGCGAACTCTAAGGGCAGCATCGCCCCCGGGCAAGTCGCAAAGCCATCACAGCCAGCGCGCAACGATCGCCCCCATCGCCGCGAGCGCCATCGGCACACCATAGGGGATGCGGCGGGTTTGCGACAGAATCTCGAGCCGCTCCGTGACCCGCCCACGAGGCAGCCAGCGCCCGCCCGTTCGTATCACGACAAGCACCAGCAGGGATACGGGCAGCAACAGAAGCGCAAACACCGCCAGCCCCGACCAGCCGACCAGCACGCCGAGCGGCAGATACAGCTTCGCGTCGCCCGCCCCCATCATCCGCAGCCACCAGAACACGAATCCAAGCGCGAACAGGAGCAACCCCGCCGCAAGGTCGGGCAGCAGCACATCGCGGCTGCGCAACGCCAGCGCCGCTACTGCGAGGACCATCATTCCCAGCACATGCCGGTTCCGGATCCGAAGCGTCCGGAAATCGACCACGGCCAGTGACGCGAACGCCACCAGCGCCAGCAGCATCAGGCCGTCATGGATAATCTCTGTCATGTGCCACGCTCACGCGCGGGGCACCGATCCCCCGCAGATCCCCGCGACCGCGACGCTGATAGTTCGTGGAGTTGCGCAGCATCTCCAGGTTGTTGGCCACCGTCTCGTTCGACGGGTCCATCTCGTAGGCGATCAGGAAATGCTGGCGCGCCAGCGGCAGGTTGCCCCGGAGCAACTGCGAGTAACCGTAGTTGTTGTGAAACTCGATCCGGTCGCCGATCAGGGGCTCCAGCTTGCGATAGGCCACGTCGGCCTGATCGAAGCGGCGCAGCCGGTCCAGCGAGGCGGCATAGATCAGCAGGGCCTGAGGGTCATTCGACGCCACCTCGACCGCGCGTTTCGACTCGGTGTGCGCCTTGCCGTAATGGCCGTTCTCGAACTGGACCCTGGCGGTCACGATCGCCTGGTCATTGGGATAATAATCGATACTCGACACATCCGCCACGCTCGAGGCGGGATCCCCGAACGAGGACATATCCCCCACGCCTCCCTCGGTGCAGCCCGCCAGTAGCGACGCGGCAAGTATCAGGCCTGTTATACGCATGTTCTGCTCGCCTCTCGAAGCCTCGGATTTTATTGTTTTGCTCTTGTAACACGGAAATTTCAAATTAGCCCGGCTGTCCATGGGCTCCGGCACGGAATTTCGTCGCTGTCACATGTTGGCAACGGTCGTGGTGTCTCACACTCGAGGCCGCAGTGATCACGGACGCCCGTTGACCATGCGCTCGATCTCGGACGTAACCACATGGTGAGAGCCGCAGCTGAGATGGCGGCGCAACGCGCTGTCTCATGACCGTGCCCCGGTACACGGCGCGCTGACGATATGCTTATCACCCCAAAAACAGCACTCACCGAGGTTGTTGGGCCTTTGGTAAGTTGGTGTTTTTGTAGGGACTTTTGGCTCCGGCGGTAGGGATCGAACCTACGACCAATTGATTAACAGTCGTTTTTTGGGCCATTTTGCAAGCCTTTGAAAACTCACAAAATCACTAGGTCGCGCCTCACAAACACCTGTTTTACAAAGAATATCACAAGACAACGCTGGACAAGTGCGGACACGGCCCGCATACTGACTGCACATAATTTTACGGACACAGTGCGGACACAGATCGGATAAGGGGGCCAAATGAAAAAATCTCAACGCCTGGGCGACAAGCTGGTGAAGGAACTGCCCGCGCCGGATCGAGGCGCAAAGATCACCTATGACAGCGACGTGTCGGGCTTTGGTGTTCGCGTCACGAAAGGCGGCGCGAAAGCCTACATCTTGAACTATCGCACCGCTGGCCGGGAACGCCGCTACACCATCGGCAGCGCGACAGAATGGAAGGCAACAGCGGCCCGAAAATTCGCCGCAGACATGAAAGCGAAAATTCGCCTCGGTCACGATCCGCTTGCGGAACTGGAGGAGGCCCGGAACGCCCGCACGGTCGCGGACCTTTGCGACCGCTTCGAGGAGGATCACTTGCCACGCCTGCGCCCGGCAACGCAAAAGCAATACCGGCAATCCATTCATGGCAGCGCCCGGCGCAAGGGCATCCGAGACCATTTCAAACACCACAAGGTCGAGGATCTGAAGCACGCGGATATAGAGGCGTATCACCGGACCCTGAGCCGCACCGCGCCGACAATGGCAAACCGCGACCTTTCGGTTATCTCGCGGATGCTGGGGCTGGCCGTTCGCTGGGGCTGGCGGTCTGACAATCCCGCACGCGGCACAGAACGCAATCAGGAGACCAAGCGGACGCGGTATCTATCGCAGACCGAAATCAAGGCCCTGACCGACGCCTTGCGCGATCTGCCCGATCAACAGGCCGCGAACGTCTTTCGCCTCATGCTGCTGACCGGATGCAGGAAGGGCGAGGCCCTTTCGGCCCGCTGGTCGCAATTCGACCTGACCGCCGGGATATGGATAAAGCCCGGATCGACCACAAAGCAAAAGACCGAACACCGCGTGCCGTTATCGGCGGCGGCGGTCGCGCTGCTGGACGGGATCGACCGCGAAGGCGAATTCGTCTTTCCGGGCCAGATCGAAGGCCAGCACCGGCAAGAGGTCAAAAAGCAATGGGAGAACATTTGCGCCGCCGCCGGGCTGGTGGACAGTGAAGGCAACAAGACAGTGCGGATGCACGATCTGCGCCACACCTATGCAAGCGTGCTGGCATCGGCGGGGCTTTCCTTGCCGATCATCGGCGCGCTGCTGGGGCACTCACAGCCCGCCACAACGGCCCGCTACGCTCACTTGATGGACGATCCGCTACGGCAGGCCACAGAGCGCGCAGCCGCGCTTGTGTCCGGCGTAGAAGGCGCTGAGGTCATCGACATGAAAAGGTCGGGCTGGTGACCGGCTGGTTTGAAGAATACTGCGCCGCAAACACGCGCACGGCATTTACCGCAGACGGATGGCCGGTGGCCGAGTCAGTGCCGCGCAAGATCGCTGATGCGCTGCGCACGGTGCTGGCGTCCTACGATCCGCCCGCCAGTGTGATCGAAACCGCCGCAGCGCAGATATATGTCGGATCGGAATTAGGACGCTTCGAGGAACAGCCCGGCAATCTGTTGGCATCGGCAAGCCGGAGCGAAAAGGAACTGGCGGAATTCCAGAAGCTGACCGCCAAGCTGGCCGATCTGATCGACGGGATGCACGGCCCGGCAATAACCGCCTTGTCGCGTGAAGGTCTGATCGCCCGCGATCTTCTGGAACCGCTACAACGCGCATATGAAGCGTCAAGCCCTGCGCGCGCCCGGCTGGAAGGTCTGCCACAAAAGAATCCGGGCGCTAAACCGCGTGTCGAGCCGGTCGAGGTCACGCAGGCGACCGCCGCCGCGTTTGAGCAGATCACAGGTAAGCGGCCAACGCGGATCGCTGACGAAGAAGGTGAATACGGGGATTGGATCGAAACCTTGCGCGTGGTGTTTGCGGCACTTGGCATCAAGGCCAGTGCAGAAAAGCAGGCGCAGGAATTCCGAACGCGAATAGGCAAGAAACAGGCCGATTAACGCCATAGGCATCTTTGGACACAGCCTGAAATATCCGATTAATGGGGTGCATCACTTCACTTTGCAGAAGGATGCAACCCGATGACCACCACCACAGCGACAAAACCCGAGACCGCCGGGCGCGGCCTGCTGGCCGGATACGTCACCCGCGCCGAACTGGCCGCAGAATGGAACTGCCACGAGCGGACTATCGCACGATATGAGGCAATGGCCGACGGCTTGCCCTGCCTCAATATTGGCGGTCGCAAACTCTACAGGATAGATGATGCGCGTGCTTTCATGGAGCGCCGCATCACGACGCCGAACCCCGTTCGCAAATCCGCATAAAAAAACCCGCACCGGGGCGACGGGCGGGCTTTCAGGATAGTCACAAAGCGGGAAGGCTTTGGGGTATTCTAGCACCGCCGCGCGCCTCGGGCAACTGAGGTATGAGCACATGACACAATCAAAACGACAGGCCCGGCGGGCATGGGCCGCAGCACGCCGCAAGCACATTAAGGGCGGTAATCTCTATCACATCGAAATCCGGCACGATCCGGCTTGCGCGATCTACACGCCCGAGCGGCTTTGCAATTGCGACCCGGTGCGCGTCCTGAAGGATGACGGGGGCCGCGTCCTGGCCCATGTCGCGGGCGCGGGCTTTTACGATCCGCTCGAACTGGCAGAGGGCGCGCAATGAGACAGCTTCAAATCCGCCTTTTGATGCGCGCGCACGGTTTGACCGAGGCGCAGGCGCAGGCAATCGCCGCTCTTGTATGGGGGGCGAGCTGATGACAGACGCCGCAACCCTCACCCGCGATCTGGGCGGCAAATGGCTGCGCCGCTATGGCACCGCACCTTGCCCATGTTGCCAGCCCGAGCGGCGTCGCGACCAGAACGCCCTCGGGCTGGCCGATGGCAATGACGGCCGACTGTTGGCACACTGCAAAAAGAGCGGATGCACATTCGCGGATATTCTCGCGGCTGCGGGCATCGCCCCCGGCGAATATCAGCCCCCGGACGCGGCAACGCTTGCCCGGCGCGAACGCGAACGGCAGGCCGAAGCCGAGAAACGGGCACGACAGGCCGAACGGTGCTGGACCGAGGCATTGCCGATCGGCGGCACCATCGCGGAGACCTATCTGCGCGGGCGCGGCATCACCTGCGATCTGCCCGGCACTTTGCGGTTTCATCCGCAGGCATGGCATGGGCCGAGCGCCCGGCGCTATCCGGCAATGGTGGCGGCGGTGCAGGGCGCGGGCATGGCGGCAGTGCATCGCACCTACCTGCGCCCCGATGGCAGCGGCAAGGCCGGTCTCGACGGTGGCGATAAGCTGATGTTGGGCGCGACCACAGGCGGCGCTGTAAGGCTCACTGACGCGCCTGGGCCGTTTGTCATATGCGAGGGCATCGAGACAGGACTGAGCCTTGCCAGTGGCCTGCTACGCGCGCCAGCAACGATCTGGGCCGCGCTGAGCACCTCGGGGATGCGCGGTCTAAGCCTGCCACCCTCACCGGGCCGGTTGACCATCGCACCCGATGGCGACGGGCCGGGCCGGGCCGCCGCAAACGATCTGGCCGCGCGCGCTCACGGGCTGGGCTGGCAAGTATCGCTCTTGCCCGCCCCGGATGGCCGCGATTGGAACGACATTCTGACAATGAAAGGGGAAGCCGCGTGAACGCCCCCGAACCTATCCAATTCACGCCCGAAGGGCCGCAACCGTTGGTGCGCGAAATCGCCCCCGGCATGGCCTATCCGGTGCAATCGCTCGGGCCGCTGCGCCCGGCGGTGGAGGCCGTGCAGGGCATGACGCAAGCGCCGGTGGCAATTCCGGCGCAATCCGCCTTGGCGGTGGCGTCTCTGGCCGTGCAAGGCTTTGCGGACGTGGACACGCTGGGCGGGCCGCGCCCCGTGTCGCTCTACGCCTTGACCATCGCCCGAAGCGGCGAACGGAAAAGCGCCTGCGATGCGCCGCTGCTGATCGGGCTGCGCGAATTTGAAAGGGAACAGGCGAAAGCCCGGCGCGACGAAATGCAAAGCTGGGAAAACGCCTTCGCACTCTGGAAAGGCGAGCGCGACCGCATCCTTGTGGAAGCGAAAAAGGGCAAGGGGGAGAAACGGACGGCGGCACAAGCCGACCTCGAAGCCCTCGGGCCGGAACCGGCTGCGCCGCCAAGTGCCGACCGAACCGTGACCGAACCGACATTCGAGGGGCTGACAAAGCTTTTCGCCTTCGGGCAACCCAGCCTCGGGCTTTTCTCGGATGAAGGCGGGCAATTCCTGGGCGGGCACGCCATGTCTAGCGACCATCGGCAAAAGACGCTGGCCGCGCTGAATGACCTTTGGCAAGGCAACCCGATACGCCGGACCCGCGCAGGCGATGGACATGCAACGCTCTACGGGCGGCGGCTGGCCGTTCACCTCATGGTGCAACCGACCGTGGCGCGGGCTTTCATGTCCGACCCGATGGCGGCGGATACAGGGTTTCTGCCGCGCTTCCTGATCTGTGAACCGCCTTCGACCATCGGCGCGCGGATGCAGGCAAACGCCCGGCGGGATGACGTGGCGCTTTCGGGCTTCGCGGCGCGGCTGCGCGACATTCTCGACAGGCACTTGCCGATGGACCCGGAAACCCGCGAACTCGAACCGCGAACCTTGCAACTTGCACCCGAGGCCCGCGCGCTGCTGGTGGGCTTCGCGGACGCAATCGAGGCGGCGCAAGCGCCCGGTGGCGACCTCGCCCATATCACCGGCGCAGCATCGAAGGCGGCGGAACAGGCGGCGCGGATTGCGGGCGTGCTGACCCTATGGGGCGACCTTGACGCGGTGAAGGTGCAGGCGGGCGACATGGCCGATGCAATCGCCCTTGCACAATTCTACCTTTCCGAAGCCTCACGGCTGGCAAGCGCCGCGACCGTTTCGGCGGAAATCGACAGGGCAGAATCCTTGCGGCAATGGCTTCGCGAAAGCTGGGCCGAGCCGGAAATCATGGTGCGCGACGTGGTGCGGTGCGGGCCAAACCCGCTGCGCGAAAGCCCGAAGGCTAGGGCGGCGCTGGGGATCCTCGAAAAACATGGCTGGATTATCCCGCTTGAACCGGGAACCGTGGTGCGAGGCGCTGCGCGCAAAGAAGCGTGGGCAATCGTGAAGGGGGCGGGCCATGTGGTTTGATCCTCACGCGAAACTTGCGGAAATCGCAGGGCACCCCCCTGCGACTTCTGCGACAACTGCGACACAGACCCCGGCAGCGCGCCCCGTGTCGCAAGTGTCGCAAGTGTCGCAAGACCCCCAGCCCGAAATCACGCCCGAGGAACTCGCCCGCGACATATTCGAGGAACGCGCCGCGATCCGCGAATTTTGCGGCGGGCAGGATAGGGCCGAGGCCGAGCGTGCCGCATGGCCCGAGGCCCGGCGCGCGGCGGGGATCACCGCCTTGGACGACTGGCGCGCCCGCGCAGATGACGTGACCGACCCAGACAATTGGAAAAACTCACCAAACGAAAGGACTCTATCATGACCACAGAAACCCGCGACGAAATTGCCGCACACCTCTATCAGCGATTGGCCGAGACCGCCGAATCTATCCGCAGCGGCGGGGCGATGACAGACGCGCAGGTGACTTGCGCCTTCCTTGGCGTCGGGATCACGCTGGCGCAGCACACATGCGGGCCGGTGGGCGCGGCGGAATGGCTGCGCGACATGGCCCACACAATCGAGCGCGGCTCTTTTTCATTGAATGGGCCGCTGAAATGATATATCATATCCCTGTCAACGGCGCATGGACTTCGCGCTGCGCCGGAGACCCGCAACCGTTGGCACGCGAGACGCTACCACCGGATGCGCCGGGACAGCCCCGAATCTGCACGCGAGACGCTGCACCATATCCCCCAAAACCACGCCCTTAGGGGCAGCATACGAGGTGTTCAAATGAAACACGCAAAATTCCGTGGGATTCAAGCGGTGCGCGCGCAAAGCGGCGACGTTGCTTCCCATATCCAGAGCCTTACCGGCGATATCCGCGCCTTCAAGGAAAGGCACCAAAGCGAGGTGAAGGAACTTCGCGACGTGGTGGATGAACACGCTGGCAAGATTGCCGCGCTCAATATGAATGGCACGGGCGCGCAGACCTCGCACCGGCTTTCCCCGAGCGCGGCGGCTGACTTCACGCAATACCTGCGCGCGGGCAAGATGGGCGATTCCCTTATTGCACCGCAGGCGGCGATGCAGTCTGGCAATCCGTCAGACGGCGGCGCAAGCATCCCCAAGCAAATCAGCGACACGATCCTGAATCAGCTTGTCGAACTTTCGCCGATGCGCCAGCTTGCCAGCGTCGAGCGGGCTACGACGTCCGACTTTACCAAGGTGATCGGCTTGCGCGGGGCATCATCGGGCTGGGCCGCAGAAACCGACCCCAGGACGCTGACCGACACGCCCAAGATGGGCACGGTCGCGCCGACCATGGGGGAGGTGTTCGCTTACGTCGAGAGCACATCTTGGGTTCTGGAAGATAGCCAATTCGACCTTGCCGCGTGGCTTTCGGAGAATGTCAGCGACGAATTCGCGACCCGCGAGGGATCGGCTTTCTTCGCAGGCGATGGCACGTCAAAGCCGACGGGCTTCCTCGCCAAGCCGCAATCGCCAGACGATGACGTAACCCGGCCTTTCGGGACAGTCCAGACCGTCGAGGCGAAGGCGGCGGCTGCAATCGAGTCCGACGATCTGGTGAACCTTATGGGCGCGCTGCGGACCCCGTATCGCCAGCGTGCAGATGACGTGGCATGGATCATGAACCGGGCAACCGCCTCGGCGATCCGGTCGCTCAGGGACACCACGGGCCGCTACCTCTGGAACGATGGCCTTGCGGCTGGCACCCCGCCGACGCTGCTGGGCTTCCGCGTCATGGAGAGCGAGGACATGCCCGGAGTGGCCGCTGGTCAGGTTTCCATCGCCTTCGGGAATTGGCGGGCGGGCTACCTGATCGTTGACCGCACCGACATGCGCGTGTTGCGCGATCCGTTTACCAAACCGGGATGGACCAAGTTCTACTTCCACAAACGCGTGGGCGGTGACGTGGCGGACAGCAACGCGATCAAGCTGCTGATCCATCCGGCGGCATAACGAGATGGGCGGCGGGGTTTCCTGTTTTCCTCGCCGCCTTCACGGGCTGGTCGCGCCCGCCCCGCATGAGGCAAAGAGACCCGGTTTCAGTCGGGCAGTCACGTCAGCAACCCCGACACGGCACGGCGAGGTTCTCTTATGCCTTGCGCGGTGCCAGCACGTCCCCGGCGTCGTGCCGGTTAAGCCGGTTCGGGGGCGTGCACCCCCTACCCCCATGCAAAAGTCTGGGGCTGCAACACGGTAACCGGCGGCCCAAGCTTTCTTCGCACTTCCCCGTTTCAAACTTTTGGAGATCACCCATGCCACGACCACGAACACCGCTTGCCAAGGCCCGGCTGACCGGGGCCGATGCAAAGCACCCTGACCGTTTCAAGAACAGGTCCGAGCCGCGCACAAGCCGCGATCCGGTGGGCAAACCGCCCGCCTATCTCGACAAGGAGGCCCGCGCGGTCTGGTCAGAACTGGCGCGCGATCTGGGATGGCTGGTGCGCGAGGATCGTCATGCGCTTGAGGCGGCATCGCTTGCGGTGGGTCAGGTTCGCACCATGCACAAGGCGCAAGAGCCGATCACGGCGGCGCTATTCGCCGCGATGAATACAACCCTCGGAAAGCTGGGGGCCAGTCCGGCAGATCGCAGCAAGGTGGACGCCCGCGCGCCCGAGGATGACGACGATCCTTTCGCGAAATTCGACAAGGCGGCGGAGTATTTCTCATGACTGGCGGCGATCACCTGCCCGCATATGCGCGTGAGGCTCACGACCGGATGCTCGACGCCTTCGACACCATGATGCAGGGCGCTATCAGGCGCGCAGGCGAGGCGACAGAGGCCAAGGCCCGCGCCTCGGGCAAGACGCCTCACGAAGCCGCACAGGCGGCGCAGGCGCGCGTTAACGGGCTGATGGTGGAGATGCAGCACGCCCGCGCCCGGCTTGAAGCTGAGGGGGCGCGGCTGCAATGACGCGCAGCCCTGAAAGCCGACTCTGGCACGCTATTCTGGCACATGGGCTGCATGACGCCGCACGCGGGCAGGATACCGGCTGGATAGGATCGACCGACTTTGAGGCGGTCTGCACATTGGCCGGGCTGGATCCGGAGGCGGTGATGACCCGCTTTGACCCCGAGCGGTTTCGCAGGCTCATCAAGGCCGCGTGAACGGGCTTCGATGACCTCAACCCAGCGTGGCGGATCGAGATGGCCCTGGCCAACAAGGCCGATCAAGCCCCCGCGCGTAGGGGCCAGCGATGTTCCGAACGTTCGGAATGTTCAAATGCGCATCGCGCCCGCGCGCGCAGGGGTCAGCGTCAGAGGTGGCAAAGTTGCCACCACAGGAACCGTCAAGGCCGCGTGATCTTCTACTTGAACAGCTTGCCCAAGCCCTTGCCAGTGATACGCCCTGCTATTCTGCGCCCTACGCGGCGCGAGACCGAACCCTTGCGCCTGGACGTGATCGCCTGCGCATCGCCGAGATACTTGGCGAAGGTGTAGAGGAATCGGCGAAAGCTGTTGAACGTCATGCTCTGTTCGTGCCTCACCCGAGGCGGCAACGCAAGCCGCGTGATCTGGGGCCAACGCCGCCGATCTGCCCGCGCCATGATACCGGTGGTGGACTTTTGCTTTCTCGCTACGCGGCGCAAGAAAATCCGAACTCGCCTATCCGGTATCGCCGCCCGCATGGGGCTGGGCATTGGGACCGCGCGTGTCGCTGATTCTGAGGCCACGGACACGGCTTTTCAGATTGCGGACATAGGACGGACACGGAAAACGAGGAAGGGGATGCGCTTGCGGCGCTTCCTTGTAACTTCCTGTTTTCTTGGGGTTTTTTGGCTCCGGCGGTAGGGATCGAACCTACGACCAATTGATTAACAGTCAACTGCTCTACCGCTGAGCTACGCCGGAACACGCAGGCCGTATAGCAATGCGCTGGCGGGAGGTCCAGAGGGTTTGTGACAAAACTTCACCGCTCCGGCGCGGTTCTGGTGTGCCGGGTGAAGCGGGTGTCGGGGCCCAGGGGGGCGAGTGGGGTGACATGGGATTTGTGCATCATGTCAATGAGATGCGCGAGGACGTTGCGGGCGGCGGCGGGCATCAGCGCGGCGGGGGTGTCGGTGTAGATGCGCGCGGCCAGGGTCTGGGCGCAGGCCGGGCCGTCGGCGAGCGCCGCGAGGATCGCCGCCTCGCGCGCGTCGCGATGCGCGAGCAGCCAGGCGATGCGCGCAGCCGGGTCCGTGATCGGGGCGCCGTGGCCGGGGAGAAGACGCCGCGCCCCGCGCCGGGCGAGCGCTGCGCAGGAGGCGCGGAACTGCGTCAGGTCGCCATCGGGCGGCGAGATGAGCGTGCTCGCCCAGCCCATCACCAGATCGCCGCTGAACACGTCGCCGCCCGCAGCAAAGCTCATGTGATTGCCGAAATGCCCCGGCGTCCAGTGCGCCGTGATCTCCCAGCCGTCGCCCGTCACCACCTCGCCGTCGGCAAGCGCCCGGTCCGGGGTGAAACCGGCATCCACCCCCTCGCCGCCGCCGATCGTGCCGGCGCGCGCGAGCTGTGTCATCACCGCGCTGCGCCCCGCATGGGCATCGCCATGCGCCAGCACCGGCGCGCCGGTGATCGCCGAGAGCCGCGCGGCGAGCGGCGAGTGATCGAGATGGGCATGGGTCACCAAGATATGGCTGATGCTCTGCCCCGGCCCGAGCGCGCCGAGGATCGCCGCGAGATGCGCGGGGTCGTCGGGGCCCGGGTCGATCACGGCGATCTGCCGCGTGCCCAGCAGCCAGGTATTCGTGCCCCAATGCGTCATCGGCGAGGGGTTGGGCGCGAGGATCGCGCGCAGGTTGCCGCCCATTTCGTGCGCCACCCCCACGGGGGGCGCGTCCTGCCCGGATGTCTGCATGGCTCTTCCTTCCCGGCCTCGTCCGGCCTAGGTTTAGCCATGATGCTTCGCCTGCTCAAACCCTATTTGCCGCGTGGTCTCTTCGGGCGCACCGTGCTTGGCTTGCTCGTGCCGATGGTGACGCTGCTGGTGGTGGTCTCGGTGGTCTTCGTGCAGCGCCATTTCGAGGGCGTGACCAAGCAGATGGTCGCCACCGTCGCGCGCGAGGTGCAGCTGGTGCGCACCACCGGCGACGCGGAACTCGCCGCGGCGCTCGGCATTGCCGTGACGCCCGTGCCGCCCGAGGCCCTGCCGGCGGAGGATGAGCGGCGCTGGCTCGATTTCTCGGGCATCGTGATCCTCGGGGAGATGCACGGGATCTTTCCCGATCTGGCGCGGGTGGTGTTGAAGAACGATCGCGATGTGACCCTGTATTTTCCCGCGTCTTCCGGCGGTGACGGCTTCGTGGCGCTGACCGTCGGGCGGGCCCATGTCTCGGCGCGCCGTCCGCATCTTCTGTTTGTCAACCTGGCGGTGGCGGGCGGGTTGATGACGCTGGTCGCTTTTCTCTACCTGCGCGCGCAGATGCGTCCGATCACGCGGCTTGCCGCGGCGGCCGAGGCATTCGGACGCGGCCAGCATGTGCCGTTCCGCCCCCAGGGGGCGACCGAGGTGCGCGCGGCGGGGCGCGCCTTTGTCGAGATGCGCGCGCGCATCGAGCGCCAGATCGAGCAGCGCACGCTGATGCTCTCGGGGGTGAGCCACGACATGCGCACCCCGCTCACCCGGCTGCGGCTGGGGCTGGCCATGATCGACGAGGCCGAGGCCGCGCCGATGCGGCGCGACCTGGACGAGATGGAGCGCCTGCTCGAGGGGTTTCTCGATTTCGCGCGCGGCGCGCAGGAGGGCGCGCCCGAGCCGGTCGATCCGGTCGCGCTGGTGCGGGAGGTGGTCGCGGACATGCAGCGGGCAGCGGTCAATGTCACGCTGCACGAGGTCGAGGGGGCGGGCGAGATGACATTGCGGCCGCTGGCGGTGCGCCGCGCGGTGGAGAACCTGATCGGCAACGCCGTGCGCTACGGGACGCGCGCCGATGTCTCGGTCTGGCTGGGGCCGAGGGCGCTGCGCATCCGGGTCGAGGATGACGGGCCGGGCATCCCGCCCGAGCGGCGTGAAGAGGCGTTGCGCCCCTTCACGCGGCTCGATAGCGCGCGCAATCAGAACCGGGGCGCCGGCTTGGGGCTTGGCCTGTCGATCGTGATCGACGTGGCGCGCGCCCATGGCGGCACCTTGCGGCTGACCGAGAGCGCCCGGCTCGGCGGGCTATGCGCGGATATCGTGCTCGCGCGTTGACGCGCCCCGCGACCGACCTGCTGCGTCGATCACAGAGGTGGCCGGGGATTTTGTAAACGCTCGGTGATGTTCACGAAATATCAGGACTTTCGGGCGACTCTCTGCTTGTATCGAGAGGGGCGGCTTGCGCCGGGGCGGGAGAGCGATGGGCTGGCGTGACTGGACAAGGCGATTATACGACTGGTTGCGCCCCGGCCCGACCGGGGAGAAGACGGCCTTTGGCCACCGGCGCGGGCCGGTCGATCATGTGCTCATTCTCGACGGGACCATGTCCACGCTGGCCAGCGGCTGTGAGACCAATGCCGGGCTGAGCTACAAGCTGCTGTGCGAGGTGGCGGGGCCCGGGCTCTCGATCTTCTACGAGGCGGGGATCCAGTGGCGTGACTGGCGCGCGACCGGCGATATCGTGCTGGGCAGCGGCATCAACCGCCAGATCCGGCGCGCCTATGGCTATCTCGCCAGCCGCTACCGCCCCGGCGACCGGATTTTCCTGCTGGGCTATTCGCGCGGCGCCTATGCGGTGCGCTCGCTCGCCGGGGTGATCGACCGGATCGGCCTGTTGCGCGCGGATGCGGCGACGGAGCGCAATGTGCAGGCGGCCTACCGCCATTACGAATGCAATCCCGACAGCGCGGCGGCGCGCGCATTCGCCCGCGCGCATTGCCACGGGGCGACCCATGTCGAGATGATCGGCGTCTGGGACACGGTGAAGGCGCTGGGCCTGCGGGTGCCGATCCTGTGGCGGTTTCGCGCCGATCGGCACGGCTTTCACAATCACCATCTCGGCCATACCACGCGGCACGGGTTTCATGCGCTCGCGCTCGACGAGACGCGGCGCGCCTATGAGCCGGTTCTGTGGGAATGTCCGCCCGGATTTGACGGGCACGTGGAGCAGGTGTGGTTCCGGGGCACGCATTCGGATGTGGGGGGGCAGCTCTGCGGCTTTGAGGCGGCGCGGCCGCTGGCGAACATTCCGCTGGTGTGGATGCTGGAGCGGATGGAGGGCTGCGGGCTGCGCCTGCCGGAGGGCTGGCGCGCGCGGTTCGAGATGGATGTGCACGCGCCCTCGACCGGGACCTGGCGCGGGTGGAGCAAGCTGCTCTTGCGGCGCGGCCCGCGCGTGGTGGGGCGGGATCCTTCCGAGCGCATCCACGAAAGCGTGACGGGCCCCTTGCGCAACGGCTGGCGTGGGCCACGCCTCGCGGGACATCTGGGGGAGGAGGGCACGCTGACGGCGCGCGATGCCGCCTGGCGGATGTGAGGGGCGGCGATCTGCCGGGGCCTGCGGCGCGACCGAGGCGGCGGGCGTGCAAGGGTTGCAAAGGCGGCAGCGCGCGCGCATATCCTGCGGGCATGAAACGGATGCTCCTGCTTCTGGCCTGTCTGGCGCTCTGGGCCGGGCCCTTTGTCGCCGCCCGCGCGGAGGTGCCGCAAAGCCGCGCCGAGATCGCGCGGGGCTTTGTCCCGGTGGTGCGCGCGGCGGCGCCGGCGGTGGTCAACATCTATGCCAGCCGCGTCGTCGCCGTGCGCGCAAGCCCGTTCCGCGGCGATCCGTTCTTCGAGCGGTTCTTTCAGGATTTCGGCGCGCAACGGCCCCGGGTCCAGAACTCGCTCGGTTCGGGCGTGATCCTGTCGCCCGATGGGATCGTGGTGTCCAACTATCACGTCGTGGGCGAGGCCACGGAGATCCGCGTGGTGCTCAACGACCGGCGCGAATATGCCGCCCGCGTGCTCCTGGGCGACGAGGAGGCGGACCTGGCGGTGTTGCAGGTCACGGGCGCGCCGGAGCTGCCGGCGCTCGCCCTGCGCGACAGCGACACGGTCGAGGTGGGCGAACTGGTGCTGGCCATCGGCAACCCGTTCGGCGTCGGCCAGACCGTCAGCAGCGGGATCGTCTCGGGGCTGGCACGCTCGGGCACGGCGATGGGCTCGGCGCGGGGCTATTTCATCCAGACCGACGCGCCGATCAATCCCGGCAATTCGGGCGGCGCGCTGGTCGATATCGACGGCCGCCTGATCGGCATCAACACCGCGATCCTGTCGCGCTCGGGCGGCTCGAACGGGATCGGCTTCGCCATTCCCTCGGGGCTGGTGGCGCAGTTCGTGGCGCAGGCGCGGGCGGGCAAGGCGGCGTTCGAGCGGCCCTGGGCAGGGCTCGGCGGCCAGCCGGTGACGCCCGATGTGGCCGAGGGGCTGGGCCTGCCGCGCCCCGATGGCATCGTGATCTCGCAGGTGCATCCGCAGAGCGGCTTTGCGGGCGTGCTGCGCGCAGGCGACGTGGTGACGGCGGTCGATGGTGCCCCCGTCAACAGCCCCGCCGAGATGGTCTATCGCCTGTCGCTCGCGGGGATCGGGGCGCGGAGCACGATCACCCGGCTGCGGGACGGCCGGGCGGAGGAGATCACCGTCGGCCTCATCGCCGCCCCCGACGATCCGCCGCGCAACCGCATCGTGACGGGCCCGCGCGCGGCGCTGCCCGAGGTCGCGCTCGTCACGATCAACCCGGCGGTGATCGACGCCTGGCGGCTGCCGCTTTCGGCCACGGGCGCGCTGGTGGAGGAGCCGGGGCCTCATGGCGCGCGGGCGGGGCTGCGGGCGGGGGACATCCTGCGCAGCGTGAACGGCGCCGGGGTCCTGGACAGCGCCGCCGCGGCGCGGGCGCTGGAGGTTGCCGGGCGCGGCCTCTTCCTCGAGGTGGAGCGCGGCGGCCGGCGGCTCGCGCTGCGGCTGAGGCGCTGAGCGTGGCCGATCTCTTCGACAGCGACAGCGGCGGCGCGGCGCCCGGTGCCGCGCCGCCGCGCCCGCTCGCCGATCGGCTGCGCCCGCGCGCATTGTCGGAGGTGATCGGGCAGGCGCAGGTGCTCGGGCCGGAGGGGCCGCTGGGTGTGATGCTGGCCTCGGGCAGTCTCGGCTCGCTCATCCTCTGGGGGCCGCCCGGCGTGGGCAAGACCACGATCGCGCGGCTTCTCGCGGATGAGACGGACCTGCATTTCGTGCAGATCAGCGCCATTTTCACCGGCGTGCCGGAATTGCGCCGCGTCTTCGAGGAGGCCCGCCATCGCCGCGCCAACGGGCAGGGCACGCTGCTCTTTGTCGATGAGATCCACCGTTTCAACAAGGCCCAGCAGGACGGGTTCCTGCCGCATATGGAGGATGGCACGAT
Source organism: Roseovarius sp. (assembly GCA_014359765.1). Taxonomy (GTDB): domain Bacteria; phylum Pseudomonadota; class Alphaproteobacteria; order Rhodobacterales; family Rhodobacteraceae; genus Roseovarius. The sequence continues at coordinate 237,466 of JACIYT010000002.1, forward strand.
CCTGCTGGTCGGGGCCACGACGGAAAACCCGTCCTTCGAGCTGAACGCCGCGCTTCTGAGCCGGGCGCAGGTTCTGGTGCTGACGCGGCTGGGGCTGGCCGAGCTGGAGCTTCTGGCGCAGCGGGCGGAGCGCGCGATTGGCCGCGCGCTGCCGCTCGACGGGCCGGCGCGCGAGGCGCTGCTGGAGATGGCCGATGGCGACGGTCGGGCGCTGCTCAATCTCATCGAGCAGATCGCGGCGTGGAAGGTCGAGGGCCGGCTCGACGCGCAGGCGCTTGCCGCGCGGCTGATGAAGCGGGCGGCGCAATATGACAAGACGGGCGACGCGCATTACAACCTGATTTCGGCATTGCACAAATCGGTGCGCGGCTCGGATCCCGATGCGGCGCTCTACTGGCTGGCGCGGATGCTGGCGGGGGGGGAGGATCCGCGCTATCTCGCCCGGCGGATCACGCGCATGGCGATCGAGGATATCGGGCTGGCTGACAGCCACGCGCAAACCATCTGCCTGCACGCCTGGGAGGTCTATGAACGGCTGGGCAGCCCCGAGGGGGAGCTGGCGCTCGGGCAGGCGGTGATCTACCTGGCCCTCGCGCCCAAGTCGAACGCGGGCTACGCGGCCTTCAAGGCGGCGATGAGCGCGGCGAAAAGGACCGGCTCCGAGCCGCCGCCGAGGCATATCCTGAACGCGCCGACCCGGCTGATGAAGGAACAGGGCTACGGCGCGGGCTATGTCTACGACCACGACTCGGAGGACGGGTTCTCGGGGCAGGACTATTTCCCCGAGGGCATGAAACGGCCCGTCTTCTACATGCCCCCGGAGCGCGGATTCGAGCGCGAGCTGGGCAAGCGCCTCGCCTATTTCGCGCGACTGCGCGCCCGCAGGGGCTGAACCAGGCAGCGCGGCGCGCGGCCATTGTCGTTTTTCGGCACGCGATCTGGCGGGAAAATCCATGTTTTGAAGGGTGGTAACGCGGAAGGTTTCGTGTTTTGATGGGTCCATGTCGTTTTTGTGCATCCAGATTTTGTGCATCCAGACAGGACACCTGATCGGGAACAGCATGCCGAGGTGCGCAATCACGCGCCTTGCCGCGACAGATCCGCCACAAGGACACGATCAACAACAGGACAGGGAAGTCTCATGACCAGGAAAACCGACAGGATGCTGATCGACCGGCTCGCCATGGCTGCGCGGACGGGCAGCATCTCGCGCCGGTCCTTCATGCATTATGCCACCGCCGCCGGCGTGACCGCCTCGGCGGCCACCGGCCTCTGGACCACATCGGCCGCCGCCGCGCCGCGCCGCGGCGGCACGTTCCGCTGGGGCGTGCATGACGGCAACACCTCCGACACGCACGATCCGGGCACCTATGTGACGCGCCAGATGATCTTTCTGGCGCATACCCATCGCAGCTATCTGACGATGATCACGCCGGAGAACACGCTCGGCCCCGATCTGGCGACCGGCTGGGAGGCGAGCCCGGATGCGACCGAATGGACCTTTACGCTCAACCCCAATGCCAGCTTCCACAGTGGCAAGTCACTCACCGCCCAGGATGTGGTGGACAGCCTCAACCACCATCGCGGTGACGCGAGCACCTCGGCGGCCAAGGCGCTCCTGAGCGATGTGACCGATATCCGCGCCGATGGCGATCACACGGTGATCATCACCCTTTCGCGCGGCAATGCCGACCTGCCCTGGCTGATGACCGACTATCACTTCGTGATCTGCCCGTCGAACGGCGACGGCACGATCAACTGGCAGTCGGGCGACGGCACCGGCCCCTACAGGATCGACTCGGGCGAGTTCGGGGTTCAGTGGGAGCTGAGCCGCCATGACGGCTGGCATGGCGAGGGCGCGTGGTTCGACAAGGTCAACATGATCGTGCTCAACGACCCCAACGCGCGCCAGACCGCGCTTGTGACGGGGGATGTGGACGCCGTCTCGCTGATCGAGCTCAAGACCATGGCGCTGTTGCAGCGCAACCCCGATATCAAGGTGGACAACATCCCTTCGGGCGGCGCGATCACCATGCCGATGTTCGTGGATACCGCGCCCTTCGACGATGTGCGCGTGCGCACCGCGCTCAAGCTGGCGATCGACCGCGACGACATCATCGAGAAGATCGCGTTCGGCGCGGCCACCAAGGGCAACGATTTCCACCTCTCGCCGGTGCAGCCCTACTGGCCCGACGACATCCCGCAGCGCGAATACGATCCCGACCAGGCGAAATCGCTGCTCCGGGAGGCCGGACAGGAAGGGCTGCGGGTCAACCTGTCGGTGGCCGAGAGCGTCTATACCGGGGCCGTGGACATGTGCGTGCTCTATGCCGAACACGCCAAGGCCGCGGGCATCAACATCAATGTCGTGCGCGAGCCCTCGGACGGGTATTATTCCGATGTCTGGCTGAAGAAGCCGTTCATGGCCGTATCCTGGGGCGCGCGCCCGACGCCGGACGTGATGTTCACGCTGGCCTACAAGGACGATGCCGCCTGGAACGAGAGCCGCTGGAAGAACCCGCGCTTCAACGAGCTGCTGCTTCAGGCCAAGTCGGAGCTCGACGATAACCTGCGCGCCGAGATGTATCGCGAGATGTGCCTGCTGATGCGCGATGATGGCGGCACGCTGCTGCCCTTCTTCAACAACTGGGTCTTTGCGCGCGGCAAGGGCGTCGAGCGGGGCGAGAATGTCGCCGCCAGCTGGGAATGCGACGGCGCCCGCGCGGCAAGCCGGTGGTGGTTCGCGGCCTGAGCGCGACCCGTTGATCCCGCCCGGCCCCCGGCGACGGGGGCCGGGCCTGTGCATGGGATGCTCCGGGCTGGGCAGGCCGGGGCGCCGAAAAAAGAACAAATCAGGAATGACAGCAGGAGGGAAAGATGGGGGACATCCTGGGGCTCGTGGCCAGGCGGCTCGGGCTGGGCGTGATCATTCTTCTTGTCGTGTCCGTGATCATCTTCTTCATGGTCGAGCTGCTGCCCGGCGATGTCGCGCAGGCGGTGCTGGGCCAGGGGGCGACGCCCGAGAACCTCGCCGCGCTGCGCCGCGAGATGGGGCTCGATGAACCGGCCATCATGCGCTATCTGGGCTGGCTCAAGGGCGCGCTGGTGCTCGATTTCGGCAATTCCATCGTCACCGGGGCGAGCGTCTCGGCCACCATCGGCACCCGTTTCGCCAACACGCTGTTCCTTGCCAGCTATGCCGCCGTCATCGCCGTGCCGGTGTCGATCCTGCTCGGGGTGCTGGTGGCGCTCCTGCGCAATACGATCTTCGACCGGGTGGCGAACGTGGCCACGCTCACCGCGATTTCGAGCCCCGAATTCTTTCTCGGCTACATCCTGATCCTCTACCTGTCGGTCAAGACCGGCATGTTCCCCGCCATTGCCAGCCTGCGCGAGGGCATGAGTTTCGGCGATCTGCTCTATCGCACCTTCCTGCCCGCGCTGACGCTGGTGCTGGTGGTCACGGCCCACATGATGCGCATGACCCGCGCGGCGATCATCAACCTGCTGGCCTCGCCCTATATCGAGATGGCCCGCCTCAAGGGCACGCCGCCCTGGAAGGTGATCGTGAAGCACGCGCTGCCCAATGCCTGGGCGCCGATCATCAACGTGGTGGCGCTGAACCTCGCCTATCTGATCACCGGCGTGGTGCTGGTGGAGGTCGTGTTCGTCTATCCCGGCATCGGTCAGGCGCTGGTCGATGCGGTGTCCAAGCGCGATTTCCCCGTGGTGCAGGCCTGCTGCCTGATCTTTGCGGCGACATTCATCCTGCTCAACCTCGCGGCGGATGTGGGGGCGATCCTCACCAATCCGCGTCTGCGGCATCCGAAATAAGGGGGCTGGGACATGAGCGTTTTCGTCATCCTCTACTACACGGCGTTGCTGGCGGCCTCGTGCCTCGCGGCGTTTTACGAGAAGCGCCAGGCCTTCGTGCTGCTCTTTTCGCTCACGCTCGTCTCCTTCCTGCTGGGGATCCTGGGCGGGGTGGGCGCGCTGCGCTTCGTGGCGGGGGCGGCAGGGCTTCTGGCGCTGGCGGCGATGGTGTCCTATGCGTTTCGCGAATTCCTCATCGTCATCGCGCCGGCCAACATCGCGAAGGAGCTGCGCACCGCGCCGCTCACCGCCGGTTTCGGCATGTTCGTGATCTTCACCTACGCGATCGCGGGCATCTTTGCGCCCTGGATCGCGCCGTTCGGCGAGGCGCAGGTGATCGCCTCGGCCTTTGCACCGGCGGATGAGACGATGCTGCTCGGGGCGGATCAGCTCGGCCGGGACATGTTCAGCCGGATCATCTACGGCGCGCGCAACACCGTGGCGCTGGCGCTGGCGGGCACGGTGCTGGCCTTCGTGCTCGGGGCGATGGCGGGGCTTCTGGCGGCGACGACGGGGGGCTGGTTCGATCAGTTCCTCGGGCGCATGTCGGATGTGATCATGTCGATCCCCTCGCTGATCTTCGCGCTGCTGATGCTGTCGATCTTCGGCGGCGAACTGGCCAACAACACGACGAGCTTCTGGCTGCTGGGCGGATTCGCGGTGATCGTGGGGGTCCTCTTCGTCACGGCGGTGGCCGAGGGCAGCGTGCTCTCCTGGGGGATCGGGCTGCTGGTGATGGCGGGGATCGCGGTGGCCTTTGCAGGCGGGATGCTCGCGCTGTTCCACCCGTCCGAGATCATCCTCATCCTGGTGGTGGCGGTGATCTACAGCCCGCGCGTCTTTCGCCTGACGCGCGCGGTGGCGGGCAATGTGGTGGTGATGGACTATATCGAGGCGGCCCGGCTGAGGGGCGAGCGGCGCTGGTATCTGATCCGCCGCGAGATCCTGCCCAACGTGACCGCGCCGCTGGTGGCGGAATTCGGCCTCGAATTCTGCTTCGTGTTCCTGCTGATCGCGGGACTTTCGTTCCTCGGCCTCGGCATCCAGCCGCCGACGGCGGACTGGGGCTCGATGGTGCGCGAGAACGCGACGCTGATTTCGTTCGGCGAGCTGACCCCGCTCATCCCGGCGGCGGCCATCGCGCTGCTGACGGTGGCGGTCAATTTCGTGGTGGACTGGATGCTCTACCGCTCCTCCGGCCTGAAGGTGTGACCCCATGACCAGGAAGAAGAAAGACGTGCTGCTGAAGATCCGCGATCTCTGGATCGAGGGCTATTCCGAAGAGACCTGGGTGCCGATCATCAAGGGGGTCGATCTCACGCTCCACCGGGGCGAGGTGATGGGCCTCATCGGCGAATCGGGCGCGGGGAAATCGACGCTCGGCGCGGCGGCGATGGGCTATGCCCGCGACGGCACGCGCATCGCGCGCGGCTCGATCGAGTTCGACGGCATGGAGCTGACCACCGCGACCGAGGCCGAGCGGCGGATGCTGCGCGGCTCGCGCATCGCCTATGTTGCGCAATCGGCGGCGGCCTCGTTCAACCCGGCGCACAAGATCATCGACCAGCACACCGAGGCGCCGCTGCAATACCGGCTCAAGAAGCGGATGGAGGCGCAGGAGGACGCGATCGAGCTCTATCGCCGGCTGCGCCTGCCCAATCCGGAGGAGATCGGCTTTCGCTATCCGCATCAGGTCTCGGGCGGGCAGTTGCAGCGCGCGATGACGGCGATGGCCATGTCGTGCCGCCCCGATCTCATCATCTTCGACGAGCCGACGACCGCGCTCGACGTGACCACGCAGATCGAGGTTCTGGCCGCGATCCGCGATATCGTCGAGCAATTCGACACCGCCGCGCTCTACATCACCCACGATCTTGCGGTGGTGGCGCAGATGGCCGACACGATCAAGGTGCTGCTCAAGGGCGAAGAGGTCGAGGAGGCCCCCACCCGCGAGATGCTCGACAATCCGCAGGAGGACTATACGCGGTCGCTCTGGGCGGTGCGCAGCTTCAGGCGGCCGCAGAAATCGCGTCCCGAGGGGGCGGTGCCGCTCATCTCGGTGCGCAATGTCGATGCCGCCTATCCCGGCGGCGAGCAGATCCTCCACGATGTGAGCTTTGACATCCACGAAGGCATGACCGTGGCCGTCGTGGGCGAGAGCGGCTCGGGCAAATCCACCACGGCGCGGGTGATCACCGGCCTTCTGCCGCCATCGCGGGGCGAGGTTCTCTTTCGGGGAGAGCCGCTGCCGCCGAGCTACAAGGGCCGCACCAGGGACCAGCTGCGCCAGTGCCAGATGATCTATCAGATGGCCGATACCGCGCTCAATCCCAAGCTGCGGATCTCCGAGCTGATCGGCCGGCCCGCGCAGTTCTATGGCGGGCTCAAGGGCGCTGCGCTCAAGAACCGGGTCGATGCGCTGCTCGACATGATCGAGCTGGAGCCCTCGCAATATTACAACCGCTACCCGACAGAATTGTCGGGCGGGCAGAAACAGCGCATCGGCATCGCCCGCGCGCTGGCGGCCGAGCCTGCCTTCATCATCTGCGACGAGGTGACCTCGGCGCTCGATCAGCTTGTGGCCGAGGGGATCCTGCGCCTTCTCGACCGGCTGCAGAAGGAGCTGAACCTTGCCTACATGTTCATCACCCACGACCTTGCCACGGTGCGCGCCATCGCCGACGAGGTGGTGGTGATGCAGCATGGCAAGGTGGTCGAACAGGGCCCCAAGGACGCCATGTTCACGCCGCCGCATCACCCCTATACCGACCTGCTGCTCAGTTCGGTGCCGGAGATGGACCCCGACTGGCTGACCACCCTGCTCGAGGAGCGGGGTGTGGACAACGTGGGCGATGCGGCGTCGGCGCGGATGGATCCGAACGATCCCAGGCTGACCGGCGCGCGCGCCTGAGCCTTATCGCCTGCCGTAATAGAGGCCGACGACATGCTCGGCCTCGGCGAAGAACAGCCAGCGCGCGGCGGCGATACCCGCTAGGTGGGCGAGCACGGCCAGCGCCGCGAGCGCGTGGGAAAAGGGCAGGGCGAGCAGCACCACAGGCAGGGCATAGCCAAGCGCGAGGGCGATCACCCGCAGGCGCGCGGCGTGCTTGCGCCCGACCTCGTGAACCATTTCGCGCAACAGATAGTTCGTGCCGGTATGCGGCGGCGCGAAACTGCGCACCGCGCCGATCCGGCCCAGCCCGGTGGCGCTGGCAAGATCACTGCCGCTTGTGGCCAGAGCAACGTCGCCGCGCCGCCACCACGCGACCTGCACCAGTGCCGCGAGCGCCAGCAGAACCATCGCCGCCGTGACCTGCCCCGCCAGAAGCGCGCCGCCGCCCAGCGCGACGCCGAGGAACAGCGCGGGCGTGAGCGGCGTGCGCCAGCGCGGCACGCTGGTCAACTGTGCATAGATCATCGAGGTGGTGAAAACCGTGCCCAGCGCCAGTGCCGCACCAAGCCAGCCCAGCACCGCGAGACGGGTGTCGAAAAACACCAGCCCCGCGCCGTGGACGGCCATGACCAGCAGCGCGGCGACCGAGCACACCCCCTCCCGCGAGAGCCAGCTCGAGCGCCATTGGCGCAATGCCTTCCACGCGCGTTCGGGGTGGCCCAGATGAAAGGTCGAGGCCATGAGCCCCCCCCCCGCCAGCCCGCAGGCGAGGGCGTAAAACGCAAGAGCCACCCAGCCGCTGACGGCAGGCAGGCCGAGGCCGAGCCAGAACAAGAGCCCGAATCCCGCGCCCGAAAGCGTGGTGAAGATGATGACCGAAGGGGCGGGATGCATGTCAGAGCCTCTCCAATGCGCGGTCGAGCCAGCCGAGAAAGCCCCCGGGCTCATCGGCCACGGGCGCGAGAAGCGGCGCCAGCACGTCCACCTCGTCAAGCCGGTCGCGCGGGCGCGGCGGCAGGTATTTGTTCACGGGCTTCGTGCCCTGTTCGGGCATGAGATCCATGCCGCCGCGCTCCTTGACCAGAAGGCTCACCGCGCTTGTCGGGTCGCCCAGATCGCCGAAATGTCGCGCGCCTGCCGGGCAGGTGCGCACGCAGGCCGGCACACGGTCCTCCTCGGGGAGGTTCTCGTTATGGATGCGATCGACGCAGAGGGTGCATTTCTTCATCACCCCTTCGGCCGCGTCCATCTCGCGCGCGCCGTAAGGGCAGGCCCAGGCGCAGAGCCCGCAGCCGATGCAATCGCTCTCGTTGACCAGAACGATGCCGTCCTCCACGCGCTTGTAGCTGGCCCCGGTCGGGCAGACGGTGACGCAAGGGGCGTTGTCGCAATGCAGGCAGGATTTGGGGAAATGCACCAGCTGCGCCGCGCCCGCATCGGGCGTCACCTCGTAGCTGTGGACGCGGTTGAGAAAGGTGCCCGAGGGCGCGGCGCCGTACGGATCCTCATCGGAGAGCGGCGCGCCGTAATTCTCGGTGTTCCAGCCCTTGCAGGCGATGACGCAGGCATGACAGCCGACGCAGGTATCGAGGTCGATCACAAGGCCGAGCTTGCGGGTGGTGGTATCGGGCAGGGTCGTCATGGCCGGCCTTTGCGCCTGTGGTCGGGGAGGGACTGGGGCGCTGCCCCAGACCCCGGAGTATTTCGGGAAAGATGAAGCAGGGTCATTTGCCCACCCTCCAGGAGAGGCGGGCAGGGCCGCGCCCCACGGGGGATGCGAGCGGGGCAAAGGCCGGCTGTGAGGCCGCCGGGGCGGGGGTCCTTTCGATCTTCACGCGCAGGTCGAACCAGGCGGCCTGCCCGGTGATCGGGTCCGAATTGGACCATCTGTGCCCGTCGCCCTTCTCGGGCAGCAATTCGTTGATGAGGTGGTTGAGCAGGAAGCCGCGCGTGGCCTCGGGCGCGTCCTCGGCAAGCGCCCAGGCGCCCTTGCGCTTGCCGATGGCGTTCCAGGTCCAGACGGTGTGGGGATTGAGCGCGGCCATATGCGCCACCGGCACGGTGATCGTGCCATGCGGCGAGGTCACGCGCGCCCAGTCGCCCGGCGCAAAGCCGTGTTCTTCCCAGAGGCGGGTGGGCAGGTAGAGCGGATTTTCCCCGTGGATCTGGCGCAGCCAGGCGTTCTGGCTGCCCCAGGAATGATACATTGCCATCGGCCGCTGGGTGAGCGCGTGGATGGGGTATTCGGCGGTGTCGGTGGCTGTCTCCTCGAGCGCGGGATACCAGAACGGCAGCGGGTCCATCGTCGATTTGATCTGCTCACGCAGGTGGTCGGGGGGCTGGCGCGGGCCATGACCCTCGGCGGCCAGCTGGAAGCGGCGCATCGTCTCGACATAGAGATCGAAGAGATAGGGCTGGGGCGTGTCATGGAGGCCGGTGTCCACGGCCCAGTCCTGATAGGCCATGTTCCATGGCTTGTAGAATTGCGCGGCCTCGGGGATGTGGTGGACGAAGAACCCGCCATTCTCGATATAGCGCTCAAGCTGGTCGGGATTGGGCGCGCCACGTCCCACATCGGTGCCATCGCCGCGAAAGCCCATGAGCGGGCCGATGCCCGGCTTGCGTTCGTGGTTGACGATGTAATCGGCGTAATCGGTGTATTTTGCCCGCCCGTCGGCATCGGTGAAGCCCGGCAGTTTCAGCCGGTTGGCAAGCTGGATGAGCACCGTCTGAAAGCCGCGCACATCCCTGTCCGGCGCGACCACCGGCCAGCGGATCGCATCCGCCGCGGCCTCGGCCTCGCAGATCGGGCGGTCGAGCAGCGAAATGCAGTCGTGCCGTTCCAGATAGGTGGTGTCGGGGAGGATCAGGTCGGCATAGGCGACCATCTCGGAGGAATAGGCGTCCGAATAGATGATGCGGGGGATGACATAGTCGCCGGTCTCATCGGTATCGGTCAGCATCTCCATCACGCGGGCGGTGTTCATCGAGGAATTCCACGCCATGTTCGCCATGTAGAGAAACAGCGTGTCGATGCGGTAGGGGTCGCCCGCATGGGCATTGGAGATGACCATATGCATCAGCCCGTGCGCCGACATCGGGTTTTCCCAGGTGAAGGCCTTGTCGATGCGCGCCGCGCTGCCGTCCTCGCGCAGCGCGAGATCCTCGGGGCCGCGCACAAAGCCCAGATGCGGGCCGTCGAGCGGGCGGTCGGGCGTGCTCTTGCAATGGGGCGTCGGGTGGGCCGAGACCGGCTTGGGGTAGGGCGGCTTGAACCGAAAGCCGCCGGGCACCTCGACCGTGCCGAGCAGGATTTGCAGCACATGGAGCGCGCGCGCGGTCTGAAACCCGTTGGAATGGGCCGAGATGCCGCGCATGGCGTGAAAGCTCACCGGGCGGCCCACCATCGTCTGATGCGTCTCGCCGCGGAAATCGGTCCATTCCTGTTCGAGCGTGATCGCCTCGTCAAAGGCCACACGGGCGATCTCGGCGGCGATGCGGCGGATCTTTTCCGCCGTGATGCCGCAGCGCCCGGCCACCGCCTCGGGGGCATATTGCGCATCGAGGTAACGCTCGGCCATGAGGTGCATGACGGGGCGATGGGTGATGCCATCCGCCTCATGCGTGGCCGACAGGTCAGGGCGCGCGCCGGGGGTATCAAAGGCCATCAGCTTGCCGGTGATGCGGTCGATGACCAGCGGCTTGCCACCCTCGTCGCGCAGGAAAAGCCCGTGCTCGGGCGAGGCGGGATCGGCATTCACCAGCACCGGCGCATTGGTGTAGCGCGCGAGGTAATCGAGGTCGATCCTGCCCGATTTCATCAGGACGTGGATCAGTGACAGGATGAAGAGGCCATCGGTGCCCGGCGTGATCCCCACCCAGTCATCGGCCACCGCGTTATAGCCGGTGCGGATCGGGTTGACGCCGATCACCCTTGCCCCGCGCGCCTTGAGCCGGCCGAGCCCCATCTTGATCGGGTTGCTGTCATGGTCCTCGGCCACGCCGAAAAGGATGAAGAGGCGCGTGCGCTCCCAATCCGGCTGGCCGAATTCCCAGAATGCGCCGCCCATCGTGTAGATGCCCGCCGCCGCCATGTTGACCGAGCAGAAACCGCCATGCGCGGCATAGTTGGGTGTGCCGAAATTCTGCGCCCAGTAGCTGGTGAAGCTCTGCGACTGGTCGCGCCCGGTGAAGAAGGCAAGCTTCGACGGGTCGCTCTTGCGGATCGGGTCGAGCCAGTCGCAGGCGATCCCGAGCGCCTCGTCCCAGCTGATTTCCTCGAACTGACCCGAGCCGCGCGGGCCGACACGCTTGAGCGGTGCGCGCAGCCGCGCGGGGGCGTTGTGCTGCATGATCCCCGCCGATCCCTTGGCGCAGAGCACGCCACGGTTCACCGGGTGGTCGCGGTTGCCCTCGATATAGGCCACCTTGCCGCCCTTGAGGTGCACGTCGATGCCGCAGCGGCAGGCGCACATGTAGCAGGTGGTCTTGCGCAGCGCGTCCGAGACGGGGGGCGAGGTGTCGATCGGGGGCTGGTGGGTCATGCGCGCGCTCCTCCTCCATCGCTGCCGGGACAGATTAGGACAGGAATGCGGGGTGCGCGATCATTATTCCGGCATTGCCCGCATTCCCGGAACATATGTTCCGGGAATGCGGGGATATCCGGAATGGCCTGTGCGATGGCATGGCGACCGCGCAGGGGGGGGCGTCGTTCAGAGGATCTTCTGGCCGGTCTTTTCCCAGTCGGCCATGAAGGCGGCGAGGCCCTTGTCGGTGAGGGGATGGGCAACCATCGCCTTGATCACTGCGGGCGGCGCGGTCATCACATCGGCGCCGACCAGTGCCGATTGACAGGCGTGGTTCACCGTGCGGATCGAGGCCGCGAGGATCTGCGTCTCGAACCCGTAATTGTCATAGATCTGGCGGATATCCGAGATCAGTTCCATCCCGTCGAGATTGATATCGTCGAGCCGCCCGATGAAGGGCGAGATGAACGTGGCCCCTGCCTTGGCCGCCAGCAGCGCCTGATTGGCCGAAAAGCACAGCGTCACGTTGACCATATGCCCCTCGCCCGAGAGCACCTTGCACGCGCGGAGCCCGTCCCAGGTGAGCGGCACCTTGACGGCGATATTGTTGGCGATCGCGGCCAGCTTGCGGCCCTCGGCGATCATCGCCTCGGCCTCGAGCGCCACGACCTCGGCGCTGACCGGGCCATCGACGAGGGCGGCAATCTCGCGCGTGACCTCGAGGATGTCGCGCCCCGATTTGAGGATCAGCGACGGGTTGGTGGTGACGCCATCGACCATGCCCAGATCATTGAGCTCGGCGATCTGGTCAATCTCGGCGGTATCGACAAAGAATTTCATGGGGCGGGCCCTCTCTGGCGGGTTGGGTTGTCTCGCCCCTGCCTTTACCGCATAGATCGGGGGGCCGAAACCCCGCAAACCCGCAAAGGAGCGACCCGCGTGAGCCTGCCCGAGCAGTATGAGGAGGGCGCGCTGGTGGCGGTGCTGACCGCGCAGCCGCTGGGGGGCACGCTCGACTATCGCGCGCCCGAGGGGGGCGTGGCCACGGGCGATTTCGTGGAGGTGCCGCTCGGGCCGCGGCGGATCCTCGGCGTGGTCTGGGGGCCGGGGGAGGGGGGCTTTGACCTCGAGAAGGCGCGCGCGGTGCAGCGGGTGCTCGATCTGGCGCCCATGCGGGCCGAGCTGCGCGCGTTCCTTGCGCGCGCGGCAGCCTACACGCTGACACCCTTGCCTGCGATGCTGCGGCTGGCGACGCGCGCGCCGGGGTTGGCCGATCCGCCCGGCGCGCAGAAGGTCTATCGGCCGAGTGGGGTGGCGCCCGCCCGGCTGACCGATGCGCGGGCGCGTGTGATGGAGGTGTTGCGCGCGCATGGCGGCGCGGGCTTCGGCCTGCGGGATCTGAGCGATCTGGCCGGCGTCTCGGCCTCGGTCATCAAGGGGCTGGTGGCGCAGGGCGCGCTGATCGAGGAGCGCGCGCCGCGCGATGCGCCCTATCCGTGGCTCGACCCGGATCTGCCGGCCCGGGCGCTCACCGGGGATCAGGCCCGGGCGGCGGCGGCGCTGATCGCCGGGCTGCGCGCGGGGGGCTATGGCACGACGCTCCTGCGCGGCGTCACCGGCTCGGGCAAGACCGAAGTCTATCTCGAGGCGGTGGCCGAATGTCTGCGGCAGGGGCGGCAGGCGCTGGTGCTCCTGCCGGAGATCGCGCTCACCGCCGAATTCCTGACCCGCGTCGAGGCGCGCTTTGGCACCCGCCCCGGCGAGTGGCATTCGGGCGTGAGCATGGCCGAGCGCCGCCGCCTCTGGAAGATGGCCGGCGAGGGCGGGGTGCAGATGGTGGTGGGGGCGCGCTCGGCGCTTTTCCTGCCGTTTCGCGATCTCGGTCTCGTCGTGGTCGATGAAGAGCATGACAGCTCCTACAAGCAGGAGGAGGGGGTGCTCTATCATGCGCGCGACATGGCGGTGCTGCGCGCCTCGATCTGCGGGGCGCGGGTGGTGCTCGCCTCGGCCACGCCGAGCCTCGAGAGCTGGGCCAATGCCGAGGCCGGGAAATACGCGCGGCTCGATCTTTCGGCACGGTTCGGCGCGGCGGTGATGCCCGAGCTTGCCGCGATCGACCTGCGCGCCGAGGCGATGCCGGCGGGGCGGTGGATCTCGCCCAAGCTGCGGGGCGAGGTGGCGGCGCGGCTGGCCCTGGGCGAGCAGGCGCTGTTGTTTCTCAACCGGCGGGGCTATGCGCCGGTGACGGTGTGCCGCGCCTGTGGCCACCAGATCGGCTGTCAGCATTGCGATGCGCGCATGGTCGAGCACCGCTTTCAGAACCGGCTGGTATGTCACCAATGCGGCGAGAGCACGGCGCTGCCTCAGGCCTGCCCTGCCTGCGGGGTGGAGGGGCGGCTGGCCGCCGTGGGGCCGGGGGTGGAGCGGCTGGCCGAGGAGGCGGCGGCGCTCTTTCCCGAGGCGCGGATCGCGGTGCTGTCATCGGATCTCTTCGCCTCGGCGCGGGCGCTCAAGGAGCAGATCGCCGGGATCGCCGAGGGCGGCGCGGATATCGTCATCGGCACGCAGCTTGTCGCCAAGGGGCACAATTTTCCGCTCTTGACGCTGGTGGGGGTGATCGACGCCGATCTGGGGCTGCAGGGCTCGGACCTGCGCGCGGCCGAGCGCACGTTTCAGCTCATGCGCCAGGTCGCAGGGCGGGCGGGGCGCGCCGATCGGCCGGGGCGCGCGCTCCTGCAGACGCATCAGCCCGATCACCCGGTGATCCGCGCGATCCTCTCGGGGGATGAGGAGGGGTTCTGGCGCGCCGAGGCGCGCGCGCGGCAGGCGGCGGGGGTGCCGCCCTACGGGCGGATGGCGGGGATCATCCTCAGCTCGCCCGACATGGCGGCGGCGTTCGAGCTCGGCGGGTGGCTGGTGCGCAACGATGCCCCCTTGCGGGCGGCGGGGGCGGAGGTGCTGGGTCCCGCGCCGGCGCCGATCGCGCGCATCAGGGGGCGGCATCGGGTGCGGCTCCTGGTGCGGGCGCCGCGCGGCGTGGCGCTTCAGCCGGCGCTGGCGCGATGGCTCGGGCCGGTGAAACTGCCCGCGCGGATGCGGCTTGCCGTCGATATCGACCCGCAGAGCTTCTACTGAGGGGGGGGGCGCTTTCCTGTCAGGAAAGCGGTCCGAAATCCCCGGAGGGATTTCGGCGGCGTGGCGCGTGCCCTCTCGCCAATCCCGCGGCCCCCGCGTATGAGACATTCATGCGCGCTGTGTTCCCACTCGTCGATGCAAGATCGCTGCCTGTCTGGCGGCGTCCGGTGACGCTGCTCTTTCTCATGGCCGCGGCGATGCCGGTGGCCTTTGCCACCTGGTCGGCGCTTCTGAACAATTTCGTCATCGATGTGGCGGCGTTCGACGGCTCCGATATCGGCTGGCTGCACACGGTGCGCGAGATCCCCGGCTTTCTCGCCATTGGCGTGATCGCGCTCATCATCTTCCTGCACGAGCAGGTGCTGGGGCTGGTCTCGCTGCTGATGCTGGGGGTGGCCACGGCGCTCACCGCGCAATTCCCGAGCCTGGGCGGGATCCTGACGATCACGCTGCTGAGTTCCATCGGCTTTCACTATTACGAGACGGTGAATCAGTCGCTGCAATTGCAATGGCTCGATAAGCTCAAGGCACCGCAGATGCTGGGCTGGCTGCTCGCAGCGGGATCGGGGGCCACGCTCATCGCCTATGTGCTGATCGTGCTGACCTGGCGCGCCTTCGATCTGAGCTACAATCTTGTGTATATGGTCTCGGGCGGGTTCACGGCGCTGGTGGCGCTCTTCTGCCTGATCGCCTATCCGCGCTTCGAGGCGCCCGATCCGCAGATCAAGCGCATGGTGTTGCGGCGGCGCTACTGGCTCTATTACGCGCTGCAATTCATGGCGGGCGCGCGGCGGCAGATCTTCGTCGTCTTCGCGGGATTCATGATGGTCGAGAGGTTCGGCTTCGAGGTGCATGAGGTCACGGCGCTCTTCATGATCAACCTCGTGGTCAACATGATCGCCGCCCCGCTGATGGGGCGCGCCGTGTTCCGCTTTGGCGAGCGCAACACGCTGAGCTTCGAATATATCGGGCTGGCGCTGGTGTTTATCGCCTATGGCGGGATCTACATGTTCGGCTGGGGGGTGGTGCTGGCGGCGACGCTCTATGTGGTCGATCACATCCTCTTTTCGCTCGCCCTCGCGCTCAAGACCTATTTCCAGAAGATCGCCGATCCCGGCGATATCGCCCCCACCGCCGCCGTGGCCTTTACCATCAACCATATCGCGGCGGTGTTCCTGCCCGCCCTGCTGGGCTATCTGTGGCTGGTGTCGCCGGCCTGGGTGTTCCTGCTGGCGGCGGGGATGGCCTGCCTCTCGCTCTGCCTTGCGCTGATGATCCCGCGCCATCCGGAGCCGGGCAACGAGACGGTCTTCGTGCGACTCATGCCCGCGGCGCCCGCCGAATGACAGGATCGAACGAACCGGAGGATTGCCCATGACCACCTGGACCGCGCTCACCACGCTGGCCGACAAGGCGCGCGCCGAGGCGCTGGCCGAGGCGCTCGAGGCGCTGGAGCCCGAGCCCGCGGGCATCGGCTCCTTCGAGATGGAGGACGGGTCCGGCCTGTGGGAGATCGGCGCCTATTTCGAGGCGGCGCCCGACGCCGTCGCGCTCGATCTGCTGGCCGCCGTCCATGGCGCGCGGCCGTTCACCGTCTCGGAACTGCCCGAGGTGGACTGGGTGGCCAAGGTGCGCCGTGACCTCAGCCCGGTCGTCGCGGGGCGGTTCTTTGTCCATGGCAGCCATGACGCGGACCGCGTGCCCGCCGATGCCCTGCCGCTGCTGATCGAGGCGTCGATGGCCTTTGGCACCGGGCATCACGGCACGACGCTGGGCTGTCTGCGGGCGCTCGACCGGCTGGCAGGGCAGGGGTTCGTGGGGCGACCGGTGCTCGATCTGGGCTGTGGCACCGCCGTTCTGGCGATGGCGGCGGCGCGGATCTGGCCCGGGGTGATGCTGGCCTCGGATATCGATCCGGTAGCGGTGGAGGTGGCGCTGGCCAATGTCGCCGCCAATGGTCTCGTGGGCCGGGTGCGCTGCCTGGTGGCCGAGGGGCTCGCGCATCCCGAACTCGACGCCGCGGCCCCCTTTGACCTGATCTTTGCCAATATCCTCAAGGGGCCGCTGGTGGCGCTTGCGCCGGGGATCACCGGGGCACTGGCGCCGGGGGGCAAGGTGATTCTCTCGGGGCTTCTCAACGAGCAGGCGGCAGAGGTGATCGCGGTCTATTCCGCGCTCGGGGCGCGGCTCGAGGATCATGCCGAAATCGGCGACTGGTCCACGCTGGTCATGTCGCGCGATTCATGATGGCAGGGGAGCGGGCGCCGCTTGCGAGGGCGCTGTCCGGCAGGGGTCAGAAGCTGTCAGAAGCGGCGGGCAATCGTGTCGATATCGCCCCGGCAGAGGCCGATATCGTCCAGTTCCCGGTCGCTCAGCCGGGAGAGCGCCTTGCGCGTGGCGCGGCGGTCGTTCCACGACAGGAAGGCGCCGACAAGGCGGGCAAGAAGGCCGGATGCCGTGTTGGAATGCGCGCGGGCGCGGGGGGTGTCGAGCAGGGCCATGGGGCTGTCCTTGGATCGGGGCGCGGAGGGCGCCGTTTCTGCGGTGCAGCTACTCGGCGCGCGCCCGCTGCGCAAGCGGCAGCCCCTGCATGGCCTTCATGCGTCTTGTGCAAGGCTCGCCAGGCGGCGGCGCGTATTGTGCTTGGCGTTTGTTCCTGTTTCGTGCTAGGCGGGGGAAGGCCGGGGCGCGGCAGACATCGGGGCGGGCGGCACCAGGACGGCAGACATCGGGACGGCAGGCATCAGGACGGCAGGCATCAGGACGGGCGGCATGAGGGTATTGGGCATTGATCCCGGTTTGCGCAATCTCGGCTGGGGCGTGATCGAGGCGCAGGGCAGCCGGCTGAGCCATATCGCCAACGGGGTGTGTCATTCCACGGGCGAGGATCTCGGCGCGCGGCTGCTGTCGCTTTATGAGCAACTCACCGATATCGTGCAGCGGTTCGACCCGCAGGCGGCGGCGGTGGAACAGACATTCGTCAACAAGGACGGGGCGGGCACGCTCAAGCTGGGGCAGGCGCGGGGCGTGGCGCTGCTGGTGCCTGCGCAATACGGGCTGACGGTGGGGGAATATTCGCCCAACCGGGTGAAGAAGACGGTGGTGGGCGTGGGCCATGCCGCCAAGGAACAGGTGGCGCATATGGTGAAGGTGCAGCTTCCCGGTGTGGTGCTGGCGGGGCCCGACGCGGCGGATGCGCTGGCGGTGGCGATCTGTCACGCGCATTACGGGCGCGGCCTGGGGCGGGCGGTGGCATGATCGGGCGGATCGCGGGGCGGATCGACTGGCGCGGCGCGGATCATGTGCTGATCGACGTGCGCGGGGTGGGCTATATCGTGCATTGCTCGGAGCGGACGCTGGCCGCGCTGCCGGGGGTCGGCGGCATGGCGGCGCTCTATACCGATCTGCTGGTGCGCGAGGATCTGTTGCAGCTGTTCGGCTTTCCGACGCTGGCCGAGAAGGAATGGCACCGGTTGCTGATGAGCGTGCAGGGGGTGGGGGCGAAGGCGTCGCTCGCCATTCTGGGCGCGCTCGGGCCCGAGGGCGTGGCCCGCGCGATCACGCTGGGCGACTGGCATTCGATCACCGCCGCGAAGGGGGTCGGGGCCAAGACCGCGCAGCGCGTGGTGAACGAGCTGAAGGACAAGGCACCCGCGGTGATGGCCATGGGCACGATGCCCGCCGCGCGCGCACCCGAGGCAGCGGAGGTCGAGGTGATCGAGGCGGCAGCGGTCGCGCCCCCCGTAGCCCCCGCCGGCCCCGGCCCTGGCGCGCAGGCCGAGGCGCTCTCGGCGCTCACGAATCTCGGCTACGCCCCCGGCGAGGCGGCAGGCGCGGTGGCGCAGGCGGCGGGCACGGAGGCGGGGGCCGACACGCCCGCGCTCATCCGCGCCGCGCTGCGGCTGCTGGCACCGAAAGGGTAGGGGATGACCGAGCCCGATCCCACCTTGCGCCCCGACCCTCTGCCCGAGGACCGCGACCGGAGCCTGCGGCCGCAGGCGCTGTCGGAATTCATCGGCCAGCGCGAGGCGCGGGCCAATCTGGCGGTGTTCATCGCCTCCGCGCGGCAGCGCGGCGAGGCGATGGATCACACGCTCTTTCACGGGCCTCCCGGCCTCGGCAAGACGACGCTGGCGCAGATCATGGCGCGCGAGCTTGGCGTGGGGTTTCGCATGACCTCCGGCCCGGTGCTGGCTAAGGCCGGCGATCTGGCGGCGATCCTCACCAATCTGGAGCGCAACGATGTGCTCTTCATCGACGAGATTCACCGGCTCAACCCGGCGGTGGAGGAGGTTCTTTATCCGGCGATGGAGGATTTCGAGCTGGATCTGGTGATCGGCGAGGGGCCTGCCGCGCGCACCGTGCGGATCGAGTTGCAGCCCTTCACGCTGGTCGGCGCGACGACGCGGCTGGGTCTGCTGACCACACCGCTACGCGACCGGTTCGGGATCCCGACGCGGCTGCAATTCTACGAGATCGACGAGCTGCACGAGATCGTGACGCGCAACGCGCGGCTGCTGGGCATCCCGACCGAGCCAGAGGGCGCGCGCGAGATTGCACGGCGCGCGCGCGGCACGCCGCGCATCGCCGGCCGGCTCCTGCGGCGGGTGGTGGATTTCGCGGTGGTCGAGGGCGGCGGGCGGATCAGCCGCGACCTGGCCGATGCCGCGCTCACCCGGCTGGAGGTGGATCACCTGGGGCTTGATGGGGCGGACCGGCGCTATCTGCGGCTGATGGCCGAGGCCTATGGCGGCGGGCCGGTGGGGATCGAGACGCTGTCGGCCGCGCTCTCGGAGAGCCGCGATGCGCTCGAGGAGGTGATCGAGCCTTACCTGTTGCAACAGGGCCTCATCCAGCGCACGCCACGCGGGCGGATGCTGGCGCAGGCGGCGTGGCGGCATCTGGGGCTGGAGGCACCGGGGCCGAAGGGGACGGGCGATCTCTTCGAGGGGTGAGGCGCGGGGGGCGGGTCACGCCCCCTCATAGGCGCAGAGCGCGTGCACCTCCATGCCCATCTCCAGCAGGCGCCTGTGGCCGCCCAGATCGGGCAGATCGACGATGAAGGCACAGCCGGTGATCGCACCGCCGAGCCGTTCGATCAGGCGGATGCCCGCCGCTGCCGTGCCGCCGGTGGCCAGCAGGTCATCGACGAGGAGCACCCGCTCGCCGGGCTGGATCGCGTCGTCGTGGATCTCGACGACCGCCTCGCCATATTCGAGCTGATAGTCCTCTGAGATCACCGCGCCGGGCAGCTTGCCCTTCTTGCGGATCGGCACGAAGCCCACTGAGAGCTGATGCGCGATGGCCCCGCCGAGGATGAAGCCGCGCGCCTCGAGCCCGGCCACCTTGTCGATGGGCTGGCCGGCATAGGGGTGCAGCATCTGGTCGATGGCGATGCGCAAGCCGCGCGGATCGGCGAAAAGCGTGGTCACATCGCGAAACAGGATCCCCTCATGCGGGAAATCGACAATGGTGCGGATATAGTCCTGAACGGTCTTTTGCGGGGGCATCGCGGCTCTCCGGGCGGTTGCGCATCGCTTCTGCCGCAGGGGCGCGCGGCGCGCAAGGGCTCAGAGCGCGCCGCGATAGGCGGCGATGGCCTCGGTCAGGGCGGTGACGGCGTAGAGGGTGAGCCCGAAGACCCCCACGCAGAGCGCGAAATTGAGCGCCGATTGCATGAGGCGGGCGGCGCGGCCCGGCGGGTTGCCGAGAAAGGCGATCTCGGGGCGCAGCAGGAAGCGCGAGGCGATATAGCCGAAGAGCAGCGCAGCGAGCCCCCAATAGGTGAGATGCAGGATGAGGATGTCATGGACGCGCGCGAGGTAGCTGGCGAAGCCCACCACCAGAACCCAGCGGATCACCTGGAATATCTCGTCGGTCACCGCCTCGAAGCGGCGGCCCATGGCGTGACGCCATGCCTGATCGGTGAGATGGTCGGTGAGCCGGGACATGCGCCATTGATGGGGGGAGCGGCGGCGCGCGTCCAGTGATGTGACAGGGTGCGCGCGCGAGTGTGAAGGCGCGTGCCTATTGCGTGCGCGCGCGGGCCGGATCCCAGGCGGCGAGCACGCCGGAATTGTCGTCGCTGTCGTATTCGTAGAGGGTTTCCCCGGTCACGCCGGGGATGCGCGCAAAGGCGTCGGCGGTCTTGTTGGGAAACCAGGAGGTGCTGACCTTGCCGGGGAAGAGCTCGGCCAGGATCTTCGAGGTGGCCAGCGAGCAGGCGGCATTGGGCACCGGGCCTGCCGCCTCGGCCAGCCGGATCGCGCGCGCGGCAAGCTCGGGCGAGACGTCGAGCCGCTGGATGCGGACGTGAAAGGTCTCGCGCGCGTGATAGCGGGTATAGACATCGGCGACGTGAGGCGTGATGCCATAGAGCACGTCATTGCGTTCGGGCAGCGTGCGCAGGCTGTTGAACGAGCCGGCCGGATCGAAGATCACCCGTTGCGCGCCGTTGATCATCAGCGCGCTGTGCGCACCCGCGCCGCTGCGGTTGTTAATCATCGTGTAGAGTGTGATGCGCGGCGGGCCGTCATGGGCATAGGCTGCGCGCGTCACCTCTTCATCCGTGGACCAGACCGATTCGGCGGCGCAGCCCGCGAGCATGAGGAGGGCGCCGAGCACCAGCAGGAACGGTCGCATGGCAGCCCCCCGGGGCGCGAGGATCAGGCGTTGACCAGCGCGAGGAAGATCAGGAAGACAATGATCGCCACCACCGAGCGCACCGTCCATCGGATGAACGCCTCGAAGGTCTCTTCCTGAACGGTGATGTCCATTTCGCCATGCTTGTGCTCGGCCATGTCGCGCGGTCCTTCTCGAAGTTCCAAAGGGTTCGCAGGGGTGATTAGCGCATCTGCCGCGCCCTGTCACGGCCAAACCTTCCGCAGGCTCAGCCCTGTTCGAGATCCTGCGCGAGGCGAAAGCCGATGCGCGCGGGCGGGGCCTCTTCGGCCTGTTTCGGCAGGGCGCGCAGCATCACCGAGAGCTGGCTCACATGCTGGATGAGCTGGGTGCGCATCCCCATCTGGTCCTGCCCGTAGAAGGTCAGGATATCGGGATCGAAATAGCCCATCCCCTCGATCCGGATCGTGCCGGCATCCGACCCGGCAAAGCCCATGGCCACCTCATGCGCATCGTCGAGGGTTTCCTCGAAGTTGCGGATATAGAGGATCAGTCGTTCATAGGCCCATTGCGCGGGGCTCTTGCCGTCCAGCGGCGCCTGGGTGAGCGCGCGCGCCGCCTCCTCGATGCAGGGCTGGCCGGGCTGGGCGTGGACCTCATGGGCGCGCGGCATGGCGTGATCCTCGGCCACCTCCGCCGAGGTGTCGATTCGCGTGCGCGCGGGCGCGTCGTCGCTCACCGGACCCGCCAGAGCCAGGCGCCGTCTTCGCGGCGCCAGCGTTCGACCTCGCCGGCGTGCAGCAGGTGGTTGAGATGCGCGACCGATTCCACCAGCGCGAGCCCGTAGGTGCTCGCCTCGATCCGGCGCCGGAAGAGCAGCGGAAAGCAGTCGGCGGCGGTGCGCGGCTCGGTCAGGAAGGCGCGCAGCCGCTCGAGCGCGGTCTCGTGGTTCTCGCGCAATTGCCGCATCCGGAGCGGCAGGCCGGTAAAGGGCAGCTTGTGCCCGGGCAGCACCAGGTGATCCTCGCGCGCATGAGGCGAGAGGCGGTCGCAGGCGGCAAACCAGCAGGCGAGCGGATCAGCCTCGGGCTCGGTCGGGTGGACGCCGATATTGGGGCTGATGCCCGGCAGGATCTGGTCGCCCCCGATGACCAGCGCATCGTCACGCGACCAGAGCGTGATGTGGTCCGGGGCATGACCGCCGCCCAGGCGCACGTCCCAGTCGCGCCCGCCCGCGCGGATCACCTCGCCCTCGACGACGCGCCGATACCCCACCGGGATCGGCAGGCAGGAATCGGCGAAATTATAGGGGCGCTGTGCGCGGCGCGCCTCGAAAATCGCGGAATCCATGCCGCCCGCGCGCCAGAATTCGAGTGTCTGCGGCGTCGGCTCTTCCTCGACATCGAGAATGAGAAGCCGCGCCATGAGCCAGCTCGTCCGCGTGGCCCAGAGCGCCGCGCCAAACCGCTCCATGAACCAGCCCGCCATGCCGACATGGTCGGGGTGGTGATGGGTGAGCAGAACCCGCGAGACGGGTCGGCCCTGCAACGGCCCGGCGAGCAGCCGTTCCCAGAGCGCGCGGGCCTCGGGCGAATGGATGCCGGTATCGACGATGGTCCAGCTGTCGCCTTCGTCGAGGGCGAAGACGTTGACGTGATCGAGCATCATCGGCAGCGGGAGCCGCAGCCAGAGCACCCCGGGCGCGACCTCGGTGGCGCCGCCCTCGGGCGGGGGGGTCTCCCAGGGGTGGTGAATGAGCATCCCGCAACCGTCCATCATGCCGCCAGATCCCCGTCCTCGAGTGCGTAGAGATCGCCAGCCCCGGTCGTGGCATTGGCGAAATGGCCGACATGCTCGGGCAGCAGCCGGGTGATGAAGACCCGCGCGAGCCGGCTGCGCGCGCCTTCCCCCTCTTCGGCCAGCGTCGCCTTGAGGTGGAAATGCGCGCCCAGAACCCGGGCAAAGCCATGCAGATAGGGCAGCGCGCCGGCGAAGCGTTCGGTCATGTCGGTTTGCCCCAGCATCCAGTCGGTCGCCTCGCGCAATGTCTCGGCGGCCTGCCAGACCTTGCCGGCGAGATCGGGCAGCGCCGCGCGCGCGGCCTCGGCCGTGGCTTCGATCTCGTCGATCAGGGCCGAGGCCGCCTCGCCCCCGTCCATCAGCTTGCGGCTCACGAGGTCCATCGCCTGAATCCCGTTGGTGCCCTCGTAGATCGCGGTCACGCGCACGTCGCGCAGGAACTGCGCCGCGCCGGTTTCCTCGATATAGCCCATCCCGCCATGGACCTGCACGCCGGTATCGGCCACGCGGATGCCGGTCTCGGTGCCGCAGACCTTGGCGATGGGGGTGAGCAGCGCCGCGCGCGCCCGCCAGTGCGGCGCGCCGGTCGCGGTCTGCATGTCGATGGCCTGCGCGCAGGCGAGGGTGATGGCGCGCGCGGCGAAGGTCTCGGCCTGCATGGAGGCCAGCATTCGCCGCACATCGGCATGTTCGAGGATCGCACCGGTGCCACCCGCGACCGGGGTGCGGCCCTGGCGGCGTTCCTGCGCATAGGCGAGCGCGTGCTGCATGGCGGCATCGGCCACGCCCACGCCCTGCCCGCCGACGCCGAGGCGCGCGTTGTTCATCATGGTGAACATGGCGCGCATCCCGTCATGTTCCTCGCCCACCAGCCAGCCAATCGCGCCGTCATACTGCATCACGCAGGTGGGCGAGCCGTGCAGGCCGAGCTTGTGTTCGAGGCTGACCACCGAGAGCGCATTGCGCGCACCGGCATTGCCGTTTTCGTCGGGCAGGAATTTCGGCACCAGAAAGAGGCTGATACCCTTGGTTCCGGGCACCGCGTCGGGCAGCCGCGCCAGCACGAGGTGGCAGATGTTTTCGGCGAAATCGTTGTCACCCCAGGTGATGTAGATCTTCTGGCCGGTGATGGCATAGGTGCCGTCGCCATTGGGCCGGGCCTGGGTGCGCAGCGCGCCCACATCCGAACCCGCCTGCGCCTCGGTCAGGTTCATCGTGCCCGACCATTCGCCGCTGACCAGTTTCGGCAGGTAGAGCGCCTTGATCGCGTCGGAGGCGTGATGCTCGAGCGCCTCGATCTGGCCTTGCGTCATCAGCGGCGCAAGTTGCAGCGACAGGCAGGCCGCCGACATCATCTGGTTGACGGCGGTGGTCAGCACCATGGGCAGCCCCATGCCGCCATATTCGGGATCCGCGGCGATCGCGACCCAGCCGCCCTCGGCGATGGCGCGATAGCCTTCGGCAAAGCCCGGCGAGGTGCGCAGCACGCCATTCTCGAGCCTCGCGGGATGCAGGTCTCCGGCGCGTTGCAGCGGCGCGAGAACCTCCTCGCACATGCGCCCCGCCTCGGCGAGGATGGCGGCGGCCGTCTCGGGCGTGGCCTCGGCAAAGCGGTCGGTGGCCGCGACCTGCGGAAGGTCGATCACATGGTCGAAGATGAAGCGATACTCGTCCACCGGGGCGCGATAGGGCATGAGGGCCTCCTTGGTTCGGGCGCGGCTTGGCAGGCGGGCCGTGCCGCGCTATGGGCTTATCCGTTCGGCACAAGGTAATCAACCGCTCCATTCGGGCAACCGCAACGCTGCGTCAGGGGGCAGGAAAGGGGGGCGCAGGGAATGGCGATTGCGACGCGGATATTGCGGCCCGACGCGGCCGGGCTCGCCGCTGCCGCCGCGATCTGGCGCGCGGGCGGGCTGGTCGCGCTGCCGACCGAGACGGTCTATGGCCTGGGCGCCGATGCGCGCAACGACCTGGCGGTGGCACGGATCTTCGAGGCCAAGGGGCGGCCCCGGTTCAACCCGTTGATCGTGCATGTGACGGATGCGGGTGCGGCGCGCGCGCTGGTTGCGTGGCCGGAGGCGGCGGAGCGGCTGGCCACGGCCTTCTGGCCGGGGCCTCTCACGCTGGTGCTGCCGTTGCGCGAGGGGGCGGGGGTGTCGCCGCTGGTGACGGCGGGGCTCGGCACGCTGGCGGTGCGCGTGCCCGCGCATGAGGTGGCGCGCGGCGCGCTCGCGGCCTTTGGCGGGCCGGTGGCGGCGCCCTCGGCCAATCCTTCGGGCCGAATCAGCCCGACCACGGCGGCGCATGTGCTGGCGGGGCTGTCGGGGCGGATCGAGGCGGTGATCGACGGCGGGCCTTGCGCGGTGGGGGTTGAATCGAGCATCGTGGGGCTCTGGGGCGCGCCTGTGCTGCTGCGCCCCGGCGGCGTGCCCCAGGAGGCGCTCGAAGCGGCGCTCGGCGCGCCGATGGCGGTTGCGGAGGCGGGGGACAGGCTTACCGCGCCGGGGCAGATGGCGTCGCATTACGCGCCGGGGGCGCGGGTGCGGCTCGATGCGCTGCGCGCGGCGCCGGGCGAGGCGATGCTGGGCTTTGGCGCGGTGGCGGGCGATCTCTCGTTATCGCCGTCGGGCGATCTGCGCGAGGCGGCGGCCAATCTCTTTCACCACCTGCACGCGCTCGACGCGACCGGGGTGCGCGGCATCGCCGTGGCGCCCATCCCCGAGGTGGGGCTGGGCCGGGCGATCAACGACCGGCTGCGGCGCGCGGCGGCCCCGAGGGGGTAGGGTCGGGGGGCGCTCGCGCGCGGGGGCCTCGGCGGTCGTGCATGTCCTGTCCGCGGCAAGGGGGCGCTGCCCCCGTCGCGCTTGCGCGCGACTCCCCCGGAGTATTTCGGGAAAGATGAAGCCCGGGGCGTCACCCGATGAGGGCAAGGCCCGCATAGAGTGTGCCGGCGCCTGCCGCGATGGCGAGGATGACGTTGCGGGTGAGGTAGCCGGTTGCGAGGGTGACCGCCGCCGCGATCAGGCGGGCAGGATCGGGGGCGCCGCCGGTGGCGGCGGGCCAGAGCGTGAGCGGCGCGGTGAGCGCGGGGATCAGCGCCACCGCCGTGTAACGCAGGTGCCGCAAGAGCCAGGCGGGCATGGGCCGGTCGCCCACCAGCCCCAGGAACACGAAGCGCAGCCCGAAGGTGCCGAGCCCGAGGGCGGCGATGAAGAGCCACAGATCGGCGCCCGAGATCATGGCCGCCCCCCCGCCTTGTGCCGCGCGAGCATGAGCTCGACCTGCGCGCCGGTCATCATCCCCGCCAGCCCCGCGACCAGCAGGCCCAGGTTGTAGGGCAGGCCCGCCGCCAGAAGCGCGACCGCCACCGCGACGAGCGCCGCCGCGACATGGGCGGGCGTGCGCAGCATCGGCCCGATCATCGCGAGGAAGGTGATCGGCAGCGCGAAATCGAGCGCCAGCGCCTCGGGGATGGCATCGCCCACGACCGCGCCGAGATAGGTGAAGACATACCATAGCGGGCAGATCGGTGTGACCACGCCGAAATAGTAGCGCACCCGTTCCGGCACGCTCCAGCGCGGGTTCGTCTCATAGGCGACGAAGGAGACGGTGTAGCTCTGATCGACCATGAAATAGGCGGCGAAGGCGCGTTGCCAGAGCGGGGCCGGGCCGAGATATGGCGTGAGCGAGGCCGAATACATCGCCATGCGCAGGTTGACCGCCAGCGCCGAGACGAGCGCCACCAGCGCCGGCGCGCCGTCGCTCAGGAGCTGCACGGCGGTGAATTGCGCGGCCCCCGCGATGACCAGCACCGAAAAGCCCATCACCTCGGCGATGTTCAGCCCCGCCTCGGTGCCCACCACCCCGAAGAGCAGCGCGAAGGGCACGATCACCAGCACGAAGGGCGCGCCGTCGCGCACGCCTTGCCAATAGTGGGAATTGGTGGTTTGCCTTGACACGAATTTCGCCCCGCTCGTCAGGATCGCGAACGGGGTATCGGAGACGGGGAGGAGATGCAATTGGCCGAGCAGGTCGATCGGACCGCTTATCTGATCGCGCCCGATCCCGGTGCGGCGCGGCTCACGCGCGCGGTGGAGGGGGTGGATCATCACGGAAACCGCACCGAAATCCGGGTCGTGGAGGAGCGCCCGCTGACGATTTTCCTCAACGCGCAGGAGATCGTCACCGCGATGACCATCGGCGATTATCCGCACTATCTGGCGCTCGGGTTTCTGCGCAACCAGGGGATGCTCGCGCCGGGTGAGGCGGTGCTGGGCGTCGATTACGACGAGGATCTGGAAACGGTCGTGGTGCGCACCGACGGGCGGACCAGTTACGAGGAGAAGCTGCGCAAGAAGACCCGCACCAGCGGTTGCGCCGTGGGCACGGTATTCGGCGACATGATGGAGGGGCTGGAGGGGGTGCGCCTGCCTGCCGTGGAGGTGCGGACCTCGGATCTCTATGCGCTGGCGGCGAAGATCAACCGCACGCCCTCGCTTTACCTTGAGGCAGGGGCGATTCACGGCACGGTGCTCTGTCAGGGGGCGCGGCCGCTCGTTTACATGGAGGATGTGGGCCGCCACAACGCGGTGGACAAGATCGCGGGCTGGATGCTGGCCGAGGGGGTCGCGGCGGGTGACAAGCTGCTCTACACCACCGGGCGGCTGACCTCGGAGATGGTGATCAAGACGGCGATGATGGGCATTCCGGTGCTGGCCTCGCGCTCGGGCTTTACCGCCTGGGGGGTGGAGATCGCGCAGGCCGTGGGCCTCACGCTCATCGGGCGGATGCGGGGGCGGCGCTTCGTCTGCCTTGCGGGCGAAGAGCGGCTCTTGCGCGACGCGGACCCCGCCGATGTCGAGGAGGAAAGCCCCAGGCATCGCCGCAAGAGTGCCGGACGATGAGCAGCGCGTTTCAGCCGGCCCCCGAGGGTGTCGAGGACGAGATCGTGGACCTCTGGGCGCGCGCGGGGATGCTGCGCCCCTGGAACCGGCCGCTGGACGATATCGCCGCGATCCGCGCCTGCCCGCGCTCGGCGCTTCTGGTGGCGCGCGAGGGCGGGCGGCTGATTGCGAGCGTCGCGGTCGAGGATGGCGGGCACCGGGCCTGGGTCTATTACCTCTGCGCTGACCCGGAGGCGCGGGGACAGGGCTGGGGACGGCGCGCGATGCAGGCCGCAGAGGACTGGGCGCGGAGGCACGGGCAGAGCAAGCTGCAACTGCTCGTGCGTCGGTCGAACGCGCCGGTGCTGGGGTTCTACGAACGGCTCGGCTACGAGGAAAGCGCGGTGGTCGTCTTGCAGAAATGGCTCGATCCCGAGATGGAAGCGGGTTTTCGGGGGGCACCGGATGCGCATTGATGTTCTCGGGGTGATCCTTGCCGGGGGGCAGGCCACGCGGATGGGCGGCGGCGACAAGGGGCTCCTGCCCTTGGGCGATGGCGTCATCCTCGATCATGTGCTTGCGCGTCTCGCGCCGCAGGTGGGGGCGATGGCGCTCAACGCCAATGGCGATGCGGGCCGCTTTGCGCGCTTTGGCCTGCCGGTGCTGGCCGATCCGCTGCCGGGCTATGCCGGGCCTTTGGTGGGGGTGCTGGCGGGGCTCGACTGGGCCGCCGGGCAGGGGGCCGAGAGCGTGGTGACCGTGGCCGCCGACACGCCGTTTTTCCCGCGCGATCTGGTGGCGCGCCTGCAATGGGCCGCCGAAGGCATGACGCATCGGCTGGTGCTGGCCGCCACGCCGCGCGGTGCGGAAGAGACCAGATCCATGAGCCGGGGCGGCCATGTGCGCCACCCCACATTCGGCCTCTGGCCCGTCGCCTTGCGCGACGATCTGCGCGCGGCGCTCGAGGGGGGGCTGCGCAAGGTGGTGCTCTGGACCGAAAAACACGGTGGACGCGAGGCGCTGTTCGACGAGGCGGAGGCGTTCTTCAACGTCAACACGCCCGAGGACCTGGCCGAGGCGCGGCGGAGGGCGGGCGCATGAGGGTTTACGGCGTGACCGGCTGGAAGAATGCCGGCAAGACCGGGCTGATGGAGCGGCTGGTGGCCGAGATGGTGGCGCGCGGCCTCAGCGTCTCGACCGTCAAGCACGCGCATCACGCATTCGACGTGGATCAGCCGGGGCGCGACAGCTATCGCCACCGGCAGGCGGGGGCGGGCGAGGTGCTGCTGGCGTCGCGTCAGCGGGTGGCGCTGATGCGCGAATTGCGCGGGGCGGAAGAGCCCGCGCTCGACGATCTGCTGGCGATGCTGGCGCCCTGCGATCTGGTGCTGGTCGAGGGCTACAAGCGCGACCGTCACCCCAAGATCGAGGCATTCCGCGCCGAGACGGGGCACGCGCTGATTGCGCCGGACGATCCGACGATCCGGGCGGTGGCCTCGGATGTGGCGCTCGATCTTGACCGGCCGGTGTTCGATCTCAACGACACGGGCGCGATTGCCGATTTCATCCTCGCAGAGGTCGGGCTTTGATCCCGTTCGACAGCTTCGCCATGCTGGACTGGTCGAGCGGCAACGATACCGGGCCGCGCCCGCGCCGCGATGCGATCTGGCTGGGATGCGTGCGGGGCGGGGTGGAGGAGGCCCCGCGCTACCTGCGCAACCGGGTCGAGGCCGAGGCGGCGCTGGTCGATCTGATCGAGGCGGAGCGCGCGGCGGGGCGGCGGCTGTTGATCGGCTGCGATTTTCCCTTCGGATTTCCGGCGGGGTTTGCTCTGCGGCTCACCGGGCGCGATGATCCGCTGGCGGTCTGGGACTGGCTGGAGGCGCGGATCGAGGATGGCCCGCGCGCCAATAAACGTTTTGACGTGGCGGGCGGGATCAACGCGCTTTTCCCCGGTATCGGCCCGTTCTGGTTCAATGGGTTGAAGCGCGAGATTGCGGGCCTGCCGCGCCGCGACACGCGCACGGGGCACGGGATGGCCGACCGGCGGCGCGCCGACCGCGACGCGCCGGGATCGTTCAGCGCCTGGCAGATGGGCGGCGCGGGCGCGGTCGGCGGGCAGGTTCTGATCGGGTTGCCGGTGCTCAACCGGTTGCGGCGGCGCTTTGCGGGCGCGGTGGCGGTCTGGCCCTTCGAGGCGCTGGAGGCGCCCGTGGCGCTGGTCGAGGCCTGGCCGGGCCTCATCAACAGGGCCGTCAGGCGCGCCGAGGCGGCGGGCGGCATCCGCGACGCGCATCAGGTGCGGTTGATGGCGCGGGGGATGGCGCGCTTGCCCGCGGCGCGGCTGGCGGCCATGCTGTCGGTGGAGGCTGCGGAGGCCCCCGAAGAGGGGTGGATTTTCGGCCTTGGCCATGAGGAGGAGCTGATGCGCGCCTGTGACGATCCGCTTGCGCCGCCGCCCCTGCGCGACGATTGTTTCGCCTTGCCCGCGGGGGTGGAGTGGACGCCGGTCGATGAGGCGCTTGCGCTGTTGCGCGACCGGCTGCGCGCGGTGGTGGGGAAGGAGGTGTTGCCGCTGGGGCAGGCGGGGGGCCGTGTGCTGGCGGCTGACGTGACAGCCCGGCGCGCCAACCCGCCGGAGGCCAACACGGCGGTGGACGGCTATGGCTTTGCCCATCAGAGCCTCGGGGAGGGCGATCAGGTGCTGCCCTTGGTCGAGGGCTGCGCGGCGGCGGGGGGGCCTTATCCGGGGGCTGTGCCGGAGGGGTATGCGGTGCGGGTGCTGACCGGCGCGGCGCTGCCCGAGGGCGTCGATACCGTGATCCTGCAAGAGGATGTAACCCTCGGGCAGGGGCGCATCGCCTTTCGCGGCGGGCTGCGGCGCGGGGCCAACACCCGGCGCGCGGGCGAGGATGTGGCGGCGGGCGCGGTCGTGCTCGGGGCGGGGCGCGTGCTCACGCCTGCCGATCTCGCGCTCTGCGCGGCTGTGGGACTGGCCGATCTGCCGGTTTACGAGCGGTTGCGCGTGGCGGTGATTTCCACCGGCGACGAGTTGGTGGAGCCGGGGGAAGAGGCTGCGCCGGGGCAGATCTTTGATGCCAACCGGCCGATGCTCTTGTCGCTCATCGCGCAGATGGGGCATGAGGCGGTCGATCTGGGCCGGGTGGCCGATGACCGCGCCGCCCTGCGTGCCGCTCTCGACCGGGGCGCGGGGGAGGCGGATGCGATCCTGACCTCGGGGGGCGCGTCTGCGGGGGATGAGGATCACGTCTCGGCCCTTCTGAATGCGGCGGGGGCGATGGCCGAATGGCGCGTGGCGCTCAAGCCGGGGCGGCCCTTGGCATTGGGCATGTGGGGTGGCGCGCCGGTCTTTGGCCTGCCGGGCAATCCGGTGGCGGCGCTTGTGTGTGCGCTGATTTTCGCGCGGCCCGCGCTGCGGCTCCTGTCAGGGGCGGGATGGGCCGCGCCACAGGGGTTCGACGTGCCGGCGGCCATTGCCAAGACCAAGAAGCCGGGGCGGCGCGAATTCCTGCGCGCGCGCTTGCGCGAGGGCCGTGCCGAGGTGTTCCACTCCGAAGGGTCGGGGCGGATCAGCGGGCTGAGCTGGGCCGAGGGGCTGGTGGAACTGCCCGATCACGGGCTGGAGATCCAGCCTGGCGATGCCGTGCGCTATATCCCCTTTACCAGTTTTCTTGGCGGATGAGAGGGAGGGCCGACGCGCCGTCTGCGGCGGATCTCACGACCTGGCGGGGACCACATGCACCCGCGTGCCCCACTCGGCGCAGCGCGCGGCAAGCGGCTCGGGCAGGGGGGCGTCGGTAAACACATGGTCCACGTCGCGCAGCGAGCCGATGCGCACCGGCGCGCTGCGCTGGAATTTCGAGGCGTCCGCCACCAGCATCACCTCGCGCGAGCGTTTGAGCAGGGTCTGCCCGACAAGCACCTCCTGGATGTCGAAATCGAGCATGTCGCCCTCCTCGTCGAGCGCCGAACAGCCGAGGATCGCGTGATCGAACCTGAAATTCTCGATGGTTCGCGCGGTGATATGGCCCACCAGCCCGTTATCCGCGCGCCGCAGCGCGCCACCCGCCAGCACGATCTCGCAATCGGGATTGGCCAGCAGGATGCGCGCCACGTTCAGGTTGTTCGTGACCACCATGAGATTGCGATGGTCGATGAGCGCGCGGGCCACCGCCTCGGTGGTGGTGCCGATGTCGAGAAAGATCGAGCACGATTCGGGGATCGCCGCCGCGCAGGCGCTCCCGATGGCAATCTTGGCCGGCGCGTTGAGGCGGCGGCGCTCCTCGTAGAGGATGTTGGTGACGCCCGAGGGCAGGATCGCGCCGCCATGCACGCGCTCGAGCTTGCCGGCATTGGCCAGCTCGGTCAGGTCGCGGCGGATGGTCTGAACGGTGACGTTGAAACGGCGGGCGAGATCCTCGACCAGAACCTTGCCCTCGGCGCGGGCGATCTCGAGGATTTCGGGATGACGAAAGCTCTGGGACATGGCGGGCCTCTGGTTCTGTGGCTTTCGATCATGTTCGTTTTTGCGCCGGGTGCAAGCGGGCGCGCGCGGCCCGGGCCATTTCCGGCCATCTGACGCGCCGCCGCACGGGGCCCTCGTGGCCGGTCGCAGGCGGATGAATGGAAGCGAAACGAACATTTTATTGACATTTCGCGCAGGAAGGTTCTTCGTAAATGATCGTTGGGACAAGGCAAGGACGGGTCTCGTGGCGCGGGCTGGCGGCGATAGCGTCGATCTGCTGATCATCGGCGGCGGCATCAATGGCTGTGGCATCGCGCGCGATGCGGCGGGGCGGGGCCTTTCGGTGATGCTCGCGGAGATGGGCGATCTGGCCTCGGCGACCTCCTCGGCCTCGACCAAGCTGTTCCACGGTGGCTTGCGTTACCTGGAATATTTCGAGTTCCGGCTGGTGCGCGAGGCGCTGGTGGAGCGCGAGGTGCTCTTGCGCGCCATGCCGCATATCTCCTGGCCGATGCGCTTCGTGCTGCCATATCACCGCGACATGCGATTCGAGGCCGAGACGCCGACCTCGCGGCTCTTGTCCGCCGTCATGCCGTGGATGCGGGGGCGGCGGCCGGCCTGGCTCATCCGGCTGGGGCTGTTCCTTTACGATCATATGGGCGGGCGGAAGATCCTGTCTGCGACGCGCACGCTCGATCTGCGGGGCGCGCCCGAGGGCGCGCCGCTTCAGGAGCGGTTCGCGCGCGCGTTCGAGTATTCCGATTGCTGGGTCGAGGACAGCCGCCTTGTCGTGCTCAACGCCCGCGATGCCGCGGCGCGCGGCGCGCAGGTCCGCACCCGCACCCGGGTGGTGGCGGCGGAGCGGGCGGGGGATCGCTGGCGCGTCACCCTGGAGGGCGATGACGGGCGCGAGGTGGTCGAGGCGCGCGCGCTGGTCAATGCGGCGGGCCCCTGGGTGCGCGAGGTGATCGGCGGCGTGCTGCGGCTCAACGCGACCGAGGGCGTGCGGCTGGTGCGCGGCAGCCATATCGTCACGCGCAGGCTCTATGATCACGACAAGTGCTATTTCTTCCAGGGCACCGACGGGCGGATCATCTTCGCCATTCCCTACGAGGGCGAGTTTACCCTGATCGGCACCACCGATGCCGAGCATGAGGATCCCGACGCGCGCCCGGAATGCACGCCGGAGGAAGCGGCCTATCTGTGCCGTTTCGCCAGCGAATATTTCAGGCGCCCGGTGACCGAGGCCGATATCGTCTGGAGCTATTCGGGCGTGCGCCCGCTCTATGATGACGGGGCGAAATCGGCGACGGCGGCGACGCGGGACTATGTGCTGTCGCTCGACGAGGCGGGCGGCGGCGCGCCGCTGCTCAATGTCTTCGGCGGCAAGATCACCACCTATCGGCGGCTGGCCGAGGCGGCGCTGGCGCGGCTGGGGCGATATTTCCCGCGCGCGGGTGGGGACTGGACGGCGGGGGTGGCCCTGCCGGGGGGGGATTTCGCCGTTGACGGATTTCCGGCGCTGGTGGACAGTCTGCGTGAGGCGCATCCCTTCCTCGCGCCGGATCATGCGCGGCGGCTGGTGCGCGCCTATGGCACCGAGGCGGCGGAGATCCTGCGCGGGGCGACGAGCGCCGCCGATCTGGGCCGCGATTTCGGCGCGACGCTGACCGAGGCGGAGGTGCGCTGGCAGATGGCGCGCGAATTCGCGGTGACGGCGGCGGATGTGGTCTGGCGGCGCACAAGGCTGGGGCTGAGGATGCGCGCGGAGGAGATTGCCGCGCTCGATGACTGGATGCGCACGGCGGCGCAGGAGACAGGGACCGGGAGGGTGCGCGCGTGACGCGGGTGCTGGAGGGGGTGAAGGGGCGGATCGCGCGCGCGGGCGCTCCGGGCGGCCTCGGCCAGTGGCTGACCCGGCCCGGCGCATGGCAGTGACGGCGTTCAGCGGAGCGCGCGGCATCGATCCTGTCTATCGTCATCCGGCCTCAGCGGATAATGATGTTCCAGAAAACGGACCATGCCCATGACCCATATCCTCGCCATCGACCAGGGCACCACCTCGAGCCGGGCGATCCTCTTTGACGCGGCGATGCGCCCGGTGGCCAGCGCGCAGCAGGAATTCGCCCAGCATTACCCCGACAGCGGCTGGGTCGAGCATGAGGCCGATGATCTGTGGACCACCACCGCCGCCACCTGTCGCGCGGCCATCGAGAAGGCCGGGATTACCGGCGCCGGGGTCGCCGCCATCGGCATCACCAACCAGCGCGAGACCACCGTGGTCTGGGATCGCCATACGGGCCGCGCCATCCATCGCGCGATCGTCTGGCAGGACCGGCGCACCGCCGGTTTCTGTCAGGGTCTGCGCGAGGCGGGGCATGAGGCGATGGTGAGCGCGCGCACGGGGCTCCTGCTCGATCCCTATTTCTCGGGCACCAAGCTGCGCTGGATCCTCGATCATGTGGAGGGCGCGCGCGCAGCGGCGCGGGCGGGCGATCTGCTCTTCGGGACGGTGGACAGCTACCTCATCTGGAAGCTGACGGGGGGCCGGGTCCACGCCACCGATGCCACCAATGCCGCGCGCACGCTGCTCTATGACATCCGCAAGGGGCGCTGGAGCCAGACCATCTGCGATCTGCTCGACATTCCCATGGCGATGCTGCCCGAGGTCCGCGACAGCGCCGCCGAATATGGCGTGACGCGGGCCGATCTCTTTGGCCGCGAAATCCCCATTCTCGGCGTGGCGGGCGATCAGCAGGCGGCGACGGTGGGGCAGGCGTGTTTTCAGCCCGGAATGCTCAAATCCACCTATGGCACGGGCTGTTTCGCGCTCCTCAATACCGGCACGGTGCCGGTCACCTCGCAAAACCGGCTCCTGACCACGATCGCCTATCAGCTCGACGGTCAGCCCACCTATGCGCTGGAAGGGTCGATCTTTGTCGCGGGTGCCGTGGTGCAATGGCTGCGCGACGGGCTCAAGGTGATCCGCGAGGCGCGCGAGACGCAGCCGCTGGCCGAGACGGCCGATCCGCATCAGGAGGTGGTGCTGGTGCCCGCCTTCACCGGGCTGGGCGCGCCCTATTGGCGGCCCGATTGCCGGGGCGCGATCTTTGGCCTGACGCGCGGCACGGGGCCTGCGGAACTGGCGCGCGCGGCGCTGGAAAGCGTGGGCTTTCAGACGCGCGACCTGCTCGAAGCGATGCGCGCGGACTGGGCCGGGCAGGGGGCGGATGCGGTCCTGCGGGTGGACGGTGGCATGAGCGCCAGCGATTGGACCATGCAGTTTCTCGCCGACATTCTCGATGCGCCGGTGGACCGCCCGCAGGTTCTCGAGACCACGGCGCTCGGCGCGGCCTGGCTTGCGGGGATGCGCGCGGGGCTCTATCCGGGGCAGGAGGAATTCGCCCGTGGCTGGGCGCTCGAACGGCAGTTCGTGCCTGCCATGGCGCCCGAGCTCAGGGCGCGCAAATGCGCCGCCTGGGCGCGGGCGGTCGCGGCGACGCTATCGGTCTGAACGCGCGTTGTGGCGGCTGGCGCTTCGGCTTGGCAGGGTGCTGAAAAAGGATTCAGGTCGGCCCCTGCCGGGGAGATTGTTCCCGTCCCGTGCCCGGAACCTCGCGTCGAGGGCCGCGCCCGAGCCTGGGAGGGCGCTTCGGCGCGGCTGGGGATATGGCGGTTTATGTCAGCCAAGCCCCTCAAACGGAACGGCTATTTGCAAGGTCGCAATGCGCCCTCCCGGGGGGAGGGTCGGGCGCGGCCCGGGCTGGACGCCCGTGCCAGGGCCTCATGGGTGCGCGGCGCGGAACAGTTTTCCGATTTGCTGGTTGAAACCGGTCAGGCTTGGGGCTTTTTCAGCAGCCTGTTAGGGTCGGATCGAACCCGAGGAGCCGCCATGCAACAGCCGATCAGCGTCATCATTCCCGCCCGCAACGAGGCCGCGACCATCGGCGCGGTCGTGGCCACCATGCGCGCCATGGCCCATGTGGCCGAGGTGGTGGTGATCGACAACGCCTCGGATGATGGCACGGCAGAGGCGGCGCGCGGCGCGGGTGCCGTCGTGCTGCATGAGGCGCGGCGCGGCATGGGGCACGCGGTGCGGCGCGGCGTGGCGGCGGCGCGGCACGACTGGGTGATGAAGGTCGATGCCGATCTTGGCCGGTTCGACACGGCGCTCTTTGCCCGTATGGCCGAGGCGCGCGCGCCCGGCGTGGGGCTGGTCAAGGGCGCGTGGAACGATCCGCGCGACGACATGCCGATGACCCGGCTTCTGGTGCGCCCGGCGCTCAGGCTGATGTTTCCGGGGCTGGGGCATCTGCGCGCGCCCAATACCGGGATTTACCTCCTTGATCGCGCGCGCATCGCGCACGGGCAGCTTGTCGGGGATTACGCGGTGGATCTCGACGTGATGTTGCGGGTCCATGCCGCCGGCGCGGAGGTGGCGGAGGTCGATATCGGGCGGATTGCGAACAACCCCCGCGATCCGGGCCATTACAGCGCCATGGCCGAGGAGATCCTCGCCTTCTTTCTCTCGCGCCAGCCGCTCGGGCTGCTGGAGGAGGTGGTGGTGCTCGCACGGACCGAGGCCGAGGCCGTGCGATACGTGGGCGCGACCATGGCCGGAAAGCTGGTCGCTGGCGCGCGGGTGAGCGCCTTTCTGGACGCGGGGGGGGAGGTGCTCGACGCGGTGTTCGCCCCGTTTCCCACCTGGCGGCGCGCGCCGCTCGAGGCGGCGGCGGGCCATGTGCCGGGGGCCAATGCCGCGCGGCTGCGGGTGATCGCGGCGCGGGGGACAGGGCCGGAGGTGATCAGCGCCGCGCTGCCGGTGACCATCTGGGAGATGCCCGGCGCTTCGGGCTTTGTGGGCGATGTCTCGGTCGCGGCAGGCGCGGGGGCGGCATTGCGGCGCGCGGCGATGGAACGGCTGGGGCTGACCGACGCGGAGGCCCCGCGCGAGCTGTTCCGGGTCATCGCCTGACGCGCCGTCGCGCAGCACCTCACGCGCCCTTGAAATTCACCTCGCCCTCATGTTCGAGCGCGCGTTCGGCGGCCCGTTTCCGCGTCGCGCAATCCGCGCGCGCGCGCTGCGAGCGCAGCCGCCCATACTGGCCGATGGCAATGGCCGCGAGGATGATCGCGCCCCCCGGCAAGAGGCCCGGGCCCGGATCCTCGCCCAGAAGCACCATGGCGATGAGGATCCCCGCGACCGGCGAAAAGGAGGTGGCGAGCGACACATCGCCCGAGCGTGCGTGCTTGAGCGCGAGCGCCCAGGCGAATTGCCCGCCCAGCACGACGATGACGGCATAGATCCACACCCATTCCCAGACCAGCGGGTGAAACACGTCCTGGAAATGGTCCGGCCCGAAGAGGTAGATCGCCAGGAAGAAATAGAAGACCGTGCCCACGACCGTGCGATAGATCGCATAGATCCCCAGCGGGATGCCGCGCAGCCCGGCGCGCGCGACCAGCGTCGAGGCGACATAGGACAGCGTGGCGAGCAGCGCGCCGATCTCGCCCTTGCCCAACGCGAACCCGCCGCCGCCATTCATCCACAGCATCACCGCCGCGCCCAGGAGCGCGACGAGACCCGCGCCAAGTGCCCAGGGCTCGAATTCCTCGCGCAGGATGAGCCAGGCCGCGACGAGAAAGAGCGGCGGCTCGATCCGACCCACGAGCACGACATTCGTCACCGTGGTCTGTTCCAGCGCGTAGAAGAAGAGCCCCGGCGTGAGTGCAGAGGACAGGAAAGCCGAGAGCGTCAGGATCCCCCAGTGCCGCGCGCGCAGCTTGCGCAGGTTCTCCACCGTCCAGTCGCGCCAGAACATGAAACCCATGGGCACGATCGACAGCAGCGAGCCGACGAAGAGCAGGTTGCAATAGGTGATCACATTGCGCCCCATCACCCGGTTCTGCATCCCGATCTCCGCCAGCAGCGAGACGATGGAATTGCCGGCGGCAAAGATCACCACCGCGAGCCAGGCAAGCCCCGCGCCCATCATCAGGCGCGAATTGTCGGGCATGGTCGGGGCGCTGACATTGGCCATGGCGGGGGGTCCTCGGGATGTGACGGAACTGGGCCGAGTATGCGCCGCATTGCCTGTCGGGCGCAAATGACGTTGCCGCACGGGCGGTCACATTCGGGAAACCGCCGCGCAACAGAATTTCAGGCCCGGCGGCGCGGGGGCGGTGGATCCTCGCGCGGCCCCTGCACGGTGTGACGGAAATGCGGCCTGGCGCTTGTATTCGCGCGGGTCTGCGCGCAGCTTGGCCGGGATCAGTCCGCCGGAAGGGAGCCGCGCCATGTCAGACCAGCCGCAAGGCGAAGCCTTTGTCACGATCTTCGACGACACCTATGACCAGCCCGATTGCCGCGCCTATTTCCGCATGATGGACCGGCTCGGCTATCGCAACCAGCATCACGCGGTGGCGGCGTTCCGCGCCGGGCTCGGGGCGCTGATGGCGGCGCGCGGCATCGCCCGGCCGCGCATCCTCGATTTCGCGTCGAGCTATGGCATCGTGACGCTCCTCATGCGCCACGAGATCACGCTGGGGCAGGTCTTTGCGCGCTACCGCGATCCCGCCTTCGACGACCTGGCGCCGGACGAGGTGATCGCGCGTGACCGCGCGTGGCTCGGCGCCTTGGCGCGCCGCGCGCCGCCGCTGCATGTTAGCGCGCTCGACATCATGCCCAATGCGGTGGCCTATGGGCGCGCGGTGGGGCTGTTCGACGAAGGGTTTGCCGAGGATCTGGAGGCGGGAGCGCCCTCGCCCGGCCTTGCGGCCGCGCTCGGGCAGGTGGACATGATCGTGGAATGCGGCTCGGTGGCGCAGCTCATGCCGCGCGCGCTTGACCGGGTGCTGGCCGCCTGCGGGCCGCGCAAGCCCTGGGTGATGACCTCGCCGATTCGCGGCAACGAGCGCGCGGCGGCCTCCGGGGTGCTGGCGCGGCACGGGCTGGTGCAGGAGGTGCTGCCGGTGGCCCCCTTCGTCCATCGCCGTTTCGAGGATGCAGGCGAGCAGGCCCGCGCCATCGCGAATGCCCGCGCGGCGGGGCACGATCCGGAGGGCTTCGAGACGGCCGGGAATTTCCATGCGCAGGTGCTTCTGGCGCGGCCTGCGGGCGAGGGAGGCGATCCGCGCGACTGGGCGCAGCCCCTCGACATCGCGCCCCTGCCATGAGCCCGCTTGCGCCCCGCCGCGAGGGCGTTGCGGGCGGGCGCGGGGCTGCGCTATAAGGGGGCCTCAGCAGCGAAAGGCCGTGCCGATGAAGGATCTCACCGATATTCCCGCCCTCATGGCCGAGATCGGGAGGCGCGCCCGGGTCGCGGCGGAGGAACTGGCCGTGGCCACATCCGAGGCGAAACAGGCCGCGCTCGAGGCTGCCGCCGATCAGGTCTGGAGCCGCCGCGAGGCGATCCTCGCCGCCAATGCCGAGGACATGGCGGCGGGGCACGAGAAGGGGCTGACTGCGGCCATGCTCGACCGGCTGATGCTCGATGAAAAACGCCTCTGGGGGATCGTCGAGGGGCTGCGCGCGGTGGCGGCGCAGGACGATCCGGTGGGACAGGTGATCGCCGAATGGGACCGGCCCAATGGTCTGCATATCCGTCGGGTGCGCACGCCTTTGGGCGTCGTCGGCGTGATCTACGAGAGCCGCCCCAATGTGACCGCCGATGCCGGCGCGCTCTGCCTCAAGGCGGGCAATGCGGTGATCCTGCGCGGTGGCTCGGAGAGCTTTCATTCCTCGGGCGCGATCCATGCCTGCCTTGTCGAGGGGCTGCGCGCCGCCGGTCTTCCCGAGGATGCGATCCAGCGCGTGCCGGTGACCGACCGCGCGGCGGTGCAGATCATGCTCGGCATGACCGGGTATATCGACGTGATCGTGCCGCGCGGCGGCAAGGGCCTCGTGGGCCTCGTGCAGCGCGAGGCGCGGGTGCCGGTCTTTGCCCATCTAGAGGGGATCGTGCATATCTATCTCGACGCCGAGGCCGACCCGGAAAAGGCGCTCAAGGTGGTGCTCAACGCCAAGACGCGGCGCACGGGGATTTGTGGCGCGGCCGAATGCCTGCTCATTCACCGCGAGATCGCCGACACCATCGGACAGGGTGTCATTCGTGCGCTGATCGACGCGGGCGTGGAGGTGCGCGGCGATGCGGCGCTCCAGGAGATTCCCGGCGTGACGCCTGCCAGCGAAGACCACTGGGGGCGCGAATATCTCGACAGCATCATCGCGGCAAAGGTGGTCGAGGATATCGACGCGGCCATTGCCCATATCCGGCGCTATGGCTCCAACCACACCGATTGCATCGTGACCGAGGACGCGGGCGCGGTGGAGCGGTTCTTTGCCCGGCTCGACAGCGCGATCCTGATGCACAACGCCTCGACCCAGTTCGCCGACGGGGGCGAGTTCGGGATGGGTGCGGAAATCGGCATCGCCACCGGCAAGATGCACGCGCGCGGGCCGGTGGGGGCCGAGCAGCTCACCAGCTTCAAGTATCTGGTGACGGGCGACGGGGCGGTGCGGGACTAGCAGGCTGCTGAAAAAGCCCCAGGCCCGACCGGCTTCAACCAGCAAATCGGGAAACTGTTCCGCGCCGCGCGCCCATGAGGCCCTGGCACGGGCGTCCAGCCCGGGCCGCGCCCGACCCTCCCTCCCCCAGGAGGGCGCATGGCGACCTTGAAAATAGCCGTTATGTTTGAGTGGCGTGGCTGACATAAACCGCCACATTCCCAGCCGCGCCAAGCACTCTCCCAGGCTCGGGCGCGGCCCTCGACGCGAGGTTCCGGGCACGGGGCGGGAACAATTTCTTCAGCAGGGGCCGAGCTCAGTCCTTTTTCAGCACCCTGCGAGTGTTCGACATCTGACGGATGGTGCCCAATGAAGGTGTCGCACAGGATGCAGCGGGCTGCGGTGCATGAGGCGCTTCGGAATGGTCCGGTGTGGGCGTTCAGGGTTTGCTCCAAATGCGCGGAATCAAGGCGCGGCACGCGCCGCCGCGCAGCGCCCGACCGCCCCCCGGGCGGGCGCTTTTGCAAGGTCAACGTCCGCTCAATCGTTGCAGTATCTGGCACCATAAATCGAGGACCACGCGCGTTCTTGCGCCCACCCGCGGTCGGGCGCCGCGCGGCGTGCCGAGTGGCCGCGCGCGGCCCCGACGGGTGATCGTGCAGAAGCAGGCGCGTTGTGTCAGGCGTCGAACCCTAGCGCACCGCGACGTTCGCGGCGCTCTCGGGCAGTTCCTCATCGAAGCAGCGCTGGTAGAATTCGGCCACGGTCTGCCGCTCCAGCTCATCGCATTTGTTGAGGAAAGTGAGGCGGAACGCATAGCCCACGTTGCGGAAGATCGTCGCGTTCTGCGCCCAGGCGATCACCGTGCGCGGGCTCATCACCGTGCTCAGCTCACCGTTCATGAAGGCCGTGCGCGTGAGATCGGCGACCGTGACCATGCGGCTGACGGTCTTGCGCCCCTCGGCGGTGTTGTAGAGCGGGTTCTTGGCCAGCACGATCGCCGCCTCGGCGTCGTGGCTCAGATAGTTGAGCGTGGCGACGAGGCTCCAGCGATCCATCTGGCCCTGGTTGATCTGCTGCGTGCCGTGATAGAGGCCGGTGGTATCGCCGAGGCCCACCGTGTTCGCCGTGGCGAAAAGGCGGAAATAGGGGTTGGGCGTGATCACCTCGTTCTGATCCAGAAGCGTGAGCTTGCCATCGGCCTCGAGCACCCGCTGGATCACGAACATCACATCGGCGCGCCCCGCGTCGTATTCGTCAAACACGATCGCGGTCGGATTGCGCAGCGCCCAGGGCAGGATCCCCTCGTGGAACTCGGTCACCTGCTTGCCGTCGCGCAGCTTGATCGCGTCCTTGCCGATGAGGTCGATCCGGCTGATATGGCTGTCGAGGTTGACGCGCACGCAGGGCCAGTTGAGCCGCGCCGCTACCTGCTCGATATGGGTGGATTTGCCGGTGCCGTGATAGCCCTGGATCATCACCCGGCGGTTGTGGGAAAAGCCTGCGAGAATGGCCAGCGTCGTGTCGGGATCGAACTTGTAGGTCGGGTCGATCTCGGGGACGCGGTCGGTCCGCTCGGCAAAGCCCTTCACGATCATGTCGGTATCAATACCAAAGGTTTCGCGGACCGCGATCTCCTCGGTCGGTTTCGCGTTGATGTCGATGCTGCGGTCCGCCATGTCGCCCTGGTCCTTCAACTCGCCTCGTCTGTCCGTGACGTGGTGCAACATATTGCCGACAAGGGCAAGGGGAAGGGAGGGTGGGAGGCGACCGACCGACCGCCGCCCCCCTCGCACGCGTCAGGCGCTGCGCCCGCGCTTCTCGAAGCGCGGCAGCATGGCCGAGAAATCGCGCCCCTTGCCGCCCTCTTCCTCGACGAAGCGCGCATAGAGATCGCAGGCCGCGCGCCCCATCGGCGTGTCGGCATCGGCGGCCTCGGCGGCCATCTGCGACAGGCGCAGGTCCTTGAGCATCAGCTCGGCGGCAAAGCCGGGCTGGTAATCGTTATCGGCCGGCGAGACCGGCCCGATCCCCGGCGCCGGGCAATAGGCGTTCATCGACCAGCTATAGCCCGAGGAGGTCGAGACCACGTCGAACATCGCCTGCCGGTCGAGCCCCAGCTTGTCGGCAAGCGCGAAGGCCTCGCAGGTCGCGATCATGGTCACGCCCAGGATCATGTTGTTGCAGATCTTGGCCGCCTGCCCGTTGCCGGAGGGACCGCAATGCACCGCCTTCTGCCCCATGATGTCAAAGAGTTCGCGGGCAATGGCAAAGCCCTCCTCGCTGCCGCCCACCATGAAGGTGAGCGTGCCCGCCGCCGCGCCCCCGACACCGCCCGACACCGGCGCATCGAGCGCGTGCAGCCCCGCCGCCTCCGCCTGCCGGGCCACGTCACGCGCCGATTGCACATCGACGGTGGAACAGTCGAGCAGCACCGCGCCCTTGTCCATGGCCGGGATCACCTCGGCCGCGACCTTGCGCAGGATATCGCCATTGGGCAGCATGGTGATCACCACCTCGACACCTTTCGCCGCCTGTGCCGCGCTCGGGGCCATCTCGACACCCTCGACACTGACCTCGGCCATGTCGTAGCCGGTGACCGAATGCCCCGCCTTCGCGAGATTGGCCGCCATCGGCGCGCCCATGTTGCCCAGCCCGATGAATCCGATCTTCATGTCTCTGCCTCCTCCTCCAGTGTCAGGGCGTCCTTGCCCAATGGCATGAGCATCTGCGTGACGGCATCGCCCGGCAGGCTGTCGAGCCCATGTTTCCATCTCGGTTTGCGGTCCTTGTCGATGATCGCGGCGCGAATCCCCTCGAGGAAATCGCCCGCCTCCATGGCCCGCCAGGTGAACCTGTATTCCAGTTCGAGCGCCACCGCGATATCGGCCCCGGCGTGGCGCAGCCGATGGATCATCTCCACCGTGCAGGCCATCGAGAGGGGCGAGTTGCGCGCCAGGACCGCAGCCGTGTCGCGCGCGAAATCGCTCGTATCGGCGCGCAGCGCGCGGATGATATCGTGCAAGGTCTCGCCACCGAAACAGGCGTCGATCCCGGGGCGAAGCGCGCTCAGCCCGCCCTCCGGGGGGGCCTCGCTCATCTCGGCGATGGCCGCGGTCGTGCCGCTTTCGACGAGCTGCGCGATCAGTTCGGGCCAGTTGGGCCTTGATACGAATGTATCTGCAAAACCGGCATATATCGCGTCGCCCGGCCCCATGCGCGCGCCCGTCGTGCCCAGATATTCCCCCAGCCGCCCCGGTGCCCGCGCGAGCAGCAGCGAGCCACCCACATCGGGCACAAGGCCGATACCGCATTCGGGCATGGCGATCTGCGTGCTCTCGCACACCACCCGGTGCGCGCCATGGCACGACACGCCCACGCCACCCCCCATGACAAAGCCGTGCATCAGCGCGACATAGGGCTTCGGATAGCGCGCGATCTTCGCGTTGAGCCGGTATTCATCGGCCCAGAACCGCCGCCCATAGGCGAAATCGCCCGCGCGGCCCGTATCGTAGAGCTGCTGGATATCGCCACCCGCACAGAACGCGCGGTCGCCCTCGGCGTCGATCACCACCAGCGCCACATCGTCATCGTCGCGCCAGCCGTCGAGCGCCGCCTCGATGGCGGTGCACATCGCATAGCTCAGCGCGTTCAAGGC
The DNA here is from genome assembly GCA_014359765.1 of Roseovarius sp. Classification (GTDB taxonomy): domain Bacteria; phylum Pseudomonadota; class Alphaproteobacteria; order Rhodobacterales; family Rhodobacteraceae; genus Roseovarius. Next base: position 281,847 of record JACIYT010000002.1, read on the forward strand.
CTTGGGCCGCGTCAGCGTGATCCGCCCCGCGCGCCCCTCCTTGCGGATATGGATGTCGCCGCTCATCGCGCCGCCACCATCTGCCGCGCCACGATCAGGCGCATGATCTCGTTGGTGCCCTCGAGGATTTCATGCACGCGCAGATCGCGCACCAGTTTCTCGATGCCGTAATCGGCCAGATAGCCGTATCCGCCATGCAGTTGCAGGCACTGGTTGACGATGCGGCTGCCCGCCTCGGTCACGAATTTCTTGGCCATGGCGCAGAACTTGGTGGCGTCCGGCGCCTCGGTATCGAGCTTCCACGCCGCCTGCCGCAGAAAGGTGCGCGCGGCCTGGAGCTCGATCTCCATGTCGGCAAGCCGGAATTGCAGCGCCTGGAACTCGTTGATCGCGTGCCCGAAGGCGCGGCGCTCGGCCATGTAGGCCAGCGTCATGTCGAGCGCCTGCTGCGCCGCGCCGAGCGAACAGGCCGCGATATTGAGCCGCCCGCCATCGAGCCCGTTCATGGCGTAACTGAACCCCCTGCCCTCTTCCCCGACAAGGTTGGCCGCCGGAATGTCGCAATTGTCGAACTGGACCTGGCGCGTCGGCTGCGCCTTCCAGCCCATCTTGTCCTCGAGCCCGCCAAAGCTCAGGCCCGGCGTGCCGTTCTCGACATAGACGGTGGAGACGCCCTTCGGTCCCTCGGCCCCGGTGCGCACCATCACCACATAGCCGTCCGAATAGCCGCCCCCCGAGATGAACGCCTTGGTCCCGTTGAGCCTGTAGCCGTCATCGGTGCGCTCGGCCCGGGTGCGCAGCGCCGCCGCGTCCGAACCTGCCCCCGGCTCGGTCAGGCAATAGGAAAGCACCGTCTCCAGCGCCGTCGCCCCGGGCAGGATCCGCGCCTTGAATTCGGGGCTGGCGAATCTGTCGATCATCTTCGCGCACATGTTGTGGATCGACAGGAACGCCGCCACCGCCGGACAGGCCATCGACAGCGCCTCGAAGATCAGCGTCGCATCGAGCCTTGAGAGCCCCGCGCCGCCGGCCTCCTCGCTGACATAGATCCCGCCAAAGCCGAGCGCGCCGATCTCCGGCCAGAGCTCTTTCGGGATGGTGCCCGCCGCCTCCCATTCGCGCGCATGGGGCGCGATCCGCTCCTGACCAAAGGCATGAGCCATATCGAAAATGGCAGTCTGTTCCTCGCTGAGGGCGAAATCCATGAGGGGGCTCCTGTTGCGTGAATTGAACGGGTGTTAATTTTCAATTCTTGCAGGAATTTTGCAAGAGGCGACCGCACCCCCGGCAGGGCTATCGCTGTAGCTGTAGCGTGACAATCCAGATTGCAGTGTTTTACAGGTTAGATGGCAGCACTCGATTTTCAGCAGGGCGACCGGATTGGGCGATTGAAGTGCTGTTCAACGCCCCTTTTGCGCCTCCCTCGTCAGCCGCCAGTTATTCGCCGCCACCGCCGCGATGCCGAGTGCCATGATTGCGACCGGCAGAGCGCCGAACACATGATCCAGCCCCACGGCGATCACGAAAGCCCCCGCGAAACGTGGCGCAACCCACGCGCGCCCGAGGCGGTCCTGCACCCATCACCAGATCGGGTTGGCCTCGTATAGCCCAGCCTTGAGCGCCCGGTTTGTCGTCCAGATATCCGCCATCTGCGCGGCGGCAAATGCGAGCCAGATGATTGCCTCGGTCATGACATTACTCCAAATCGCGCGGGTGGGGTGTATGTTTCGCCATCGGGGAGGCTGACCGGCGATCGGTCATAGACCTGATCGTAGAGCGCCACCGCCTCGGGATCGTCGAACAGCGCCGCATAGACTGCATCCGCCGTTTCCGGGCCGGTATAGGGCGCGCGGGCGAGGATCGTGATCCCCGGCCCGGATGCAAACGCCGCCTCCTCCTCGGGCGTCACGCGCACATAGGCCAGTGCCGCCGCCGCGCTCGCGGCGGCCTCATCAGCCGCCGTCTCGGCCATCCCCACCGCCAGATCGGCGCGCGACACGAGTTCGGGCGGCGGCGCGGGCTGCAGGGCGGCATCGAGGGTGGTGGGGGTGGCCGAGGCCGCCATGGCCGCATCCACGGTCAGGACACCGCTCCAGGACTGACCCGCCTTGCGCACCGCGATATCGTGCTGCCCGATGCCGAGCGCGATGCCAGGCGTGAAGATCTCCCCGTCGAGGGTGCCGATCGCACCGGATGCGTCGGTCCGGAAGCTCACCGATCGCGGCACCCATGCCGCGCCGCCGACGGATGCGAGGTATTTCTGGTTCGGGACGACATACACATCGGCCTCCGTGACCGGGGTGCCGTCCGTTCCGTAGAAGATGCCTGTCAGGGTTGCCGTGTCGAGCACTGTTGCCACTCCGTTTGATGACGAGGGTTAGCCCATGCCGGGCGCAGGTGTCAGATGAAGCCGGGTCATGGGGAGAAATCATCGGGATAGGGGTCCGGTGCGAACTGGAGGGCCACGCGGGCCCCGGGCCCAAACGCGTCGAGGCCGGCAAAGATCAGCGGATCGCGAAAGCCCGCATCGCGGCGGTCGAAGCGCGCGCTCCCGAGCACCGTCTCGCCGCCCTGCCATTGGACCCGCCAACCGTGCGTGGGGGGAGGCGTGCCAGCCTCCCAGGTGACGACCGACCTGACCAGCTGGAAGCCGGTCGCCGCGCCCGGCGGCGGCACGCTCGGCAGGACAAGCTCGGCCTCGGCGCCGGGCTCGGCCGAGGGGCTGACGGCGGAAAGCCGGATCACCGTATCGCGAGAGAGCGCATTCAGCGTGCCGAGAGCCTCAACCGTCAGATCGAGTTCGGGCGCGGCACGGAAGAGAATGGCCATCGTGCCTGTGGCGCTGTCACGCAAATCGAAGCGATAGCTCGCGGCACCGGGGACGGGATCGGCGGCGACGTGGAGGCCTTCGCCGGCCTGCCACTGCCCTGCCGTGACCTCCGCGAAATTCGCCGGGGCCGGGAGCGCCCCGGCACCCGGAAACATCCGCACGAACCAGGCGCTCCGGCGACCGCCCACCCGCACCGCGGCGCGGAGCTGACCGGGATCCCAGACCGGCTCGGGGCGCGCGACCTCGAGCTGCGGCAGCTGCGTGGTCCCGAGCGCCACCCATGTCAGCCCGCCATCCGTCGAGTGCCCGACATCGAACATTGCCCCGTCCGGTGCGCCCCCGGGTGCGAGCGCGAGCGTGAAGGTGGTCATGCTCCCGCCGGACGTGGCCTCCTGGGCGAAGGCGATATCGAGGATCAGGCCATCGAGCGCGCCGCTGCTGTCCACCGGGAAATCCTGTGCGCGCGGATCGTCGTCAACGCAGGTGATCGTGGCATAGCCGCCGCGCTCTTCGCCGACATTCTGCACGATGAGCCGCATGTCGAGATCGGAGGCCGGGCCGATCACTGCGCGGATCGCCTCGTCGCGCGCCCGCGAGCGCGCGATCCAGTCGCGCGGATCGGTGCCGTAATCGGCGATGAGGCGCGTCATTTCGTCCTCGGTCACGCGGACCTCGCCTGAGGGCGCGCCGGGGGTGGCCGGGTCCACCCGGAAAGGGCCGATGGTCCGGCCGTCCGGGGCGGTGAGCCTGATCAGCAGCTCGTCCTGCGTGTCGAACGGTTCCACGAGCGTGCCCAGCGAAATCGCAAGCCCCTGCCAGGCCTCGATCGAAACCGCGACGCCGCTCGTCAGTTCGGGATGCGCCAGGGCGATCGGATCGCCCCTGAGCAGCAGGCGGTTCTCGAGCTCGGCCTCGAAGGACACTTCCACCGAGCGAAACCGCGCGGACCGGAAATCATGTTGCACTTCGCGCAGAAGGTGATCGGTATTGGTGATCCCGAAATACCGCTCCCGGCGCTCGCGTCCGGTGATTGCGCCCACCGCGATCTCTGCCGGGCGCCAGACGCGCTCGTCCATGTATTGCGCCACCAGCCTCTCGGGGCGCTCGCTGACCGGCAGCCGGGGCCGGATGGTCAGGCTGCCGCGCCGGATGTTGCGCGCGGAGAATAGCTGGCGCGGGATGGGCTGCGGCTCGTCGCGCCAGATGCGGATGCGGCGACCGAGCTGGTCGGGCTGCGCGCGTCCCGCGCGCAGGGCCGCTTGCAGGACCTCCCAGAACGACATCCGCTGGTCGAGAACGGTATCGAAGCGATCGCCCCGCGCGGACCACGCGGCATGGAGCGCCAGGAGATGGTCGAGATCGAGATCGCCCAGACGGCCATGCGCGCGGGCGATCTCGACCTCGACGGCGATTGCCGTCTTCCCGGCCGGGACGGCGCTGTGCCAGCCGATCGTGGCATCGGGTGCCAGCGTCAGGCCGGTGACATCGCCCTGCGTAAAGACCGCCTCATCCATCAGCGTCACGGGTTGACCGGAGAGGATATGCTCGACCGAGACGCCGGGCAGGTTGCCGGTCACGGCCCCGTCGCGCCACACGGCGGTATCGCCCAGCCGCACCTCCTCGAGCAGGTGCTCCCCCTCCCCGAGGGCGAGGAGCTGATAGACCACCTGCATGTTCTCCTCGAAGCGCACGAAGGGCGGGCTGATATCGTCGAGCTGGTGAATATGACGCCCGAACTGCACGGGGATGGGCGCGCCGGGGCGGGCGATGGAGGCCTGCGCGCGCGCCGAGAATGTCGGCGATGCCTCATCAGAGAGGCTCGAAATCGCCTTCGGGCTGGGCGGCGGCAGCACCGCGTTCAGCGCGAAATTCCCCGCGAAACTGAGGACCCCGAAGGCAAGGCCCGACGCCGCCGTACTCGATATTCCCAATGCCGAGACAAGGCCGGGTGCGAGCGTCGGCGCGAAGAATGCCGCCGCCGCCATGATGGCGATCTGCAAGACCAGCCTGAGCGGATTGCTGCCCCCGCCGCCCTGCGGCACCTGCGTCACGATCAGGCGCTGGCCGGGCCTGATGCGGGTCTCGGCCCAGGCGGCGGGGAGCACCGCGCCGAGATCGCCGAGCAGGCGCGCGACATCCTCGGGCGCGGGATCGTCGGGCAAGGCCGGAACCGGCGCGGCGGCGTTGTCGCGCAGGAAGACGGCGACATGCTCGCGGTCCAGCCCCGCGCGTGCGATGACCTCGGAGACCAGATCGCCGGGGGTGGCCGCGAGTGGCACGGCGCGATGCGCGCCGAGCAGATCGGCAGGCGTGGCCTGACTGTCGAGCAGCATGTCGAGACCCGGCACATAAAGCGCGACCGCCGCCGCGCCCGATGCTTTCCGGGGCCGTGGCGCGCAGGGCGTCCAGATCCGCATCTGCCACCCCATCGCGCGGATCGTGTCGGGGCGGTCATGGACCATCCCCGCCCCGCGCTGACAATGCAGGATACCGCCCCTGATCCACACGCCGACATGGTTCGCGCGGCCCATCCGGCGCATCTCGACGATATCGCCGTCGCGCGGGGTGTCGCAGCGCATCCAGCTTCGGCGCGATCGCGTGATCGTTTTCCGGGGGTCTTCGCCAAGGCCGGGCAGGCGGCGGTCAAAGAACCGCTCCTGGACCATTCCCGCCGCCGCCCAGCAATCATAGGCGTCGGGCCCGGTGGCGCCCGCCTGCCAGGGTGTGCCGATCAGCGCGGCGATCTCAGAGTCCGAGAAGCGGAAAGCGTGTGTCATAGAACTGCCTGTGAAAGGGCGTGTTGATCACGTCCGGGGCGCGCGCGGTAACCTCGACGCTGGCGGCGGCGATCACCGGATCGACCAGTTCGAACCCGGTCATCACTTCGGGCTGGCCGGAAAGCCGGGTGGAAAGCGTGAAGCCCCGGATCGTGATCTCGACCGGATCGAGGGTCTTGGAGGCGGCGATGAGGGCTCTGGTGATCCGCGCATCGACATTGGCGAACCGGAACCGCGCGAGCGGCACACCAAGCGATGTGCGCTCGGGGCGCACGATCTCGATCGGGGCGCGGTTGAACGCCACGATCTGCCCGCCCTCGATGGGCGCGTCCGGCTCGAGCCTCGCCTCGAAGAAAGGTGCCTCCTCGATCTCGTGGGCGTTCGCGAAGACGCTGGCCAGCCGGATGGACCCGGCGGCCCCGGTCCCCGGATCGGCGATTTCGGGGTGGCGGACCTCCACCGTGGCGATCTCGATATCCTCGGTGGCGTAGGCGTAGCTGGCGATGATCGCGGGATGTGGCATCACCGGTCCCCCTGGCGTTTGTAATAGCGCGCGTCCTCGATCCGGGGCAGGCGGCGGATCTCGATCTCGAGCGAGAGACGGTATTCGAAATCCCCCACGAAGCGGCCCGTCATGGCGTCCTCGCCCTGCTCGATGATGCGGGCCTCGACCGTGACATAATCGTCGTCCACGAAGGCGGGCAACTCGAACCACAGACGCCCGCCATCGGTCTCCTCGAAGAACCACCGGCAAAGCACGGCCAGATCGGAGCGCAGGATGTCGATCTCGAAGCGTTGCTTCATCGGGCGAAAATGCGCGGTGCGGCGCACCCGGTCTTCGCCATCGTCGAACTGGGTGCGGCGCGTGACGCTCGGCATCCGGAATTCCCAGCTGTCGAGCTGCGGCCTGAACCGGTCCGGAAAGGGCCATTCAAGCGCCATTCAAACCCCTCCGCGCAGGTTGAACCGGCCCGCGATCGCGGGGGCCAGACCGCGCCCCTGCGCGACGTTCCGGCCGAGGCGCCCCTCGAACTCGCCGAAGATCAGGTCGATATCGAGCGCGTCGCCGTTCTGCCGGGTCTCGACGCGGGGCCTGAACCCGGCAATGGCCCCCACGGTCGCAAGGTTCATCCGCCCGGTCAGGCTGGCGATGGTCGAGAACCGCGAGGCAACGCCGCCCAATGGGCCGTTGACCAGCGCGGCGGAGGCTGCGGCATTGCTCATCGCTCCGGAAAACGCGGTTGTCGCGGCGGTGGCTCGAAGTGCTTGTGCGCCGGTGCGCGCCTTGGCGCGGGCCAGCTGCTCGCTGGCCTGCCTGGACCGCGCCTGCGCGGCGGTGGCGCGTTCGGTCTCGCTCCGGGCGCGGGTGCTGGCCTCGGCATTGTCGCGTTGTGCGCGGGCCAGCTGTCCGGTGCCGGTGGCGGCCTCGCGGGCGCTCTGCCCGGTGGCGCTGGTGGTGGCGCGCACCTTTTCCATCTCGGCGCGTGCCCGGCGCAGCGCCTCGACCATTTCCTTTTCATCGGCGGTGAGTCTGGCGGAGACGAGCATCATCTGCGCGGCCCTCCGATCCGGGCGGAGGGCTGGCGGGAACCGTCCCGCACTTCCGCCAGAACGGCCTGTTCGAGAACCTGCAGATGCGCGAAATCATCCGGCCCGATCGTCAGCCCGGCGAGCCGCGCGGTGGCCTCCGCCGGCCCGTAGTCGAGACCGGCCACGCGCCCGTCGCCATCGCGCCGCCATTGCGAGGACATGGCCAGAAACCATCTGAATGCTGTGGCAAGCCAGGCGAACACCTCAACATCGTCCTTTCTGTCATTGCCCGATGCGCGCGCCGTCATCGCATCGACCTGCGCCTCGCTGAGTCCGAAGGCCGCAAGCTCGGTCTGGAACCTGTCGGGTCCGGCGGCGCGGGCGGTCGGCTTGAGGAGCGCGCGCGCCGCCGCTGTCAGTTTTTTGCCTCGATCCCCATCATCGCGCGGGCATAGGCGTCCGCGACCCCCATCATGACATAGTCGAATTCCAGCAACTCGGCGCGCAACGCATCGCTGTAGGGGATCGGCTTGCCGTCGATATCGGCGATGTCCTGCCAGTCGAGCCAGACCTGTTCGAGACCGGCCTTGCCATCCAGCGCGCCCAGCCTGTTGCGTTCCTCCTGCGGCAGGATCAGGAACCTCGCGCGGAATGTCTGCACCTGCGGGCCGTCCTCGGTCGGCACGTTCAGCCTGACGGAGACCCATGTGGTCGGGCGGGGATTGAAACGGAAGGTGCTCATTTCGCGGTCATCCTGAAATTGCCGGTGGTCTCGTGGTGGAGGTAGAGAAGATCAAACGTGGCGATCACGTCGTTGTCCTGCTCGCCCAGATCGCTGAGAAACGCCTGCACCCGGTCCGCTCGGAATTCGAACCGGTTGCCTGCCGGGCCGTTGCTGAACAGCAGCGCCTGCTCCGCGCCGTCGATCGAGCGCGCGAAATAGTCGAAATCGCCAAGCGCGGGCGCGGTCACCACCAGCCGCCCGGTATAGCGCCGTCGTCCGCGCCTGGTGCTCAGATCGTTGGGGCGGTCCGAATAGATCACCGGGGTTTCGTCCTGCATGGTGAGCTCGCGCAACACGAGCGTCTCGCCGGCGAAGCTGCGCGCGCACTCCTGAGATAGGCCAGCGCGTGGTCGTAATTCGCCTTCGCCCCCTCGACCACCGGCGCGCGATCCCCGAGCAGCCGATACCATGCGATGGCGGCGGCGTGCACGGTCAGCACACGGGGCGGATTGGCGGGGTCATAGCGCCCATCGACATAGCTCTCGACCTCGGCCACCGCATCGTCGAGTGCGACGTTGAGCGCCGCACTGTCGATACCGGTGACCATGCCCTCGCGCGTCGTCAGTTCCGCCAGGCGGCTTTCGCCGAAACGGTCGATCATGTCCTGGGCGGTGAGGTAGGGCATCAGCGGGTCCGCCCCTTGACGGCGCACATGATGGCTTCCTCGCCCCTGGTGCGGGCGCGGATGAATTCGCGGCCCTGGTCGGGGGCAATCCCGGACAGAAACGCCTCTCCGAGATCCTTGATCGTGCTCATCCGCCGCTTCCCGGCCTCGCTGAGGACGCGAGGGGCGTGACGCACGGGGCTGTTCGCAACCCGGGCGTCATTGGGGCTCTTGATCGTGTCGGACATCGGGGCCTCCGGCTCGGTATGTTCTCGGGTGCGGTCTCTCCCGGCTGTCACGCCTGTTCATGCGGCGGCGTCCCCTCGCGGGGTGGGTTATTCCTCGGCGACCGCCTCGGCAGGGGCCTTCATCTCGTCCCAGACCGCGTCACGCAGGGCGGCGGTGATCTGATCCGCACGGTCCGGCAGCCGCTCGCGAATTGCACCCACCCTGGGTTTTCCGGACCTGTCGAAGTCATCCCCGCCCAGGTTGTTGATCGCAGTGATCATCGCGGCGCGCAGCGCGTCATCGGGTTCAGGCTGCGCCGGGGCGGGTGCCTCCGCGACCGCCTCCACCGCGCCGATCGCGATGAGGCGGGCGGCACTCTCGGCGCCGCCCAGATCCTCGACCCCGACCTTTTCGCCGGCCTCCAGCCGCCGGGCCGCGATCACCGTGCGCTTGATGATGTAGGTCATCCCCTGCCTCCTCACGCCACGTTCTGGATGAGATAGCCCGTCGCCGGGGCCGCGATGACCTCGCGGACCTGCTCGCCGACGCGCAGGGTGGTGGCGCCCTTGAGCCCGACCTTCGGATCGATCCAGCGTCCCGACACGCGCCCGTCGAACTGCGCGGTCCAGCCCCAGGCGGGCGACGCGCCGTCCGGCCCGGCCTGCGTGTTGCGGTGGATGAGCGCGATATTGGCCCCCCATACCCGCTCGAACGCTGCCGCCTGACCCTTGCGCGCGGCATTGACATAACTGTCGCCGACGAGGATTTCCGACGGCTCGAAGAGCTCGGCCACTGCCTGACGGCTGGCGCGCCCCTTGTCGCCCGAGGTGCGGTTGATGGCCTTGAGAATGTCGGGATGCGTCGAAAGCGCGGTCCAGGCCTTGCGCCCCATCGCCGCCACGTTGGGCCGCATGATGAAGGTGGCGTCAAGCGCCGCCGAGATCACCCCCAGGGCTATCGCATTTGACCGATGACGGATCTTGCGAAGGCGTCGGACCATCCGGAGCGCTTTCTTTTGCGCGAGATGGGGAGTTTCGGGCGGGCGGTTCGCAGCAGATTGAGGGTGAGGCGGCG